>NZ_JADIKM010000004.1:0-327361 GCF_044904665.1 Dyella ginsengisoli
ACGGCGAGAGCGATCCGGTGGACACGAACGACACGGATGCCGGTCGCGCCCGCAACCGTCGCACGGAGCTACAGGTTCAGCAGTAAGAACCCCCGCAGTACCCATGAAGAAGCCCGGCATCTGCCGGGCTTCTTCTTTTTTGGCTTCCGCGTAAGGCTCCGCCACGGAGGGATGAGGCTCTCCCGACGTGATTTCGGTGAGCCAGGCGAGGCAACTGGGTGTGTGTGACAACGCAAGAAAAAGCCCGGGCAAACCGGGCTTTTTTGTCATAAGGAGGGCGGCGAAAGTATCAGTCGGGACGGCGCATGAACCGGTAATGCCCCACCAGCCACTCGTCGCCGCCGTCGAAACCGAACAGCTCCGCACAGGCCATCCAGAACATGCGCCACCGCTGGTGCCAAAGATTCGCCGCCTGCTCGCCGTAGGTTCCCGCCAGCACCTGGAGAACCTCCTCGCGGTTGGCATCCTGGTTGGCCAGCCAGTGGTTGGAGGTCTTTTCGTAGTGGGTGCCTGACAGGCGCCACTGCTGCTCGATCACCATGTGCTGCTGGAAATGCATGAACGTATCGGCCGCCGGCATCAGGCCGCCGGTGAAGAAATGACGGCCCATCCAGTCGTCGTCGCGCTCTGTCTCGAACGGGTACATCAGTTCGCGGTGGCAGAAGATGTGCACGAACAGCTTGCCGCCGGGACGCAGCCATTCGGCTATGCGCTGCAGCAGGATCTGGTAGTTGCGTACGTGTTCGAACATCTCCACCGAGACGACGCGGTCGAACTGCTCCGGATCGAGCTCCAGCCGGTTGACGTCCTCCGTGATCACCCGCACGTTGAGCAGCCCGCGCTCGCGACAACGCGCCTCGATGTGCTCGCGCTGCGGGCGCGAGTTGGACACGGCGGTGATGTGCGAAGCGGGATAGCGCTCGGCCATCCACAACGTGAGCGACCCCCAGCCGCAGCCGAGCTCCAGGATCTGCTGGCCATCGGCCAGCTCCGCGCGCTCGCCGTAGAGCGAAAGCATCTTCTCCTCAGCCTGGTCGAGCGTTTCGTTGCCGATGGGGTAGTAGCAGCTGGAATACTTCAGGCGCTTGCCCAGGCAAAGCTCGAAGAAGCGTGGCGGCAACTCGTAGTGCTGGCGGTTGGCGGCATCGGTATGGATGGCCAGCGGGCTCTGGCGCAGCTGTTCGAGCTGCGCGCGGAAGCGCTGCCAGGTCGCCTCCGCGCCGCCCGCGCTCTCCTCGCGCAAGCGCTGCGCGCACAGTCGGCGGATGCCCAGCCGCAGCAGGCCGTCCGGGATCAGCCCCAGCTCGGCCAGGCGCGTGAGTCCGCGCTCCTCGGTTTGCTCGATGGCGTCGGAGTTCATGGCGAGACTGTCGGTCATGGGGTCGATCCTTGCTTTTTCGGAAACCACGGGATGAAGGAGCTGGTGCTGCGCTGGTAGTCGCGGTAATCGTCGCCGCGACTGCGCAGCGCCTGCGCCTCGGTGAACGGGATGCCGGTGAAGCGGTACAGCGACACCAGCATCAGCAGCGGCCCCAGCCACGCCAGCCAGGCCAGCGGCGAGCCCCAGGCCAGCAGCACGTAGGCGAACCAGTGCGTCCACTCGAAGAAGTAGTTTGGGTGTCGCGAATAGCGCCACAATCCGACGCGGCAGGTGCGGCCGCGGTTGGCCGGATCCTCGCGGAAGCGCGCGAGCTGGCGGTCGGCGATCGACTCGCCGTACAGGCTGCCAAGCCACACCAGTATTCCGACGATCATCAGCGCCGCCATGCCGCCGCCGGGATTCGCCGCCACGGCCAGAAAGGGCAGCGAGAAGATCGTGGTGAACAGCGCCTGCGCCTGGAAGAAGCCGAAGAACTTGGCTTGGTTATCCTGCCAGTGCTGGCGCAGGTAGCGGTAGCGGCCGTCCTCGGTGCGGATGCGGTGCAGCAGGTGCAGGAACAGCCGCAGCGCCCACAGTCCGCCGAGTACCGCCATCAGGCCACGCACGGCGGGCGATCCGCTGCCGACGGCGGCGTAGAACACCGCGCTCAGGCCCATCGTCGCGGTCCAGATCGCATCCACCAGGGTGGCGTTGCGCGTGCGGTACTGCACGGCCCAGCCCAGCGTCATGGCGGTGGCGGTGACCAGCCATACGGCGAGGATCTGCCAGCCGACGTCATGCCACATGCGCGCGACTCCCTGTCGATGACGTTGTCTGCCGGCGCTCGAAGTGCTGCGCCAGCGTGACGAGCGCCGGCATCGCGATGAGCCAGCCGAGGCCGAGTGCGATCACTGCCGCGGTGGTGCCGCGAGGAAACGCCACCGCATGCCAGCCACGCGCAGCGGCGAGATAGGCCAGCGGAGCCCCGATCGCGCCCAGCGCGGCGGCGAGCACCGGTCGACCGTGCAGAAAGCGGAAGCTGTGCCGCAGGGTGAGCGCGAATGCCGCCCAGATCGCGACGATCCACACCGGCGCCGCATGCGGTGACGGTACGGCCGAGGCGTACGCCACCAGATCGCTGGCCGCGAGCGTGGAATCCAGCGCGACGCCGATCAGCATCGCCACCGGCATCAGCCACGCATCCGCGCGTCCGTCCGGCCGGCTGAGGTACCAGGCGGCGAACGGAACCAGCGCCAGCGGCGCCAGCCACCAATAGCCGGTGGCCGCACCCCACACGGCGGCAAACCAGACCAGCTGGTAGCCGAGGGCGTTGACCCAGACCTTCATCGGCGCACCGTCAGGCCGCTGCCGAGGTGGGCAGGTCGGGCAGGAAGGAGGCGCGACGGCAGCCGGGGCGCGTCAGCAGCATCTGCACGTCGCCGATCGAGCGCTCGCGGAAACCGCCTTCGCAATAGGCGAGGTAGAACTCCCACATGCGGATGAAGCGCTCGTCGTAGCCGGCCTGCATCACCTCGCTGCGACGGCCCATGAAGCGCTCCCGCCACGCCTTGAGGGTCAGCGCGTAACTGGGGCCGATGTCCTCCAGATGGAACAGGCGCAGGTCGCTGGCCTTGCGCGCGGCGCCGAGCATGGCACTCACCGAGGGAATGAAGCTGCCCGGGAAGACATAGCGCTTGATGTAATCGACCGACTTCAGCGCCTGCTCGTAGCGGTGGTCCTCGATGGTGATGGCCTGGATCAGCGCCATGCCGTCGTCCTTCAGCAGGCGCGAGATCGCGCCGAAGTAGGTCGGCATGAACTCGGCGCCGATCGCCTCGATCATCTCGATGGACACCAGCTTGTCGTAGCGGCCGGTGAGATCGCGATAGTCGTTGAGCAGGAGCTCGATCCGATCGCCAAGCCCCGCTTCGGCCACGCGCTGAGTGGCCAGGTCGAATTGCTCGCGCGAGATGGTGGTGGTGGTGACACGGCAGCCGTAATGCCTGGCGGCGTGGATGGCGAAGCCGCCCCAGCCAGTGCCGATCTCGAGTACGTGGTCGGCGGGCGACAGGTTGAGCTTCTGGCAGATGCGATCAAGCTTGCGGGTGGAGGCGGTCTCCAGCGACTCGCTCTCGTCGGCGTAGATTGCCGAGGAGTACATCAGGTCCTTCGACAGGAACAGCCCGAACAGCTTGTTGCCCAGGTCGTAGTGCGCGGCGATGTTGCGACGGCTGCCCGAGCGCGTGTTCCGGTTGAGCGCGTGCCACGCCTTCATCGCCAGGCCGCCGAGGCGGGCGAGGCCGCTCTCCATGCCGTCGAGCAGGTCGCGGTTGCGCACCATGATGCGGATCAGCGCCACCAGATCGTCGCAGCGCCACATGCCCTCGATGTAGGCCTCGCCGGCACCCACGCTGCCGTTGGCCGCGACCAGCCGGTAGAAGCGTGGATCGAGCACGCGCAGGTGCACGCGCAGCGGCTCCTCGCCGGCGATCGGCGTGCCCAGCTCCACCGAGTCCACCGCGTCGTCCAGGGTGAGGCGGCAGCCCCTGAGCTGGCCCATCTGCGTCAGCAGGCGGCCGCGCAGCATGCGCTCCAGGCTGCCCGGCTGCGTGGCGGTGGCCGGCATCTGCTCGGCGACGGTGCTCAGTTCGATATCCATGGGTCAGTTCTCGTGATGCTTGGGATGGTCGTGAACGGGGTTGCGCTTGAGCCACAGCTTCAGCGCCTGCCAGTGGATCGCCCACACCACCTGCAGCGTCATCAGCGGGTAGCGCCACAGCACGCGGGCGAGGCCGGCGCCGTCCAGCGGGCGGCGTTCCAGCACCAGCGTGGCGTCGAAGTCGCGTCGGTCGCCGTCGAGCACGTTCATATGTACGCGCAACACGTCGCCCGGGATGCCGAAGCGCCAGTCGTAGCGACGCGCCATCGGCATGAATGGCGAGACGTGGAAGGTCTTGTCGAACGCCCACGCCGCCGCGGTGCCGTGCGTACGGCCCTCGGCCAGCGGCAGTACATAGGCGTGGCGCTCCTTCCACGGCGTGTTGGTGATCTCGGCGACGATGGTTTCCAGCGTGCGGCCGTCCGCGGCGTAGCAGTAGTAGAAGCTCACCGGGTTGAATACGTGGCCACCGTAGCGCAGGTGGGCGAGCAGGCGGATCGGGCCGGTCGGGCGCGTGCCGGTGTGCTCGGCCACGCGTCGGCGTACGGCCTCGTGCAGCGGCAGCTCGGCTGGGCCGAGGTAGTCGCTGCGGCGGAACTCGGCAAGGTTCCGCCGATCGCTCGACCACAGCCAGCGTCGTGCGAACAGCGTGGGCAGCTCGGCCAGGTCCAGATACAGCATCGCCATCCGATAGCGGAACGCGTGGGCCCGTGGTGCGTGGCGCCGGTGGCGCACCCAGCCTTCGTAGATGGCGCTCGCCAGCGGCCGGCTTTCCACGCTCGCGTCGGCGGCCGCACCCGCGCCGGTCGCGGCGGGCGTCGGTGCCAGCGGCTGGCGCAAGGCGGACGTCACCACTGCACTCCGAGCGCTTTGGTCACTTCCACCGCGCTGCGCATGCCGTCCTCGTGGAAACCCCAGCCCCAGTAGGCGCCGGCATACCAGATGCGGTCCTTGCCCTGGATCTCGCCCTTGCGCTGCTGCGCGGCCACCGAGGCGTGGCTGTACTCCGGATGCGCGTAGCGCATGCGGCGCAGGATCTTGTCCGGGTCGATGCGATCGGTGCAGTTGAGCGACACGCAGAAGGTGTCCTCGGCGTCCAGCGACTGCAGCAGGTTCATGCAGTAGGTCACCGTGCAGGCCTCGGTGGGCGAGGCCGGAATGAGCACGTTCCACGCCGACCACGCCTTGCGCCGGTTCGGCAGCAGGCGCGTGTCGGTGTGCAGCACGGTGTCGTTTTCCTGGTAGCGGATGGCGCCCAGCACCTCGCGTTCGGCCGGCGTCGGGGCGGCCAGCATCGCCAGCGCCTCATCGCTGTGGCAGGCCAGCACCACCTGGTCGTAGCGCTCGCTGCCGAGCAGGCTTACCACTTCCACGCCGTCGGCGTGGCGGTGCACTTCATGCACGGGACAGGCGATGCGCTCGGTGACGTTCCAGCGCTTGCGCAGCGCGTCGACGTAGCGGGTGGAACCGCCGCGCACCACGCGCCACTGCGGCCGACCCTCGATCTGCAACATGTGGTGGTTGGCCATGAACTGCACGAGGTAGCGCGCGGGGAAGTCGAGCACCTTGTCGCTGGGCGAGGACCACAGCGCCGAGGCCATCGGCACGATGTGGCGGTCGCGGAACATCGCGCCGTAGCGGTGCTCGCGCAGGTAGTCGCCCAGCGTCGGGCTGGCGTCGGCGGTCTGCAGCAGCGCCGGCGACTCGCGATAGAACCGCGTGAGGTCGCGCACCATGCCGTAGAAGGCCGGCGAAAGCAGGTTGCGGCGCTGGCAGAACAGCGCATCGACGGTGGTGGTGCCGTACTCGAAGCCGCTCGCCTCGTCGTGCACGGCGAAGCTCATGGTGGTGGGCTGTGAGTCCACGCCGAGCTCGGCGAACAACCGGCTCAGCAGCGGATAGTTGTCCGGGTTGAACACGATAAAACCGCTGTCTACCGCATACGGGCGGCCATTCGAGCTGACGTCGTGGGTGTGCGTGTGGCCCCCGACGTAGGCGTTGGCCTCGTACAGGTCCACCTGGTGCTGGCGCGACAGCAGCCACGCCGAGGCCATGCCAGAGATGCCGCTGCCAATGACTGCAATGCGCATGGCGAGCCTCAGCGTTCGCTGCGCTTGAGGCCGACCGGCACGGCTTTCAGCTCGCGCACCAGCCCGAACACCGCCATCGTCCGCAGGATGTAGAAGGTCAGGTCGACCTCCCACCAGCGGAAACCCTGCCGCGCCGAACCGGGAAAGTGGTGGTGGTTGTTGTGCCAGCCCTCGCCGAAGGTAAGGATCGCCAGCAGCCAGTTGTTGCGGCTGTTGTCGCGCGTCTCGAAGCGGCGGCTGCCGAAGCGGTGGGCCAGCGAGTTGATCGTCACCGTGACGTGGAACAGCACGATGGTGGAGATGAAAAAGCCCCACACCAGCAGCTGCGGCCCGCTGGTGCCCAGCTCCGGATGCGCCACGCCCAGCCAGCGGCCAAGGAAGAACAGGCCCACCGCCAGCGCCACCGGTACCAGCAGGTCGAAGCGATCGAGCAGGCGCAGTTCGGGGAATTTCACCAGGTCCGGAATCTTCGCCCAGTCGGTGCGAAAACCCGCGCGGCTGAGGAACCAGCCCATGTGGCTGTGCAGGAAGCCATGCTGCACAGGCGAATGCACGTCGGCCGGGGTGTCGGCATGGCGATGGTGGTTGCGGTGATGAGCTGCCCACCACAGCGGCCCGCGCTGCACCGCGCTGGCGCCGATCACCGCGAACGCGAACTGCACCGGGCGCGACGCCTTGAACGCGCGGTGCGAGAAGTAGCGGTGGTAAAACGCGGTGATCGCGAACATGCGCAGCGCGTACAGCCCCAGCGCCACCCAGAACGCGAACCACGAAAAACCAACCCAGATTACCGCCAGGCAGGCCAGGTGCATGCCGATGAAAGGGATGACCCGGCTCCAATCGATGTGGTCGTCGTCGTCGCCGATTTCGTCCTGTGCGCTGGTATCGAACCAGCGCACCAGGCCGGTGATCATCCGTTTGAGCATGTTCGGTTCTGCAATGCCGGTTTTCATGGGGCGCATTCGATCGTTGGATAGAGGCCTGCTGGCCGTGGCTAGACATACGTTGATCGGGGTGCCGCGGATGCAGCACCGCCGCCCTCCGGAACCGGCGGGCGACATACGCATGCGAAGGGCGGCGAGGTGGTTCCTCCGGCGCCTCCTGGGTTACTTCATGACCCGCCGGGTGGGCCGGCGCGAGGGCCGCCTTGCGGGCATGGCTCGGCGAAAGCGTGGGAGTGGTCAACCGTGGGGAAAGGTGCCTTGCGCAGCAGCGCGCCGCTGCCCTCATCGCACGCCGGGTGATTCGTGGCCGGACGGCCAAAAATCGGGCTGATCCGACGCTTGGTTTCTGCTCGCCGGCCGCCTAGGCTGCCCGGATGATCCGACCGCCCGACCGCTCTCCGACATCCCGCACCACTACTCCGCGCCACGGCCTGGCCCGCGTGTTGAGCAAGCTCGGCGTGTGCTCGCGCAGCCAGGCCGAGCAGGCGGTGCGCGCCGGACGGGTGAGCGTGGACGGCCGTCGCGTGCTCGATCCGGAACGGCCGACCGATCCGGCGCGCGAAGTGCTGCAGCTGGACGGCGCTACGGTGGGTGCCGCTGGGCGCGTCTACGTCGCCGTGAACAAGCCCCGCGGCATCGTGGTGAGCGCCGCCGACGAACGCGGTCGCGACACCGTCTACGACCTGCTCAAGGACGCCGGCCTGCCGTGGCTGGGCCCGGTGGGCCGGCTCGACCGCGCCAGCGAGGGCCTGCTGCTGCTCAGCAACGACACCGTCTGGGCCGCCGGCCTCACCGAACCGAAACATCACGTGGACAAGACCTATCACGTGCAGATCGACCGTCGCCCCGATACCGCGTTGCTCACCGCGCTGCAGGCGGGCGTAGTGGATGCCGGCGAGCGACTGGGTACGGTGGCGGTCTCCGTGCTGCGCGAGGGCGAAAAAAATGCATGGCTGGAGATCGTGCTCGACGAAGGCCGCAACCGGCACATCCGCCGCCTGCTCGCCGCGCACGAGGTGGGCGTGCTGCGGCTGATCCGCGTGGCGATCGGGCCACTGGCCCTGGGCGAACTGCCCAAGGGCCAGTGGCGGCACCTCACTCCCGACGAGGTGCGCGCGCTGCAGCGTGCATGAGCTCGCGGCGCGGAGAAGAGCGAGGCCGGCGAAGAAACCTGGTCCTCTCCCAGGAGCGATGAAGCTGTTCAGCGGGTGGAGCGCGGTCTCCCGTTCACCACGAAGCTCCCCGCTTGAGCCCTCTCCTCCGAGCCTGCTCGGGGGAGAGGGTTGGGTGAGGGGGCGCTTTGGGCTGTTGGTATTCGTCGGCGAGAGGGGAGCGCCTTCAAAGCAAAGGCCTCCCCCTCACCCCAACCCTCTCCCCCGAACGATGGAGCTGTTCGGGGGAGAGGGAGCAGAGCGCGCGCTCCCGGGCACCGCGAAGCTCCCCGCTTGAGCCCTCTCCTCCGAGCTTGCTCGGGGGAGAGGGTTGGGTGAGGGGGCGCTTTGGGCTGTTGGTTTCGTCGGCTAGCGGGGAGCGCCTTCAAAGCAAAGACCTCCCCTCACCCCAAACCCTCTCCCCCGAACGATGGAGCTGTTCGGGGGAGAGGGGGCAGGGCGCGCGCTCCCGGGCGCCACGAAGCTCCCCGCTTGAGCTTTCTCCCACAATCGAAAGAGAGGGCGTCGGGTCAGCCGATGACGCCGAGCCGCTTGCCGATGCGGGTGAACGCGGCGATCGCGCGGTCCAGGTGCTCGCGGGTGTGTGCCGCGCTCATCTGGGTGCGGATGCGTGCCTGGCCCTTGGGCACCACCGGGAAGAAGAAGCCGGTGACGTAGATGCCTTCCTCCAGCAGGCCGGCGGCCATCGCCTGCGCCTTGGGTGCGTCGTAGATCATCACCGGCACGATCGGGTGCACGCCGGGCTTGATGTCGAAGCCGGCGGCGGTCATGCGCTCGCGGAAGTAGGCGGTGTTCTCCTGCACCCTGGCGCGCAGCTCGCCGGCGCTTTCGAGCATGTCGAACACCTTGATCGCCGCGGCCACCACGTGCGGCGGCAGCGAATTGGAGAACAGGTACGGCCGCGAGCGTTGGCGCAGCAGTTCGATCACTTCCTTCGGGCCGGTGGTGAAGCCGCCCAGCGCGCCGCCGAGCGCCTTGCCCAGGGTGCCGGTGAAGATGTCGACCTTGTCCATCACGCCGCTGACCTCGGCCGCGCCGCGGCCGGTGGCGCCGAGGAAGCCGGTGCAGTGGCATTCGTCGATGTGCACCAGCGCGTCGTACTTCTCGGCCAGCGCGGTGATCTTGTCCAGCGGGGCGATGAAGCCGTCCATCGAGAACGCGCCGTCGGTGGTGATCAGCTTGATGCGCGCGCCGGCGGCGTCGGCGGCCTGCAGCTGGGCTTCCAGGTCGGCCATGTCGCAGTTGGCGTAGCGGAAGCGCCTGGCCTTGCACAGGCGGATGCCGTCGATGATCGAGGCGTGGTTGAGCGCGTCGGAGATCACCGCGTCCTCCTCGCCCAGCAGCGGCTCGTAGAGGCCGCCGTTGGCGTCGAAGCAGGCGGCGTAGAGGATGGTGTCCTCGGTGCCGAAGAACTGCGCGATCTTCGCTTCCAGCTGTTTGTGCAGGTCCTGCGTGCCGCAGATGAAGCGCACGCTGGCCATGCCGAAGCCGTGGGTGTCCAGCGCCTCCTTGGCGGCGGCGATCACCTCGGGATGATCGGCCAGGCCCAGGTAGTTGTTGGCGCAGAAGTTGAGCACCTTGCGCCCGCCCTCCAGCTCGATCTCGGCCGATTGCGGCGAGACGATGATGCGCTCGGCCTTGAACAGGCCCTGCTCGCGGATGGAGTCGAGTTCGGCGGCGTAGCGCGACTGGCCGGGGTAGCTCATGGCGGGGACCTTCTGCGTGGGCAAAACGCTATTCTCGCCCCTCGCGGCGGGGCTGGGAAGGAAGCCCCGCAAAGCCGCGCTACTGGTGCAGGCCGAAGTCCACCCGCGTGGTCTTGCCCTTGTCCTCGATGCCCTTGGCATCGAGCTGCACCGCCTTCTCGTCGTAGCGCGCCGCATCGAGCTTGCCGGCAAGCCAGGCGCGCACGGCATCGGCGCGGCGCTTGGCCAGCGCGCGCATCGCCGGTTCGTCCACCGCCACGTTGGCCTCCATCAGGCTGCGCATCTCGTCCGGTTCCAGCGATTTCTTCAAGCCGAGGAAGTTGCGCGGCTTGTTGGCGATGTCGTCGTGCTTGTAGGCGCGCTTGAGGTATTTCTCCACCTGGTCCGGCGTGACGCGCACGTCGGCCAGGGCAGCATCGGACACGTCCGCGTCCTTGCCCTTTTCGTCGAGCACCAGCTCGCGACGGATCAGGTTCTCCACGGTGACCTTGCGCAGCCCGTCGCGATCCTTGGTGGGGTCGACGCGACCGATGATGTCCAGCTTCAGCGACGGCTTCTTCTGCAGGATCCCCACAAGCTTGCCCAGCCGCTCCTGCGCCCCGGCATCGAGGATCGCCGAGCCCGGCGCAAACTCGACGTAGCCCAGGTCCGCGCCTGGCCCGCCGAAGGCCGCGCCGAGCAGGCGGAACGGCGCGGTCACCGCCTTGGCGATCAGGTTGCCCAGCGCGCGCCAGATCAGCCCGCCCACGCTGAATTGCGGATCGTCCAGCGAGCCGGATACCGGCAGGTTGACGTCGATGTTGCCTTCGGTGTCCTTCAGCAGCGCCACCGCCAGCTTGACCGGCAGGTGCTTGGCGCCGGGGCTGGTGTCGCGCTCGCCGAAGGTGAGCTGGGTGATGAAGATGTGGTTGTCCGCATCGAGCTTGCGCTGGTCGAGCCGATAGTGGACGTCCATGTTGAGCTTGCCGGCGGTGATCGGGTAGCCGGCGTAGCGGTTGGAGTAGGCGGCGAGCCGGGTCAGCTCCACCTGGTCGGCCTTGCCCTTGATGTCCAGGAACGCCACCGGCTGCAGCGGGTTGATGCTGCCGCTGATGTCCACCGGTGAGTTGTCGTCCAGCGCAGCCTGCACCGTCACGTCCGCCGGAGGGGCGCCCGGCGTGGTGCCGAAGGCGCCGATCTTGCCGGTGAGCCGGGTGAGGTTGGCGGTGTAGTTGGGCTTGATGAAGTTGTCGGTGTAGTTGAGCTGGCCGTTCACCAGGGTGATGCCGCCCAGGCGGATGTCGGCGGCCGGTGCGGGCGTTTGCGCCACGGCGCCGGGCTGCGGCGCGGGCGCGCTGGCGACGGGCTCCGGTGCGCCTGCGCCGCCCTCGGCGCGCGTCACCGACACCGGCGCGGAGCTCGGCGAGGCGACCACGTCGGACAGGTTCAGCTTGCCGTCCGCGTTGATGATCATGCGGGCGTAGAACGAGGTCAGCACCAGCGCGCCGATGTGCACGCGCGGCGCGCCGATGCCCACTGCTGCATCCAGCGTCGAGGCCGTGAGCGTGCGCCAGCGCAGGAAGTCGTCACCGCTGAGCTTGTCCTGCACGCGCACGCGTTCCAGCGCGGCGTTGCCCCGATAGCGCACGATCGGCGCGCTGCCGCGTGCGTCGTAATGCAGGGTGCCGTCGCTGCTGAGGTGCGCGCTGGCGATGGTCACGTTCAAGGGCACGCTGAGGTAGGGCACGAAGCGCGCGATGTCCAGACGGCGCGTGGCCAGCTTCAGGTCTGCGCCCAGCGGGATCGGACGCAGCGTGCCGTCGGCGGTGAAATTGCCGCGGTCGATCGTGCCCTGCAGCGCAAAGGGACGCGCCTGGTCGAGCTTCTCGCTGAGCTGGTCGAGATGGCCCCTCAACCCGGTGAGGCGCACCGTGATCGGCCGTGGGCCGGCGGCCAGGTCGGTGAAGTCCACCGACGAATCGTCCAGCGTGAGCTTGGCGAGACTCCAGTGCCAGGGCGCCTCGGCAGCGGCGGCCGTCGTTTGCGCGGCGGGCGCTTCCGGCAGCAGCTCCAGCAGGCTGAGGGTGCCGTTGCGCTGCCGCTGCAGGTCCATGCCGAGCTGGTGCACGTTGACGTCGCCCAGCTGCGCCCGTCGGCTGGCCAGGTCGAGCAGGGGAATCGCCGCGTCCAGCCGGCTCCAGGCCAACGCCGGGCCGCGCCCTTCGGCCTGCGGGGCCAGCGCGAAGTCGGTGACCGACGCGTGCGCATCGGTCAGGTGGACGTTGATCGTCTTGCCCCAGTCCAGTTGCAGCTGGCCGGCGGCATCCAGCGCGCCCCGGGTCACCGGTGCGCGCAGCGTCGGCGCGGCGACGGCCTGCAGCGGGGCCACGGGCACCTGCTTCAGGCCGAGCGCGACCTTCATCCGGCTGGCGGCCAGTTCCAGCGAGCCCTTGGCCGCGATGCTGCCGCCGCCGAGGCCGGCCATCAGGTTCAGTGCGCAGACCGGTGCCGGCAGCAGGCTGACGCCGTGCAGCGCACCGCGCAGCTTGGTGAGATCCAGCGTCTGCCCGCCCGCGCTGGCGTAGTGCACTGCGCTGTCGCCCAGGAACAGCGCATCGATGCGCAGGTCGGTGGGAGTGCTGCCTTTGGCCGGCGCCGGCCCGCCAGTGAGTGCGTCGAAGTTGCTGTGGCCGTCCGCGCGCTGGATGTAGCTGAGCCGCGCCCGGTCCAGCATCACCGTGCCGAGGTGATAGCGCGACACCAGCGGCTGCACGTCGGTGAGCTGCGCGCCGGCATGTCCCAGGCCGAGAATCGGCGAGCCGCGCGGCGTGGCCAGCGCGAAGTCGTCCAGCTGCAGGTGGCCGGTGAGCTGCAGTTGCGGGGTGGGTTGGCTCTGCACGAAGTGCAGGTCCAGCACGCCACTGAGCAGCCCTTTGGGAATGGAGACGGGCAGGGCGGTCGGCACGTAGGCGAGGTAGCGCGGCAGGTCCAGCCGATCGAACTGGAAGTGCATGATCGATTCGCGCGAATCTGCAAACGGCTTGGTATGCCCCTCGATGCGCAGCGGGCTGCCGTCCACCCGCATGGCCAGCAGCGGCTGCACGAAGATGTCGGTGTCGCTGGGCAGGTTGGCCAGGAACGGGATGCCCACATCCAGCTGCTCGACGTGGTGGCTGGCCTTGGTCAGCGCGTCGTCGAAGCGGATGTCGCCGCCCTGCACGCGGATGTTGGCCAGCGCGAAGCGCGCCGGTGGAGCTTTCGGATCGGTTGGTTTGGCGGCGTAGCGGTCGATCAGGTCGGAGAAGTTGAAGCGGCCGTCCGCCGCGCGCGCCAGATGCAGCTGCGGACGCTGCAGGCGCAGCGCGTCGAGCACCGGCGCCATGCGGAACAGCGAGGTCCACGAGGCGTTGATCACCGCCGTGTCCACGTCGACGAAGGCGGTGCCGGCGTCGCGGCCGCCCACGTGCAGATGGTCGAGCTCCAGCCGCAGGGTGAACGGATTGAAGTGCACCGCCTGCAGCGTCACCGGCCGCGACAACGCCGCGCTGGCGCGTTTCTCGATCTGCCCGCGCAGGATCGGTGGCGCGGCGAAGAAGCCCAGCAGGGCGAACACCGCCAGCACGACGGCGGCGATCAGCAGGCCGCGGCGAACGCGATGGGATTGGCTCAGCGTGCGGGCGCGGGACAGGGCGCGGGCCGCACGGGGATCTTCCAGAAAACGACGAACGCGCATGGCCTGCACTCCCTGAACGTCGCGATCCGGCGTGCCGTGACGGAGCAAGCCGGTGGTGGAATCCGTGGCCCCTGCGGATCGGTGGCAGTGTACGAAGAAGCCACGTCGGCGCACAGGCGCCGGCGTGGCTGGGTGGAGCGAATGGATCGTTCGAACGTGTGGCCGGGGCGCCGGCCTCAGCCGGACGTCCTCAGCTCCAGCTGCAGACCACCTTGCCGCAGGTGCCCGCGTCCATCAGGTCGAAGCCGCGCTGGAAGTCGTCGATGGCGATCTGGTGGGTGAGCACCTTCTGCAGCGGGAAGCCGGTGAGCACCATCTGCGTCATCTTGTACCAGGTCTCGTACATCTTGCGGCCGTAGATGCCCTGCAGGGTGAGGCCCTTGAAAATCACCTTGTCCCAGTCGATGCCGGCGCCGCGCGGCATGATGCCGAGCATGGCCACTTTGCCGCCGTGGTACATCACCTCGAGCATGTCGTTGAAGGCGCGCGGGTTGCCGCTCATCTCCAGGCCCACGTCGAAGCCCTGGATGTGCAGGTCCTTCACCACGTCGCGCAGCGACTGGTTGGCCACGTTCACCACGCGGGTGGCGCCCATGTCGGCGGCGAGCTTCAGGCGGTAGTCGTTGACGTCGGTGACCACCACGTTGCGCGCGCCCACGTGCTTGGCGATGCCGGCGGCGATGATGCCGATCGGGCCGGCGCCGGTGATCAGCACGTCCTCGCCGATCAGGTCGAACTCCAGCGCGCAGTGCGCGGCGTTGCCGTACGGGTCGAAGAACGCGGCCAGCTCGGAGGGGATCTGGTCCGGGATCGGCCACAGGTTGGAGGCCGGCATGGTCATGTATTCCGCGAACGCGCCGTTGCGGTTCACGCCGATGCCCACCGTGTTCGGGCACAGGTGCTGGCGGCCGGCGCGGCAGTTGCGGCAGTGACCGCAGACGATGTGGCCCTCGGCCGAGACGCGGTCGCCGATGCTGTAACCGGTGACGCCCGGGCCCATCTCCACGATACGGCCGACGAACTCGTGGCCGATGGTCAGGCCGGGCTTGATCGTGCGCTGGCTCCACTCGTCCCACTTGTAGATGTGCAGGTCGGTGCCGCAGATCGCGGTCTTCTCCAGCTTGATCAGCACCTCGTTCGGGCCTACCTCGGGCACCGGCACTTCTTCCATCCAGATGCCGGGCTCGGCGTGGCGCTTGACCAGGGCTTTCATCGTCTGAGGCATGGGGAAACCTGCTGTCTGGCCCGCAGGGCGGGCGGGGGAAAACGCAATTATAGGGTGACGCCGCCGACGCGTTCCTGCGGCACTGCGGCAGCGGCGGGTGCCGCGCCGATACACTGGCGCAATGCACCGCCACGACACCCGACCGCTCGCGATCTTCCTGATGGGCCCCACCGCCTCGGGCAAGACCGCGCTCGCCTGCACGCTGGCCGAGCGATTCCCGATCGAGCTGGTCAGCGTGGATTCGGCGCTGGTCTATCGCGGGCTGGACATCGGCAGCGCCAAGCCGGACGCGGCCACGCTGGCGCGCCATCCGCATGCGTTGATCGACATCCGCGACCCGGCCGAACCGTACTCGGCCGCCGACTTCCGCGCCGACGCGCTGACCGCGATGCGCGCGATCACCGCGCGCGGGCACGTGCCGCTGCTGGTCGGCGGCACCGGGCTGTATTTCCGCGCGCTGCAGCAGGGCCTGTCGGCGTTGCCGGAAGCCCACGCCGAGCTGCGCGCGCAGATCAGCGCCGAGGCGGCCGAGATCGGCTGGCCGCAGCTGCACGCCCGGCTGACCGGGCAGGACCCGGTCGCGGCCACGCGGATCGGCCCGAACGACGCCCAGCGCATCCAGCGCGCGCTGGAGGTGATCGCGCTCACCGGCCGGCCACTGTCGGAACTGCAGGGCAGCCAGGTGCGCGAGCCGTTCCCGTGGCGGGTGCTCAAGCTGGCCCTGCTGCCGGCCGACCGGGCGCCGCTGCATGCGCGCATCGCCGAGCGCTTCGACGCCATGCTGGCGGCCGGTTTCCTCGACGAGGTGCGCGCGCTGAAGGCCCGCGGCGACCTGCACGCCGACCTGCCGGCGATCCGCGCCGTGGGCTACCGCCAGGCCTGGCAGCACCTGGAGGGCGCCTTCGACGCGGCCGAGCTGCGCAACCGCGGCATCTTCGCTACCCGCCAGCTGGCCAAGCGCCAGATCACCTGGCTGCGCAGCGAGCTGGACGCCCGGGCGCTCGACCCGGAGCGCGCCGACCTCGCCGGACGGGCCGTCGATGCGCTCGAGCTGTTCCTCGGGCCGGCCGCCGGCAGACCGGGGTGATGGCCGCCGCGCTGCCGTCGGGGCGGCCGTCAAGCGGCTTTCGCGCTTGATTTAAAAGCGGTTAAGATCGAGCGGACTTGGTTCGGAGCGGGCGCGCTTCTTTGTCCGGACCGCAGCTTTGACGGGGGAGTATCAGAACAATGTCCAAAGGACAGTCCTTGCAAGATCCATTTCTCAACGCACTACGCCGGGAGCGCATCCCGGTATCGATCTACCTGGTCAACGGCATCAAGCTGCAGGGGACGGTGGAGTCGTTCGACCAGTTCGTGGTGCTGCTGCGCAACCAGGTCAGCCAGATGGTCTACAAGCACGCCATCTCCACCGTGGTGCCCAGCCGCAACGTGCGCGTCGGCAACGGCCACGACGGTCCCGGCGAAACCTCGGCCACGCCGGCCGAAACCGAAGCCTGATTCCGCCCCGCGCGGGCGCGCCCCGGCTTGATCGCAGCGGGCAAGCCCCCATGACTGGGGTTTGCCCGGCAGGACATCCCCGCACCCGTGTTTGACAGACAGAAAAAAGGCGACCGCGCGCTCCTCGTGCTTCCGCATTCGCGCGGCGAGGGCGACGCCGTGCGTCGCGGCGAGGAATTCGCCGAGCTGGTGAAATCCGCCGGGGCCGAGATCCTCGGCGCCATCCCCGCCCGCGTCGAGGCGCCCAACCCGCGCTTCTACATCGGTACCGGCAAGGCCGACGAGGTCGCCGAGATGGCGCGTGCGGTCGAGGCCGACGTGGTGCTGGTCGACCACCTGCTCACCCCCGTGCAGGAGCGCAACCTGGAAAAGCACCTGGGCGTGCGCGTGGTCGATCGCGCCGGCTTGATCCTGGACATCTTCGCCCAGCGCGCCCGCTCGCACGAAGGCAAGCTGGAAGTGGAGCTGGCCCAGCTCAAGCACATCGCCACCCGGCTGGTGCGCGGCTGGACCCACCTGGACGCCCAGCGCGGCGGTGCCATCGGCAACCGCGGCCCGGGCGAAACCCAGCTGGAGACCGACCGCCGCCTGCTCGGCGAGCGCGTGAAGCAGCTCACCAAGCGGCTGGAAAAAGTGCAGACCCAGCGCGGCCAGCAGCGCCGTGCGCGCCTGCGCAATACCGTGCCGCGGGTGGCCCTGGTGGGCTACACCAACGCCGGCAAGTCCACGCTGTTCAATGCGCTGACCACCGGCGGCGTGTACGCCGCCAACCAGCTGTTCGCCACGCTCGATCCCACCGTGCGCAAGATCGACGACCTCAGCTGCGGCCCGGCGGTGATCTCCGACACCGTGGGTTTCATCCGCGACCTGCCGCATGACCTGGTGGCCGCCTTCCGCGGCACCCTCGCCGAAGCGCGCGACGCCGACCTGCTGCTGCACGTGTGCGACGCCGCCGACGAAGACCGCGAGCGCCTGCGCCAGGTGGTCGACGGCGTGCTGGAGGAGATCGACGCCGGTGACCTGCCGCAGTTGCAGGTGATGAACAAGATCGACCTCGCCGGCACCGAGCCGCGCATCGTGCGCGATGGCGAGGGGCGGCCCACCCAGGTGTGGCTGTCCGCCGCCACCGGGGCGGGGCTGGAACTGCTGCGTGAGGCGCTGGGCGAACTGCTCGGCGGCGAGCGGCTGCAGTCCGCGCTCAGCCTGCCGCTGTCCGCCGGCCGGCTGCACGCCCGGCTCAAGGCGGCCGGCGCCATCGTCGGCGAGCGGGTCGACGAGGACGGCTGGCACCTGGACATCGACGCCCCGCGCAGCGTGATCGCCCCGCTCAGCGGCGGCGTGGATGCCGACGCCGTGCTGCTGCGCGACCTGCTCGAACGCACCGCGCTGCCGGTCGAGTGACCGGCAGCGCCGCGGTGCCTCTGGTAAACTCCCGCCCGTTTGTGCCCTCGGCTGGCGCGGGGCGTTCCCTGCGATTCCTGCACGCGAAGCACGTCATGACCCAACCCGTCACACCTGTGTTCCGGCTGCTGTTGCCGGCCTCCCAGCGGCCCCAAGGAGACTGACATGGCCTGGAACGAACCCGGCGACAACGGACAGCGCAATCCCTGGGGCAAGAAAAGCCCCGGCGGCGGCAAGGCGCCCAATCTCGACCAGCTGCTGAAGAACGTGCGCAACCGCCTGGGCCGCCTCGGCGGCGGCAGTGGCGGCATCGTCACCATCGTGCTGGCGCTGCTCATCGCGTGGATGCTGCTGAGCAGCTACACCATCATCAACACCAGCCAGAACGGCGTGGTGCTGCGGTTGGGCCAATACTCCCGCACGCTGGGCCCGGGCTTCCACTTCAAGCTGCCGGCGCCGATCGAAACCGTGTCCAAGGTCGAGACCACGCGCGTGCGCGCCATGGTCGACCAGGTGCGCATGCTCACCAGCGACGAGAACATCATCGCGGTGAACTTCAACGTGCAGTACCAGGTGTCGGACGCGCGCAAGTACCTGTTCTCCACCAACGATCCGGACGACACCCTCAAGCAGGCCGCCGAGGCGGCGGTGCGCTCGGTGGTCGGCGCCCATTCGATGGACGACATCCTCACCAGCCCGGGCGAGGACGTGGTCGCCGCGGCCGTCCCGGCCGGCGCGGCCTCCAGCATTGCCAAGCCGGCACCGGCGCCGGTGGCCAGCAAGGCCAGCGGCGACCAGGATCGCGTCACCCTGCAGCAGCAGACCCGCGAAGCGCTGCAGCGCACGCTGGACGGCTACGACGCCGGCCTCGTCGTCACCGACGTGAGCTTCCAGAACGTGTCGCCGCCGGACGAGGTGAAGGCCGCCTTCGACGACGTCAACGCCGCCCGCGAAGACAAGCAGAGCGCCGTCAACAAGGCCTACGCCTACGCCAACCAGGTGATTCCGCAGGCCACCGGCGAAGCCTCGCGCATCCTGGCCAAGGCCGCCGGCGACAAGGCCGAGCGCGTGGCCCGCGCCACCGGCGACGCCGAGCGCTTCAATCTGCTGCTCACCGAATACAAGGCCGCTCCCGCCGTGACCCGCCAGCGCCTGTGGCTGGAAACCATGGAAGAGGTGATGGCGCGCAACACCAAGGTGGTCGACGGCTCCGACGGCCGCAACATCATCAACCTGCCGGGCGCCGCACCCAGCGCGCCGGTGAGCGCGGGGGTGTCCGTCACCGGTGACGCCAACGGCCAGGAGAAGCAGCCATGAAGATCTCCGCCATCGTCGCCGTCGTCGTGGTCGCGCTGCTCGGGCTGAGCAGCATGTACATCGTGAGCGAGGGGCAGACCGCGCTGCTGCTGCAGTTCGGCCGCATCGTGCGCACCAGCGACCAGCCGGGCCTGCACTTCAAGCTGCCGCTGGTGCAGCAGGTGATGCGTTTCGACAACCGCATCCTCACCATGGACGCCCAGCCGGAGCGCTACTTCACCTCCGAGAAGAAGAGCGTCAACGTCGACTTCTACGTGAAGTGGCGCATCGCCGACAACGCGGATTTCTACCGCGCCACCGGCGGCGATCCGCTGCAGGCCGCCCAGCGGTTGAGCCCGATCGTGAAGAACGCGCTGCGCTTCGAGTTCAACGGCCGCACCCTGCAGGAGCTGATCACCGGCGGGCGCAAGGACATCACCGACCGCGTGCGCGAGCAGACCGACGCCGCCGCGCGCAAGAACCTCGGCATCCAGGTGGTGGACGTGCGCATCAAGCGCATCGACCTGCCCGACGAGGTGAGCGACTCGGTCTACAAGCGCATGAAGGCCGAGCGCCTGCAGCTGGCCAACGAGCTGCGCTACACCGGCGAGCAGATGGCCACCACCATCACCGCCGACGCCGACCGCCAGGGCCAGGTGCTGCGTGCCAACGCCGAGCGCGACGCGGCCAAGACCCGCGGCGAGGGTGATGCCCAGGCCGCGCTGATCTACGCCCAGGCCTACGGCCAGGATCCGGAGTTCTTCGCGTTCTACCGCTCCATGGAGGCGTATCGTCACGCCTTCGGCGACGGCAAGAGCACGCTCATCGTCAAGCCGGACGATCCGTTCCTGCAGTATTTCCAGAGCAGCGCCGGAAAGCGCTGAGACACGTTCGCGACACACCGGCGGGCCGACCGATTCGGCTCGCACCTATTGGCTCCGGCCCACGGGCTTGAGGGTGCGTCGCGCGCGGGCGTGATGCGGATTCCACGGACGAAACCCGCCAGCGCCACCGCAACACCGGCAATACCAACGCGTTACCTCCCGCCCCGCCGATCGGGGCGCCACACGAGAGCGAAACCATCATGGGCAAGTCAGTAGTCATTCTTGGAGCCCAGTGGGGCGACGAAGGCAAAGGCAAGATCGTCGACCTGCTGACCGAACGCGTGGGCGCCGTCGCGCGCTTCCAGGGCGGCCACAACGCCGGCCACACGCTGGTGATCAAGGGCAAGAAGACCGTGTTGCACCTGATCCCCTCGGGCATCCTGCGCGACGACGCGCTGTGCCTGATCGGCAACGGCGTGGTGCTCTCGCCCGCCGCGCTCAAGCACGAGATTGAGGAGCTGGAGGCCAACGGCGTCAACGTGCGCCCGCGCCTGAAGATCAGCCCCGCCACGCCGCTGATCATGCCGTACCACATCGCCGTGGATAAGGCGCGCGAGATCGCCGCCGGCAAGAGCGCCATCGGCACCACCGGCCGCGGCATCGGCCCGGCCTACGAAGACAAGGTCGCCCGCCGCTCCATCCGCGTGGCCGACCTGATGTACCCGCACGAGCTGCCGGCCAAGATCAAGGCCGCCGTGGACTACCACAACTTCATCCTCACCCAGTGGCTCAAGGCCGAGCCGGTGGACTACCAGACCGTGCTGGACGAAGCGCTGACCTACAGCGAGTTCATCCGCCCGATGGTCGACGACGTCGCCACCATCCTGCACGACGTGCGCAAGGCCGGCGGCAACATCCTGTTCGAAGGCGCGCAGGGCGCGCTGCTGGATATCGACCACGGCACCTACCCGTACGTCACCTCCAGCAACACCACCGTGGGCGGCGCGCTCGCCGGCACCGGCGTGGGCGCAGGCGACATCGACTACGTGCTGGGCATCTGCAAGGCCTACGCCACGCGCGTCGGCGGCGGCCCGTTCCCCACCGAGCTCAACGACGAGATGGGCGAGCGCCTGCGCAAGGTCGGCAACGAGTTCGGCGCCAGCACCGGCCGCCCGCGCCGCTGCGGCTGGATCGACCTCGTCGCGCTCAAGCGCGCCGTGCAGATCAACGGCATCAACGGCCTGGCCATCACCAAGCTCGACGTGCTCGACGGCCTGCCCAGCATCAAGGTGTGCATCGCTTACGAATACCGCGGCAAGCGCCGCGAGCTGGCCCCGCTCGACGCCGACGGTTGGGACGAGTGCAAGCCGGTGTACCTGGAGTTCCCCGGCTGGGAAGAGTCCACCGCCGGCATCCGCGAGTGGGACAAGCTGCCGCCCGCCGCCCGCGCCTACCTGCGCTCGCTGGAAGAACTCTCCGGCTGCCGCATCGCCCTCGTCGCCACCGGCGCCGACCGCGATGACACCATCATCCTGGACGACCCGTTCGCCTGAGTGGTGGGTAAGTCGTGACACGAAAAAGCCCCGCACCGCGGGGCTTTTTTTTATTCCTTCTCCGCGTTTCTCCCTCTCCCCGCCGGGGAGAGGGCCGGGGAGAGGGCCGGGTGCTCGCGGGAAACTCTACCAAGCCAAACACCGATAACGACTCAAACCGCCTCGTCGATGATCGCCTTCATCGTCGCCTCCACCCCGCGCGCCGCCTCGGCAATGCGTGCATCGCTGGAGATCAGAGAAAGCTGGTCGGTCGGCGGCACCATACCGATCCACGTCGCGCCGTTCTCCTCGTACACCGACACCCGGCAAGGCAGCGCCATGTTCAGCGTCATGTCCATCGCCAGCACCTCCGACGCCTGCTTCGGATTGCACACCTCCATCACGATGCAGCCGTTGGCCAGCGCAAACCCCTTGTCCGCCAGCGTCTGCTTGAAGTCGTAGGTGTGCAGCACGCCAAACCCGTGCGCCTTCACCGCCGCCTGCATGGCCTCGAACGCCTGCGCGATCGGTTTGGATGTCTGCTTCTTGTAGATCATGGTCGCGTCTCCTTGGGGGATAAGTCGCCGACTACCGTGCGCATTGGCCAGTATGGAGTTCGTCAACGTGGCGCTGAGGTGAGCGGCCCGTTCCGGTGTCTTTGTGGCTTTGCCGATTGGAAGACGATTGCCGCCAAAGCGGCAACAAGCGGGCGGGAAGCCCGGATTGTTGGGCGCTGAATTCGTCCTCATGGTTGCCAATATGCATAGAAAATCGAAATTTCTATACATGTTGCTTTCCATGTGTATAGATATGTCCGGTTTCCTTGCGCATTGCCACGGATGAACGCCATGCCTCCCATCGCTCCCCTTGAGCAGCTGCAGCCCGAGCGCTTCGAAACGCCCGCCATTCTCAAGCCGCTCAACGCCGCCAGCCGAAAGCTGGCCGAGCTGAAGGGGGTGGCTGCATCCATCCCGCACCAAGGCATCCTCATCAATACGCTTGGCCTGCAGGAAGCAAAGGACAGCTCCGCCATCGAGAACATCGTCACCACCCATGACGAGCTGTTCCGTGAGGAGGCCTTTCCCGAGGGCGTCAATAGTCCAGCCACCAAGGAGGTAGCGCGCTACCGCCAGGCGTTGCGGGTGGGGTTCGAGGCAGTTCGCGATTCGGGCCTGCTTACCAGCAACCACATTCTCACCATCCAGCAGCAGTTGGAGCACAACCGCGCCGGCTTTCGCAAAGTGCCCGGTACGTCCCTCAAGGACGGTGCAGGGCAGGTGGTCTACACGCCGCCGTCGCCGGAGCAGATACCGGACCTCATGGGCGATCTGCAGCGCTTCATTAACGATGACGGCCTCTTTGCCGCCGATCCGCTGATCAAGATGGCTCTGATCCATCATCAATTCGAGAGCATCCACCCCTTCTATGACGGCAACGGCCGCACCGGCCGCATCGTCAACGTGCTCTATCTGGTGAAAGAGGGGCTGCTCGACATCCCCGTGCTCTACCTCAGCCGTCACATCGTCCAGACCAAGGCCGAGTACTACCGACTGCTGCAGGCTGTGCGCGACGACGACGCATGGGAAGACTGGGTGCTGTACATGCTCACGGCAGTGGAGCAGACCGCCAGCGACGGCATCGCCACGATCCAGGCGATCAAGGCACTGCTGCTGGACATGAAGCATCGCATCCGCGAGCGCTACCGCTTCTACAGCCAGGACCTGATCAACAACCTGTTCAACCACCCGTATACCAAGATCGATTTCATCCGGCGTGACCTCAAGGTCTCCCGGCTCACCGCCACGCGATACCTCGACGAACTGGCGGAGGGCGGCTTCGTGCACAAGCAGAAGGTCGGGCGCTCCAACTACTACATCAACCTTCCGCTGTACCGGATTCTCACCGGCGCCGCGCCGCCGGAACGTCATGGCTGATAACCGCTATTGAGCCGTGCCCTCGCGCGCCGGACACTACGCGCTTGCGCCCTCGGCACCTCAATTCACCAAGGCGGCGATGACGCCGCCAACAGCACGGAAAAGCATGATCACAGGCACCATCAAATCCCAGGTTGACCAGATCTGGAACGCGTTCTGGAGCGGCGGCATCTCCAACCCCATGGAGGTCATCGAGCAGATGACCTACCTGCTTTTCATCAAGCGGTTGGACGAGCTGCACACGGTGCGCGAGAAAAAGGCCAATCGCCTCAAGCAGCCGATCGAGAACCCCATCTTCAACCGCAAGCAGCAGAAGCTGCGCTGGTCGCACTTCAAGGATCTGGGCGACCCGGGCCTGCTGTATCACATCGTCTCGGAGGAGGTGTTCCCCTTCATCAAGAAGCTGGGCGGGCATGAGG
This sequence comes from Dyella ginsengisoli, assembly GCF_044904665.1. Lineage (NCBI taxonomy): Bacteria > Pseudomonadati > Pseudomonadota > Gammaproteobacteria > Lysobacterales > Rhodanobacteraceae > Dyella > Dyella ginsengisoli. The sequence goes on from NZ_JADIKM010000004.1 coordinate 23,772, forward strand.
GTGACTCCACCTATGCCACCCACATGAAGGATGCACGCTTCACCATTCCGCAGCCGCTGCTGGTGAAGGTGGTGGACATGCTCGACGCCATCCCCATGGAGGATCGCGACACCAAGGGCGACCTCTACGAGTACATGCTCGGCAAGATCGCCAGCGCCGGACAGAATGGCCAGTTCCGCACGCCGCGCCACATCATCAAGCTGATGGTGGAGATGATGGCGCCCAAGCCCAGCGACGTGATCTGCGATCCGGCCTGCGGCACGGCGGGCTTCCTGGTGGCAGCGGCCGAGTACCTCGACCAGCATCACCGCGACCAAATCTACGCCGACAAGAAGGCGCTGAAGCGCTTCAACCACGACACCTTCCACGGCTTCGACTTCGACAGCACCATGCTGCGCGTCGGCTCCATGAACATGCTGCTGCATGGCGTGGAAGACCCGGCCATCGAAAACCGCGATTCCCTGAGCGAGAACCATGCCGGTGTCGAAGACCAGTTCACCCTGATCCTGGCCAACCCGCCGTTCGCCGGCAGCCTCGACTACGAGAGCACGGCCAAGGATTTGCAGGCCATCGTCAAGACCAAGAAGACCGAGCTGCTGTTCGTGGCGCTGTTCCTGCGTCTGCTGAAAGCCGGCGGCCGCGCGGCGGTGATCGTGCCGGACGGCGTGCTGTTCGGCTCCTCCAAAGCGCACAAGACGCTGCGCCGCCTGCTGGTGGAGGAGCACAAGCTGGACGGCATCGTCTCCATGCCCTCGGGCGTGTTCCGCCCCTACGCCGGTGTGTCCACCGCGATTCTTCTATTTACCAAGACCAACTCCGGCGGTACCGACCAGGTGTGGTTCTACGACATGCAGGCCGACGGCTACTCACTGGACGACAAGCGCAACCCGCTGGACCCGACCAAGCACGAAACCAACAACCTGCCGGACATCCTCACCCGCTGGCAGCATCGGGACAAGGAAGCCAAGCGCGCCCGCACCGAGCAGAGCTTCCTGGTACCCACGGCCGAGATCGCCGCCAACGACTACGACCTGTCAATCAATCGCTATAAGCAGGTGGTGTACGAGGAAGTGCAGCACGCCTCGCCGCAGGTGATCCTGGCCGAGCTTAAGGCGCTGGAGGCGGAGATCATGCGAGGAATGAATGAGTTGGAAGGGATGCTCAAGTGACCCATCCAGCAGCACGCCTTGGTGATCTGGCTGAAGTTACGAGCGGCTTTGCTTTCAAATCGGAGCAATTCAACACGGAGGAGAAGGGCCTTCCGCTGGTTCGGATTCGCGACGTGGTTGATGGAGTGTCGGACACGTACTACTCGGGCGAATACAGCGCCGAGCACCTCGTTGCGGATGGCGATGCCTTGATAGGCATGGATGGTCAGTTCAACCTTGCATGCTGGCGCGGAGGGGCAGCCTTACTTAATCAGCGAGTATGCAGAGTGAAGGCTGTCAATAGTCGTCTTGATCAGTCTTATCTTCTTCACTTTCTTCCTGCAGCCTTGAAAGAGATTGAGGATAGAACTCCGTTCGTGACGGTAAAGCACCTTTCGGTCAAAGCATTGCGAGAGATAGAAGTTCCACTGCCACCTCTAGCGGAGCAACGCCGCATCGCGGCGATTCTGGACAAGGTCGACGCACTACGCGCCAATCGCCGCGAAGCCATCGCCAAGCTCGATCAGCTGCTGCATTCCGTGTTTCTGGACATGTTCGGCGATCCCGCAACCAATCCGATGGGCTGGCCTGTCGGGGTGATTGGTGATCTTTTGGATTCTGTGAAATATGGCTCGTCCGAAAAGGCTGTCTTAGAGGGCGAGGTGCCAATTCTCAGGATGAACAACATAACGTACTCGGGCGAGATGGACTTGAGAGACCTCAAGTACATAAGCGCCTCGAGCGCGGATGAAAAGTATTTGGTCCGACCAGGCGATATTCTTTTCAACCGTACCAACAGTAAGGAGTTGGTCGGAAAGACCGCTGTGTACGATGGGCCGACACCTATGGCTTACGCGGGGTATCTGGTTCGTGGGCGCGCGAAGAGTGGGCAGTCTCCGTATTACATCTCCGGTTTCATGAACTCTCTCTACGGAAAGACAATGCTGCAAGGGATGTGCAAGAGCATCGTAGGGATGGCCAACATAAACGCTCAAGAATTCAAAGCCATCGCTATCGCGCTGCCTCCTGCTCGGGTGCAGAAAGAGTACGAATCAAAAATTCGAAGCATCAAAGCGCAGAGGGACCAACATCGGAGCCAATCCGTCAAACTGGATGCTCTCTTTTCTTCGCTGCAACAGCAGGCTTTTGCAGGGACGCTCTAACCCATGACCAATTTCCAGTTCCTCCTCCCTGAGTTCAAACCGCTCTACGAGCCGGCCAAGGGCGCGGAGCAACTGGTCTATTCCGACCCGCGCGCCTGCTGCATGCGTACCCGTCATGCGCTGGAGCAGGCGGTGCACTGGCTGTACGAGCACGACCGCGACCTGCGCATGCCGTACGACAGCGGCCTCAACGTGCTGCTCACGGATCGGGACTTTGAGCGACTGCTGCCACCGCATATCCACCAGAAGACCCGGCTGATCCAGAAGCTGGGCAACCAGGCGGTGCATGCCGGCCAGCCGATCGGGCAGCTGGATGCGCTGCGTCTGGTGCGCGAGCTGTTCCACGTGCTGTTCTGGCTGGCACGCAGCTACACCCGCGCCAGCGACCCCAAGTCGCTGGAGGCGAGCTTCGACGAAAAGCGCGTGCCGCGGCTGGTGCGCGCCGACGAAGCCATCGCATTGACCCGCGAAGAGCTGAAGAAGCAGGAGGCGACCTTCCAGCAGCAGATCGCCGCCCAGCACGCCGCGCTGGAGCAGCGCGAGGCGGCGATTGCCGAGCAGGCCGCCACGCTGGCGGAGCGCGAGGCGCTGCTGGCACAAGTCAACGCGGATCTGGCGGCAGCCCGTGCCGAGCTGGCCCAGGCCAAGGCCGCCAACATCGCCGTGCCCGACACGCACGACTACGACGAGGCGGACACGCGCCGCTTCTTCATCGACGTGCTGCTGCGCGAGGCCGGCTGGACGGTGGGCGGCAACGCCTCGGTGGAAGTGCCGGTGACCGGCATGCCCAACAACCAGGGCGAGGGCTTCGTCGACTACGTGCTGTGGGGCAAGGATGGGCTGCCGCTGGCCGTGGTCGAGGCCAAGCGCAGCCTGAAAGATCCAGACGTGGGCCAGCAGCAGGCCAGGCTCTATGCCGACTGCCTGGAGGCCGAGAAGGGCCGGCGACCGCTGGTCTTCTACACCAACGGCAACAGCACCTGGTTGTGGGACGATCGCCGCGCCCCGCCACGCGAAGTACAGGGCTTCTACATCCGCGAGGAGCTGGAGCTGGCGATCCAGCGCCGGGGCATGCAGGACGACCCGCGCGCGCTGGCGATCAACACTGCCATTGTCGAGCGCCCATACCAGCACCGCGCCATCCGTGCGATGGTGGAGTCGCTGGCCAGCGGCCGCCGCGCCGGCCTGCTGACCATGGCCACCGGCACCGGCAAGACCCGCACCGCCATCGCGCTGGTGGAGCTGCTGATGCGCGCCAACTGGGTCAAGCGCGTGCTGTTCCTGGCCGACCGCGTGGCGCTGGTGAACCAGGCGGCCGGCGCGTTCAAGGAGCACCTGCCGGACTCCAGCCCGGTGAACCTGGTGACCGAGAAGCACGGGCAGGGCCGGGTGTACCTCAGCACCTACCCGACCATGATGGGCCTGATCGACCAGATGGACGGCGATACCCGCCGCTACGGCGTCGGGTATTTCGACCTGGTGATCGTCGACGAGGCGCACCGCAGCGTGTACCAGAAGTACGGCGCGATCTTCCGTTACTTCGACAGCTACCTGGTGGGCCTCACCGCCACCCCGCGCGACGAGGTGGACCGCGACACCTACCACCTGTTCGGCCTGGAAACCGGCGTGCCCACCGACGCCTACTCGCTGGACGAGGCGGTGGCGGACGGCTTCCTGGTACCCCCGAAGGCACATTCGGTGCCGATGAAGTTCGTGCGCGAAGGCATCAGGTACGACGAGCTGAGCGACGAGGAAAAGGAGCACTGGGAGTCGCTGGACTGGGGCGACCGCGCCGGCGAGAGCGAGGAGGCGCCTAGCGAGGTGGCCGCCTCCGACATCAATAAGAAGCTGTTCAACGAGGACACCGTCGACAAGATGCTCCGCCACCTGATGGAGCACGGCCTGAAGGTGGAGGGCGGCGACAAGCTGGGCAAGACGATCATCTTCGCGGTGAACCAGAAGCACGCCGAGTTCATCGCCAAACGCTTCAACCATCACTATCCGCACACCAACGGCGAATTCGCCCGCGTGATCACCCATGCGGTGAGCTATGCGCAGAGCCTGATCGACGACTTCGGCAGCAAGCTCAACAAGCTGCCGCAGATCGCCATATCGGTGGACATGCTGGACACCGGCGTCGACGTGCCGCAGGTGCTGAACCTGGTGTTCTTCAAGGCGGTGCGCTCGAAGGTGAAGTTCCTGCAGATGATCGGCCGCGGCACGCGCCTGTGCCCGGACCTGTTCGCGCCGGGCGTGGACAAGACCGACTTCTACATTTTCGACTTCTGCGCCAACTTCGAATACTTCAACGAGAACCCGAAAGGCGCGTTGGGCGGGCTGGCCGAGCCGCTGGGCAAGCGGCTGTTCAAGGCGCGGCTGGATCTGCTGTCGCTGCTGCCGGACGGGAAGGGTGACGAGGCCCATCCGCTCTCCGATGGCGTGGGTGGCTACGACAAGCTGCTGTTCCTTCGCGAAGGGCTGACCGACGAGCTGCACGGCGAAGTAGCGGCGATGAACCTGGACAATTTCATCGTGCGCACCGAGCGCGAGCACGTCTCGCGCTTCCGCGAACGCGAGCAATGGAAAGCGCTGGACGATTCGGCGTTGGGCGACCTGCGCGGTCATGTGGCGGGCCTGCCCAGCGAGCGCGAGCCCGAGCACATCACCGCCAAACTATTCGACCTGATCTGCCTCAACCTGCAGCTGGCGCTGGTGCGCTCTACCGCTGACTTCGTCGGCTACCGCGACAAGATCATCGACCTGGCCAACGAGCTGGAGACCAAGGACACCATTCCGGCGGTGCGCTCCGAGCTGGCCCTGATCCAGGACGTGCAGTCCGAGGAGTTCTGGAAGGACATCACCCTGCCGATGATCGAGCAGGTGCGCCGCCACCTGCGCGGGCTGATCCAGTTCATCGAGCGCAAGTCGATCAAGCCGGTCTACAGCGTGTTGACCGACGAGATCGGCGAGGCGACGCCCGTCGTGCTGAAGGACTTCAGCACCGGCATCAACCTGGCCCAGTACAAGAAGAAGGTGGAGGCGTACATCCGTGCCAACGAGAACCACGTCGCCATCGCCAAGCTCAAACACAACAAGCCGCTGACGCCCACCGACCTGGGCGAGCTGGAGCGTTTCGTCTACGAGTCCGAGCCGGTGGAAAGCCGCGCACGCTTTGAGCAGGTGTTCGGCAAAGCGCAACCGCTGACCGTCTTCATCCGCTCACTGGTAGGCCTGGATCGCAACGCGGCCAAGGAAGCTTTCGGCCAGTTCCTCGACGAAAAGCGCTACACCAGCCAGCAGATCCGCTTCGTCGACATGATCATCGACCGCCTGACCCAACGCGGCGTGATGGAGCCGGGCCACTTGTACGAGCCACCCTTCACTCGTTTTCATCACGAGGGTCTAGACGGGACATTTGGAGACAGTGACGCGGACGCTATCCTTGATGTACTGGCCGACATCAATCAGAAGGCGGCCTAGTTCGGCGGCCCGAGTTCTTTCATCGTAAGGAAGCGTCATTCATGTCCGTTCCGACCTTTGACCAGTTCATTGAACCGATTTTGCGTTTTCTAGCCTCGCATCCCGGTGGAGTGGCGACAAAGGAAGCTCAAGATGCTGCTGCTGATCAACTTGGGCTAACCGAGTCCCAGCGCCTCGAGTTCATTGCAAGTGGCCAAGCGATGTTTCGGAACAGGGCCAATTGGGCGCATGACAGGTTAAAGCGAGCTGGACTCTCCAGCAGCGCAAAGCGCGGCTTCTGGGTCCTGACTACAGAAGGTGCCAGCTACGCAGCATCCCATCCGGCTCCGCTTTCGGAGGCAGAGGTGGAGCATTTGGCCGTTGGCTTTATGGACGTGAAATTGAAAGCACCGGACGAGGTGACCTTGCCTGGTAAGGAAAGCGTGTCGCCGGCCGCCGCGACGGCGAGTCCAGATGATCGCCTTGAGCAAGCGTTGAGCGAGCTACGAGATTCGGTTGCTTCTGATCTCCTCGACCGGCTCAAGCAGACATCTCCAGGTCGGTTCGAAGTAATTGTGCTGGATGTCCTTCACCGGCTCGGCTACGGCACTAGTCGTGAAGATCTTCAGCGAGTTGGTGGATCCGGCGACGGCGGTATCGACGGGGTGATTTCGCTCGACAAACTCGGCTTGGAGAAGGTCTACGTGCAGGCGAAACGCTGGCAAAGCAGCGTGGGACGGCCCGAGTTGCAGGCCTTTTATGGCGCCTTGGCGGGGCAGAAAGCCAAGAGGGGAGTCTTCATCACCACATCGGCCTTTACGCCCCAAGCGGTCGACTTCGCCAAGTCGGTCGAAGGTATCGTCATTGTCGACGGGGCGCGTCTCGTTTACCTGATGATGGACAACGAAGTGGGTGTCACTTCTAGGGTTGTTAGAGTGCCAAAGGTCGATAGCGACTACTTCGACGAAGAAAGCTGACTGCTGCAGAAAATTTCTCTGCTCAGGCCTTGGCCGATGAAATAATCTGGGGAAACCATGCGGTCCGTACGTCCGTTATCGATCTTCCCCCAAGGCCACTTCCTCGGTCGCACCGAAACCCGCTGGTCCGCGGGCGGGTTCGCGCTGGCGCGGATGGTGCCGACGGTGCCGGAGCATGAGGTGCATGAGCACACGCATGCAGAGGCGCATTTCGTGGTGTTGCTGCGGGGCGAATATCTCTCCAGCGCGGAGGGGGCGCCGGCGTTGGCGCGCGAGCCGCTTGTGGTCTACAACCCGCCGGGCACGCTGCATCGCGACCGGTTTCGGGGTGACAGTGCAGGCGGAGAGTTCATGACGGTGACGCTGGGCATGGATACGTTGCGCGATTACGCGCAGGCGGTGGCCTTGCCGGATCGGCCTCGCGCGTTCGCGGCGCATGAGGGGCTGGCGTGGCGACGGCTGGCCGGGTTGGCGACGACAAAAAGTGACTCGGAAGGTCTGCTCACCGAATCGCTGTGCGCTGAACTTTTAGATGCGGCTTCGGAGCCGCTGCGCGACCGGCGCGAGCATCTGCCGCCGTGGCTGTGGCGCGTGCGCGAATGCCTGCACGACGACTGCGGCAGCGAGCTTTCGCTGGGTGAGCTGGCCGCGGTCGCCGGGGTGCATGCGGTGCACCTGACGCGCAGCTTCCGTCGCCATTTCGGCTGCACGCCGGGCGACTATCTGCGTCGCTGCCGGCTGGCCAAGGCGGCGGCGCTGCTGACCACCTCGCGTGAGGCGCTGGTCGACGTGGCCGCCCGCTGCGGCTATTTCGACCAGGCGCATTTCGCACGTAGTTTTCAAGCGGCCTTCGGGCGCACGCCGCGCGCCTACCGCCACGCGGTGGCCGACGCCTGACGCGGCAGGTTTGCCGGATACAAGAATGCACGGAGGTGCAGGGCTAGCATGCCTGCGCAAGGCCCGGCTTTGGGCCGCACCACAACGGAAAGGGGATGGCATGCGCTTGGGCAACGGTTGGGCTGGGACGATGGCGGGGCTTTTGGTGATGCTGGCGGTGCCGGCGCGCGCGGCAGTCAGTCCCGAGGATCTGGTCGGGCTGTGGGGCAACGAAACCCAGATGACCCAGCCGGTGGCCGGGCGGCTGGTGCTGGATCTGCGCGGTGCGGCCGGCGAAGCGCACATCGGCGGCATCACGGCGCCGGTGTCCCAGTCGGGCGATGACGTCCGGGTGGCGCTGGCGGTCGGCCTGGGCACGTTTCGTGGCCATTGGTCCGCCGACCGTGCGCGCGTCGACGGCTTCTGGGTGCAGCCGCCGTCTGCCTTGCGGAGCGCGTATGCCACGCCGCTCACGCTCACTCGATCGCAGCCGGGCGTGTGGATGGGCACGGTGCAGCCGCAGGCCGAGCGTCTGTCGCAATACCTGAAGATCGAAAGAGGCGCCAACGGTGCCCTGCGCGCCTTTTTGCGCAACCCCGAGGCCAACCTCACGCGCGAGCGCTGGATGACGGTGGCACTGGATGGAGACTCGGTGACCTTCGGCGATCCCGGCCGGCCGCGCTGGCAGCTGCATGCGAGCTACGACGAGGAGACCGGACAGCTGCAGGTGAACTGGCAGGGCATCGGCGTGTTCGCCTTCACCAAACGCGATCGCGCGAATGCCATCGGCTTCTACGCCAGCACGCCGCAGGCCGGCACGCCAGCCTGGCGCGCGCCGCTCACGCTGGGCGACGGCTGGGGTACGGATGCCCCCGCACCGTCCGGCTTCGATACGAAACAGCTGGATGCGCTGCTGGCGCGTGTGCTGCAGAGCGACGATGCGGGCACGCCGCAGGTACAGTCGCTGCTAATCGCCCATCGCGGCAAGCTGGTGGTGGAGCGCTACTTCCACGGCTTCGATGCCGATCAACCGCACGACAGCCGCTCGTCCGGGAAAACCTTCGCGCCGCTGCTGGTGGGCCTGGCGATGGCGCAGAGCAAGGCGTTCACGCCCTCCACGCCGCTGCGCGACGTGCTGCCGGCCTACCGCGACGCGTTCGGCAGCGACCCGCGCAAGGCCCGCATCACGGTGGCAAACCTGATGACGATGACCTCGGGCCTGGCTTGCGACGACGGCGACGACAAATCGCCCGGCAACGAGGACGCCATGCAGAGCCAGCAGGCGCAGGCCGACTGGTATCGCTACACGCTGGCCTTGCCGATGCTGCGCGAGCCAGGCGGCGACAAGGCGGTGTACTGCTCGGCCGGGATCAACCTGCTGGGCGCGGTGGTCGCCAAGGCCACCGGCGCGTGGCTGCCGGATTTCTTCCGCCGCACCGTGGGCGATCCGCTGCAGATGCGCGATTACCACATCAACCTGATGCCCAGCGGCGATGCGTATCTCGCCGGTGGCATCTACATGCGCCCACGCGACATGCTCAAGCTCGGCCAGCTCTATCTCGATGGCGGGCGCTGGCACGGTCAACGCATCGTCGACGCTGCGTGGGTCGAGGCCTCCACCAAGCACCACAGCGCGTTCACGCCGGACCATGCGTACGGCTACGGCTGGCACCTGCACACGATGACGGTGGCCGGGCATGCGTATCGCGAGTACGCGGCCGAGGGCAATGGCGGTCAGTTCGTGATCGTGGTGCCGGAGCTGGAGTTGGTGGTGGGGATCCAGGCCGGCAACTACGGCGACTTCGCCACCTGGTACAAGCTGCAGGACCTGGTGCCGACGTTCGTGATCCCGGCGCTGCGACGGGCTCGCTGAGGTTGCAGAGTCAGCGTTCGCACCCGATGTGGGCTGCGATGCACGGATTGACAGCTTGCCTGACTGGCTGACCGATCGTGGACGTGGCTTGGCGCACGTGGGCCGTGCTTCACCCGGCATGACGTGGTAACGAACGAGGCCCCGCATCGCGGGGCCTCGTTCGTTTCAGGTGGCTAGCTCAATGCCTGCGCTGCTTGCGGATATGCCGGCTGTTGCGGTTCTCGGCGCGGTTGAGGTGCGCGGTTTCCTTCTTGGTGAGGTGGCCATTGTGGCGGGCTTCGTCGGCGCTGGCGCGCTGGGCGATGTTGGCGTCGTGCTTTTCGTCGCGGGCGGCCTGCTTCGGCGTGATGGTGCCGTTGGCGACGCCCTTGTCGATGCGCTGCTGCTGGTTGTCGACGCGCTTGTTCACCTCGTTGACGCGCGGGTGGTGGGGCACGGGGGTTGCCTGCGCCGCGGCGCCGGTGGCGGCGGCGAGGGCGCCGGTGGCGAACAGGGCGATGAGGCTGTGGCGAAGGGTGCGGTTGAGCGTCATGGCTGGGTCCTTTCAGTGCGGTGGTGTGGAATGAACCAACGGTCGTAACTTCATGCGCGACAAGCGCTTGCGGCGTTTCTGCATCGATGCCGGCGGACAGTAACGGTGGTTGCGGCAGGAGCGTTGACGTGCGTGCAGCGACGGATATCGGCGATTCAGTCTCGCGGCGATGCAGCATGTCGGGCGGCTGCGATCACGCACCCAGGCGGTCGTGTCCCGTCGAGGCGCAACAACTTTTCCACGTGGCGGCAACCTGGCGGAGCAGAGCATGCGACCTCCGTCCCCCCCACCACAGGAGCACCTCCATGGCCCACACCGACATACCCAAAGGCAGCAGCAAGAAAGCATCCCCACCGGTCACCGCTCACGCGACTCCGGTGGCACCGACGTCGGCGAAGTCGGGCAAAGGCAAACGCGCCGCCCGCGCATCGCACAACGCCGACGATGCCATCCGCATGGCCACGCAGCCGGAGGGCGGCGTGGGCGGCCAGAGCGGCACCGGCCAGCGGCAGCCGCATCACCGCGTCGACGAGGCCGCGGGCAAGCAGGCCGCGCAGGCGCAGACCTCCGAAGAGACCCAGCTGCCCGAGCCGCCTGCCGGGCCGGGGTATCAGAGCGGTGGTCGCGGGCTCGACCGCGAGCAGCAAGTTGCCGAGCGCAAGCAGCGCGAGAGCGGCGTGGGCAAGACGATGGATCAAGGCCCCGGCCTCGATCCGCCGCCCGGCGCGCCGCTGCATCGTCGGCATTAGGGCGGCCGGCGCCCGCCAGCAGGTTGCGTGGCGACGGATCGCACGCGGCGTGTGCACGGGCATCGACTGCGTCACGGTGTGATGAGCCGCCCGCGCGGGCCTGCCCGCGTGGGCGGCATGGATCTCTGACAAGGCTCCGCATGGCGGGGCCTTTTTTCATGGGTGCGCCACTGACGCTGCGGTGGCATGACGACACCGTGCGCGAGCGGCGGTGGCGGACGCCGCCCCATGACTTCCGGCGGTGTCCGCCAGCGCGCCGCGCACGTCACTATCGAGGTGTTTCGAGGGGTACTTTCCGGCTTCGCGATGCCGCCGTTGGGCGGTGCGTGGGGCGTGTTCGATTTGCAAGGGAGAAGTCATGCGTCGTTATCTTGTTTCCGCCATTGCGTTGGCCCTGGCCGGCGTGTCGATGGCCCCGCTCGCGGCCACCGTCAAGGCGCCGCCGATGCGCGAGGCCACCACCCAGCTGCCGCGTGGCGTGGTGCCGTTGCACTACGACGTGGCCGTGGTGCCGCACGCCGACAAGCTCAGCTTCGACGGCAAGGTCACGATCACGCTGAACGTGCTCAAGCCCACCAACAGCATCACGCTCAACGCGGCGGACCTCACGTTCTCCGAGGCCACGCTGACGCCGACCAAGCTGAAGATCATGGTGGGCAAGCCGAAGGTGTCGGTGGATGACAAGGCGCAGACGGCCACGTTCACCTTCGATCACCCGATTCCCGCCGGCGAGTACCGCCTGGCGATGACCTACACCGGCAAGATCGGCACCCAGGCCAATGGCATCTTCGCGCTGGACTACGACACCAAGGCCGGCAAGAAGCGCGCGCTGTACACGCAGTTCGAGAACTCCGACGCGCGCCGCTTCATCCCCTCGTGGGACGAGCCGAACTACAAGGCCACCTTCGACCTCACCGCCACCGTGCCGAGCGCGGACATGGCGGTGAGCAACATGCCCATCGTCTCGAAGAAGGACCTGGGCAACGGCATGACCGAGGTGCACTTCGGGCAGTCGCCGAAGATGTCCACCTACCTCTTGTTCTTCAGCGTGGGCGAGTTCGAGCGCGCCACCAAGATGGCCGAGGGCACCGAGATCGGCGTGATCGCGCAGAAAGGCATGGTCGACCAGGCCGACTTTGCGCTGGAGTCGTCCGCAGCCGTGCTGCACGAGTACAACGACTACTTCGGTGTGAAGTACCCGCTGCCCAAGCTGGACAACATCGCCGCGCCGGGCCAGAGCCAGTTCTTCTCGGCGATGGAGAACTGGGGCGCGATCTTCACCTTCGAGTACTCGCTGCTGCTCAACCCGACGATCTCCACCCAGGGCGACAAGCAGCGCGTGTTCAACACCGCCGCGCACGAGATGGCGCACCAGTGGTTCGGCGACCTGGTGACCATGAGCTGGTGGGACGACCTGTGGCTCAACGAGGGCTTCGCCTCGTGGATGGCCGAGCGCACCACCGAGAAGCTGCATCCGGAGTGGCACACCAACCTCGACCTGGTCGGCACGCGCGAGGGTGCGATGTCGCTCGACGCGGTCGCCACCACCCACCCGGTGGTGCAGCACGTGGAGACGGTGGAGCAGGCCAGCCAGGCGTTCGACTCGATCACCTACTCCAAGGGCCAGGCGGTGATCACCATGCTCGAGGCCTACGTGGGCCCGGAGACCTGGCGTACCGGCGTGCGCAACTACATCAAGGCGCACGCCTACGGCAACACGGTCTCCGATGACCTGTGGAAGTCGGTGCAGGCGGCGGCCGGCAAGCCGATCACCCAGATCGCGCACGACTTCACCCTGCAGCCGGGCATCCCGCTGATCCGCGTGCAGACCACCGCCTGCAACGCCGGCAAGACCGAGGTGCTGCTGAGCCAGGGCGAGTTCACCAAGGATCGCCCGAACAAGAAAGCGCTGCGCTGGCACGTGCCGGTGATCGCCAAGACCCTCGACGGCAAGCCGGTGACCACCGTGGTGGACGGCAAGGGCTCGGTGACCGTGCCGGGCTGCGGCCCGGTGCTGGTCAACGCCGGCCAGACCGGCTACTACCGCACGCTGTACTCGTCGGCGCAGTTCGCTGCGCTCAAGAGTGACTTCGCCAAGCTGGCGCCGATCGACCAGCTCGGCCTGATGGGCGACACCTGGGCGCTGGCGATGGCCGGCCAGGAGCCGGTGGCCAACGTGCTGGAACTGGCCAAGGCCATGCCGGCCGACGCCGATCCGCAGGTGTGGGGCGAGGTGGCCGGCTACTTCAACGCCATCGACAGCTACTACAAGGGCGACGAGGCGCGCCAGACCCGCTTCCGCGCGTTCGCGCTGGAGCGACTGCGCCCGGTGTTCGCGCGCATCGGCTGGGAGGCCAAGGCCGGCGAAAGCGTGCCGACCGCGCTGCTGCGCACGCAGATGATCGGTACCCTGGCCAGCCTGGGCGACAAGGACGTGATCGGCGAAGCGCGCCGCCGCTTCGCCGCGCAGAAGACCGACCCCAAGGCGGTGCCGGTGCCGCTGCGCAAGACCATCACCGCCATCGTCGCCCGCAACGCCGACGCCGCCACCTGGAACCAGCTGCACGACGAGGCCAAGGCCGAGACCACGCCGCTGATCAAGGACCAGCTCTACGCCATGCTGTCGGTGGCCAAGGATGATGCGCTGGCCAAGCAGGCACTCGACCTGGCGCTCACCCCGGAGCCGGGTGCCACCAACAGCGCAGGCATGATCCGCATCGTGTCCTACGACCACCCGGACATGGCGTTCGACTTCGCCGTGGCGCATCGCGAGCAGGTGGACAAGCTGGTCGACTCCACCTCGTCCAGCCGCTACTACCCGGCGCTTGGCGCGAGCTCGTTCAAGCCGGAGATGATCGACAAGATCAAGGCGTACGCCGATGCGCACATCGCCGAGGGCTCGCGCCGCGTGGCCAACACGGTGATCGCCAACATCCAGTACCGCATGATGATCCGCAACGATCGCCTCTCGGACGTGGATGCCTGGCTGGCGAAGAACGCCGACTGATTGGTTTACAACCTGAGTGATGAAAGAAGCCCCGCGATGCGGGGCTACTTTTTTGGTCCTCCGGGCGTGCGCCCTATCGCGCACCATCAAGAGGGGTGACCGGCTTGCCCGGTTGAAAAGCCCTTGCTGCATTCGCGGGAACGACGGCCACGGAAGTCCGCCGTCGTTTCACATCTGCAGTGCGCATGGCACCCCTGTAGGAGCCCGCTCGCGGGGGATGCTCCCGTTCTGATGCGGCATCAAAGCCAAAAGCATCGCCCGCGAGCGGGCTCCTACAGGGGATTGCAGTACCCCTCGCGGGAGCTGCCTGAGTGCCGTTGGTGTGGCGAATCCGGGCGGAAGACTTCTGCCGCGACAGTGGCGTGGCGCGCCACTTCGACGTCAACACCCCGAGCCCGCTGCAGCGATTCTCTCAACGCGATGCTCAACGTCGCGCGTAACGGGGCGCCGCTTCGTTCACCTGTGGATCGCCAGCCAGGATGAGGCGCGGTCGCAACCAGTCGGCGAACTCCTGCTCGGTGAGGCTGCCTTCGGCGAGGGCGACCATTTGGACGTATTTCTCCTCGTCGCTCGCCTTCAATTCCGCATCGTTGAGAGCGAGGAACACGCGATAGCAGACGTGGGCGGTGCGCTTGTTGCCGTCCATGAACGGATGATTGCGGGCGAGGCCGAATGCGAGGCTCGCCGCGAGGTCGGCCAGATCCGGTGGCGGATCGCCGTAGCTGTACCGGTGTTCGGGCCGCCCAAGTGCGGAGTCGAGTAGCCCCTCGTCGCGTACGCCGGGAATGCCGCCGTGTTCGGCGAGCTGGCGATCATGGATGGCGAGGGCAAGCGTCTTTCCGATCCAGACAATCATGATTGCGCCTCCGCTCTACTGCGCCAGTTTGTGCAACACGAGGCGGTCTTCGCGCATGATTTTCTCGGCCACCTCCATCTGCTGCGCCAGCGTGGGATCGAACGCAGTCAGCCGTACGCCGTCGGGGGTCTCGATGGCATACAGCTCGTCGCCTTTTTCCAACCGCAACCGGGCCAGCAATTCCTTGGGCAAGATGACGCCGGCGGAATTGCCGATGCTGGTGATCTTGAGCTTCATGGCGGGCTCCGCATGATGGTTATAACGCATGTTATACCGCGTGTCGGAGCAGGGACAAGCTGGCCGCCGCGGGGGCTGGACTCATCCTGCAAGCGCGGCGGCTCTGCCATCCGGAGCGCCATCACCCCATCGTTCATCTTCTGTAGGAGCCCGCTCGCGGGCGATGCTTTTCGGTTTGATGTGGCATCGGAGCCAGAGCATCGCCCGCGAGCGGGCTCCTACAGGGAAGGGCGGGTTACAGGTCGGTGGACAGTTCGAAGCGCAAGCTGAACACCAGGGCGTTGCGCACGGTGGGGTCGGTGTCCGGGTGGATCACGTACTGCAGGTCCGGCTGCACGGCGAGCCACTCGGTCGCCTGGGCCAGGTAGCTCAGCTCGATCGAGCGCTCGGTGGCGGTGATCGGCCGCGGCGCCTGTTGTTGCCGGTAGGGGCGCCCGTTGCGCGCCACCGCGATGGCCAGGCCCAGCTCGTCCTGGCGGCGCTGCTCGAACGGGCCGGCCAGTACGGCACCGGCACCGACATAGCGGCCGAAGCGTGCCACCGCCGGATCGCCCGCGCCGAACTGCGCGAACAGCGAGAGGCTGTGGCGGCTGTCGCGCGCGTCGCGTGCCACGGTGCGATCGGCCACCGCGTAGTAGCCGGAGGCACCGTGCTGGCGCGCCGCGCCGGAGGCGGGTGCGAGCCGGTCGAACGTGGTGGTGTAGTGCCATGCGCCGATGGCGAGCTTGCCGGCGTACATCGGCAGCATGGCGTTGCGGCCGATGCGCAGGCGCGCATCGCCGGGCGGGCGCGCGCCGGGGCGGTCGAGCAGGGCAAGTTCGGCCACGTAGAGAAGGCCATCGTGGGCCCGGAAGGCGCGCAGCCGGTTGCCATCGCGGATCAACGGCACGCCGTCGAGCACGGCCGCACGCAGCACCACACCCTCGGCCGGCTTGTACGCGACGCGCGCGCCCAGCGCCGTGCGCGGAAAGATCGACGGCCCGTCGACGCCGGTCTGCGCGAACTCCGGGCCGATGCCGAACGCGCTGTTGAGAAACAGCCCACCGGATTGCGTGCGGTCGAACTCGCTGTTGACGTCGTACAGCCCGGCCAGCACCGAGACGTTCGCGTTGGCGAGGTTGTGCTCGATCCAGGCCTCCTCGAGCTGCAGGTTCGGCGGTGCGCTGAGGTTGCTGACGCCCATCGCGTCGCCGACGAAGGCGCCGGGCTGGCCGCCGTGGATCCACAGCGCATCGACGTAGGCGTGGGTGCCGGTCCAGCCGAGCGCGCGCTCCAGGTCGAGCCTGCTGCGCAGGTGCAGGTTGCCGACGTAGGTGGACGAGCGCGCCACGCCGCCGTCGATATTGCCGATGGCGGCGCCGTCATAGGTGAGGGTGGTATTGGCCCAGCCGGTGTCGTCGGCGCGGGCCTGGGTTGTCGCCAGCGCCAGCAGGGCGCCCAGTGCGATGGCGATGCGCTGAGGCATGGGGCGGCTCGCGGGGAGGTGCGCGAAGTATAGGTGCCCGGGCGAGCGAAGCAGCGACGATCAGGACGCCGGCGGCAGCGGCTGGCAGCGCGCATCCACTGCGGCGGTGTCGGCACGCACGCATACCTGCACGGTGGTCGGCAGGTCGGTGACGTCCTGCTCGGTGCCGGTGGCGACCGTCAGTTGCCGCAGAGGCGGTTGGCGGCATTCGCCCTGGCCATCGCAGTCCCTGGCGAACACGGTGTAGTGGCAGCTGCCGCCAAGGGCGGTGCGGCAGTCGAAGCGGGCGCGGCTGGCGAGAATCTCCACCTGGCTGTCGAGCAGGTCCACGCCGTTGGCGGTGGTGCGCTGGGTGAAGCTGCGGTGCGGGTGGTCGCAGCCGAGCATGCTGGCGACAAAGGCGAACAGGGCGACGAGGCGGTAGATCGTGTACATGGCGATGTCCTCGCGAAAGGCCGCTCACATGGTCCGGAACAGCACCATGAAGGGCTGGCTGACGGTGAGCGTCTCCGGGCGGTTCTTCAGCCGCAGCAGGCCGCGGCCGGTGTCGTCGCGCACGATCGAGGCGACGGCCTTGAGGTTGACGATGGTGGAGCGGTGGATCTGCCGGAACGCGTGGGCGTCGAGTACTTCCAGCAGCTCGCGCAGCGGCGTGCGCAGCAGCGCTTCGCCCTCGGCGGTCATCGCCACCGTGTATTTGTTGTCGGCGCGGAAATAGGCGACGTCGTCGACCATGATCAGTCTCGTCTCGCGGCCGGTGCTGGCAGTAATCCAGGTCAATGGAGGAGCCTTTGGTGTGGTGGCCGCGCCCTGCGCGAGATCGCGCAGCAGCTGGCCGAGGTCGGTCGGCAGGCGGCCGCTGGCCAGCCGCGACTGGATGCGCTGCACGGTGGCGGCGAGGCGTTCGGGCGTGACCGGCTTGAGCAGATAGTCGATGGCGCCGCGCTCGAACGCATCGATGGCGTACTGGTGGTAGGCGGTGGTGAACACGATCTGCGTGCCCGGGCTGCTGCCCGCGGCGGCGGCGGCGACGTCCATGCCGGTGAGGCCCGGCATGCGGATGTCGAGGAAGGCCACTTCGGGCTGCTGTTCGGCGATCGCCTCCAGCGCGCTGGCGCCGTCCTCGCATTCGGCGACGATCTGCAGCTGCGGCCACGCCTGCCGGAGCAGTCGCACCAGCTCGCTGCGCAGCAAGCCTTCGTCTTCGGCAACGACGGCGCGGGTCATGGCGTCACCTTCGACGCGTCGGCCGGCGCGGCAGCCACGGCCGGCACGGTGATGGTGGCGGCGACGCCTTCGGGCACGTTGGCGACCACGGCCAGCGAGGCGCGCTCGCCGTAGAGCAGGCGCAGGCGCTCGCGCACGTTCTTCAGGCCGATGCCGGTGCCGCCGGTGGCGACGCCGAAGCCCTGGCCGTTGTCGGCCACGGTGACCATCACGCGGTCCTCGTCGCGGCGGGCGAAGATCCACACGGTACCGCCGCCGGGCTTGGGTTCCAGGCCGTGCTTGATCGCGTTCTCCACCAGGGTCTGCAGCATCATCGGCGGCAGCGCGATGGCGCGCAGCGCATCGGGCACGTCCACCTCCATCGCCAGCCGCGCGCCCATGCGGATGCGGATGATCTCCAGGTAGGCGCGGGTGCGTTCCAGCTCGTCGCCGAGGGTGGACAGCGATTCGTCGGAGCTGGGCAGCGAGTGGCGCAGGTACTGGATGAGGTGGCCGAGCATGCGGTCGGCCTGCGCCGGATCGGTGCGGGTGAGCAGCTGCGCGCTGGCCAGCGTGTTGTAGAGGAAGTGCGGTTCCACCTGCGCATGCAGCAGGTTGAGGCGGGCGACGGTGAGCTCCTTCTCGGTGGCGGCCTGCGCGGCGGCCCGCTGCTCGTTGCGACGGTGCTCGGCGACACGGCGCGCGATGGCGCGGGTGACCGCCTCGGCGTTCTCCAGGTTGGTGCCATCGTCGACACGGAACCAGTCGCTCCACGCGGCCGCCTCCGGCTCGCACAGCAGCGTGACGCTGCCGGTGCCGTTGACCGGGGTGACCGTGGCGGTGATCTGGTTGCGCAGGCTGCCCAGCCAGTCGGCCGGATTGAGCCGCTGCACCCAGTGGCGGCCGTAGGGCTGCGGGCGACGGATCTTGGCGCGCACCTGCAGGCTGTCGCGGGCGCTCTCCACCTCCTCGATGCGCGGCAGCTCGCGGATCGCCGCGTCGATCAGGTCGAACGCCTCGCCGGCTTCGAACGGGATCTCGATCCGCCGACGCTGCCGGTTGGCCAGTGCGCTGGAGTCGACTTCCCCGGCGATCAGCCGCACCCGGCCCAGGTGCGAGAACGCGCCGGTGATCACGAAGGCGAGAGTGATGAAGTAGACCAGCGGGATGAGGTGTTGGTCGTGGTAGCCCGGCGTGGCACTCCAGAACAGGCTGCCCACCAGGAACAGCGCCGACCAGGCGAGCGCGATGCGCAGGACGAAGAACAGGCTCTTGAACATGGCACGGCCGGCGTTGGAAGGATGGTGCAGAGCTTAATCGTGCTCGGTACCTGCCTCGGGGCCGCGGCGACGAAACCGTCGTGCGGGCGACGAAGGCGCCATGCCGCGGAGCGAAGACGGGGTGGGTGGTCGCGATGCGGCGTGGCGAAAGCTCAAGACGTGTCATGTGTTGCCGCTATGCTTGTGATACCCCTTATCCCTCGGGCCCCCGCGGCGTTCATGATCGGCAGCTTTCACCTCGTCCTGGCGCTCCTCGCCCCGCTGATCGGCGCCACCACGGTCTATCAGGCGTTCGACATCGCGCCGCGGCTGGCCGCCTCGCACGAGCGCTGGCAGCGCGTGAGCTGGTACGTGGTGGGCATCTGGATGGTGGGTCTGGGCATCTGGGCGCAGCATTTCGTGGGCGTGCTGGCGCGCGTGCCGCAGCTGCGCAATGGCCTCGATCCGCTGCTGTGCATCGCCTCGGGCCTGCTGGCGCTGCTGCTGGCCGGCGTCGTGCTGGTGGTGACGAATGTCGCCACGCTCTCGCCGCGGCGGCTGCTGGTCGGCTCGCTGGCGGCGGGGGCCTGCGTGCTGCCCATGCACCTGCTGATGGTGGCCTCGCTGCACCTGCCGGCGGTGCGCGTCGGCGACGTCGATGCGATATGGGCCTGGTACGGACTGACCTGCGTGGTCGCCGCCGTCGCGCTGCGACTGGTGCATGTGTTCCGGGCACGCCACAGCCGCTCGCTGCGTCGGCGCATTCCGGTAGCCGCGGGCGTCGCGCTGGTGCTGGTCACGGCATTGCACGTGGCCATGCGCGTGTCCGGCGCGCGTTTCCCCGGCGGCGACGACGCCGATTCGGCCGCCGTGGTGTGGGTCGGCATGATGATTGGCGTGGTGGCGCTGGTGTCGATGGGCACAGCGATCGGGCTGTCCGAATGGGTCACCCGGCTGTACCGGCGCACGCGCAGGCTGGCCGGGTCGCTGGACGATCTCAACGACCGCCTGCGCTACCTGGCCACCCACGATGCACTTACCGGGCTGCCCAACCGCGTGACCCTGGTGGAACGGCTCAGGCGCGCGCTGGAAGGGGCACGGGCGGGGCAGGGCCACGTGGCCGTGCTGTACATCGACCTGGACGGGTTCAAGAACATCAACGATTCGCTCGGCCACGGCGCCGGCGACCAGCTGCTGTGCGCGGTGGCCGAGCGGCTCACCGGGCAGCTGCGCTACGACAGCGTGGCCCGCGTCGGCGGCGACGAGTTCGTGGCCGTGCTCGAGCGCATGCGCGCACCGGAATCGGCGCACGGCATCGTCGAGCGCGTGCTGCAGGTGATGCAGGACACGTTCGTGATCGAGGGCACCTCGCTGTGCGTGACGCCCAGCATCGGCGTGGCGCATTTTCCGCAGGACGGCGAGGACGTGGAGGCGCTGATCGCGCATGCCGACGTGGCCATGTACACGGCCAAGCAGTGCGGCCGCAACGGCTACAGCATCTACGACACCAGCATGCGGCAACGCGCCGAGCGGGCGCTGACGATCCAGCGCGGCCTGCTCACGGCGATCGAGGATGGCTCGCTGTCATTGCATTTTCAGTCCAAGTACGACGCGCGTACCGGGGCGATCGTCGGCGCCGAGGCGCTGGCGCGCTGGACGCATCCGGAACTCGGTGCGGTGCCGCCGATGGAGTTCATCGCGGTGGCCGAGCGCAGCGGGCAGATCGGTCGCATCGGCGAGTGGGTGATCCGCGAGGCCTGCCGGCAGATCGAGGACTGGCGAGAGCGGGGGCTGCCGCCGATCCGCATCGCGATCAACCTGTCACCGCTGCAGCTCAACCAGCCGGGCCTGGTCGACACCGCCGCGCGCATCGTCGCCGAGGCCGGCAGCGATCCCTCGCTGATCATGTTCGAAGTGACCGAGAGCATGGCGATGGAAAACGCCGAGCGCACCACGCTGATGCTGCAGAACTTCCGCACCCGCGGCTTCGAGTTCGCCATCGACGATTTCGGCACCGGCTATTCCAGCCTGGCCTACCTGCAGAAATTCCAGGTGCGCCAGCTGAAGATCGACCGCTTCTTCATCCAGGCGCTGGACGAGGGCGGCACGGAGGCGCGCGCGATCATCGCCGCGATCATCGAGCTGGCCCACACGCTGGCGATGGAGGTAGTGGCTGAAGGCGTGGAGACCGCGACGCAGGCCGAGCTGCTGCGCACGCTGGGCTGCGACCAGGTGCAGGGCTATTACCTCTCGCTGCCGATGCCGCCGGACGAGTTCGAGCGGCGCTGCCTCCTGGGCGCGCCGGTGTCCTTGCCGCTTTGAGGCGGGCCAAAAGCGAAGCCCCGCCGGAGCGGGGCTTCGTTTGCAGCGCATCGCGTGCGCGGCTTACATCACGTTCGGTTCGCTGAACGCCTCGATCTCGCCCTTGAAGGCCTCGACCGGGATGCACGCGCACATGATGTTCTTGTCGCCGTAGACGTTGTCCACGCGCGCGACCGGCGGCCAGTACTTCTGCAGCTTCAGGCTGGGCAGCGGGAAGGCGGCCAGTTCGCGCGGGTAGGCGTGGGTCCACTCGCTGCCGGAGACCATCGCGGCGGTGTGCGGGGCGTGCTTGAGCGGGTTGTCGTCGCGGTCGAGCTTGCCCTGTTCCACGGCGCGGATCTCCTCGCGGATCTGGATCATCGCGTCGATGAAGCGGTCCAGCTCGTGCTGGCTCTCGCTCTCGGTCGGCTCGACCATCAGCGTGCCGGCCACCGGGAAGCTCAGTGTGGGCGCGTGGAAGCCGAAGTCGATCAGCCGCTTGGCCACGTCCTCGGCGCCGATGCCGGTGGCGTCCTTGAGCGGGCGCAGGTCGAGGATGCACTCGTGCGCCACCAGGCCGTTGCGGCCGGTGTAGAGCGTCTTGTAGTGCGGCGCCAGCCGCCTGGCCACGTAGTTGGCATTGAGCAGGGCCACCTGGGTGGCGCGGCGCAGGCCCTCGGCGCCCATCATGGCGATGTACATCCAGCTGATCGGCAGGATCGAGGCGCTGCCGAACGTGGCCGCGCTGACCATGCCCACCGCGCCATCGGTGCCCAGCGCCTTGGGCAGGAACGGCGCCAGGTGCGACTTCACCGCGCAGGGGCCGACACCCGGGCCGCCGCCGCCGTGCGGGATGCAGAAGGTCTTGTGCAGGTTGAGGTGGCTGACGTCCGAGCCCCACTTGCCGGGCTTGGCCACGCCGACCAGGGCGTTCATGTTGGCGCCGTCGGTATACACCTGGCCGCCGTGCTGGTGCACGATCTGGCAGATCTCGACGATGTCTTCCTCGAACACGCCGTGCGTGGACGGGTAGGTGACCATCAGCGCGGCGAGGCGGTCGGAATACTTCTCGGCCTTGGCGCGCAGGTCGGCCACATCCACGTTGCCGTTGGCGTCGCAGGCGGTGACCACCACGGTCATGCCGCACATCTGCGCGCTGGCCGGGTTGGTGCCGTGGGCCGATTCGGGGATCAGGCAGATGTCGCGATGCGCTTCGCCGCGCGAGCGGTGGTAGGCGCGGATTGCCAGCAGGCCCGCGTATTCGCCCTGCGCGCCGGAGTTCGGCTGCAGGCTCACCGCGTCGTAGCCGGTGCACTCCACCAGCATCGCCTCGAGGCCTTCGATCAGCTGCTTGTAGCCCGCGGCCTGGTCGGCCGGCGCCAGCGGATGGATATTGCCGAACTCGGGCCAGGTCACCGGGATCATCTCGGCGGTGGCATTGAGCTTCATGGTGCACGAGCCCAGCGGGATCATCGTGCGATCCATCGCCAGATCCTTGTCCGCCAGCATGCGCATGTAGCGCAGCAGCTCGTGCTCGCTGTGGTGCGTGTTGAACACCGGGTGGGCGAGGAAGTCGCTGGTGCGCACCAGCGCAGGCGGCAGCGCGTCGGCGGTGGCGGCATCGAGTGCGTCGATGCTGTCGATCTCGGCGCCGAACAGGCCCGCCAGTGCGATCACGTCGGCGCGGGTGGTGGTCTCGTCCAGGCTGATGCCGATGGCGGTGCCGTGGATCTGGCGCAGATTGATGCCCAGCGCTTCGGCGCGTGCGTGCACGGCGTCGGCGTCCACACCGGTGATGTGCAGCGTGTCGAAGAAGTGCTTGCCCACTGCGACGCCAGCGTTGCGCAGCGCGGCGGCGAGGATCGCGGTGAGTCGATGCGTGCGGCGCGCGATGCGGGTCAGGCCCTCGGGGCCGTGGTACACGGCATACATCGAGGCCATCACCGCCAGCAGCACCTGCGCGGTGCAGATGTTGGAGGTGGCCTTCTCGCGGCGGATGTGCTGCTCGCGGGTCTGCAGGGTGAGGCGATAGGCCGGCTTGCCCTCGGCGTCGACCGAGACGCCGATCAGGCGGCCCGGCATCGAGCGCTTGAACGCGTCGCGGCAGGCCATGAAGGCGGCGTGCGGACCGCCGAAGCCGAACGGCACGCCGAAGCGCTGGCTGTTGCCGATCACGATGTCCGCGCCCCATTCGCCCGGCGCCTTGAGCAGGGTGAGTGCGAGCAGGTCGGTGGCCACCGCCACCAGGCCACCGCGGGCGTGCACGGCGGTGGCGACGGCGGCGTAGTCGTGGATCTGGCCGAACGTGTCCGGGTACTGCAGCAGCACGCCGAAGCTGTCGACGGTGGCGGCCTCGGCGTCATCGCCGATCTGCAGGTCGATGCCCATCGCCTCGGCGCGGGTGTGCAGCACTTCCAGCGTCTGCGGGTGCACGCCGCGGGACACGAAGAACAGGTTGCTCTTGGACTTGCACGAGCGCTTGGCCAGCGTCATCGCCTCGGCCGCGGCGGTGGCCTCGTCCAGCAGCGAGGCGTTGGCGATGTCCATGCCGGTGAGGTCGGCGCACATCGTCTGGAAGTTGATCAGCGCCTCCATGCGGCCCTGCGAGATCTCCGCCTGGTACGGCGTGTAGGCGGTGTACCAGGCCGGGTTCTCCAGGATGTTGCGCAGGATGACGTTCGGCGTGTGGGTGCCGTAGTAGCCCTGGCCGATGAAGCTCCGGAAGACGGTGTTCTTCGAGGCGATCGCGCGGATCTTCGCCAGCGCCTCCACCTCGGTGACCGGGGCGGGCAGGGCCAGCGGCGCGGGCGACTTGATCGAGGCGGGCACGATCGCGTCGGTCATCGCATCCAGCGAGGGCTGGCCGATGACGTGGAGCATGCGGGCGATCTCGGTGTCGTTCGGGCCGATGTGGCGCTCGATGAAGGCACCGTGGTGCTCGAGCTCGCGCAGCGAGGGAGAGGAAGACTGGCTCATGGCTGGGGGCATCCGGGAATACACGTGCCGTGCCGCACGCGGGGCGCCCCTCTGTCCTTTTGCCTGAGAGTTTGGAGGCGGGCGATTTGCTGCCGCACCTGGTGCCCCTTCGGCGCCGGATTCAACCGGTCTCTCCAGAGTGTTTGCGCACGATGGTTTTTGGGCCTGAGCGATTACGGGCGTTGCGCCTTCGGCAGCGATCGATCCGGTGAGGGGCCGAACGCTTCTCCCATCGTGCGTTTACCGCGCGGATTATACAGGCCGGCGCGCCGCTGTCTGGCCGGTCGGTGCTGCCGGCCGGGTCGATTCAGGCGCGGGTGGTCGGATGCGTCGTCGTGTCGCGGCGTCTACCATGCCGGCTCCGATCCCCGGAGTGCGCCCATGAGCCAACCGCCCTTCCAACTGGAACACATCGACCACGTGGTGCTGCGCGCTCGCGACGCCGAGGTGCTGTGCCGCTTCTACTGCGACGTGCTGGGATGCCGCGAGGAGCGTCGGCAGGACGAGATCGGCCTGGTGCAACTGCGCGCCGGCAGCTCGTTGATCGACCTGGTGAGCGTCGACGGCAAGCTCGGCCGCCACGGCGGCCGGGCGCCGGACAGCGAAGGCCACAACATGGACCACCTGTGCCTGAGCGTAGCCGGCTACGACGAGGCGGCGATCGTGGCGCACCTGCACGCGCACGGCGTGCGGCTGGGCAGCATCGGCTCGCGCTACGGTGCGCGCGGCGAGGGGCCGTCGATCTACTGCTTCGACCCGGAGGGCAACATGGTCGAGTTGAAGGGCCCGCCGCACGCGGGCTGAGGCAGGGCTCAGGCCAGCGCCGCGTGCAGGCCGAGGCAGTCGTCGAAGCGCCAGTCGGTGAGCTCGGGCCAGGGATTGCCGGGCAGGTTCACCAGCACACTGGCGGCGCCGGCGGCGCGGGCGCAGGCCAGGTCGTAGGCGTAGTCGCCCACCATCACCAGTTCGCCGGGCCGTACCGTCCAGCGCGCGGCGAGGTGGTGCAGGCCGGCCGGGTCCGGCTTGGGCGCGGCATCCTCGCGACCGAGCACGTCGACCGGATCGAAGCAGTCGGCCACGCCGATCGCTTCCAGCGTGATCAGGGCCAGTTCGCGCAGGTTGCGGGTGAGGATGCCGAGCCGGCAGCCGCGCGCGACCAGGCCGCGCACGAGTTCCGCCGCGCCGGGCGCCGGCCGCGAGGCGTGGGCCAGTTCGCGTTCGTGCTCGAGCAGCCAGGCCCGCTTGGCGCGGGCATTGGCGTCGGGCAGGGAGGCAATGTGCGCCAGGATGTCTTCGTCGTCGCGGATCTCGAGCGCGCGGCGGATCGCCGTAAAGTCGTGCATCGCCACGGTGAGCGTGCCGTCCATGTCGAACACCCAGTGGCGGCGTGTGGCGAGGGCGTGGGTCGAGGCGGGCATCGGCGGTTCATCCGCTGCGGCACGCATGAACCGCAGAAACGACGAAGCCCGCATCGCTGCGGGCTTCGTCTACAATTGGTGCCCAGGAGAGGACTCGAACCTCCACGGTTTTACCCGCTAGTACCTGAAACTAGTGCGTCTACCAATTCCGCCACCTGGGCAGGTGGTCCGCGCAACCTTTCGGTCAGCGCGAGCCGCGTAGAGTAGGCACCTCCCTGAGGGTTGTCAACTATCCTGTCACAGAATCTTCCCGCGCCGATCGCCTCGGGCATCGCGCTCTCAACAAGGCAACTGAGTGACCAGAAAAAAATCCAACCGCGCCGACAAGGGCACCGCACCGTCGCACCCGCAGGACGAGTCGGCATCCAAGACCGGCGTGCGCAAGCCGCGCTCCAACGGCGGCGCGCCGCGCAAGGGCTCCGGCTCGATCCGTGACCCGCAGGCCGAGCGCGAGGCGCAGCGCTACGAGCGCCCGATCCCCAGCCGCGAGGCGATCCTCGCCCTGCTGGAGGACCGCGGCGAATGGCTCAGCGAGGCGCGCATCGCCGAAGCGCTGAAGCTCGACGACGAGACCGACCTGCTGGCCATGCACAAGCGCCTCGGCGCGATGGTGCGCGACGGCCAGCTGCTGCAGGGCCGGCGCGGCGACTACGCCCCGGCGCAGAAGCTGGACCTGATTCCGGGCGCGGTGATCGCCAACGTCGAGGGCTACGGTTTCCTGCGCCCGGACGAGGGCGGCGACGATCTCTATCTCTCTCCGCAGCAGATGCGCACCGTGATGCACGGCGACCGCGTGCTGGCCAGCGTGGTCGGACTCGACCGCCGCGGCCGCCGCCAGGGCGCCATCGTCGAGGTGCTGCAGCGGCGTTCGCCGCGGCTGGTGGGGCGTGTGGTGGTGGAGAACGGCGTCACCGTGGTGGCGCCGGACGACCGCCGCCTGCACCAGGACATCCTGATTCCGCCCGGCCAGGAGCAGGGCGTCACCACCGGCCAGATCGTGGTGGTGGAAATCACCGATCCGCCCAGCCAGCACCGCGGTCCGCTGGGTGCGATCCGCGCCGTGCTCGGCGAACGCCTGCAGCCCTCGCTGCTGGTGGAGATGGCGATCGCCAGCTACGACCTGCCCAGCGAGTGGCCGGATGCCGTGCTGCGCGACGCCGCCCAGGTGGAGCCGCAGGTCACCGCGGCCGAGCGCGAGGGCCGGGTGGACCTGCGCCAGCTGCCGCTGGTCACCATCGACGGCGCCGACGCGCGCGACTTCGACGACGCCGTGTATGCCGAACCGCGCCGCGGTGGCGGCTGGCGGCTGATCGTGGCGATCGCCGACGTTTCGCACTACGTGCGGGTCGGCGGCGCGCTGGACAAGGAAGCGGTGGAGCGCAGCACGTCCACCTATTTCCCCGGCTTCGTGGTGCCGATGCTGCCGGAGACGCTGTCCAACGGCATCTGCTCGCTCAACCCGAAGGTGGAGCGGCTGTGCATGGTGTGCGACATGCAGATCGATGCCAGCGGTGAGGTGACCAAGTCGAAGTTCTACGACGCGGTGATGCTCTCGCACGCACGCCTCACCTACGACAAGGTGTGGCAGGTGGTGGGTCTCAACGATCCCGATGCGCGCCAGGAAGTGTCCGACGTGCTGCCGCAGCTGGAGAACCTGCACGCGCTGTACAAGGCGATGGCGCAGCAGCGCCAGCGCCGCGGCGCGATCGACTTCGAGACACCGGAGGTGAAGTTCCGCCTCGACCAGCGCGGCGAAGTGGAGTCGATGGGCGCCACCGAGCGCAACGACGCGCACAAGCTGATCGAGGAATGCATGATCGCGGCCAACGTGCAGGCCGCGCTGTTCCTGGAAAAGAAGAAGATCCCGGCGCTGTTCCGCGCGCACGAGCCGCCGCCGGCGGAGAAGTACGAGGACCTGCAGCAGTTCCTGCGCGAGTTCAAGCTGAGCATGCCGCCGATCGCCGAAGTCACCCCGGCCGACTTCTCCGAGGTACTGCGGATGGTGCGCGAGCGCCCCGAGCGGGAGCTGATCCAGTCGGTGCTGCTGCGCGCGCAGAGCATGGCGGCTTACCAGCCGGACAACCGGGGTCACTTCGGCCTGGCGCTGAGCGCCTACGCGCACTTCACCTCGCCGATCCGCCGCTATCCCGACCTGCTGGTGCATCGCGCGATCCGCTATGCGCTGACCGGCGGCAAGCCGGAGAAGTACAGCTATACGCCCATCGAGATGGGCTCGCTCGCCGTGCACTGCTCGCAGCGCGAGCGTCGGGCGGAAGAGGCCGAGCGCGATGTCGACGAGCGCTTCAAGTGCGCGTGGATGAGCAAGCACGTGGGCAGCGAGTTCGACGGCGTGGTCACCGGTGTGACCTCGTTCGGGCTGTTCGTCGAGCTGGACGATTCGAAGGTATCCGGTCTGGTGCACATCAGTCAGCTGGCCAACGACTATTACCACTTCGACCCGCAGCGCAAGCTGCTCAAGGGCGAGAAGTCCGGCGAGCAGTTCCGCCTGGGCGACCATGTGCGCGTGCAGGTGTTGCGCGCCAGCCTGGAGGATCGCAAGATCGACTTCCGGATGGTGCCGCAGAAGAAGAAGGGCGTGCCGCCGCCGCGCACCGCCAAGGCCTACGACTATTCGGCCAGCGGTGAGCGCTACTCGCTGCCCAAGGCGGCCAAGCCGGTGGTGAAGGCGGAGAAGGCACCGGGCATGTTCGGCCGTGCGGCCAAGGCGATCGGTCGGGCGTTCGGTCGCCGCGATGCGGAGCTGCCGGTGGCCGCGCCGGCGAGCGATAATCCGCCGCCACGTTCGCACGCGCCGGCGTCGGCGCCGGCCGCGGAGTCCGCGTCGCGCAAGCGTCGTGGTCCGTCGCCACAGGAAGCGCGTAGTCAGGGCGCGCCGCGCAAGGGCGGTTCCGGCAAGTCGTCTTCGGGCGGGCACCGCGCCGAGGGCGGCAAGGCGGCACCGGCGCCGTCCGGCGGCGGTCGCCGGCGTGGCGGTCGTTCCTCGAAACCCAAAGGCAAGTCATGAGTGAGAGCTGGATCGTCGGGATCAACCCGGTCGAAGGTGCGCTGAGCAACGACGCCGAGCGCGTGCGCGAGGTGCTGGTGGAGCAGGGCCAGCGCAATGCGCGCGTGCAGGCGCTGGCTGAGCAGGCCAAGGCGCTGAAGATTCCGGTGCACCATCGCCCGCGCGAGCAGCTGGACAAGCTGGCCGGCGAAGCGCGGCACCAGGGCGTGGTCGCCCTGTACGAGCCGCCGCCGATGGCGCACGAGGGCGATCTCGCCAAGTTGATGGAGCGTGATGGCGCGCAGACGCTGGTGCTGGTACTCGACGGCGTGACCGATCCGCACAACCTCGGCGCCTGCCTGCGCAGCGCGGCGGCGGCGGGCGTGACGGCGGTGATCGTGCCGAAGGATCGCGCGGTGGGCCTGACTCCGGTGGTGCGTCGGGCTTCGGCCGGTGGTGCCGATCGCGTGCCGCTGATTGCGGTGACCAACCTGGCCCGCACCCTGCGCGAGCTGAAGGACGCCGGCGTGTGGATCACCGGCCTGGCCGGCGATACCGACACGTCGATCTACAGCGTGGACTTCAAGGGTCCGGTGGCGCTGGTGCTGGGCAGCGAAGGCGAGGGCATGCGAAGGCTCACGCGCGAGCTGTGCGATTTCGTGGCGAAGATCCCGATGCCGGGCACGATGGAGAGCCTCAACGTCTCCGTCGCCACCGGCGTGGTGCTGTTCGAGGCGTTGCGACAGCGGAGTGCGAAGCGATGACGTTCTTCTGGTACGACTGGGCCGGTTATCTCGGCGTGGCGCTGGTGCTGCTGGCCTATTTTCTCCTGCAGGCGCACAGGCTGCAGGGGCATGGGCTGGTCTACCAGCTGATGAACGTGCTGGGCGCGATCGGCGTGATCCTCTCGCTGAGCTTCAGCGCCGGGCCGATCAACTGGCCGGCGTTCCTGATGCAGGTGGCGTGGATCGTGATCGGCGTGTACGGCATGGTGCGCGGCGCCGCACGCCGACGCGAGGCGCGCGAGCGCGGCCGCGGCGCCCCGTCGGCTTAGCCGCACTACCGGTTGCCGCGAAGCAGAACGCCCGCCGATACCCATCGGCGGGCGTTTTCTTTGGCACGCAAAGCCGACTTATTCGCCGAGCTTGCCCAGCTCCGGGCTGGAGGTGAAGTCGCGCTTGGTGCGCTGCTTGTCCAGCGGCTCGCCGTGCACCTGGAACCACACGTTCTCGGCGATGTTGGTGGCGTGGTCGCCGATGCGCTCGATGTTCTTGGCCATGAACAGCAGGTGCGTGCACGGCGTGATGTTGCGCGGGTCTTCCATCATGTAGGTGAGCAGCTGGCGGAAGAAGCCGGTATAGGCCTCGTCCAGCTCGGCGTCGCTCTTCCACACCTGGTAGGCGCGCTCGGCGTCCTGGTCACGGTAGGCCACCAGCACCTCGCGCACCTCGGCGGCGGCCAGCTTGGCCAGGTAGCCCAGGCCCTTGGTCGGCGCCACCGGCGCCACCATCGACAGCGGGATCGAGCGCTTGGCGACGTTGGCCGCGTAGTCGCCGATGCGCTCGATGTCGGCGGCGATACGCAGCGCGGCGAACACGTTGCGCAGGTCGCCGGCCATCGGCGCGCGCAGGGCCAGCAGGCGCACCACGTCGTGGCTGATCTCCTGCTCCAGCTGGTCGATCGCGTCGTCGTTGGCGACCACGCGCTGGGCGGCGCGCTCGTCGCGACGGTCGACCACGTCGATCGCCGCCTCCAGCTGGGTCACCGACAGCTCGCCCATGCGCACGATTTCGCCGGTCAGCCGGGTCAGTTCGCTGTCGTAGCTCTTGATGATGTGTTCGCTGCCGCTCATGGGTCGCTCTCAGTCGTGATTGGGGGCAGAGGTCTCGTGAGCCCTCACCCAGTCCTCTCCCCGGCGGGGAGAGGGAGTCACTGCATCGTCAGCCGAAGCGGCCGGTGATGTAGTCCTCGGTCTGCTTCTTGCCGGGCTTGGTGAAGATCCGCTCGGTGCCGTCGTATTCGATCAGCTCGCCCATGTACATGAAGGCGGTCTGGTCCGAGCAGCGCGCCGCCTGCTGCATGTTGTGCGTCACGATGACGATGGTGAACTGGCTCTTCAGCTCTTCCACCAGCTGTTCGATGCGGCCGGTGGCGATCGGGTCCAGTGCCGAGGTCGGCTCGTCGAGCAGCAGCACTTCGGGCCTGAGCGCAATGGCGCGGGCGATGCACAGACGCTGCTGCTGACCGCCGGACAGGCCCAGTGCGTTCTGCTTGAGCTTGTCCTTCACCTCGTCCCACAGCGCGGCGTCGCGCAGCGCCTTCTCCACCCGCACGTCCATGTCGGCACGCGAGAGCTTCTCGTGGTGGCGGATGCCGTAGGCGACGTTCTCGAAGATCGTCATCGGGAACGGCACCGGCTTCTGGAACACCATGCCGACCTTGCTGCGCAGGCGATTCATCGAATAACCCGGGGCGAGTACGTTCTCGCCGTCCAGGATCACCTCGCCGCGCGCTTCCAGCTTCGGGTAGATCGCGTAGATGCGGTTGAAGATGCGCAGCAGCGTGGACTTGCCGCAGCCGGACGGACCGATGATGGCGGTGACCTTCTTCTCCGGGATCGCCATGCTGATGCCTTTCAGCGCATGGAAGCCGTTGTAGTAGAAGTGCAGGTCGTTGACCTGGATCTTGGTCGGCACGTCCGGAGCCTGGCTGGCCGATGGCTGCGGATGAAGGCCGGCGGCGGCGGACTCAGTCATGGGACACCTTGTTGCGGGAAAGGACCAGGCGGGAGGCGAGGCTCAGCAGGAGGACGAACATCGTCACCACGAACGCGCCGGCCCAGGCCAGCGCGTGCATGGCGTCGCCGGGATCGTTGGCGTACTGGTAGATGATCTGCGGCAGGCTGGCCATCTTGTTCATCGGATTGACCACCATGAAGTTGTTGCCGAACGCGGTGAACAGCAGCGGGGCGGTCTCGCCGCTGATGCGCGCCAGGGCCAGCAGCACGCCGGTGATGATGCCCGAGCGGGCGGCGCGGATCAGGATCTGCAACGTCAGCTTCCACTGCGGCACACCGAGCGACAGCGCGGCCTCGCGCAAGGTGGAGGGCACCAGGCGCAGCATCTCGTCGGTGGTGCGCACGATCACCGGCAGGGCGATCAGCGCCAGCGCCACGCCGCCGGCGAAGCCGGAGAAGGTGGTGTTGCCATGGGTCAGTGCCGTGCTCGGCAGCACCACGATGGTGTAGACGAACAGGCCCATCACGATCGACGGTGCCGACAGCAGGATGTCGTTGAGGAAGCGGATCGTCTCCCCCAGCTTGGTGCGGTTGGCGTACTCGGCCAGCCAGGTGCCCGCCAGCACCCCGATCGGCGTGGCGATGGCGATGCCGATCAGGTCGATGATCAGGCTGCCGACCATCGCGTTGGACAGGCCGCCGTCGGCGCCGTAGGCGGTGATCTTGGTGAACAGGTGAAGGTTCAGCGCGCTGATGCCCTGGCGCAGGGTTTCCCACAGGATCCAGGCAAGGAAGCCCAGCCCGATCAGGGTGGCCAGCACGCTGAGCGACAGCGCGATCCAGTTGGTGAGGCGGCGGCGCAGATACAGTGCGCTCATCAGATGCCCTCCCGCTTCTTGAGCTGGCGCAGCATGAGGCGCGCGATCAGCAACACGATGAAGGTCACCACGAACAGCAGGAAGGCCAGCGCCATCAGGGTGGATTTCTGCAGCCCCACCGCCTCGCTGAACTGGTTGGCAATGGTGGAGGCGATCGACGCGCCCGGATCCAGCAGCGAGGGCGACAGCTCCATCGCGTTGCCGAGCACGAAGGTGACCGCCATCGTCTCGCCGAGCGCGCGGCCGAGCCCGAGAAAGATGCCGCCGATCACCGCCGAGCGGGTGTAAGGCAGCACGATGTCCCACGACACCTCCCAGGTGCTCGAGCCCAGCGCATAGGCCGATTCCTTGAGGCGGGTGGGCACCGTCTGAAACACCTCGCGCATCACCGAGGAGATGAACGGGATGATCATGATCGCCAGCACGATGCCGGCGGTCAGCACGCTGGCGCCAAACGGATAGCTGGAAGCGAACAGCTTGCCGATGAACGGCACGTGCGAAGCCACCCACGACACCTTGCCGTCATCCGGGCTGTCGCCCAGGTAGCTGGTGAGGAAGGGCTTGATGTGCTCGCTGAAGAACGGCGCAAAGATGAAGAGGCCCCACATGCCGTAGATGATCGACGGAATGCCGGCCAGCAATTCGATGGCGGATGACACCGGGGTACGCAGCCACGGCGGCGCCACTTCGGACAGATACAGCGCGATGCCGAAACTGATCGGCACGGCGATGATCAAGGCGATCAGCGAGGTGGCGATGGTGCCGTAGACGGGCACCAGCGCGCCGTAGACATCGTTGCTGGGATCCCATGCGGTGCTGGTCAGGAAACCCCAGCCGAACGTGCCGAAAGCTTGCCTGCCGCCCCACAGCGTGGCACCGGCGGCGCCCAGCAGCGAGGCCAGCACGAGCAGCGCACAGGCCATGAGCAGCCAGCGAAAGTAGCGGTCGTGGCGCGCATCTCGGCGGCTGCGCGGGTCCTCGGCATCGCGGATCGCCAGGGCGTCGGGCGGGCTGGACATGGGGTGGCTGGTCCTTTCGGGTGCAGGCGCGAAGCATACCGGCGCCTTCAATGGAAAGCCGCCCCTGGAACACCGGGGCGGCTGATCGGTCGGCGTCCTGCCGGATGTGGCGGTGCGTTCGCACCGCCACCGATCGGGTGAATCGCGATCTTACTTCTGGAAGTCCGACGCCCAGTAGGCCTCGATCTGCTTGACCAGCGAGTCCGGCAGCGGCACGTAGTCGAGCGAGGCAGCCTGGGGCTGGCCGTTCTCGTAGGACCACTTGAAGAAGTCGAACGCCACCTTGGTATGCTCGGCATTCTTCGGCTTCTTGTACATGATCGCCCAGGTGGTGGCGGTGATCGGCCACGCGGTCTGGCCCGGCGCGTTGGTCATGATCAGGTTGAAGTCCTTGGCGCTGGCCCAGTCGGCGGTGGCAGCGGCGGCGGCGAAGGCATCGGCGTTCGGCTTGATGACGTTGCCGGCGGCGTTCTTCATGTCCACCCAGCTGATCTTGTTCTTGACCGCATAGGCGTACTCGACGTAGCCGATCGAGCCCTTGATCTGGCGCACGTACTGCGACACGCCCTCGTTGCCCTTGCCACCCACGCCGGTCGGCCAATCCACGGCCGTGCCGAACTTCACCTTGGCCGCCCAGTCCGGGCTGACCTTGCTCAGGAAGTTGGTGAAGTTGTAGGTGGTGCCCGAGCCGTCCGAGCGGTGCACGACGGTGATCTTGCCGGCCGGGATGCTCACGCCGGCGTTGAGCGCGGCGATCTTCGGGTCATTCCAGTTGGTGATCTTGCCCATGAAGATGTCGGCCAGCGTGGCGCCGTCGAGCTTGATCTGGTCAGCCTGGATGCCGCCGATGTTGACCACCGGCACGATGCCGCCCACGACCAGCGGGAACTGACCCAGGCCGAACTTCTTGAGGTCTTCCGAGCTCAGCGGAGCGTCGGAGGCGCCGAAGTCGATGGTGCCGGCCTTGATCTGCGCGATGCCCGCGCCCGAACCGACCGACTGGTAATTCAGCTGGTTGCCGGTCTTCTCGGCATAGGCGGCGGACCACTTGGTCAGCACCGGGTAGACGAAGCTGGAGCCGGCGCCGGTGATGTCGGTGGCCTGGGCGGCCATGCTCATCAGCGAGGCCGCGGCGATCACGGCAATGCGGGATTTGGTTGAGGTCAACACGGTAGCTCCTTGAGGAGGAAAGTCACGGGACGAGGCCCGTCCTTCCCCCATTACAGGGGTGGTGTGTTGCAATGAAATGAGATGAATGTTGCAGCCGTGTGACAAACCGTCATCCAGGCGTCACAACACGCCCAGGCCGATGTGCTCACGCTCGAAGGTTTCCAGCCTGCGCCAGCGATTGACGATGCCGCAGAACAGTTCGGCCGTGCGTTCGGCGTCGTAGACGGCCGAGTGCGCCTCGCGCGAGTCGAAGCTGCTGCCGGAGGCCAGCACGGCCTTGCTCAATACCGTCTGCCCATAGGCCAGGCCGCTTAGCGTGGCGGTATCGAAGCAGCTGAAGGGGTGGAACGGATTGCGCTTGTGCCCCGTGCGACGCACCGCGGCGTTGAGGAACCCCAGGTCGAAGGCGGCGTTGTGCCCCACCAGCACGGCACGCTGGCAATGATGGTGGCGCATGGCCAGGCGCACCTCGTTGAAGACGTGGTCCAGGGCGATCCGTTCGCTGAGCGCCCCGCGCAGAGGGTTGTCCGGGTCGATGCCGGTGATCTCCAGTGCGCGCGGATCGAGGTTGGCGCCGGGGAAGGGTTCGACATGGGCCGACACCGCCGGCTGCGGATGCAGGTAGCCCTCGCTGTCCATGCTGAGGGTGACCGCGGCGACCTCCAGCAGGGCGTCGCGCTCGGCATCGAAGCCGCCGGTTTCCACGTCCACGACCACGGGTAGAAAGCCGCGGAAGCGGTCGGCCATGCGGCTGGCCAGGCTCTTGTTGAGGTCATCCATCCGCAAAGCATATCAGTGCCGCCGGCGCCGACCGGTGGCGAGGCTGCGTGGGAAAGTGACAGATCGAGGCGGCTGACTTTGTTTTGTCACATTTCGTCAACATGACTGCAAAGGGAAGCCTGCAAACTTTTAACGTCCTGCTTCGCCGACCACGATTCAAAGGGGCGCGGTCGAGGTGGCGTTATCCATCCAGCGGAGATTTCCCATGCGTTCCAAGTTGCTTGTGGTAGCGATTGCTGCCGGTCTCGGGTTCAGCACCTTCGTCTCGGCGGCCCCGGCCACCAAGACCACCAAAGCGTCGACCACCTCGGCCACCACCAATGCCGAAATCGAGATGCTGAAGGCCCAGCTGGCCGCCATGCAGTCCAAGATCGATGAGCTGGAGCAGCGCACCGACGCCCAGTCCGACATCAACGTCAGCACCGGCCAGGCGATCGAGAAGGTGCAGGCGTCCGCCACCAACGACAAGACGCTGGCCAAGCTCGAGAAGCTGGTCAACAACACGACGATCGGCGGCAAGATGTACGTCGACTTCACCAACATCGACCAGAAGAACAGCGACACCGGCAAGACCGCTGCCTCCGGTACCGGTCTGGACGTGAAGCGCTTCTACCTCAGCGTCACGCACAACTTCGACGACATCTGGTCGGCCAACCTGACCACCGACTTCAATTATGTCGGCAGCGATGGCGAGACCAACCTGTTCGTGAAGAAGGCCTACGTGCAGGGCAAGTTCGATCAGGCCGCCGTGCTGCGCCTGGGTTCGGCCGACATGCCCTGGATCCCGTTCGTCGAGAACTACTACGGCTTCCGTTACGTCGAGAATACCCTGACCGATCGCCTGAAGTACGCCAACTCGGCCGACTGGGGTATCCATCTGGGCGGTGACATCGGCGAGAGCAAGTCGGTCAATTACGCCGTGTCCGTGGTCAACGGCAACGGTTACAAGAATCCGAGCCGCTCCAAGGGCGTGGACGTGGAAGGCCGCGTCGGCTTCGTGCCGTTCGAGAACACGATCGTCGCAGTGGGCGGCTACTCCGGCAAGCTCGGCAAGGACGTGCAGGGCGTGCCTTCGACCAACACCGCCACCCGTGGCGACGTGCTGATCGCCTATGCCAGCAAGCAGTTCCGCGTCGGCGCCGAATACTTCACCGCCAAGAACTGGAACAACGTGCTGACGCCGTTCACCGACAAGGCTGACGGTTACTCGGTGTGGGGCAGCGTGGCAGTGGCTGACGGCGTGAACCTGTTCGCCCGTTACGACAACGCCAAGCTGAGCAAGGACCGCGACCACGACGCGAAGGACTCCTACTACAACGCCGGCGTCGAGTTCCAGATCACCAAGGGCTTCAAGCTCGCCGGCGTGTGGAAGCACGAGAAGGCCGACAAGACCGTCGGTACCCCGGTTCCGCCGCACGTGCAGAACGTGAAGACGAACGAGATCGGCGTGTTCGGCGAAGTGGCGTTCTAAAACTGTCACACGCCTCCGGCAAGATGCCGGAGGCGTGGTACCGATTATCGGAAGGGAGTTCGACCCAGGGACGGAAAACGGCGGGCAGCAGCCCGCCGTTTGCTTTTGTGCCAAGCCAAACACGTACCCCACTACATCGCTTTTCCGCCGGCGGTGGTTCAGCCCGGGGTCTTGTCCTTGTAGCGGCACAGGTCGCGGATCACGCAGTTCGGGCAATCCGGCTTGCGCGCCTTGCACACGTAGCGCCCGTGCAGGATCAGCCAGTGGTGGGCGTCGAGCTTGAACTCCGGTGGCACCACCTTTTCAAGCTTCGCCTCCACCGCGCGCACGTCCTTGCCGGGGGCCAGGCCGGTGCGGTTGGAGACGCGGAAGATGTGCGTGTCCACCGCGATGGTCGGCTCGCCGAAGGCGGTGTTGAGCACCACGTTGGCCGTCTTGCGGCCCACCCCGGGCAGCGCTTCCAGCGCCTCGCGTTCGCGCGGCACCTCGCCGCCGTGCTGCTCGATCAGCAACTGGCACAGCGCGATGACGTTCTTCGCCTTGGCGTTGAACAGCCCGATGGTGCTGATGTAGCCCTTCAGCCCGTCCTCGCCCAGCGCGAGGATCGCCGCGGGCGTGTTGGCCACCGGGTAGAGCCGGCGCGTGGCCTTGTTCACGCCGACGTCGGTGGCCTGGGCGGAGAGCACCACGGCCACCAGCAGCTCGAACGGCGTGGTGTAGGCCAGCTCGGTGGTGGGCTTGGGGTTCAGCTCGCGCAGGCGGGTGAACATCTCCACGACATCGGCGCGCTTCATTCGGGGGTTCCCTGTTTTTTCGCCCTGGCCCGAGCCAGCGCGGCCAGCACGGGGTTGCTCGGGGTGGCTGCGGCATCCACCGCCGCCTTGCGCGCGGCGAGCTCCGCCTCGTGGGCCGCACGCTCGCGCGCCAGCCGGGCCTCGCGACGCTGGAAATGCAACCGCGCCGCCGCGGCGCGGTCGGCGTCCTCCGCCCAGGCCAGCGGCATCGGTTCGAGCACGATGCAATCCACCGGGCAGGCCGGCACGCACAGTTCGCAGCCGGTGCAGTCGTCGATCAGCACGGTGTGCATCAATTTGGCCGCGCCGACGATGGCATCGACCGGGCAGGCCTGGATGCACTTGGTGCAGCCGATGCAGTCTGCCTCGACGATGCGTGCCAGCGTGCGCGGCTTCTCCACGCCGTGGGCGGGATCGAGCGCAAGTGCCGGCTGATCGAGCAATGCGGCGAGTTTCGCGATGCCGGCCGCGCCACCGGGCGGGCAGCGGTTGATCGGGGCTTCGCCGCGCGCGATCGCCTCGGCGTAAGGGCGGCAGCCGTGGAAGCCGCACTGCTCGCACTGGGTCTGCGGCAGGAGCGCGTCGATGCGGGTGGCCAGAGTGTCGATCGGTTCGCTCATGCGTGGTGGGCGGTCGGGGCGATAATCGCCGATCCGATACTGCCGTATTCCCGCTTCCGGAGTCTGCTCATGAAAGTCTTCCCGCTGAAACGCGCGCCGCTGACCGTCGCTTCGCTGCTGCTGGCCGCCGCCATCGGTGCGGTCGGTTCGGTCGCGCTGGGCCACGTGGGTCCGGCGCGTGCCGACACCGCGCCGGCCGGAGCACCCCAGAGCGTCACCGTCTTCATCGACGCCCACTTCGGCATGCGCAAGGACCACCTGGCCGGCCAGCTCACCAGGTCGCATGCCGACTTCGCGGCGCGCGGCTACCGGTACGTGGACATGGCGCCGTACAACGAGAACGGCGACCTGGTCGGCGTGTTCGTTACCTACAGCCGCCGTTGAACGGGCTTCAGCGCACCGTGGCGCCGGGCCTGGCGCCGGCGTCGGCGTCGAGCAGGAACAGGTCGCTGCCGCCGTCGCCGGCCGAGAGGATCATCCCCTCGCTCAGGCCGAAGCGCATCTTGCGCGGCGCCAGGTTGGCGATGAACACCACGTTGCGGCCCACCAGTTTTTCCGGCTCGCCGTAGGCGGCGCGGATGCCGGAGAAGATCTGCCGCGTGCCCAGCGCGCCGGCGTCCAGCTCGAAGCGCAGCAGCTTGTCAGAACCGTCGACGAATTCGCACGTGATCACCTTGCCCACGCGCAGGTCGAGCTTGGCGAAATCGTCGATACCGATGGTGGCGGCCGTTGCGGCGGCAGTGTCGGCGGAAGCGGGGGCGGGCGTGGCGTCGGTCATGGCTTTCTTCGCTTGCTTGGGTTTTTCGATGGGAGCGGGCGCACCGGCGGGAGCGCCGAGCGACTCCTTCGAGGCCTCGACCATGGCTTCGATCTGCTTCGGATCGAGGCGGCCGAGCAGCGGCTCGAAGGGCGCGATGATGTGGTTGTGCAGCGGTGCGCGGGCGCTGTCGAAATCGATGATCGGCGCAGCCAGGAACTGCTCGGCCGCCGCCACGGTGGCCGGCAGGATTGGCTTGAGCAGGCCGCCCAGCAGGCGGAACGCGGCGATCGCGAACGAGCACACATGGTGCAGCTCGACGCGGCGCGACTCGTCTTTGGCCAGCGTCCACGGCGCGGTGGCGGCGATGTGGCCGTTGACCAGGTCGGCCATCAGTACGAAGCGGCGGGTGACCTCGGCGAACTGGCCCTGGTCGTAGAGTTCGGCGAGGCCGTCGTAGTGCTCCTGCAGCCGGTTCCACAGCGCGGTTTCGGTGGCGCCAAAACGCTCGGCGAGCCGACCCTCGAAGAACTTGTGCACGAAGCCCGCGGTGCGGCTGGCGATGTTCACCCACTTGCCGACCAGGTGCGAGTTGACTCGCTCCTCGAATGCCTTCAGGTCGAGGTCCACGTCCACCGGTGCGTCGTCGAGCATGGTGGCGAAGTAGTAGCGCAGGCACTCCGGGTTCAGCCCGGCGTCGAGATACGTGCGCGCCTGGATGAAGGTGCCGCGCGACTTGGACATCTTCGCGCCGTTGACGGTGAGGTAGCCGTTGACGTGCAGCGCGGTGGGCGTGCGGAAGCCGGCGCCGTGCAGCATCGCCGGCCAGAACAGGCCGTGGAAGTTGATGATGTCCTTGCCGATGAAATGGTGCATCTCGGCGGTGCTGCCGGGCGCGAGGAAGTCGTCGAAGCTCAGCCCCGTCCTGTCGCACAGCGCCTTGAAGCTGGCCAGGTAACCCACCGGCGCGTCCAGCCACACGTAGAAGAACTTGCCCGGCGCGTCGGGAATCGGGAAGCCGAAGTACGGCGCGTCGCGCGAGATGTCCCAGTCCTTCAGGCCGCCGTCCAGCCACTCGCGCAGCTTGGCCGCCACGCCGCTGTTGGCCACCGGCTGGCCGTTCGAGTACTTGCCGGCGAACCAGTCGCGCAGCAGGCCCTCGAACTTGGACAGCTGGAAGAAGTAGTGCTCCGAGTCGCGCAGCACCGGCGTGGCGCCGGACATCACCGAGTACGGGTTGATCAGGTCGGTCGGCGCGTAGGTGGCGCCGCAGTTCTCGCAGTTGTCGCCGTACTGGTCGGGCGTCTTGCACACCGGGCAGGTGCCCTTGATGTAGCGATCCGGCAGGAACATCTGCTTGTCCGGATCGAACAGCTGCTGGATGTCGCGCCGCGCGATGGCGCCGCCGTCGCGCAGGCGCGTGTAGATCAGCGTCGCCAGCTCGCGGTTCTCGTCCGAATGGGTGCTGTGGTAGTGGTCGAATGCCACGCCGAAGGCCGCGAAGTCGGCCTCATGACCGGCGCGGATGCCGTCGATGTAGACCTCCGGTGCCAGCCCGGCTTTCTCGGCCGCCAGCATGATCGGCGTGCCGTGCGCGTCGTCGGCGCAGACGTAGGCCACCTCGTTCCCGGCCATGCGCTGCGCCCGCACCCAGATGTCGGCCTGGATGTAGCCCAGCAGGTGGCCCATGTGCAGCGCGCCGTTGGCGTAGGGCAGGGCGTTCGTGACGAGGAGGCGACGGCTCATGGCAGCTTGCTTGGCGAAGTGACCGCGCATTATGGCATGGACGTCCAAATCGCCCCGGCCCTGCATGCCGCGTCGGCGCAACAAAAAAGCCCGCCGAGAGGCGGGCTTTCGGGGGAGCGCGAAGCGCCGGTTACGGCTGGCGTTCCCACACCTGCGAGCGGCCGAGCAGGGCGAAGCCGATGTAGCCGTGCACGTCGAGCTTCTGGCCACCGTCCATCAACGTGAGCTTGACCTTGTATTCCTTGCCGTTCTTCGGGTCGAGGATCTTGCCGCCGTCCCACACGTCGTCGTCCTTGGTGACGCCCCACATGATGGTCATGCCCTCGACGGGCTGGTTCTTGCGCGCGCCGTCGCACTTCTTGCAGATCGGGTTCGGGCCCTCGTCGGAATTCAGCACCTTGACCACCTTGGCCTGCAGCTCGCCGTTGTTCTCGGTGATCTCGACGATGGACTTGGGCTGGTGGGTCTTGTCGTCGATGGTCTTCCAGGTGCCGACCGGCGTGTCGGTGGCGGCGAAGGCGGAGCCGGCGATCAGCAACAGGCCGGTGGCGAGGGTGAAGCGGGACAGCAGTGTCATGGTGATCCTCCCGTACGAAAGCGTATGGGGCGAGCGTGCCGAGGCCCCCGGGGCGGGTCAAGCTGCATTGCGCAAGACCCTGATCGGCGGCATCCGGCCTGATCTGGCGCAGCCGGGCACGCGATCGAGGCTGGCATAATCGCGGGTCTCTCCACCCAAGACATGCCCCCATGACGCAGGCGAATGAAGCCCTGGTGCGCCGCATCCTCGGCGAACTGACCGACCCCCACACCGGCGCGTCGCTGGTCGACGCCGTGCGCGCCATCGGCGTGGACGGCGACCGCGTATCGGTCGACCTTCAGCTTGGCTACCCGGCGGCCACGGCGCACGAGGCGCTGGCTGCGCGGGTGCGCGACGCGCTGCAGGCCGAGCCGGGCATCGCGGCGGCGACGGTCTCCGTCACCAGTCGCGTGCAGGTGCACAAGGTACAGGGGCAGCTGGCGCCGCTGCCGAACGTGAAGAACATCATCGTGGTCGCCTCGGGCAAGGGCGGCGTGGGCAAGTCCACCGTGTCGGTGAACCTCGCGCTGGCGCTGGCGGCCGAAGGCGCGAAGGTCGGCATTCTGGATGCCGACATCTACGGCCCCAGCCAGCCGCGCATGCTGGGCATCAGCGGCAAGCCGCAGTCGCCGGACGGCAAGAGCATCATCCCGATGCAGGCGCACGGCCTGCAGGCGATGTCGATCGGCTTCCTGGTCGACGAGGAGACGCCGATGATCTGGCGCGGCCCGATGGTCACCCAGGCGATGATGCAGCTGCTCAACGACTCGCGCTGGGACGCGCTGGACTACCTCGTGGTGGACCTGCCGCCCGGTACCGGCGACATCCAGCTCACGCTGTCGCAGAAGGTGCCGGTGGCCGGCGCGGTGATCGTCACCACGCCGCAGGACATCGCCCTGCTCGATGCGCGCAAGGCGCTGAAGATGTTCGAGAAGGTCGAGGTGCCGGTGCTCGGCGTGGTGGAGAACATGGCCACCCACGTGTGCTCGAACTGCGGCCACGAGGAGCACATCTTCGGCGAGGGCGGCGGCCAGCGCATGGCCGACCAGTACGGCGTGGCCTACCTCGGCTCGCTGCCGCTGGACATCCGCATCCGCGAGCAGGCCGACGGCGGCAACCCGACCGTGGTGGCGATGCCCGAGTCCGATCTCGCCGCACGCTACCGCGAGATCGCCCGCAACGCGGCGGGACGGCTGTCGCGCCAGCCGCGCAACAAGTCGCTGGGCCTGGGCAAGATCGTGGTGCAGGGCGCGCCGGCGGCATGACGGTGCTCCCGCGTCGCCGGGTGCTGTGCCTGTCCGGCAGCCTGCGGCGCGTCTCGGCCAACACGGCGGTGCTGGAGGCGGCGCGTGTGCTCGCGCCGCCGTCGCTGGAGCTGGTTCTGCATGACGGCCTGGCGGCGCTGCCGTGGTTCAACCCCGACGACGAACGCGATCCGCTGCCTGCCCCCGTCGCGGCCCTGCGCGAGGCGGTCGGCACCTGCGATGCGCTGCTGATTGCCTGTCCGGAATACGCCCACGGCGTGCCGGGCGCTTTCAAGAACGCGCTGGACTGGCTGGTCGGTGGACTGGAATTTCCGGGCAAGCCGGTGGCGCTGATCAACGCCTCGGGGCGCGGCTCGCATCACGCGCAGGACGCCCTCGTCGAGATCCTGCGCACCATGTCGGCCACCGTGCTGGACGACGTCTCCGGTACGGTGCCGCTGCCGGGCGTCGGCTGCGAGCCGGCGTGGATCCTCGGTCAACCGGCCCTGCGCGAGGCGCTGTCCGCGCTGCTGGCGCGGCTGGACCGGGCGCTGGCGCAAGCCTGAGCGGTCGTCCCCGTGCTATTTTTTCGTACTTGGCGGCGGCCGACGTTGGCTGCACCGACCCTTTGACGACCGGAGCGCGCGTGAGCATCAAACCCGACAAGTGGATCCGCCGGATGGCCGAGCAGCACGGCATGATCGAGCCGTTCGAGCCGGGCCAGGTGAAAGTGCGCGACCACCAGAAGCTGATCTCCTACGGCACCTCCAGCTACGGCTACGACGTGCGCTGCGCGCGCGAGTTCAAGATATTCACCAACATCAACTCCACCATCGTCGACCCGAAGGCGTTCGACCCGACCAGTTTCGTCGACGTCGAGGCGGACGTGTGCATCATTCCGCCCAACTCGTTCGCCCTGGCGCGCACGGTGGAATATTTTCGCATCCCGCGCTCGGTGCTCACCGTGTGCCTGGGCAAGAGCACCTACGCGCGCTGCGGCATCATCGTCAACGTGACCCCGCTGGAGCCCGAGTGGGAAGGTCACGTGACGCTGGAGTTCTCCAACACCACGCCGCTGCCGGCGCGCATCTACGCCAACGAGGGCGTGGCGCAGATGCTGTTCTTCGAATCGGACGAAGAGTGCGAGACCAGCTACAAGGATCGCGGCGGCAAGTACCAGGGCCAGCAGGGCGTGACCCTGCCGCGCACCTGAACGCACGCTCCTTCGCCCCCGACGCCACCGCCCGCCGGCGCTACACTCGAGCGCTGTCACGAATGCCCTGCAGGAGATCCGCATGATCCGTCTTTCCACCCTCGCCGGCCGCCTGGTTGCCGGCACCGTGCTGGCCAGCGCGCTCGTCCTCACCGGCTGCCATCGCGGCGACGTCAAGACGGAAGTGGCGGCGATCCAGGCGAAGCAGCATTTCGACACGGTGATCCAGGCGTACAAGAGCGGCCAGTTCCTGGTCGACGGCGCCGTGCTCAGCGCGATCGACACCGGCAGCCACTTCGCCTACCTCAAGGACGCCGGGAAGCTGCCCAAGACCATCCTGCTAACCCCCAGCGACGACTCCAAGGTGCGCAAGCAGCATCTCGAGTACATGGCGCGCATCGCGCTCGATTACGGCGTGCTCGTGTACTACGACGACAAGGGTGAGCTGAAGCAGATCAACCCGCAGGAAACCAAGGCGCGCGCCCTCGAGGACTACCACGCTCCGCTCAAGATGAACGACGAGCAGAAGAGCAAGAGCGCGGCCGGCAGCAGCATCGAGGATCAGTCGCGCGGCTACTGATCGACCGCGGCCGTCGTCCGGCACGATCGTCTGGGGGGAGTCTGAACAACCTGCTTTTCGCCCGGCATCCCCGCTTGCGCTGGGATGACGGGCAAAGTCAGGCATTCCCTAGCTGATCGTGCC
Source organism: Dyella ginsengisoli (assembly GCF_044904665.1). NCBI lineage: Bacteria > Pseudomonadati > Pseudomonadota > Gammaproteobacteria > Lysobacterales > Rhodanobacteraceae > Dyella > Dyella ginsengisoli. Next base: position 67,987 of record NZ_JADIKM010000004.1, read on the forward strand.
CGCGGCAGCGCGGATGTCCGCATCGGTGGACGCAACCACGCGCAGGGCGATCGCCAGCCCTTGCGTCACGTCCTCCAGCGCCATGCTCGGCGCATGGACATGCCGCACCGCCTGGTCGGGCAGGAACGGAATGTGGATGAAGCCGCTGCGCACGCCGCGCAGGCGCGCCGTGAAATGCGCCATGGCGTAGGCGACGTGGTTGCATACGTAGGTGCCGGCGGTATTGGAGATTTCCGCGGGCAGGCCCGCCGCGTGCAGGGCGGCCAGCATCGCCTTGATCGGCAGGTTCGAGAAATACGCCGCGGGGCCGTCCGCCACCACCGGCACGTCGATCGGCTGCGCGCCCGCGTTGTCGGAGATGCGGGCGTCGGCCACGTTGATCGCCACACGCTCGATCGACAGCCGGCTGCGCCCGCCGGCCTGTCCCACCCCCAGCACGATGGCCGGGCGCACTTCGCGCAGCGCGGCCTTCAGCACCACGAGCGAGCGGGCGAATTCGGTGGGCAGCTGGCGCGCCACCACCCGATGCCCGGCGAGGCGCCGGCCGTGCAGGGCGCGTACCGCCTCCCACGAGGGGTTGATGGTCTCGCCGCCGAACGGATCGAAGCCGGTCAGCAGGATGCGTGGAAGCGTCGATGCCATGTGCGCGTCGCCTGTGAGGACTATCGGAAAACCAGCAGGGCCATCAGCGCCAGGTTGGCCGCCAGCAGTACCAGCGCGGTCCACACCTGTGCGTGGATCACTCCGTAGGGCGAGCGCAGCTCCAGCAGCGCAGCCGGCACCAGGTTGAAGTTCGCGGCCATCGGTGTCAGCAGCGTGCCGCAGTAGCCGCACAGCATGCCCATGGCGCCGAGAATGGCCGGGTTGGCGCCGTGCTGTACCACCAGCAGCGGCAGGCCGATGCCGGCCGTCATCACCGGGAACGCGGCGAACGCATTGCCCATGATCACGGTGAACACCACCATGCCCAGCGCGTAGGCCAGCAGGCAGACCAGCGCGCTCCCGGTGGGCAGCCACGCCGTGGTGAGATGTGCGATGGCGTCGCCCACGCCGCTGCGCGTGAACACCTGGCCCAGCGCCGCCAGCAGCAGCGGCAGCAGCGCCGCCCAGCCGATCGTGTCCAGCAGCCGGCGCCCCTCCACCAGCCCGCGCACCGGCGAACTGCGGGTGACCCACGCGGCGGCGAACAGCGACAGCAGGCAGGCCAGCGCGAGCCCGGTGAGGGTCATCCGGTCCGCGGCAAACAGGCGATGGCCGTGCCAGGCCAGGTGGTCGCCCAGCAGCGCGACGAGCAGCGTCACGCCGGGGATCACCAGCGCCGGCACGAACAGGCGGTGGCCCAGCCGCACCGCCGAGGCCAGCCGCTGCGCGGACGAGTGTTCCTCGGTCACGCCGCCGCTGCGCAGGCGCGGCGCGATCAGCGCCAGCGCGATCACCGCGACGCCCGCCACCTGCGCCGGCAGCGCGTGGCCGGCCGCACTGGCGCGCAGCACCGCGTCGCCACCGGCGAACAGCACGCCCAGGATGAGCCAGAACACGGCGCGCCAGCCATGGCCTTCGCGCAGGTTGCGCCAGCCGGTGTAGAGCAGGAACAGCGCCATCAGCCACTGCGCGTGGGCGATCTGCAGCATCGTCAGCGCCCCGCCGCCCGCGCCCGTCGCGCCATCTGCCGCTGATGCCAGACGATGCGCACGCTGTGGATCGCGAACGCGGCCACCGCGGTGGGAATCGACCACACCGCGATCGACACTGGGGTGAGCTCGATGCCGTGCTGCGCGAAGAAGCTCTGGATCAGCAGCACCCCGCCCAGCGCGATGAACACGTCCTCGCCGAAAAACAGCCCCACGTTGTCGGTGGCCGCGGCGAGCGCGCGCAGCCGGTCGCGCTCCTCCTCGGAGAGCTGCGGATCGATGCGCTCGGCGGCGGCCTCGGTCATCGGCACCAGCAGCGGACGCACGGTCTGCGCCGGGCCGGCCACGCCCTGCAGTCCGATCATCGACAGCAGCTGGCGCCCCAGCAGGTAGCCGATCAGCAGGCGCGCCAGGGTGAGGCCGCGCAGCTGCGCCATCCAGCGCCGCGTATGTTCGCGCAGGCCGGCGCGTTCGAGCAGGCCGATCGCCGACAGCGGGAGGATGATGATCAGCAGGATCCGGCTGGAGGCAAAGCTGGTGCCCAGCAGGGCCAGCAGGTCGGGCATCGCCATGCCCGACAGCAGGCCGCTGGTCAGCGCTGCGGCGACCACCACCAGCACCGGGTTGAAGCGCAGCACGAAGCCCAGCGCGATCACCGCGACGCCGAGCAGGGGCCAGTAGTTCATCGTGGACGTTCCCGCTTCGTGCTCATGCTGCCGCGGGCGCAGCGATGCGCAGGCCGGCTGCTTCCAGCGCGGCGCGCAGCCGGCGCGCGAAGTCCACCGCGTGTGCGCCGTCGCCGTGCAGGCACAGCGTGTCGGCCTTTAGCGCCACGCGCTGGCCGTCCACGGCGGTCACCTCGCCGCGCTGCGCCATGCGCAGGGCCTGCGCGGTGGCAGCGTCGGCGTCGTCGATCACCGCGTCGGGCTCGCGCCGCGGCTGCAGCGAGCCGTCGGCGCGGTAGCGGCGGTCGGCGAAGGCTTCGGAGACCACCTTGAGCCCGACGGCGCGACCGGCGTCCAGCAGCGCCGAACCGGCGAGGCCGAACAGCGCCAGCGCCGGATCGAACGCCCGCACGGCATCGGCGATCGCCTCGGCCAGCGCGCGGTCGCGCGCAGCCATGTTGTATAGCGCGCCGTGCGGCTTGACGTGGGCGACGGCGGTGCCCGCGGCGCGGGCGAAGGCGTGCAGTGCGCCGAGCTGGTACAGCGTCATGGCGTGTACCTCGGCGGGCGTCACCGCCATCTCGCGGCGACCGAAGCCCTGCAGATCGGGCAGCGACACGTGCGCGCCGATCGCCACGCCGCGCTCCGCGGCCAGCACCACCGTGTGCTGCATGATCGCCGGATCGCCGGCGTGGAAGCCGCAGGCGACGTTGGCCGAACTCACCAGGGCCAGCAGCGCGGCGTCCTCGCCCATGCGCCACGCGCCGAACGATTCGCCGAGGTCGCAGTTGAGGTCGATGCGGTTCACGTCAGCGGGACTCCCCTCGGTCGATCACGCGCTGCACCAGCCGGTGCAGCTGCTGCTCGCGTTCGTGCTGGCGGGCCAGCGCCTGCTCCAGCGAAACGGCCTCGAAGCATACGGCATCGCCGGGCCGGCGCTGGGCCATACGCGGCAGGTCCGCCGCCGCCACCTGGCCGATGCGCGGATAGCCGCCGGTCACCGGCGCCTCGGCCATCAGCACGATCGGCCGGCCGGACGGCGGCAGCTGCACGGTGCCCGGCAGCACGGCGGCGGAGATCAGTTCCAGCGGCGCGCGCAGGTGCAGCGCCGGGCCATCGAGCCGGCTGCCGGTGCGGTTGCTCGATGCGCTCAGCCGGAACCGCGCGCCGTGCAGCTGGCGGCGGGCGTCGTCATCCAGTGCGTCGACGTGGCTGCCGGGGAGGAGGGCGATCGGCGTCATGGCGAAGTCGAACCACGGCTGCGGGTCCACGCCCCAGCGGCGCACGGTCACCGCACGGACGGGCGCGAGATCGGGCGTCGCACCGATGGGCAGCACGTCGCCTGCACGCAATGCGCGTCCACCCAGCGGCCCGATGCCCGCGTGCAGGTCTTCGCTGCGGCTGCCGAGCACCGGCTCGGTGGCGATGCCGCCGCGCAGCGCCAGGTAGCTGCGGCAGCCCTGCCGCATGCCACCCAGGCGCAGCGTGCTGCCGGCGGGTGCGTCCACGGCGGTCCATGGCGGCAGGGCGATGTCGTCGAGGCGGGCGTCGATGGGCGCGCCGGTGAGCGCGAGCCGGGTGGCGCGCTCGATCACCAGCACTGGACCGCGCAAGGTGATTTCCAGTACCGCCTCGTCGCCGGCGTTGCCGACCAGCGCGTTGCCGAGCCGCCAGGCCGGCCGGTCCATCACGCCGGCGCGGCCCAGGCCGAGCGCGGCATGGCCGGGGCGGCCGCCGTCCTGCACGGTGGTGAGCAGGCCCGCCTGCAGCACCCGCAGGCTCACGCGTCGCGCCCCTGCAGTTCGTCGAAACGCGCCGTGTCGATGGCCTCGAAGCGCACCCGGTCGCCGGGCTGCAGCCGCGACGGCGGCGTGGCGCGCATGTCGAACATCCTCAGCGGCGTGCGGCCGATCAGCTGCCAGCCGCCGGGCAGGGCTTCGGGATAGATGCCGGTCTGCATGCCCCCGATCGCCACGCTGCCGGCCGGCACCCGCGCACGCGGATCGGCGCGTCGCGGCACCGCCAGCCGCGGATCAAGCCCCAGCAGATAGGGAAAGCCCGGCGCGAAGCCCAGCATCGCCACGCGATAGCGACCGGCCGCATGACGCGCGATCACCTCGGCCTCGCCCAGCCCGGCGTGCCGCGACACCGCGTCGAGATCCGGCCCGTACGTGCCGCCGTAGAGCACCGGGATCACCACCTCCCGCGAGGGCGCGTGCGCGACGTCGCTTGATGCCAGCACCTCGGCCGCGGCTGCGCGCACCCGCGCATGCGGGGTGTCGCCTGCTTCGCCACGCCACGCCGCCGGTTCAAAGCGCAGCAGCAGGCTGGCGTAGGCGGGCACGCATTCGAGCGACGGCAGATGCCGCGCGATCGCCGCCGCGGCCGCCAGCACGCGGGCGCTGGTCGCCTCGTCGATGGCGTCGCCGAAGTGCAGCAGCAGCGCGTCCTCGGCCAGCGCCTCGTCGCGGAGCGGTGCGATCACGATACGTCAGTCCTCGTGATCGGCGAGCCGCCAGCGCAGCGCGGTAACCCTGGCCTCCAGCGAGGCGGCCTCGTACGGCTGCGCCGCGCCGCTGCCCCACACCGGGCCGGGCCAGGCGGCGTCGCCCGCCACGCGCGCGACAATGTGCACGTGCAGCTGGCGCACGATATTGCCCAGCGCGCCGTGGTTGAGCTTGTCGCAGGGCGCCACGTCACGCAGGGCCGCGCTGGCGAAGCGGATCTCGCGCCACAGCTGGTCCTGGTCCGTGGGATCGAGATCGTGGATCTCGCTCATGCCGTCGCGCCGCGGCACCAGCAGCAGCCAGGGGAAGCGGGCGTCGTTCATCAGGCGCGCGCTGCACAGCGGCAGCTCGATTACCGGTACCGAGTCCGCGGCGAGCCGGGCATCGAGCATGAACGTCGTATTCATGCCGCGCCCCCAAGTTCGCGTGCGAAGAAGTCCAGCGTGCGCTGCCAGGCCAGCTGCGCGCTGGGCGCGTGATAGGCGTGCGGGTCGACGTCGCGATTGAAGGCGTGGCCGGCGGGGTAGGTATGGACGTCCATCTGCGGCAGCTTCTCGCGATGCAGCTGTACCGTTTCCGGCGGGATGGACGGATCGTTCTCGCCGAAGTGGAACAGCACCGGCGCCCTGGGCACCTCGTCGAGATAGGCCGGGTTGCGCGCGCCGTAGTAGCTCACCGCGGGCAGGCCCAGCCGCTGGGCGGCGCGCAGTGCCACGGTGCCGCCCCAGCAGAAGCCGACCACGCCGATGCGCCCGGCCGAGGCGATGGCCTCGGCCGCACTGGCCACGTCGTCCACCGCCAGTTCGATGCCGACCTCGGCCACCAGCGTGCGTCCCTTGGTGAAGCCGGCCTCGTCGTAAGCCAGCTCCACGCCGCTTTCCACATGGTCGAAGAAACACGGTGCGACGGCCACGTAGCCCGCGTCGGCGAAGCGGTCGGTCACGGCGCGGATGTGCGCGTTCACGCCGAAGATCTCCTGCACCACCACGATGCCCCCGCGCGGCGTGTCGGCGGGCCGGGCGAGGTAGGCGCCGATGCAGTGCAGGCGGGTGGTGTTGAGGTGGATGGACTGGCCCATGCGTGATTCCGTCGGTCGATGCGCAGGCCCGCAGTCTAGGCGCGTCGCGACCGCGCGGTCGATGTCGGAGCGATCGCGCCGAGTGGCTGGATGTTGCGATGCCTAACGACAAACGGGGCGCCCGAAGCGCCCCGTTCGTGTAGTTCCATGCCTGCGGTATCAGCCGATGTGCTCGGCGAAGAACGCCAGCGTGCGCGCCCACGCCAGCTTCGCGCTCGCCGCGTCGTAGGTGGCGCGACGGTCGCAGTTGAAGCCGTGGTCGGCGTCGTACTCGTACAGCGGGGCGTCGGGGTTGGCCGCGGCCACCTTCGCGCGGTCGTCGGCGCTGATGTGGGTGTCTTTCAGGCCGTAGTGGAACATCAGCGGCGCCTTGGCCGGGCGGTCGACAAAATGGGTGTTGCCGCCGCCGTAGTAGCTCACGCCCGGCAGGCCCAGTTCGATCGCCGCGGCATAGGCGACCGTGCCGCCCCAGCAGAAGCCCACCGTGCCGACCTTGCCGGTGTGGGCGATGTACTTGGCGGCGGCCGCCACGTCCTTCAGCGGTCGCTCGAAGCCGACCTGGCCCATCAGGGCGACGCCCTTGCCGATGCCGTCCGTGTCATAGCCGAGCTCCACGCCCGGCTGCACCGCGTCGAAGAGGGCCGGTGCAATGGCGGTATAGCCGGCGGCGGCGATACGGTCGGCCACGTCGCGGATGTGTGCGTTGACGCCGAAGATCTCCTGGATCACCACGATGCCGCCGCGGGTCGGGTTGGCGGGCTCGGCGAGGTATGCGCCGATCGGGGTGTCGCTGTGGAGGGTGATCATCTGGCCCATGGAATGTCCTTGGCTGAGGGTAGGAATGGTTCGGCGCCGCAGCGGCCTGCGAATGGCCCGGCGCCATGCGAAAGGCCGCAGAGCCTAGCGAGGCTACCGTCAGATGAGAGTTAGACATTGGGCGCAGGCGGCCGCGGCGCGTGGTCGCGGTACAATCGGCGGCTGCTTCTTTCGGTCATCCGCCATGTCCACGCCCGCCCCCACCCAGAAGATCGGTTTCGTCAGCCTCGGTTGCCCCAAGGCGCTGGTCGATTCCGAGCGCATCCTCACCCAGCTCAAGGTCGAGGGTTACGAGATCGTGCCCAGCTACAACGCGGCCGACGCGGTGGTGGTGAACACCTGCGGCTTCATCGATTCGGCGGTGCAGGAGTCGCTGGACGCGATCGGTGAGGCGCTGCACGAGAACGGCAAGGTGATCGTCACCGGCTGCCTGGGCAAGCGCGAGGAGCTGATCCGCGAGGCCTACCCGGACGTGCTGTCGATCAGCGGCCCGCAGGACTACGCCAGCGTGATGAGCGCGGTGCATGCGGCGCTGCCACCGTCGCGCAACAAGTTCCTGGATCTGGTTCCGGATACGGGAGTGAAGCTGACGCCCAAGCACTACGCCTACCTGAAGATTTCCGAGGGCTGCAACCACCGCTGCAGCTTCTGCATCATCCCCTCGATGCGCGGCGACCTCGTTTCGCGCCCCGTCGACGAGGTGCTGCGCGAGGCCGAGCGGCTGGTGAAGGGGGGCGTGAAGGAGTTGCTGGTGATCTCGCAGGACACCAGCGCCTACGGCGTGGACGTGAAGTACGCCGAGCACCTGTGGCGCGACAAGAGCTACCGCACGCGGATGACCGAGCTGTGCGATGGTCTGTCCGAGCTGGGCGTGTGGACGCGCCTGCACTACGTCTACCCGTACCCGCACGTGGACGAGCTGATGCCGCTGATGGCCGCGGGCAAGATCCTGCCGTACCTGGACATCCCGTTCCAGCATGCCAGCCCGCGCATCCTCAAATTGATGAAGCGCCCGGGCAACATCGACAAGACGCTGGAGCGCATCCGCGCCTGGCGCAAGGTGGTGCCGGATCTCACCATCCGCAGCACCTTCATCGTCGGATTTCCCGGCGAGACCGACGCCGAGTTCGAGGAACTGCTCGACTTCCTGCGCGAGGCCGAGCTCGATCGCGTCGGCGCGTTCACCTATTCGCCGGTGGACGGCGCCCGCGCCAACGAGTTGCCCGATCCGGTGTCCGAGGAGCTGAAGGAAGATCGCCTGGAGCAGTTCATGGCGGTGCAGGCTGAGATTTCCGCTGCCAAGCTGCAGCGCAAAGTTGGCCGCACGATCACCGTGCTGGTTGACGAGGCAAATGAAGCGGGCGCGGTGGCGCGTTCATCCGCCGATGCGCCGGAAATCGACGGCACCGTGCTCATCGCCGACGGGCAGAAGCTCAAGCCCGGCCAGTTCGTGCAGGTGCTGGTGGAGGCGGCCAGCGAGCACGACCTGCACGCCCGCCTGGCGCCGACCGTGCTGCCGGTGGTGTGAAGCGGCAGCGCTACGTCGCCCCGGCGCGCGAGGCGGTCGATCCGACCGTGTTCGCGGCGCCGCCGCTGGCCGACTGGTGCGAGTTCGACGCGTGGCTGCATGGGCCGCACTGGCCCGCGATCGATGAACTCAACGCGCGGCGGACCGATGCGTCGATGCCGCGCTTCGCGCTGCAGGATGCCGCGTTGCTCGCCGATGGCCTGCACTACGAGCAGCGCATCGCCGAGCGCGGCCTCGTCGCCACCCGCGAGCGCAACTGGCACGACCTGTTCAACGCGCTGGTGTGGCTGCGCCATCCCACGCTGAAGGCCGCGCTGAACCGGCGGCAGGTGCAGGAGATCGCCCGCATGGGCCCGCGCCAGCGCTCGCGCCCGCAGTGCGCGATGACCCATTTTGACGAAGCCGGCGTGTTGGTGCGCGTGTCCGATCCTGCGCTGCTGGCGCTGTGGGACGCGCACGACTGGCACGGCCTGTTCTGGCGCGAGCGCTCGGCATGGCACGACGGGCGCATCGCCGTCGCGGTGTTCGGCCATGCCCTGCTCGAACATGCGCTCACGCCCGGCAAGCTGCTGGTGGGCAAGGCGTTGGTGTTCGAAGCCGGTCGCGATCTTTCGATGACCGATCTCGCGCAGGCGGCGGCGACCGCTATCAGCGCGAGCCGGGCGCTCGCCGATCCTCTTGAGCTGCGTCCGCTCCCGCTCTCGGGCATTCCGGGTTGGCATCCGGACAATGGCGAGGAAGCATTTCATCGCGAGGCGCCGTGCTACCAGCCGCTGCGCGCGGGGCGCCGCTATCCGCCGCCGCTGCACATGGCAACCGATTCCGGCATGCGCGCCCTGCGTTGACTCTCCAGGCTGGAAGCATCGTTTTCGCCAGGCGCCGGGCGATATCCATCACGGTCACGCTGAACTCGCGCCCGCCATTGCAGCGTCGCCTGGCTGGCGTGCGTGTCTCATGAATTCGCGGGAGCGGCTATCCGCTCCCGCGAAGCCAATCACTGGGCGACCAGCTCGACCCGACGGTTCTGCGCGCGGCCGGCCTCGGTGGCGTTGCTGGCCACCGGCGCCCACGACGCCACGCCCTCGGCGGTCATGCGGTTGGCCGCGACGTGGTAGTCCGCGGCCAGCGCCTGCACGACGGCCTGCGCGCGCTGCTGCGACAAGGTGAGGTTGTGCGCTGCGGCGCCGGTGTCGTCGGTGTGACCCACGATGTAGACCTTGAGTGCGGGACGTTCGCTCATCAGTTTGGCCATTTCGGCCAGCGTGGTCTTCGACGAGGGATCGATCGCTGCACTGTCGTTGGCGAAGTGCAGGCCATACAGAGCCACGTGGCCGGCACTGGCCAGGCCGTCGCCCATCGCCTTGGCATCCACGCTGACCTGGCCGGTGGCCATCGGTTCATGTTCGCAGATCTCCAGGAATATGCCGGGCAGCTCGTTGTCGTCCTTGGCCACCAGCAGCACCAGGTCGACGTCGCCCTGGGGGCGGGAGAGGTGGGCAGTCAGTGCGTCGAGATTGTCATTCGACGGATAAAGCGATTTGGACATCAGCCCCCGGTCCTCGGATTCGAGTTGCTGGAATACGGGGTCGACCACGGCATCGGCGAATTGGTAGCCATCGCCGCAACCGGGGTCGCCTTCGCAGCTGAAGCGGGTCGTGAAGCCCGCAGCCGAAAGCGCCTGCCGGAAGTTGCGGAAGATTTCCAGCGCGCTCTTGCCCGCCGGGGCAACGTACGCGATGCGGGTGATGCGTCCCTCGACAGTGTCCGACTTCGACAGCTTGTCGTCGACGGTCTTGCCCAGCGGCAGCAGCATGCGGTCGTAGTCGACGGCCCGATAGCCGGTGATCACCGAGCCGGCGAAACGCGACACCAGCGGATGATCGTGGCTGCCGGCGAGGTCGTGGTCGGGCATGTCCTGCGCGTCGGCGATGGCGGTGCCGGCGAGGGCCAGTGTGGCGATGCAGAAAAACAGGCGAAGCGGTTTCACTTAGGCAAATCCTTGCGTGGGTGTTGGAACGAAAGGTCCAGTGCCGGTCCATCGGCTCGTTCCGTGGCCGATGGGGCCTTCAGTCGGCGGGGTCGCCGTCGTAGCGCACGGCGACAACGGCGAAGCGGGTCTCGCCGCCGGGCAGCGCGGCGGAAAACTCGTCGTCCACCCGCTTCTTCAGCACCGCGCGGGCGAGCGGCGAGTCGATGCTGATCCAGCCCAGCTTCGCATCGGTCTCGTCCGGGCCGACGATGCGGTAGTGGAGGGCCTCGCCGGTGGCGAGGTTTTCCAGCTCGATCTGCGCACCGAAGAACACCGCGTCGCGGTCCGATGGCGTGCCTTCGGCCACCTTCAGCGCGGGGATGCGCTTGCTGAGGTAGCGCACGCGGCGGTCGATCTCGCCAAGCTGCTTCTTGCGGTAGGTGTACTCGGCGTTTTCCGAGCGGTCGCCTTCGGCCGCCGCGGCGGCGAGCGCCTTGACGACCTCCGGGCGCAGGGTGTGCCACAGGTGGTCGAGCTCGGCCTTCAGTCGCTCGAAGCCGGCGCGCGTGATGATGGCCGTCGACGACGGCGAGGGCGGACGCCAGCGGCTCATGCGCGGGTTCCCGGCTGCAGCTGGCGGATGCGCGCGAGCAGTTCGCCGTGCTGTGGATGGTCGGCCCAGGTGGATGCCACGCGACCGAGCAGTACGCTGGCTTCCACCGGCTTGCCTTCCGCCTCCAGCTCGCGGGCGGCGATCAGGGCCACCGCGGGCGCGCGACCGTCGCGCGGCCAGCTGGCCAGCCAGCCGCGGCAGAGTTTCAGCGCGGTGCGGCGCATCCCGCTGCGCGCGGCCAGTTCGATAAGTGCGCCGGCGTTGCCGGGATCGTCGGGGAGGAAATCCGGATCGATCGCGACGCAGTCCTGCAGCATCGCCAGCGCCCTGCGCGGTTCATCGTTCGCCACCAAGGCGGCGATGCGGATCTGCCCGTGCACCAGCAGCGCGTCACGCAGGTTCTGCCGGCGCAGCAGGTCGCGGTAGGCCTGGTGCAGTTCGGCTGGCGCTTCACGATCCTGCAGTCGCGGCACCAGCAGGCGGGTTGCGGCCATCGGGTCGTGCGCAGCCAGTTCCCTGGCGTGGTCGAGCAGGCGCTGGTCGTCGTTGCCGCCCAGTGCCTCGGCCAGCACCTCGGCCTCCGGCGTGAGGCCGAAGTGTTCGTGGCGGCGGTGGATCATTGCCCCCATGAGATGGAAGCCGAGCACGATCAGGTAGGTGTAGGCGAAGCCGAACAGGGGCAGCGAGAACAGTCGCGGCAGCCGCGCGGTGATCAGCGTGGCCAGCAGCGCCAGCACGCCCACCGCCAGGTTGATGCCCACCGGCACCAGGTAACTCCAGCCGAAGCGCCGGATGATTTCGCCCCAGTGTCCCGGGTTCAGCGCCAGCAGCAGGTTGCCGTCGAAGGCCAGCGCCATGTCGATCGCCGGCAGCGCCAGCGCCACGGCCAGCAGGGCCGGTCCGAACAGTGCGGGCGAATAGAACGTCATCGCCACGCAGAACGTGGCCGCCAACATGTGCACCACCGTGAGGCCCCACGCAGCGCGATCGCTGTCGCCCAGGCCGACATCGGGTGGATCGGCGAAGCCGTTGGCGGTGTGCAGCATGCACTCGGCCGCGTAGCGCCAGGTGGCGCCCCACACCAGCAGGCTGCCGGCGGTGCCCAGGAACAGCGGCAGCAGGCCCACGTAGTGGACCAATGCCAAGCCGACCAGAGTGGGCAGGGCGGCGCCGCGCAGCGGATAGCTGAGGCCCGTGGCGAAGCGCTCACCGAACGGCGTGTCCGGGTCGACCGCCCGGATGCGGACGTGGGCAGGCTTCAACGCTTGCCGCCGAAAATGCCGCCCAGCACGCCGCGCAGGATCTGCCGGCCTAGCTGGTTGCCCACCGTGCGCACGGCCGACTTGCCCAGCGCCTCGATCATGCCCTGACGGCGCTTGGTGCCGAACAGCGCGTCGTGCACGGCGCCGCCCCAGGCCGAGCCGGGCGTGCCGGCGGTGGCGGGCGCGCTGGTGGCGACCTTTTCCGCGTCGGCGGCTTTCTCCTGTGCGCGGGCGGCGAGTTTCTCGGCGGCGGATTCGCGGTTGACCGTGGTGTCGTACTTGCCGCCTACCGGCGAACGCATGCGCACGGTGCTGCGCTCGGCCTCGGTGATCGCGCCGATGCGGCAGCACGGCGTGGTCACCAGCACCTGCTGCACCGGTGCGGGCACGCCGCCGTCGCCGAGCGTGGAGGCCAGCGCCTCGCCCACGCCGAGCTGGGTGATCGCCTCGACCACGTCGAGCCTGGGATTGGCGACGAAGGTTTCCGCCGCCGCCTTCACGGCCTTCTGGTCGCGCGGGGTGAAGGCGCGCAGCGCGTGCTGCACGCGGTTGCCGAGCTGGCCGAGGATCTCGCCCGGCACGTCGTCGGGGTTCTGCGAGCAGAAGTACACGCCTACGCCCTTGGAGCGGATCAGCCGCACCACCTGCTCCACGCGCTGGCGCAGCGCGGGCGGGCAGTCGTCGAACAGCAGGTGCGCCTCGTCGAAGAAGAACACCAGCTTGGGCTGGTCCAGGTCGCCCACTTCCGGCAGCTGTTCGAACAGTTCCGACAGCAGCCACAGCAGGAAGGTGGAGTACAGCTTGGGCTTCATGATCAGCTGGTCGGCGGCCAGCACGTTGATGACGCCGCGACCGCTCATGTCCTGGCGCATCAGGTCGACCAGGTCGAGCGCCGGCTCGCCGAAGAACTGGTCCGCGCCGTCCTGCTCGAGCTTCAGCAGGGAGCGCTGGATCGCGGCGATGCTCTGCGGGCTGATCAGGCCGTACTGGGCCGAGATCGCCTTGGCGTTCTCGCTGGCCGAGGACAGCATGCTGCGCAGGTCGGCCAGGTCGAGCAGCAACAGGCCTTCGTCGTCGGCCACCTTGAACACCACTTCGAGCACGCCCTGCTGGGTGTCGTTGAGCTCCAGCACGCGGCCGAGCAGGGTGGGGCCCATCTCGCTGATGGTGGCGCGCACCGGGTGGCCGAGCTTGCCGTAGAGATCCCAGAACACCACCGGATTGGCCTGCGGCTTCCAGTCGGTGAGCTTGAGCTTGTCGAGCCGCGCCTTGAGCTTGTCGCCCGGTTCACCGGCGGCCATCGCCAATCCGGCGAGGTCGCCCTTGGCATCGGCCAGGAAGCACGGCACACCGAGCCGCGAAAAGCCCTCGGCCAGCACCATCAGCGAGACCGATTTTCCGGTGCCGGTGGCGCCGGCGATCATGCCGTGGCGGTTGCCGTAGCGCGGGTCGAGGCTGACGCTGGTGGAATCGTTGCGGCCGATCAGGATCTGGCTCATGGCGGGTCACTCCTTGGCAAGGGGTCGATTCTAACCATCGCCCGGGCGATTCATTGAGTCCGCTGCCGCGCGCGGCTATGGTGGTTGTTTAGCCCCAGCCGAAGTACCTCATGTCCGTGCGTTTGCCGCTGCACCGTTCGCTTTTCCTCGCTGTCGTTACCCTGCTGGCCGGATGCGCCAGTGCACCAGGCAAGGCACCGTCATCTCCCTCGCTCAATGCCTTGTACGGCCAGCTCGATACGGCCAGCCGGGGCTACGAGAACGCCTTGCGGCTGGCGCGCGAAGGGGATGACCAGGCCTCGCAGAAAGCCCTGACGGCCGCGCTCGATCAGCTGAAGAAGGCGTCGGCGCAGTGCGACAGCACGCCCGGCTGCGAGCCGCAGCGGTTCTATGCGGTGTTCGATCGCCTGCTGCGGCTGAAAGACGGCAGCGCGATCGGCGACGAGGGACTGGAGACGGCCGGCGAGTCGACCTCGCCCGAGGGGCAGGCGGTCGGTGCGGCGGGGCTGCCCGAGGCGCAGCGCAGCGTCACCCTGCTGCACGGGCAGAAGCTGTCCGAACTGATCGCGATGAACGGGCCGGTGAAGGCGGCGCTCGAGATGTGGCTGACCCAGTGGCGTCCGAACCTGATGGATGCCTGGGTCAACTATCAGTACATGCGTTTCGAGATGTGGCCGCAGTACGAGAAAGCCGATCTGCCCGAGGCCGTGCTGTTCGGCATCATGGCCAAGGAGTCCGGCGGCAAGGTGCACGCGGTCTCGCGTTCGGGCGCCGCCGGGCCGCTGCAGTTCATGTATGCCACCGGCGTACGCTTCGGGCTGGGCAGCGACAGTGGCTTCGATACGCGCTTCGATCCGGCCGACGCGGCCCGCGCCAATGCGCAGTACCTCAACGAGCAGCTGCGCGTGTTCAACAACAACCTCGAACTCTCGCTGGCGGCCTACAACGGCGGCGAAGGGCGCATGCGGCGGCTGGCCGGGGATCGTCCGCAGGTGAGCTTCTACGATCCGTCGGTGTACGACGAGCTGTCGCAGGAGACCCGCGACTACGTGCCGGCGGTGCTGGCGGCGGCCTGGCTGTTCCTGCATCCGCAGAGCTACAACCTGCGCTTCCCGAAGGTGGATGGTCGGCCCGGTCAGGTGACGCTCAAGCGCGCCGCCTCGATCTCCGAACTCACCGTCTGCCTGGGCAATGCGGGCGACATGCCGGAGGGCTGGTTCCGCACCCTGCGCAACCTCAACCCCCGCCTCGATCCGGAGATGCAGCAGCCGATGGGCGCCACGCTTTACCTGCCCAAGGCGCTGGAATCGGCGTACGCGTCGCGTTGCGTCGATGGTCCGTGGCCGATCCTCGCCGCCGACCTGCACAACGCGGTGGTGCCCAAGCCGGAGGCGGCAGCTCCGACGGCAGCACCGGCGGTTTCGTCAGGGCGAACACGCCGTTACCGGGTACGCCCGGGCGATACGTTGATCAGCATCGTGAACAAGCTGCGGTGCTCCAGCGTGCGCGAGGTGGCCGAGGTCAACCATCTGCGCCGGCATCAGATCCGGGTTGGGCAGGTGCTGACGGTGCCGGGTTGCCGCTAAGCTGGCGGATGCGGAGCGGGCTGCCGATGGGCAGCCCGGTGGTGCGAGATCAGGCGGCGGCCGAGGCGTTCATCCAGCTCTCGCTGGTATCACCCTCGCGGCGGGTTTCCTTCAGCTCGCGCAGCAGGCGCATGAGCTGGCGATAGACGGTCTGCAGGCCGCCCTGGCGGGCGTCCTTGGTCTCGTGATAGGCCACGGCCAGCCACAGCGCGATGCCGCGGATGGCGACCTCGACGTTCTCCGAGCGCGCTCGGGTGTAGCCGATCTCGGTGCCCTGGCCCCACGGCAGATAGCGCTCTTCCGGCGGCGTGCCGTACAGGTGCGGGAAGTCGCAGCGGGTCGCCTGGCCGATCTCGCGCAGCGCCAGCGTGCCGAGCCGGCTTCGATTCTGGCGCGAGAGTGCATCGATGCTGCGCTGGATCTCGCGCAGCTGGCGGCCGAGCTGGCGGGCGCGGTTGATGGCGATGAGCTGGGTCAGCAGGCGCATGGCGGTCTCGGGCTCGATAGGGCGACCGGATGTCGCGCTGAACCGGAGCTTACCCGAGCCATGGGCACATTTGCACCAATGGCGTCACAAGATGCCGTCAAGCGGCAGAGGCTCTGTGCATCAAGTGACGTATTACGTCACTTTTTCCCGAGCCGCTGGCCCACCTTCACCGCCTGCTGGGATGCCAAAGGATCCAGCTCGGCGCTGCCGGGCGGCAGCAGCAGGATCACCGTGGAGCCCATGTTGAAGCGGCCCATCTCGGCAAACCGCTCCAGCCGGATGTCGCGGCCGGCAAACGACTTGCGGCGGATGCCGGCGGCGTAGGGCGGTATGACCAGCCCATCCCAGACGGTGGACACGGAAGACACCAGCACGGCCCCCACCATCACCACGGCGAACGGCCCGTGCTCGCCCTCGAAGTGGCAGACCAGCCGCTCGTTGCGGGCGAACAGGCGGGGGATAGCCTCCACCGCGAACGGCGCCACGCTGAAGATGCGCCCGGGCACGTGCACGGTTTCTATCAGCGTGCCGGTCAGCGGCATATGCACGCGGTGATAGTCGCGCGGCGACAGGTAGACGGTGGCGAACCGACCATTCCGATAGGGCGCGGCGGCGGCCTCGTCGCCCAGCAGCTCGGCGGCGGTGTAGGACTGCCCCTTGGCCTGGAAGATGCGGCCGTCCACGATGGCGCCGGCCTGGCTGATGCGTCCGTCGGCCGGGCAGAGCAGGGCGTTGGGGTCGGGGTCCGGCCGCCGCGCGTCCGGCTTCAGCACGCGGGTGAAGAAAGCATTGAAGTGTTCGTAGGCGCGCGGGTCCGGCTGCGCCGCCTCGGCCATGTCGACCTGGTAGTTGCGCACGATGGTGCCGATCAACCAGTTCTTCCACGGCGCAAACGTCCAGCGCGTGGCCCAGTACACCACCCGCGACAGCGCGCGGTGCGGAAGGATGTATTGCAGGAAGACTTTGAAATTCATCGGGCCAGTATAAGAGCGAGGAGTGAGTGGAGAGGAGTGAGGAGTGAGAGGCGGCGACTTGCCGCAAGCCATGCTCTTCTCTCACTCCTCACTCCTCTTCACTCACTTCTCTCATAGCTATACTTGCCGGCCTTTCCGCTTCGGGTGTCGCCGTGACCGCCGAACTGTCCACCATCATCGACTTCATCCGCTACGGCGCCAGCCGCTTCTCGGCCGCCGGGCTGACGTTTGGCCACAGCCACGACAACCCGATCGACGAAGCGACGCATCTGATACTCGCTGCGCTGCACCTGCCGCCGGACCTGCCGCCGGCCTACGGTGCCGGCAAGCTGGTGGCCGAGGAGCGCGAGCGCGTTCTCGGGCTGATCGAGCGCCGCATCAGCGAACGCGTGCCGGTGGCCTATCTGGTGGGCGAAACCTGGTTTGCCGGGCTGAAGTTCAAGAGCGACCGCCGCGCGCTGGTGCCGCGCTCGCCGATCGCCGAGCTGATCGAATCGGGCTTTGCGCCGTGGCTCGATCATCGCCACGTGGAGCGCGCGCTGGACGTGTGCACCGGCTCGGGCTGCATCGGCATCGCCATGGCCGAGTACAACCCGGACTGGCAGGTCGACATCGTCGACATCAGCCCCGAGGCGCTGTCGCTGGCCCGCGAGAACGTCGTCTTCCAGCACGTCGAGGACCGCGTCGAGGCGATCGAGTCCGACCTGTTCGCCGGCGTGCAGGGTCGTCGCTACGACCTGATCGTGTCGAACCCGCCTTACGTCACCGAGGACGAGTACGCGGCGATGCCGGGCGAGTACCGCCACGAGCCCAAGCTGGGCCTGACCTCGGGCGAGGACGGCCTGGACCTGTGCCTGCGCATGCTCGACGAGGCGGCCGATTACCTCACCGAAGACGGCCTGCTGATCGTCGAGGTGGGCGAGAGCGAGCGGGCGCTCAACGCGCTGCTGCCGGAGGTGCCGTTCGTGTGGATCGAGTTCAAGGTCGGCGCGATGGGCGTGTTCGCGCTCGAGCGCCGCGATCTGGTCGAGCACACCAAGGCGATCCGCGCCGTCGCACAGGCGCGTCGCTGACCGGGGCCGGCCGCCCGTGGACGCGGGCGGCTGTGGCAAGATGCAGTGCAGCATGAGGCCGGGTCGTCCGGCTTCGGCGCCTCTGTCGCTCCGGTAGATCCCGTGTCCAGCAACTCCTTCGGCAAGCTCTTCACCGTCACTACCTTTGGCGAAAGCCACGGCCCGGCCATCGGCTGCGTCATCGACGGCTGCCCGCCTGGGCTGCCGCTCTCGGCGGACGAGTTCGAGGCCGATCTCGGCCGCCGCGCCACCGGCCGCACGCGGCATACCTCGCAGCGGCGCGAGGACGACGCCATCGAGATCCTCTCCGGCGTGTACGAAGGGCGCACCACCGGCACGCCGATCGCCCTGCTGATCCGCAACACCGACCAGCGCAGCAAGGACTACGGCGATATCGTCGAGACCTTCCGCCCCGGCCACGCCGACTACACCTACTGGCACAAGTACGGCATCCGCGATCCGCGCGGCGGTGGCCGTTCGTCGGCGCGCGAGACCACCATGCGCGTGGCCGCCGGCGTCATCGCCAAGAAGTGGCTGGCCGAGCGCCACGGCGTACGGGTGCGCGGCTACCTGGCCCAGCTCGGTGAGCTTGTGCCGGCCCGCTTCGATGCCGAGGCAATCGAGCAGAACCCGTTCTTCTGGCCCGATGCCGACCAGGTGCCGGAGCTGGAGCGGTACATGGATGCGCTGCGCAAGTCCGGCGATTCGGTGGGCGCCCGCGTCAACGCGATCGCCGACGGCGTGCCGCCGGGCTGGGGCGAGCCGATCTACGGCAAGCTCGACGGCGACCTCGCCGCCGCGATGATGTCGATCAACGCGGTCAAGGGCGTGGAGATCGGCGACGGTTTCGCCGCCGTTGCCCAGCGCGGCACGCAGCATCGCGATGAAATGCATTTGGACGGCTTTACGTCCAATCACGCCGGTGGCATCCTCGGCGGCATCAGCTCCGGCCAGCCGGTGACGGTCTCGGTGGCGTTCAAGCCCACGTCCAGCATCCTGATCCCGGGTGAGAGCGTGAACCTCGCCGGCGAGCCGGTGGAGGTGGTGACCAAGGGGCGGCACGACCCCTGCGTCGGCATCCGCGCCACGCCGATCGTCGAGGCGATGCTGGCGCTGGTGCTGATGGATCACGCACTGCGCCATCGTGCTCAATGCGGCGATGTCGGGCCGGTGCAGCCGCTGATTCCCTGATCGGCGCGCGCGATCGGCTCACCCCTGCAGGAACCGGAATGACCAAGCGGTACAAAGTGTGGGTGTCACGCCCGCTGTTCGCCGAAGCGCTGGCGCGGCTGGATCAGCACGTCACGCTGGATGCCGAGGCGATCGAGCGGGTGCACGCGCCCGAGCAACTGCGCGAGCGGCTTGCCGGCGTGGATGCGGCCATCGTCAGCCTGTCCGATCGCGTTGATGCGGCCACCCTGGCGGGCAATGGCCGGCTGCGGGTGATCGCCAACCTGGCCGTCGGCTACAACAACCTGGACATCGAGGCGCTCACCCGCGCCGGCGTGCTCGCCTGCAACACGCCCGACGTGCTCAACGAGACCACCGCCGACTACGCCTGGGCGCTGATGCTGGCCGCGGCGCGCCGCGTCGGTGCGGCCGAGCGCTGGCTGCGCGCCGGCCATTGGACGGGCGCCATGCGCTTCGACGACTGGCTCGGCGTGGACCTGCACGGCAAGACGCTGGGCATCCTCGGCATGGGCCGCATCGGTCAGGCGGTGGCGCGTCGCGCCAGCGGCTTCGACATGCGCGTGCTGTACCACAACCGCAGCCGGTTGCCCGAGTCCATCGAACGCCAGTGCGCCGCCCGTTGGGTGGATCAGGCCACCTTGCTGCGCGAGTCCGATCATCTGGTGCTGGTGCTGCCGTATACGCCCGAGAACCATCACGTGATCGGCGCCGCCGAACTGGCGCAGATGAAGCGCGGCAGCGTGCTGGTGAACATCGCGCGTGGTGGGCTGGTAGACGAGGCGGCGCTGGCGACCGCGTTGGTGTCGGGGCAGCTGGCCGCGGCCGGGCTCGACGTTTACGAGGACGAGCCTGCCGTGCATCCGGCGCTGCTGGAGCTCGAACAAGTGGTGCTCAGCCCGCATATGGGCAGCGCCAGCGCCGATACCCGTCGCAACATGGCGCAGCTGGCGGTCGACAATGTGCTGGCCGGGCTGGGCCTTGGGTCCCAGGCGGGCCATCCGCCCACCCCGATCAACCCGCAGGTGCTTCATGCGCGGGGAGTTTTGGACAAAGCGTGATCGGATTCACGATCGCGCGGTTCGCAGGTTGTGTTGCGCTCCGCCCCGGCTAGATTCCCGCGGATGCGGGAACGGCAATGGCCCGGCGGCCCTTTCCGATTTTCCTGACAGACAGACGGATCATGAGCAAGAAGAGCAGCTACAAAGTGGCAATGGTCGGCGCAACGGGCGCGGTGGGCGAAACCCTGCTGTCGATCCTGGCCGAACGCGAATTCCCGGTGAGCGAGCTGGTGCCGCTGGCGAGCGAGCGCTCGGCGGGCGGGCAGGTGGAGTTCGCCGGCAAGAAAGTGACCGTGCAGAACCTCGCCGACTACGACTTCACCGGCGTCGACATCGCGTTCTTCTCCGCCGGCGGCTCGGTCAGCCGCGAGCACGCTCCGCGCGCGGCGGCGGCCGGCGCGGTGGTGATCGACAACACCTCCGAGTACCGCTACCAGGACGACATCCCGCTGGTGGTGAGCGAGGTGAACCCGCACGCCATCGCCGACTACACCGTGCGCGGCATCATCGCCAACCCGAACTGCTCGACCATGCAGATGCTGGTGGCGCTGGCGCCGATCCACCGGGCGGTAGGCATCGAGCGGATCAACGTGGCGACTTACCAGTCGGTGTCCGGCGCCGGGCGCTCGGGCATGGAGGAACTGGGCAAGCAGACCGCCGCGCTGCTCAATTTCCAGGACGTGGAGCCGGCCAAGTTCTCCAAGCAGATCGCCTTCAACGTCATTCCCCACATCGACGACTTCCAGCCCAACGGCTACACCAAGGAAGAAATGAAGATGGTGTGGGAGACGCGCAAGATCCTCGAGGACGACTCCATCGCCGTGAATCCCACCGCCGTGCGCGTGCCGGTGTTCTACGGCCACGCCGAGGCGGTGCACATCGAGACGCGCGACAAGATCACCGCCGAACAGGCGCGCGCGCTGCTGGAGCAGGCGCCGGGCGTGGTGGTGATGGACGAGCGCAAGGCCGGTGGCTACCCGACCCCGGTGGGCGATGCCGCCGGCAAGGACCCGGTGTTCGTGGGCCGCATTCGCGAGGACATCTCGCACGAGCGCGGCCTGGATCTGTGGATCGTGGCCGACAACATCCGCAAGGGCGCGGCGCTCAATGCCGTGCAGATTGCCGAGCTGCTGATCGAGGACTATCTCTGAAGGTGACCCCATGCCGCGCACGCCCCTGCTGACAACCCTGTTCGGGCTGATGATTTCCACGGGGGCGGCCGCGGCCGCCCGTGGCGAGTCCCCGCCCGGGACGGTGACGCCGGATCGCGATCCGGCGGCGCTGCAGCAGTCGGTGCAGCGAAGCAGCACCGAGGTGACGCAATTGCAGCGCGACGTGGCGGCGCAGGAGCGCCGCAGCCGCGAGGCGGACGAGCGCCTGCGCGAGCAGGACGGCAAGCTGGAGCAACTGCGCCGGCAGTTGCGGTCTATGCAAGCCGGGACGGAGGCGCAAAACCCGGGGCAATAAACCTGGGGCAATAAGCGGTGTGCGCCGGTGAGAAGCGGGCGCAGCAATATCATGCAAGTATTCGCCACGCCTATTGTTGATTGGCAGGCATCTAACTAAAGTGACGCGTTATTCGGGATGCCGCCGCGTTTTGCGGTGGGTCGGGGAGCGTCACGGGTCGTCCGGGGGAAATACGATGAATCGTTCGTTGAAACTGTCCATGCTGCTGGCCTTGGCACTGGGGAGCAGCCAGGCAGTGGCACTGGAGCTGGGCCAGATAAGGGTCAAGTCTGCCTTGGGCCAGCCGCTGGTCGCCGAGATTCCGGTCACTCCCGAGGGCCCCGCGGACCTGCGCAATCTCAGCGCCCGCCTGGCCTCGGACGAGGATTTCCTGCGTGCCGGCATCACCGAGGGCCGTACCCGCGTCCCGCTGAGTTTCTCGATCGTGAACGGCCCGGGCGGCAGCAAGCTGATCCGCATCACGAGCACCGACGCGATCAACGATCCGTACCTCGACCTGCTCGTGCAGGTGGACAACGCCGCCGGCAAGAGCGTGCGCGAGTACACCATCCTGCTCGATCCGCCGGGCATGGCGGCGGCACCGCCCGCACCGGCTCCGGCAGCCGCCCCTCAGGCGCGTCGTCCTGCCCCCGCGCCGCGCGCGCCGGTGGCTTCGTCGGCTCCGGCTGCGGCGACGCCGTCGGCCGCCGCCGGTTCCAGCGTGACGGTGCAGAACGGCCAGACCCTGTCGGCGATCGCTCAGCAGGTCAAGCCGGCGGGCGCCGATCTCAACCAGACGCTGCTGGCGCTGAAGCAGTCCAACCCCGGTGCGTTCTATCGCGACAACATCAACGCGCTCAAGAGCGGTGCGGTGCTGCGCGTTCCCACCGCCGACGAGGCTCGCGCCATGACGGTGGCTGCGGCGCTGGAAGAAGTGCGCCGGCAGAACAGCGACTGGCGCGCCGGTGCGGTAGGCACGCCCACTAACGTGGCCGATTCGGCCACCCGCGCCACGGCGTCCAGTTCGCCCACGGCGCCGGCTTCCAAACGTGACGACCACCTCGAGTTGTTGCCCTCCGGCGAAGGCGCCAAGAGTGCCGCGGCCGGCGCTGGCAAGGGATCTGCCGACGTGCGCCGCGACCTGCAGCGCAGCCAGGAAAGCCTCGCCACGCTGCAGCAGCAGGGTGCCGAACTGCGCTCGCGGCTCAAGGATCTGGAAGACATCAACAGCAAGAACGAGCGTCTGCTGTCGCTGAAGGACAGCGAGATCGCCGAGCTTCAGCGCAAGCTCGCCGAGGCGCGCAAGGCTGCGCCTGCTGGCGAGAGCGCCGCGACACCGATGGTGCCGGCTCCGGCCGCCGCGGAGAAGCCGAGCGAGACGCCGCCGGCCCCCGCCGGCAGCGTGGCCGCCAAGACCGCGCCGGCTGCCGCTTCCACCGCGGCGACTGGTGGTGCGGTGGCCCCGGCCGTCGCGTCGACGTCGATTGCTTCCGCTCCGGCCGCCGCCAGCCAGCCGGCAGCGGCCAAACCGGCCGCCGCCAAGCCCGCAGCGGTCAAGCCGGCCGCCAAGCCGGCGCCTGCCGCTGCCGAAGAGCCCTGGTACATGCAGACCTGGGCATGGGCAGCAGGTGCGGGTGCCGTCGTCCTGCTGCTTCTGCTGATGCTGCGCGGTCGCCGCAACAAGTCGCCGGCCAAGGCGTCCGGCTCGTCGCTGGCCGATCGCTTCGGCGCGGTTCCGGCGCTGGGCGACACCGATCCGGACCAGGACGAGCTGCTCGACCAGCTCGCCGAGCACCCGGACGACATCAGCCTGCATCTGGAGCTGGTGAGCCTGTACTACCACCGCCGCGACGTGGAGCATTTCGAGGCCGCTGCGGAGGCGATGTACGCCCACATCTCCGATCCGCAGCAGTCCGAGTGGCAGGACGTGGCCGCGATGGGCGAGGACCTGGTGCCCGGTCATCCGCTGTTCGCCGGCGTAGATACCTCGGTGCCGGAGGCCGAGCGTGCTCCGCTGGGCGGCTTCAACCTCGACGATTACGACACGGATGCGACGGTCGCGGCGCCGGTGCCGCCGCCGATGCCGTCCGGTCCGTCGAAGATCAGCGAGTACCACTTCGACTTCAACCTGACCCCGCGCCAGGAAGCGGCCCGCCAGGCTGAAGCCGAGGCAGAGCTGCATGACGAGCCGGAGCATGCGTTCTCGCCTGACGCAACCGCCCACGATGCCGCGGTTGAAACGCCATCGCAGGCCGAGGCCGGCAGCGATATCCCCAGCTGGGAGTCGGGCATCAGCGGCATGGATTACGAGCCGACCGAGTTCAGCGACGATCCGATCGACACCAAGCTCGACCTGGCCCGCGCCTACCTGGACATGGGCGACGCCGACGGCGCCCGCGCCATGCTCGAGGAGGTGCTCTCCGAAGGCAGCCAGCCGCAGCGCGATACCGCGCGTCGCCTGCTCGACGGCATCGCCTGATCGATCCCTCGCGTGTGACCCGAACCCGGGCCGGCCCTGTGCCGGCCCGGGTTTTTTGTGCCGGCTGCTATGCTCTGCCGCCGTCCTGAACGCACCTGCATCCCTACATGCGCATTGCCCTGGGCATCGAGTACGACGGCACCGACTTCTCCGGCTGGCAGCGTCTGAGCCACCGCGACAGCGTGCAGGGCGCGCTGGAAAAAGCCCTCTCCTTCGTGGCCGCCGCGCCGATCGACGTGACCTGTGCCGGACGCACCGACGCCGGCGTGCACGGCCGCTGCCAGGTGGTGCATTTCGATACCGAGGTGCAGCGCGAGCCGCGTGGCTGGGTGCTGGGCGCATGCTCGAACCTGCCCACGTCGGTCGCGGTGCTGTGGGCGTTGCCGGTGGTGGACGACTTCCATGCGCGCTTCTCGGCACGCAGTCGCCGCTACTGCTACCGCATCCTCAATCGCCCGGTGCGCGCCGCACTCGACGCGCGCTACGTGACCTGGGAGCGCCATCCGCTGGATGCCGGGCGCATGCACGCCGCTGCACAGGCGCTGGTCGGCGAGCATGATTTCACCGCGTTCCGGGCGATCGCCTGCCAGGCCGCCCACGCGCGCCGCGAGGTGCTGGCCGTGTCGGTACGCCGTGAGGACGAGCAGGTGATCGTGGAGATCGAGGCAAACGCCTTCCTGCACCACATGGTGCGCAACATCGTCGGTTCGCTGCTGCCGATCGGCCGCGGCGAGCAACCGGTGGAGTGGATGGGCGAACTGCTGGCCGGCCGCAACCGCGAGGCGGCTGGCCCGACCGCCCCGTCGTCCGGCCTCACCTTCATCGGCCCACGCTACGAAGCGCGCTGGGGTCTGCCGCCGGAGGTCAGCCAGTGAACCGCACCCGCATCAAGTGCTGCGGCATGACCCGCGTCGAGGACGCGCGGCTGGCCGCTGAACTCGGCGCCGACGCGATCGGTGTGGTGATCACGGCGCGCAGCAAGCGCCGCGTCGACCTGGCGCAGGCACGCGCCATCGTGGCGGCGATGCCGCCCTTCGTCGCCACCGTGGCGCTGCTGATGGACGACAGCGCCGAGACGGTGCGCGCGGTAATCGAGCAGGTGCGGCCGGATCTGCTGCAGTTCCACGGCGCCGAGAGCGACGCATGGTGCGCGCAGTTTGGCCGTCCGTTTCTGAAAGCCGTCGCGATGGGCGAGGGCGCCGCGGCGCTGCCGCGCCTGCGCGAGTACCCGCGTGCGGCTGGCCTGCTGCTGGATGGGCATGGCCTGGGTGAGCCCGGCGGCAGCGGCAAGGCCTTCGACTGGTCGCTGATGCCGACCGACCTGGCGCAGCCGCTGCTGCTGGCCGGCGGCCTGCACGCCGGCAATGTCGGCGAAGCGATTCGCGCGGCGCGGCCGTGGGCGGTGGACGTGGCCAGCGGCATCGAGTCCGCGCCGGGCATCAAGGACGCCGACCGCATGGCGGCCTTCATCGCTGCGGTGCGTGCGGCGGATGCCACCTGAGTCGTCGATGATGCGGCACTCGACACGAGGGAATCGCCGATGACGGCGCCGATCGATGAGCGCACCGCCGCGGACGGCTGGCCCACCATGCGCGAACTGGTGGCGCTGGGTCGGCCGCTGGTGCTGCGCGGTCTGGTGGATGCGTGGCCCGCGGTCGCTTGGTCGCGCCGCTCCAGCACCGAGTTCGCCAGGGGGCTCGCCGGTCTCGACAGTGGGGCAGACGTCGATGCGCTGGTGATGGCGCCGGAAGAGGACGGCTGTGTGGGCTACAACGCCGATCTGAGCGACTTCAACTACGACCACTATCGCGTCAGCGTGACGGAAGGCCTGCGCCGACTGGCGCATGAGGCGCGCCAGGAGCGGCCGCGCGGCGTGGCGATCCAGAGCGCGCCGATCGCGACCTGCCTGCCGGCGTTTGTCGACACGCACCGCCTGCCGCTGCTCGATCCGGCCATCGCGCCGCGGCTGTGGATCGGCAACCGCGTCACCACGCCTGCGCATTTCGACGAGTTCCACAACGTCGCCTGCGTGATCGGCGGGCGCCGCCGCTTCACGCTGTTTGCGCCCGAGCAGGTGGCGAACCTCTATATCGGTCCGCTGGACTTCGCGCCGACCGGCGCGGCGATCAGCCTGGCCCGGCTCGATCGCCCCGACGACCCGCGCTTCCCACGCCTGCACCAGGCGCTGGACGCGGCGTTCGAGGCCGAGCTGCACCTCGGCGATGCCATCTACATTCCGCCGCTGTGGTGGCATCACGTGGCGTCGCTTGAGCGCCTCAATGCGCTGGTGAACTACTGGTGGAAGCCGGTGCCGCCAGGCGGCGTGGCGCCGGGCACAGCGCTTGGCGCGCTGATGCATGCCATCCTCGTGTTCCGCTCGCTGCCCGCGGCGGAGCGCATGGCGTGGCGCACGCTGCTGGATCACTACGCCTTTGGCGAGAACGACCCGGCAGCGCACATCCCGCCGGCGCAGCGCGGCTTGCTCGGCACGCTCACTCCGGCCCAGGCCGAGGCCTTGCGCGAGACGATCAAGCGCTACCTGTAGGAGCGGCTTCAGCCGCGATGCCCTTTGCCGGTCAACATCGAGACCCCGGGGCCTTCCGCTTCATCCCGCAATGCCCAGGGCCCCGCTTTCGCGGTAGCGGCCCCCTTCGCCAAGGTTCCTCAGCGTCCCGCCCCGCGGGTTCTATGGCCGCGCTACCGGACCGCCTCATCGCTGGCGAGCGCATGTTCCAGCCACCGGGCCAATGATGGCGCCCGCGGATCGGCGCCGCGCGCGGGCGTGGCCAGCACCCAGCTGGCCGAGGTCTGGCGGAAACCCCACGGCGCCACCAACCGCCCGCTGGCCAGGTCGTCGGCGACCAGCGGCTCGGGGGCGATTGCCACGCCGAGACCGGCCAGCGCCGCTTCCAGCAGGTAGTACAGATGGGCAAAGCCCTGGCCCAGCGTATGCGGCGGCGTCGGCAGGCCGGCGGCTGCGGACCAGTCGCGCCAGGCCTGCGGGCGGGAGGCGGTGTGCAGCACCGGTTCGTCGATCAGGGCGTTGGCAGGTTGCCCGGCCAGCCGCGACCAGCCGGCATAGCGCGGGCTCACCACCGGGCCGATGCGTTCCGGCGCAAGCACGCTGACTTGCCAGTTCACGGGCCAGGGCGGCGCGCCGATCAGCAGGGCACCATCGAGGCCGCCCAGTGCGGGCGTCAATGGCTCCTCCTGGGCGGAGAGGTGGAGCTTCAGTTCCGGCAGGTCGCGGCCAAGGCGGTCCAGGCGGGGAATCACCCAGCGCGCCAGCACGCTGCCGGCGCAGCCGAGCACGAACGGCGCCTGCGCCGGGCGGCGCACGCTGGCCCAGGCGTCGCGCAGTTGGTCGAACGCCGCACCGGCGCCGTCGCGCAACTGCTCGCCGGCCTCGGTGAGCGCGAGCTGGCGACCCTGCCGGGTGAACAGCGGGCGACCCAGTGCTTCCTCAAGCAGGCGCAGCTGCCGGCTCACCGCGCCGTGGGTGACGTGCAGCTCGTCGGCGGCGCGGCTCACGCTCTGGTGGCGAGCGGCCGCCTCGAAGGCGCGCAGGGCATTCAACGGGGGCAATTCGCGATCGGTCATGTGTGATATTTACTCACATGTTGGCTCAATCTTGTCGCTTTTTATGCGGCCTTGCGCGGACTATGCTTCGCTTTCGGCGCGGGCATGGGTTCGCGCACGCTCAGTTTTTCGCACAGGATTTCCGCCATGGCCACGCCGCTCCCCCTCTCCCCGGTGACCGATTTCCACGCCTGGCCCGATCCGCACGGCCGCTTCGGCCAGTTCGGTGGCCAGTACGTGGCCGAGACCCTGATGGCGCCGCTGGCCGAGCTGACCGAGGCCTACGAGCGGCTGCGGCACGATCCGGAATTCCTCGCCGAGCTGGATCGCGACCTCACCCACTACGTGGGTCGGCCCAGCCCGATCTACCACGCCGAGCGGCTGTCGGAGCATGTGGGCGGTGCGCGCATCATCCTCAAGCGCGAGGATCTGAATCACACCGGCGCGCACAAGATCAACAACACCGTGGGTCAGGGGCTGGTCGCCAAGCGCATGGGCAAGCCGCGCATCATTGCCGAGACGGGTGCCGGCCAGCACGGCGTGGCCAGCGCCACCATCGCGGCGCGGCTGGGCCTGAAGTGCGTGGTGTACATGGGCGCCACCGACATCGAGCGGCAGAAGATCAACGTCTACCGCATGAAGCTGCTGGGAGCGGAAGTGATTCCCGTGACCTCCGGCTCGAAGACGCTGAAGGACGCGCTCAACGAGGCGATGCGCGACTGGGTCACCAACGTGGCCGACACCTTCTACATCATCGGCACCGTGGCCGGCCCGCATCCGTATCCGATGATGGTGCGCGACTTCAACGCCATCGTCGGCCGCGAGGCGCGCGCGCAGATGCTCACCGAGTACGGCCGCCTGCCGGATGTGATCACCGCCTGCGTCGGCGGCGGCTCCAACGCGATCGGCCTGTTCCACGAATTCCTCAACGATCGCGAGGTGCGCATCGTGGGAGCCGAGGCGGCGGGTGAGGGCATCGGCAGCGGGTTGCATGCCGCTTCGCTGGCGGCCGGTCGCCCCGGCGTGCTGCACGGCAACCGCACCTACGTGCTGTGCGACGACAACGGTCAGATCGCCGAGACGCATTCGGTATCCGCCGGGCTCGATTACCCCGGCGTCGGCCCCGAGCACGCCTTCCTCAAGGACGAAGGGCGCGCCGAATATGTCGGCGTCACCGACGCCGAGGCGATGGAGGCATTTCACCTGCTGGCGCGTTGCGAGGGCATCCTCGCCGCACTCGAATCCAGCCACGCGGTGGCCCAGGCCATGAAGCTCGCTCGCGAGCTTCCAAAAGATGGGCTGGTGCTGTGCAACCTGTCCGGCCGCGGCGACAAGGACGTGCACACGATCGCCGCGCGCGAGGGTGTCACGGTGTGACAGCGAAGAGTGAGTGGAGAGGAGCGAGAAGTGAGAGAGACCTGCTTCCCGTTCCCCGGACCACTCGATACTTTTGGACTTGCCACCTCTCACTCCTCACTCCTCTTCACTCACTCCTCGCTCCTGGCCCTCATGTCCCGCATCGACAAACGTTTCGCCGCCCTCAAGACCGCCGGTCGCACCGGCCTGATCCCGTTCGTCACCGCCGGTGATCCCGCGCCGGAGCACACCGTGGCGCTGATGCACGCGCTGGTCGCGGCCGGCGCCGACCTGATCGAGCTGGGCGTGCCGTTCTCCGACCCGATGGCCGACGGCCCGGTGATCCAGCACGCCAGCGAGCGGGCCATCGCCAGAGGCGTGGGCCTGGCCGACGTGCTGCGCTGGGTGGCGGAGTTTCGCCAGCGCGATGCGGACACGCCGCTGGTGCTGATGGGTTACCTCAACCCGGTGGAGATCCACGGCTATGCGCGCTTTGCCGCCGAAGCCGCCGCGGCCGGCGTCGATGGCGTGCTGCTGGTCGACTGCCCGCTGGAGGAAGCGGCCGTACTGGAGCCGTTGCGCGCAGCAGGGCTGCAATTGATCCGCCTGGCGGCGCCCACCACCGCACCCGCGCGTATGGCGCAGCTGTGCGAGTTCGCCGAGGGCTTCCTGTACTATGTGTCGTTTGCCGGCATCACCGGCGCGGGCCGCTTGAGCACTCGCGATATCGCTGCCCGCGTGGCGGATATCCGGGCCCACGCCAAGGCGCCGGTGGCCGTCGGCTTCGGCGTGCGCGATGCGCAAAGCGCGAAGGAGATAGCCGCGTTTGCCGATGCGGTGGTGATCGGCAGCGCGCTGGTGGAGCGGCTGGACGGAGCGGGGCAGGCGGACGAGATCGCCGCCCGGGTGAAGGATTTCCTCACCCCCATCCGCGCCGCGCTCGATGCACACTGAAACGGTCGCCTGACCGTTTCGGGTCAGGAACGGTTGAGGTGTTGCGATGAACTGGCTGCAGAAAATCATGACTCCGCGGGTGCGCACGCAGGGCGCGGCCGCCGGCAAGGGCAAGGTGCCCGAGGGTGTGTGGGAAAAGTGCAACGGTTGCGGCGCGGTGCTGTATCGCCCCGAGCTGGAGCGCAACCTGATGGTCTGCCCCAAGTGCAGTCACCACCACTACATCAGTGCGCGCGAGCGCCTCGCCTCGCTGTTCGACGAGAACAGCACGCTGGAATTGTGGGCCAACCTCGAGCCCACCGATCCGCTGAAGTTCCGCGACTCGAAGAAGTACCGTGACCGCGTCGTCGCCGCGCAGAAATCCACCGGCGAGAAGGACGCGCTGGTCACCATGAGCGGCAAGCTCAAGGGGCGGCCGCTGATGGCTGCGGCGTTCGAGTTCGCCTACATGGGGGGCTCGATGGGCTCGGTGGTCGGCGAGAAGTTCGCCCGCGCCGCCGAGAAGGCGCTGGCCGATCGCAGTGCGCTGGTGTGCTTCTCCGCCACCGGCGGGGCGCGCATGCAGGAGTCGCTGTTCTCGCTGATGCAGATGGCCAAGACCTCGGCCGCGTTGGCGCGCATGCGCGATGCCGGCGTGCCCTACATCAGCGTGATGACCAATCCGACCACCGGCGGCGTCTCGGCCAGCCTCGCGATGCTCGGCGACATCAATGTGGGCGAGCCCAAGGCGTTGATCGGCTTTGCCGGTCCGCGCGTGATCGAGCAGACCGTGCGCGAGACGCTGCCTGAGGGCTTCCAGCGCTCGGAATTCCTGCTCGAGCATGGCGCGATCGACATGATCGTCGACCGCCGCGAGATGCGCGACAAGCTTGCCGATGTGCTCGGCCTGCTGATGAAGGCGCCGCGCGCCGCCTGATCGCGCACGCTCAGGTGTACCTCACGAAGCCGCCGCATCGAACGATGCGGCGGCTTCGTCGTTTGTGGCATCGCGTTGTCCACAGCCGATGTGCATGGCCTGCGGAGAACCCTGTGGACAAGCCGGCTTTGCGGCTTTGCGCTCAGTGACTTGCTACGCGGCGATTACTTCCTGACCAGTGCGGCGCGCGTTGTCCACAGCGTCTGTGGAGGCGGACGGGAAAAGCCTGTGGATAGATGCCCTATCGTGCTGATCGCACAACACATCCACACGGCGTGCGCAGAAACTGCTCAACCCACCATCGCCGCCGCGGGCATCAGCCACAGCGCGATGGCACCCAGCGCGCTGCCGATGCCGATGGCGGCAAGCACGTCGCTCGGATAGTGCAGGCCCAGCACCACGCGCGAGGCAGCGACCAGCGCGGTGAAACCCAGCAGTAGCGGCGCCAGCAGCGGATACCAGGCCAGTGCCACCACGGTGAAGCCCACCGCCTGCAGGGTGTGGCCGGAGGGGAAGCTGAACTCGTCCAGTGGCGGCACGTGGGCGATCACCCCCGCGCACACGCGGAACGGCCGCGGTCGTTTCGTCCAGCGCTTGAGCAACCGATACAGCGCCAGCGCGGTGAGGCCGGTGAGCGCCATGTGTGCGGCGGCGAGCATGCCGCGCCGGCCGTCGAACAGCGCGAGCGACAGCATCAGCGTGTACCAGAACACGCCATCGCCCAGCCGGCTCACGGCGCCGAAGAACACGCCCACCGCGCGTCGCGCGCCCCAGCGGTTGGCGGCCACGCACATGCGGCGGTCGATCGCGAAGCGCGGGCCGGTGAACTCAGGCGTGGGCACGAGCGGCGGCAGGCTGGACATGGTGGCTCTCCCGGGCGAGCTGCATCAGCAGGGATTCGAAATCGCGGATCACCGACTCCGGCGACAGCGCCGCGACGCTGGCGTGGGCGGCGCGACCCATGTGGCGGATCAGGCTGGGGTTGCCGGCAAGGGTCACAGTGGCATCGATGAAGCCGGCCTCGTCGCCGGACTCGATCACGTAACCGTTGCTGCCATGCTCCATGTGCTCGCGTGCGGCGCCCTCGCGGTAGGCCACCACCGGCAGGCCGGCGGCAAGCGCCTCGAGGATCACGTTGCCGAAGGTCTCGCTGAGGCTGGGGAACGGGAACACGTCCGCGCTTGCCACGTGCCGCGCCAGCGACTCGCCGCGCTGCATGCCGGCGAAGATGAAGTCC
The DNA here is from genome assembly GCF_044904665.1 of Dyella ginsengisoli. Lineage (NCBI taxonomy): Bacteria > Pseudomonadati > Pseudomonadota > Gammaproteobacteria > Lysobacterales > Rhodanobacteraceae > Dyella > Dyella ginsengisoli. The sequence continues at coordinate 99,891 of NZ_JADIKM010000004.1, forward strand.
GGGTTCGCCGCCTGCAGTGCCGCGCGCGCCGGGCCGTCGCCCACCCACACGTAACGCGCGTTCGGCACCTGCTGCTGCACGGCACGAAAGGTGCGCACGGCGAGATCAAGGTTCTTCTCCGCCGCGATGCGCCCGACGTAGAGCACCACCGGCGCGTGGCCTTCGGCGCCCCACTGCTGGCGTAAATCGACGTCGCGATGGCGCGGATGGAACTGTGCGGTGTCCACCGCGCGGCGCAGGATGCGGGCATTGCTCACGCCCAGCGCACCCAGCTCGCGCTTGAGCGCGTCGGTGGGCACCAGCGTGGCGCCGCCGCGATTGTGGAAGCGGCGCAGGTAGCCGCGCACCGCCTCGGTGAGAAAGCCCACGCCGTAGTGCGCGGCGTAAGTGTCGAAGCGCGTGTGGAAGCCGGTCGCCGCGGGGATGCCCAGCTGCTGCGCGGTGCGCATGGCCGACCACCCCAGTGGGCCTTCCGTGGCCACGTAGATGGCGTCCGGCCGTAAGCGGTTCCAGCGCTTGCGCAGCATGCGGCCGCTGGGCAGGCCGAAGCGCAGGCCCGGGTAGCGGGGCAGGGCCACGCCGCGGGTCTGCACCGGCAGCATGCCGGGCTCGTCGACGAACGGCAGCGGCTGGCGTGGGCGGATCACTTCCACCGTGTGGCCCTGCGCGGCGAGTCCGGCGGCAAGGCTGTGCACGGTCAGCGCGACGCCGTTGATCTCGGGGGGATAGGTTTCGCTGACGATGCCGATGCGCATGGCTACACCTTGGCTGGCTTGACCCAGCTTCGGTCCGGCGCGTTGCGCGGGCATGGCGTCGACATGACGTGGCGGTGACGGCGTTGCATCGACCCGGCGCAGCGGTTGCGCCGAAGCGCGCCGGGAGGATTACCAGCGGCCGGGAAAGCTCTTGGGTTCGATCGTGACTCACGAAGCTGAGGAGGAGGTCGCCATGAAACTGCTCGTGCCCCTGTCCCTGTGCGTGCTTGTCGCATCGCTGGGCCTGCCGTCCGCCGCGCAGGCCATGGCCCAGCCGTACGCGCAGGATGCTTCGCGCAGTCCGGCAGAGGTCTCTGCGCCGTCCCGCTCACGGCCGCCGCTGTTCCAGGTGCGCTACGTGCTGGTGAGCGCCTTGCCGCAGCCGCATGACGATCCGCCGCTCGACTTCGGCGACGGCAAGCCGGCCATTCGCCCGTTAACGATGTCCGGTGCGCCCGGCGTGCTGTTGCAGGGCGGCGTGGCGAGCCCCAACGTCATCGTGTGCCGTGGCTGGTCGTGCATGGATTCGCCGCGCCGCTGATCCGTGAGGGCGAGCCGCGCAGCACGTCAGCGGCCGAAATAGATCGATACGCCGAGGTTGGCCAGCCAGCGGTCCGCGTCGCCCTGCAGGCGATGGTCCACGCCGGCATCCAGCTGCACGCGCGGGGTCGCCATCCAGGCCAGTCCGCCCCCGCCAAGCAGGCCGTGCCGGTGACCGGCGGCGTGCACGCTCGCCGTTTCGACATACACGCTCCACGCCGGAGTCAGCGCCAGGGTGTCGCTCAACGCCAGCGTGGTGCTGTCCGCGCTGCCTTCGCGCACGTCTTCGGCATAGGCGCCGATCGACTGGTGATCGGTGATCTGCCAGTTCCCCTGCGCACCGAGCAGGTACTGACGGCGCCCGGCGCGCAGCGCCGGATCGCCGTCCGTGAAGGTGACGCTGCCCAGCAGGCCCCAGCTAAGAGGGGCCGGCTGGTCCGGCAGGGCGAACTTCACGCCGAGGCTGCTGCTGCCGCGGCCTTGGACGACGCCTCGCGACGTGCCCCAGGTTGCCAGACGGTTCCACGGCGAGCTGGCCAGCTGCAGCTCGAACGGTCCGCCCACACCCAGGCGCACCAGCGTGTCGGCGCTGAGCTGGCGCGAGGTCACGCCATCGGCGGTATCCAGGCTGGCGTCCGGCAGGCCTTGTTCCACCGTGAGGTCGCCGGGGTCGAGCACGGCGGGGGTGAAACCCAGTCCGGGCCGGTCGTAGCCGGGGTTGTGCGTCTGTCCGTGCGCGCCTGCGGCGAACAGCGCCATGGCCAGCGCGACGGCGGCCGACAGCGCCGGGCGCGCATGGCCGGATGGTCTAAAATGCGCGATTCCTTTTTGCATGCAGCCAGTATCCCATGACCGTTCGCACCCGCTTCGCTCCCAGCCCCACCGGCTTCCTGCATATCGGCGGCGCGCGCACCGCGTTGTATTGCTGGCTGGAGGCGCGTCGCCGCGGTGGCGAGTTCGTGCTGCGCATCGAGGACACCGATCGCGAGCGGTCCACCGACGCGGCCGTCCAGGCCATCCTCGACGCCATGCACTGGTTGGACCTCGATGCCGACGCGCCGCCGGTCTACCAGACCCATCGCCTCGCGCGTTATCAGGAAGTGGCCGATCGCCTCGTGGCCGAGGGCAAGGCGTACTACGCCTACGAGAGCAAGGAGGAGATCGAAGCCATGCGCGAGGCGGCCATGGCCGCCGGCGAGAAGCCCCGCTACAACGGCTATTACCGCGACCGCAACGAGCCCCGCCGCGACGATCCGAACCGGGTGATCCGCTTCAGGAATCCCGCCGAAGGTTCGGTAGTGTTCGAGGACAAGGTCAAGGGCCGCATCGAGATCGCCAACAGCGAGCTGGACGACCTGGTGATCTTCCGTTCCGACGGCTGGCCCACCTACAACTTCGCGGTGGTGGTCGACGACATCGACATGGGTATCACCGAGGTGATCCGCGGCGACGACCACGTCAACAACACGCCGCGGCAGATCAACATCTACCACGCGCTGGGCGCGCCGGTGCCGGAGTTCGCACACCTGCCGATGATCCTGGACAAGGAGGGCAAGAAGCTCTCCAAGCGCACCAATTCGGTGAGCGTCATGGAGTACCGCGCCGACGGCTTTCTGCCGCACGCGCTGCTCAACTACCTGGTGCGGCTGGGCTGGTCGCACGGCGATCAGGAAATCTTTTCGCGCGAGGAAATGGTCAAGCTGTTCGACATCTCCGACGTCAACAAGGCGGCCTCGCGCTTCGATACCGAGAAGCTCGCCTGGCTAAACCAGCACTACCTCAAGACTGACGATCCGGCGGCGATCGCGCCGGAGTTCGAGTGGCACCTGCAGCGCGCGGGCTACGACCTGAGCAAGGGGCCGGTGCCGGCCGACCTGATCGTGGCGCTGCGCGACCGCGTGCAGACGCTCAAGGAAATGGCCGAGCGCGCGGCGATCTGGTTCGGCCCCATCGTCGAGTGGGACGAGAAGGCCGTCGCCAAGCACCTGAAGAACGACAGCGCGGTGGCCGTGCTCAGCGAGGCAAGGGTGCTGCTGGCCGGTTGCGAGTGGAAGCCCGAGCCGATCCACGCGGTGATCGAGCAGGTCGCGGCGAAACTGGAGCTGGGCATGGGCAAGATCGCTCAACCGCTGCGCGTGGCGATGACCGGCACCCAGGTGTCGCCGTCGATCGACCACACCATCTATCTGGCCGGGCGGGACGTGGCTTTGCAGCGCATCGACGATGCTCTCGCACGGGCGCACGGATGATCCCGCTCCCCATGCCACCGCGCTCCGGCGATCGGCATGGATGAGCTGCTGAGCAAGGCGTTGCAGGGCGTCGACCCGGACGCCCCGGGCGCGTTCTGGCAGGTGTTCGCCAACCTGATGGCGCTGGTGCCGTGGACCGCACTGACGCTGTGGAGCGTGTTCTTCGTGGCCGTGGGCGCGGGGCTCGGCTGGTGGCGCGGACACACCCGTGCCGGCGTGCTGTGGGCGCTGGCGCTGGGGCCGATCGGCTGGCTGGTGGTGCTGTGGATGCCGCGCGCGGGAAAAGGCGTGCCGCCGCCGCTGCCGCCATCGTCGCGGCACCGTCGTTAGCGCGGGCTGGCGTTGAGGCTTCCGCTTCGTGCAATGGCCCCCATATCCGGCTTCACCGGGTAGCTTCGGCACCCCGATGTATGATGCGCAACGAGGCGATTCCATTGAGCAAGTTCCATTGAGCAAGCAGGCGACCGGCAAGTTCCACACGCATCACGAAGGCGACCCGCAAGGGTTCGTCGACGCGGTGTCGCACGCCAGCGAGGAGCGTGGTCTGCGCCTCACGCCGCTGCGCAAGGAAGTGCTGGAGCTGGTTGCCGCTGCCGGCAAGCCGGTGAAGGCCTACGACCTGCTGGACCAACTGCGCGAACGCCACGGCAACGCAGCCCCGCCCACCGTTTATCGCGCGCTGGATTTCCTGCTCGAACAGGGCTTCATCCACAAGCTCGAGTCGATCAACGCCTTCGTGTCCTGCCATCACCCGGCCGAAGCGCACCAGGTGCCGTTCCTGATCTGCGACGTCTGCTCCAGCGCGCAGGAAGTGTGCGATGCGCGGGTCGCGGCGCTGATCGAGTCGCAGGCCGAGAGCTTCGGCTTCCGCCCGCAGGCGCAGACGCTGGAAGTGCACGGCGTCTGCAAGAACTGCAGCAAGGGGTGATCCGGGGTTCCGTGGCCTCGGATGGTGCGTTGGCATCTCTTTGCGTTATAAAGTAACATCGTGGACTGAGGGGGCAGGTATTTACCCGCCTCGACGAATGGGGTGACCCATGGATTCCGAATCTTCCGGCAAGTCGTTCTGGTGGCACGTGGCCGATCGCATCGGCACCGCGGCCTCGTTTTTGTGCGCCATCCACTGCGCGCTGCTTCCCTTCGTGCTTACGTTGCTGCCGTTCATCGGGCTGGAATTCCTGGCCAGTCACACGTTCGAGCGGATTTTCGTGATGTTCGCCTGCGCGCTGGCCTTGTTCAGTCTCGGGCGCGGGTACCGCCGCCACCGGGTGGCGCAGCCACTGACGATTGCCCTGCCGGCCCTGGCCCTGCTGCTGGCCGGCGTGACGGTGGCCGAGAGCGGTTCGATCGTGCTGCACAGCGTGATGGTCACCATCGGTGGCCTGCTGCTGGCGTTTGCGCACTTTCTCAACCTGCGCGCCGATCGCCTGTACGACCACGTGCATGGCCCCAACTGCGCACACTGAACGGCGTCGGCTTGCGATTTGCGCGCCCGCTGCTACGATGGTGGACTGTTTTTCGCAATCACACGCATTTGAAGGAGTTCCCATGGGTAAGGGCGATCGCAAGACCCGTCGCGGCAAGATCAACCGCGCCAGCTACGGCAACAGCCGCGCTCATGGCGCCGTGCCGGCAGTGGCCGGCGGCAAGCCCACGGTGACCAAGCCGGCGGCTGCCAAGAAGGCTGCGCCGAAGAAGAAGTCCGCCTGAGCCCTCGGCTCGGTGGAACGCGAAAGACCCCGCCTGGTGCGGGGTTTTTTGTTTAAGGCGACGGATCGCCGGGGCGGCGTGGCGAAACACCGGTGGCCGGCAGGGATGCAGGCACTGAAGGGGAGCAACCGATGAAGATCGATCGTGCCGGGCGGATTCCCGCCCATACCGTGGCCGTCGCGCTGCTGCTCGCATGCGCGGCGGCGATCTGGATTCCGGCGATCTGGACGCCCTTCTGGGGCGATGACTACGTCTATCTCTACGGCGCCCGGCTGGCCAACCAGGTCGGGCAGTCGTGGTGGCAGACGTTCTGGCCAACCCAGCCTCTGCAGTTCTGGCGCCCGCTGTCGCAGGAGGCTTGGTGGCGCATCGTCGAGGGCGCGATGGTGTCCAATGCGCGCGTCGCACATGCGGCCGCGCTCACGTTGCATCTGATGGCCGCCGCGGCCGTCGGCCTCGCCGGTGCCGCGCTGACGCGTGCCTCGGACTGGCCGCGGCCGGGCCGGGTGGGCGTGCTGGCGGGGGCGCTTTATGGCGTGCTCGCCCTGAACGCGTTGCCGGTCCACTGGGTCGCTGCCGTCAACAGTTCGATCCTCGTGATGTTCACCGGCTTGATCCTGGCCGCGTGGATGGCGGCTTGTGTGGCGGCCACGCGGACCTCCCGTTTGATGCTCCTGGCAGCCGTTCCTGCGTTGTTCGTGCTGGCGCTGCTGAGCAAGGAGTCGGCGGTGCTCACGCCGCTGCTGATGGCGGGTTTCATGCTGTTCGCCCGCGCGGGATGGCGGCGCGGGCACGTCGCGACGCTGGCTGCATGTGTCGTGATCGCGGCGATCTGGCTGGCGTTGCGCACCCAGGTCACTGCGCCTCCGGCGGCGCAGTATTCGTATGCCTTTGGCATCAACCTGGTCCGCAACGCGGTGTCGCTGGTGGCGTGGTTGTTCAACGTGCCCCGCGAGGCGCTGCGCATGCTGGCCGCCGGTCAGCTGCTGCCCGCGCTGGGCTGGATCGCCGCGGTGGCGATCCCGGTCGCCGCAGTCTGGTTTCTCGCGCTGCGCGGCGGGATCGCGCGGCTGCAACCGCGGCAGTGGCTGCTCGCGCTGGCGTTCCCCGTCGTCGCCTATGCGCCGTACTTTCCGTTGAGCTGGAACAGCTACGCCTACTACGCGGCGGTGGCGTCGATGCTGCCGGTCATCGTGCTGGCGCGCCTGCTCGATGGGCGCCGCACGGTGCTGGTCGCGGCGCTGCTGCTGGGGTGCTCCGGCTGGCTGGCGGTGGCCGGCACCCGGCACCTGGACCATCCGGGATTGATCGGTCGAGCGAGGTGGGCTGAAGCGACGTTCCGCCAGCTCGAACAACGGCCGATCACCCCGCCCTTGTGGGTGCAGGTGCAGGACGAGCATCGCTTCTACGCGATGGGTCCGTACGGCCTGGCCTGGCGACTGGGGTTGCCGTTGAGCGAGATCCACCAGGTCGAGGCCTGTCCGCAGCGCCCGGGCACCTGCCTGGTCATTCGCAGCGATGGCCGCTGACGGATCCGATCAAGTTGCCGGCGCGGACCGTGCACGGGCGGCCTTCAGTGCAGCGCGCGACCTGCCACATAGCTCTGGCGCAGCAGCGCGCCGCCGATCCAGTAGCACAGCTCGGCCGGGTCGCTGACGTTCCACACCGCCAGGTCGGCGCGTTGGCCCACCGCCAGCGTGCCGCGGTCGGACAGGCCGAGCGCGCGGGCGGCATGCACGGTCACGCCGCGCAGTGCTTCCTCCGGCGTCAGCCGGAACAGCGTGCACGCCATGCCGACGGCCAGGCGCAGTGACAGCAGCGGCGAGGTGCCGGGGTTGCAGTCCGTCGCCACCGCCATCGGCACGCCGGCGGCGCGCAGGGCGTCGATCGGCGGCAGCCGGGTCTCGCGTAGCGCGTAGAACGCACCGGGCAGCAGCACCGCCACGGTGCCGGCCGCGGCCATGGCGGCCACGCCGGTGGCGTCGAGGTATTCCAGGTGATCGGCCGACAACCCGCCGTAGCGCGCCACCAGCGCGGCGCCGCCCTGGTCGGACAGCTGCTCGGCGTGCAGCTTCACCGGCAGGCCGAGCGCGCGGGCGCGTTCGAACAGGCGCTGCGTCTCGGCCGGCGTGAAGCCGATCCCTTCGCAGAACGCATCCACCGCGTCGACCAGCCCCTCGCTCGCCAGCGCAGGGAGCCAGGCATCGCACACGGCATCGACGTACGCGTCGCGCCGATCGCGGTATTCCGGCGGCAGCGCATGCAGGCCCAGGAACGTGGTGCGCACGGTGACGCCCAGCGTGGCACCGACGCGGCGCGCCACGCGCAGCATCTTGCGCTCGTCGTCCAGCGTGAGGCCGTAGCCGGACTTGATCTCCAGCGTGGTCACGCCATCGGCGAGCAGTGCCTTGGCGCGCGCGGTGGCCGCGGCGAGCAACTGCTCCTCGTCGGCTGCGCGGGTAGCGGCGACCGTGGATACGATGCCGCCGCCGGCTTGCGCAATCTGCGCGTAGCTGGCGCCGTTGAGGCGCAGGTCGAATTCGTGCGCGCGGTTGCCGCCGAACACCAGGTGCGTGTGGCAGTCGATCAAGGCCGGGGTCACCAGGCGCCCGTCGAGGTCGATCACCTCGCGAGCAAGTGCGCCGGGGCTCTCCGGCAGTTCGGAGCGGGCGCCGACCCAGGCGATGCATCCGTCACGTATCGCCAGGGCACCGTCGCGGACCAGCCCGAACGGTGCGTCCGACGCGAACGTGGCCAGCGTGGCCCCGGTCATCAGCACATCCCAGCGCGGTTCACTCATTGGCAGCTGCCTGTGTTCGACTCAGGAAGGATCCGAGGAGGTGCTGCCGGGCAGATCCGCCTGCTCTCCGTAGGCACTGGTCTTGCCGGACGGCGCCGGCTCGACGACCTCGAGGTCGTCCGGCGCGGCGGTCGGTCGTGACGATGGCGCATCTGCCGGCGCCGCCTTGGCCTGGGCCGCGGCCTGCTGGCGCTCGAAGTCCTGCACCATGCGTTCGGCGAAGTCCTTGTAGACCGGGGTCGGGCAGAACAGCGAGGCGGCGGCGCGCGCCAGCAGGCAGGCGGCCATGATCGGGATCACCATCTCCTGGTTGTCGGTCAGCTCCATCGCGATCACCGCCGAGGTCAGCGGTGCACCGGTGACGCCCGAGAGGTAGGCGCTCATGCCCAGCAGCACCACCGCGCCGGCCGGCACGCCCGGGAGGAAGCTCGCGATGTTGTGGCCGATGCCCGCGCCCACGGCCAGCGCCGGCGAGAAGATGCCGCCAGGGATGCCCGCCCAGTAAGACACCACGTTCGCCAGCAGCTTGGCGATGCCGAAGCCCTGGCCCGGCGTCACCGCGGCTTCCTGCACGAACGCACGCGCCTGGTCGTAGCCGGTGCCGTAGATGTTGTTGTGGGTGAGCAGGCCGAGCAGCGCCAGGGCCAGGCCGCAGCCGGCAGCGAACAGCACCGGCGCACGCGAGCGAAGGCGGCCGATCTGCGCCAGCGGGCCGCGCCGGCTGAGCAGGATCAGCCGGGCGAACAGGCCGCCGGCCAGGCCGCAGATCACGCCGGTCAGCAGCACCGCCAGCCACGAGTGGCCCAGTGGCAGGCTGGCCTCCACTTCGCCGAAGTAGGCGTAGTTGCCCATGATGCCCAGCGAGACCACGCCGCCGACGATCACCGCCGTCAGCAACAGGCCGCTGAAGCGGTGCTCGAACGTGCCGGCCAGCTCCTCGATCGCGAACACCACGCCGGCCAGCGGCGTGTTGAACGCGGCCGCGATACCCGCCGCGCCGCCGGCCAGGATGAAGCGCGAGGCGGCCTTGGGGTCGGTGAAGCCAAAGCGCCGACCCAGCGTGTAGAACAGTCCCGCGCCCACGTGCACGGTGGGGCCCTCGCGGCCGATCGAGGCGCCGACTCCCAGCGCGATCAGGGTCAGCACCATCTTGCCCACTGCGATGGGCAGCGCGAGCATGCGCGCGCGAAAGCCCTCGTCCTCAATGTGCAGCGTGCCGATCACCTGCGGAATACCGCTGCCGCGGGTCGCGCGCAGCCTGCCTTCGGTGACCCAGGCAAGCAGGGCGAACACGATCGGCGTGACGATCAGCGGGATCCACGCCCCATAGCTCAGCATCAACTGGAACAGGTGGAACGACCAGTCGCTCGCCTTGGCGAACACGATCGCCGCCAGCGCCACCAGGATCGCGCCGATCCACAGCGCCAGTCGACGTTTCCATTGGGCCGGAGCGAAGAATTCGTGGCCCAGCAGCGCCTGCAGGCGCGGATTGGACGATGGGGGCGCGGGCGGTTGTTGATCGGTCATTGCACCAAAATCGGCAGGGAGTGATGGGGGCGGTCAGCGCGGCGGCAGCGGTTGCCAGCGCGTCTGGTACAGGTCGAAGCGGCGGTCCTTGAGGTTCTGCACGGCACCGGCGTTGCGTGCACGGGCCAAGCTCTCCAGCCGCAGGTCGGCGAACAGCACCGTCTCGATGTTCGGCGTGGAATCGGCGGCGATGCCGTCGCGCGCGAACGGGAAGTCGCTGGGCGTGAGGATGCAGCTCTGGCCGTACTGGATGTCGAAGTTGTTCACGCCGGGCAGGTTGCCCACGTTGCCCGAGAGCACCACGTAGCACTGGTTCTCGATGGCGCGCGCCTGCGAGCAGTAACGCACGCGCAGGTAGCCCTCGCGCACGTCGGTGCAGAACGGCACGAACAGGATCAGCGCGCCCTGGTCGGTGAGGTGGCGCGCCACCTCCGGGAATTCGGAGTCATAGCAGATCATCACGCCGATCGGGCCGCAGTCGGTCTGGATCGTCGCGGCGCTGTCGCCGCCGGTGACGTTCCACACGTTGCGCTCGCTCGGCGTGGGGTGCAGTTTCTCGCGCTCGTGGATCGAGCCGTCGCGCAGGCACACGTAGCAGACGTTGTGGATGTCGCCGTTGGGCTGCTCGGTGGGATGCGAGCCGCCGATGATGTTGATGTTGTAGCGCACTGCCAGGTTGCTGAAGAGCGCCTTCACCTGCGGCGTGTACTGGCTCAGCTTGCGGATCGACTCGACCGGCGAGAGCTCCTCGTTCTCGATCGACAGCAACTGCAGCGTGATCAGCTCGGGAAAGGTGACGAAGTCGGCGCTGTAGTCGGCGGCGATATCGGTGAAGTACTCCACCTGGGTGGCGAACTCCTCGAACGACTTGATCCGCCGCTGCTGGTACTGCACCGACGCCACGCGCACCGAGTCGGGCAGGTTCTGGTGCGAGGTGATCGACGGCGTGTCCGGGTGATCGTGCAGCTGCGGGTTGCGCCACACCAGGTGCACGGCGTAGCCGAGCGAGTCGTAGTCCGACGGCACGTACGCGCGCAGCAGGCCGATCATCTCGAAGTCGTTGTTGAGCTGGAAGCTCAGCGTGAGGTCGCGGCGCTTGCCCTCGATCACCGCCTGCACGTAGGCCTCGGCGCTGCCGTAGCGCTGGATGTTCTTCGCCAGCCCGGGAATGCGCCCGCCGAACACGATGCCGCGCAGCTTGAGGTCGGTGCACAGCCGCTTGCGCGCCTGGTACAGCCGCTGGCCGATGCGCATGCCGCGGAAATCCGGATGCACCACCACTTCCATGCCGTACAGCCAGTCTCCGTCGGGCTTGTGCCGCGAGCCCATGCCCCCGCCGGTGATCTGCGCCCAGGTGTGCGGCGCCAGCGCGGTGGCCTCGTCGATGCGGAACGTGGCGCAATAACCCACGATGCGCCCCTCGTACTCCACAACGAACTGGCCTTCGGGAAAGTGCGTCTGCTGGGAGCGCAGCATTTCCGCCGAATGGCCCCATTCAGGGGTGTAGACGCGAGCGGTGAGATCCACCAGCTGCGGCACGTCGGCGGGAACGGCCTGCCGCAGCAGGAGCTTGGGCGTGTGCTCGGGGTTTTTCTTGGCCATCCGCCCATTATGCCGCAGCGCCGTAAAAGCCGAGTCGCGATGCGGCCATTACACTCAACGCCTTTGCCGGGAAACGCCCATGACGCAGCCTCCATCGCAGCGCTTTTTCCACGCCACCCACGGCTGGCAGGGCAGTGCCTGGCAGGCCGATCTGCACCTGGCGGTGGACGTCGACGGACGCCTCGCACCGGCCGCCGCCGATGCCGGCGAAGCGCTCGGCCGCTGGGTGCTGCCGGGTATGCCCAACCTGCATTCGCACGCGTTCCAGCGCGCCATGGCCGGGTTGGCCGAGCGGCGCGGTCCCGGCAGCGACAGCTTCTGGACCTGGCGCGAGGCGATGTACGGCTTCGCCGCCGCGCTCGATCCCGAGTCGCTGCAGGCGATCGCCGCGCAGCTCTACGTGGAGATGCTCAAGGCCGGCTACACGCAGGTGTGCGAATTCCACTACGTGCATCACCAGCCGGACGGCACGCCGTATGCGCAGCGCGAGGCGATGTCGCTGGCGCTGATCGAGGCGGCGAAGGAAGCCGGCATCGCACTCACCTTGCTGCCGGTGCTGTACATGACCGGCGGCTTCGACGGCCGCGCGCTGGCGCCACGACAGCGCCGCTTCGGCCATGCGGAAGTCTCCGACTACGTGCGCCTGCTCGACGCGCTGCGCGCGCACGAGTCGGCCGACCTGCGCGTGGGCATCGCACTGCATTCGCTGCGCGCGGTGCCGGAAGTCGCCATGCGCACGCTGCTGGCCATCGGCGCGGCGCAGACCGGCCCGATCCACATCCACATCGCCGAGCAGCTCGGCGAAGTGCAGGACTGCCTCGCCGTGCGCGGTGCGCGGCCGGTGGAGTGGCTGCTCGATCACGCCGAGGTGGACGCGCGCTGGTGCCTGGTCCACGCCACCCATCTCACCGGCCACGAAACCTCGCGGCTCGCACGCAGCGGCGCTGTTGCGGGCTTGTGTCCGACCACCGAGGCGAACTTGGGCGACGGCCTGTTTCCGCTGGCCGATTACCTCGATGCCGGCGGCACGCTCGGCGTTGGCTCGGACTCGCACATCTCGGTGTCGCCGGTGGAGGAACTGCGCTGGCTCGAATACGGCCAGCGCCTGCTGACGCGCCATCGCAACATCGCCGCGCGCGGGGCAGGCGAGAGCGTCGGCGAGACCCTGTGGTCGGCCGCCCTGCACGGTGGTGCGCAGGCTGCCGGCCTGCCCATCGGTGCGCTGGAGGCCGGAAAGCGCGCCGACCTGCTGGTGCTGGACGACGAAGCGCCGCTGCTCGCCGCGCGCGACGCGATCTCGGCGATGGACAGCTTCCTGTTCGCCGGCAATGCGCCGCTGGTACGCCACGTGATGTGCGGCGGTCGCTGGGTGGTACGCGACTTCCACCATCACGACGAGGCGCGCATCGCGGCGCGCTATCGCCGGGTGGTCGAGCGGCTCGCGCGGGGCTGAGCCGCTTCGCTGTCTGCGTTCTGAACGCGTTCCCGGGCGCGGTCAGCCGGACATCGCGCGCGGCGTTTCCTGCAGCACCACCCCGCAAGGATTCCCGCCATGTTCCGCTGCTCCCGTCTTCTTCTCGCCGCCGCCCTGATCGGCGGCCTGGGCTCGCTTGCCGGTTGCGTCGTGGTACCCGCGCACGGCCACGCCCGCGTGTGGGTTCCGGGCTACTGGGCGCGGCCGCATGTCTGGGTCGAAGGCCACTGGCGCCATCGCTGAAACCGGCACTTTCGATCGCCGCGGGACTTGCGCCAAGTCATGCGGTGGGGTGGCCCGCCCCGCTAGCGTGAGCTCACCGCCGCCACGGCGCGGCGTTGTGAAGCAGGCACACGGATGGTTTCGGCCCGTCCCGCGGAAACAGCGAGCCCGGTGTTTCGCGCACGTGGACTCACCAAGACCTACCGCATGGGCGAGGTCGAGGTGGCCGCGCTGCGCGGGGTGGACCTGGATCTGTTTCGCGGCGAGTTCGTGGTGCTGCTCGGCCCTTCGGGCAGCGGCAAGTCCACGCTGCTGAACATTCTCGGGGGGCTCGATGCGCCCAGCGGCGGCGAAGTCTGGTACGAGGGCCACCATCTCACCGGTGCCACCTCGCGCGAGCTCACCCAGTTCCGGCGCGAGCACGTGGGCTTCGTGTTCCAGTTCTACAACCTGATCCCCAGCCTCACCGCACGCGAGAACGTCGCCATCGTCACCGAGCTGGCCGACGATCCGATGACGCCGGAGGAGGCGCTTGCGCGCGTCGACCTGGCCGATCGCATGGACCACTTTCCCGCCCAGCTCTCCGGCGGCCAGCAGCAGCGCGTGGCGATCGCCCGCGCCATCGCCAAGCGACCCGCGGTGCTGCTGTGCGACGAACCCACCGGCGCGCTCGATTCGGCCACCGGCGTGCGCGTGCTCGAGGCGCTGGAACGCGTCAACGCGGAGCTCGGCACCACCACCGTGGTGATCACCCACAACGTCGACATCGCGCGCATGGCCGATCGCGTGCTGGTGCTGGGCGACGGCCGCATCGTGCGCGAGGAGCGCCCGGCCAAACGGGTCCCGGCGCGGGAGCTGAGCTGGTGAGCGCGCTCACCCGCAAGGCGCGGCGCGATCTGTGGCACCTGCGCGGACAGGCGCTGGCGATCGCGCTGGTGATCGCCGGTGGCGTCGCCACGCTGGTGATGTCGCAGTCCACCTACGCCTCGCTGATGACCACGCGCGCGCAGTTCTATCGCGAGGGCGCGCTGGCCGACCTGTGGGCGCCGCTGGTGCGCGCGCCCGACACATTGACGCCGCGGCTGGCGGCGATCCCCGGTGTGCAGGCGGTGCAGACGCGCCTGTTGGCGCCGGGCACGCTCGCGCTGCCCGGCTTCGGTGAGCCGGTGCGGGCCGAGGTGGTGTCGCTGCCGATCGAAGGCGGGCAGCCGCGCCTGAATCGCGTGCAGCTGCGCAGCGGCCGGCTGCCGTCGCCGGATACGGACAACGAGGTGGTGGTGGGCGAGGCGTTCGCCTCGGCGCATGCGCTGCGCGTGGGCGACCGCGTGCAACTGACCCTGCGCGGACGCCAGCGCGCGCTGCGCGTGGTCGGCATCGGAAGCTCGCCGGAGTATGTCTACCAGAGCCCGCCCGGCGCGGTGTTTCCCGACTTCAAGCGCTTCGTCGTGCTGTGGATGAACCGCCACGCGATGGAGAAGGCGTTGGGCATGGACGGCGCCTTCAACAACGTGGTGCTGCAACTGGCCGGCGGCGTGTCGGCGGCGCCCACCATCACGGCGCTGGATGCGCTGCTCGCACGCTACGGCGGCGTCGGCGCGTACGGCCGGCACGAGCAGACCTCGGCACGCTATCTGGAAGAGGAGATGCGCCAGCTGCGCACCATGGCGCGGCTGTTCCCGGCGATCTTCCTCGGCGTGGCGGCGTTCCTGCTGCACGTGGTGCTGATGCGCCTGATCGGCACGCAGCGCGAGCAGATCGGCGTGCTCAAGGCGTTCGGCTATCCCGATTACCGCCTTGCCCTGCATTACTTGTCTATCGCCAGCGTCATCGCGCTGGGCGGGGCTTTGCTGGGCATCGGTGGCGGCGCGTTGCTGGGGAGCTGGCTGGCGCATGTCTACCAGGGCATCTACCGCTTTCCGTTTCTCGCCTATGCACTGGACGGGCGCGCAGTGACGGTGGCGTTGGCGGTGAGCCTGTCCGCTGCGGCGGGCGGCGCGCTGATGGCGCTGCGTGCGGCGGCGCGGCTGCCGCCGGCCGAGGCGATGCGCCCGCCGTCGCCGCCGCGGTTCGGGCCCGCGCTGGTGGAGCGGCTGGGCGTGCAGCGCTGGCTGTCGCCGTCCTCGCGCATTGCGCTGCGCGACCTGGCGCGTCGTCCGTGGCGCGCGTTCGCTACCGTGACCGGGCTGGCGCTGGCCTCCGCGGTGATGGCGGTGGGACGTTTCCAGGGCGATGCCATCGACTACATGGTCGATACCCAGCTGAGCCTGGCGCAGCATCAGGATCTCAGTGTCACCTTCATCGAGCCGGCCTCGCGCGCGGCGCTGTTCGAGCTGGCCGCGTTGCCGGGTGTGCGCGTGGCCGAGCCGGTGCGCATCGTGCCGGTGCAGCTGGTGCACGGCGCGCGTCGCTATCGCACGGTGATCGAGGGCCTGCCGCCCGATGCGGTGCTCAGTCGCCCGCGCGACACGCAGCTGCGCCCGCTGGTGCCGCGCGGCGACGGCGTGCTGCTCACCGACTACCTGCGCGACCGCCTCGCCCTGGCACCGGGCGACACCGTGCAGGTGCAGGCGCTGGACGGCCATCGTCGCCATCGCGAGCTGCGCGTCGCCGGCTTCGTGCCCGAGCCGATCGGCGCGCAGGGTTACATGGCGCTGGATGCGCTGAACCGCGCGCTGGGCGACGGCGACGTGATCTCCGGCGTGCTGCTCGGCGTGACCCCGGGGACGGAGCCCGCGCTGTATGCGCGGCTGGATCGGCGGCCGTGGGTGGCGGGCGTCAGTGCGCGCCGCGCCGGCATCCGCAGCTTCTACGCCACCATGGCCGAGAGCATGCGCGCGTTCACCTGGATCGCCGCGCTGCTCGGCGCGCTGATCAACGTGGGGCTGGTCTACAACGCCGCGCGCATCAGCCTGTCCGAACGCGGCCGCGAACTGGCCAGCCTGCGCGTGCTGGGCATGACCGAGGGCGAGGTGAGCGCGCTGCTGCTGGGCGAGCTCGGCGTACTGGTGCTGCTGTCGCTGCCGTTCGGTTTTGCGGCAGGCTGGGGGCTGTGCTGGCTGATGGTGCAGGGCTTCCAGTCCGAGCTGTTCCGCGTGCCGGTGCGGCTGACCACCGCCACCTACGCGTTCGCCGGGCTCACCGTGCTGGGCGCCAGCGTGTTCTCGGCGCTGCTGGTGCGCCGGCGCATCGCGCGGCTGGACATGATCGCCGTGCTCAAGACCCGTGAGTGAGGCCTGCCCGTGAAACGCTCCCATCTCGCCGTCGCCACTATCGTTGCCTGCGCCGCGCTCGCCGCGGTGGCGTGGTGGGCGTTGCAGGCGTCGCCGCGGCCGGTGGAGCTGGCGCGCGTCACGCGCGGCCCGCTGGTGCAGCGTTTCGAGGAGGAAGGCCGCACCCGGCTGCCACGGCGCTGGGTGCTCTCCGCGCCGATCGCCGGCACGCTGCAGCGCATCGACCTGCTGCCCGGCTCGCCGGTGCATGTCGGTCAGGTGTTGGCGGTGATCGAGCCGCTGCCGGCCGCGCTGATCGATCCGGCCAACCGCGTGCGACTGGAAGCCGAGGCGCAGGCCGCCGCGGCGGCTCGGCAGGCGGCAGCGCAGCGCCAGGCCGCCGCGCGCAGCGATGCCGCGCTGGCGCAACGCGACGTGGCGCGCATGCGCACGCTCGGCGCCGGCGGCGTGGTGAGCGTGGCCGCGCTGGACGAGGCCGAAGCGCGTGTGGATCGCGCGCAGGCGATGGCGGCGGCCGCGGCCGCCGAGCAGCAGGCCGCGGCGCAACAGCATGCGGCGCTACTGGCGCTGCTGCAGGGGCAGGGGCGCGCGGGCGGTCATGCCGTCGCGCTGCGCTCGCCGATCGACGGTGTGCTGCTGCGTCGTCATCAGGAAAGCGCGGTGGCCGTCGCCGCCGGCCAGCCGCTGCTGCAGGTGGGCGATCTGCGCACGCTGCAGGTGATGGTGCAGGCGCTGTCGCAGCAGGCGTTGCGGCTGCATCCGGGCACGCCGGCGCGGATCCTGCGCTGGGGCGGCGATGCGCCGCTGGACGCCCGCGTCGCCCGGATCGAGCCCGGCGCCTTCACCAAGATCTCCGCGCTCGGCGTGGAGGAACAGCGCACCGAAGTGTGGCTCGACATCACCTCGCCGCCCGCGCAGTGGGCCGCGCTCGGCGACGACTTCCGCGTGGAGGTGCAGTTCGAGGTGGCGCGCCAGGCGGACGTGCTGCAGGTGGCTTCGAGCGCGCTGTTCCGCGACGGCCGCCGCTGGGCGGTCTATCGCGTGGAAGGCGGGCGCGCGCACCTCGTTGTCGTGACGCCGGGGACCGAGGGTGATGGTGCGATGGCGATCGCCGCCGGCCTGCGCGAGGGCGACCAGGTGGTGGCCTATCCCGACGATCGGCTGGCCGACGGCCAGCGCGTGCGCGTGGTGGAGCCCTGACGCCGCGCACGTGGACGAGGCGTTTGTCCCATCGGGCTCGCGAAGACAAGGAAAGGGCGCCGGCTTGCACCGACGCCCCCGGGTGAGCGGCAGGTCCCTCCGCCGCGGCGGGTGTTACTGCGCCGAGCTGGTCGCGGGCGCCGGATGGCTCTGCTGGAACTCCTTCCACTGCTCGCGGCGGGCCTCGCGCTGGCTGCGCAAGGTGGCCAGCTGGGCCTTCTGCGCCGGGGTCAGCACGGCGTAGATCTGCGCCTCCAGCTTGGCGTGCTGCTCGATGCGGGCCTGGGTGGCCTGGCCTTCGGCCTGCGCCAGGCGGGCGGCCGCTGCCTGGTAGCCGACCTGGTCCGGCGTCATCTGCTCGAACGCCTGGCGCTGCGTGCGCAGGGCCTGCCACTGGTCCTTGTTCTGCGCGCGGGTGGCCTGGGTGATCTGCTTGATGCTGGCCTTCTGCGCGTCGGTGAGGTTGAGCTTGGCGAACGCCTCGTGCATGCCGTGATGGCCGCGGTGACCGTGACCACCGAAGTGGCGGCCGTCGTGGTCGCCGGTGGCGGCATAGGCTGCACCGGTGAGGGCCAGGGCCGAGGCCAGGATGAAACCGAGGGAAGTCGTCTTGCGCATGGTTGGCACCTTTTCGTGGGTGGGGACTCGTGAGCATTGGACGACACCGCCGCGTGTATGTTCTTTGCGCAAACGTAAAGATGGGTAAAGCCCGTGGCGCGCGCGCCGCGGACACACTGGAATGACCGTCATGCCACGCATCCTGATCGCCGACGACGACCGTGCCCTGACCCGCCTGCTGGCCGAGTACCTGCAGCGCGAGGGTTTCACCGTGGACGTGGTGCACGACGGCGAGGGCGCGCTGGCGCATTTGCGCGACAGCGCGCAGCGGCCGGACCTGTTGATCCTCGACGTGATGATGCCCGGCCGCGACGGCCTGGACACCCTGCGCGAGCTGCGCATGCAGCAGCGGCTGCCGGTGATCATGCTGTCCGCCCGCGGCGAACCGGTGGATCGCGTGATCGGGCTGGAACTGGGCGCGGACGACTACCTCGCCAAGCCCTGCCTGCCGCGCGAGCTGCTGGCGCGCGTGCGCGCGCAGCTGCGTCGGCAGAACCCCGAGGCGGCGGCCAACGTGCAGGTCGGCGTGCTGCGGCTGCAGCCGGGCGATCGCCAGGCCTGGGTGGGCGCGCACGAGCTCAACCTCACCGGCGCGGAATTCCAGCTGCTGCTGGCGCTGGCGCAGCGCGCCGGCGAGGTGGTGGACAAGGGCACGCTGACGCGGCTCTCGCTGGGCCGCGAGCTGGAGCGTTTCGACCGCAGCATCGACGTGCACGTGAGCCGCCTGCGCCACAAGCTGGCCGAGGCGTCGGACGCAGCGCCGCGGATCGAATCGGTGCGCGGCTCCGGTTATCTGCTGCTGGCGGGGGCGGCATGAACCCGCTGCGCAGCTCGCTCTACTGGCGCCTGCTGCTGGGCTTCTGCCTGGCCAACCTGGTGGTGCTGCTCGTCGGTGGCGCGCTGGCGCAGCGCTTCATCGAGTACTCCACCACGGTGGAGATCGACTGGCCCGCGCTGGCGCAGGATGCGCGCGACGCCTATCAGACCGGCGGCGAGCCGGGGCTGCAGGCGTGGGTGCAGCAGCAGCGGCACGAGGGCATCGAGGCGACGCTGTTCGAGGGCGGCCGCCCGCTGTCGCCGATGCGCCTGTACGGCCCGATCCAGCGCGACCTGCCGAACCTGCTGGGAGCCGGACACGATCTGCTGATGCAGCCGCGGCCCGGCATGTACCTGGCCGTGCAGGCGGTGGCCGGCGACGACGGCCGCAGCTACCAGCTGGTCGCGCTCAGCCGTTCGCACACGCGGCTGCGTCACCACGCGCGCCAGGGCATCCTGCTCAGCGTCCAGACGGCGCTGTCGCTGCTGCTGGTGGGCGCCATCGGCTGGTGGATCGCGCGCAGCGTGGCGCGGCCGGTGGCCGCACTGCGCGCGGCCACGCAGCGGATGGCGGCGGGCGAGCTGTCCGCGCGCGTCGGCTGGCGCGGCAGTTCGCGCCGCGACGAGCTGGCCCAGCTGGCCGGCGATTTCGACGCCATGGCCGAGCGCATCGAGGCGCTGGTCGCGCACGACCGCGGCGTGCTGCAGGATCTCTCGCACGAGCTGCGCTCGCCGCTGGCGCGGCTGCAGCTGATCCTCGATTTCGCCGAGCGCAGCAGCAGCCCCGCCGAAGCCGCCGGCTACTTCCGCCAGGCCGAGCAGGAGATTGCGCGGCTGGACCGCCTCACCGGCGAGATGCTCGCGCTGTCGCGGCTGGAAGGGGGCTTGCCGGGCATGCAGGCCGAGTCGGTGGATCTCGCCGCGCTGCTGCGCGATGCCGCTGCGCGCGCCACGCTGGAGGCCCGCGCGCGACACATCCAGCTCGACGTGCAGGCCGACGCCGAGGCGCGGGTCACCGGCAACGCGCAACTGCTGGAGCGCGCTATCGACAACGTGCTAGGCAACGCGATCAAGTTCGGCACGCCGGGCACGTCCGTACAGCTGATGCTCGATCGCGTCGATGTCCACCAGGTCGAGCTGACCGTGCGCGACCACGGCCCCGGCGTGCCGGAGGCGGAGCTGGCCATGCTGTTCCGGCCATTCTTCCGCGGCAGCAACGCGGCCCACGCGGACGGGCTCGGACTGGGGCTGGGCATCGTGCAGCGCGTGGTGCAGGTGCACGGCGGCAGCGTGCGTGCCGCGAACGCCGAAGACGGCGGCCTCGCGGTGACGCTGCGCCTGCCGCTGGCCGCTGCGGCGTTAAGCTAGCGCGCGCAGGCGCCCGGCCTGCATCGCCTGGCGATGCCTCCACAATGTCCACCTCGGCAACTCCCGCCGGCCCCGCGGCCGACGCCTCGTCCACCGCGATCCGCCACGGCACGCCGGCGTTCCACCGCACCAACCTTGCGCTGTTCGCCGCCGGCCTGGCCACGTTCGGCCTGCTGTACTGCGTGCAGCCGCTGATGCCGCAGTTCAGCCACGACTACGGTGTGAGCGCGGCAACCAGCGCGCTGTCGCTGTCTCTCACCACCGGCGTGCTCGCCTTCGCCATGCTGTTTGCCGGCGCGCTGTCCGATGCGGTGGGGCGCAAGTCGGTGATGGCCGCCTCGCTGCTGTCCTCGGCGGTGCTGGTGCTGGCCACCGCGCTGGTGCCGGACTGGCACATGCTGCTGGTGCTGCGCACGCTGCTCGGGCTCACCCTGAGCGGCCTGCCCGCGGTGGCGATGACATATCTGAGCGAGGAGATGCACCCCGATTCCATCGGCCTTGGCATGGGCCTGTACATCGCCGGCAACGCGATCGGCGGCATGGGCGGTCGACTGGTGGCCGGCGTGCTGGCCGATTACTTCGGCTGGCGCGTGGGCGTGGCCACGGTGGGCGGCATCGGGCTGGTGTCGGCGCTGCTGTTCTGGGCGAGCCTGCCGCCGTCGCGACATTTCGTGCGCCAGCCGCTGCACCTGCGCAGCCTGCTGGCGCGCTTCGCCGCGATGTTCCGCGACGCCGCGCTGCCGTGGCTGTTCGCCACCGGCTTTTTGCTGCTGGGCGCGTTCGTCACCGTCTACAACTACATCGGCTACCGGCTGCTGGCGCCGCCGTATTCGCTGAGTCAGACGCTGGTCGGCGCGATCTTCAGCGTGTACCTGATCGGCACCTTCAGCTCCGCGTGGATGGGCCACCTGGCTGGCCAGCTGGGACGGCGCAAGGTGCTTTGGACGGCGTTCGCGCTGATGCTCCTTGGCGTGGCGCTGACCGCGCTCACCTCGCTGTGGCTGATCGTGCTGGGCATCGTGGCGATCACCTTCGGCTTCTTCGGCGGCCACTCCATCGCCAGCAGCTGGGTCGGTCGCCGCGCGGGTGCGTCCAAGGCGCAGGCTTCGTCGATGTACCTGTTCTCGTACTACATGGGATCGAGCCTGGCGGGTGCCGGCGGCGGGCTGTTCTACGCGTCGCACGGGTGGCACGGCGTGGCTGCGTTCGTCGGTGCGCTGGTGCTGGCCGGGCTGCTGGTGGCGTGGCGGCTCTACCGTGTGCCGCCATTGGTCAACGTGGCGACGCCGCCCACGCCGACCAGTCAGGGGGCGATGCCCTGAGTGAGCTGTGCCTGCGGCGTGATCGGCGCGTCCACGCCGCGCTTCGCCGACCGCCATAGGCCCACGCTTCTCACCACACGCCACACGCCCTCTTGCCGTCATTCCCGCGAACGCGGGCTCGCGGAGGCAGGAGCCGAAGCGGACGCCGAAGGCGGTCCGAAGGACGACCGCAGGAGCGGTCGCCATCCACCTTGATCTTGACTCTTTTGCGCTAGGCCGGATCAAAAGCGAAGAGCATTTCGTCCTCCTGCGGAGGGCGAGTCACTTCTCTTTGCTTGGCCAAAGAGAAGTAACCAAGAGAAAGGCCACCCCGCTTCCGCGCCTCCCGGGCCGTTGGCCCGGGAGGTTCGCGTCCGGGCTGCGGGGTTTGTCGACAGGGCATCCTGCCCTGACGCCAAACTGGCCAGCATCCATGCCGGCCACCCTTCGGGCTTTTCCTCCGCCCGGCCGCCGCTGCAGAGGGGAGGGAAGGTCAAAAGCAGCGCGCTATGCGCGCCCAGGCTCGGCGATCGCTGACGCGATCACCATCGCTTTTGCCTGGGTCTGCGCCCTCGCCCTCGCCCTCGCGTTCGCGTTCGCTGTTGCCGTAGCCGTAGCCGTAGCCGCAGCCGCAGCCGCAGCTCTCACCTGTGCCCTTGCTGTCGCCTTCGCTTTGGCTTTGCCGTTGCCGTTGCCGTTGCCGTTGCTGTTGCTGTTGCTGTTGCTGTTGCTGTTGCCCCTGCTTTTGATCTCCACCTCCCTTGTGAGGCAGTGAGTCGTGGACGATCAGGCCCGCAGGGGCATCGGCAGGGATGCCGATGCCTTTTCGTCAGTGCATGGATGCACTGTCGAAAAGCCCGGCCGCGGCTCACGGACTTGCCGGGCGTAGCCCGGCAAGTGCCGAGGAGGGTCGCCTTCTCTTTGGTTACTTTCTCTTGGCGACCCAAGAGAAAGTGACTCGGGCGCCGAAGGCGCACGAAAGCCTTTGCTTTTCCCTTGCACGTTTACGAGTGGTGCCAGCGAGTTGTAACTAGAGCCCGCACGTCAAGAGGACCAGAGAGGTGAGCGACCACCTGCCATCACCGCCCGGTCTCGCGCGCCTCACCGCGCCCCCGGCGCCAACATCTCCTCCACCGCCCGGTAGTCCCCATCATTCGGCGCCGGCGTGATGTGCAGCAGGTGGGTCATCAGCGGATAGACGTCCACGTTCGGGAATTCCTGCACCACCAGGTGCTGGCGGAACGCCGGGCCGTGCGCCAGGAACAGTGCGCGCATCGCCGGATCGGCATTGTCGAAGCCGTGTTCGCCGTAGATCGGCTTGCCGTGGTGGAGCATCGTGGTGGTGTTGCTGGTGATCAGCCAGCCGACCTGGGCCAGGCAGAACAGCGGCGGTACGCGCGGGTTGTGTCCGTAGTGCAGGTGGGCGGGAATTTGCGCCTTCTTCCAGCACTGCATGTGCCTGTGCGGCTTGAGCAGGGCGGCCTCGACTTCCGCCTCGCGACCCGGCGCCGGGATGATTCCGGAGATCGCGCCCGTCGATACCACGCGCGCATGGCCCGGGGTGATCAGGTCGTCGAGGAAGATGCGCTGGTTCGGCGGCGTCGAGGCCATGCCGTGGTCGGCGACCACGATCAGGTTGATGCGATCGAACAGGCCGCGCTGCTTCAGCCCGGTGACCAGGCGGCTCAGCGCGCTGTCCACTTCGCCGATGGCGGCGTTGGTTTCCGGCGCATCGGGGCCGTAGTAGTGGCCGGCGGTGTCCACCGCCTCGAAGTACAGCGTGAGCAACTGCGGCCGCCTGGCGGCGGGAAGATCCAGCCAGGACAGCAGCTTGTCCACGCGCGCGTCGTACGGCATGTCGCCGTCGTAGGTGAGCCAGTGCTCGGGGCGTACGCCGTGGATCGCCGCCTCGGAGCCGGGCCAGAACATGGTGGCGGTGTGCAGCCCCTGTTTTTCGGCGGTGACCCAGATCGGCTCGGCCTCGTTCCACCAGCGGCCGTCGCCCACCGCCTGGCGATTGCCCAGGGTGAAGCTGCCCAGCGTCGGGTCATACATCGCGTTGTCGACGATGCCGTGGTTGTCCGGGTAGCGACCGGTGACCAGGGTGTAGTGGTTGGGGAAGGTCAGCGAGGGAAACGAAGGCTCCATCGCCTGCGCCCGCACGCCGTCGCTGGCCAGGGTGGACAGCGTGGGCGAGATGCCGCGATCGAGGTAGTCGGCGCGAAAACCGTCGATCGATATCAGCAGCAGTGGCGCGGGCGGTGCGGCGTCGGCCTGCACGGCCGGATGCTGCGTGGCGCAGCCGGCGAGGAGTGCCAGCGCGGCGCAGGAAATCCATCGGGAGAGCAAGTTCATGGTGGGGCAGGTCGGATGGGGGAGCGGCGCATGATGTGCGAGCACCTGCGCCGCGTCATTAGCCCGATTGGCCTATGGCGCTTCGATGTGCCGATGCGCTGCGCAGGCTTCGAGCCGCCCGCTCAGCGCGCCGCCGGCACCAGCATGTCCTTCACCGCGTCGTAGTCGCCGTCGTTCGCCGCCGGGGTGACGCCCAGCAGGTGCGCCATCAGCGGATAGACATCCACATTCGGGAACACCGCGTGCCGCACGCCGCGCTCGAACGCCGGACCGTGCGCCACGAACAGCGCCTGCATGTGCGGGTCGGCGTTGTCGTAGCCGTGTTCGCCGCGCATGTGGTCGTTCGGATGCCGGGCGAGGTAGTGACGCGTGGTGATCGTCCAGCCCACGTCGGCCAGGCACAGCAGCTGCGGCACGCGCGGGTTGCGGCCGTAGGCGAGGCGGGCCGGCACGCGCGTCTTGTCCCAGCACTGCATGTGCTGCTGCGGCTGCTCCATGCGCGCCTCGATGGCGGCGAAGTCCGCCTCGTGGCCGGCCTTGGGATTGAAGCCGGCGAGCACGCCGGTGGTGACGCGATCCACCCGGTCCAGCGGCAGCAGATCGTCGAGCACCACGGTGTGGCCCACCGGCACGTCGGCCATGCCGTGGTCGGCCAGCACGATCAGGTTCATGCGGTCGAGCAGGCCGCGCCGACGCAGGCCGGCGATCAGTCGGCCCAGCGCCTCGTCGGTGTCGCGCAGCGCCTGGTTCACCTGCGCCGAATCCGGGCCGTGGTCGTGGCCGGCGTGGTCCACCGCGTCGAAGTACAGCGTGAGGAAGGTCGGTCGCTGCCCGGCGGGAAGATCGAGCCAGGCCAGCACCCGGTCCACGCGCTGATCGGGCGTCACGCCGCCGTCGTAGGGCCGCCAGTGATCCGGGTGCATGCCGTGGATGTCGGCCTCGGTGCCGGGCCAGAACATGGTGGCGGTCTTCAGCCCCGCGCGGTCGGCGGTTTCCCACAGCGGCGTGGCCTCGGCCCACCAGCGGCCGTCGCTCACCGCGGCGCGATCCTTCAGCGCGAAGTGGCCCAGCGCGGGGTCTTCCATCGTGTTGTGCACGATGCCGTGGTGGTCCGGGCGCAGGCCGGTCACCAGCGTGTAGTGGTTGGGAAAGGTCAGCGAGGGAAACGAGGGCTGCATGCCGTCGGCCCGCACGCCGTCCTTCGCCAGCGCCGCGAGGGTGGGGCTGAGGCCGCGGTCGAGGTAGTCGTGGCGGTAGCCGTCGATGGAGATCAGCAGCAGCGGAACGTGCGAGGCCGGCATCGCCGCGCGCGGCACCGGCGCCTGGGCGCAGCCTGCGACAACCAGCAGCAGCGAGCTGGCGAGTAGACGGAACAGGAATTTCATGCGTTGGAACCTAGGATCACGAACATGGCAACGCGCCATGATCGCGCATAGGTGTGACGATGACATCTCGCAATCCTTTCATCTGGCCGCTTGCCGCGTCGGTTCTTGCGATCGCCGCCTGCGCACCGGCATGGGCGAGCCAGAACCAGCCCACCACGCCGCCGCCGCGACCGGTGCTGATCCAGCCCACCGCCGCGCAGCAGCGCTTCCGCCAGACGGTGCAGCAGAACCAAGTGCGCGACCAGCTGCGCAAGAACCAGGTGGAGCACCAGCTGCGGCAGGAATCGATTGAGCGCACCCGTCGCCCCGCGTCGAGCAGCAGCACCGCCAACGACCCGCAGGTCGACAAGGCACAGCAGGCCCAGGACCAGCTCTACCAGGCACAGCAGCGCGATCGCGTGCAGCGCTACAGCGACGCGCTGCTGCCGCAACCGGTGCCGCAGGCAACCAAGGCCAGTGCGCCGGCGCACAGCTCCAGCAACGGCGGCGGCTGATCGGCGGTCTACGCAGCCCCTCGCGCACTGGCGTCCCGTTGACGCGACGGCGGGCGAAAGAAGGGTTCAGCCGCCGCTGCGGCTTTCCGTGCGCCGCGGCATCACGGCCAGCACCAGCATCGCCGCCAGCGCGGCCAGATCGGCCCAGACGAACCAGTCGCCCCAGCGGCCATACAGCGTGTGCGTCTCGCGCAGCGGCAGCTCGCCCACCAGGTCGGCGTCGTGCTGCTCGCTCGACGCCTCGGCCATCACGCGGCCGCGGTCGTCGCTCAAGGTGAGGCGGCCGGAGCGCGCCGCGCGCGCGATCGCGAAGCCGCTCTCCACCCCGCGCATGATCGCCATGCGGCTATGCAGCCAGCCGTCGATGCTGAAATCCCACGCCGGCACCAGCAGCAGCTGCGCATCGCGCATCGCATACGCACGGCCGATGTCGTGAAAGTCCATGTCCTTGCAGATCGCCAGGCCGATGCGCGGCGTGCCGTGCAGCAGGCGATAGTCCTCGCCCGGCGTGTACTGCTTCTCGAAGCCCGGGATCAGGTGTTGCTTGCTGTAGGTGAGCGGCATCGCGGCACCCGGCGCGAACGCCATCGCCATGTTGCGTTCGGCGCGTGGATCGCCGGTGAAGTCGATGCCGGCGTCGAGGATGAGGCCGTGGCGCTGCGCGGCGTCGGCGAACGCGGGTACGGTCGCCTCAGCCGTGGCGAATGCGGTCTCGGGGATCACCACTACCTGCGCGCCGGCCGCCCCCAGGCGATCGATCGCCGCCATGTAGCGCGCCTGCAGCGCCTGTCCGTCGGCGTCGTGCAGGGCCGGCCGGATCGGTTTTTCCAATGAGACCAGCCCCACCCGCACGCGCGCCGTGGTCGGGGCCTGCAGCCGCCAACTGCCGAAGCCGAGCGTCGCCACGAGCAGCAGCACGCCAACTGCCGCCACCGCCATGCGCCCGCGCCGCGACACCTGCGGCGCGGCCAGCACCGCCACAGCGGCCGGCACCAGCAACAGCAGAAAGCTGATGCCCCACAGCCCGGTGAGCGCCGCCAGCTGCAGGATCGCCAGCGCATCCATCTGCGTGTACGCGATGCTGCCGAACGTGCCGTGCGGCGAGAGCTGCGTGTTGATGTATTCGATCGTCACCCACAGCGCGGGCGCCGCCAGCGCCGCGGCGATATGTCGACCGCGCGTGAGCAGGCGACGGAACAGCAGCACGCACAGCGCCAGCATCAGCCCCGGCCCGGCGACCGCCGGCACGATCGTCGACATCGGCAGGCCGATATAGCCGTGCAGGTAGCTCCACTGGTTCAGTCCACCCAGCGCGTACGCCGCGAATGCCGCCAGCGCGGCCCAGCGGCGGCGCACGCGCGGTGCCAGCAGCAGCACCGGCAGCGGCGCCAGCCAGGTCAGCCACCACTGCGGCGCCAGGCCGCTGCCGAACCACCAGCCCAGCGCCGACAGCGCTACTGCGGCCAGGCCCAGCGCCAGCCCCTTGCGATCAAGCCTTGATGCCATCGATCACCCTCCGCAGCGATGCGAGATAGAAGGCGCGGAACTGCGCCTCGTCGTAACTGAAGCGGCCGGCGCGATACAGCGCGATCAACCCGTGCGAGTGCGCCCACAGCGTCATCGCCACGTCCCATGGATCGTCCTTGCGCAGCACGCCGCGGCGCATGCCGTCGTCGATCGCATCGGCAATCACGGTGAGCGTGGGCGACTGGCGCTCGCGGAAATCTTCGGGAAATCGGCGCGCGTCGTCGCGGCGCAGCGAGAACGCGTGGTCGAACAGGTGCGGGTTGGCCAGCGCGTAGTCGAGGTAGGGGACGAGCAGCGCCTGCAGCCGCTCCAGCACGTCCGGGTGCGTCGCGTGGGCCGCCCACTCGTGTGCGATCGCCTCGAAGCTGTCGTCGGACAGGCGCTTGAGCAGCGCCTCGCGGCTGGGAAAGTGGCGGTAGATCGCCATCGGCGTGATGCCCACCGCGTCGGCCACGCGGCGCATGCTCACCGCGTCGGCACCGCCGCGCTCGAACAGCTTCAGCGCGGCGCGGCGGATTTTTTCGGCAGTGGTCAGGCGTGGCATGTATACACTGTATACGTGCAATTTCCGGGGCGTCAACGTGCCGTTCGGCACACGGCCGGCGGCGAGTTGCCGTCAACCGCCGAACAGGTCGCCCTGCGCCACGCGCCGTTCCATCGCCAGCAGGTACTGCTTCACCGGCAGGCCGCCGCCGAAACCGGTGAGGCTGCCGTCGGCGCCGATCACCCGATGGCACGGCAGCACGATCGGCAGCGGATTGCGCCCGTTCGCCGCGCCCACCGCGCGCACCGCCTGCGGCTCGCCGATGCGCCGCGCCACCTCGCCGTAGCTCTGCGTGGCGCCATAGGGAATGTCCGCCAGCGCGTGCCACACGGTGAGCTGGAACGGCGTGCCCACCGGATGCAGCGGCAGCTCGAATACCTGCCGCGTGCCGGCGAAGTATTCCTCCAGCTGCTCGCGCGCAAACTGCACCGCCTGCGGCGCGCGTACCCAATGCGGCGCGGCGCGCTTCGGGTGTCGTTCGGTCTCGAACCAGATCTGCCGCAGCCCGTGCTCGTCGGCCACCAGCCGCAGCGGGCCGACCGGCGAGGGCATCTCGTCGAACCAGATCGCGCCGCTCATCGCTTGGCTCCGGCGGCCACGGCGGCCTCGCCCACGCTGCGCCACAAATGCATCACGGCGTAGGCGCGCCACGGCCGCCACGCCTCGGCGCGTTGCTCCAGTGCGCGCGTGCTCAGTTCGTCCGCACCCGGCGCCGCCGCGCGACGCAGGATCAGGTCTGCCGCGGGGAACGCATCGGGGTGGCTCAGCGCGCGCATCGCCATGTAGTGCGCGGTCCACGCACCGATGCCCGGCAGCGCCACCCAGCGCTCCACGAACGTCTCCAACGGTTGCTCCGGGCGAAAGTCGATGCGCCCGTCCAGTAGCGCCTGCGCCACCGCGCGGATCGTTGCGATGCGCGCACCGGTGATGCCCAGCGTGCCCAGGTCCGCCTCGGCCAGTTGCGCCGGGGTGGGGAAGATCCGCTCCAGCCCCGGCAGCGGCGCATCCGCCAGCGGCGTGCCGAAGCGCTGCACCACGCGCGAGGCCAGCGTGCGCGCCGCGGCCACGCTCACCTGCTGGCCGAGGATCGCGCGCACCGCGATCTCGAAACCGTCCCAGCCGCCGGGCAGGCGCTGGCCCGGATGCTTTTTCGCCAGCGGCCCGAGCACCGCATCGCGCTTGAACACCGCGGCGATCGCCTGCGGCGAGGCATCCAGGTCGAACATGCGGCGCAGCCGCGTCACCACGCCGAGCAACTGCGCCGGGGCCACGCCGTGCAGTTCCAGCTTGAGCGCGTGTTCGCCCTGTGGCCACGCACTCAGCCGCAGCCACGACGGCTGTGCGGGGTCGCCGAACACGCGCGCATAGCCGCTGTCGTCCACCGCCTCCACGCCGGGCAGCGCACGGCCGCGCAGAAACGCCAGCAGCGCGGCGAAGTCGTACGGCGGGCGATAGCCCAGCCGCAGCACCAGCGGCGCGCCGAGCGGCGCACGCGGCTGCCGCCGCAGCTCGCGTGGTGCGAGCCGGTTCGCCTGCGCGAACGCCGCGTTGAACCGGCGCAGGCTGCCGAACCCCGCCGCCAGCGCCACCTCGGTCACCGGCATCGCCGTCTCGGTCAGCAGCTGCTTGGCGAACAGCAGGCGCCGCGTGGTGTGCACGCTCAGCGGCGGCACCCCCACGTGCTCCACGAACAGTCGCCGCAACTGCCTTGCGCCCAGCTCCACACGCGCGGCCAGTTCATCCACCGAACCGGTTTCCAGCGCGCCGTGCTCGATCAGCGTCAGCGCCCGCGCCACCACGTGGCCGCCGCGCTGCCAGTCGCCGTTGCCCGGCGCCAGCTCCGGCCGGCAGCGCAGGCACGGCCGGAATCCGTCCGCTTCGGCCGCCGCCGCGCTCGCGTAATAGCGCACGTTTGTCGGCTTCGGCGACGGTGCCGGGCACACCGGCCGGCAATAGATGCGCGTGCTGGTGACGGCGGTGAAGAACAGGCCGTCGAAGCGGGCGTCGCGACTCAGCCGGGCGCGCTCGCAGGTGCGCGCATCGGGCAGTGCAGAGGGCAGGGGAGTGTCCATGCCGCGCAGGCTAGCACCGCGCAGCGGGGCAAACTCGCCGTTTTCGGACATGGATGCTGATGGGCAGGCGGCCGCGGATTTCAGCTCGCTTCACGGCCTGTGGCATCGCACTCCCGGGCGACGCGGCGACACCGCATCATCCGCACCGCCACATCTACGGCGCCGCAGGACATGCCTTGTCCACGCCCTGCGAAAACGCTGCCAGCGCCGCTGCGTCCGCCGGTCGCCCGCCATCCCCGCCGTCGAACTGCACCCGCCACGCGCCGTCGCGTCCGCGCCGCCACACCGTGCTGAAGCGGCCGATCGCGGTCTGCGACTGCCCGGCCTTGTCCGTCGTGGTCAGACGGTACGGGCCGCTGGACAGCGCCAGCCGACCGTCCGCACTCACCACCTCGTTGGCCGGCTGCCAGTCCAGCTGCAGCTCCTTGCCCGCGATGATCGGCGCCCACGCCGCCGCGATTGCCTCGGCGCCGCGCACGGGATGTGCGGTGTTCGCGTCGAACACCGCGTCGGCGGTGAGGAACGTACGGAACGCCACCGAGTCGTGCTCGCGCACGCTGCGAGCGAACGCCTGTTCGCGCTGCCATACCGTGCAGCGCAGTGTGACGGGGGCGGCGGGCGCCGCGGCAGCGGCGAGCAGGGCGGCAAGCACGATCATGGCGGCGGCTCCTCGGTGACGGTGGCCGCAGCCTCCGTCGCACGCCCCTGCGACGCCAGTGCCGCTTGGGCCAGTGCGGGCGCTTCGGTCATCATGCGCCACGGGTCGGCACGGTGCCGGCCAGGAGTGCCCCGCATGATCGATTCCTCCAAACCGCCGTTGCCGCGCGGCATGCTCGCGCTGGGCTGGAGCGGCGTGCTGCCGTTCGCCGGCGCGCTGCTCGCCGCGTTCGTGTGGCCCGCGTGGGCCGGCTTCGCCGCGGCGGTGTTCGTGTCCTACGGCGCGGTGATCCTCAGCTTTCTCGGCGGCGCGCGCTGGGGCCGCGGCCTCGCCGGCGGCGTGTCGCCGCTGCGCTTCGTGGAATCGGTGATGCCCAGCCTGATCGGCTTCTCCGCGCTGCTGCTGCTGCACGCGCCGCTCTACGCGCTGGCGCTGCTCGCCGCGGGCTTTGCGATCTGGCTGGTGATCGACCAGCGCGATCCGTTATGGACGGCCCCCTACCGCCGCATGCGCCTGGGGATCAGCCTCGCGGTGCTGGCGCTGCACGCCGGCTGGCTGCTGGTGTAAGCCGCAGCGTTTCACGCCGCAACGATTTGCGAATCGACGCGGCTCCCGCCCGAACGGCTGGCGTCCCCCTTCGGCCCGGCGTACTTTCGACGCTTCACCAATGTCGAGGGAACGCCATGGGTCGCTGGATGCGATGGGTCGGAATACTGGTGGGGCTGCTCGGCGTGCCGGCCATGGGCATGGCGCAATCCGGGGCCGGATGGATCGTCACCGGCTCGGGTCGCACACACTATGTGGTGCAGGGCACCGGCGATCCGCGTGACGCGCAGGGCGCGAGTGTCACCCTGCGTGGCGACGATCCGCTGCCCGGCCAGTTCGGTGCCTCCGGCCTCGTGCTCAACGCGCTGCCGTATCGCGGCCACCGGCTCACGCTCACCGCGGATCTGTCCACCCGCGACGCCGCCCAGGGCGCGCTGATCTGGCTGCGCGTGGACGGTGGGCGACCTTCGGAGGCGTTCGCCAACTCGCAGCTGCAGCCGGTGTTCGGCACCACCGCCGCGGCGCATCGTGAAGTGCAGGTGGACGTGCCGGACGACGCCGAGAAGATCTTCCTCGGCACCGCGCTCACCGGGGCAGGGGAGGTCAGCACCACCGATCTGCGCCTTACCTCGCGCGTGTCGCCCGCGGTGCACATCACGCCGCTGAGCATGCTGAATGCCGCCATCGAGATCGTGCGCGCCCACGCCCTGCGCGCCGCGCAGGTGGACTGGCCCACGCTGGAACCCAAGCTGCGCGCCATGGTGCACCCCACCGGCGCGGCGGCCGACGCGTACCCCGCCATCCGCCAGTTGCTGGCTGCGCTGGGCGACCACCACAGCCACCTGCAGCCGGCCGCCACCGCACAGAAGCTCGAGCACGGCGGCTTCGCCTCCTCGTCGCCGAAGGTGCAGGCGCTGCCCGGCCAGCTCGGCTACATCGACATGCCCGGCTACAGCGGCATGCAGGGTGCGGCGCGGCGGGCCTTCGTCACCGGCGTCATCGGCGACATCACCCGCGTGCAGCCGCAGGCGCGCTGCGGCTGGGTGGTGGACCTGCGCCACAACCCCGGCGGCAGCATGTTGCCCATGCTCGCCAGCCTGCGTCCGCTGCTGGGCGAGGGCGTGCTCGGCGGGTTCCGCAACGCGCAGGGCCAGGTGTATCCGCTGCACGCCGCCAGCCCGCTCGATCCGGACCTGCCGAAGGGGCCGGCACTGGAGCACGCGCGAGTCGCCTTGCTGCTGGGGCCGCGTACCGCCAGCTCCGGCGAGGTGGTGGCCGTCGCCTTCCGCGGCCGGCCCGGCACGCGCTCGTTCGGCCAGCCCACCGCGGGCCTGAGCACCGGCAACAGCGGTTTCCGCCTGCCCGACGGCAGCGAGATCTTCCTCACCACCTCGGTCGACGTGGATCGCACCGGGCAGGCCTACGGCGAGCGCATCGCGCCCGATCAAACCGTACTGGCCGAGGCCACCGCCGAAGGCGACGCCACGCTCGACGCCGCGCGCCACTGGCTCGCCGGCGCGTGCGGTGCACTTGCACAACAGGTTGCCGCCAGCTCAAACCTATAACGGCGCGCCCCTTGCCGGGTATCGGGCAGGCGTGTCTGAGGCACGCCTGCCAGGGGCAGCGCATCGCAGGTTCTTTCGCCCTCGTGCCAGTGCGTCCCGGTCGCCCAAAACGCCACGCTTCGAAACGGCCGCCCTGCTATGTTCCGTCGCGGGGCCAACAGGGACAGGGGGAGCGCATGGCACGCAGGGGAAGAGTGGCGATGGCCGCGACCGTCGCGGCGACGCTGGCGCTGGCTGGCTGGTGGCTCCACGGAAGCGTGACTGCACCGGCAACACACCCCGCGCTCGCCAGCGCACCCGCTCAGCCACCGGCGGCCGCGTCCGCGGCTCAGCCACCCCCGCTGCGCTTTGAGCCGTTCACGCAGACCCAGGTGGATCAGTTCCTGAGCCAGGCCCGCAAGGTCGAAGCGATCAACGATCCGCTGCAGCGCTGCCTGGCCTACCCGGACCCTCCCGGCAGCCACTGGAACGCCGACGCGGTAAAGGCCTACTGCCACTACCGCTACCAGCCCGGCATCAGCTTCGACGAGGCGCGTCGCCTGATCGAGCGGGGTCACGCCGCGGAGCTGGATCGTCAGCTGGCCGATGCTCTGCACCAGCAGCTCACCGATCCCGCCGCGCGGGGCATGCTCGACCACATCTACCAGAACGCCTTCGACGACGGCTCGTTCGACATCCGCCCCACGCTCGACGCGTGGAAGCGGCAGTCGCCCAATAGCGCCTTTGCCTATGCCGCCAGCGGCATGGCCTATGCGCGGATGGCGGCCACGGCGCGCGGCGAAAAGTTCATCAGCGATACCCCGCCCGACGCGATCCTGTCCATGGATCGCCTGGCCCAGGAGGCCGATACCGATCTTCGCCACGCGATCGCGCTCGACCCGCGCCTCACGCCGGTCTATGCGTCCATGATGGATATCGGCCGCATGACGCTGGGGCGCGACTACGCGCTGCAGGCGCGCGAAGCCGGGCTGAAGATCGCGCCGGCCGACTTCCTTCTGTATGCCACGGCCAATGTGATGGCCGAACCCAAGTGGGGCGGCACACCGGGAGAGCTCGAAGCGTTGCGTCGCCTTGAGCTGTCGCACGCGGCGCAGAACCCACTGCTCTACCTCAACGCCACCGACGTGCGGCTGCGCGAATTCAACTTCTACAGCTGCCGCTGCGACACCCCGCCGGAGCTGGCCCTGATGATGCACACGCTGCAGGACGTGGCCTCGTTCGACCCGCTCGACTCTGCCGGCCAAAGCGCGGACACGGCGCAGCAACACACGCTGGCCGCGGTGTATTACGCCGAGGTGATCCGCTTTGCCAATCGTCCCAATGACCGGCTCAGCCGCGCATTTGCGCTGGTTCCGCTGGGCTACCCAAGCTGGGCGCGCGACGAGATCAGCGCCGTGGCGCCGCAGCTGCCGGGCAAGGGCGCCGTCTATCGCGGCCTGGGCTATGCCGACTTGGAGCTGGAAGAAAACACCCGGGCCACCGGCGAGCTCGAGCAGGCGGTGCGCCTCGACCCCACCGATAAATGGTCGTGGGAATCGCTGGGCCTGATCTATGGCGGCACCGGGCAGTGGGACAACGCCTGGGACGTCGCCGATCAGCTGATCCGTATAGAGCCCGATGCCCCCGATGGTTGGCAACTGCGCGCGCAGGTGCAGATGGAGCAGCCCCGCGCCGGGCTGGCCGACACGGTGCAGGCGTTTGCAGAACGCTTCGGCGATCGGCCCGACCAGCAGGCCGCGCTCAACCGCATGCGCGACGCGCTGGCGCACCTCAAGCACTGAGCCCTTGCCGCACTGCCGCTTTCCGCCCGGGGGAGCGGTGGCCACAATCGAGCTTTCCACCAGTTCCGCGAGCACGCCATGAACGCCCCCACCCGCATCGACACCACCCGCACCATCCGCGCACCGCGCGGCACCGAGCTCAGCTGCAAGAGCTGGCTCACCGAGGCGCCGTTCCGCATGCTGCAGAACAACCTCGACCCCGAGGTGGCGGAGAACCCGGCCGAGCTGGTGGTGTACGGCGGCATCGGTCGCGCCGCGCGCAACTGGGAGTGCTTCGACGCCATCCTCAAATCGCTGCGCGAGTTGAACGACGACGAGACGCTGCTGGTGCAGTCCGGCAAGCCGGTCGGCGTGTTCCGCACCCACGCCGACGCGCCGCGCGTGCTCATCGCCAACTCCAACCTGGTGCCGCACTGGGCCACCTGGGAGCACTTCAACGAGCTCGATAAGAAAGGCCTGATGATGTACGGCCAGATGACGGCCGGCTCGTGGATCTACATCGGCTCGCAGGGCATCGTGCAGGGCACCTACGAAACCTTCGTGGAGATGGGCCGCCAGCACTACGCCGGCAACCTCAAGGGCAAGTGGATTCTCACCGCGGGGCTGGGCGGCATGGGCGGCGCGCAGCCCCTGGCCGCCACCCTGGCCGGCGCCTGCAGCCTCAACATCGAGTGCCAGCAGAAGAGCATCGACTTCCGCCTGAAGACCCGCTACGTGGACGAGCAGGCCAGCGACCTCGACGACGCGCTGGCGCGCATCGCCAAGTACACGGCCGCCGGCGAAGCCAAATCCATCGCGCTGCTGGGCAACGCAGCGGATGTGTTGCCCGAGCTGGTCAAGCGCGGCGTGCGCCCCGATGCCGTCACCGACCAGACCAGCGCGCACGACCCGGTCAACGGCTACCTGCCGCGGGGCTGGACGGTGGAGCAGTGGTTCGAGCGCCGCAAGAGCGACCCGGCCGGCACCGCCAAGGCCGCCAAGCAGTCGATGAAAGTGCACGTGGAGGCGATGCTCGCGTTCCACGCCCAGGGCATCCCCACCTTCGACTACGGCAACAACATCCGTCAGATGGCCAAGGACGAAGGCTGCGCCAACGCCTTCGCCTTCCCCGGCTTCGTACCCGCCTTCGTGCGCCCACTGTTCTGTAAGGGCATCGGCCCGTTCCGCTGGGTGGCACTCAGCGGCGACCCTGAAGACATCTACAAGACCGACCAGAAAGTGAAGGAGCTGATCCCCGACGACGCTCACCTGCACCGCTGGCTGGACATGGCCAGGGAGCGCATCCGCTTCCAGGGCCTGCCCGCGCGCATCTGCTGGGTGGGGCTGGGGCTGCGCGACAAGCTGGGGCTGGCGTTCAACGAGATGGTGCGCAACGGCGAGCTGAAGGCGCCGGTGGTGATTGGGCGCGATCACCTGGATTCGGGGTCGGTGGCGTCACCGAACCGCGAAACCGAGGCGATGAAGGATGGGTCGGATGCGGTGTCGGACTGGCCGTTGCTCAATGCGATGTTGAATGTGGCCGGTGGGGCGACCTGGGTGTCGCTGCATCATGGGGGCGGGGTGGGGATGGGGTATTCGCAGCACTCGGGGGTGGTGATTGTGTGCGATGGGTCCGAGGAAGCCGATAAGCGGATTGGGCGGGTGCTTTGGAATGATCCGGGGACCGGGGTGATGAGGCATGCGGATGCTGGGTATGAGGTGGCGGTGGAGTGTGCCAAGGAGCAGGGTGTGAAGTTGCCGATGGTTTGACGTAGCGGCTTATCCATTGCCGTAGCGAATGCTTGAATGCCATATAACGTCCTGACCATTTCATTTCATCCATAGGTCTCATCAATAAAATGGAAAGTATTTCGATTCGCAATCTCCGGAGTCTCAAGGACACTGGTGACGTTGAGATAAAGCCTCTGACAGTTCTTCTAGGAAAGAATAGCGCAGGGAAAAGCACGTTCTTGCGGTCATTTCCTTTGCTTCGTCAGAGTTCAGAAGAAAAGACTCTGAACGATATTTTATGGTGGGGTGATTATGTTGATTTTGGGACGTTTTGGGAGTCATTGAACAACTCCGCTGGTGATCCAGTAATTGAGTTTTCATTTAGATTCTCTCATCCGCTGAGGCACATGTATTTTTCGATGCCTTCCCAGGCAAGAAGGCCAACCAGGGATCATCTAAATTCCCTGCTCGAATACAGGTTTCATCTTAAGCAGTCGGCCGAAGAGCATGATGTTAATAGCCCAATATTTTCGGAATATACCATTGAGCAAGACGGCAATGTAGCCTATGTATTGGTCGATCGAGAGCTGACTCTTAAAAAGCTGCAGGTAAATGGTGAGGATCTGCTGCCCCTGACACAGGTTCGGCAGGTAATACGTCAGGCGCGCCTGTTGCCGACGATTTTGGTTCACATTGATGACGATGAAATCATTGCGCGTATATTTAATGTCGTTAAATCATTTGCTCATCACAGGGTGGCTGATCAGACAATTCTAGACCTGATAGGTGGTTTAACTTATGGGCCAAGAAGTTCGATCATTACGCAACTAAAGAGCGCTGATCTCGGCGATGTCTGGCGGAGGCGTCTTCGTGCGTTGTCTGCTGATAGTGATGAGATTCGAGAAATTCATCGGGCGCTATTTGCGATAAGTTTTAATAACATATTCGATGTGGTGAACTCGGTTCTCACTGCATCTTTCTCCAACGTAAGATATATAACCCCATTGCGTGCTTCTGCGGAGCGTTACTACAGACAAAGGGCGATTGCCGTAGATGAGATTGCTCCTAATGGCGACAATTTGGCTATGTTTCTAAAAAGCCTGGGTGAGCCCGAGGCTAGGGCGTTTGCAGATTGGACGGCAGACAACATGGGGTTTTCTGTTTTGGTGGAAAGTCATGCTGGCCACGTAAGCATCTTGATTGAGGATGCGGAAAGGAAGACACGAGTCAACCTTGCTGACGTGGGCTTTGGATTCTCTCAGGTTATACCGATTTTGGCGCAGGTGTGGCAGGTGACCAGGCGCCGGCGCCGAAATTCGCCTGTCTTCAGTCAACGTGACTTTGCGGCGCAGGCTCCGGTTATTTTTCTCGTTGAGCAGCCGGAGCTCCATTTG
Source organism: Dyella ginsengisoli (assembly GCF_044904665.1). Classification (NCBI taxonomy): domain Bacteria; kingdom Pseudomonadati; phylum Pseudomonadota; class Gammaproteobacteria; order Lysobacterales; family Rhodanobacteraceae; genus Dyella; species Dyella ginsengisoli. The sequence goes on from NZ_JADIKM010000004.1 coordinate 137,334, forward strand.
CATCCTCGAATGCAGGGGAGGTTAATGGAGCTATTTTATAAGGTGCTCATCGGTGCTCGGCGGATAGGGGTTGATCTTCGCTTCATAATTGAAACACACAGCGAGACGATGGTCGCTAAAACCGGTCAGCTTCTCTTGGCGGAGGAGGATTTGCCGCTAGAAGATGTTGTGGTGTATTTATTTGAGCGCGATCCGTTATCTCCATCAAACGCAACGATTTCAAAGTCATCATTTGACGGTGAGGGGTTTCTTAGCAATTGGCCGTATGATTTTTTTGATGGGGTGGGGGGCTGAGTCATGCTTGTAATTATGGATGATTCACTCGATGACGTGTTGCGCGATCCCTCTAATTCTTCTCATGACTTGGCTTGCTCTGAGATAAATCGTCTTGCCGATGCGAGGGTTAGGGGAAGGTTGCTCATTTATGTCGACAGCCTCGCTGTTTTGGATTTAATCAGGAATTCTGAAAGATTTTCAAATCGCACAAAGTCGGTTTTCCTCGCTGTATCTCGCGCGAGAGCATTTAAGGGATCGCTGGTCTCCTCTCTAAAAGTAGTTGTTCGGCTTGTTGCTGGCGGTGGGGATGTTTCCGATCGAATGTCTAGTGGTCGCCGGGAGATAATCGTCCCGATTTGTAATGTGCCACATGGATTTTTCGATAATCCCGTGCTTTTGGCTGAAAATATAAATGATGCCAAGGCTTATTTGATTCTGGCGCGAGCGGCGATTGCTAGTGGGGGCTTTCAGCTGCCGCGGGTCCAGCTGAAAGCGGACGTTAGGGGTGGGGGCGGGAGTGCTATCGAGCATGAATACAAGAACATTAAAAGTGCTGCAGATAAATTAGTTCTGTCCATCGTTGACAGTGATGTTAGATATCCAGGTTGTGTTCCGAATGATTGGTCTCGGCGAATGGTCGAGGACGACATTGCTAACTCGTCGAGCTTGGCAAGGACCATCGTGATCGACGTGTATTCGATTGAGAATATTTTTCCGTTGGATCTGCATAAGCACATTTCGTCGTTCAGATCTGATCCGGCTAGGAGATTTTCTCTGGAGAGGGACGAAGGGATTTGGCGTAAGCACGTTGATAAGGATCATTGGAGATTTGTGCCGCTAAAGAGGAGTGTTCCTTGTGCTTTGTTGCGTGGGGCTGGCGATGGTGGTGCCTATTGGCAAGGTTGCGCGCAGCATTTCAACGACTATTCGTCAAAAAGTTGTACTCGCGATATTTATGCGTGTACGCACGGCTGTGAACGTCTCCCGAGGTATCCCGAGGACTACCTTGTGGAGTTTGTGAAAGAATTCGAGAAGGTGCCGAACGACGGCCTTCGAGATCTCTGTAGGTCACTCCCCGCATCTGTTAGGGATATGTTTGCTGAGCTTTCTAAGAGCGTTGTTTCGTGGTTTTGTGTTGGGCGTCCAATCGGTGCAGTTGGACGCGATTGATTTATGAACCGAACAAAACAAGGGTCAGGTTCGACTTTTCGATGAGCTTCGCGCCTTGCGCGGCCGCCCGATCTTGAGCGGGCTGGCCGGGCGCGCGAGTTGGGCTTCTATGGTGGCGCGGAAGCGGTCTGAGCCAAGCGCGTGCAGGCGCTGCAGATGCTGGCGAATCGCTGCGATGTCCTCGTCGGAAAGCGTTTCCCGTGCGATGACGCGATAGGCCGCACAGCGCTCCTCTGGCGATTCGCCAAGGCGCAGGTAAGTGGGGTGCGGGTGCATCAGGGCGTCGTGATGGCCCAGCGCGTTGGCAGCGTGGCTTGACCAGAGGTACTCGGCCGGATCGGCGCACATCATCGCGCGGACCGGGTTGAGTTCGATATAGCGGCAGCAGCGCAGCAGGTAGGTGTCGCGGTCGACCAGGGAGGATTTGTAGCGGCCCTCCCAGAGCGTGCCGGTGCGGCGGTAGCGATCATTGACGTATCGCACGTGGCGGCGTCCCAGCGCCTGCATGACGCGTGCAAGCTGGCCGCTGGCTTCGGGCGTCATCTGTAATAAAGGGGACGTGGCTAATTTAATCCGGCCGTCGTCTGACGTCCTATCCGACCACTAGGCCTCCACGCCACGCCCCGTCCTCCGCAGGATGCTCTAGCGCTTGGTGCGCACTCGCCTCTGCGCCGGAACATCCTGACCTTGCTCCGCCAGCTCGCGAGCAAGTGAAAACACTACGTCCAGGGACACGGACAGCTTGCTCGCCATACGCTGCATGGATTTCAACGAAGGATTGCGGCGGCTTCGCTCGATGCCGCTGACATACGTGCGGTCCAGGCCCGCGCTTAGAGCGAGCTGCTCCTGGCTGAGCGAGTGGCGCTCGCGCAGAAGTCGAAAGGCGGGGCCGACGTAGGGGGTGATGTCCACCGGACAGTCGCGTCCGGTGGACTTCAACGTGTTGCGAGGCGCTTGAGCATGTCGAGGTCTAGTAGATCGCCTAGTGGCACGCCCAGTGCCTGTGCGAGGAGCCCCATGTTGTCGATCGAAATGTTGCGCATCCCGCGCTCGACTTCTGAAACGTAGGTGCGGCTGAGGCCAGCCTGCAAAGCGAGCGCTTCCTGAGACAGATCCTGAAGGCGTCTTGCTCGCCGAAGGTTGCGTGCGAACACGAGGCGAGGCGATGCGTTGGCAGATGCTTTGCTCATTGGGCAAGCATCCGCGTGCATGAGATTGACGGCTACAAACTATAAGACTATAAACAACAACTATAAGTGACATATAGTCTTTTAGTAAGTTAAATTCGACCCGTAGAGAGTGCGGATAGGTTGAGAAATCAACCTGTCCGGCACGTTACCCAGGGAGAGACGCCATGACGCAGGATCGGCTTGCTTTCGGAGTCACAGTCAACCAGTTCGACCAACTCATTCGCTTGCTCCGCACGATCACGGCCAATGGAGACGTGATGACGGTGGGCGGGGCCGAGCCGCTGCATCGGCATACAGTATCGGTGCTGGGAGAGGGCATCTTTGAGGCTGCGCTTGAGGTGCAAGGGGTGCTCGATGAAGTGGAGGAGCAACGCCTGCCCAGAGAGCCGCGTACTGCAAACGCCCGCCCTCACCGCGGAGCCGCGTCGGCCAGTTGACGGGCAAACGCTCGTGCATCGGCGGCAGGCTCAGCAGAGCCGCGGCCCATCATTGCCCGTCGCCGCAAGCGAGGGCGATATTCCAGCAAGGAGACACGACCATGGATCGTGCATCGTCCCGTGAGCAAAGAACCGTCGACACGTCCGGCATTGCGCTCTCTCTGAGCAACTACGAGGCGCTGCGCGATCTCTGTGACGAGTTGCAGTTACTGGTGGCACTGACTGCCACCAGCCATCCGATCGATGACGAGATTCTCCCGGTGAATCTCAAACGCGCCGCGCTGGCTGGCTACCTAAGCGGGGTCGCCGAGCGCATCGTGAATGCACTGGAAGAGGGCGATGGCTCGCCTGAAGCGCATGCCGCGCATCTGGGCGTGCCGAGCTAGCAAATCGGCCTGCTCGTCATGCCGATCGCCCCGTAGAAAAAGGGGGAGGGCACCTGTCTCAGGGGCTGGAAATGAACCCGTCTCCGTTCGGTTGCCGTTGAGCAAGTCGTCGATGAGGCGACCTTTCGCTGGCAAGCCCTCAGCGTCGACACAACGACTCAATGCGCAGGCAGGTGGTCCGGAAAATCCGTTTGCTTCGCGAACGTGTCCACCCGATCTACGGTCAGCAACCCATGCGGATTGCCAGTGGCGGAGGGATCGAACGTCCCAGCCAGAGTCACGGTGAAGATTCGCAGGGACAGATCCATCGGATCGCCGGACAACGCCACATCGAACTGATGCGCCTTCAATGTCGGCGCCAATCCATCGGCAAACCGGAATCCCACGCTCACGCCCTTGCAGCCAGGGTCGATTAGCCTGGCGCCATGGCGCGCATCCATGATCGCTACCGAGGACAGGTGAACCCGATGCGCGCCAGACTCCGAACCGTACAGCTGGCACACGGTAGTTTCCGATGCAGGCGCTTGGGCGCGCACGCCGCACGCGGACACCAGCACCACAGCTAGAACGAGGGCAGGGAGCTTCACCATGCGCAATTGTAGCCACACCCAATAAAGGGGACGTGGCTAATTAAATCGGCTCGCGAAGGCTGGCTTGCCGCGGCCGTCCGCGGTAAGACAGGGGTCAGAGTGCACTTTCTTGAGGGGCACAAGGGAGCGGCGGCAGGTTGTTGTCCCACCGCCGCTGCCGTTACACAGATGGCGGCTTTAGTGCCGTTGCTTCCATCTTCACGCTGAGCCTTGTCTGCCCAAATTGCACACAAACGAAGCAGCTCACCGGAAGGTAGCTGCGCAACCAGCACAGTGCGTAGACCATTGACATGATCGGAGTCTCCAACGAATTACCTGGCTCGCTCCCCTATGCGCGAGATGACAAAGGCAAACAGCGTCATCCCAATCCTTTGGTAGACAACTGTCCTACGTTCCCAACGAAGCGATGCTTGCACGAGGCAACGCATGTTCTTTGGAAAGACCGGCAGGTTTTCGGACTTGCGGACATGGATCTTGCGATCCGCCTACTTGCTCCCGCTTCCCAGCCATTACTAGGCCAGTGCATGTTGGGCGCGTTCGTTTCCGCTTTACCGCTACGGGGTCAGTTCTGGAATTACGCCAGATTCCCTTTTAAGCCTCGTCGACAAAACCGTCTGACTAGGCACCGATGGCTCAACATATCGGTCATTATTGGGTAAGTCAACCCAACATGTTGTGGATAGGTCCATCGGCAATAAAAGGGTCTAAAACAGGGGGCAGAGTGAGGGAAACAGGGGGCAGGTTTGACTTTTCGATCAACGTTGAGCTTTGCGTGGCCGCCCGATCTTGAGCGGCCCGGCCGGCCGCGCGAGCTGGGCCTCGATGGCGGCGCGAAAGCGTCGGATCCGAGCGCATGCTGGCGCTGCAGATGCAGGCGGATCGCTTCGATGTCCTCGTCGGAGAGCGTTTCCAGTGCGATGGCGCGATAGGCAGCACAGCGTTCCCGGTGCGTGTCGCCAAGGCGCTGGTAGGTGGGGTGGGAGTGCACGAGAGCGTTGTGATGACCAAGTGCGTTCGCGCCATGGCTCGACCAAAACGGGGTCGGGTTCACTTTCTGACCATTGATAAGTGAACCTGACCCCGTTCGGTTGGCCTTCGCGAACGGATGATGGGCGTCCGGAGGCAGCGAAACGCTTTCGGGCACGGCCTGCCTGAGGCGATCGCTGCCACGAGGCAGCTTCCATCGGAAGCGGGGAGCAGCGCGCAACCTTCTGAAGCCAAGTGTTGCAGAGGGGTAACGCTGACTCCTCCTCTGGCTTTTCGGCATCTTTCAAGGGACGGATACGATGATTTTCTACAAGGCGGTGAATTCTGGATCGATGAGCGGAATCGTGCATCGCGGTTTGGACCCTAGCCCCAGTTCTGAGGAGCGTGTGCTTGGCTCGACCTCGATAGCGTCGTCCAGCAGTGGTCGATCGCCCTCGGAGGCGGACATCAGTATCCCTGGCCAATGTGTATCTGCGGACCTGTCCTACGCCTGCGACTACGTAACGCTGAACGGAGGCGATTGGATCGTCCTTGCGATTGAAGTGCCTGACGATGACTTTTCAGGTGTGGTCAACTCAAAGACCGGCGCCGCTGTGAGCCCGGAAGAGGCTGCCGAGTCGAAGGAGGTGAAGCTGTCGAAGATCATTCCCACCACCCGCTTGTGGTTCTTATATTCCACGGGAAAGTGGATGTCGGTTCGCGAATACCACAAGAACAGCAGAGCCGTGTGGCGTGAATCAGGCGGCAACAAAGCCAAAGAGTTCAAGGAAAAGAACATTGAGGCAGCCAAGCCGCTCTGGTGAACAAGCCAGGCCTGACCAAAAACAGCTAACGGGGTCAGGTTGGTCAGGTTCACTTATCCCATGTGCTGAAGTGAAGGTGGCCCAGCCTTTTGATCATGTTCTTTTCGGCAACTCAGGGACACATCATGAAAGCAAGGAATAAGGCAGCGGTCTTGACCATCCGCGGGAGCGCCGCTTTGCTGTCCATCGGAGGGGTACTGGGATGCTACGCAGGCGATCTGCCAAGCGATGCCCGTCAATACGGGGATTCTCTCATCTCTTGCTCGGAATGGACCCGCCTCTCTCATGACCCTTCCGTCGCTAGAATACCATGGTCTCAAAACGTCTTTTTCCGCTATGCCAGTTGGACAACAGGTTTCGTGTCCGGTGCGACGGCCATGAACCCACGTTTGCGTACAACGTCCGCTGCCGAGATCATCGAGAACGTGTCGAACTACTGCGTAAAGCATCCCGCAGATACGATTGAGCAGGCGAGTGCGGTGTATGTGGCCGCGCTGAGTCGCAAGTCCAGTTAACGGGGTCAGCTTCACTCATTTCAACGTTTGGACCGAAAATTAAAGGGGACGTGGCCAATTAAATCGGGGAAAAGCGAAACAGAGATCAGGGTGCACTTTCTTGAAGCGATCGCAGCAAAGTCTCGCTTCTGACTCTGGCTCTTGGCAATTTCTCGGCGACCAGCATGGATAAACCTCGCCCGCCAGGCTCACTGCAAAAGTATGTGGCCCGTCCGGACAGGAGGTCGGTGGCATGACCAAAGGAGCGACCCCAGGGCTATGAAATCGAATTGCAGTCTTTTGCCATCGGCCGTGGCGCTGCTGGTGTTGGCCACCGGAGCCCCGCCACAGGCACAGGCACAGGCACAGGCACAGGCACAGGCATACTTCGGCAAGCCGGTAGAGGGCACCTTGTGCCACGCCGGCGAAGCCGTGTTGATCGCTTGCCCTTCGTCACAGAAGCAGATCGCCGTCTGCGCCTCCCCCACGGTAGGCTCGCCGTTTGGTGTGCTTCGCTACCGCTTCGGCAGCAGCAGCCATACGGAGCTGGAGTTCCCCACCCGTCCCAAGCCCGCACGGGAGTACGCCAGCGGAAACAGCCTCGGCGATGGCGGACGGGGAGCCCTGGTCTATCTGCGCCTGAATGATGGCGACACCAGCTATACGGTTTACGCGGAGGCGGTCAGCCCCACCTATCAACGCACCGACGCAAGCGAACGCAGCGGCGTCGTCGTTGAAAGGCATGGCAAGTTGCTCGCCACCCGCAAGTGCGATTCGGAAGCGCGCACCTATTCGGGGATGCTGCTCGATCCGAAGTTTCTGGGTAATGCGGTGCCGTTTGACCCGAGAGTGCCGCCCGGCTTCCCGACCTACAAATAGCGCTGAAGCAATAAAAAACTGGGGTCAGGGTGCACTTTCTGCGGCGCCGCTGCCTTGAAAAGGCGACTCTGACCCCTGTTTTCGGTTCGCTTTGGAGTGAGAAACATGAAGCTTGGATGGCGTGCTGGCGCGGTTGTGCTCGCTATGTGCTCGGCTGCTTTTGCGCATGCGGGTCATAAGAGCCTGGATTCGCGGCTATGGGGTGTTTGGCAAGGTCGCCGCGGCAGTGTCGGCATCTGGGTTTGTTTCGATGCGTCCTTGGGCGCCGGTAGATATGTTGCGCAGGGCGAGGGCGAACCCATACCGCTGTTGCCTTCGGGGCCGGCGGAATTTCGGCAAGGTGATAGGTTAGGTGCGCAATGGAACATGCGCATCGCGAGCCAGGGCAGGCTGCTCGGAACGGTGACGGAAAATGGCGCGCCGCCGCTCACGCTTGATCTGGTGTCTGCCGACGCTATTGGCGAGCCTCACGCGTGTGCGGCGGAAAGCATGGCATCTGCGGTTGAGACCCCGGTGCAGCTTGTTGCTGGCCCTGTTCTGCACACAGGAGATCATCGCTACCGCGTCCTGCGGTTTGGCTGGCAGAAGACGTTGGAGCTTTTGGAGCCTGGCGCGTCGGTTGCAGCAGTGAACCAGCAACTGCTGGGCTTGCTGGACCGAAGTCCGCGTGCTCTGGAGGGCGTCTACTGGGTCAGACGACGGCAGCTCACCACGGACAGTCCGGTCGGTTACGACGACGTTGACGTTGAGCCGCTTTCCTGGGGAGGGCACTGGCTAACGGTGAACTTTTACCGATGGGCGGCCGGTATGGGTAAGAGTGGTATCAGCCAGGGCCAGGTGACCTGGAATCTCGATACTGGCGCCAAAGTGGATCTTTGGTCGTGGTTCGGCGGTGCGCAGGCTTACTCTGACGATCCTTTTGCGGCTGGGTTGGGTGAGATGCCTCCCAGACTCCATGCACTCGCCTTCAAGGGCGAAGACATTCCCGACGCATCCAACGAATGCGCAGGTAACTACCAGGCCGGTGCTCTCTTTCAGATTTCCTTGGAGTCTGGCGGCATGAGCTTTGCCCAGCCTCCGACCGGTGACGGGTGTGACCTAACGTTTACGCTTAGCTATGCGGAGCTGTTGCGCGTCGCCACCCCGCAGGGGACGCAGGCTATTCGTCGTGTCTTGCGAGAAGGACTGTAAGACCTAGCCAGCGGAATAAAGGGAATAAAGGGGACGTGGCTAATTAAATCGGCTCGCGAAGGCTGGCTTGCCGCGGCCGTCCGCGGGACCGGCAGGCGGCAGGGCGACCGAGCGTGGTTTCCACCATGTGCTGGAAGCGCTCATCGCCAAGGCCACGTTCCTGGCTCGGGTAGGCGCGCAGACGCTGCAGGTGATCGGGCGCGATGCCGGCGTTGAGCCACTGTCGGTAGGCATCGGCGCGTTCGTCTGGCGTGCTTCCCATCGCGAGGTAGAGTGGGTGGGGCGTGATGAGCGGATCACGTGCGCGGGCCAGGTGCGTGTGCACGCTGGACCATCGGTAGTCCTACGGCGCCTCGACCATGGCGGCACGCACGGGGTTGAGTTCGATATAGCGCATGGCAGGCGTCTGAAGTGATAGCGATCGTCCGCGTCGAGGAAGATCGCGCCCTTGTTGATGCCGCGTTGCGTGACGTGTAGCGGGATACCTGGCAGTTCGAGACGCGGTCGTCGTGGCATGGCCATCGCCGGTGGGGGATCCAGCGATTACCGTGCTGCGACGGAGCGGGACGATCTGTCGGCGGGTGTACCCGTTGCCGGTAGGCGAGCTCTTAATTGGTCACGTCCCCTTTCTTCGAGGCGGCTCATCAACGGTGCCGATCAGCCGTCCACTCAAATCTGGGAACTCCACGCTTTTCGCTTTTTTCTCTATCCTTTTTTTGGGGGGTGAGGGACGAATCATCCGTTTGGATGATGACTGAATAGGAAGGCTGGCGCCAAAATGCACGGCAAATATGTGCCGAGGGCGCTGATAAGCAGGCAATTTAAATTCATGGGCCCCAAGTTCGTGGGCACATCTTTTAGAAGGAGAGAATTGTAATGGATAAAATTACGATATCTGCTTACGAACTTGCGCAGAGATTTGTCGGGACAAAAGAGGTTCCAGGCGCCACTTCGAATCCTCAGGTTCTCGCTATGTTGCGGCTTGATGAGCCTGCGGTTGTAGACGATGCGGTGCCGTGGTGTTCGGCGTTTATTAACTACGTTGCTTGGCTTCTTCGCCTTCCGCGCTCAAAAAGCCTTATGGCTCGGTCATGGTTAACGGTGGGCCAGGTTGTTTCACTTGAAGAAGCGGAGCCAGGTTTTGACGTGGCCATTTTCAAGAGGGGAGATGGAGAGCAGCCTGGTGCGAATGTGATAGACGCTCCTGGCCATGTGGGCTTCTTCGCTGGTATTGAGGGGAATAAGATTCTCCTGTTAGGCGGGAATCAAGGGGATAGCGTCAGTGTTTCGCCTCAGAAAAGGAGTGATCTGCTCGGTATTCGACGATTAGCCTAGTACCCTCTGTGCGCCAAAGTAGGGCCGAAATTGCATAAGTTTCCCTTAACTCCCGCATGGAGGTTGGCCAAGTTCCACTTTTTTGACTAACTTGGCTGTTAAATAAGAATAGTGGTCTGAGTACACCTCCTCGTGGCGCCCGCTGTAAAGATTCATTTTGGCCCATGCTTTTAGCGGAATTGTAAGTCATCGAACTTTTTCGCATTCGTTTCGAAAATCGCAAGGGTGCTCATTTGAAGCGAGTCGAAGTTGCGCTCAACTTCACCTGCTTGTTTTTACATGAGAGTATATTTGATGGCGTCCCGTCCGGGAGTTGCGATGGAGGTACTTCAACGACTTCAGGTGTTGCCTCAAGGGTCCAATAGGGAGGGGCCGAGTATGAAGGCTGCAATGGTTTTCGTTGTCTCTAGCGCGATCGTGCTCTGCGGGTGCGCGCAAACGGTCAAATGGCCTTGGGCTGGCGACAGCGGCAACGCCGCCTCGCCCTGCCCAACGGGGACCTGCACGGTAGCGGATGCCACAGCTGCGCTCACTCAAGCCAGTGAGTTTTGTCGCGGGGTGCAAAATTACTACGAGGGCAATGGAAATCGCACCAGTGGGTGGAGGCTGTTCACTGCCATTTCCGGCACTCTTGCTGGCGCCGTGGCCGCACCGCTGGCGAAGGGCTCCGCCAAAGACGCTTGGTCTGGCTTGTCAGGCTCGGCCAACGGTCTGCAGCAGGAGGTGGACGGTGCGTTCAATGGCGTGCTTAACGCCAAGCGCCGTGCGGCGGTAATGCAGGCGTACACCGACTCGCTCACCGAATTCAAGGCCTCCAACGATGCAGATGTGAATGTCTCCGTGGCCGTTAGCATGGCAGCCAAGTGCGCCATGGCACCCGCCGAAGTGGATGCTGCTGGCTTACAGAGCTTGCTGACTACCGACACCCATGACATCACAAGGAAGAATATCGACACAGATACAAAGGCCGAACGAGCGCAGAAAGCACTGCAGCGATTTCAGCCCGAGCAGCTGGAACCGCAGCAGCCAGACACCGGCGCGCGGGCCGCCGCGCCGCCGCCCACGCCTAGCGTGAAGTGACAAGAAGAGGCAAAACAGGGGGCAAGTTCGACTTTCTGATCGGTTTTGAGCTTTCCGTGGCCGCCCGATCTTGAGTGGCCCGGCGGGTCGGGCGAGTCGAGCCTCGATGTTGGCGTGGAAGCGCTCGGACCCTAGCGCATGCTGGCGCTGCAGGTGTACCGGATCGCCTCGATATCCTCGTCGGGCAGCGTCTCCATGGCGATGGCGGCCTAGGCGGCGCAACGCTCCTCCCTCGTGGCTCCAAGCGCACGGCGGTTTGGGTGGGGGTGGACGAGCACATCGTCACGCCCGAAGGCGTTGGCCGCATGGCTGGACCAGGGGTAGTCGGCCGGATCGGCACACATGCGCGCGCGGACCGGGTTCAGCTCGATGTAGCGGTAGCAGCGCAGAAGGTAGGTGTCGCGATCGACGAGGGAGGATTTGTCGCGACCTTCCCATAGCGTGCCGGTGCGGCGGTAGCGATCGTTGATGTAGCCAGCAAATGGGGTCAGGTTCACTTATTCCATAGTTGGAAGTGAGCCTGACCCCGTTTGATCAGGATGCCGGTTGGATGCGATCGGGCCGGCTTGCGGATGGCGCGGGTGACGTCGCCTGGTTCCGCAGGGCGGAGTCAATTCACGGCAGCTTTCCGAGAATCTGATCCATTTCGTCGGCCGCGTATGCCCGCATCGACTGCGAACGGATATTGCCCTGCATGCTGACCGCCAGGTTGAATGCCGCCAGCGCCTGCTCGTCTTTGGACTCGAGCACGCAGACCATGTCGTACTTGCCCATGGTCCAGAATATTTCCCGCATGTCGACGCCATGTTTCTTCGCCAGCGCTTTGGCGGCGGCCGCGCGCTTGGTGGTGTCCTTTACCGCGTGGATCCCCTGATCGGTGAATCTCATCAATCCGATATAAGTGAACATGATGCTCTCCTCGATGGATGGATCGGCAGGGACGAGATCACGGGGTCACTTATCACTTCTGTGGAAGTGAAACTGCCCCCGTTCTTGGGGCCTGCATCATGGAATCGGGCTGGGATTCGGGTTGTCAGGCAGCGGTGGGATCGCGCTCAGGTATTCATAGATCGCGCGCAGGTCCCGGTCGGTTTTCTTGCCGAATGCCGGCCACGGCATGATCTGCAGCAGGGAACCCGGCGGGTCGAGCGGGTTGTGTCCGGTGCGCATGGTTTGGATGAATTGATCCAGCGTCAGGCCCGCGGGCTTGCCGGTGGCATCGGGCGTGAGATTGGCCGACTTGAACGGGGACGGCGGGAACAAGCGGCCGCCGGCCATGAATTCGGCTACGTTGATCTGTTCCAGCTGACCGAGATAGGGGTCGCCGCCGGGGGCGAACGACGGATTGGTATGGCAATCGTTGCAGCCCCCCGTGTTGACGATGTAGCTCCCGAGGCCGACCAGTGCAGGATTCTTTCCCATGAGGTTGAGCGGCACGGGGCTTATGGCGAACCCCTGCCTGATCTGGCTCGCGTTGTCCTGGGCATGCAGCGCTGCGATGGGCGTGGTGGCGACCGCGACGCCAAGCAGCATGGACCGGGTAAACCTCGTGCTATGGGCTGGACGTTTCATCTTGGTTCTCCTCGTCGGCATGGGAGCAAACGACGCGGTCTCCGTTTCGTGCTTCCGTCTTCTGGACGAGGACAAGAAGGCGTTGGCGTGATCACGTCAGGTCAATCGACGGCTGACCGCTGCCGGTAGTCCGGCGGCGGCGCGGTGGCTCGAGGGCCAGCGTGACGCTGAACCTGAGCATGTAAGCGCCCGGTGAGGGCTGCGAGAAAAACTGGGAAAAAAGCGAACGGGGTAAAACGAACGGGGTCAGGTTCACTCGTCCTGGCGACGGTTGGTGAGTCGGGCGGATGCCGGCGAAGCGCTGGATTTTGGCCTCCCATATGGAGTGCGCATTGGCATGTCACGCGCTTGAAAAGGGTTCTGCCCCGTCAAGGCGACGCCCACCCGCAAGGATCCGGGCCATCACTCGATCCGGTGCCGCAACCTGATGCGCCAGTGCGCCTACCAGGGCGCCCTGGATGCGCTGGGTGCATTCTTGAAGCGAGCCTTGTAGAAGGTTCACCTTGATCCGCGTTTTCAGTTGTTTCCCATCGCACAGGCAGCCTGGACATGACGATCGAATCCGCCGGCACCCCGTTCCTGTATGCGGCGTTCACCCTGCTGGTCCTCGTTTTGCTGGCGGTGGATTTCCTCGTGCTGCGAGCCGAAGGCGCCCATCGGGTGAGCGTGAAGGAGGCCGCCGCGTGGACGGTGGTGTGGGTGCTGGTTTCGCTCGCATTCTGCGGCTGGCTCTGGTGGTACCTCGACGGTCGGTTCCCGCGGGAAGTGGCGAACAAGAAGGCGCTGGAGTACCTCAGCGGCTACCTGATCGAGAAGGCGCTGGCGACCGACAACGTCTTCATGTGGATCACCTTTTTCCAGTTCTTTGCCGTGCCGGCGGCCTACCAGAAGCGCGTGCTGCTGTATGGCGTGCTCGGCGCGATCGTCATGCGCGCGGTGTTGATCTTCGTCGGGGCGGTGCTGCTGGCGCGCTTCCACTGGGTCCTTTACGTGTTCGGCTTCATCCTGCTGCTGACCGGCGGCAAGATGCTGCTGTTCGCCGGCAAGGAGGTGTCGCTGGATGCCAACCCTGTACTGCGCTGGATGCGTCGCCACATGCGGATGACCGACGAGCACCACGGCGAGAGGTTCTTCGTGGTGAAGCAGGGGCTGCGCTACGCCACGCCGCTGTTCGTGGTGTTGATCCTGGTGGAGGTGACCGATCTGATCTTCGCGGTGGATTCGATTCCGGCGATCTTCGCGGTCACCAACGACCCGTTCATCGTGTTCACCTCGAACATCTTCGCGATCCTCGGGCTGCGGGCAATGTACTTCCTGCTCGCGGACATGGCCGAGCGCTTCCACCTGCTCAAGTACGGGCTGGCGGTGATCCTGCTTTTCATCGGCGTGAAGATGCTGCTGCTGGACATCTACAAGATCCCGGTCGGCATCGCGCTGGGTGTGGTCGGGTTGATCCTCGCGGTGTCGGTGGTGGCGAGCCTGGTGACGTCGCGCCGGGCCGATCCGGGCGGCTGACCCGGTGACCCGGGCGGGCCGGTGGCGCCGCTTTGTGCCGGCGATCACGTTGCGGGGCTTGCACTGGCCGGATTGGCGCTGGCTGTGTGCGTGCGAACCGCCGGGTGCCTGCTCCAAGCCCCTGTCAGAGCAAGGTATTTTCCCGGTTGGAAGGGCGGGCCGCTGATGCGGCGGGGGATTGCTGGCAGGGCGTGCCGCCGGCTAGCCTCGTGTCGCCACTGCGGGTTCGGGGAGTCGACGGTGGCACCACCTGGGGAGGATGGATCATGAAGACACGTCGTTCGAATACGGGCTCGTGCCGCGCACCGGCGCTCTCGCGCCTGGGCCTGGCGTTGTGTGCGGCGGGCATGCTGGTGCCGGTCGTGACGCTGCATGCGCAGCAGGCCGATGCGTCGGCGGCCAACCCGAAGAAGGTCACCGAGCTGCAGGGCGTGCAGGTGATCGGTTCGCGTGCCAAGGAGCGCACCGCGGCGGAGACGCCGGCACCGGTGGACGTGATCGGTCGCGAGCAGCTGGAGAACGCCGGCGTTACCGAGGTGGGCCAGGCGCTGCAGCTGCTGGAGCCGAGCTTCAATTTCTCGCGGACCTTCGTCAGCGATGGCACCGACATCATCCGCCCGGCCACGCTGCGCGGCCTGGGGCCGGACCAGGTGCTGGTGCTGGTCAATGGCAAGCGCCGTCATCAGCAGGCGCTGGTGAATGTGCAGCAGACGATCGGCCGCGGCTCGGCCGGCACCGACATCAACGCCATCCCGATCTCCGCCATCGAGCGCATCGAGGTGCTGCGCGACGGCGCGGCGGCGCAGTACGGCTCCGATGCGATCTCCGGCGTGATCAACATCGTGCTGAAGAAACAGACCGACGTGACCTACGTGTCCTCCAGCGTCGGCCAGACTTACAAGGGCGACGGCCTGGTCAAGCAGGCCAGCGCCAACACCGGCTTCAAGCTGGGCAAGGATGGCGGCTACCTCAACCTGACCGCCGAGTACCGCGACCGCGGCGAGACCAACCGCGCTGGCCCGGACACCCTGCGCGTGAATCCGCCGCGGGTCACCCAGCACCTGGGTGATGCCAAGGCGAAGAACACCTACTTCTGGTTCAACGGCGGCCTGCCGATCGGCCACGGCGAGCTGTACTGGTTCGGCGGGTTGTCCCGGCGCACCGGCAGCTCGTACGGCTTCTTCCGCTCGCCCGGCGACAACCGCACGGTGCCGGCGCTGTATCCAGACGGCTTCCTGCCGAACATCGCCACCACGGTGAAGGACGCCTCGATCGTGGCCGGTTACCGCACGCCGATCAGCGACACCTGGGATCTGGACTTCTCGATCGACCGCGGCCGCAGCACGTTCGGCTTCGACGAGAAGCACTCGGTCAACGTGAGCTGGTGGTACGAGCCCGATGGCAACGGCGGCATCTACGCCAGCTCGCCGACCTCGGCCAACACCGGCACGCTGAAACTCAACGAGACCGTGGCCAACCTGGACATCCGTGGCCCGATCGACTGGGGCATCGGCAACGACAAGCTCGACCTGGCCACCGGCCTGGAGTGGCGCCGCGACACGTACGCGATCACCCCGGGCGACCTGGTGTCGTACGCCTACGGCCGCACCAACGACCGCAGCATCCCGATCTACGGCCAGACCGGCGACATCGCACAGCCGGGCATCCAGGGCTTCCCCGGCTTCTCGCCGAGCGAGGCGGTGAACGCCGGACGCAGCAACTGGGCGGCATACGTGGACGCCGAGTCGCAGGTCACCGAGCGGCTGCTGCTGGGTGCGGCCGGTCGCTACGAGCACTATTCCGACTTCGGCGGCACCACCACCGGCAAGTTCTCCGCCCGCTTCGACGCCAGCAGCCAGTTTGCGGTGCGCGGCACGTTGGCCACCGGGTTCCGCGCGCCGGGCGTGCAGCAGAAGTACTACAGCCAGCGTTCGACCAACCTCAACCCGCAGGGCGTACTGACCGACACGCTGACCGCGCGCCAGGACAGCAGCGTCACCCGCGCGTTCGGCATCCAGCCGCTCAAGCAGGAAACCTCGCGCAGCGGGTCGCTGGGCTTCGTCTACACGCCGACCAACGACCTGACGATGACGCTGGACCTGTTCCGGATCGACATCAAGAACCGGATCATCTTCTCCAGCAACATCGTGCCCGAGGTGGTGGGCACCGACGGCCAGCCGTGCACGGCAACCAACTCCAACTGCCCGATCGCGGCGATCCTCAACCCGATCGGCGTCGGCCAGGTGCTGTTCTTCACCAATGCCATCGACACCCGTACCACCGGTGCCGACCTGGTGGTGCAGAAGGGCGTCGCGTTCGACGGCGGCTCCAGCCTCGATCTGACCGCGGCGATGAACTACAACAAGACCGAGGTGACCAAGCGCAAGTCCGAGTCGCCGATCCTGAGCCCCACCCAGCTGTTCGACGACACCCAGGTGACCCTGGTCGAGCAGGGCCAGCCGCGCCAGCACCACATCCTGCAGGGCGTGTACCACGACGGTCCGTGGGACCTGACCCTGCGTGCCAACTACTTCGGCTCGGTGACCGGCCAGGGCTTCACCCCGGGCATCAAGCAGACCTGGGGCGGCAAGTGGCTGGAGGACGTGGCCGTCGCCTACCGCTTCTCGCCGCATGCGCGGGTGACGGTGGGCGCGGACAACGTGTTCAACACCTACCCCGACAAGTGGAATCCGCAGACCGGCTTCCCGTTCCCGCAGCTGGGCTTCACCTACGGCTGGGAGACACTGCCGTTCGGCATCAACGGCGGCTACTACTACGCGCGGGTGGACTTCCAGTTCTGACCGTCCGCACGTAGCACCGCGTGAACCGACGCCGCGCAGCGAACCTGCGCGGCGTTGTCCTGACCGGGATCGGGGCGCTTCGTGGCGAACGACGAACGCGTCCGGTCCGGGCCTGTCGATCTGGCCAGTGCGGCCCCGCGCCCGCCTCCCGACTCGTGGACTGCCGCTGCTGCGCGGCCCGGATCGGGCCGGCCGCCACATCGGCGCTTCTGCATCCCGTCGCCCTATTGTTCCGCCCGCGGTGATCGCGGATAAAGCGGAACCGCCGGCGCTGTACCGGCGTCCGGATCCACCCAACCCAAGGAAGTACATCCGCATGATGCCAGGAGCACTTGCTGTCAGGACCATGGCTGCCGTTGCCGTCGCGGCCTGTTTCTCACTGGGCGGCTGCAAGGCGGTGGAGCAAGGGGGCACGGCCAGCGCGGCGCCCGCGGCGCAACCGGCAAGCACGGACGAATCGAGTCGCGAGCCGATCTTGCTGCACGCACGCATCGAGTACACCGGCGCGACCGACCTGAGCTCCGCCGGCAGCAGCAACGGCAGCCACTTCTCGCTCGAGTTGCAGCAACCGGCCTTCCGCTCGGGAGAGGGCGCCAGTGCGACGTACGAGGTCGACAACGATCAGCCCAGCCAGGTCATCGGTTCCGTGCATGGTTATGGTCAGGCGCACATCGTTTCCGATGCGGGCACGCTGACCGAGCGCTATGACGAGTGGGCGCGCTGGCCGCAGCCGGCCACGCCGACGCAGGGGTTGTTCAGCATCGTCATGCCGGTGCCATCGGAGATCGGCGATGGCCTCGCCGTGCAGCTGAAGGTGCATGCGGCGGTGGAAGGCAGCCGGACCGCGCACATGCAGTCGAAGGACGTTTCCGCGGATGTCGAGCCAAGCATCTCGATTCCCGCGATGTGCGGGTCGAACAGCGAGTACCGGAACGATCACGGCGAAGCCTGCGGCTTCGACCTGAGCCTGGACGCCAGTCCCACTGCCGCGAAAAGCGCCGCGGGCGCGGTATTGCTGCCGACCATCCAGCAGGGCCTGGCGGCGCCCAACGGCGAGTGGAGCATGCTCGGCACGGGACAGCTCTACGGTGCGACCACGACGTATCGCGAGCACGGTCACTTCGTGCTGAGCTACCACCGTGCGCTCACGCTGGCCGAGAAGGACGGCAGCCTGAGTCACGAGTTCAAGGTCGTCGTCTGGTCCACGGGCCGCAACGAAGACTGGAAGCCGGCCGATCTGCCGCCGCTCGAGGTCAGGTGATTCCGGGTTACGCCCCCACTCCGATTCCTTCGGAGTGGGGGCGGCCGTCGATGGCCTGTAGCCCGACCGGCGGCGCAGGCCGCTCGCGGCAGGTGTTCAGCCGTGCGGCGGGAGAGCGTTGGGGTCCATCCACATCACTTCCCAGATGTGGCCATCCGGGTCCTCGAAGCTCCGGCCGAACATGAAGCCATAGTCCTGCACGGGCGTGGGGTCCGCCTTGCCACCGGAACCGCTCGCCCGATCGACCAGGCTGGACACCTCTTCGCGGCTGTCCGCCGACAGGCACAGCAGCACCTGGGCGTCCACGTGCGCGTCGACGATCCGCTTGCTGGTGAACTGACGCCACTTCGCATGAGTGAGAAGCATCGCGTGGATCGTGTCGGAGAACACCATGCACGCTGCGGTGGCATCGCTGAACGCGGGATTGTTGACTGCGCCCACGGCGGCATAGAACGCCTTCGACCGTTCCAGGTCGGTCACCGGCAGGTTGATGAAGATCAGTTTGCTCACTGTGCTTTCCCTTGGATATGTGAACCACGACGGGATCATCGCGGCATCGTGTCGACGAGCGGGAGATGGGGAATTCGACACGAGCCGCCCGGAGCGCGATGCACCGGCGGCCGGCAAGAACCGAACAAGGTCAACCAACCGCACAGGATCAGGTTCACTTGCTTACCCGCGCGGCGGCCGGTGAGCCAGCTTCAGGTAGTGCCGTGGAGCCGTCACGTCATGGGCGATGGCGCGCAACCCGCCGCATAGCCGTGGGAATACCCAGCGTCTCACTTCCTTTTCCGAACGGGTATCTACCCGGAAGCCCCCGCGATCGTGAACGGGAGGCGGGGAGCCCCGAGCGATGGAATGCGCTGCCTGCCAGGCGAAAACGAGTTGTGGATCGACGCGGGACAAGGTCATGGCTGATCTGTGCAGAAACCGCTGGGTCATGGCGCGGGTTCACCGGGATCCGAAGCGCTGCTTCGCTTCGTCCGTGATCGGCGTGTACAGCGCCACGAGGGTCCCCTCGGGATCGCGGAACTGGGTCGTGAGGTTGCCCCAAGGCATCATCCTGGGTTCCAGGACGACCTCGACGTCATGCTTCAGTCGCTCGAATTCCGCCTGGACATCGTCGACCTGGAACTCGATCACGGCAGTCTGGTTCGCGGCCGCCTGCAGTGAGTCCTTCTTGAACAGATTGACGGTTTCGAGGCTGCCGATTGCCAGCGTCGCCCCCGGCGTGACCACTTCTGCAAAGACAGGGGCGAGCCATTCCGCCTTTTGCCCCGTCACCTTTTCGTAGAAGCCGACGACGGCCTTGATGTCCCGAACGATGATCCGGATGGAAGCGAGCTTCATGTCTTCGTGCTCCGGCATGGGCAGTTGAGGAAACGGAGTCGGCGAAGCATGGCGGCCCGCTGCTGACACGTTCTGTCAGCAGTGTTTTCTCGCATTTCGTTTTCCAGTGCGCAGATCTCGAAATCTCGCGCCGCGCCGGGGGCGCGCGCAGCAGAAGCGATAACGGGGTCAGGTTCACTTATTTCGCGCAGGGAAGTGAACCTGACCCCGTTCGGTTGAACAGGAATGGCCGCGCGAACCGTTGAAAACAGGCCGAAAACTGAGGTCGCCCTCTCGCCGCCGGGCTCAGATGGCACCGGTGAGTGGTGCCTGCTTCCGCACCAGATCAATCAACGCGCGCAACCCGGCCGGCACGTGGCGGTGGCCGGAGTAGTAGAGGCGCAGGCCGGGGAACGACGGGCACCAGTCGTCCAGCACGCGCACCAGCTCGCCGCGGGCGAGCGCATCGGTGATGTGCCATTCGGAGAGGAAGGCCAGTCCCATGCCCGCGCACGCGGCCTGTCGAATCAGCGTTGCGTCGTCGAGGATGATCCGCGCGGGCACGTCCACCGTTATCGCCGTGCCGTGGCGTTCCAGCTCCCAGCGATACAGGCCGCCGTGCGAGAGCCGGGTCAGGATGCCCTCGTGCGTGGCCAGATCGGCCGGCGACTGCGGCACGCCGTGCGCGGCGAGATAGTCCGGTGAGCCGACCACCACCAGCCGCAGGTCGGGGCTCAAGGGGACGGCGATCATGTCCTGCGGCACCGCTTCGGCCAGCCGGATGCCCGCGTCGAAACCCAGCGCCACGATGTCCACCAGGCGCGCTTCGCTGACGATCTCCACCTTCATCTGCGGATAGCGGCGCAGGTATTCGAGTATCAGCGGCTGGAAGATCATCTGCGCCGCGCCCACCGAGGTGTTGATGCGCAGCGTGCCGGCCGGGGAGAGCGGATCGCCGTGCAGCTCTTCGGAGGCGCGGTGGATTTCCGCGATGGCCGGCGCGATGCGCGCCACGTAGCGCTGGCCCGCTTCGGTGAGGGCGACGCTGCGGGTGGTGCGATGGAACAGCCGCGTCTCCAGCCGCGCCTCCAGTCCGGCGACGGCGTTGCTGATGGCCGAGGTGGATATGCCCAGTTCCTGCGCGGCGGCGCGAAAGCTCGCGCGTCGGGCCACTGCGAGGACGGCATCGAGCTCGATGAGGGCAGAGCGTTGCATGGCGATTGTCCCGATTTCTTGAATGCCCCATGCACGATACAACGGCTTATCGGGATGGTCGGCGGCACCCACACTGCTGGCCTGGCCGACAAGGCTCCACCCTCCCGAGGACCGATTCCATGGAACGTATCGAACACTGCTACATCAACGGCGCCTATGTGATTCCGCAAGGTGATGAATGGTTTGACCTGTTCAATCCCGCCACCGAAGAGGTGATCGGCCAAGTGCGCTTAGGCGACGCCCGAGATGCGCGCGCGGCGATTGCCGCCGCCAAGGCGGCCTTTCCGGCGTTCTCGCGCACGACCCGGGACGAGCGCCTGGCGATGCTGCGCAGGATGCAGGCGGCCATGGCCGCCCACGAGGAGGCGCTGTTCGAGGCCATCGTCACTGAATACGGCGCGCCGGTTTCGCGCGCGCGCTGGATGGCGGCGTATGCGCACCAGGTGATCGGCGAGGCGGCCGATACGCTGGCGCACTATCCGTTCGAGCGCGCCGCGGGCGCGGCCCAGGTGGTGATGAAGCCGCTGGGTGTGGCCGGCCTGATCACGCCATGGAACAGCGACGCGGGCTTCATTTGCGGCAAGCTCGCCATGGCGCTCGCCGCGGGATGCACCGCGGTGATCAAGCCCAGCGAGATGAGCGCCATCCAGACCCAGTTCGTGATGGACGCGCTGCACGAAGCGGCATTGCCGCCAGGTGTGTTCAACATCGTCAACGGCCGCGGCGACACGGTGGGTGCGGAGATCACGGCGCACCCGGACGTGGCGAAGATCTCCTTCACCGGCTCCACCGCGGTGGGGCGCGCCATCCTGCGCGGCGGCGCGGACACCTTCAAGCGCATAACGCTGGAACTGGGCGGCAAGTCGCCCACGGTGATCCTGGACGATGCGGATGTTTCCACCGCCGTGCCCTTGGCGGTGCAGGCCGGCTTCATGAACAGCGGGCAGGCCTGCATCGCGGGCACGCGCATCCTCGTCCCGCGTTCGCGGCTGGCGGAGTTCGAGGCGGCGATCGCCGCGGAGGTGGCCGCGACGCGTGCCGGCGATCCGCGCGATCCGGCCACGGCCATCGGCCCGATGGTCAGCCGCCGGCAGTGGGAGCGCGTGCAGGGTTACATCCGCCGGGGCGTGGAGGAGGGGGCGCGGCTGCTGGTCGGTGGCGAAGGGCGCCCGGATGCGATGGAGCGCGGCTGGCTGGTGCAGCCCACCGTCTTCACCGACGTGCGCAACGACATGGCCATCGCGCGCGAGGAGATCTTCGGCCCGGTGCTCGCGATTCTGCCGTACGACGATGAAGCCGATGCAATCGCCATCGCCAATGACACCGCGTACGGCCTGCATGGCTACGTGCTCACCGGCGACAACGCTCGCGGCGCGCGGGTGGCGGCGCAGATCGATGCCGGTCGCGTGCTGGTCAACACGCTCGTGCACGAGCCGAAGGCGCCGTTCGGCGGCTTCAAGCAGTCGGGCATTGGCCGCGAAAACGGCAGCTACGGACTGGAGGCTTATCTGGAGCCGAAGGCTGTGCTGGTGGGATAACCACGTGGCGCCGTCCGGAAGCAGGGCCGGTAAAACAGGGGCGGCGTGCACTTTGTTGAGGCAAGGGTTGTAGAAAATCGAAGCAAAACGGTGTCAGGTTCACTTGTTTCGCGCAGGGAAGTGAACCTGACCCCGTTCGGTTGGCCTCGCTTCTCGCGGTGTATCCAGTTGCGCGTCGACTTTGGAAAGTAGATCCCACTCCCGGTCTTGCGCCAGGCGCAACGCCGGGATGGTCGGTCAACGATGTCGACTGGCGTCCCATGAACCTGATCCCTTTGTTGCCCTTTCGACCTATGGCGCGGCCGCCGTCAATCCGTACCTGGCGGCCAGTGTCGTGATGTCCGGGTCAAGCGCGCGGGCAGCCGCCAGATCGGCACGGCCTGCGTCCGTCTGGCCGCTGTGGATTTTCGCCAGGCCCAAGCCGTAGCGTGACCACGCGGACTGCGGCTTTTGCGCGATGGCCTGCTCGTAGGCCTTGATGGCTTCGGCATCATGTCCAAGTCGCAACTGCACCAGGCCGAGACTGTCGAGGTAGGCCGGTTGTTCGCCGTCGCGCCGGATCGCCTTGCGGCAATCCTTCAGGGCATCGTCGAGCATCTGGTTGCTCAGGGCCCGCGCCCAGCAGCGCTCGTTGAGCGCAGAACCCAGCAAGGCGTCATTCCTGTGCATGTGAATCCAGTCGTCGAGGATGGGCAGCGCCGCCGCGGGTTGACCCAGTTGTTCGACATACAGGTCGGCAACGGTACGCGCCTGCGTTGATCCCGCGGGCGCCAGGGCGCTTGCCGCCATCACGTCGGCGTTCGCCCCTGCGCGGTCCTTGTGCGCGAGGCGAAGTGCAGCGCGCAGCAGCAAGGTATCGACGTTTTTTGGATCCAGGCCGAGGGACTTGTCCAGATCGGTGAGCGCCGCATCGGGCTGATCATCCGCAAGGCGCGCCCGCGCGCGGGCGGCATAGTAGTCGGCTTGATCGGGCGCCAGGCGGATCGCCTGATCCAGATCGGCGATGGCAGCTTTCGGCTTGCCGCGAGACAGGTTCGCCACGCCACGCCGGGCATACTCCGGCGCGGTCGGAAGTGCCGTGCTGCTGGCGCCAGAAGCACTGTCGGCACCGGGTTTGTCTTCGTCGTCCGGTGCATTGGCAAAGGAAAATACGCGCCCGCCGTTGTAGGTGAAATAGATTTTTTTCTGGCTGTTGGCGATGTACATGTGATGGGCAAGAAAAAAATCCACGCCGAGCAGCATGTCGGTATCGCCCATGTCTCCATCCAGGACCATCATCTTGCTGTGCTGGATGGTTTCCGTTCCGACGGAGTAGGAGTCGACCGGCGCCATCCACGTCCTGACCGACTTGCCGCCAACGCCGATGGCGTCGTCAGCCTTGGCATCCGCGTCCTTCAGGTCGATGCCGACGCGCTCGGCGGCCCGGCGGCTGAGCGAGGTGGCGTAGGCCCCCGAATCGAGCAAGGCACGCAACGGTTTGCCGTTGACGGTCACTTTGACAAAAGTGCGCCGGTCCTGCTCGCCGCCCGGCGAGTCGATTTCGGCGACTTCGTAATTGCCGTCCTTGGTCCAGTACGCCAGCGCGGCGTTCTTGCAGTGATCCGGCTTGAAAAGGGTCAACTTGCCATGCGCAAGATCGGCTTCCAGGTCGGCGACATCGAGCAGATTGGCGCCGAGCAGGCCATAGCCCATATCCGTACCACCGACGAGAAAGGCCACGCGCTTGAACGTGGTATCGAGGACTCCGAACGACTTGACCTCGGCGAAATCGACACCCACCGAACCTCCCACGCCGCCCATGCGAAACCCGAACGGTGCAGGCCGCAGCCTGAGCTCCAGCGACAATGCAGTGGCACGCGACATGAAATTGAAGGCGGCACCGGTATCGAGGACGAAGCGTGTATCGCTGCCGTTGATCTTCACCATGGTCGTGGCTTGACCATTGAGCATTTCTACCGGAAGCGTGCCGTAATCCCCCAATTTGCAGCCGCCCGCCCATGCCTCTGATGCCAGCAGGGCGAAGATGCCCAGGCAGCCCAAACGCAAAATCCTTTTCATAGCCGCCCCCTTGCATGCCGAGGCCGTGGAATGTGGGCCTCGCGATCGAGCGCCGGCTGGTACGGGCTCTCGAAGGAGCATGGCGAAAATGTTGGAGTCGCTCAAGGAGTGATTCGGCTGCATCTCCCAAGGAATGGCGTCAGGGGCCA
Organism: Dyella ginsengisoli; assembly: GCF_044904665.1. Classification (NCBI taxonomy): domain Bacteria; kingdom Pseudomonadati; phylum Pseudomonadota; class Gammaproteobacteria; order Lysobacterales; family Rhodanobacteraceae; genus Dyella; species Dyella ginsengisoli. Next base: position 161,590 of record NZ_JADIKM010000004.1, read on the forward strand.
CTGTGGCGTGGCGGGCGTTTGACTGGTCGCACGGCGATTCCAAACGGGGTCAAAACGGGGTTAGGTTCACTTTCTGACCATTGATCAGTGAACCTGACCCCGTTCGGCCCTTTTACTCCTTGGGTGAAAACAGGAGTGAGCTGACTCCTGTTCTCACCTGTTCCGCAACAGTAGCTTTCGGGTTCGCCTCTGTGGCTTACAGAGGAGCGGTGGAGAGCGCGTCAGCGGTTACACCTGCGCCTGGCCACCATCGACAAAAAGCTCGGTGCCGTTGACGAAGCTGGCGTCATCGGAGGCGAGGAACACGGCAGCGCGCGCGATCTCGATCGGCTCCCCCACGCGGCCCAGCGGTACCTGCGTGGCGAGGAAGTCGAGCAGCCCCTGCTGCTGGGCCGCATCCGGTCCGGCGAGGTCGACCAGGCCCGGGGTGCGCGTGGGGCCAGGGCTCAGCGTGTTGAAGCGAATCCTGCGGCTCTTGTCGACGTCGAGAATCCAGTTGCGGACGAACGACCGAACGGCGGCCTTCGATGCGCCATAGACGCTGAAAGCAGGCGTGCCGGTGGTCGCGGCGGTGGAGCCGGTCAGGATGACGGAGGCCCCTTCGCCCAGGATGGGCAGCAAGGTCTGCACGGTGAACAAGGTGCCCTTGACGTTGCGGTTGAAGGTGTCGTCAAAGTGTTCCTCGGTGATGTCCCCCAGCGGCAGCATGGAGCCGCCACCTGCGTTGACGAACAGCACGTCCACTCGCCCCTGTTCGCTCTTGATGCGGTCGACGAGGTGCTGAAGGTCGCCGAGCTTCGCCGAGTCCACCGGGACGGCGATGGCCTGCGGGCCGATGGAGGCCGCCGCGGCATAGAGCTCTGCCTTGCGGCGACCGGTGATGTAGACAGTGGCGCCCTCCAGGGCGAACTGGCGGGCGGTTTCCAGACCGATGCCGGTGCTTCCGCCGGTGACGACCGCGATCTTGTTTTCGAGCTTGCGTGACATGGGTAGTACCTATGGGTTGGTGACTGATGGCGAAAAGGTATCGACGAAGGGCATGTAACTAAATAGAATCAAATGAAATACATCGTTGCAAAATTGACATGTCAAAGCTGCCGGACTTTGAAGGACTCGCCCTGTTCGCCAAGGTCGCCGAATGCCGCTCCTTCCGGGCCGCGGCACGCGAGCTCGATCTTTCGGTGCCGACGCTTTCGCGGGGAATCGCCCGGCTGGAAAAGCGACTGGGCGCGCGCGTGTTCAATCGGACGTCCCGCCAGCTCGCGCTGACGGCTTTCGGTACCAGTCTGCTGGGGCGGGCGACGCAGCTTTACCGTGATGCCGAGGAGGCCGAGGCACTGGCGCGGGATCAGTCCGCATCCCCGCGCGGGACGGTGCGTCTTGCCGTGCCGATGACCTTCGGCGTGCGTTGGGTCGCCCCCTTGCTCCCAGGGTTGCTCGAGCGCTATCCGGAGTTATCTGTAGACCTGCATTTGTCCGATGCCGTGGTGGACGTCGTTGGCGACGGCTTCGACGCGGCCCTGCGCATTGCGTCACTGCCCGATTCGTCGCTGGCCGCAAGACTGCTTTGCAAGGTATCGCGGTTTACCGTGGCGGCGCCGGCTTACGTAAAGCGCTACGGCACGCCGAAACACCCACGTGACCTGGACCCTTCTCACTGCCTTGCCTACGCGTTTCGTGCGGGAAGCGACGCGTGGCGCTTCCGCAACGGCCGCAAGGAAGAAGTGGTCCATCCGATGGGGCGGCTGCGCGCGACCAATTCGGAGGCACTGCTACCGGTGTTGCTGGCCGGCCAGGCTGTCGCCGCGTTGCCCGAGTTCATGGCCGCCGAGTATCTGCGTGATGGCCGCCTGCTGCCGTTGCTTGCGGACTGGCAGCAGCCTGGCGGCGGCCTGTACTTCGTGTCGCCAACCACACGCAATCGACCGGCGAAGGTGGAAGTGGTGGCCAATTACTTCACTGAAGTGCTCAGCGACCCGGTCTGGCGGTGGCCGAGTCGGTCGAAAAAATGATCCTGGAGGAGGGCAGGACTCAGGAAAAAACGGGGTCAGGTTCACTTATTCCCTGGTTGAAAATTTACCTGGCCCCGTTTGGTTTGGCGTTCTGAAATGAATCCGCCCCCGTTCTTGCATGCCCGGATAGTGGCCGGGATCGAGAATCAGATCGCAAGGGCGATATGGATAGCCCCATTTTGACCTATTGAGGCGACAAAGGTCCCGTGCGGATGAGGGCGTTCAACTACCAGCCGCTTTTGATTCAGTGTGCCCACCAGCGTATTGAACGCACCAGAGATTTCGGGGCTTTCGGAGTTTCGCCAGAGATCGATGCAACCGAATAAGACGATTTCGTCGGGTGCTGGATCCCCGATGTATTGCTCCACAAACGACGCATTGAGTGCGTCGAATTTCTTGTTGTTCGATATCATGACGAGATGTACGGCTTTTAGAACATTGCCATATCGCGCCACAACGCCTATGCATGACGTGAATGGCGAAAATTTTATCTCGGCTCCCTCGGCAAATTTTGCTTCGGTAAGATTATCTGCATTACCTTGCTTGATAGGATATGGCACGCCAGACCTCCAAAGATTGCTGGTTGAGTTGCTTGGTAAATTCCATTTGTGGTGCACGCCAATCTTTGTAGATTAGGGCGCCCCGCGGCCTCGGGACCAACTGCAGCGTCGCTTTTTTTGATAGCGGGGTCGGGCTCACTTATCTAGCGTTCTGAAGTGAATCTGACCCCGTTCTTCTATTCGTTAGTGCGTATTCGGGCTTTGAACTTAGTCAAGACCAGATAACGGTTTGTCAGGTTCACTTGCGAACACACGGAAGTGAGCCCGGCCCCGTTTGTCGAAGTTCTGACCCATGTTCTGGTTGTTGCGGTCTGACGAGGCGCGCCGGACAAGTGACCGCGGGCCCGGCTTGTAAACCCTGTTCGGCTACGATGCCTGCCCCATGAATGCACTCTCTACCCCCAAAACCGTGGGTCTGCTCGCCTACGACGATATGCAGGCGCTGGACCTTGCCGGCCCCCTGGACGTGTTCGGTGGCGCGAATGCGTGCGCGCCTGGTGCGTCGCCCTACGAGCTTTGCGTCATCGGCATGCAGGCGCGGGCGGTGCGTGCGGAGAACGGGCTATCCATCGTGCCCGAGTACGCGCTGGAAGACGCGCCGCCGCTGGATACGCTGCTGATACCCGGCGGCATCGGCGCGCGCCTGGCTCTCCCGGGCGAAGCGCGCCTGCTCGACTGGCTGCGCGAGCGCGCCAGGGATACGCGGCGCATGGTGTCGGTTTGCACCGGGGTGTACGTACTGGCGGCAGCCGGTTTGCTCGATGGCCGCCGCGTCACCACGCACTGGCGATATGCCGACGACCTTGCGCGTCGTTTTCCCGCGCTGCAGGTCGAAACGGATCGGTTGTTCCTGCGTGACGGCTGCTTCGCCACGTCCGGCGGGCTGACAGCGGGTATGGACCTGGCGCTCGCGCTGGTGGAAGAAGACCTCGGCGCCCCCGTCGCCCTCGACGTGGCGCGGCAACTGGTGATGTACGTGAAGCGGCCCGGCAGCCAGGCGCAGTTTTCCGCGCCGCTCGCCGCGCAAGCGCAGGGCAGCGGCCGCATGGGCGCGCTGGTGGATTGGTTGCTGGGCCACCTGGACGAACCCATCGACATCGAGCGCATGGCCGGGCAGGTGGCGATGAGCACGCGCCATTTTCGTCGGATGTTCGCCGACACGTTCGGCACGACACCGGCACGTTTTGTCGAGAAGCTGCGGCTGGAACAGGCTTGCATCCGATTGACCCAGGGCCGTGCCCCGATCGGGCGCATCGCCTCGGGCGTGGGCTTCAACAGCGCCGATGCCTTCCGCCGCGCATTCCGTGCCCGATATGGCGTGACGCCAAACGACTACCGCGATCGATTTACCGGCTGACCGCTGGCCGGAATCGTCGTTTCTTTGTCCTTCGCGGATTGCATCCAGGCAGGAGAATCCCATTGCCCTTTCTGTCGGAGAACACCCGTGCTGTTGAAGCCGCTTTGCCTGCTGCTGAGTGCCGTGATGGCGACCACTTCGTTCGCCGCGACCGCCGATGATCAGGTCGCGGTGGATCCGCATGGTCCGGCCTACACCGCTGATGGAAGGTTGATCGCGCCTGCGGACTATCGCGAGTGGGTATATCTCAGCTCCGGTCTGGACATGAGCTACAACCCGAAGGCCATGGCTTCGCCCAGCCCGATGTTCGACAACACCTTCGTCAATCCCGAAAGCTACCGGGCTTTCGCGAGCACCGGCCGCTGGCCGGACAAGACCGTGATCGTGCTGGAAGTGCGTGGCTCGGCGGGTAAAGGCTCGATCAACCAGCGCGGCCACTACCAGAGCGGCGGTGTACAGGGCATGGAAGTGCACGTGAAAGACACCGCGCGGTTTCAGGGCGGCTGGGCGTTCTTCAGCTTCGACGACGGTGCCGCGCCGGCGAAGCAGATCCCGGTTGCCGAGGCCTGTTACACCTGCCACAGCGCGCATGCCGCCGTCGACACCACGTTCGTGCAGTTCTATCCGACGCTGTTGCCCATCGCGCAGCAGCATTCCACGCTGAGCGCGGCATACCTGAAGGACACGGCGGAACTGGTTGGGTCGCCAGCAAGGTGAGCGCGAAACAGCGAAACAGGGGTCAGGTTCGACTTTTCGATCAGTTATGAGCTTTACGTCAGAAACAACCGAACGGGGTCAAATTCATTTATCTAGTCTGTGGAAGTGAGACTGACCCCTGTAATGACCCAGCGGTCCCTGCACAGGTCGGGCCGCTAAAGCAGAAGCCTCGGCGGGTGTCCTCGTGCCCGGTTACTGGTGTGGGCGCCGGTGGTTTTACAGCGCGATCTGAAGCAGGGGGAAAGGTGGACCTTCTTGAAGCGAGCGCCGTGAAACTTCGACGCTGACCACCGGCTTTTCGGGTGGCTATCATGGCGAAGGTCTGCGGGCTTACGCCGGCCTCTATTTCGCACGTCCATTGTCACCAAGGAGCCGACGCGTGGTGAGGAAGACATCGCTGACAGAAGTCCTGAAGACGCTTCAACATCTGCCCGACCGGACGCCGGAGATGGCGTTCACCGGAGAGGCGGACGCAGCGTTTTCGGACATCGCTCCCTATCGGGATGGCGTGATAGCGGTTGGCTTCTACTCGGGCAGCAGCGAGTGGGAGCGCCATCCCGACGGGGACGAGATTGTGATGGCGATCGAGGGGCACACGACGCTTGTGTTGCTGGAACAGGGCGAGCGACACGTCATCCCGCTAGGCCCGGGGGAATTGGTGGTTGTGCCTCAGGGTTGCTGGCACCACTTCGAAAGCGCGGCGAACCTGAAAGTCATGAGCGTCACGCCGCAACCGACCGAGCATACGCTGCACGACCCGACAGCTCAGAAGGAAGCAGGGGTCAGGTTACTCTGACCACTTTGACCCTTGTCTCCGCTTGACACACGAAACGGCTTTTAGGTTTCCAGGGGAGCGCAATCTGGCACCGTCAGATAGCTTCAATCCGGACAACCGAACGGGGTCAGGGTCACTTATCCGCGCGTGGCGGTCGGTGAGCCGGGCGGATGCCGGCGAAGCGCCGGGTTTTGGCCTCCACCATGGCGCGGAAGTCGTCGCGGCCCAGCGCGCGTTGCTGTTTCAGGTAGGTGCGTATCGCGGCGAAGTCGTGGTCGGACAACACTTCGCGCAGCAGTTGTCGGTAGGCCTCGGGGTAAAGGGGACGGGGGCAATTCACTTTGGCTAACTCTCTCTGTTCCCTTTTCGCGTGCCGTAGCTTCCGATCACCTGTTGTGCGATGGTCTTTGCGCCGAAGATGGTGTCCGACGCGGCAGCGCTCATGACACGCAACAGGGAAAGGTGGTCGTGATGGGAAGAAGCCTTGAAGTGCTGTTGCGCCGGCTGTCGGTGCGGCAACGGATGATGGCTATCGTCGCGCTTCTGTTGCTGCCGCTTGCCGTGCTCAGTGGCGTAAGCATGGTGGTGTTGAACGAACAGGAGATGGCCTTTCGCGATTCGGTCGAGGAGTCGGTGCATGGGTTGCTCCCCTTGGCCACGCTGGAGCATTACCTCCAGCAGGCGCTGGTGGATGAGTTGCTGGCCGAGTCGCGCGACTCGGTGCCTGACTTTGCCGGTCTGACCCAGAATGTGGACAACAGCTTTTCGAGCATCCAGCTGGGCACGAACAGCAAGGATGTGCCGAAACAGATCATCGACGATGCGCAGAAAGCCTGGGTGCAGGCACGTCCATCGATTCGCCGCCTGGTTGAACAGGTGCGCGCCCAGCGCTTCAGTGGGGCGGTAGCCAGCGCGGACACGCGCACCGAGCTGGAGCGCGCCATAAAAGATATATCCAGCGCGCGAGCGAGCCTCTCCGGCGTGCTCAAGACGCGCTACGAAAATGCTGCTGCCCAGCGCAGCCGTCAGTTGCACTGGCTGACGTGGAGTTGGCTGATCACCTTGACGGTGGCCGCGGTGCTGATCGTGATCTTCCTGCGCTCTCTCCTGCGCCCCCTGCATGCGTTGACCCAGGCCGCCCGGCACATCGAGGAAGGTCAATCCGGTGTGCGTGTGGACGTCGACGGCCGCGACGAGCTGGCGGTGCTGGCCGACTGCTTCAACCGCATGACGGCCAACTGGGAGGCCACCCAGAGCCACCTGCAGACCGAGGTGATCAAGGACCCCCTCACCGGAGTGCTCAACCGTCGCGGCATTCTTTCGCAGTTGGGCACCGAGCTGGACTCGCATCGGCTTCGGCAGCGACCGCTGAGCGTGCTGGCGATGGATCTGGATCGTTTCAAGTTCATCAATGATCACTACGGGCACAGCACGGGTGATCGCGCGCTGACCTGGGTGGCCACCACCATGCGCGGCCTGTTGCGCGAACACGATCACCTGGGACGGCACGGTGGCGATGAATTCATCGCGGTCCTGCCGAACACGAGCCATGCCGTTGCGCTGGAAATTGCCGCATCAGCCAGCTCGTGCGCGAAGGAGCTGCGCGCGAAGCGGCCTACCCGGAGATAACCATCGGCGTCGCCACCGCGCCGGAAGATGGCGACCAGGCAGCATCCCTGCTGGAAGCCGCCGACGCCAGGCTTTACATGCAGAAGAAGCATCGCCGCACGACCGGGCCTGCGAGTGCAGCGTCTCCCACGACGGAGTAGCACGAGAAGATCAGTCTCGCATCGGCTTTCCGTCCGTCGCGGTGCGTGTCGAGACCGCAGAATGCCCAACTCCCTCCTGCCTGAGAACGTGTAGCAGAGCCATCGGTTTTGAGCGCATCGACGATGGTCTGGGGGAGATCATCAAATGATCGCAAAAGCATGGGTCGGGCTTTTGCCATACCACGCGATGGCCCAGAGGGCGCCAGCCGGCCACTGGCGATGACCAGAAGTTCCAGGCCTTTACGCACCTAGCTGGGAAGGGCCGTATACGATGGCTGCCTTCACAAACGGATGGTGGGTCGCACCGGGGCATGGAAGCAGCTTCGGGTGCGATTTGCTCAAAGTGGTCGCTGCCGACGAGGCGGCTTCCGTCGACTCAAGGACCTTTCATGGCAGATGTTCCCGTCGATCTTTATCGTTCCTGCAAGTCTTCCCACTGGGGCAAGACCGTGAGCAAGCGGGAACAGGCCTTCAAGTCCGCGCAGGGCAAGGGCAGCCTTCTCCCCGCCTATGTGGGTTTCACTCGCGGTGACGGCTCGTTCCGGGCGCCCGATGTCACGACGTTCAAGGACAGCGCCGGGACGGTCTGGGTACGTGGCGTCGAGGACAGGGACGCGCGCAATCGTGCCGAGGTGAGCTGGAAGGAAGGCGTCTCCGTAAGCACGTCGCCCGGCGGCTTCGGATACAGCGGATGGTTTTACTTCCTCGTGCCGGAGGGAACACCCGTACCGGATTCGCTGGACGTCAAGGCGACGCCCACGCGCAAGGACCCGGGCCATCACTCGATCCGGTGCCGCAACCTGATGCGCCAGGACGCCTACGAGGGCGCCCTGGATACGCTGGCCCGCGCGGCGCTGGCCAGGGCCGTCGAGGCGGGCAAGCAGTCGTTCTGTCATTCCTAAACTTCTATAGGGCAAGGCCTCATGCGAGCTATCAGTGAACGCGACCTGGCGGTGGTGATCCCGCTGCTGGCGGCCAAGATCCGCGACCTCACTCTCGAGTTGCGTGCGAGCCAGGCACGCGGAGGGGAGGCGTCGGATGATGTGGTGGAAGACCGCATGCAGATCCAGGAGATGCTCGAGCAGTACGACGGCATCCTCGATTCACTGCGCGACGAGTACGAAGAGGGCTTGAAGGAGGGCATCCAGTTGCCCGCGTTCGATGACCTGGTCCGGCCATTCCAGCTCTAGGCAGACTCAATGCAGGGAGGCTCCAGCTTCTTCAGGCCGGGCCAATGGGGGGCGTCTGGCCCACAAGACGAGCTGAGCAGACCCGCTGACCTCCGTGATGCGAGTTGAGCGTGCGCTTGACGCGCGTGATAGCGCTCGCTGATCAGTCAGGCGTCAGCGTGCGCGTTCCCGTCTGTCCCCTTTGAAAGTTCTGATCAATCTCAATGAGCCCAGCCAAGGCCATCGGGCGAGCCATCCGGATGCGCGAACCAGCGCACGCGATTGATGTCGTGCGGGCAGTCAATGCCCTGCACGTCGGTATCGATGGCACCGTCATGCGTGATCAACGCATGTTCGTAGCAGCTGCCCAGGTTGTCGCCGAAGCGAACCTCGCGGAAGCTTTTCCAATGGGTGTCTGGCGCGCCAGTCAAGAAATTTCGCGCGCGGCTCCCGCCGAACACATCGTCCAGGTTGGTGATGTACCGCACGAGTCCTGCCCGATAGTGGTCGCCATCGAGAAAGCGTCCTTGATGCGCCCCCATGCTGGCCTTGGTTGGTACAAGGAACGCGCGGTCGCCCTGGGCTACCGCGCCTTCCACTCGGTAACTAAAGCGCAGGGGATAGGACACGCGTTCTTGATCGAGGCTGATGGTTTTCCCGCCCACGGTGCGGCGGCTGGTGCGATGGACCGTGCTGGACAGCCAGATGTTCTGTTCGTAGAGGCGAGGAACCGACGATTCGTCCGGGTCTGCCAGTCCACGCAACAGGAAGACCTGCGTGTTGGAGAACCTTTGGCTCTCGGCGACGCTCGAGTGGACTTGCCCGTGCGAGGTGTTGACGAAGCCTCGGATCTCGAAGTCGCGGTCCAGCCGGGTGGTCACCCGGCCTCGCAGCACGTCGCCCGACGCACTCAACGTGTTGTTCACGGTTGGCGTAGCGCTGCTGCCGGCCAAGGTGTTGAGGGTGACGCCGCCGACGACGAGCGCGCGGCCAGGGTCGAGATAGAGCAGCAGCTGGCCATCGGCAGTGGGGTAGAAGATCTGCAACCCCAGCTGGCGTATGGCCAGCGTGTGGGTACCGGCATCGTTGAGCACGCCGGCAAACGGTGTGAGATCGACTCGATACGGCACGAAGCTGAGCATCTGCGACGGCGTGGTCGGCTGATTGACGGTGTTGGGCAGGGAGGGATTGAAATCCGCGCTCAACAACGGGAACGCGGGGACGATCCCGGCCGGGGTGCCGTCGATGATCACCTCGTGCTCCACATGGCTGACGCCGCTGCAGCCCTGTTCCCTGGCGAAGTTGCCCTGCCGCGGCAGGTCACCGGGTGCGAGCCGCGTGTGCAACGCACGAAAACGGTTGAACGATTGATCGGGCACGCAGGTAAACCACCACGGAACGGCGTTGAACACATCGAGATAGGCGCGCTCGATGTTGTGCGGCAGGTTCAGGGCGGTGGTGCCTGCATGGACCGCGAGGACAACATCGGGTGAGAGCGGCGCGGGCGTTTGCTCCGAGGCCCGGTAGAAAAGCAGTTTTGCGCTGCCGATGAATCGTGTCTCGGGAGAGGGTGATTCGTCGGAAAAGTAGTAGAAGATTTGCCCGTCGTTCGGCTGTCCCAGCAGCGAGACATCGTCGGTCAGGTCGCGCTCGACGTGCCAGCTGGCCTCAGCGTCGTATTTTGGTGATATGCCACGAAACACGGGGATGCCTGCCAGGTCGACGACCAGGCTGTACGCCGGTGCATGCCGCGAGCCGGATATATCCAACTGCAGGATCACTTTTGCCCAAGGCTTCGGACAGTCCGGTGGGGGCATGTAGGTGAAATGGAGCGGGCCGGATTCGTCCGGAAACGCCTGATCGTGGAAGAGCGTGACCGCGCACGGTGCTCCCAGGCCTCGCGGCACCGCTGGGTCGGCCGTGGTGATGACGGTTGCCGCTGGCGGCTCAGGTGAGGACGCTGGCGCCCGCGCGAGCGCGATTGCGGCAGGCAGACAAAACAGCAACGCCACAGCGAGTCCGCGACTCGCAGGTTGCGCAAGGTTCATGGTGCTTCTCCCATGCACTGTCCCCCGTCCGGGAGGGGACCATGAACCTCTGTCTGTTATCGACTCGCGATGGAACGGGAAAAATTTTTCGGCGAGGTGCACTTTCTGGCCGCGCAAGTCTGCAGAAAGGGCTTCAGAGTGCTACTTGTTGAGGCGAGGGTGGTGAAAGGTCGGAGCTGTCCTGTGCGTGCTCAGTCGAGCAAAGAGCAAACGAGGTCAGGTTCACTTATTCCTGGGTTGGAAGTGAACCCGACCTCGGTTGGTTTAGCCAACGCAGGGGCGGGGGGCACTGCCTTGAAGCGAGCGCGGTGAACGATTGACACGACTGCCTGTTCCGCGGGGAGGCAGCGAACCGGTGGCACTCAGCTCGCTTCTTCGCCCGCCGAGCGTGCGCGCGCCAGGCTCTCGACCCAGCCGCGGGTGGCGTGACAAGCGGCCATGGCACGTCGGTAGCCTTGGCGAGCGGTGCATCGCGCGATGTACGCGCGCTCGCTGTCGCCGAATCGGAAGCCGCCGCGCTCGGCGTACTCCAGCGCGTAAACGACCGAGATGTCTGCGGCGGTGAAATGGTCGCCTGCCAGGTATTGCGAATGCGTGAGTTGCCGCGTCACGAGCCCCAGCCGAGTCTCGAAGATCTCGCGTGCAAAGCGGGCGCCCCAGTTGTTCCTCTCGTCCGGCGGTGCCAGGTTGGCGCTGCAGTTGACCACGTACCACGCCATCGCGAGTCCGGCCTCGCCCAGGTGAAGGAATTGCTGGTAGCGGCCATAGGTCGGGTCGTGCGGGGGTGGTGCGAGGGGTGTCGGGCCGTGGCGCGCGAGGAGGAACTCGAGGATGGCGATGGACTCGACCATGGTGACTGCGCCGTCGACCAGTGCCGGAATGAATCCGGCCGGGTTGATCGACCCAAATTCCGGATCATGCTCCAGGCCCGACAGCAGGTCGACGTCGCGCAGGCGGTAGGGTAGGCCCATCTCCTCCAGCAACCAGATCACGCGAAAGCCTCGGCCTTCGCCATAGACGGTGATCATGCTCGACGTGTCCTCTTTGGCAGGGTTGCACGGGTCGACGTTCGAGCAGGCGCCTGTTCGACCCAACAGGGCAGAAGCTGGGTTGGATCTCACTTTCCTGCTGAGCGCGGTATCTGCGGTCGCCCCTGCCCCGGTTAGGTTCGCTGTTCCGATCCCTGCCGCCAAAGAAAGCGCCGCCGCGAGTCCTGTGAACTCGCGGCGGCTCATTACGACGTTTGCCCTCCGAACTTGCGTCAGTAATCCCACTGCACCGGCACGAAGCGGAAACTCTCGCCGTTCTTTGCCACGTGACCGATGGACGGGAATGCGATGTGCGCCGCGGCCAGCAGGGAGCCGGCTTCAGCGGCTTCGTTGAGCAGCGCGATGCGCGCGGCCATGGCCACTTCGGGCTCGTGCTCGAAGCCGTTCTGCCAATCGGGATGGTCGAAGCCCACTTCGAAGATCATGTCGCCGACGAATGTCAGCTTGTCGCCCTTTGAAGCAACGTCCACGACGCAATGCCCCGGCGTGTGGCCACCGGTCACGCGTGCGGTGACGCCAGCTGCAACTTCCACGGTCTGGTCGAACTGCACGATGTTTCCGCGGTAGAGCTCCATGAACCTTGCTGCCGCCTTGCGCAGCGCGGGCGGCACCGCTTCGGGCATCACCGTCCTGCTGAAATCAGGATGCTTCCAGAACTCCACTTCCGCCGCCGCCACGTGGATGCGCACGTCCGGGCGCAGCTTGGCCTTGACGCCATCCACGTTGAGCCCACCCACATGATCCATGTGCATGTGCGTGATCACGATATCGGTGATGGCGGCGAGGTCGATGCCAGCCGTTTCCAGCCGCAACACCGAGCGACCGGCGCGCGAGAAGTACTCGAAACCATCGCCCACGCCCGAGTCGATCAGTACCAGGCGGTCGCCGCTGCGCACCAGCGCGATATTCAACGCCCAATCGAACATGTCACGTTGGAGGAAACGATGGTCGAACCATTCGTTGCGGTCGGCGTCGCTTACGTTGGTGGACAGCGTCGAGGTGGGTAGCGGCAGAATGCCATCGCTGATCAGCACGACATCGAGGTCGCCAATGCGCACCGCGTAGCGGGAGGACACGAGTTCGCCAGAATCATCCTTGCCAAGGTTGGCGGTAACCGGCTGAGTATTGCGGAGTGTTGCGCTCATTTTTTGGAGTCCTGTGAATTGCGTGGGGGAGCCGCATGGAGGGGCGCGGTGCGCGAGCACGACCGCGAATGCCTCGCGTTTTTGTGGCGCTCGCGCTTTCGACTGAGCGTGATTGAGTCTAGTCAGGGGAGCGCACGGCAGAAGTACCGTGAAGGCGCTCAGCATGTTGCCCTTGCGGCAACAATCGACGACGGCCTGAAGCTAGCCGGGTCGGATTCATTTGATTCTTCGGGTGGAGGTGAACCTGGCGCCCGTTCGGCGCGGCGCTGCTGCGCCCTCGGTCAAGGTCCGAGCCCCATCACCCGAGTCCCACAAGCCACGCCCAAGGCCGGAAATCTGCCCGTCGAGCTCTCAGCGCTACCGCCGAGCTGCCAACTCAGCGCCCCGAGCTCCATCCACCGAACTCAGCACGCCCTCGTTTTTTTCTAGCTCGGCGATGGAGCCGAGAGGGCGTGCGCAGTACTTTCTCCATCGATCTGCTCTGGCTTCGGCTTCTCTCCGGCCTGATCAGATCGGCCGCCGCGGTCCGCACTACTTCAGGGGGAGCCACGGATCGAGCCATGGCAGACATCGTCGGTGAGAAAAAAGCAGCGATGAGGGTGCTCTTTTGCGTCGCCTCGGATGCGTTGGGGCTCTGGACAACGCAGGCGGGCGAGCAAAGTCGACGCTGATCCCCACTATTTCTTCATAAGGAGAGTGAGCATGTCGTTTCAGTCAATGGCAGAGGCGGGCACGGGCTTCTTCCATCCGTGGAGCCAGGACACGTATCTGAATACACAGGGCATGGAGGACAGCTCTGGAATCTGCTATGCGGTTTGCGCCATGTGGATTGAGCAGAGGTATCTGGCGGCCAGGAGCGGTGAATCTTCCCGTGACGCTTTCAAGAGACTGTTCGCGAGCACATCTGGCAAAAGGATTGCCACCGATTTGCAGGAGGAGCATCACGAAGCGCTTGCGCAGAACGCGGGAGCTGAGCCGAAGAAAATTGTTGCCGCCAAGATGACCCCGGCCTTCCGTTATCTCGGCAACTCGGGTCTCGTGCACAAGGGGGCGACGGTGACGGACGATCTGCGGGTCATGTCCGATTTCATTGAATCGTCCCCCGGCTTTTATTTCATCGGTGCGCATGGACCGCACGGGGGACATGCCTTCGCGGTTCATCATCGCGCAGCACCGATACGGTCCATGACGCTTTTCGATCCCAATCACGGCGAGGTGGCGTGGACCTCGGAGCTCTACTACAAGCAAGAGTTCTGCGCTTTTTTCTCGCTTGTCCGATCGCTTATCTACAAGGGCGATCTGGATGGATTGATGGTCGTGTTCAGGGTCGGCGCCAGCGGTTGACGCGCCACAAGGGGACCGGGAGTAGGGGGACACTTTCGGAGTTGGTTGGAGCCTTGCGCGGGATCCACGCCGAAATCAACAATCAGAACATCCCGAAACGACGCCGCTGGCATTTATCCATGGAGAGGTGATGGCTTCAATGAAAAGGATGGCGCTTATCCCGATGCTTTTTCTTGTGCTCGGCCCTGCCGCAGCACAACACGCCACTGTCTGGTACAACGACCGCGCGCTACGCCAACAGCTGGATACCTCCGTTACATCCTTCTTTGGAAGCGAGAAGGGGCAATTTGTCGTGCTGAGAGGCCATCATGTCCCGGGTGTCGACCGGGGGCTCCTGGCCACGCAGTTCCTTGGCGTCTTCGACGGCGTTCCGCAGGATCGCGAGGCCACTGGGCACGGCTACACGCTGTATGGCGGGTGTCAGCCGCACAATTGTGCGGTCACCGCCGCCGTGCTGACCACGCCGAACGGCACGGTGATCGACGCAGCGGCGTTGATCCACTGGCGATGCGGAAGACCGGATTTGCCGATGGATAGCCCTCAAGCAGCGAAGGGCGAGCCGTTCCGGGTAGGGGGCTGCGATGACCTTCAACATCCGACCGTCACGATGTTCTTTGCTCGCAGGGCCGCGGTAGATGAGCAAAAGGTCCAGGACCTGAAGGACTGGGCCGCGAAGCGGCTGTCTGATATCGGGGGCTACCGCAAAACCCGGTACGTGACCGTGGCTTTCAAGTGAGTCAGGGTGAGCTGCGCTTGTTTCGCCTTCGGAGCGTATCTGCACCAGTTCAGTCGTTCCCACGTCCAGCATGGCCACAGGGAGTTCGCGCCGTGATGATCCAGCGCACATGGATAGCCCACCCGTCGAAAAGGCATGTCGGGCACAAGTTCACAGTTGCTCGTATCGGTGCCCCGCTCGCCGCCGACTTAGTGCCACCAACCCAGGCTGTCCGGTGAACCGTCGGGGTGGGCAAACCAGCGCACGGAGTTGCGTTCGTCCGGGCAGCCGATACCTTGTGACGTCGCCCAAACCGCTCCGTTCAAGGCGCCAACCGCAGCGGTGTAGCAGCTGCCGAAGTTGTCGGTGAAACGGTGCACCGCGACGCTGCGCCAGTTGCTGTCGCGCGACGGACCCCGCAACAACGCGCCCCAACTGTCATAGGCGTGCGTGCGGGTGCCGGCAAAGTAGTCGACCATGCGGGTGGTGTAATGACGGCGCCCGGGCCGGTAGTGATCTGCACTCTCCACGCGGCCTTGCGTGGCGGTCACGGTGCCATTGCGCAGCGCGATGTACCAGCCGTCGGCTTCTCTTGCGTTGGTGGCCATGTGATAGCGGTACGTGAGGGGATAGCTCACGTGCTCCACGTCTGCGCCGAGTAGGGTGCCGCCGATGGCCCAACGGCTGGCGCGGGTCGTGGTGCTGCGCAGTGACAAGGTCTGCTGATAGAGCTTGTCCACCGCCGTCGGGCCCGGCTCGATCGGGCCACGAATATCGAAGGATTGCACGTTCTCGAACGCGCTCGACTGCCTGACCGCTGAGTCGACACGGCCCAACGAGCTGTTCACGAATCCACGGATTTCGAATTGTCGCGATTGCCGCGTGGTGATCTTGCCGCACAGCGCCTGGTCGCGATCGGTGAAGGCGCTGGCGAACGTGGGTGCCGCCTGTGCGCCGGCCAGCGTGTTGAAGGTGACGCCGCCGCTCACCGTGGAGCGCTTGCGGTCCAGATACACCAGCAGTACGCCGGGAACCGAGACCAGGTGCGGGCCGGCGGCATCGAGCTGGCCCGCAAAGGGCGAGAGGTCGACCCGATACGGCACGATGTTGAGCATCTGCGGCGTGGGCGTGGGCATATTCAGCGCGTTGTGAAAATAGTTGATGCTGGGGTCAGCCGGCAGCAGGGGAAACACGGGCGCGATCCCGGCAGGCGTACCGTCCACATCCACCGCGATCTCGCGGAAGCTGCCGCCGGGGCACTCTTGCTCGTGCGGAAAGATGGAGTTCTTCAGCCGGTTGCCGGGGGCGAATACGTCGAACAGGGCAGGGTGGCGGGCCACGTCCGCATCCGGCACGCAGAAGTACCACCACGATTGCGCGTTATCCACGTCCAAATAGGCGCGCACGATGTTGTGGGGAAGTGCCAGCGGCGTAGCGCCGTCCAGCGCGAATACTGCATCGGGAACGTCCTGCGTGGGCGCTCCGGCGGTCTGCGGGTAGAACAGCAGTCGCGCGGTGCCAGTGAAGGCCGACGTGAAGCCATCGGGGTCGCGGGTGTCTTCGGCGACGGTTGTCCAATACGAGCCGATATGCGGCGCGGTGAGCAGTGCACTGTAGTCGGTGAGATCTCGCTCGGCGTGCCAGCGGGTGGGAGCGTCATAGCGTGGCGCTGCCTGATGGAACAGGGGAACCCCTTCGAGCGAGATGCCAATGTCGTCCACCACCGTGTGGCGGGAGCTGGTGATTTCCACCTGCAGCACGACCTTGCTCCACGGTGGCTTGCATGCAGGCGGCGGCATGTAGGTGAAATGGTTGTCGGTCTGGTATTCGTCCTCGCCGGAGAACGGTTGGTTGTCTATCAGCTGCACGATGCAGGGGGTGCCGGTCGGGTGCGGCACGCGAGGATCAACGGTCACAATCTGCACGGGAGCACTGGCCGCCGCGGTTGTAAGCACGGTGGCCCCCGCGTGGGCGGTTCCGACGACTGTGAGGGCCAGTGCAACGGCTACCCGAGTGGGGATTTGGAGCTTCCAGATGCGCATGATCTTCTCCTCCTTGTGCTGTCTCAGAGGTTTGTATGCGGGAGGGGACTTCTACGCAGTCCAGCGCGTCAGCGATTGATCACGATCAACAAGCCGTGCCCGGTTTAGTCACCAAGGTTTATCCGGTGGGCGCGGAGCGACAGACGAGTCAGATGCCGGCCAAGCAAAACGGGGGCAGGTTCACCTTTCCGGCCTGCTGAGGATCTTGCGGGGCCGTCTGATCTTGAACGGCCCGGCCGGTCGGGCGAGCTGGGCTTCAATGGCGGCGCGGATGCGATCGGATCCGAATGCATGCTGGCTTTGAAGGTGTAAGCGGATCGCCTCGATGTCCTGATCGGAGGCCGTGCCTGACCAGCGGGTGGAAGTGGTTGTCCATCAGCGCGCCGGCATGGAGTGCGAAGCGGGTGTCGAGCAGTGCCTCGCCGAGTAAGTGCAGGTAACGGTGCCGGCCCGCTTCGTCGAGAAAGCAGGGCCCGCGGTTGTTGCCGCGCTGGATGAGTGCTGGGGAATGCCTGGAAGGTCGAGCACGAAAGGCAACAGAGCCGCTGTCGCGGAGCCGGCCGCCTGACTGGCTCAGGGGGTGCGCACAGTAACCTGCGCAAGACTGAACTTGATCCCGCTGTTGTGCACGGATCCTCCATGACCGCCACCCTCCCATCGTCCAGTGTCACCGGCTCGCTCGGCGTCCCCCATCTGAAGCGCCTCTGGGCGGCCGCCCAAGCTGCACGGAGTGGGCTCGCAGCCCGCCTGCACGACGAGGCGCGCCTTGATCGCCAGGTGCTCGATGCGCTTGGGCTGGGCTTGCATCAGACATGGGATCATCTGATGGACAAGGCGCCGACTTTCGAGGACTTCGAGGCGTGGGTGGTGGCCACGGCGGGGTGGCCCGATCGCCGCTGCGTGGAGCGGTTGCGGGCCGCGGTGGCCGGAGCGCCGCCTCCCGATGACGCGCGTTCATGGCTGGAGTCCGTGCAGGCGAGTCCGGCCGTGCTCACGGATGACGACCTGGCTTTCTGGGAGACCCATGGCTACGTGGTGCTGCGACAGGCCGTCTGCGAGGAGGTCCGGCGCAACGTGGAGCAGGTGATCTATGCCCACGTCGAGGCCACGCCGGACGACCGCGAGTCGTGGTACCGGCGCGGGGGACGACACAGGATCATGGTGGAGCTGATTCAGCATCCTGCACTGGAGGCCGCGCGACGCTCACCGCGCATCCACAAGGCTTTCGCCCAGCTCTGGAACACGGCCGACCTGTGGATAAGCGCGGATCGCTGCGGCTTTCATCCACCGCAAAGAGCGGACCACCCCTTCCCGGGGCCGGATCTGCATTGGGACGTGAACTTTGCCCAGCCGCTTTCGTTCGAGACGCAGGGCATCCTGTACCTGACCGACACCCCGGCGGAGCAGGGGGCATTGACGCTGGTGCCGGGGTTTCACAAGCGCTTGCCCGACTGGCTGGCGGCGCTTCCTCCCGGCGCGGACCCGCAGCAGCAGGATCTGCATTCGCTGGGATCGATGCCTGTGGCAGCCGGAGCTGGAGACATGGTGATCTGGCACGCCTGGCTGCCGCACGGCAGCCGTCCAAACCTGGGCGAACGGCCACGCGTCGTGCAATACATCAACATGATGCCCAGCACCTTCGCGGTGGCGTAACCCCCGAATGGTGACCGTGGTTTTTACCTCTCGCGCTCTCAGACGCGCTGACGTATGCCAGCGAAGGTCGACCAGGTGACCAGGCCATGTTGGCGGGCCATGCGCCGGTAGTAGATGGGGTTGGCGATGGCCATGCAGGCGGCGGTGAGCGGGGCTGCCCACCACAACATCGCGAGCGTCGACGGATACCGAAACGGGTGGAGCAGGGCCATCAACCCGAAAACCGAACGGGGTCAACCTGGCCCGGCTCGGTATGCGCACACCCCGGGCACGATGGTGCCCGGGGTGCACTCCCATTACCTAGCGACGCCGACCACGGTCGTCGAAGCGAGGGTGTTCAGATATGAGATCGGCTGCGTGTATGGGCCGTTGGGGTTACCCGGTGCGACACGGAAAACGTAGCTGGAACCGGCAGCGATCCAGTTCAGATTGGTGGTATAGGTGTTGCCCGGATGTTCGCACTGAACCACATGCGCATTCGGCTCCCCATTTCCGCTCACCCACAAGCAGCTGTATTGCGCTACCGGCTGTGATCGCGATTCGTCCCAGGTCCAGCGAATGGACACGCTCCCCATGCCGCCGGCGGGAGCGTAGACAATGGACGGCGATGCGCTGATGCTGCCGACCGGCAGGGGGCAGTTGTAGACACAGCCCGGTCCCGGAGACCAGTTGGCGACAGGCCCATTGGTCTGCATGCCCTGGAGTGCTTGGACCAGCTCCGCCTGCTGCTTCAGGTTCGGGGTCGATGCGTCGATCCTGCCGTCTACGGTCACGGTGGTTCCCTGCACCGCGGCGGCGAGCTGATGCGTGTTGTCGGCCGCATTGGCGACGCCAGTGAACATCATGAGCGCGGCGAGCGCTCCATAAACAATCTTCATCCTTGATCCTCTTTCGATATGTAGGTGAACTTCGGCTTTCCATGGAAAGACATGCCAACGCCGCACCAAGCCTGCTTGCGCATAGACAACGACGCGATGGGGCTGGCGTGCGAGAAAGTACCCGGAGTGATCCAACGCCGATATCGGCGAATTCTTCGGAGCGTGTAAGCCGAAACTCCCGGGACGAAAGGCATGAAGTGGTTTGCTTTCCCACCTTAAAAAGGGGGGGGCAGGTTCGAGCTCCCGATGCACTTCGGATTTTGCGGGGCGCCCGATCTTGAGCGGGCCCGACCGGTCGGGCGAGCGGGGCCTCGATGGCGGCGCGGAAGCAATCGGATCCGAGTGCGTGCTGGCGTTGAAGATGCAGCCGGATCGCCTCGATATCCTCGTCGGAGAGTGTTTCCAGTTCGATGGCGCGGTAGGCAGCGTAGCGATCTCTGCGCGTCGCGCCGAGGCTCTGGTAGATCGGGTGCGCATGGACGAGTGAGTTGTCGTGACCCAGGGCGCTCGCGCCGTGGCTAGACCAGGAAGTAGTCCGCCGGATCGGTGCACATGAGTGCGGACCGGGTTCAGCTCGATGTAGCGGTAGCAGCGCAACAGATCGGTATCGCCATCGATGAGAGAGGATCTGCAGCGTAAGTGGTTGGTCATCAGCACGTAGGCGTGGATGGTGCAGCCTTCGCGCAGAGCGATTTCCCTTAGATCCTGAAGATAGCGATGCCGGTGGGCATCGGTGAAGAAGCAGGGCTGGCGATCGTTGCCGCGTTGGACTACGTGCTGGGGAATGCGGGGCAGGTCGATGCGCGGCCTGCGTGTCATGGGTGGCTCCTTGCCAAATAAGCCACCTTGCCTGCGGTCCAACACGCTGTCTGTCGCTGCAAGCTGACGAGACACCTCGGAGAAGTGCACTCTGGCCCCGACTTTTCGCAGTTCTTTGCGCTGTGTGCGCGGCGCGCTGCATCCGGATGCCTCTGCGGCACGTACACGCCCTCGCCCCCGCATCGTCACGACCAGCGCAAGCATTCGCCAGGCACCGCGCAGCATCACAGGCGCGGAGTAGTCGGTGGACGCTTTTCAACGCATCGATACCCCGCACTGGCACCGGTGTCCCGTTTTCCCCTGATTGAAGGAACTGTTGTGGTCAAGCTCGCGATCCTGCATCAAACGTTGCCGACGTACATGGAACAAGATCCGCCCGAGGAGAGTAAGCATCTCGATGTGGTGCTCAAGGCATCGGATCTGGAGTCTTTTCGAGAGGGCCTTCGGCACGTGCAGCCGCGCGTGCTGGTGCTGGACCTGCCGCTGCTCGGCAGTGATCCGCAAGCCGTGGTGAAGGTGCTGGAGGAGACCGTCAGGCCCGAGCTGACGATGATCGTGTACGCCTTCGCCAAGTGGGATCTGGTGGAAGCATTGCGGGGCGACAAGCGGCATGTGCTGCGGGCACCCATCAGCGTGCGCGCCCTGCGCGCGAACCTGATCCACCTCATCGTTCGCAGCCTGCTGGGCGAGCCGGAAAAGGCACCCGAGCCGGCCCCGGTCGCCCGTCAGCCCACGCTACCCACGGAGCCGGCCCCGGCACGCCGTTTCGACGATGTGCAGCTGGCGCATCTGCAGGAGATCATTCCCAACGTCGACTGCGAATGCCCCAACCAGGTGGCGGACCTGGTGCTGGCCCTGAACGCGTTCGAAAACTATTCGAACGAATGCAAGAACCGCAACGCGGACGACGCCAAGGTGCACGCCATGCTCGCCCGCGCCACCGGGCATGCCCGCGCGCTCATGGAATTGGCGATGACCGAGCTTTGCGAATTCGAAAAGATTGATATCAAGCAGCTCTCACACCGCGAAAAGATCGCGCCGACGAACGGGAAGTAGCCCATAAGCGATCACCTGATCTGCCCCGGAAATCCGAGCAGGTTAGGTTCGACTTTTCGGCGCGCCAGGCGCTCGTCGTTTTTTCTGGCCGCTCGATCCTGAGCGGCCAGAAAAGCGCGTGCGTCGGGCATCGATGGCCGCGCGCAAGCGATATGCCGGAAGGTTCTTTGTCCGTATCGCTGCTGACCACGAGTCGCCGTGTTCCATGCGGTACCGGGACCACGCCGGTCACCTCGGCCGTCGTCCGCCTCTCGCGCTCTCAGACGCGCTGACGTATGCCAGCGAAGGTCGACCAGGTGACCAGGCCATGTTGGCGGGCCATGCGCCGGAAGTAGATGGGGTTGGCGATGGCCATGCAGGCGGCGGTGAGCGGGGCTGCCCACCACAACATCGCGAGCGTCGACGGATACCGGAACGGGTGGAGCAGGGCCATCAACCCGAAAACAAGCCAAAGGACCAGCACCAGCAAGGCGCCCGAGAGTGCCGATACGGTGATCATGGCCGGCAACATCAGAAACGGAGGCGGCGGCAGGAAGATGCCAAGGGACCACAGCGCCTTCCATATCGGGGGTGCGAAGTTCTTCCGCGGGACGCCGCGGCCGTCCATTTACTGCAGGTACGCCTCGATACGTTGCTTCGGCTGCATGTTTGGGTCCGGAAAGGAGCGATCCCGATTGCTGTGGTTGAACCGCGCGAAACCGCTCTCGGCCTCGGGATCGTAATGACCCGGCGGTTACTGCACAGGTCAGGCCGCCGCAGCATGAGCCTCGCCGGGTACTCAGAGGACGAAAGTGGTAGAAGAGTGCGGCAGCCTGCACGACCCATCACCCCTACCCGCATGAGGGCACATCCGTGAGCAGACAAATCTTCATCAACCTGCCGGTCGCCGACCTGCCTAGGTCCGTGGCCTTCTTCGCCGCGCTCGGCTTTGCGCCTAACCCGCAGTTCACCGGTGAAGGTGGCGGCTGCTTCTCCATCACCGACACGATCATCCTGATGCTGTGTCCCCATGCCAGGTTCCGTGACTTCACGCCGAAGGAAATCTGCGACACGAGCAAGGCGGTCGAGGTGTTGCTCTCGCTGAGCTGCGACAGCCGCGAAGAGGTCGACAGCCTTGTTGCCAGGGCGCTTGCCGCCGGCGGCACGACCTACGACGAGCCGGAGGATTTCGGCTTCATGTACACGCACAGCTTCGTCGACCCGGACGGCCACGGCTGGGGCGTTCTGCACCTCAGCGGCACGCCGGCACCGTAGTGCCCCGATGAAATCTCCTATCCGTTTCGCGTCGAGGACACCCATGAATTCAATCGCCCGTTCGCTGCGCGGCGCGGGGTGGAGCGTGTGCATGACGCTGGCGCTGGTCCGGCCGGCGAGCGCTGCCGACGCCACCGACACGCGCTTGCAGCAGGTTCTGGCGCATCTGGCCAAACAAGCCGAACCCGGCGTGCTGGGCGTGACCGTGCTGGATCTGGATACGCACGCGCGAACGCGCATCCACGCCGATCGCGCCTATCCCATGATGAGCGTGATCAAGGTGCCGGTGGCCGCGGCGGTGCTGGCACAGATCGATGCCGGGCATATCCGCCTGCAGCAGGAGGTGACCATCCACCGGCGGGACGTGGTGGGCGGCGCCGCCGTGCCGTCCATCGGCGCGCACTTCACCGGCGAGCAGATGCGCTTCACGGTGGATCGCCTGCTGGTGGCCACCGTGAGCGAGAGCGACAACACCGCGGTCGATGCGCTGATCCGGCTGGTGGGCGGGCCACAGGTGGTGACGGGCTTTCTGCGTGCGCACGGCATCGAGGGTATGCGCGTGGATCTCGGCGAGGCCGGGGTGGATCGCATCTTCGAAGACACGGAGCACGGGCGATCCATTCCAACGGGAGAAAACGCCCAGGCGACGCTGGCGCGGGAACGGCGCGGCTATCAGGCCTATCTGCGCGACCCGCGCAACCGCAGCACGCCGGATGCGGCGGTGGAGCTGCTGGACAAGCTGTGGTCGGGCCAGCTGCTCTCCGCCGATTCGACCCAGCGCTTGCTTGGCCTGATGTACGGGCAGGCCGTGCCCAATCGCCTGCGCGCTGGGCTGCCTGCCGGCGCCCGCTTTGCGGACAAATGCGGCACCTCGTATTCGCTGGAAGGCCAAACCGCCGCCTACAACGACATCGGCATCCTCACCAAGCCGAACGGCCACACCGTCATCGTGGCCGCGTTTCTCACCGCCTCGCAGGCCGACAAACCGGCACGCGACGCGCTGTTTGCCGAGATCGGCAAAGTGGTGAGCGTGCCGTGATCATGCCGGCCGTGCATGGCAATGCTTCAGCCTCGTCGCCAAGGCTCTCGCCGCGGGTGGTTCCACCTATGACAGGCCGGAAGATTTCAGCTTCATGTACTCATACAGCTTCGTCGACCCGGACGGCCAAGGCTGGGGGCTGCTGCACATGAGCGCCATGCCGGAACAGTAGGGTCGACTTTCCGCACTCCCCGGCCTGGGGAACGTCGGACAAGCAGCGGCCAGGCACTCCCTTGGCTCCCATTCAAACGACAGTCAGAAGGGTCGGGCAGGCTCACTCCACCCCCTCATTTTCGGCGGCGAACCGGTGCTCCTTGTCGATGGCGTAATAGGCCTCGGCGAGCTGCGCCCCGGCGCGCTTGAGGCTCGCCTCGGATTCCCCGGCGTAGCTGAGCACCAGCGTGACATGATCGGGTGGCATCCGGTGGAAGCGTTCGGCAGAACGGATACGCACACCGCGTGCCTGTGCCTCGGCCATCAAGGCCCCGGTCGCGCTGCGTGGCAACCGGGGCAGGTGCACGAACAGCGACCCTCCGGCCACCGAGTCGGTCACCGCCATGGCGCTGCCGAGGCGCGCCCGCAGCGCGTCGTGCAGGGCCCTATGGCGGGGCGCCAGGCGGTGGGCAATACGCCGCAGATCGCGCAGGTACTGGCCGCTGGCGATGCATGCGGCGAGCACATGCTGCTGCATCGATATGCTGCCGCGATCGGCCAGCCACTTGATCGCCAGGAACCGCTCGCGCAGGGGGCGGGGCACCAGCATGTAGCCCAGCTGCAGCGCGGGGAACATCGAGCGCGCGAAGCTGCTCAGGTGGATCACCCGGCCGTAGCGATCCAGCGACCACAGCGACGGCGAGGTACGCACGCCGAAGCGGTGCTCGCAATCGAAATCGTCCTCCACCAGGCATGCGTCGTGCGCATAGGCCCATTGCAGCAGGGCCCGGCGCCGCTCCTCGGGCATGACCACTCCGGTCGGGAACTGGAAGGACGGGGCCACGTTGACCAGCCGCACGCCGTCCAGCGCGGCGGCATGCCGGTCCAGGTCGATACCGTGCGGGCCCACCTCGCACGGCACGACCCGCGCGCCCATCGCTTCGTAGGTATGGCGCACGCTCCAGTGGCAGGGCTCCTCCACCACCACGCTGTCGCCTTCGTCGAGCAGCACGCGGGCTATCAGGTCGCGCGCCTGCTGGGCACCGCTGACGATCAGGATGTCGTCCGGGTCGACCTCGATCGCCCGCTCGACACGCAGATAGCCGGCCACGGCCTTGCGCAGATCGATGGCGCCCTGCAGTTCGGGGAAGTGCGGGGTGTTGCGACGGCGCAGCAAGGCCATCAGGTTCTGCTTCCAGGCCTTGATGCTGCGCGTGTCGGACCCGACGCGCGGCTGCGCGAGGTCGATCACATCTCCCTGAAGTGCCGGTGCCTGCGCTTCGGGCAGGGCGGGCAACACGGCCCGCCGGGCCAGGCGGGACAGCCGCGGCTCGCCCGGCGCCACGATCTGTTCCTCCGCGTGCGTCTCGCCCGCGGATGCGCCGACGGGGCGCGTGCCCACGTAGGTGCCGCTGCCCGAGCGCGAGTCAAGGTAGCCCTCGCTTTCAAGCTGTTCGTAAGCCATCAGCACGACGGTGCGCGACACCCCCAGCGCCACAGCCATCGAGCGGCTGCCGGGCAGGCGTGCGCCGACCTGGACGCGCGCCGAATCGATATCCCGCCGGATCGACTCGGCGATCTGCGCGTACATCGGTTCGTCGGTTTGCCGCCTGTTTGCCATCCATGTTCTCCGGGGCGGCGCAAAGTGGTTACATCGAAAAAGCCGGCGACCGGTCATTTACGGTCCTGGCCCCCTGACGAATGATCATGCCACGGCTTGTCGGACGCCCATCAGGCGCGCCCGCCGCCGCGACCGCCCGTTTCGGGCAGCCCAGCAGGGGAGAACCGCAGTTGATCATTTCAGACCACACCGGGCCACGCTCCCGGAGGCTCCGTGCGCCCACGGGCGCCGGCAGCCGGGCTAAAGGGGGCCGCCACGCCATGACGCAAGGCGTGGCGGGAGCGGCGCGAGGCATGTGCCCGGCCTTGCCACTACTGACCGAGGAGGCATCACGATGAAGCTCTTTACGTTGTCTGCACGCAAGCTGGTGGTGCTGATCGGTTGCGTGGCATGCCCGGGGCTGGTTGGCGCCCACGGTGCGGGTGTCGACGATCACAGCAGTGACCCGGCCTACGCCAGGTACTACCAGCAGCAGGTGAACTGGGGTGACTGTCCGCCGTCGCTGTTTACCGACGGCAGCACCATCCAATGTGCCCTGGTCACCGTGCCGGTCGACTGGGCCGACCCGAGCCGGGGCGACATCACCATCGGCATTTCCCGGCCGCTCAATCCAGGGCCTTACTCCCGTCTGCTGCTGGTGAACGCGGGTGGCCCGGACAACTCCAGCGCCTCCCAGGCGGAGATGCTCGAGCAGTTGCAGCCGCAGGTTCAGGTCGATCATCTGGTGGTGGGCGTCGACCTGCGCGGCATCAGCGATGGCCTGGGCACCCAGGTGAGCTGCGATTACGCGCCGCGCAGCGGCGCCGAGAACTTCATGGACGGCGACAGCCGCAATCCCACGGACGAGAGCCTGCGGGCGCAGCAGGATTGGTGGAATCGATCCATCAGCGCCTGCCTGCAGCAGCACGCGACGTTCCTCAAGGGCATCACCACGCCCAATCACGCCCGTGACCTCAACCTGGTGCGTGCCATCCTGGGGTTCCGGCACGCCGATCTGTTCGGCGTCTCCAGCGGCAGCAGCCTGATGGCGTATGCAAGCCGCATGTTTCCCGAGCAATTCGAGCGCGTGGTGCTCGACAGCAACATGAACTGGGTGCATCTGGACTGGCAGCGACAGGCATTGAGCCGGATGTCGATGGATCAGCTGAACGTGCAACAGGCGTTCATCCCGTTCATCGCCAGGCATGACGACCAGTTCCATATGGGGACGACGCCGCAGCAGGTGATGACGACCTTCCAGCGCATCTACCAGGCCACGTCGGAGCATCGCATGGGCAGCGTGACGCCGGACCAGGCGCTGGGCGCCATGGACGGCACGGGCATGTGGGTGTTCTGGGATCTGCTGGTGCAGCCGGCGCTCGGCGCCATGTCCCAGGCGCTGGATGGAAGCCCTGACCACATCGCCAACGCCGAACAGATCGCCGCATTCACCATTGCCGATCTGCGCAATCGGCCCAGCTTCAACCCCATGGCCGACGTGCTCCAGTGCAACGATTCCGGCTCCACCGATCCGCGCAGCATCGCGCAGAAGATCGCCGACGTCCGCACCTACTGGGCCATCGGCGCATCCACCCTGGTGGACAAGTGCCAGCACTGGCCGTGGCAACCGGCGCTCGACCGCACTCTGGAGTCGCGCACCCGCGTGCACGCGCTGATGGTGCAGAACGAGTTCGATCCCTCCACGCCGTACTCGCAAGCGCTGAAGGACCGGCTCGTCAACGGCCATGACTCGCGGATGGTGCTTGTAAACAACGCCACCACCCACGGCGTCATGTTCGACGACAACGCCTGCACCACCAACGCCGAGTTTGCCTATCTCAACTTTGGCGTCATGCCGGCCCGGGACGTGGTCTGCCAGGCCAAGCCGATGCACTCATTCGCCATGCAGGACACGGTGACCTACGAGTACGGCTACCCGGCAGCAGGTTCGTGGCTGCCGCCACCGCCGAACACCCACGAGGTGAGCTGGCTGCTGGTCCCCTGAGCCTCTGAGCCGCGGGCGCAATGATGAGGCAACCCGGCATCGAGGTGGTATACGATCGCGATGCCGTCAGGGGAGACACGGACGGTACTGGTCTCGCCTGGCGAGCGTTGCATGGAGGCAGCTCAATTTTCGCGCTTTCGAACCATGTGCTCTTGTCCGGTGGGATACATCCAACCACAGGGGAGAATTGCATGTTTCGCAAATTGATCGCGTTTGGTGCGTTGTCAGTGGCTCTGCTCATGAGCGGCTGTGCCAGTGTGCCGATGGCAAGCACGTCGGCCGATGCCCAGGCCAAGACCTTTACGCCGATTCCCGACAAGGCGGTGCTCTACGTCTACCGCAACGAGACCATGGGAGCGGCAATCAAGATGCCGCTTCTGGTTGATGGTGCAAGCGTTGGCGACTCCGCCGCGCATACCTATGTTCGCAAAGAGCTGGCGCCAGGTCAGCACACCATCACCTCGAAGACTGAGAAGGACTCCACGCTCACCATCGACATGATCGCCGGCAAGATCTACTACGTCTGGCAAGAAGTGAAGATGGGCATGTTCTCCGCCCGCTCCGCGCTGCACCAGGTAGATGCGGCAAAGGGACAGAAGGGCGTTGAGGAGTCCAAGCTGGTCAACTGATCGTTGTGTAGGTGCGAGAAGGGCGGCCTAGGGCCGCCCTTCTTATCTTTCTGCTTTCGCCGCTCCCGGTTTTACTTACCGTCACGAATTGGCGGCACCTCAGGTTCATTTCATGCGGTTAGTTTGGAGCGCGCTGGCCGATAGCGGTTCGGGGACCGGCGAAGTGTCGAGTATTGGCTTCGAGCGTAGCTTCGAAGTCGTCGCGCCCTGGTGCGCGTCGCTGTCTGAGGTAGGTCCGGATCTCGGCTGGATCGTCGTCGGACAGCGTTTTGCGCAGAAGCTGGTGATGCGTCACTGTCTGGAGCGCTGGTTATGCCGCTGTACGTGCCTGGATGGCTGCAGGCAGAAAGTGCACTCTG
The DNA here is from genome assembly GCF_044904665.1 of Dyella ginsengisoli. Lineage (NCBI taxonomy): Bacteria > Pseudomonadati > Pseudomonadota > Gammaproteobacteria > Lysobacterales > Rhodanobacteraceae > Dyella > Dyella ginsengisoli. The sequence goes on from NZ_JADIKM010000004.1 coordinate 189,737, forward strand.
ATCTACGGTACAGCTCTCCCCCGATTTCGATGACATCGCCAAGCCCGCACAGCTAAAGTGTCGCCGGTTTGCAGGGGAGTCCCACGGAATGCATCGACTGGCCAGCACGCTGGTTCTGGCTGCGCTGGCGTGTGCCGGCGCGAGCGGCGTACACGCGCAGCGGGGAGAGCCGCGTTACCCGCCGGCCAACGGCATGCCGCCCCCGCCACCGCCGCCGGGCGTGCCGCCGCCCGACGGGCGCTTCGGGCCGCCGCCACCTCCTCCGCCGCCGCCGCCGCGATCGTTTCAACAAACCGCTCCGGTGCCCGCGCCGACGGCGACCTTGCCCAGCGTGGTGCCGATCTCCACAGCCCCGCCCGCGGCACCGGTGGCCGCGACCCAGGCCAGCGAGAGCGACCCTGTGCCGTCGCCGCCCGCACGGCCGGCCACGCCGTCAACGGCCGCTGCGCCTATCGTTCTGCCGGACCGGGTGACGAGCGCGCCCGCGCCCACGGCGTCCGCCCGTTCGCTGACCTGGCTGTGGTTGCTGGCGCTGGGCGGATTGCTGCTGGCGTGGTGGACGGCGTGGCGTCACAGTCAGCGCCTGCGCGAGGAAACCGAGCGGCTCGCGCGCCAACAGCGCGTGCTGAAATCGGCGCACAGCCATCTGCAGCGCAAGTCACAGGAGCTGCAGCACCTGTCGATGCACGATCCGCTGACGGGGGCGCTCAATCGCCAGGCGTTCGGCGTTGAGCTGCGCGACCGTATCGATCATCTGGCCAAGTACAACCTGCCGCTCAGCCTGATCGTGTTCGACCTGGACCACTTCAAGCAGATCAACGATCGCCACGGGCACCTGGTGGGCGACACGGCGCTCGCGCTGGTGGTGGGCGTGGTGCGCGAGCATCTGGTGAGCGACGACGTGTTCGGCCGCTTCGGCGGCGACGAGTTCATGGTGGCCTGTCCCGGCCAGACGGCAGCTCAGGCGCTCGTCCTCGCCGACACACTGCGCCAGGCCGTGGTCACCCGTGCACCGCTGGCCGATCCGCCGATTCCCGGCCTTACCCTCAGCCTCGGCGTGGCCCAGGCCGATCCGGAGCAGGGCTACGACGTCGACGACCTGTTCGCCCGCGCCGACGCCGCGCTGTACCTGGCCAAGCAACGCGGACGCAACGCCTGCGTTGCAGCGGACGGCGGCACGGTGGCGCAGGCGGTGCCGGGGTCGGTGCGACGGCATCTTTAGGGAGGGTCTGATCTTGCTCGTCATCCCGGCGCAAGCTGGGATCCAGTGCCTTCAAGCTACTGAACGCCAAAAACATGGGATGTCCGGCTAGACGCGTTGAGAAGCACGTCCTGTTTGTAGCAAGTCGACTCTGACCTCTGATGGCGGCGTCCACGGCGGCTCCACGCCGAGTCCCGCTCAACGACGCGGACAGGTGACCAAGTCCGGCCCCTTTCCACGCACTGAACTAAAGACGGCCGTGCCGGCGCTGCCGGGCAGCGGATGGGACGAAGCCGCCCGACCGGGCTATCCGCATACTTCAGGGAGGAAAAGCATGCCCAGGCAGATCCAGACCCGCTCCAAGACCGGAGTGATGCTTTTCAAGAACCGCGCCCGCAACGACTGGATGAAGCGCAAGGGTATCGAGCGCGACAACATCCAGCTCGGCAAGCGAATCCGCAAAAAGACGCGGTTCTACACGCCCGGCGAGATCCAGCCCTTCATCGAGATGTTCGACCTCAACGGGCAGCAGCGGCCGGGCCTGAATCCGGGTACCCACTATCGGCGCGCGGTGCACATCGCCTACACCGGCGGCCGGCTGGGCGATTTCGCGGTAGCCAATGCCGCCGCCGGATACAACCAGACGCCCGCCGGCCATGTATGGCACCACTTTCACGACTGGACGCCGCCGCTGGTCCACGGCGGCAACGGCTACGGCACGCTGTTCCTGATGACGACCGCCGAGCACGGCATCTACCACTGCGGCGGCGTGCTGCAGATGGAAACTCATCTCGGCGTGCCGTATCGGCCGTGAGGGTGGCGCGAGCGGGGCGACGGGCGCGATCGCCGCGCAGCATCGACTACGGGGCAGGCACCGGTCGGCGCTTGTCCCCTGCCAGCTCCGCCACCGTCTGCGCGATGTTCTTCGCCGCGAAATAGCCGAAGTAATCCCAGTCGCTGTAGGTGGGCTTGAGCTGCGCCAGCACGTCCTGCGTCAGGACGTCGCCGTGTTCGCCCTTGCTCCGCGCCGTGGTGATCGACTGGCGCAGCGTGACGAGATAGTCGCGGAAGGCGCGCACGTCGGCGGCATGCGCGACCTCGCCGTGGCCGGGCACGAAGGTGGCAGCGGGGTAGTCGTTGAGGAAGGTGGCGTTGGAGGCGATTTGCGCCGCGGTGTCGGCGTCGATCAGGTTGGGCAGGTTGTGGTTCCAGAACATGTCGCCGGTGAACACCACGTTCGCGTCGGGCACCACCACCACCGAATCGCCGCCGGTGTGCCCGGGCATCACCCGCACGATCACCATGCGCTTGCCCAGATGCAGCTCGATGCCGTCTCGGTACACCACGCTGGGCAGCACGTAGGACTGCACCATGGCCTTCTGCGCGGGGGTGATCTTGCTGCCGAAGAACTTCAGGTTCTCGGTGCGCTCCCACGCGCGCACGTTGCGCTGCGCGAGGATCACCGCGCCGGCCTTGTCGAACACGCCGTTACCGGCCACGTGATCGAGGTGGTAGTGGGTGTTGACCACGTAGCGCACGGGCAGGGCGGTTTTGTCGCGGATGGCCTTGAGCAGTGCCTGCGCGGCGGCGGGGTCTTCGAAGGTGTCGATCACCAGCACGCTGTCATCGCCGATGACGAAGCCGGCATTGCTGCCGGCGCTGCTCGGCGTGGGCGAGACGGCCGCCCAGACGCCCTTGCCCACTTCGTGCAGGGTGAACAGCGGCGGCGCATCGGCGGCGTGGACGGCCGCGCCGCTCGCGGCCAGTACGAGCAGCAGCATCAGGTGTTGCAGACGGCGCATGGATTACCTCGTGGCGATCTAGTCGGGCGCGCGCGGGCGCGGCGGTCGAGAACATCGCCGAGCATGCACGGTTTTCGACCGTGTGGGCTGGAAAGCCGAGGGGTGCGACAGAGTGCGCCCGCCTCTGTCGCGACAACCGGCATTTCCCACGCGGTTCTGGGACGGGCTGCTACGAGGGCCGGTTCGCCAGCTCAGCGGGCCTTCACGGCACAAGTGTCGAGCGCGGACGTCGCCGATGCGGCTGTTCAACCCCGACGCATCTGCCCGCGATCCATGCGCCGCTCATGCCGCGGCGGCCCGATGGTGGCTCACTTGATCGGTGCCATCAGGTGCTCGTAGGGCGTGTCGGCCCACATCACGTAAGGGGCGCCGGTGTCCGGAGCGGCGCCCTTCGGATAGTCCGCGTAGAACTCAGGGTCCGCGCCCACGATCATGATGTGCGGGCCGGTCTTGATCCAGTGATTGGCGGCATCCGGCTTGGTCGCGAACGGGTCGGTGTTGCTCGCATCGGTGCCGCCTTCAAGCATGTACATCAACCCGAGCTTGCCGGCCGGAGGTGGCTGGTGGGCCATCCACGCCTGCGCCCAGGCCAGCGCGTTCTTGTCCATGCACATCGGATCCGGGCCCGGAGTGGCGGGACTGTCGGGCATGCAGGTGAACCCGTTGGTGCCCTCACGCAAGGTGCGCATGGTGCCGTCGGCACCGGCCACCACGATGGTGGCGTTCTTCGATACGTGCGCGGGCGCGGCGCGCATGGCGCTCTTGATCAACGCGGCGTCGCTCGGTGTCTTCTTGTCGGCCGCCTGCGCGGCACCCGACAACATCAGCAACCCGATGAGCAGCGCCAGCGGCGCTTTGGGAATGGCTGCGTACATGACGAACCCCTCCTTGATGGACGGCGGGTCATCCGGGCATTCCCAAGTCGGAGTCTGTGCCTTCGTCCGGGCGGGGTCAAACCTTGCCGGGCGCGTGCCCGCCGGGGTCGGCGCAGCGGTCGGGCGCTCACGGATGCCGCGTGAAGATTGCCTTGGGCAACATCACGTGCACGCCCTTGTTGTGGTCCACCAGCTCGGTGATGTCGATGTCGCCGGCCACGCTGATCAGCATGTAGGCGTCGTCGCGGCTCAGGTGCTGATGCTGTACGAGAAAGTCGATCATGCCGGCGACGGCCTTGTGCGTGGCCACGGTGAGGTCGTCGTCGAAGCCCATGCTGATGAAGTGGGTGGGCGTCTCGGCGCGGGGGTAGGGGCCGGTCTTCATGCCCTTGTGCACGACGAACTGCACGGTGCCGACCAGCGAGGTTTCCATCGCGGTGATGTCCACCTCGCCGTTGCCCTGACCGGCGTGGCCGTCGCCGATCTGGAACAGCGCCCCGGGCACGAACACCGGGTAGAACACGCGCGAACCCTGCACCAGCTCCTTGTTGTCCATGTTGCCGCCGATGATGGTGGGCGGCGCGCTGTCGTAGCGACCGAAGTCCGGCGGCGGCGCCACGCCCATGCTGCCGAAGAACGGGTGCAGCGGAATCTCGATGCCCGGGCCGAAGTGCGCGGTGCGCCTGGTCAGGTCGAGCGGGATGATCTTGATGCGCGAGTAAGGGAAGTCGTCGGTCTGGAAGCCGAGCCCGTAGCGGAAGCCGTTGTAGGCGTAGGGAATGGCCAGGTCGATCTGCTTGAGTCGGATCTCCAGCGTGTCGCCGGGCTCGGCGCCGTCGATGTACACGGGGCCGGTGAGGATGTGGCCGCCGGGGCCGCGGTCCCTGGCCGGCACGCCGTTGAAGAGATCGCGCAGGCTCTGCTCCACGTCCTTCGGCGCCACGCCCGCCTTCTCCAGTCCGCTCGGACTGTTGGTGAGCACGGTGTGGAACACCACCGTGTCGCCGGAATGGATGCGCAGCACCGGTCGCGTGGTGGCGTCGTAGTGGCCCCAGGCGACCGTCTTCGGCGTGGCGGGCAGGGTGTAGGTGGTGCCGGTTTCGGTCGCACCCGCATTGCTGGCCTGGGCGTGGATTGCCACAGACAGGAGGTATGCGCAGAACGCCGCCGCGAGGGCGACGCGCCGTTGGGTTCGAGCGAGAGAGGTCGGCATGATGGGTGTGGCCTGGTGGCGTCCGGCGGCGCCGGTGGATCGCTCGATACTCGCCACTGGCAAGGGACCGCGCAAGCCAACCAAGGTCGCAGGGGGCGGGATTTCCGCAGCTGCGCGGCGGAGAGGGCGAGCGTGTGTCGGGATCATCGCAGCCGCCATAAAAGCGTGGGCCGCAATGCGCCCAATCCGGTGCGCAATTGGCATGGCGGGCTGCACGGTTTCACTTCGAGACCGGGAAGGGTTCACGCCTGGGCAACGACGGGCGGCGTAGACCGGAACGTCCCCCCACCGACCCACGAACACATCCATGAACAGAAAAGTCAACGATGGCCAGGTACGCGAACTCCTGCTGCAGGCGCTGGAGACCGAGCGAGGCGGCATCCAGGTGTACACCGCGGCGCTGAAGGCGGTGCAGAACAAGGATCTCAAGCAGGAGTGGCAAGGCTATCTGGACGAGACGCACACCCACGAAGAAGTGCTGATCCAGGTGTTCAAGGATCTGGGCATGGATACCGAAGCATCCAGCCCCGGCCGCACCGTGGTGGCGCATCAGGGCGCGTCGCTGGTGACGGCGATCGAGATGGCGATCAAGAACGCGGGTGCCATCGGCGCGGAGCTGGTGGCCTGTGAGTGCGTGGTGCTCGCCGAAACCAAGGACCACCAGAACTGGGAGCTGATCGGCAAGGTCGCCGAGGCGGGTGGCCCGCATGCCAAGGTGCTCAAGGCGGCGTACGAGGCTGTGGAACAGGACGAAGACCATCACCTGTATCACACCAAGGGCTGGTGCCGGGAGCTGTGGATCCAGAGCCTGGGCATGCCCGCCGTGCTGCCGCCGCCGGAAGAGATCAAGCACGTGCAGACGGCGATTGGCGCAGCCAGGGCCGAGCAGTTACGCAAGCAGCTCATGTGAGGTAGCGACACGTCGGTAAAGGCCGGCCGCCGGCGGGTTGCGGGCTGGCCATGGGCTGTACGCCCTGCGCCGTGGCGGCCGCCTCATCAAGCGGGTGTTTGTTTCGCGGCGTGCGCTGCGCCGCCGCGGCTCGGGTCGCGGTGGCTGCGGTCTTCCCTGCAACGTGCCGTACGGCAGGCGTCGGGCGGCCGGTGATGTGCTCCCATGGGTGCGCGGTCCGTGGCACAACGCCCGTCGGACCATCGCACGGAAGGGCACGCCATGGCATCACCCGCGAACGTCACCTCGCCGCAGATCTACGCCCGCCTGGGCGGGTTGCTGTATCTCGTCATCATCGTCGCCGGCGCGTTGGGCGAGCTGTTCGTGCGCGGATCGCTGGTGGTGCCCGGCGACGCCGCGGCCACGGCCCATCGCCTGCTGGCTTCGCAGGGGTTGTGGCGCGCAGGCATCGTCGGAGACCTGGTGATGCACCTGTGCGATGTGGTGGTGATGTGGGTGATCTACCTGCTGCTGCGGCCGGTGCACCGCCCGCTCGCGCTGCTGACGCTGCTGTTCAATCTGATCCAGACGGCGGTGCTGGCGGCCAACAAGCTCACCTTGCTGGTGCCGCTGGTCCTGCTCGGCAGCGACGCTTACCTCGCGGCGATCGCGCCGGCCCAGCGGGAGGCGTGGTCGTACGCGGCGATCACCCTGCACGAGTACGGCTTTGCGGTGGGCCTGCTGTTTTTCGGCATGGTGTGCCTGGTGGAGGGTTACCTGATCCGCCGCTCGCGCTTCCTGCCGGGGTGGATCGGTGCGCTGATGCAGCTCGCCGGCGCGTGTTACCTGGTGAACAGCTTTGCGCTGCTGCTGGCCCCCGAGTTCGAGGCGCGACTGTTCCCGGCAATCCTGATGCCGTGCCTGGTGGCCGAGCTGTCGTTCGCGCTGTGGCTGCTGCTCAAGGGTGTGGACGTGGCGCAGTGGCGGATGTGGAGCGACGGCGAAACGCGCTGAGTGCAGCCGCATGTAGTAGGTCGGCCGGGTCGTCGCCTCGACCTTCAGCGAGGCGCCGAAGTGCTTTGACCTTCAGCAAGAAACGGGCACGATGGCATGCATCCATCGCGCCCGTGGGTCGTGTTTCAGCGACGCCTTACAGGCCGATCGCCGAGATGCGGGTGGCCCAGTTGCTGAGCGCGCCACGCGTGCCGCCACACTGGAACAGGGGCGGGGTGAGGTACTCGCTCAGGGTGCAGGTTTGCGCGATGTATTCCGAGGCGGTCCAGATGGTGTTGCCATCGGCCGCCGCCGCGCCGTAATCGCCCCAGCGCGGGCGACCACCGCCCAGGTAGGGGATGCCGGTGAAGCCGTCCCACGGGCCGGCGCCTGCGGCCGCGATGGTGACGTCGCCGGCACCGGCCTTGGCATCCAGGCTGGCATAGCCGGCGCTGGGATAGTCGTTGGGCCCCACCACGGTGAACGCGATCACGCCGCGCCCGCTTTGCGTCACGGCCGCAGCGCCGTAGGTGAGGTTGGCATCAGGCAGCGCCAGCGTGCCGTTGGCGAACACGCCGCGGGAGCCGGGATTGATCACGAAGTAGTTGATGCCCGACCCGTGACTGCCGTCGGCGAGCAGCACATCGGTATCGAGCGTGCCCCACAGCTTGCCGTTGGCGTAGCTGACCTGCTGCATGCGCGAGTCGTTCACCGCCATCGGCCTCGGCGTCGGGTAGACGATATTGGGATAGCCCAGGTAGGTCGGGGCGCAGCCGGTGAGGGCAAAGCAGTCGCGCAGCGGAGCGCTGCCGGGCTTCTGCTGGACCAGGCTGCTCGGTACGGCGTAGTCCTGCACAGTGACGGGCGCCACGTTCAGTGCCAACGCGGCCGGCGTGGTGTCGATGGACTGTGTGTGCGTCACCGACCAGAGCCAGATCGTGTTGGACGTGCCCGAGTCGTAGAACACCGCGTCGGAGCTGAGCAGGTATTCGGTGCCGCCGTTGGTGGTCACGAACTGGCCGCCCGACGAGATCGCCGGCCACACCGTGAAGGCCGGTGCCGGCACGTTCGGATCACCGCCGTTGAACTGCACCACGTTGACCGTGGCGGAGGCGTTGACCAGCGCGCGCTTGGAGATGGCGTAGATCTGCGCGCCGTAGAAACCCGAGCCGAACAGCGCGAACTCGTTGGTGGTGAGGAAGATCGCGTTCGCGTCGGCGCCGATGTGCGGGTAATCGCCCAGGCAGAATCCGCCGGCGCAGCCGTGATCGGGCGTGCCGTCGCTGCCGTTGTTCTGCACCGGCAGCGAGTAGACGGTCCAGGCCCCGGTGGGGTCGGCGGTCTGGCTCACTGCGATGTCCAGATGGTTGGTGCCGGCCAGCGTGGACGAGGTGCCCACGCGATCCAGCGTCAGCACCACCTGGAACCAGCGTTTGGTGGCCGCGTCGTAGTAGCACGACGGATCGGTGATGCTCGGTCCGTAGGCGCCGGTAGTGCGATTGATCGCCGCGGTATAGCCGTAGAACGTGTTGAGATCGACGGGACCGACCAGCCGGTTGCCCGCGGTGTCGTAGATCGCCAGCACGTCGTTGACGCTTTCCATCACGAAGCCGTTGCCGGCGCACAGGCCCTGGTCGGGCGGTTCGACCGAGAACTGGTTGCCGCCGTTGGCGTAACGCTGATCGTAGAAGTTCAGGCCGTCGAAACCGCCCAGCAGGTTCGGATGTGACTTGGCCCGCTTGGCCTGGCCCATCCGCTGGCTACCCGCGTGTCCGCGGGCGATGGTGCGGTTCACTACCGGCGGCGGTCCGAGGTCTTCCTGGTCGCCCGAATCGGCGTCGCCGGCGGTCATCGCCGGATCCTGTTCGAGGCTGGTCAGCGGCGCGCCGCCGACGGGTGTGGTGACGGGTACGGTGGTGCGCGCCTTGTGCAACGTCAGGGTGGTCTGTGGTGCGCTGAGGGCGCACGTGGCAAACGCCATGGCCGCAACGGCGATGAGCAATCTGATCTTCATGACATCGGTCTCCCAATCAAGTGAGGTGACCGCGTCCCCCTGGATGCCTTGATCGGTAACACCGACGGGCATCGACGCAAGTACGCGCATGTTGCATGCGCGTCCGGGGAGGCTACTCGCCTGTCTGCCGCTCTGCCATGGTTCCGCGATCCGGACGGGACGCAGGAAGAGCGCCTTGAAATCTGAGTGATCGCGTCGAAGCTCATGCACGCGGTATTCACCCGTGGACCGGATACTCGACAGGCTGGTGTCGAGCGCGGCCACGCCGAAGCCTCCCCGCCAGTACGCCTCGCCAGCTTCACTCGGCGAGCGCTCCCTCGAATCGCAGCGGCATGCGCCGCCCCGATACTTGCTCATTGCCGGCATGCCATGCCGGTGCTCCTGCGGCTTCCACTTCTGCGCGACCCGTTCCGGGGCGCGCGTCGGCGACGGCTGCACTTCAGACCAGTTTGCCTCCGGGGTGATACGCCAAACGGGGATGTCGACTCATTGCACCCGCTCACCCAGAGCGAGTCACACCACGTTGCCCAAGGCATTCCATGAAAAACCTGAAAAAACAGATCTCCCTTTCCGTCCTCAGCTCGGCGATGCTCGCCTGGCTGCCCATGGCCGTGGCGCACGAAGTCGTCGTGCTGCCGGGCGTGGTCGGGCCGGTCGGCGTCGCCACGGGTGTGCAGACGCAAGGCCCGGGCCTGCTGACGGTCGGCCAGCAGGACATCAACACCCAGAACGAGGCCGGCGGCGGCATCACCACCGATGCGGCGAACACGGCCCGCATCGCATTCATGAACAGCTCGACGGTGACCGGCTTCGTCGGCAGCTCGGGCTCGACCTTCCTGGACATCTCCGCAGGCACCGTCGGCAACACGGTGACCTTCAACGGCCCGGTGTACTCCACCACGTTCTCGCTGGCCGGCACGGGCACCGTGAACTTCAACGGTGGCTACACCAGCAACACCGGCTCCACCATGGATTTCGGCGGTGACGGCTTCATCAACGTGGGCGCAGGGCAGACCGTCAAGGCGGCCGTCACCAACACGGCGGGCGCCGGAACCGGCACGCTCACGCTCAACGCCGACAGCATCATCGATGGTGCGGTGGGCGCGGCGAGCGGCCTGAGGCAGATCACCCTCACAGGCGGTAACGCGCTGATCACCGGCCAGGCGCAGGCGGCCAGCTACACGCTCGGCACCAACACCTTGAACGTGGGCGGCGCATTCGCGGTCCCCACCGCGGGCACCATCAACACCACCATCTTCAGCGAAAGCCTGTACGGCAAGATCGTGCCGGTAGGCGCGGCCAGCATCGGCGATGCGCTCAAGGTGAAGGTGACGGTGACCGGCCCGATCCCGGTCGGCAGCATCTTCAACATCGTCGATGCCACCAGCGGCACCAGCGGCAGCACGGTGACCGCCACCAGCAACACGACCCGCTATCTGTTCTCCGCGGCTCCCACCACCAACGGCCTGGTGCAGATCATCGCCACGCAGATCCCGCTGGTGGACGTGGTCACGCCGGTGGGCAACCCCACTGCACCGGTGATCGCGCCGGTGATCGACGCGCTGCCGCTGACGCCGGCCAGCGTGCCGTTGCTGACGGCGATCACCCTGCTGCCCACCGCGGCCGAGGTGGCCGATGCGCTCGCGCAGCTGCAGCCCGACGCGGTGAGCCTGGCGTCGCCGCAGGCCAGCTATCGCGCCACCCAGCAACTGGAGCAGCTGTGGGCTTCGCACCTGGACGCCACCCAGCAGAGCTGTGCCCTGGCCAGCACCCGCAACGATCGTGCGCCCGCGCATGATGGGCAGGAATCGCCCTGCGTCACCGACAAGCGTCCGCAGCTGTGGGCCGCCGGCTTCGGGTTCGCCGGCACCCAGCGCGGTGCCAACGGCTATGAAGGCTATTCGGACAACAGCGGCGGCCTGATCCTCGGCTATGACATGCCGCTGAGCCCGTCGCTCACGCTGGGCGGCAGCCTGCGCTACGCCCGCTCCGCGCTCGATGGCCTGTCGCAGCGCAGCCATGGTGACGTGCGCTCGCGCCAGGCCTCGGTGTACCTGGGCTACGCGCCGGGCAACTGGTTCTTCAATGGCGACCTGGTGGTCGGACACGACGACTACGCGAGCTCGCGCCAGGTCAGCTTCACGGGCATCAACGAGACGGCGCGGGCCGACTACAGCGGTCGCCAGTACACCGCCTTCGGCACCGCCGGCTATCACTATCGCCTGGGCGATGGGCGCACCGTGTTCACTCCGTTCGCCACGATCCAGCACACTCGCATGAAAGTCCGAGGCTATACCGAGACAGGCGGGAACTCGGTGGATCTGCGGGTCGACCCGCGCGACCAGAATTTCACCCAGTCGGGCCTGGGCGTGAAGCTGGCGCGCGACCTGGTGTCGTCGGGTGCGCGAACGATCCGTCCGGAAATCCATGCCACCTGGCTGCACGCGTTCGATGGGCAGGCGGCCGGCAGCACGGCTGCGTTCGTCAGCGGCGGCCCGCAGTTCAACGCGAGCGGCGTGAACACCGGGCGCAACATCGTGGACGTGGGCGCCAGCGTGCTGGTGGCCGGCGAAAGCGCCTGGTCGTTCGAAGCCGGTTACGACTATCAGCACAGCCAGCGCTTCAGCGCCGGCCAGGTCATGCTGCGAGCCACCATGCGCCTGTAATCCCTCTGCGGAGTGCGTGAGGATGGCGTCGACCGGCACCGCCCTGACGCGACCTCCCCATGGCATCAAGTGACGCCGGCAGAACCCATGCCGGCGTCTTTGTGTCCGGAGTTGTGTACAAGGCGCGCCCGCGCGGCAGCAGAAGGCCCGTTATCCGGCGGCCGGTTGTCGGCTGGTGAATACCGCCAGCTGCGCATCGAACGCACGCTTGAAGGCCGGCCGCGCCTCACCGCGGGCGACGTAGGCGGCGAGATTCGGGTATTCGTCGAGCAGGCCCGAGGGGCGCAGCCGGCGCAGCACGCCGATCATCATCAGGTCGCCCGCGCTGAAGGCGCCGTCGAGCCAGTCGGCGTCGTCCAGACGCTCGGAGAGTTGGCCCGCGCGCTGGCGAATGCGGTCCAGCACGAGGGGCATGCGCTCGGCGGCCCAGGGCTTGTCGCCTTCCTGGAACTTGGCGTTCTGCAGGTCGAGGATGGGCGGCTCGATCGTGTTGACGGCGGCAAACATCCAGGCGACCGCACGAGCCCGGGCGTTCGCATCGTCCGGCAGCAGGCCCGCGTGGCGCTGCGCGATATGCAGCACGATGGCGCCCGACTCGAACAGCACCAGTTCGCCCTCTTCGTAGGTGGGAATCTGCCCGAAGGGGTGCCGCGCCAGATGCGCGGGTTCCTTCATCGCGGCGAACGACACCAGGCGCACCTCGTAGGGCTGACGCACTTCTTCCAGCGACCAGCGCACGCGCATGTCGCGCGCGAGGCCCTGGCCGCGGTCGGGGGACGTTTCAAAGGCGGTGATGGTGGGGGTCATGGGAGGGTTCCGGATGCTGGGGCGTCGTTGTGACGCTGATGGAAGATGTGGGTCACGAAGAGGTTCTGGAAAGGTCGATGCGGCAGCGGCGCTCACCCGCGCCGCGCCGCCTCGATCGCCGCGATGTCGATCCGGGTCATCGTCATCATCGCCTCGAACGCACGCTTGGCGGCGGCGCGATCGGGGTCGGTGAACGCGGCGGTGAGGGCGCGCGGCGTGATCTGCCACGACAGGCCCCACTTGTCCTTGCACCAGCCGCAGGCGCTGGGCTGACCGCCGTGGTCGATGATGGCGTTCCAAAGGCGGTCGGTTTCGGCCTGGTCGTCGGTGGCCACCTGGAACGAGAACGCCTCGCTGTGCCGCATGCCGGGTCCGCCGTTGAGCCCCAGGCAGGGGATGCCCATCACGGTGAACTCGACCGTCAATACATCGCCCTGCTTGCCCGCGGGGTAGTCACCCGGCGCACGATGGACCGCGCCCACGGCGCTGTCGGGAAAGGTGGCGGCGTAGAACGTGGCGGCGTCCAGCGCGCTGCCGTCGTACCAGAGGCAAATCGTGTTCTTGCTGACCATGCGGGTTCTCCTTGTGGGGCGGCGGGCGCGCTTTCGTATTCCCGACGAGCGGCGGCCGGGTAGATCGACACGATCCCGTGCACCGTGACGAATCGGTGGAACGGCGCCGGGCGTGCCGACGCCGCGACCATCGGCGCCCACAGGTTCGTTTTCGTTTCGGCGCGCGCTCCCAGCTTCCCGCCATCATCTGACGCCGGGCCGCATTCATCGACAGGACACCCGCGATCACCCACATTCTCTCGTTTGGACGATCGGAGCGATGATGGGCGACAGTCGGGCAACGCGTGGCCTCCGTGCCGACCATGGCGGATATCTAACGCAGCTGCGCCACGTTCTGGCGATGTTGCTTTGCATGCTGGGCGCAGTCGTCAATGTGGCTCACGCCGGGAGCGACCGGCTAAACATCCACGTGCTGAACGATCGGCTGACCCTGGCCGTGGCCCGACACCCGCAGGTCTATCTCTATGGGCGCATCGATCCGGATGCGCCGAAGCGCTTCGCGAAGCTGATGCAGTCCGGCCGCATCGCGCCGGGTTCGGATGTCTATCTCAGCGCGCGCGAGGGCGACGTCGCCGCCGGCATGGCGCTGGGGCGACTGATCCGTCAAAGCGGCATGGCCACCCACCTGGGCGCACCGCGCAAGAGCTTCCCCCGCGCCACGGCCAGCCGCACGGCACTGTGCGTGGACGCGTGCGCGTATGCGTTCTTCGGCGGGCTGTACCGCTGGGCGCCGAGCGGCAGCGACCGCCTCGGATTGACGCTGGCGGCACAGGGCAGCTCGGCCACGGCGCCGCTCCCCGCTGATGCCAGCGCCTACCTCAAGGCCATGCAGATCGATCTCGGCCATCTCACGCCGGCACCGGGCGCGCCCGCGGGAACGGTCCTCTGGCTCACCGCCGAGCGCCTGGAAAAGACCGGCGCCACCAACAACGGCCGGCTTCCGCCTGTCGCGCACTACGACATCACCTCGGCCGCACCCACGCTGGATCTGCGCCAGCTCGACCGCAAGGGTGAGCACCGGCTCACCGTCACCTGCCGCCCCGGCCAGACGCTGGTGGCGGCCTACGAGCGGGTGGGTGCGCTGCGTGCCCGCCAGGTCGTGGCGCGCGGGGCGCGGTCGTACTTCGAGCTCAATGGCCGTCCCATCCTGGCATCGCAGGACGCTGTCAGCGCCGAGGGCGACATGCTGGTGATCCGCCGCAATTACCCGCCGTCCGACCTGGTCGACCTGTTGTTCGCCGGTTCCATCGGTGCGTGGGTCGATGGCCGCAGTGCCGCCTTCCGCGACGGCTTCGAGCTGCATCCGTGGGGTGCCTACAAGCAACTGAAGGTGTTCTATCACGCGTGCTGGAAGGCAGCGCCGTGGCCGCCGCGGGCGAACAAGGCGGCATCCGGGCGGTGACTCCGCTGTGCCGGAGTCGGGCCGGCCCACGGACACGGCGCCGTGGGGGCTCGGCCCGGCTCCCTGCGCTCAGGCCAGCAGGCGCAGCTTGGGCTCGCGATCCCACTGGCGGGTCTTCGCTGCCTTGATGAAGCCGGCGCTGTCGGTGGCGTCGAGCACGCCGGCATCGTTCCTGATGCCGCCGGCTTTCAGCACGGCCTGCGCGCCGCTGTCGGCCGCGATGGCCTTGAGATGGCCGAAAGCGTCGCGCACGAAATCGACGGCGGCGGCCTCCCGGGCGAGCATCTTGCCGGCTGCTTCGGACAGCACGAGGGCGACGGCATCGAACATCACCGATGGCGTGCCGGCCAGTTGCCCGTCCGCGGCGAGCGGCTTGCCGTCGCTGAGCCGGGCACCGCCGAGCCTGGGCGCAACGATCTTCACCGTGGCGCCGGCCGCTTCCGCTGCCTTGCGCAGGGCCTTGATGGTGGCGGCATCGGAGTCGTCGTGGATCAGGATGCCGATGGCGCGGCCTTTCAGCGTGTCCTTCATCTTTCCGATGATCTGCAGCGGCGGTGACGCCGGTTGATCGGTGGCCGCCACGGCCGCCGGCTGTGCCGGGGGCAGGGCGCGCATGCCCAGACCGTCGGCGACGCGTTGGGCGAGGTCGTCATCGATGTTGCGCAGGTGGCCCACCATGGCCTCGCGCACGTGCGCGGTTTCCACCTTGGACAGTTCAAACACGAGCGCCGAGGCGATGTGCGCCTGCTCGGGCCGGGTCTGGCTGCGGTAGAACTGTCGCGCCTGGCTGTAGTGGTCGGCGAAGCTCTCGGCGCGGATGCGGCTCTTGCTGCCGTCGCCGGCCAGTTCGGCGAAGCTGCGGAAGCCCGCGGTGGTGGCGCGGGCCGAGCCGGGCTCCAGCGAATTGGGTTCGTACGAGGTGCGCCCCTTGGGCTGTGCCATCTGCATGTGGCCGTCGCGTTGCTGATTGGCGAACGGGCACTTGGGCGCGTTGATGGGGAGTTGGTGGAAATTGGGTGAACCCAGCCGCGACAGTTGGGTATCCAGGTACGAAAACAGCCGCCCCTGCAGCAGCGGATCGTTGGAGAAGTCGATGCCCGGCACCACGTGCGACGGACAGAACGCCACCTGCTCGGTTTCCGCGAAGAAGTTGTCCGGCCACCGGTCGAGGGTCATCTTGCCGATGACAGTCAACGGCACCAGTTCCTCGGGGATCAGCTTGGTGGCGTCGAGGTGGTCGAACGGAAACGCATCGGCTTCTTCCTGCGTGAACAGCTGCACGGCGAGATCCCATTCCGGGAATTGGCCGGTCTGGATCGCCTCGAACATGTCGCGGCGATGGAAGTCCGGATCCGCGCCGGCAATTTTCACCGCCTCGTCCCACACCGTGGACTGCAGCCCCAGCCGCGGGCGCCAGTGGAACTTGACGAAGGTGCTGTCGCCACTGGCGTTGACCAGGCGGAAGCTGTGGATGCCGAAGCCTTCCATCATGCGCAGCGAGCGGGGCAGGGTGCGGTCGGACATGGCCCACATCACCATGTGCATCGCCTCGGGCGTCAGCGAGATGAAATCCCAGAACGTGTCATGCGCCGTAGCGGCCTGCGGGAAGCCGCGGTCCGGTTCCATCTTCACCGCGTGGATGAGGTCGGGAAACTTGATCGCGTCCTGGATGAAGAACACCGGGATGTTGTTGCCCACCAGGTCCCAATTGCCCTCCTTGGTGTAGAGCTTTACCGCGAAGCCGCGCACGTCGCGCGGGGTGTCTACCGAGCCGGCACCGCCGGCCACGGTGGAGAAGCGGGCGAACACAGGCGTCTTCACGCCTTTCTCGGTGAGGATTTTTGCCGTGGTGTACTTTTCGAGCGACCTGGTCAGTTCGAAGTGACCGTGCACGGCGGTGCCGCGCGCGTGCACGATGCGCTCGGGGATGCGCTCGTGATCGAAGTGGGTGATCTTCTCGCGGAGGATGAAGTCCTCCAGCAAGGTGGGCCCGCGCGGCGTGGCCTTGAGCGAGTTCTGGTTGTCGCTGACCGGCAGGCCCTGGTTGGTTGTCAGCGCAGGCTGGTTGCCGTCGGCCATCTGCTGCAGTTCGTCGCCATGTCCGCGACGGGGCGTTGCGTTGTCCGATGAACGTCCTTTGGAAACGGGAGATGTCTTGGTCTTGGCCATGGGGTGCTCCGGCGGCGGCGTGCGAGGGGGGAGTGGAATCCTCCCCTGCCGGGCGTGAACACCACGTCCGTCCGGTTGCGCTGCAAAGCCGCCCGTGCGCAGGCCTACGCCTGGTTGATCGGAGCATCCCTATGACAGCATGCCGGCGGGCTTGTTCGCGCTTTCCGCCCATGCGCGGGTGCGGTTGCGACCCATCCGCTTGGCTTCGTACATGGCCTCGTCGGCATGCGCGATGGACTGTTCGACACTGTAGCCCGGTTCCAGTCGTGCGATGCCGAATGACATGGTGACGCGGATGGGCTCATGCCCGCCGGGGGCGATCTCCTGCGCGGCCAGCCCTTCGCGCAGGCGTTCCACCAGCGCGTGACCGGTGGCCAGGTCGGTATCCGGCAGGCACAGCAGGAACTCCTCGCCGCCGTAACGGAACAGCTTGTCGTACGGCCGGAGATTCCCGATCAGATACTGCGCAGTGGCCGCCAGCACGCCGTCGCCGGCCGGGTGTCCCCAGGTGTCGTTGACGCGCTTGAAGTGGTCGATGTCCATCATCACCACGCAGCACGCCTGCACACCCCGGTCGACCAGTGCCTGCTGCTCGCGCAGGGCACCGAGCATGCCGAGGCGATTGCCTGCACCCGTGAGCTCGTCAAGGCTGTACAGCGCGTTCTCCATGTCGCCACGAAGCGTGAAGATCTGCAGCCGCAGGCTCTCCAGTGCGCGGGCGAATGCGTCGAAGTCGACGGCGGAGACGGGCTGCCCGGTGTCCAGCGACCCAAGCAGCTTCGCTGCCAGTCGATGCATGCGGTGATGCTCTTCCTCGATGGCGGCGAAGCCCGGATGCTGACGCAGGACGGGGGACGCGTCCTGGTAGTACCACAAGCCGAA
Organism: Dyella ginsengisoli; assembly: GCF_044904665.1. Lineage (NCBI taxonomy): Bacteria > Pseudomonadati > Pseudomonadota > Gammaproteobacteria > Lysobacterales > Rhodanobacteraceae > Dyella > Dyella ginsengisoli. The sequence goes on from NZ_JADIKM010000004.1 coordinate 207,222, forward strand.
GCGGCACCGACGATGCGCGTCCGGGGCGATGTCGTTCGTCTCGTAGGGCAGCCGGCAGACCAGGGTGCGGATGATCGTGTCGTACCACTGGTTGTGCCGCCGGACCGCAAGGTCGAGTTGCTGCAGGCCGGCCTGGATGGCGGCGCGGTCGGTGTTGCTGGTTGTCTGCCCCACGGCCCGGTCTCATCGGTGGTCTGCGTACATGCGATGGCGGGTTATCGGCAGCGACCAGGCCAAACTGAAAGAAGTGCCGCCGGCCGCGCCTTTGCCCCGCCGCCAGCCGGCTGCCACAAGGCGGGGACGGGGCTGCCCGGAAGGCTCCGCCTGTGCTCGGCTACGATGGCCGCCACGTCGCGTTCGACGGCGAGGAATTCAATCGATGCAGGGCATCAGCCACATCACCTTTATTGTGCGAGACCTTGACCGCATGGCGGCCTTCCTCTGCGAAGGGCTCGGGGCACGGGAGATCTACGACAGCGCGGAGCGCAACTACTCGCTGTCGCGCGAGAAGTTCTTCCTGCTCGGCGGCGTCTGGCTGGCGGCGATGGAGGGGGCGCCACCGGCGGAGCGCTCGTACCAGCACGTGGCGTTCCGGGTGGATGAATCGGATCTTCCAGCGTATCGGCAGAGGCTGGAGGTCCTGGGTGCGGAGGTCAGGCCACCCCGGCCGCGCGTGGACGGCGAGGGACTCTCCCTATACGTGTACGACTTCGACAACCACCTGTTCGAGTTGCACACGGGAACGCTGGAGCAGCGCCTGGCCCGCTACGGCGCACCGCGCTGAGAAGCCGCCACTGGCGCCGCTCGGCGCGCTCCGGGTTGTGACCGGTGAGGAGTCCGGCCCACGTGATATCGCCCAGCCGGGATCGCAGATGTCGTTTGGCTCGTGCGGCGGCGCCCCGACGCGATATCGCCACAGCATTTCGTGACACCGAAAGAACGCATGCCGGCCCCCTCCGGGAGTGTGTGCAAGGCGGGGCGGAGGCAGAAACAGTCGGGCCGAGTGCATCTCTGGATGTCTCGCCCTGACAGGGGAGGCCCCGTGATCCGGGGTCTCCCCGGTGGGTGTCACCAGAGCAGTTTGGTCCGGTAGATCCCGGCCCATCCGGCTTCGTCGGTGGCCATCGAGGCGTTGATCACCAGCTCGTCGCCGCGCAACCCCTCGCGCTCGATGCCAAGGCTGGTGATCGGCAGGTGCCCGCCTGTTTCAGCGTCCACTGCCTGCGGATCGAGCAGGGTGCCATCCGTGCCCGTGGCAGCCAGGGTGCGGAGGGGCGATGCGAACGGTCCGTTCCTCAGGTAGATGCCGTCAACTGCGTTGAGGTATGCGCCGTTGTTCAGCGTGCCGGTGCTGGCCTTGAACGCTGCGCGGAACAGCCCGAGGCTCGCAAGCAACGGGTTGGCTGGCCGCGACACGGCGACGAATGCCGTCGAGCGCCAGCGCGCCGGCTCGCCGTCTTCTTCGGTGGTGGAGCCCGGCACGTGGCCGGAGAAGTTCCAGTACACGAAGCTGGTGAAGTTGTTGGGTGACTTGGCGATGGCCCAGGTTCTTCCGCGCACCAGGTCACGCACGAACACGCCCTGATGCACCGGCGTCTGCACGGCGTGCCCGTCCGGGTATTGCTGGTTGCAGTAGGCGACGATGTCGGCGTTGCCGTCCTGCGGGCAGCGCAGCAGCAGCGATTGCGTGCCCTCACCCCATGCGCCCCAGAACGCCACGAAGCGGCCGTCGAAGGAGAGGCCTTCGCCGATCTGGGTGAAATGTTGCGAAGCGTCTTCGCCGGGTACGTGGTCACCGATCCGCACCAGGGTTTTCAGTGGCGGCTGCGACCGGTTGAGCGTGGCCAGGTAGATGCCACCCGCCGTCGGGTGATCCTCGTTGTCCAGGCCGACGAACACGGCCTGGTTGCCTGCGGCGCTGGGCGGCGCGGTGGAGCCGAAGTGCAGGCTGGTGCCGGGAATGTAGCTGTCGGTGTTGGCGATCAGCACGGTGGGCAGGGTGCCGCTGGCCGGGTATAGCGACGGCCCGCTGGACATCGGGAAGGGCGCGTTCATCAGCTTGCGGTAGTACACACCAGTTTTGCTGGTGGTACCCACGGTGTAGTTGCCCTTGAACACGACGATGTCGTGCTGGGTGATCGCCGGTGAACCCGGGACGATGTCGAACGCTGTGCCCGGCCTCTCCGGCACCTGAAAATAGGAGAACACCGGCACGCTGCCGAGGCGGCTCTCGGCGGTGACCAGATCACGGAACGGGTTGGCATACACGCCGTTGGTACCCACCTGCTCCACCACCTCGCCGGCGTCGTTCACCACCTGCCACACCGGCGGATGCGCGCCGCGCGTGGCGACGGTGGACGAGTTCATGTCGATGCGCGGAAACGACGGCGTCTCCTGGAACGTGGTGCCGCGGTTGTTGGGCTGCGGCACCAGTGTGTCGCGATCGAGGATGCGCACGATGGGGCCGCCCTTGGCCATGTCGCGGGTATAGACGCCGTGCAGCGGTTCCCCCTGGCTTCCGCCACCCTTGCTGCGTGCGCGGAACACCACCAGTCCACGGGTATTCACCGACGGCTGGTTGAAGCTGTTGAACAGCCGGCACGGCGGTGCCGTTGGCGCAGGCCCATCGGGCACGCACGTTGCCGAGGGCATGAAGCGCCCGTTGTTCGCCACGGTTTGCCACCGCGCGCCGACAGTTGCAGTGGGCGTGGCGCCCCAGGCGAGGCCGGGCACGAGCAGCGCGAGCGGCAGCACGCAACGCACGAAGGGATGCGCGCGCGACGCGCCGCACGCGGGAGTGGATAGACGATGCATGGGAACCTCCGAAAACGGGTGGATAGCGAGCGGCCGCGAGGGCAGGTGCATCGTCAGCGTCCCCGCCGCGCGCGCATTTGAGCGATATCAATCGCGAGCGGGGGGCGTGGCGTTCGCGGTCGCGAAGGCGCGCTGTTTCTGACGGCATGCGACAACGGGCCGCATCGAGCGTCCGGCTCTCTCGCAGCGGCAGGCGCGCGGCGTGGACCAGGGAGTCGGCCATGCGGCATGCGCGTGCGGGACACGGGGCGCTCCGGGGCGAGCCGGTGCCGGTCCTCGGAGAGCGACTTGCGGCCGACGGTGCGGCAGGCATCATGGCGGGCTCGTCACCCGTGCCACGGAACTGCCATGTCGCTCTCCGATCAAGCCCTCAAGCAGGCCTGCCGTTTCGTGCTGTCCCGTCCGCCTGCGCCGCCGGTGGCCGAGACCATGGCGCGGCTGGCGGCGCATCCGTCGGCGCACGATGCGGTGGACGACTACGGTGCCGGCGGCGCGGTGGCGCAGCTGGAACGGGCGACCGCGGCGAAGCTGGGCAAGCCGCGCGGGCTGTTCTTCATCAAGGGCGTCACCGCCCAGCTGTGCGTGCTGCAGGCGTACGCGGACGCTCGCGGCTGTCGCAACGTGGTGATCCACCCGATGAGCCACATGGACATGGACGAGGCCGGCGCGGTGGAGCGGGTGACCGGCCTGCACGCGATCCGCCTCGGCCGCAACCGACCATTCACGCTCGATGCGCTCCAGGCGCTGACCGAGCCGCTGGCCGCGGTGGTGGTGGAGCTGCCGCTACGCCGCGCGGGCTTCCTGCTGCCGCCGCTGGACGAGCTGCTGGCGATCTGTGCGTGGTGTCGCGAGCGTGCGATTGCCGTGCACTTCGACGGTGCGCGGCTGTGGGAGGCGGCCGCCGGCTATGGCATCAGCGAAGCGGAACTGGCAGCGCTGGCCGACAGCGTCTACGTGTCGTACTACAAGGGGCTGGGGGGCCTCGGCGGCGCGCTGGTGGCCGGCTCGGCCGACTTCATCGCGTCGCTGGCGCCGTGGAAAAGCCGCTACGGCGGTAATCTCGTCACCGCCTGGCCCTACGCGATCAGCGCGCTCGACGGGCTGGAGCGGCTGGCGCCGCGCATGCCGCAGTTCGTGCAGCGTGCGCGCGATCTCGCCGCGGCGCTGGCGGCGCATCCATTGCTGCGCGTGCATCCGGGGCGGCCTCACACCAACGCGTTCCAGCTGTGGTTCCCCGGCACGCCGGCCGAGCTCGCTGCGCGCCATCGCGCGCTGGCGCAGACCGGTGAGTGGTGGTTGTTCGACGCGTTTGTCGACGCGCCGCTGGACGGCTACACCATGGCCGAGATCCAGATCGGCCCCGGCTCCGACGGCTGGACCGTGGAGCAGGCCGCACAGGTGCTGCTGCAGCTCGCTGCTGGCTGAAGCGGCGACGGGGCCGCGATCGAAGCCGCCGCTCAGGCCGGCACGGCATCGGTCGGCGGGCACCAAGCGTGCTCGGGGTAGTAGCGCTGCATCATTCGCGCGAGATAGGCGACGAGGTTGCCTCGCGCCTCGACCGCGCGGCGCAGCGGCGTATCGAAGAACGGCGTGGCGACGCAGGCGAGCATGCCCAGCGCGGTGGCATCCACGGCGCTGGGGTGCTCGCCCATGAAATACGGCCGCTCGCCGAGCAGCCGGGCCAGCGCGTCGATGGAGCGCTCGCCGAGCGCGGCGATCTGCGCGGGCGTGTGGCGGCCGATGCCTTGCGCGTGCAGGTCGGCCCGCTTGCGCGCCTGCATGGCCTGTCGCGTCTGCGCGCGCTCGTCCTCGCTGGCGCCGCCGGCGAATTGTGCAGGCCCCTTGGCGAAGTTTTCCGGATCGATCCAGCGGAACCAGACCATGGCGAAGTAAAGGTGGTCTTCCAGCAATCGCTCGATGGCCCAGCTCTCGGCGCGCTGGTGCGCATCCAGGCCGCGGTCGAGATCGACTCCCCGGGTGCGCTCGATGTGTGCGCGGATGAAGGTGGAGTCGCTGATCGCCTCGTCGCCGTCCTGGATGTACGGCAACTTCCCGTTCGGCGCCTGCGGCGGGATGGCGGCGACCTTGCGGTAGGGCAGGCCGGCCATCTTCAGCTGCACCTCGGTCTTGAGCACGAAGGGGCTGGCGTCGGGCAGGCCGAAGCCGGCGCGGGTGGCGTACAGGGTGATGGGTGTGGCGGTCATGGGCAGTCCTTGCTGTGGTCGTGGCGCGTACGGTGCGCCTGCGCTGCTGACAGCGTCGTGTCAGCAGGGCAGGCGCAGTACCTCCGGCGGTGGCTGCAGCACGAATGCGTGCTGCACGTCCGCGTACAGCGCGCGCTGCCCGCCGAAGGGCAGTCGCTCGATCGCCTCGGCGAACGACAGCCACGCGTGGTCGTCGTGCTCGTGGTTGAGGCGGACTTCGGCGCCGGCGTCGACAAAGGCGACGAAGGCCGGCACCACGGCGATGCACTCCTCGCCGGCGTCGTAGAAGGTTTCGCAGCGGTCGGCCGAATACAGGCTGGCAGCGCGCAGGCCGGTTTCCTCGAGCAGTTCGCGCAGGGCCGCCTGCCAGGCGGTTTCGCCCGCTTCGAGGTGCCCGGCCACGTAGGTCCACAGCCCGTGCAGGTGCGCCGTGGCGCGGTGCACGAGCAGGGTGCGGGTCTGCTCACCGCTGCCGCGCACGACCACGACCGAGACCATCGAGCAGCGCAGGGAAAGGTCGGGCATGCGGGTTCTCCGTGGGCGGGCGCGCGCCGGCATCATGCCTGCAATCCGCCGGCTGGATTTGACCCGCATCGCACGAGCGGCGATCGCAGGGCGGCTCAGTCCGCCTCGCCGCGATGGCGTGCGTAGGCAATCGGTGCCGGCACGATCAGGCTGACCCGGGTGCCGCCGGCGTCCCCCGGTTCGATGCCGAGTCGGCCGTGCAGCGCCGCGGCGCGCTCGCGCATGCCGGCGATGCCCCAGTGGCCGGGTCGCCCGCCGCCGTCGAGCAGCGCCGGGTCGATGCCCTTGCCGTTGTCCTGGATGCACATCGAGAAATCGGTGGGGCCGTAGGACAGGTGACAGTGGATGGTGCGCGCCTCGGCGTGGCGCACGGCGTTGAGGATCGCCTCGCGCCCCACCTGGTAGATCTCGTCGCCGGCCTCCGGCGCGAGCGGGCGCACCCGACCCTCGACGATCATGCTGAATTCGATGCCGCACAGTTGGTCGTCGGCCAGCCTGGCCAGCGCGGCGGCCAGATCGAAATGCTTCGGCGCGGCGGCACGCAGTTCGCCCAGCCGGTCGCGCCCCTCCACCAGGATCTCCTCGGCCTGGTCCAGCGCGCGATCCATCGACAGGCGCGCGGGATGGTCGTCGGCCAGCTTGCCGGTGGCGGCGTGCACGCGCAGGATCAGCCCCTGCACGCCCTGCAACAGGGTGTCGTGGAGTTCCCGCGCGATGCGCTCGCGCTCGCCGTGGCGGGCTTCCATCTGCATGCGCAGCAGCGAGCGGATCTGCTCGGTGCGCAAGCGCAGCACCAGCAGCACCAGGCCCACGCCCGCGGCAATGCACAGCAGCAGGAACCATCCGGTCTGATAGAACGCGGGGCGGATCTCGAACGCCATCTCCGCGCCCTGCATGTTCCACACGCCGTCGTTGTTGCTGGCGATCACGCGGAAGATGTAACGGCCCGGACCGAGGTGGGTGTAGCTGACGTCCCGGCGTGTGCCGGCGTCCTGCCAGTCGCTGTCGAATCCCTCGAGCCGGTAGCGGAAATTCACCCGCTCGGGCACGGCCAGGCTCAGCGCGGTGTAGTCCACGCGCAGGTTTTCGGTGTCGGGCGGCAGAGTGAACGACGCATCGGGCGCGTAGTGCGTGCCGTCCGCCACCAGCTCGTGGATGTACACCGGCGGCGGCAGCGTGTTGCGCCGCAGCCGGTCGGGCGCGAGCCACGCCAGGCCGTTGTCGGTGGCGAACCACAGACGGCCATCGCTGGCTTCCACGGCAGAGGATGAGCACCAGTTCATCTGCGTGGCGCCGGGCAGGCCGTCGAGGTAGTCGAACAGTTCCGCCCTGGCCACATGCGCGGGATCGGCCACAAGCGCGCGCACCTCGGCCGCGGCGATGTGCACCACGCCGTGCAGCTCGTTCAACCACAGGTCGCCCGAGCGTGCGGGGATGATGCCGCACACGGTGCCCAGGGGCGGCACGCCGGTCACCGCCACGGTGTGGAAGCGGCCGTGCGAATACATCGCCAGCCCGGTTTCGCCGCCCAACCACATCGGCTCGCCCTGGCCGCGGATGACGCGGATGCGGCCGACGTCCAGCCCGTCGCTCGCGCCGTAGGCATGCAGCACGCCGCCGGCGAGCACGGCCGCGCGGTTGTCGGTGTAGCCGAACCAGCGCTCGCCCGTTGCGGTGAGAAAGCTCGCGCTGGGCACGCGGGAGAGCATGCCTGGCGGCGTGGCGGGCCGCTCCCAGCGGCCCTCGTCGTCGATGCGCCAGACGCCGGTGTCGCCGTAGCCCACCCACAGCTGGCCGTCGCCGCCGCTGGACATCACCTCCCATGCCCACTCCCGGGTGGGGCCGGGGAAATGCACGAAGTAACCGTCGCGCTGGCGCCACACGCCGCCGTCGCCACCCCACCACACGGTGTCGCTGCCGGCCTGCTCGCCGGCAAAGACGCTGCCCAGCGCGCCGGGCGTGCCCGGCAACTCGCTGGCCGCGGCCAGGCCGGTGGCGATGCGATCGTCGATCCGGTCCACGCCGGTGGCGGTGGTGCTGCCGACCCACAGCGCGCCGTCATGGTCGGCGACCAGGGTGAAGTTCTGCTGGCTGGAGGGCAGCGCGACCGGTACCAGCTGGCTGTGCCGGAAACGGTTGAGCCCGCGCAGCGTCGACACCCACACGCTGCCCTCGCGATCTTCCAGCATCAGGCCGATGGCGTCGGAGGTCAGTCCGTCTTTCTGCGAGTAGGTGTCGACGTCGGGCGCGGTACCGTCGCCCATCCGTTCGGGATGGCGGATGCGCCGGATGCCCCCGCGGTTGAGGGTGATCCACAGGCTGCCGTCGCGATCAAACAGAATGTCGCTGATCTGGCCAGCGTCGAGCGCAGGGTCGGTGATAGGTGTCGCCGCGTAGCTGTGCGGGTCGTATCGATCGATGTGGGGGTGGCCCTCGTCGGCAATCCACACGGTGCCATCGGGGGCCTGCAACATCTTGTGGATGGCGCCGCTTGTGCCGGCCACGCGGCGGAACTGCCTGGCATGCGGCGCCAGCACATAGATACCGGCCGTGGTGGTCACCCAGAGGGCACCTTCGCGAGTGGTCAACAGCGCCCACACGCGCGCCCGCGGGATGCCCCGGTCGGGGCCGATGTCGACCCAGCGGGTACCTTCGCGCACGGCAAGCCCGGCCTGGGTGCCGGCCCAGATTCGACCCTCGCCGTCCTCGGCAAGGGTGAACACCACCGACGGCGGAATCTGCTGGCCGCCGAACAACTGCAGATGGCCGTGGGCGTAGTAACCCAGGCCAGAGGGGCGGAACGCGATCCACAGCCCGCCCTCGCGGGTGGCTGCCAGGGCATAGACGTTGAACGAAGGCAGCGACTGCCCCGCAGGCGGCTTGAGGCTGTCGAAACGCACGCCATCGAAGCGGTACAGGCCGCGCGCGCTGCCGATCCAAAGGTATCCGTCGCTGGTCTGCACCAGCGCCGAGATCTGGCTCGGTGCGCCGTCGCGGGCGGTCCAGGCGGTGTGGTGAAGCTGCGCCACGCTGCGGTCGCGATCCAGCGCGCCGGCCGGTGCGGCGACCGCCAGAAGGAGAAGGGCCAGCAGCCGTGACAGCCGATTGAGCATCCGCAAATAGTGCCTGAAAGCGTTGTCAGGCGAGCCCGGGCATTGTCGCGCCCGTGGGTGCGTGATGCCGCGCCGGCGGTCAAAACGCAGGCGGAGCGGAGGATTACACTGCCGCGCAGGCCAGCGCCCGGGAGGGTCAGTCGATGCAGCAGGCTTCCGTCACGATCCGGTCGGGCGAACTGGTGGCGCTTCGCCTGTTCGATATCGCCTATGCGATCGATCTGGCCACCGCCGAGACGGCGTGGCTGTCGCATGCCGGCGGCATCGGCCGCCGCGGACGACTGACCACGGCCTCGCCCAAGGCGCTGTCGTTTGGTGTGCCACCGCTCGATTTGCCGCTGGAGCCGATGGCGCTGACGCTGGACGGTATCGCCATGAGCGCGCGGGTGAGCGTGCGGCTGTACGACTTCGGCGTGGCTGCCTTCGCGTTGCACGTGGCCGTGGCGGATGCGGCGTGGCCGGACTTCGTTGCGCGCTTCAATGCGCTCGATCGCGCGGTGGGGCCGGCGTCATCCGACGCGATGTGGGTGGCGCTGCGCGACCGGCTTTGCGCAGCGGTGGCGCCGGCGCTGGATCGTCCGGCCGCCGATGCCAGCCTGCAGGAGGATTACCTGCTGGGCATCGTGCACGCGCTGGACCAGCCGCTGGATGCCGATGCGCTGCGCCTTCGCGTGGATCTGGCCGCGCTGCTCTCGGGCGAGACGCGGGCGTTGTCCGACGGTGCGCGGCGCGAGCTGCTGGCGCACAGCCATTCCTACTTTGCCGACGACCTCGTGCTGCTGACCTGGGACCGCGCCTTCATTTACGAGCCGCGCGGCGATTCCGACGTGGCCGACGTGATCGAGGTGGCGAACGCGCAGCTGCTGGAATTCCGCTACTACGACACGCTGCTCGACGACGAGCTGCCACGCATGTACGCCCGCGTGCAGGCCGCGCGCGGCGCCGGATCGCTGCTGGCGGCACGGCGCTTCGCCCACCTCGCGCGCGGGCTGTACATGCTGGTGGCCGAGGCCACCGAACTGACCGAGAAAGTGGACAACGCGCTGCAGGTGACCGAGGACGTCTACCTGGCGCGCGTCTACAGTGCGGCGCTGGGCCTGTTCCGCGTGCCGGCGTTGAGTGCCTCGGTCGACCGCAAGCTGGCGATCGTGCGCGACACCTACGCCGCGCTGTACGAGGAGGCGTCGAGCCGGCGCTCCGAGTGGCTGGAGATCGCCATCGTGCTGCTTATCGTGCTGGAGGTGGTGCTCACCCTGCTGCGTTACTAGCCGCGGCGCGTACCGCGCTGACTCGTGCACCGCATGTTCCGCCCACGACTGCCGGCGCATCGTCGCCGGCATGACGGTTCAGGCTTCGACGAAGCTGCTGTCCGCGGCGTCCGCCACCACGCGATTGCGGCCCGCGCGCTTCGCGCGATACAGCGCGGCGTCGGCATCGCGGCACAGGCGCTGCAGGTCGTGGCCGGAGGTGGCGGTGGCCGCCACGCCGATGCTGGCGGAGATCGCCACCTCCGCATCATTCAGCACCATCGGGGAGGCCTCGATCGCCAGGCGGATGCGATCGGCGATGGCGATGGCCTGCTCGCGCGGGCAGTCGTCCAGCAGAATGCCGAACTCCTCGCCGCCGAGGCGGCCGAACAGGTCGCCGGGGCGAAGATGCTGGCGACATACCTGCACCGCATGCCGCAGCGCGAGATCCCCGATGGCGTGGCCGTGGGTGTCGTTGATCTGCTTGAAGTGATCCAGGTCGATCCAGATCAGGCAGGCGTGGGCGGAGCGTGTCTCCAGTCCGCGAAGCAGACGATCGCATTCGCCCATGAAATGCTGGTGATTGAGAGTGCCGGTGAGGGCATCGCGGGATGCCAGGTGCTTGAAGTGGAGCTTCGACCGCAGCGTTCGCGCCAGCCAGACCGCAATGGCGGCGAGCATGAGCAGCAGCAGCGCGATGTACAGCCGGCTGGTTTCCACGGCCTTGGCGTCGAGGGCACGCTGCAGTTTCAGCACGCTGTTTTGCCTGGCCAGCTCCTGGGTTTCCAGTTGGTGGGTGAGAACCTGTTGCTGGACCGTTTGATAGGCCAGTGCCTGGGCCGCGGCATCGTCCAGCGCCCCCTGATTCTGGGCGACATATTGCTTGTAATAAGCAAGCGCCGCGGCGGGTTGTCCGCGCCGCTCGGCGAGCCGGTAGAGCAGTTCGTAGATGTCCGTCAGGAATCCGTTGATTTCGCCGGAGTGAGCATTTGCCAGGACGGCGAGGGCAGTCTGGCGCGCCTCATCGTCGCGGCCGAGTTGTTCGTAGGCCTGGGCGCGCTGCGTCTGCGCCGAGAGGAGGTGCGGGTAGTAGCGGTTGGCCCGCAGGCTGGGTGCGATGCGATCAAGCAACGCCAGCGCTTTGCCGGGCTGATGTTCCTGCAGGTCCAGCGTGCTGATGATCAGCTCGGTGGCAGCTGCAATGATGGGTTGCCCGGCTGCCTTGCAGAGGTTGACGGTGTCTCGGAGAGCTGTGCTGGAGGCCGTCAGCTTTTTCGCGCTGTAGAGCGCGGCCATCTGCTTGAAGCGGGGGTCGCACAGCGTCGTGCCGGTTGGAACGGCGTCTTCCATCATTCGCGCGTACTGCAGCGCCAGATCGGTCTGGCCGGCGAAGTTCAGCATCTGGGAGAGATTGGCGAGAACCATGAATCGGGTGGCTTTATTCCGTATCGAGGGCAACTGGATCGTCAACCTGTGGGCCAGCCGGAAGGCATCCTCGTAGCGGTGGCTGATGGCCAGGTTGCTCAGCAGCACGGCCGAAGCCTTGGCTGCGAGCATGGGATCGCCTGATCGATCGATCACTTCCCTGAGCGGCTTCTCCGCCGCCACGTAGTCGCCTTGCAGCGTGGTCTCGAAGGCGTCCAGATAACGCAGGTGCCACTGTTCGGCTGGCGACAGCGGTGGCGCCTCGCGATGGATCTGCGCCAGTCGCTCGGCGAACTGGCGGTGGTTGCGGATGCGCAGGTGCTCGGTCTCGTCGAGAAAAGCCCCCGGATCGGTGATCGTTGCCATCGCCGGTGCTGCGGCGACGCATGCGCACAACGCGGCGGCGGCCAGCGCTGCCAGCGACATGGCCCGGCGCTGGCGTGCCCTCACGCGTCTGCCCCGTCGATGCAGTCCATGCCCGCCGCGCCCTGCTTGCCAAGACCGTGGCAAGCACCTGGCACCCGCTGGGCGACGCCCGCAGGTAGCGCGGGCTGCATGGCAACGGGTTCGCCGTGGGGGCAGTCCTCGCTCATGTCCTGTCTGCGGGCGTGGTTCGGCATCGTCGTGGCGGGCGGTGGCGGGCTCACGTTGTTACCCGCGCCCGGACCCATGCAGGCACGTTGACGGCAGTGGCGAGAAAACATGAAGCGCGTCTGGTGCTGCCATCGATCAGTTCAGGACAGGCACGGCAACGGTTTCGGTATCAGGCGCAGACCGCATCGCGGTCATCGGCGTCCGCCACCACGCGATTGCGGCCCGCGCGCTTGGCGCGGTACAGCGCGGCGTCGGCATCGCGGCACAGGCGCTGCAGCTCGTGGCCGGAGGTAGTGGTGGACGCCACGCCGATGCTGGCGGAGATCGACACCACCGCCTCGTCCAGCACCATCGGAGAGGCCTCTATCGCCAGGCGAATGCGATCGGCAATGGCGATCGCCTGCTCGCGCGGGCAGTCGCCCAGCAGGATGCCGAACTCCTCTCCGCCGAGGCGGCCGATCAGGTCGCCGGGGCGCAGTTGCTGCTGGCAGATCGCCACGCTGTGCCGAAGCGCTGCGTCTCCGATGGCGTGGCCGTGGGTGTCGTTGATCTGCTTGAAGTGGTCCAGGTCGATCCAGATCAGGCAGGCATGGCCGGGCCGTTTCTCCAGCGCGCTCAGACGTCGCCCGCATTCGCCCATGAAGTGCTGGTGGTTGAGCGTGCCGGTGAGTCCGTCGCGGGTGGCCATGCGCTTGAAGCGCAGTTGCGAGCGCGTGGTGCGGAACAGCCAAAGTGCAATACCGGTCAGTCCGATCAGCAGCAGCGCGATGTAGAGCCGGCTGGTTTCCACGGCCTTGGCATTCAGTGCCTGCTGCAGTTTGAGGATGCTGTTCTGTTTGCGCAGGGCGTCGGTTTCCAGCTCTTTCAGCGTCATCTGTTGTTTGGCCAGCTGGAACGCCAGGCTGCGAGCACTCACGTCGTTGAGGTAGCCCCGATCCTGCTCGACGTAATGCTCGTAGTAATCCAGCGCGGCGGCGGCATTCCCCTTACGCTTGGATACGCGATAAAGCACGCCGTAAGCATCTCGCTGCCATTCGCTCACGCCATCGAGGCCACCGATTGCCAAGGCCTTGCTGGCGGCTTGCATGGCTTGGTCGTCAAGTCCCAACTGCTCGTCCGCGCGCGCGCGCATGGTCATGGCCGAGATCAAGTGAGCCTTGTAATTGTTGGTCTGGATGCTGGCTGCGATGCGGTCTAGCGTGGCGATGGTCTTAGCTGGCTGCTTCTCCGCGAGAAAGCGATCGCCCTGGACCAGCCGGAGCGCATTGACGGATACCGGCTGTCCGGCACTGGTGCAAGACTCGATCGCCGATCTCAGTTCGTTGCTGTCGGACGCGAGCGTTTTGCCGCCTGAAAGCGCGAAGACCTCCAGCAATTGTGGGTAGCAAGTGCTCTCGCCCGCCGGGGTACCGCTCAACATCATGCGGGCATATTTTAGCGCCAGATCCGTATGGCCAACGAAGTTGAACGCTTGTGCCAGAAAGCCGAGCACCTGCTGACGCGTATCCCCTTCGGGAATGTCCGGCAGTTGGGCCGAGAGGCGATTGGCCAGTTCGACGGCTTTCCCATAATCGTGGTTGACCGCATAGCTCATGGCCAGCAGAGCGGAGGACTTCGCTGCCAGCGAGGGGTCATGGGAGTCGCGGATGATCTGTTGGAACTGCTCCCTGGAGGCGGGATAGTTGCCCTCGAACATGGCCTCCCATGTATCGAGGTAGCGCAGATGCCAGCGGTCCTTGTCGCTCAGGGCGACGGCCGATTGATGGATCTGCTTCAGCCGTTGCACAAATTGAGGATGATCCTTGGTGCGGATCGCCTCGGTCTGATCGAGGAAGGCGTGAGCATCGGTGATTTGGTCGCCGGTGCTGGCGGCCGCCGGATGCACGCAAAGAAGCAAGGCCGCCAAGGCAGCCAGCAACCAGCGTCCATGTTTTCCCGTCGGCGCCATGGCGGTCCGGAGGCGTGGTGGACTAGGTCTTGTCCGGGGAGTCAGGACTGGGATTGGGCTCGTCGCCTTCGTCCTGATCGGGATCTTCTTCGCGCTGAGGCATTTGAACTCCCTGCATGGCCTGCATGGGCTGCGCCCCGAGCTCAGCCCAAAGCTCCCCTCGCTGGCCGCTCAGGATCGCCATCTTCAGCGCGTCAGACGCAGCGTCGAGAGCGGCATCGGAGGCCAAGGTTTCCCCGTCGGCATAGCGCAGCGATGCGTCCTTGCCGATGGCCTCAAGCATGTCGATGGTGTCGTGCATGGTAATTCCCCCTGTGGAATGGATGTTAGCAACGAAGCGTGGGACAAAGTTGAGCGATCAGGCGACTTGCTCCGCGTCCAGTGCGGCCAACCGTGCGGTCAGCTGCGCATTGCGCTGAAGCGCCCTGGCCGGCGGCAGAACCACGGTTTCCTCGGCGGGAATGTCCGCGCCGGTGAGTTCGCGCAGCGTCATGCGGCGCACCCGCGGCTGCTCGATGGGCAGCGTTGCGCAGCGATAGATAAGCAGTTCGTGGTCCAGCGGATAGTCGCGCGCCAGCACCTCGACCAGCAGTTCGCGGTAGGCGACATTCTGGTCCGGACGGGCGATCGAAGGGTTTCCCACCACGCCCACCTGCCACAGCACCAGATAGGCCGTGGGGTCGATCCGGCGCTCGTAGAACAGCAGCTGGCTGGCCTCGAAGTGCTGGCAGCCGAACCGGCCCGGGTCGATGCCGAGATCCGCGTAAAGACAATCCTCGGCCGAGATGCCCGGCTCCATGTGGGCCGGGAAGCCCTCCGCCCGGGCCGCCTCGATCACCTTGTGCGGCGACCAGGCGAATACGCCTGGGTGGCCATAGAACACGGCGCATACCCGCTTGCCGGCGCGCACCTCGGCCATCATCACGGCCACCCACTCGCGGTAGGTCTTCAGTCGCGACTTGCCCTGGGCGTAATAGGGCTGAAGGCTGCGCACATCCGGATGCATGCGCTCCAGCCAACGCTCGACGATGCCGTCGGACAGGGCGGCGAACACCACGTCGGCCTGCTCGATATGGCTGCGCGCCAGCGGCGTGAGGTGGGAGCCCAGCGTCATGCCCAGGCCGACGCAGGCGATGCTGCCGCGGGGTGCGGAAATAGTGACGGTGGGCGCGGAAGGAATCATCCGCCGATGGTAGGGCATCCGTGGCCGTTGTATAGAGCGGGTGAAGCGGCCCGCGGCACATCTCAGCGGGCGACGGCCGGCCGCCGAAACAAAAACGGCGCGCCGTGTCCGGTGCGCCGTCGGGTCTTGCGTACGGGTGGGCTTACTTCGCCTCGAGCGCCTTCACCGCGGCCAGCGTCTCTTCCACGTGCTTGTTCGGATTGAGCGCCGAGTAGACGTGGGTGATCTTGCCGCTGGAATCGATCACGTACGAGGTGCGGTCCGACCAGCCCGGGCGCATCAGCAGCGTGGCGTCGTATTCCTTGGCGATGACGGCACCCTTGTCGGCGGCCACCGGGAACTTGCCGCCGCAGTGTTCGGTTTCCTTGGAGAAGTCCGCCAGCTGGTCGAGATTGCCGGCCGTGACGCCGATCACCGTGGCGTGCAGCGCCTTGAACTGGTCGATGGCCTGGGAAAACAGGTGGGCCTCCACGTTGCAGCCGGAGGTGTGCGGGGCAGGGAAGAAGTACACCACCACCGGGCCGTTCTTCAGCGCATCGGCGAGCTTGAAGGTGAAGGGCTTGCCGGCCAGGTAGGCGGGGGCACTGAAGTCGGGCGCCTGGGTGCCCTCCTTGAGCGCGGCAAAGGCGGGCGAGGCGACGGTGGCGGCGCCCACGAGGGCAAGGGCGGCTAACTTGAGCGAGGACTTCATGGGTGCGGCTCCTGTGGGGGTGTACGAAATTCCCCGGTTATACGCCACCACGGTGCTTGTGGATGCCGGCTTGTTTGCCGGCGGCCGCAAGCGAGGCTCCCGAGGCGTGTGCCGGCGCCCGACCGTCGCGTGGAAAAAGGAAAGCCCCCGGGCGGGGGCTTTCCTCGGGACAGGCGATGCGACGGATCAGTGACCGTCGCTGCCGGCCTGCGCGTCCGCGTTGCCGCCGGCCTGAGCGGAGGCCGAGATGCCGCTGCGGCTGGCCGAGCCACTGGCCTGCGCGTTGCCGGAAGCCGCCGCGCCGTTGCTGCCGCCCGCGTCGGACGAACCGCCCGCACTGCCGCTGGCGTCGCCACCCACGCTGCCATCGCCCATCGCGCGGGTCTGCGAGACGGCGGACTTGGCCTTGCCCAGACCCTGCTGGCCCGCCGTGGCGGCCACGCCGGTGGCGCGATCCAGACCGTTGGACACGCGCTGACGCGCGCTGGCGGCGGTGTTGCGACCCCGCGCGGCGGCCGTGGCGGCAGTCTGCTGCGCCGTGCTGCGAATCGCGCCGACGTCGCTGCCGTTCATGGCGCTGCCGGCCACGTCTGCGCCGCCGGAAGCCATGCTGCTGGCACGACCCGAGACCGCCTGGCTGTCGATCGAGCCGGAGGCATCGATCGCACCGTTGGCTGCACCGTTGGCGCTACCGGTCGGCACGCGACTGGAGGCGCGATCGAGCGCGGCGCTGGCGGTGGACGTGCCCTTCTGCGCCGCCTGCGAGGCGTGGCTCTGCACCGCGGTCTTGGCGCGATCCAGGCCGCGGGTGGTGCGGTCGGTCACGTCGCGGGCGCGCGGGCCGACCTGATCCATGACGTGCGGGGTCGGCGCATCGAGTCGGCCGGCGAGGCCGCCGTTCAACGCACCGCCAAGCACCTGCGCATGCAGCGTGGCCGTGGAGGCCAGGGCGAGCGCGCTGGCGATCAGGGTCGAGCGAAGGGAGCTGAGCGAACGGTTCGAGAGCTTCATGGTGGGACCTCCGGCCGGCGGGGAATCCGCGGCTTCCAGGGTCCAGTACGCCCGGTGCCGGGGAATCCTTCCCGGCCGCTCCGGCCGTGTTGCGGAGCGGTTCAGTCTTGCGGCACGAGCAGGCCGTAGCCGTAGCGCGTGTCGCGCCCCGGGCGGCCGAGGTCGATTGCCTCGCCGGCGAGCTGCCGCATCACGTCGGCGGCGGCACCGGGATGGGGCGCAGGCAGCTGGCGGGCGGCGCGCCGGGCCACGATGGGCGAGGCGAACGAGGTGCCGCGCAGCGCATCGTGGCCGTCGCCCACCACGCCCAGCGCGCAGAAAGCCACCTGCGGGCCGGCGCCGGATTCGGGCAGCGCGTGTCGCCGGCCATCCACGCCGCTGACGCCGATCACCCCGGCGTACGAGGCCGGGTACAGCGGCGGCGCAGCCGGCCCCTCGTTGCCGACGGCGGCCACCAGCACGTGGCCGCGATCGATCATCGCCTGCACTGCGCGGGCCAGTAGCGGGTTGTCCGGTCCGACCAGGCTGATGTTGACCACCGGCACGTGCTGGCGATCCATCCACGCCAGCGCGTCGATCAGGGTGGAGGTGGCGCCGCCGACGGCGTCACCGCACCACAGGTCGGCGGCGTACAACTGGTCGGTGTCGCCGGCCACCAGGCGCGAGGCGACTACCGTGCCGTGGCGCGAGGCAGTCGGTCGGGCGCAGCCGTGTGTGACGAGCCGGGCGTGCGCCAGCGACGGATCGCTGCCGTCCACGCCACCGTCGATGAGGCCGATGCGCACGCCGCCGCTTTGCGTCGCTGCGGTGTTCGTGGCGGCCGTCGACGTTGCGCTTGCCGGCGTCGATGCGGCCGGCAGATAGAGATGCTGGTAGGTGAAGGCCGCGCCCGGCGCGTGTTGCTGCAAGGCGCGCAGCGCCTGCGCTTCGTCGCGACGGCGCGTGTCGCGCACGATCGCCACGCCCAGGCCGAGGCTGTCCGCGTCGGACGGCGTGCGCTCGATGGTGAATCCCTCGTGCTGCAGGTCGGCCATCTGCGCATCGGTCAATCCGGTGGCGAGAAATTCGCCGCGCAGCACCGGGTCGCCGTGCGGGTCCAGCGTCACCCGCTGCGATGGGTCGCGCAGCAGCGCGCGGATCTGCAGCGTGCGCGGAATGCTGGCGGTGGCGCGCAGCAGCTCGTCGATTCGCGGTGTCTGCACGCGTGCGGCCACGTCGATATTTGCCGGCAGGCGCACCGGAAGGGCGGGCGGCTCCGGCAGCGGGTGGCCACCGAGCAGTTGCGCACGTGCGCCCGTTGTCGCGGCCAGCGCAGCGCAGGCCATGAAGCACAGGCAGGTAAGGCGCGAGCGTGGCATGGAGAGATCCGGCAGCCGAGTGCGGCGCGGATGCTAGCATCCGCAGGATTTACCCTCCCGCACCGCGCGGTGGCAGGGCATGGAAGGATTGGCCGCTCTCGAACGTCATGTCATCAGATACCCGTGATTCCCAACAGGCGGTGCGTGATGGACTGCTCGCAATCCTGCCGCGGCTGCGGCGACTGGCCCGGGCGCTGGCCGGGCATGTCGACGACGCCGACGATCTGGTGCAGCTGGTGCTGGAGCGTGCCTTGAGCCGCGCCGACCAGTGGCGTCCGGACGGCGCGCTGGACAAGTGGGTGTTCGCGATCGCGCGCAACGCCTGGCGCGACGAGCTGCGCTCGCGCGGCCGCGCGCAGGCCGTGTTTCTGCCGGAGGAAGCGGGTATGGCGATCATGGACGACAGCATCGCTCCCCCGGTTGAGCAACTCGCCGTGGCCGCCGCCATGGCGGCGCTGCCGCCGGAACATCGCGAAGTGGTCGCCCTGGTGCTGGTGGAAGGGCTGTCCTACGCCGAGGCCGCCGAGCTGCTCGACGTGCCGGTCGGCACCGTCACCAGCCGTTTGGCGCGCGCCCGTGCCGCACTGCAAGACCAGCTTGGACCCGAGGCATGAACCCGATCGACGACCACACCCTGCAGGCCTACGTGGACGGCCAGCTCGACGCCGAAGCCACCGCGCGCATCGACGCATTGCTGGCGACCGATCCGCTGCTCGCTGCGCGCGTGCAGCGCGAGCGCGCGCTGCGTGCCGCGCTGCGCGGGGCCTTCGATCCGGTGCTGGACGAGCCGATCCCTGCGCGGTTGGCGGCGCTGCTGCAGGCGCCGGCGGCCGAAGCGTCTCTGGCCTCGGTGACCGCGCTGCCTGCGCGACGCCCGCGCCGCTGGATGATGCCCGCGCTGGCGATGGCCGCCTCGATCGCCGCGCTCGCGGTGCTGCTGTGGCAGTCCTCGGCGCATGACCTGGTGCGCCTGCGCGATGGCGAAACGTTTGCCGGCGGCGCGCTGTCGCGCGCGCTGGACGATCAGCTCGCCAGCGCCCCCGAGCCCGGCGCGCCGATCACGGTCGGCCTCACCTTCCGCGCGGCGGATGGCCATATTTGCCGCAGCTTCGTGCGGCACGCCGCGCCGGCGCGGGCCGGGCTGGCCTGCCATGCCGAACAGGGCTGGCAGGTGCCGGTGGTGGTGCCGGTGGGCGCGCCGGCCGAGGGCGACATGCGCCAGGCTGCCAGCGTGCTGCCGCCGGCCGTGCAGCAGGCGATCGACGCGCGCCTGCAGGGCGAGGTGTTCGATGCGAGCCAGGAGCGCGCTGCGCGCGACGCGGGCTGGCGCTGACGGCGCCCGGTGGGCCCGGATGCCCGGCCGCGGCGGGCTGCGAATCGTGTAGGCTGCGGCGCCACAAAGAGGGGTCGCACATGCATCTGGAATTGCCCAAGGTCCGGCTTGAATCGCTCAAGGATTTCGCCAAGCATTACCTGATGATCGTGTTGTCGATCCTCACCGCGCTCGGGCTCGAAGCGTGGATCGAGCACGTGCATCACACCGAGGCGGCGGAGGTGGCAGAGGCTCGGATGAACCGTGAGCTGCGCGCCGATCTGGACGACATCGATCAATCGCTGTCGAAGAATCGGGGCGCGCTGGCCAAGCTGCTCGAACTGGAGAAGCGGGTGCGCGCCGACGTTGCGGCGGGCCAGACCGAGGCGCAGGTGAATGCGGACATCCACGCGCATCGCGAGCTGTTCGCGCTCAACCTCAATTTCCCCACCCTGGCCACCGATGCCTGGGACGTGGCGGTGGCCAACCAGTCGGTCGGCTGGATCGACGCGCCCACGCTGCAGCGTTACTCCTCGGCGTATTCGTCGGTGCGCGAGCTGGCCTCATGGATCCAGCACGATGCCGTGCTGCTGTTCAACGGCCCGCGCATGGTCGACTACCTCACCGATCTGCAACTGGGCAATCCGGTGGTGCCGCGGGAATTTTTGTACGAGGTGCGCCAGATGATCACCACCATCAACTCCACCCAGGGCGAGCTGGGCAGCCTGCACGACGAGCTGCACAAGGATCTCGGCCTGCCGCCCGCCCCGGCCGGTTGATCCGCCGCGCCGACTTCAGCGCCGCGTGGCGAGCACGCCATCGAGCGCGAGCTGCGCCTTGAAGCCGGCTTTTTCCAGCCGCTTCGCCACCTCGCGCGGCACGTCGCGACCGCTGGTGAGCCTGTTCGGACTGCCGGTGTAGTGGAACAGCCGGCCGCCCCGGCGCAGCACGCGGGCGAGCTGGTCGTAGAACGCCTGCGAGTACAGCTCGCCGGCGATGCCGAAGCGCGGCGGATCATGCAGCAGGGCATCCACCGACGCGTCGGCGATCTGCGCGATCGCTTCGGACACGTCGGCATGGGCGAGCTGCAGGCGACCACCGTGCTCCGGCGCCTCCGGATCGGGCGACCACGGATTGAGCGTGCGCAGCCACAGCACGTCGTCGTTCTTCTCGAACGACTGGATGCGCGCCGCGCCCGCGTCCAGGCAGCAGGCGGCGAAGTAGCCCAGGCCGCCGCAGGTGTCGAGCACGGATTTTCCGCGCGGCTCGATCAGCGCCACCTTGCGGCGTGCGTCCTCGAACGGCGATTCCTTCGCGGTGGGCAGCATCTTGATGCCGTCGATCTCGAAGGTCGGCGCGCCCCACTCGGTGGGCACCAGCTTGATCAGCGAGCCGGAGAAGCGCGCCACCGGCGCGAATTCCTCGCCGTCCCACCAGTAGACCGTGCGCTCCTTGAGCTTGCCGGGGTACGGGTAGCGCTGGCCGCGCCACTGCCAGGTGTCGGTGTCGAGCGCGGCCTCGGCAGTGGCGCGGCCCAGATCCAGCGAGCCCTGCCATGCGGCGTCGCCGCGCATGGCGGCGTCAAGCAGAGCCGCGCCGGTGTCGCGGGTGAGCAGGGGGCCGGTGTAGTGCGCCAAGGAAAGCTCCGGAGCCGCTGCGTCGGCCGGTGGTGATGCGGGAAGGGCCGGCATATTACCCCACGCCTTAGTGCTGGCCTGTGCGCGTGCGATGCAGCATGCGCCCGCTCCATACCTCGTCGTACGCTCGCATGTCTGCCTTTCCGGATGCACCGCGCGCAATGACCAACGCTCCCTTTCCGCGCCTGCGCGCCATCCGCGGCCCCGGCCTGCGCCGCGCGCTGATCGGCGGCGCGCACCGCGTGATCGCCCATCGCGATGGGCTCAACCGCATCAACGTGTTCCCCGTCGCCGACGGCGACACCGGCAACAACCTGGCTTTCACCATGGGCAGCGTGCTGAGCGGCGCGTTGAGTCGACGCGCCGGCAGTGTGGGCGAACTGCTGCGGCAGGTGGGCGAGGATGCGGTGGACGGCGGGCGCGGCAATTCCGGCGCGATCCTGGCGCAGTTCCTCACCGGGGTCGGGGCCGGCTTAGGCGACCGCATCGCGGTGGCTCCGGCGCAGCTCGCGCGTGCGGTGCAGGCCGGCGCGAGGGCGGCCCGCGAGGCGGTGGCCGATCCGCGCGAGGGCACCATGCTCAGCGTGATCGCCGCGTTCGCCGAGTCACTTGAGGCGCGCGAGGACGTGCGCGATTTGCCCGCCTGGTTCGGCGCGGCGCTGGAAGGCACGCGCCGCGCGCTGGCCAGGACACCCCAGCAATTGCCGGTACTGCTAAAGGCCGGCGTGGTGGATGCGGGCGCACAGGGCTTTCTGCATCTGCTCGAAGGCATCGGCGCGGTGATCGGCGGCGAGGCGGTGCCGATGCATAACCCCGTACCCGAGCTCGATGCGCTGCAAGCCCACGGCCATGACGAGCTGATGACCGACGCCGACCCCGCGCATCGCTGGTGCAGCGAGTGCCTGGTGAGCGGCGAAGGCCTGCATCCGGCGGCGCTGCGCGAAGCGGTTACCGCGATGGGTGCCTCCTGCGTGGTGGTGGCCGGTTCCAGCACGCGCATGCGGCTGCATGCGCACGTGGCCGCACCGCAGGAGCTGTTCGAAGTGGCCTCACGCTTCGGCCGGGTTGAGTCGACCAAGGCCGACGACATGCACGCTCAGGCCCGCACGGCGGAGGACGCCAGCGCAGTGGCGATTGTCACCGACAGCTCGGCCGACCTGCCCGACGGCGTGGCCGAGGCGCTGCACCTGCACGTGGTGCCGCTGCGGCTCAACTTCGGCGAGCAGGATTATCTGGACAAGGTGGGCATGACGCCGGCGCAGTTCTACGCGCGGCTGCGCGAGAGCGACGTCTTGCCGCGCACCAGCCAGCCGGCGCCGGGCGACTTCCGCCGGCAGTTCGAGTTCCTGCTCGCGCACCATCCGGCGGTGGTTTACGTGGGCGTGGCGCGAGCGGTGTCCGGCACGATCCAGTCCGCCGAGTCGGCTGCGCAGCGCGGCGATGCGGCGCGCACCTTCATCGTCGACAGCGCCAACGCCGCCGGAGGCCAGGCGCTGCTGGCGATCGCCGCGGCGGAATTGGCGCGGCGCGGTGTCGACGCGGCCACCATCGTGGCGAAGCTCGACGCGCTGCGCCCGCGCACGCTCACCTGGGCGCTCACGCGCGACCTCACCATGGCCGTGCGCGGCGGTCGTCTCCCCGCCTGGAGCAAGACCGTGGTGGAGCTGCTCGGCCTGGTGCCGATCGCCAAGGTCAAACCCAGCGGCAAGCTGGGCGTGGTCGGTGGATTGTTCGGAAGCGCGCGAGTGATCGAGCGTTTCGCCCGCTACGTGGCGCGGCGGCTGCCGGACGGCGAGCGCTGGCGGCTGATCGTCGGCCACTGCGATGCGGCGGGCGAGGGCGCGGCGCTGCTCGACGCCTTGCGTGTGCAGGTGCCGTGTCACGAGTCGTGGCTGGTGGAGACCGGGCCGGCGATCGGCGCGCACGCGGGGCCGGGCACGCTGGTGGTGAGCCTGCAGCCGGTGGAGGGCTGAGTTATGGCGCTCCCCGCTCCCGTCCTCATCGTTGCCTTGCTCGCGTTCGCCTACCTGCTCGGTTCGCTGTCCGGCAGCCTGCTGCTGGGCAAGCTGCGCGGCGTGGATATCCGCACCCAGGGCAGCGGCAACGCCGGCGGCACCAACGCGCTGCGCACGCAGGGCTGGCGTTTCGCGCTGGGCACCGTGCTGATCGACATCGGCAAGGGCGCGCTGGCGACCGCGCTGGCGGCGCACTGGATGCCGGCCAGCGCACACGCATGGGGCGCGTATGCCGCGGCGCTCGCCGCCGTGATCGGCCACGTCTGGCCGGTCTTCCACGGCTTCCGCGGCGGCAAGGGCGCAGCCACCCTGGTCGGTGCGCTCGCCGTGGCATGGCCCGGCGCGCTGCCGGTGATTCTCGGCGTGTGGCTGCTGTGCCTGCTGGCCACTGGCTACGTGGGGCTGTCCACCGTGCTCGCCGCAGTCAGCCTGTTCGTACTGGCGCTGCTCGTCCAAGCCGACATCGCCCGACTGGCCTTCGCGCTGGCGATTGCCGCGCTCATCCCCTGGACCCATCGCAGCAATCTCGCGCGCCTGCGCGCCGGCACCGAGTCGCGCTTCGAACGGGTGCGCTTGCTCGGGCGGCTGTTCGTGAAGCGGTAGTTCCTTCGTGCCACCACTTGCATCCAAGCTGTTCATGGCGGGCGGGCGGACGGTGCGCGGCGGGATTGCATCATGGATGGAGGAACATGCTGATGAACCGTTTGAACTGTTTTCTCATGGGTATTGCTTTCAGTGCGATGACCCCGTTGGTCGCTGTGGGCGGCGCGGAAATCACCGTCAGAGCCAACCCATTATTCGATCCGATGACGGCCATGCAGGCGGCGATGGGCGCGCTCGCACCGACGTTATCGGGTGATGCCTCGATCGGGGCAGTCGAGTTCGACCCCGTCCGGAGCGAGTGGCATTTCACCGTCGATCGCCCGGCCGCCAAGCTGCTGCCGCACGCGCTGGTGACGCTGGAAGAGCGCACCGGCAGGGTATGTGCGCGTGATCGCGAAGCCGCCCGCGGCGCTTGTGCGATCCGCGGCGATGTCAGTGCATCGCTGGATAACCTGCGCAGGCAGCGCGTGGCCATGTCGAAGGCCTTGGCCCATCCACCGCCGGACCTGCAAGGGGTGATGGGTGCGCTCATCCGCTACCAGGCGCTGAATTCCAGGGGCTACCTCCACCAGAACCGGATGCCCGTCTACGTCAGCATGAGCTGGCCGGACAATCGCCCACCGCTGGACCTCTCACCCGACGAGATAGGCAAGCTGGGCGATGTGGGCATGCCGCTCCACCCAGGCAGCGCGTTGCCGAAACACGATCCACGCGCGGTCGATCTCGGGGTGATGGCCATGAGCGTCGGCTTGCCGGTGCGCCGCGCCGATGGTGACTACGATGTGCAGTATGGGGCGGTCTGCGGGAGCCTCTGTGGCTCATGGTGGTCTGCCGTCCTGCATCATGATGCCACGGGATGGCACGTGGTTTCGACGCAGATGAATGCGATCTCCTGAGGTTCCCGTGGAGCGTCACGCAGAACAGGCACGGGCGACGGAGGCGCTGCGCGCAAGGCATCCCGAGGCTGGCTAGCGCCGGATGGCGCTGTGCACCTGGCGGGCGGTGACGGGGCGGGATGCGACCGGCACGCCGCGTGTCGGTGGGCCGCTGTATGCGCGCGCATGCAGCGAAAGCAGCTTCTTCAACGCGGATCGCCGTGCCCGTCCGCGCCCCAGCCCGGGGGCGGAGGCGATGGCGCGCGCTCTGGCAGGTCAGCCTTTGCGAAGCAGCATCGGCGCATCGAGCCGGCGCATCGCCGCCAGCGTGTGCACCAGTTCGCGATAACTGGCGGCAAGCTGCTCGTAGAGCGTGGCGGTGGCGCGGCGACCGGCGTCGGCCACGCCCTGGTAGGCGGCGCGGCCGATGTCGATGTAGTAGCCCACGTTCACGCGGCGGCGTTCGGCCACGTCGGGAAACAGGCCGGCGACCAGCAGGCAGCGGTCGCCGACGTCGCGCAGCGCATCTCCGCGCGCGGTGCCGGCCAGTTCGAGGGCGTCCAGCCAGTCCACGCCGTGGGTGTGGGCGAGCAGCTGCGCGTCGCGCTGGAAGCGCAGCAGCACGAAGACGAGGTAGCTCTCGCGCGTGTCGTCCAGCGGATGGCCGGCCCGCTCGCCGGCCTCGTGCACCAGCGCCTGCCACAGCTGCACGGGCGTGCCGTGCTGAAATCTGTCGATCATGTCGTCTAACCCCCTGTTGGTTGTCGACGGCACCAGCCTAGCGCGGCGTATCGCGTCACGCGCGGCAGCCGGGCAGGGAGAGTGCTGACAGGGGAGCCCACGCATCGCGGGACGCAAACGACGAGGGGCGCCTCGGTGGGAGGCGCCCCTCGCGTTGTTTCCAGCAGTCAGCCGATCAGTGGGCGGCGGTGGTGCTTGCTGCGGCGGCGGGCTGGGTCCACAGCGTGGCCTCGACCGGGCCGCCCAGCATCTGCGCACGCACCAGCGGAATCGGCGGGCCACCGTAGCTGAGGAACTGGTCGTGGAAGGCCTTCAGCGCGTCGGTGCCGGGATGCTTGGCGATCCAGTCCTGGCGCAGCTGCATGATCATCAGCTTGCCCAGCGTGTAGTTGAGATAGGCCGGGTCGTAGGTGCCGCGGGCGCCCTGCTGGCGCGCGCTGCCGGGGTCCTGGAAGGCCTTGTCTTTGAACATCTGCTCGGACTGCGCCATGGTCATGCCGCCGGTGTGCAGGCCGATCGCCGAGAGGTAGCGCACGTCGCGCAGCAGGGCGTTGGTGAGCTGGCCGATGTGCACCTCGGGCGTGGCGCCGTCGACGCCGGCGTCGAACATCATCTCCTCGGCATAGTGCGCCCAGCCCTCGGCATAGGCGTAGCCGACGAACAGCCGGCCGAACATCCACTTCGCGCGGTTGGCGTGCAGGAACTGCAGGAAGTGGCCGGGCCACACCTCGTGCGAGGAGACGAACTCCAGCGCCGCCTTGCCCGGCACGTAGGCGGCCTGGTCGGCCTTGCTCCAGCTCGGATCCGGCGGGGCGATGTAGTAGACCGACGGCAGGTTCTTCTCGTACGGGCCGGGGATCTCGATATACGCGAAGTTCCAGCGGTTGAACGGCGGGGCCTCTTCCACCTTGGCCTGCTCGGGGCCGGGAATGGTGACGAGGTTCTTGTCGACCACGAACTGGCGCAGCGTGGCGAGCTGCTTGCGCGCGCCTTCCACCGCGCCGCCTGCGGGCTTGTCGGCGGCCTCTTTTGCCACGCAGTCGGCCAGCGACTTGGCGGGCGCGAACTGGTCGCAGGCTTTCTTCAGCGCGTCGAGGTTGCGTTGCAGATCGGCCTCTCCGATCGCCTTGAGGCGATCCAGCGGCACGTCGACACGCTCGGTGGCGTGCAGCATGGCGGCAAACTTGACTGCGCCCAGCGCGTAGTCCTGCGTGGCCTGCGGTTTCTGTGCCTTCAGCCAGTCGGCCAGGTCCTGCGTGGCCGCGATGGCGGCCGCGTTGGCGGCCTTGAAGCGCGCCTGCAGCGCCTTGTCTTTCACGTTGGCGAAGATGCCCGGCACGTCGTTCTTGAAGAACGACGCGAAGCCGCCGAACGAATTCACGCCCAGGTCGATATACGACGCGGGCAGCGGCGTCTTGAAGTTGGCCTTCACCTGCGCCAGCGCCTTGGGCAGCGCCTCCTCGTAGCTGACGAAGGCCGCCATGCGATCGGCCAGCGGCGCGTACGGGCGGGTCAGGTACATGCTCGGCGAGAGGTCGCCGGTGTAGAACGCCGGGTTGGAATACGGAAAGCCCGACTGCTCCAGCCAGAACAGCTGGCCGTCGATCACCGCCAGCACATAGTCGCGCTGGAAGCGGCCGGTCGCGTCGAGCGTGTCGTCGGTGAACGCGGCAAACGCGTCGTGCTGGGCATGCAGCCAGTCGGCCGTGGCCTTTAGGCCTGTGGGGCTGTAGTCGGGCAGCTTGCCGTCGTACTCGTGCTTGCCGGCGTTGGCGGCGAACACCGGGTTGTGCTCGAACATGCCCTGGATGAATGCGTCCACGGCGGTGCCGAACGCCACCGTCTTGTCGGTGCTGGCCTTGGATACCGTGGCGGCCGGCGCCGGGGCGGCAGCGTCGCCGGATGGTGCGGCCTGTTCCTTCGAACAGCCGGCCAGCAGGGCGGCGGTGATGACGGCGGACAGCGTGAGAACGCGCAACGATCGCATGGTGGATTCCCCCGAGTGACGAGAGCGCCGAGCCTAGGTGCTGCGGCGACGGACGGCAACGGGGCCGGCATGTCGAATTTTCCCGCCGTGGTTCGTCGAGGGAATGGCACGGTCTCCTGCGGGAGCGGTGCAGAGCCCCTTTCATTGAGTCACGACGGAGACGACATCGTGCAATTTCTTTCCATGGTCCGGATCAACGAGAACGGCACGCGCCGCCCCGACGAGCAGCTCATGCGCGACATGGGCAGGCTGATCGAGGAGATGACCGCCGAGGGTTCGCTGCTCGATACCGCCGGCCTGCGACCCACGGTCGAGGGCAAGCGGGTGCGGCTGAGCGACGGACGCATCCGCGTGGTCGATGGCCCGTTCACCGAAACGCGGGAAGTCATCGGCGGCTACGCCATCCTCGAGGCGCCCTCGCTGGAGCGGGCGATCGAGCTGACCCGGCGCTTCCTGGCGGTGCATGGCGACAGCTGGGAGCTGGAGTGCGAGGTGCGGCAGTTGGAGCGCGGCCCGGACGCTTGCTCCTGAGTGGTGCATGCGTGGCGCCGTGGCGATGAAATCAGCGCCGCCGCTTCCAGCGGATCCAGCGGCGCTCCGCCCCGATCAGCGCGCGCCGCACCGGGCGACGGAGAAACGGCAGGTCCTGCGCGAGCAGCAGCAGGCCCAGCGGCAGCATCCATATCCCCAGGATGGGGAGGAAGCTGAGCAGCCCGCCGAACACCAGCATCAGGCCGAGCGGGATGCGCAGCCACGCCGCGCCGGGCGCGCGCAGCCAGAGCAGGATTTGGTGCAGCCAGCCGGGAAGCACCCGCTCGAGGCGGTCCAGTTGATGGTTCAGCCGTTGCTCGTCGCGGTTCACCGCTCACTCCCTGTCATTGCCGGGAACGAGGTTAGCGACTACGGCTTTATCGCCGCGGAACGCCCGGCCTGGGGCGATGGCAAGCTCACCAGAAGTACACCTGCAGCGATTCCTCCCGCGGGCGCGGCGGGATCGCGCCGAGCAGTTCGCGGTGATCGGGGAAGTTGAGCGCGCTGCGTTGGATGAGGTTGTCGATCGCCGCGAGGCTGTGCGGCGGTTCGTGGGCGGCAGGCGCGCGCAGTTCGCCGTCGTCCGGAAACAGGCCCATGCCGGCGAGCAAGCTGTACCAGGACATCACCGGATAGCCTTGGCCGAACGTACCCTGCTGGATACCGCCGACGATGGGCCGGCGCGCCAGCCAGGTCTTGAGCAGGCGAGTGAGCGGCTCGGACAGCCGGGTGTTGGCGGCATTGGCGCGC
Source organism: Dyella ginsengisoli (assembly GCF_044904665.1). Lineage (NCBI taxonomy): Bacteria > Pseudomonadati > Pseudomonadota > Gammaproteobacteria > Lysobacterales > Rhodanobacteraceae > Dyella > Dyella ginsengisoli. Next base: position 235,786 of record NZ_JADIKM010000004.1, read on the forward strand.
CAGTAGTCGGTATCGGTGCGGGTGTTGGTCTTGTAATGGGCCACGATGTAGTCGCGGGTGCCGTCGAACTGCGCATTGACGGCGGTGTTGAAGGTGGCCTGCGCCGCGGCGCCCAGATCCCCCTTTTCCAGCGCGTCGACGAACAGGCTGGCGGTGCGCTGCACCAGCATCAGCGCGGTCGCCTCCAGCGGCTCGATGAAGCCCTGCGCCAGCCCCACCGCCAGGCAGTTGCGGTGCCAGTGCTGCTCCACCCGGCCCGTGCGCATGCGCAGGTGCTTCGCCGGCACGTCGGCGTCGAGCAGGCCCAGCTGCGTGCGCAGCTCGGTCTCGGCTTGCTCGGGCGTGCAGAACGCGGTGCTGTAGACGTAGCCATTGCCATGGCGCCGGGTGAGCGGGATGGTCCACGCCCAGCCATGGCGCAGCGCGGTGGAGATCGTCTGCGACATGATCGGCCCGTCCAGCGGCGTGGGCATCGCCACCGCGGCGTCGTTGAACAGGGCGTCGGCGTAGGAGACGTAGGGGGTCTGCAAGGTCTTGTCGATCAGCAGGCCGGCGAAACCCGTGCAGTCGACGAAGAAGTCCGCCGCCAGCGTCTCGCCGCCTTCCAGCTGCAGGGAGGCGATGTCGCCGCGTTCGTTGCGATCCACCGCCACCACGTGACGCGGCAGGTGGCGGATGCCGCGCTCGACCGCCTTGCGCTGCAGGAATGCGCCCAGCAGCACCGAGTCGAAGTGGTAGCCGTACCACACGTCGAACGGAAACTCATGGCGCGGCCGCGGCGCCTTGCACGCGTGCGCGAGCCGCGTGGCGAGGAAGTAGCGATCCGGGTGGGCGTGTACGTCCTCGCCGTCCAGCCGCCGATGCACGTGGTCGACGAACTGGGTCATCGTGAGGTTGTCGAGCATCGAGGCGAAGGCGTGGAAGTAGCTTTCGTGCCCTGGTCGCGTGGACCAGCCGTCGAAGCGGATGCCGCTCTTGTAGGTGGCGTGGCAGGCCGGCATCCATTCGGACTCCTCGATGCCCAGCTCCTCGAAGAAGCCGCGCAGCCACGACGTGGAACCCTCGCCGACGCCGATGATGCCCACCTGCGGCGATTCCAGCACCGTCACCTGCAGCCGCGGCCCGTAGCCGGAATGGGCCAGCAGCAGCGCCGTCATCCAGCCGGCCGTGCCGCCGCCGACCACCGCGACATGCCGGATCGGCGGTTCGGCTTCAATACGCGGTCGGGCGCTGGCGCGCTGGCGATAGACGGTGGCGGTATCGGACATGCGGGCGTGCCGGCGGGACGAAGCCCGCAGCGTAGTGTGCGTGCTGGTGCGGTGCCAGAAGTCCTCCGCGCAAGCCGCTCAGCGCGATGGCGTCGCGCTGACCGGCAGGGTATTTACTGCGGCCACTTCATGTCGCCCTTGACCACCCTGGCGCCCAGCTCCAGCCACGACCGCTCGGGCAGGTCGGGGTACGCGGTTTCCATGGCGGTGATCAGCGCGTCGGCAGTTTTCGCCTGCTTCGCCTGCGCGTCGAAGGTGGTGAGGTAGTCGGCGTTGAACTTCACCGCCGCCAGCCCGGCCGGCGCCTCGCCCAGGTAATGCCCCGGCACCACGCGCACCGGCTTGAGCGCTTCGATTGTCTTGAGCGTGGCCTGCCACTGCTGGCGTGCTTCCGGCGTGGGCGTATCGGCCACCCACACGTGCGAGCCGCTGAACACCACGGCGCCGCCGACCACGGTCTTCAGCGAGGGAATCCACACGTAGCTGCGCGCCGGGGTGGGGCCGTCCAGACCCTCGATCTGCAGGCGGTGACCTTCGAGCGTCAGGTGGTCGCCCTTGAGCACCTGCGGCAGCACCAGCGCGTGCGGCTTGTTTTCCTTGAGCTGCGGGCCCCAGAAATCGAGCTTGCGCTGCATGATGGCCTTCATGGCGGCCACCGTGGGCGCGGTGGCGACGATGCGCGCCTTCGGAAACGCGGCGTGGATGACGTCGAGCCCGAAGTAATAGTCCGGATCGCTGTGGCTGACGTAGACGGTGGTGAGCGTCTTGCCGCTGGCGCGGATCTTGTCCACCAACGCCTGGGCGTCGTTGCGCTGGAACTGTGCGTCGATCAGCACGGCGTCGTGCGCGCCGCTGACGATTTCCGAGGAGACCGGAAACATCGATTTCGCGCCGGGGTTGTAGACCTCCAGCGTGAGCGGCGCGGTGGCCGCGGCGGCAGTGTCGAAGGAGGCGAGCAGTGCAAAAGCCAGGACGGTGCGACGAAACATGGCGAGGATCCCCTGAAGAGTGCCGTGGCGGCAGCGACAGGACGATAGGCAGTGCGCGGCCGGGGAAAAACCGCGATTCGGGCGACGGTTTGTTGCATCGTCCGGCGCAATGGGGCGGACGAGCGGTCCCTGGTTCCTTGTCGATCTCGCCATGCTGCGGCGCTGCGGCAGTTGCGATTCCACGTGCGGCGGCGCCCAATGACGCAAGTGATGCCTCGCGCATCGGCGACCGTCCAGTGAGGATTCCGCCATGAAATCGATGACTACGCTTGTTGTTGCGGGGGTGCTCGCGCTGGCGGCTGGTGCCGCCGTCGCCGAGTCGATGTCGTTAAACCGTTTCCGCGACCGCGTGCTGCCGGTGCTGGTGAAGGTCGACACGCACGGCAAGGTGACGCGCCTGTCCTCGGCGATCGAGCTGACGCCGCGCTTCGACCGCCTGCTGCGGCAGACCGTGGATCAGTGGATCACCGGGCCGGCCATGGATCACGGCAAGCCCGTGGCCAGCCAGTTCGTGATGAAGCTCGGCATGCAGGCCACGGCGCGGCCGGACGGCGAATACGACACGCGCTTCGTCTACCTGTCCAGCTCGCCGGTGCCCTCCGGCGAATGGATCTGGCAGAACGAGGACGGCCACCGCCTCGCCCTGGTGCGGGCCGACGGGTTGAATTACCGCGGCATGCGTTATCGGCACCACGACTTCCCCACCTGGCGTGCCCCGTGGATCGGCGACCGGCCGATGCGCCAAGCCCCTCAGCCGGCTCCGGCACAGGCCCTGCCGAACAGCCGCCCCGGCCGCTGACCGCCTCGCTCAATCCCGGTCCGGCGCGCCCAGCGGAAAGTAGTGGCGATACGGGCGCGCCTCGTCCACCGCGCGGGCGAATGACGGCCGCGCCAGCAGGCGCCGCCGGTAGGCGTGCACGTTGGCGAAACGTGCGTCGATCGGGTGCGTCCAGTCCGCATAGAACAGGAAAGGCGCGGCACCGCAGTCGGCCAGGCTGAAACGCTCGCCGACCGCCCACGTGCGCCCGGCCATGCGCTGGTCCAGCCAGGCATAGGCGGTGTCGAGCATGGCACGGGCCTCGGTCACGCCGAAGGGATCGCGCTGGTCTTCCGGTCGTATGCGGTCGAACACCACTTTCTGCTGTGGCGTGGAAATGTAGTTGTCGAAGAAGCGATCGAGCATGCGCACCTCCAGCGCGGCTTCGGCATCGTCCGGCACGAATCGGGTGGCGCCGGGGTAGTGTCGGTCCAGGTGCTCGATGATGCAGGTGGCCTCCAGGATCGTCCGCTCGCCGTCGACCAGCACGGGAAAACGCTTGATCGGCCACCGCGCGGCCAGCTCGGCCTGTGCCTGCGGGTCCTCCAGCATGCGCAGCTCGAACGGCGTGCCGTTCTCGTAGAGCGCCACCAGCACCTTCTGGCAATAGGACGAGAAGGGGTGGGCATAGAGGCGGGGCAGGGCAGGCATGGGCGCGATTCTCCAGTTGGGTTTCGCTGACGACGAGCCATGGCAGCGCAGATCGACAGCGCCCGGCCCGCCGGCTCCGTCGTCGCGCTCCGCCGTGCCAGAATTCCCGGGGCGGCGCGCCCCGTGGGCGCCATCCGGCCGCCACGAATGGACGCCATACTGTTGCCACATCCAGGGAGAGGTTTCTCATGTCACGTCTGTCGATTGCGCGGCACCGGCCTGCCCGCTGGCCGCGGTATCTGCTTGTCCCGGCGTTGTGCCTGCTGTTGCTCGCCGCCTGCGGCCGCGGCCACGAGGGCGACAAGCCAACCCTGCAGGGCGCACCGGCCGGATCCTCGACTTCCGCCCAGGCCGGCGACAAGGCCGGCTTCATGCTGATGTCGGGCAGCTCCTCGGTGCGCAACGATCGCACCCAGCTCGATCTGGTGTTCAACGCCAAGCTCGCCTCGTCGCAGGCTTTCGACGACGTGCTCGCGGTGACCGGCCCCTCCGGCGAGACGGTGAGCGGCAGTTGGGGCCTGAGCGACGATGGCACCACGCTGAGCTTTCCCTACGTGGCCCCCGACACCCGCTACGCGGTGGCGATCAAGCCCGGCCTGCTGGCGGCGGACGGGCGCACGCTCGGTCACGCGGTCAAGCGCGACATCTATTCGGGCAACCTGCCCGGCGCGGTGGGCTTCGCCTCGCACGGCAGCGTGCTGCCGGCGCGCGGCACGCGCGGCCTGCCGCTGGTCTCGGTGAACGTGCACGACGCCGACGTGGAGTTCTTCCGCGTGCACGAGGACGCACTGTCGGACCTGTTCTGTTCCTACCCGCGCAACGGCCATCGCGACAGCTACGAGCTGGACCACGACCCCTACACCTACGACGCCTGCGGCCCGAACGGTAGTCGCAGCAAGCGCGCGCTCACCGACATGGCCGACTCGGTCTATGCCAACCACTACGCGCTCAAGGGCGCGCCGAACGAGCGCACGGTGACCTACCTGCCGGTGCAGAACATCCGCGAGCTGGCCGAGCCGGGCGTGTACATGGCAGTGGTCAAGGCCGCCGGCACGTTCAAGGGCGGCTACGACACGGCGACCTTCTTCGTCAGCGACCTCGGCCTGCACCTGCGCGTATACCGCGACAACGTGCTGCTGCACGTGGCCTCGCTGCGCGACGGCACGCCGGTGGGCGGCGTCGAGGTGGAGATCCGCGATGAGGCCGGCAACCCCACGCTCAAGGCCACTACCGACGACGCCGGCAACGCGCTGATCGCCTACAAGGTGCGCGATTCGGACGTGCTGGTGGCACGCCACGGCAAGGACATCTCGGTGCTGCCGTTCAACCGGCCGGCGCTGGACGTGTCCAACTTCGACATCACCGGGCGCAAGCAGGCGCCGTTCGAGGTGTACGCGTGGTCCGGCCGTGACCTGTATCGCCCCGGCGAGACGCTGCGCGCCTCGGCGCTGCTGCGCGACGCCGACGGTCATCCGATGAAGCCGCAGTCGCTGTTCGTGCGCGTGCGCCAGCCCGATGGCCGCACGCTGCAGGACACCCGGCTGGAACCGAAGCAGCTCAACTACTTCGAGCTCAGCGAAGCGATCCCGGCCGATGCACCGACCGGACTGTGGCAATTGGAGTTCCGCCTCGACCCGGCCAGCAAGGAGTCGGTGCAGGCGTTTCCGTTCCACGTGGAGGAGTTCCTGCCCGAGCGGCTGAAGGTGGCGCTGGACAGCCCGCAGCAGCGGCTGGCGCCGAACGAGCCGCTGCAGCTGAAGGTGGCGTCGAGCTATCTCTACGGCGCGCCAGCCGACGGCAACCGCTTCACCGCCAAGCTGCTGGTGGCGCCGGAGGTGCATCCGGTGGACGCCATGAAGGACACCTTCTTCGGCGATCCCACGGTCGAGCTGCCCAAATCCGCCGACGACGTGATCGATGCCAAGCTCGACGCGCAGGGCCAGCTCGCCCAGGACGTGCCGCTGCCCGATGACGTCAAGCCGGTCGCTCCGCTGGCGGTGACGCTGTCCGGCAGCGTGTACGAGAGCGGCGGGCGCGCGGTGACACGCCTGCTCAAGCGCACCTACTGGCCGGCCGACGCACTGGTCGGCGTGCGGCCGGAGTTCGATCCCAAGCAGGGCGCGGAAAGCGAGAGCCCGGTCGGCTTCGAGATCGTTCGCGTGGGCGCCGACGGCAAGCGCGTCGCCGGCAGTCATCTCAAGGTGCGCCTGCAGCGGGAGCTGCGCGATTTCTATTGGCTGTACGAGCGCGACGGCGGCTGGAAATCCGACGCCAACCAGCGCCTGCAGCTGATCGACGAGAAGGACGTCGACGTCAGCGCCGGCACCAACACGCGCGTGGAGTTCCCGGTGGAGTGGGGCAGTTACCGCGTCGAGGTGTACGACCCGGAGACCAAGCTCACCACCGTGTTCCCGTTCTTCGCCGGCTACAGCTGGGACGACGAGAACCTCGGCAAGGAAGCGCGCCCGGACAAGGTGAAGCTGGCGCTGGACAAGGCGCGCTACCGCGCGGGCGACACCATGAAGGTCACCGTCACCCCGCCGCACGACGGCCCCGGCGTGCTGCTGGTCGAGTCCGACCACCTGCTCTACACCAAGAACATCGACGCCAAGGCCGGCGCCACGTTCTCGATCCCCGTCACCAAGGAGTGGGAGCGCCACGACGTGTACGTGGTGGCGCTGGTGTTCCGCGGCGGCGAGGCGGTGGAGCACACCACGCCGGCACGTGCGATGGGCGTGGAATACGTGGCGATGGACCGCACTGACCGGCGCATTCCGCTCACTATCAAGGCGCCCGCGCTGATGCGCCCGGGCAACCCGCTGGACGTCACCGTGCAGGCCACCGGGCTGGCCGGCAAGCAGGCCTACGTGACGGTGTCGGCGGTGGACCAGGGCGTGATCAACATCACCGACTACGCCGTGCCTGATGCATGGGCGTGGATGTTCGCCAAGCGCGCGCTCGCCACGGAAGCCTACGACCTCTACAGCCGCCTGATCGAAGCGATGGACGGCGACACCGCGCGCCTGCGCTACGGCGGCGACATGAGCGGCGATGCGCTGCCCAAGGCCGCGCGGATCAACCCGAAGGTGCAGATCGTCGACCTGTTCGCCGGCCCGGTCGCCTTCGACGCGCAGGGCAACGCGCAGGTGCACCTGGATGTTCCGGACTTCAACGGCAGCCTGCGGGTGAGTGCGCTAGCCTATACCGACAGCCGCTTCGGCAACGCCGACGGCGCGGTCACCGTGCGTGCGCCGCTGGTGGTGGAGCCGAGCACGCCGCGCGTGATGGCCGGCGGCGACAAGGCGGTGATCAGCCTGGATCTGAAGAATCTCTCCGGCAAGGACGGCACCGCAAAGGTGCGCGTCACCGGCACCGGCCCGATCCGCATCGAGCACGGCGAGCAGACCCTCGCGCTCAAGGACGGGGCCGGCACCACGCTGACCCTGCCGGTGACCGCCGGCGCCGGTGCGGCGGTGGCGGGCGTGGACATCCACGCCCAGCTCAACGACTACCAGGTCGATCGCCACTTCGAGTTCGCCGTGCGCCCGGCCTGGCCGGAGGTGCTGCGCAACCAGCCGCTGGCGCTGGAGGCCGGCAAGGCGCTGAGCATCGGCAGCGATCTGCTGGCCGGACTGATTCCCGACACCGTGCGGGCGCGCCTGAGCATGAGCACGCTGCCGCCGTTGCCCTACGGCGCGGCGCTGCGCGACATGCTGCGCTATCCCTACGGCTGCATCGAGCAGACCACCAGCAAGGGCTACGCGGCACTGATCATGGACAGCGCCACGGCCAAGGCGCTGGGTGTGACGCCGATGGACGACGCCGTGCGCAAGGCGGCGGTGGACAGCGCGATGGACCGCATCGCCTCATTCCAGGCCAGCAACGGCCACTTCAGCTTCTGGGGTGGCACCAGCCCGATCGTCACCTTCACCACGCCGTACGTGGTGGACTTCCTGCTCGACGCGCGCGACGCCGGTTTCGCCGTGCCGCAGGACGTGCTGCAGAAAGCGCTGCAGCGCCTGAGCGACGACCTGCTGGCCGGCGGCCATCCGTACTACGGCTACGAGCACCACGACCACATGCGCCTGGCGGATGAGGCGTATTCCGGCTTCGTGCTCGCCCGCGTCAACCGCGCGCCGCTGGGCACGCTGCGCGCGATCTTCGACAACGAGCGCAGCAAGCTGGTGGCGCCGCTGCCGCTGGTGCACCTGGGCGTGGCGTTCAAGCTGATGGGCGACAACGAGCGCGCGCAGAAGGCAATCGCCGAGGCGTTCGCCTGGACCAAGGAGCGCCCGTGGTACGTGGGCGACTACGGCTCGGACCTGCGCGACCTCGCGCTGATGGTCGCGCTCACCCACACCTACGGACTGAACAAGCCCGAGTACGACGCCAAACTGATCGACTGGGCGCGCAACGTGGACAGCCACGTGCGCGAGCGCCAGAAGCAGGATGCGCTGTACCGCTGGTCGTGGTCGTACCTGAGCACACAGGAGCAGTCGGCGATCGCCCGCGTCGCCAAGGCGTTCGGTGCAGGCGAGGCGGCACCGCTGGCTGCCTCGCTGAGCGTGGGCGGCAAGGCGGAGGCCTCGCCCGATCGCCGCGTGTGGAGCCGCGACCTGACCGCCGCCGAGCTGAAGTCCGGCGTGAGTCTGCAATCCACCGGCAGCGCCACCATCTTCGCCACGCTCGACGTCGCCGGCATCACCCAGCAGGCGCCGCCCGCCGACGACAGCCAGATCGACGTGCGCCGCCGCTGGTTCACCACCGACGGCAAGCCGTGGGACGGCAGCACGCTCAAGGAAGGCGACACGCTGATCGCCGAGCTCACCATCGAGGCGCGCATGGACATCCCCGACGCGCTCGTCACCGACCTGCTGCCGGGCGGGCTGGAAGTGGAGAACCTCAACCTATCCGGCGCGCAGCAGTGGGCCGGCGTGGTGATCGACGGCATCAACCTGGACCAGCACGACTCGGCCGCCAACGTGGTGCACGAGGAGTACCGCGACGACCGCTACGCCGCCGCGCTGAAGCTCGATCGCGGCGACGCGGCCCACGTGTTCTACCTCGTCCGCGCGGTGACGCCGGGCACCTACACCGTGCCGCCGCCGCTGGTGGAAGACATGTACCGCCCGGCCCTGCGCGGCATCGGCAAGACCGATCCGGCGCAGATCAAGGTGGTGGAACCGTGAGCAGGCCTCACTCGGTAGCCGCCGGGTTGACCGTCGCTGCAGGTTTCCTCGCCGCGATCATTTCGTCGGGAGCAGTCGCGGCAGCGACGACAAACGGCCGGACTATCCACGTCGAGGACGGTGTGGACTATCGAGCTCCGGACTCCAGCCCCATGCGGTTCGTGGAACTCGGACGTTACGGTGCCGGACGGTTCCAAGGGCGGTTGGAGGTTGCCGGTATATGGCACTACGGCTATCAGACGGATGATCCCGACGATGATTCCGACTATGGCGTGCCGGTGCTCTATTTTGTGCCCGACCCTGCCGGTGCCGAGAAGCTGCCGTACTGGCTTCAGAGGGGGCGCATTCGCTCCCTTCGCTTTACCAACGAGGTGATGGCGACCAACGCATTGGTTCCACTGTCTACTCGCAGCGCTTTTGCGGCTGGACATATTCGATCAGCCAGCGGGCGCGCGGTGGTGCGTGTCGCCGGATATCGCATCTCCATCGAATGCGATAACCCTACTTACTGGACCACGTTCGTCGCAGTGGAGCGACCAGGGTCGTTCGCCACTAGCGAAAGTTACGTCAAGCGTCCTTGGTGCTGAGGTGGCAAAAGGCGCGCCGGAGGCGAACGGGATGACATTTGCATGCTGGACAAGATGGCGGCGCTGGCTCCGCCGGCTTGCGATCAGCATGGTCTTCCTGTTGCTTGGTGCGCTGTTACTTGACCGCCTGTTTCCGCTGCATTTGCCGCCCCCGGACGGCGGCAGCACCGTGGTGCTGTCGCGTGACGGCACGCCGCTGCGCGCGTTCGCCGACAGCGACGGCGTGTGGCGCTACCCGGCCTCGGTCGACACCGTGTCGCCGCTTTATCTGAAGGCGCTGCTCGGCTACGAGGACCGCTGGTTCTACCGCCATCCGGGCGTGAATCCGTACGCGCTGGCGCGCGGCATGGCCGGTGGACTGCTGCACGGGCGCATCGTCTCGGGCGGCTCCACGCTCACCATGCAGGTGGCGCGCATCATCGATCCGATTCCGCACACGGTCGGTGGCAAGGCGATCCAGATCCTGCGCGCGCTGCAGCTGGAGGCGCACCTGAGCAAGCGGCAGATCCTTGATCTGTATCTCAACCACGCGCCGTTCGGTGGGCCGATCGAGGGCGTGGAGGCGGCTTCCTGGGCCTACCTCGGCAAGCCGGCGAAGAACCTCTCGCGGGCCGAGGCGGCGCTGCTGGCGGTGCTGCCGCAGGCGCCCAGCCGGCTGCGGCCGGACCGCCATCCCGAGGCGGCACGTGCCGCCCGCGACAAGGTGCTTTCGCGCCTGCGTGACGAGGGCATCTGGACGGCCAAACAGGTGCGCGACGCGCGGATCGAGCCGGTGGTCGCCCGCTCGCTGCGCGCACCGCTGTCGGCGGCACTGCTGGCCGAGCGGCTGCATCGCGAGCAGCCGGGCGAGCGGCGCATCACCACCAGCATCGACGCCAACCTGCAGCGTGCGGCGGAGGATCGCGTGAGCGGCTATCTCGCGCGCCTGCCGCAGCACACCAGCGCCGCGCTGCTGGTGGTCGACAACGCCAGCCACGAGGCGCGCGTGTATCTGGGCACCAGCGACTTCGCCGACCCGGACCGGCACGGCTACATCGACATGGTGCAGGCGCCGCGCTCGCCCGGGTCCACGCTCAAGCCGTTCCTCTACGGGCTGGCGCTGGACGATGGCCTGATCACCTCCGAGAGCCTGCTGGTGGACGCGCCGCAGGATTTCGGCGGCTACCGCCCGGGCAATTTCGACGAAGCGTTCTCCGGGCCGGTCGGCGTGGCCGAGGCGCTGCAGCGATCGCTCAACGTGCCGGCGGTGGACGTGCTCGACCGGGTGGGGCCGAACCGCTTCGTGGCACGGCTTGCCGCCGGCGGTCTGGATCTGGGCCTGCCGGCCGGCGCGCAGCCGAACCTGTCGATCATCCTGGGCGGCGCCTCGACGCGGCTGGAGGATCTGGTGGGTGCTTACACCGCGCTGGCCAACCGCGGCATCGCAGTGGCGCCGCGCTACACGCCGCAGCAGGTGGCGCAACCGCGTCGCCTGCTGTCGCCCGGTGCGGCGTGGATCATCCGCGACGTACTGGCGCACAACCCGGCCGACGTCGAGGGCGCGCCGCTGGAGGGCGCGGTCAACCGCCACGCTGCGGTGGCGTGGAAGACCGGCACCAGCTACGGCTACCGCGACGCGTGGGCGGTGGGCGTCACCGATCAGTTCACCATCGGCGTGTGGATCGGCCGCCCGGACGGCACGCCGTCGCCCGGCCAGTACGGCGCCATCACCGCGCTGCCGCTGCTGTTCCAGATCGCCGACATGCTGCCCTCGCGCGGCCCGGCCACCCGTTTCGCGCAGCCGGCCAGCGTGCGCTCGGTGGAGATCTGCTGGCCGCTGGGCGGCGCGCAGGCGGCGACCGATCCGGCGCTGTGCCGCCAGCACCGCAGCGCCTGGGTGCTGGACGATGCGCTGCCGCCCACCTTCGCCGAGCGCGACCTCGGCGCGTGGTCGGCCGGCCTGGTGACGCTGCGCGTGGATGCGCAGGGCCGGCGACTGAGCGCCACCTGTCATGGCGCGGGCGAGCACGCGCTGCAGCTGGCGCGCTGGCCGGCGCTGGCCACACCGTGGCTGAGCCAGGACGACCGCGCTGCCGCCGCGCTGCCGCCGCTGGCCCCGGGTTGCCCGGCCGACTCGCTGGACAACGCCAGCGCCATCCGCATCGCCGGCCTCACCGACGGCGCGCGCCTGCGTCGCGCGCCCAACAGCAGTCAGCCGCTGCGCGTCACGCTCAAGGCGCTGGGCGCGACGGGCACCGTGCAGTGGTTGCTGGACGGCCGCTTGCAGGGCACCACCGAGGACGCGCACTCCATCGCGCTGGCGCTGGAGCAGCCGGGCGCGCACACCATCACGGCGCTCACTGCGCGCGGTGCGTGGAGTTCGCTGCGGGTGAGCGTGGCGGCGCGCTGAACCCGCTCCGCGGCGAGCCACGCAACCAAGGGCATGCGCGCGGCGCCGGGTCCCGGTGCGATCGCTGTGGATCAGGGCGCTGGATCATCGCGAGGCTTGCATCGCGCAGGACGCTTTGCCTCGGCAGGTTCGACCGCATGCGCCCCTATGATGGCGACTGCTCCATCACGCAGGGGTCCACCGATGTTCGCCGAGTATTCGCGTTACGACGCCACCGAGCTGGCCGCGCTGATCGCCCGCGGCGAGGTGAGTGCCGGCGAGGTGCTGGAGGCCGCGCTGGCGCGCGCGGCGCAGGTGAATCCGGCGCTGGCGGCGATCTGCCTGCCGATGGAGGCGATCGCCCGCGAGCGGGCCCGCGGGCCTCTGGCCGGCCCGTTTGCCGGCGTGCCGTTCCTGCTCAAGGACATGGGGCAGGACTTCGCTGGCGTGCCCAGCCCGTCCGGCAGCCGCGCGTTGCGCGATTGGATGCCCGATCGCCACGCGTACATCGTGCAGCGCTTCCTCGACGCTGGGCTGGTGGTGTTCGGCAAGACTGCCTCGCCGGAGTTCGCGCTGAAGGCGGAGACCTCGCCGCGGCTGTGGCCGCAGCCCACGCGCAATCCGTGGGACTTGGCGCGCACGCCGGGCGGCTCCTCCGGCGGTACGGCCGCGGCGGTGGCTGCCGGCATCGTGCCCGCGGCGGGCGCCTCCGACGGCGGCGGCTCGATCCGCATTCCGGCCGCGTACTGCGGCCTGTTCGGCCTGCGTCCCTCGCGCGGGCGCGTGCCCTGCGGACCGGCCGACGGCGAGCATTGGGAAGGCGCCTCCAGCCAGCACGTTATCAGCCGCAGCGTGCGCGATTCCGCGCGCCTGCTCGACGCCATCGCCGGCCCCGGGCACGGTGCGCCGTTCGCCATCGCGCCGCCGGCGCAGGCCTATGCCGAGGCGATCGCGCGTCCGCCGCGGCGGCTGCGCATCGGCTTCAGCACGCGCTCGCCGCTGGGTACGCCGGTGCATCCCGGGTGCGTGGCCGCGGTGCAGCGCGCGGCGGCCTTGCTGGCAGAGCTCGGCCACGTGGTGGAGCCGGCCGAGCCGGCGGTGGACGGTCGCGCGCTGGCGCGCAGCTTCATCACCATGTACTTCGGCCAGGTGGCCGCCGGCATGGCGCGCGCCCGCGCGCTGACCGGCGCGGGCGAGGATGCGTTCGAGCTGGAGACGCGCGTGCTCGGCCTGCTCGGGCGCACCATCAGCGCTGGTGAGTACGTGAGCCGGCACGCGCAGTGGAACGACTACACGCTGGCGCTGGCCGACTTCCACCGGCAGTACGACCTCTACCTCACGCCCACCACCGCGCAGCCGCCCAACCGGATCGGCGAGATCGACACGCCGCCGGGCCAGCGCGCGCTGGCGCGCGTGGTACTGGCGCTGGGCGCCGGTCGTCTGCTGCTGGCCACCGGCATGGTGGACGAGCTGGTCGAGACCAGCCTCGCGCGCGTGCCGTTCACCCAGCTCTCCAACCTCACCGGCACGCCGAGCATGTCGGTGCCGCTGCACTGGGCCGCGGTGGAAGAGGGCGGGCCGGAGCTGCCGTTTGGCGTGCAGTTCGTGGCGCCATTCGGCGACGAGGCCACCCTGCTGCAGCTAGCCGCCGAGCTCGAGCTGGCGGCCCCGTGGCAGGCCCGTCGTCCGCCGGCGCGGTAAGCGATCAGTCCGACACGTTCTCGCCGCGTCGCGCCGCCGCGCGCTGCACATCCAGCACGAACGCGCGCTGGTAGAGGATGGCGCCGGCAAACGGTTGTCCCTCGCCTGCCGGCGTGGCGACCAGGAACCAGTCGTCGGTGGACCAGCTCACGGCCGGCGGCCGCGCGTGCGGCGGGCGGTGGCGTTCGTCGTCGGGCGCGCCGTAACGGGCGGTGAGCGCCTGCACCATCAGAGCCATGCCAGTGGCCGGCAGCCCGTACGCCTGCACGATCACCGTGCGCTCGCCCGCGAAGCTCACGTACGCCACGGCGTCGCCGGCCTGCGCGAACGGCAGGCCGCCGATAACGCACTGCTCGGTGATGTCTTCGGCATCAACCGCCTTGCAGTGCGCGCCGGCAAAGCGCGCCTGCACCGACGCCAGCGTGTCGCCGAGCCGGATGCCGGCCACGTCTGGCACCGGCCGCATCGGGTGCGGCGGCAGCGGGACGGACGGCAGTTCGGCCGACTGGCAGCCGGCCAGCAGGGCCAGGCCGCCGAGGAGGCAAGGAAGGGAAAGGCGCCGCGGAGTCATCGCCGCAGTGTAGGCAAGCCGCGTGCTGCGGACGCTGCCGCGCATTGCCGCATGGCACCGGTAAGCTCATGTTCCCCGCCTGGAGATTCCCCATGACCGCCATGCCCTGCCTGATCGGCCGCAGCAGCTCCCACTTCACCCGCGTGCCGCGCATGTTGGCGCTGGAGCTGGGCGTCGACTGCGCGTTCCAGCCGGTCTACGACCTGGGCTCGCGCCACACCGCCGACTACGGCGGCAACCCGGCCATGAAGCTGCCGGTGCTGCGGCTGGGCGACGGGCAGGTGGCTTTCGGTGCGGAGAACATCGCCCGCACGCTGGCGGAGCTGGCACCGGGTCGGCTGCACATGGTGTGGACCGAGCAACTGCCGGGCGTCGAAGCGCGCAACGCACAGGAGCTGGTGTGGCACGCGATGGCCGCGCAGGTGCAGCTGGTGTTCGGCACGCAGGCGGCCAAGCTGCCGGCCGACAACCTGTATTTCGCCAAGGCTGCCGACGGCATGAGCAACGTGCTGGGGTGGCTGGATGCGCGCATCGACGCGGTGCTCGCCACGCTGCCGCCAGCGCGGCACTCGAGCCTGCTCGAACTCACGCTGTTCTGCCTGATCGAGCACCTGCGCTTCCGCCCCACCGTGTCGCTCGATGCTTACCCGAAGCTGACGCGCTTCACCGACAGCTTCGGCCAGCGCGCATCGGCGCTGCAGACGACGTACCGCTTCGATACGCCGCCGGCTGCGTAAGGGTTAGAACTCCAGCACGATCTTGCCGAAGTGCTGGCCCGAGGCCTCGTGGCGGAACGCGTCGGCAATGTCGGCCAGCGCGAACGAACGGTCGATCACCGGGCGCAGGGTGCTCGCGTCGATCGCGGCGATCATCTCCTGCTGGTGCGTGCGGCTGCCCACGATGATGCCCTGCAGCCGCGCCTGCCTGGCCATCAGCGCCGCGGTGGGAACCTCGCCGCCGAACCCGGTGAGCACGCCGATCAGCGAAATGTGCCCGGCAATCCTTACCGCCTCGATCGACTGCGGCAGCGTGCCCGGGCCGCCTACTTCGATCACGTGGTCCACGCCGCGTCCGTCGGTGAGCTCGCACACGCGCTGGCCCCACGCAGGCTCATTCTTGTAGTTGATGACGTGCTCGGCGCCCAGCGCAGTGAGCCGTTCGAGCTTGGCATCGGAGGAAGACGTGGCGATCACCCGCGCGCCCATCAGCCGGGCGAACTGCAGCGCGAAGATCGACACGCCGCCGGTGCCCAGCGTGAGCACGGTATCGCCGGCCTTGAGGCCACCTTCCACCACCAGCGCGCGCCACGCGGTGACGGCGGCGGTGGTGAGCGTGCTCGCCTCGGCGTGACTCCAGTGGCGCGGTGCATGGGTGAACCAGGCCGCCGGCCGCACCACCACCTCGCGGGCATAGCCGTCGATGCCGTCGCCGGGCGTGCCGGCAAAGTTGTCGATGCGCGCGCGGCCGTCCAGCCAGTGCGGGAAGAAGGTCGATACCACCGCATCGCCCGTGCGGAACTCCTCCACGCCCGCACCCACCGCTTCCACCATGCCCGCACCATCTGCCATCGGGATGCGGCCGTCGGCGGTGGGAACCATGCCTGCCACCACCGCGTAGTCGTGGAAGTTGAGCGAGCTGGCGTGCACTCGCACGCGCATCTCGCCCGGGCCGGGCGCTCCCGGGTCGGCGGCGTCGACCAGTGCCAATTGCTGCAGTCCGCCGGGGCGCTTCAGGACGATCTGTTTCATGGGGATGCCTCGTTGCGGGTTGAACGGTCAGACATGCGGCCGCGTCCGGCGCGTGCCAAGGGACCGACCGCATGCAGCGCATCACCCGCTGCTGAAAGCAGCCTGCAAGATGCGCCTGCGAGCATGCCGAGGCCGCCATCGAGGGCGGATGTCAGGAGTCGATTCGGTGGCCGTTCCATCTCCACAGGACGATCCAGGCTCCGGCGTGCGCGCCGTGTTCGCGCGGCTGCTCGGGCTGTTCGCGCTGCTGCTGTATCCGATCCTGCACGCCGACCGTCCCTACAACGACGATCTCAAGCGCGCGCTGCTCGGCCGGGCCAGCTGGGATTCCAACGGCCGTCCGCTGACCACGCTGCTGATGCGCGCCCTGCAGTGCTACGACCACGCCATGGTCGACATCGCGCCGCTGCCGCAGATCGGTGCGATCGTGCTGCTCGCCTGGACCGGCGCCCGGCTGGCGCGCCGCTTCACCGACGCCTCGCCGTGGCTCGCCGCGCTGCTGGTATTTCCGCTGGGCGCGCAGCCGTTTTTCCTGGAGAACCTGTCCTACCAGTTCGATGCGCTGAGCATGGCGCTGGCGATCTGGCTGGCGGTGTGGCCACTGCTGCTGCCCACCACGCGGCGCGGCAGCGGCTGGGGCATCGCGAGCCTGTTCGGCGCGCTGTGCCTGTACCAGCCGGCGATCAACGTGTTCCTGGTGCTGACGCTGGCCGAGCTGGTGCTCACGCAGGCGACCGATCACGAGGCGGCCGCGGGGCTGCGCACGCTGCTTCGTCGCACCGTGCAGATCGCGGTGGCGATGGTGGTCTACGAGCTGCTGGTGGGCATGCATATCAGCGGCTGGGTGAAGCGGCAGGCGACGCCCATCCACGGTTGGCGCGAGATCCCGCGCATCGCCGACAACGTCACCGCGTTCTACGGCTTCGTCGGAAGCTCGTTCAACGCCAACTGGTGGGCCGTGTTCGGCACCCTGGCGACGCTGCTCGCGCTGGCCTGCGTGGTGGTGGGCGTGCGCCATGCCCGCTCGCGCGATCCGCACCGATCGCGCAGCCAGCAGGCGCTGCTGGTGGGGCTGGCGGTGACCGTACCGGGGCTTGCGATGGTCGCGGCACTGGGGCCGATGCTGCTGCTGCGCGCGCCGGAGATCCAGCCGCGCGTGCTGATCGGTATCGGCGCCTTGCTGGCGGCGGGCCTGCTGCTGCTGCGCGCGGCGCTGCGGACGCGTGCGTGGGGTGACCGCGCCTGCACCGCGGTGGCCGCAGCGTTCGCGCTGGGCATGGGCGTGATCGCCAGCGCCTACGGCAACGCGATGACCGACCAGCAGCACTTCGAGCAGCACGTCGCCGCGCAGCTGGCGGACGATCTGGCCGCCTGGCCGGCAGCGACGCCGATCCGTCGTCTGGCGGTGACCGGATCGACCGGCTTCTCGCCGCTGGCCGAGCACGTGATCAGCGAGTTTCCGCTGATGCGCGCGCTGGTGCCGACCTACCTCGACGCCACCCATCGCTTCGCCACCAGCGGATGGCTGATGTTCTACCTGCCGCAGTGGGTGGATGCGCGGCGCCCGCTGCTCAACCAGCCGGGCGATGACGATGCCGCGCTGGCGGCGCGCTGCGCCAACGCGCCCGATCGCGTGGCGGTCGGCTACCGCCTGTGCGTGCAGGGCGACACCGCGCTGGTGCAGTTCCAGCCTCCCGCGTTGCCGACGGCGGACGAGCGGCGCTGAGCTGTCGGCCGGTCACTGCGCCGTGACGGCCGGCAAGGGTGTCGCCGGTGCTGCGGCCTTGCCGGTGAACTGCGCACCCTCCACGTCGGCGGCGTGCCAGCCGCGGTCGCGATCCATCCCGGTGGTGTGCCACTCGTGTGCGGGGATCTGGATGGGGCCGCGCACGCGCTCGTCGAAGCGCACCGGCAGGGTGAACGGACCGAGCTTGCGGTAGGCCAGGAAAGTGGTGTCGACGTGCGCGCCCTGGGTGGTCTCGAAGCCGTTGAGGGTGAGGTGCACGCGATAAAGCAGGTGCGTCTGCGGGTGGATCCACAGCACCACCTGGTCGTTCGCCGCCTCGCCGAAGCCCGGCGACAGCGTGGCCAGCAGCCGGTAGTAGCGCTGGCCGTCTTCCACCGCATCGGGCAGGCGGCTCATCGCGGTGGCGCGCGCCTTGATGAAGCTGGGGCCGAAGTGGAACAGCGCGAAGGCGTCGTTGGTCAGCGCGGTGGCACGGAGCTTCACCGGGTCGGTCTCGCGCACGCCGTTGTAGTAGACGGCGATGCCCGCGGGCGTGCTGATCACCTGCTTGTCGCCCAGCGGACCGTGGTGGTGCACCGCGTACAGGCCGTCGCGCGGGCGGTAGCGCTCCTCGGAGGTGACGCGGAAGCCGGCGTCGCTGATTACCGGCTGGATGCGCTGGATCAGCGTGTGCCAGTGGCCGTCGGTGGCGAGGTCGAGATCGCCGGGATAGTTGCGCATGTCGCCGCCGTGCGCGGCGAGGCAGTCATCGAAGATGCGCGCCGCGGTGAGGCCGTCGTCGAACCGCGCATCGGGCGTGGCCGTGGGAAAGCGCGTGCAGCCGGCGAGCAGCACGAGCACGGCCAGGATCAAGAAACGGAACAGACGGCGCATGGCAGGGACTCCGCAAGCGGGAGGCACAGCCTAACGCGATGCGTCGACAGGCTCCTGCGGGCAGCCTGCGGCGCGATGGCGCGGTGATCGTGTCAGCGCATCCGCGCCATGCAGCTACGGTAGCGGCTGTCCACGCGCTGGGCGAACCACGCGGTGGTGAGCTTGCGGGTGATCTTGGGGCTTTCCAGCCGGATCGTTGGCAGCATCGCGCGCGGCAGCGGCCGACCGTTGAGGCGGTCGGCCAGGGCGAACACGGCGGCGTAGGTGTGGGTGTCCGCAAAGGCGGCGGTTTCGCCCTTGGCCAGGTCGCGGTGGACCTCACCCGGGCTCAGGTCCAGCCGCTCGGCGAGCGTACGCACGGCCAGCTCGGTCTGGCCGCGCGCGCCCCACTCGCCGTAGCTGACCAGGTCGCCGTCGAGGTCCAGCGGGATGCCGGAGGCGCGCGTCACCGCGTTCTGGAACGCCGCGTTGCGGCTGGCGTAGAAGCCGGCGTTGTAGTCGGCGAAGCGGTACAGCGGCGTGGGGTAGTCGGCGGCGTAGCCGAGCAGGTGGGCGATGCCGAAATACAGCCCGCCGCGGCGGCTGAACACCTCGTGGCGGATCGAACCGTCGACCGGATAGGGATATTCGTGCTCGCGCGCGTACTGTTCGGCGAAATCCACGCTCACCTGCATCGGCCCGCCCGTGTGGATGGGATTGGCGTCGCCGAACAGCCGCTTGCCCAGCGGCACCATGCCGATGAAATCCTCGTAGACGCGGCTCAGCTCGCGCTCGGTGCGCACCGTTTCGATGCGGTCGGCGTAGCTGCGGCCGTCCGGCCCGTGCAGCGCCAGCGCGCCGCGCACCAGCAGCTGCGGGACGTGGTGCTCGGCGGCGCGACGGTCGATCTCCGCGCGGGCGATGCGGCCCAGCCCGGGCACGGCGGGATCGGACTGGAAATTCGACTCCTGTCCGGCCACTGCGATCACGGCGCAGAGGTTGCTGCGGCTGGGCTCGATCTGCTGGGCGGCGAGCGCCGCGGTGATGTCGCGCGCCCAGCCGGCACGGTCATCGGTACCGCCGGGCAGCACGCGCATGATGCGGGCCTGGACCTTGGCCGGATCCTGCCCCGGCGACTCCACCTGTTGGGCGGCGCAGCCGGCCACCAGCGCGATCAGTGCGCCCAGCCAGAACCGCCGCCGGTTGCGGACGGCGGGGCAGGGCGAGGCGGCGGCGGTGGCAGTGGCGACGGCGTGGTTCATGCAGTCCGGGTCAGGCGGCAACGGCGCGCATGATCGTGCACGCACGATGTCGCCAGCTTGAACGACGCGCGTCCGCTCAATGCCCGAGCCCGTCGATGCGCGCGCTGTCCAGGTCGTGGTGCGAGGCGTTCTGCGGCTCGGGCCCCTGCAGGCGGATGCGCAGGGCCAGGTCGGTCTGCGAGTCGGCGTGCTCGATCGCCTCCGCGTAGCTGATGCGCCCGGCGGCGTAGAGCCGGTAAAGCGACTCGTCGAAGGTGAGCATGCCGTGCTCCAGGCTCTGCTTCATCGCCTCCTTGATGGTGTAGATCTCGCCCTTCTCGATCAGGTCGGCCACGTAAGGGGTGGACAGCAGGATCTCCACGGCCGGCACGCGCTTGCCCTCCACGCTGCGCAGCAGGCGCTGCGATACCACGCCCTTGAGGTTGAGCGAGAGGTCGATCAACAGCTGGTGGCGGGCCGCATCGGGGAAGAAATTGATGATGCGGTCCAGCGTCTGGTTCGCGTTGTTGGCGTGCAAAGTGGACAGGCACAAGTGGCCGGTTTCGGCATAGGCGATGGCCGCCTGCATCGTTTCGCGATCGCGGATCTCGCCGATCATGATCACGTCCGGCGCCTGGCGCATGGCGTTCTTCAGCGCGCTGGCGTAGCTCAGCGTGTCCAGCCCCACTTCGCGCTGGTCCACCATCGACTGCTTGTGTGTGTGCAGGTACTCGATCGGCTCCTCCACCGTGAGCATGTGGCCGGTCTTGTGCGCGTTGCGGTAGTCGATCATCGAGGCCAGCGTGGTCGACTTGCCCGAGCCGGTGGAGCCCACCACCAGGATCAGCCCGCGCGGCTGCATGATCAGCTCGCGCAGGATCGGCGGCAGATTGAGCGACTCTATCGAGGGAATCTCGCTGGTGATGTAGCGCACCGCCAGCGCCACGTGTCCGCGCTGGCGATAGATGTTGACGCGGAAGCGGCCGGCGTCGGCCAGGCCGATGGCGAGGTTCATCTCCATCGTGGCCTCGAACTCGCGTTGCTGCTTGTCGTTCATCACCGAGTAGGCGAGGTCGCGCACGGTCTCGGCCGACAGCGGCGTCTCGCTCAGGTGGCGGGTTTCGCCGTCGATCTTGATGTTCGGCGGGGCGCCCACCGAAAAGAACAGGTCGGAGGCCTTCTTCTCGGCCATCCCGTGCAGGAACTGCGTCAGCTCGATTGCCATGCGCGACCTCCCCGGTGGATGGTGCATGCTACTGCGCCCGCCGCTTCCGGCGGGAAGGGCAGGGGGAGCCACCGTGGACGAACACAAAGCCGGCAGCCTGGCCTGCGTGGGCGTGGGGATGATGCTGGGCGCGCACCTGACGCCGCGGGCGCGCAGCCACATCCAGCAGGCGGACGTGGTGTTCGTGCTGGTCGCCGACGCGCTGATGGAGGAGTGGGTGCGCCGGATGAATCCCGACGTGCGCAGCCTGCAGCCGTTCTATCGCGAGGGCAGCTCGCGCATGCGCAGCTACCGGGGCATGGTCGAGGCGATGCTGGCCGAAGTGCGCGCCGGCAAGCGGGTGTGCGGGGCGTTCTATGGGCATCCGGGCGTGTTTGCGTGGGTGCCGCACAAGGCCATCGAAACGGCACGCGGCGAGGGTTATCCGGCGCGGATGGAAGGAGGCATTTCCGCCGAGGATTGCCTGTATGCCGATCTGGGCATCGATCCAGGCAAGACGGGGTGCCAGCACTACGAAGCCACGCAGTTCATGCTGTACCGCCGCCGCGTGGACACGGCCGCCTGGCTGGTGCTGTGGCAGGTTGGCCTGGCGGGCGATCGTTCGCTGAAGCATTTCTCCACCGGTGACGCGCATCGCCAGGTGCTGGTGGACGTCCTGGCCGAACACTATCCGCTCGACCACGAGGTGCTCGTCTACCGTGCGTCGTCGCTTGCGGTCGACCGGTTTCGGGCCGACCGCATGGTACTGGCCGCGCTTCCGCACGCCGTGCTGACTCCCAGCGACACCCTGGTGGTGCCGCCGGCGATGGCCATGGAAAAGAACGAGGCCGTCATCGCCCGCCTTGCCGCGCTGGATGCTGCCTGATGGCTGGCGTCACCCGGTAAATGCTGGGTTCGGAGCGTGTTTGTGCATCGCGGATATCCCTGACGGCCCCCTGTTGATTAAAGCTATGATCCGGTGATGCCGATTTGTCTTCGGCTGGCGTGTGTTGCTGGCGTGGCGCATTTTCCCGGGGGGAAGTTTCACGATGGACGTCATTGATGCACTCGAGCATCTGGGTGAAGCGGCTTGCTGGAATGTCGCCCAGGCATCGGGTGCCGAGTCAGGCCGTGCATCGGCCGTGCATGCATCCATAGCCTCCGTGTCGGCCTCGGTTTGGGATGTCGCAATGTTGCGCGCGCTGGAAGGCGAGCGTCTGCATGTAAATGTCACGCCGGCCGAAGAAGACGAAGAAGGCGACGAAGACACTCCTGAGAAAGAGGGCGTGTCCGCGCGGGATCGACATCCGGCCGGATGATCCAGGACGCAGGGAGCGGGCGGATCACCATGGACATCGGCTGGCGCCAGACAGGGCAGAGGATTTTTCGCGGGCTTGCCCTGATCTTTCTGCTGACTGCGGTTTGCCCGTCCCTGAACGCCGCATCGGACTCGGCGCCACGCGCTGTCGCACAGCTTGAACAAGCCGAGGCGCTGCGGCTCACCGACCACGCCGCGTTCATGCGGCTGCTCCGCACCATGGATGCCGGGCAGGCGGCGATGACCGCGGACCAGCGCTGGCACCTCAAGTACCTGCACGGCTGGCAGGACGATTACCAGGGCGATCATGCATCCGCCGTCACCCTGTTCCGGCAGATCCTTGCCCAATGCCCAGACGCGAAGCTACGCTTTCGCGCCCGCGCCACCCTGATCAATTCGCTCAACACCACGCGCCAGTTCGAACCTGCCTATCGCGAGCTGGATCAGCTGATGCGCGATCTCCCCGGCATCACAGATCCCGCCGTGCGTTACCAGGGGTTGGCTGAAGCTTCGATGTTGCTCAACCTTGCGGGGCAGTCCGATCTGGCCGAGCAGTTGGCGCGGCAGATGTTCCAGACAATACCGCCGGGCCAGAGCATCTGCCTTGCCCAGGTCCGGCTGCTGGACGCGCTGGTTCTGGCGGCCCGCATCAAGGCGGACGATCCGGCCTTCCCGCAGGGGATCGAGGCCTGCCTCAAGGATCATCAGGTGCTTCTTTCCGACCTGATCCGCATCCAGCACGTCGATGCGCTGGTGCGGGAAGGTCGCATGGTGGAGGCCTTGCACCAGCTGCTGACGTTCCATGACGAGGTGCTCGGGCTCGGCTATGCCCAGTTCACCGTGGACTGGGATTCCACCCTGGCCAGCGCCCTGTACCGCACCGGCAGATATGCCGAAGCGGCCCGCTATGCCAGCGAGGGCTTGCCGAAGCGTCCGTGGGAGAACCCCAGCGGCGCGATTGCCAAGGCATACCGTGTGCTCTACCGCGTGGCCAAGCAGCAGGGCGACATGGCCACCGCGCTTGCGTGGCACGAGAAATACATGGATGCGGAAAAGCGCCAGCTCGACGCTGCCAGCGCATCGTCGCTGGCTTACCAGCGCGTCCGGCAGGAGGTGGCGGCCAAGGAACGCGAGTTGAAGGGATCCACCGACGAGAACCGCATCCTGCAGCTGCAGCAGGCGTTGGATCGCAAGGCGGTGGAGACCAGCCGGCTCTACATTGCGCTGCTGATCGTGGCGCTTGCATCGGTAGGATTCTGGCTGTTCCGGCTCAGCCGCTCGCACCAGCGCTACATGCGAATGGCGCGCCACGACGGCCTCACCGGCATCTTCAACCGCCAGCATTTCGTGGAGCAGGCCGAACGCATGCTGGCCTCGGCCCAGCGCGAAGGGAGTCACCTGTGCCTGCTGCTGATGGATCTGGATCACTTCAAGCTGATCAACGATGCCCACGGGCACGGCTTCGGTGATCTGGTGCTCAAGCGCGCCGTGGCGGTGTGCCACGACCATCTGCGCAAGAACGACATCTTCGGCCGTCTCGGCGGGGAGGAATTCGGCATCCTGTTGCCGGATTGCACGCTGGCCAACGTGAGCGCGCGGGCCGAAGCCATCCGCATCACCATCGCGGAAACCTCCGACGACGAGGACACGCGCGGCGTGATGATTTCCGCCAGCCTGGGCGTGGCGTCCACCGAGCACGCCGGGTACGACCTGCAGCAGCTGATGGCCGATGCGGACCATGCGCTGTATCGCGCCAAGCGGGGTGGCCGCAATCGCGTCGTGCTCGATGTAGTGGAGCTCGGCGAACGGGCCGCGAGCTGACCACCACCCCGCTCCGCTTCCGAACGCTTTCGGATCGATCACGCCGCAGAGCCACAAGTTTTCCATCGACCGGCCGATAGTGTGGGGCAGCCGGCGCCTGTTCGACCTCTCGCAATCCGGAACCCACTGCTCCATGCTCGGACGGGGCCGGGGGCGGCACTGTGGCGAATTGTCGAACGACGGCGAGCCGCGCGGGCAGGACAGGGCAGGTGCGACATGGATCCAGCGAACGATTCCAAGCGGGCACTTCAGCCAAGCGCCGGGCGTCCTCGCAGTCGAGTCGATGCCGCAGGCAGGGGATCCCCGGCGGGACATCCCCGGTTGCCACGGCCGATGTGGGTGCTGGCGGCGGCACTGGCGTGTGCGACGCCGACGCATGCGCAAACCACCGTCCCCGCGACTGAACTCATCGCCCGTGCCGAGCAGCAGCGGACCGCCGACAACGCCGGGTTCCGCGCCAGCCTGGCGCAACTGGATGCTTCCCGGCAGGCGCTGACCGAGCCGCAGAAGTGGCACCTGCGCTATCTGCACGCCTGGCAACAGGATTTCGGCGGCGACATCGAGGGTGCCCAGCGCAACCTGCGCGAGATCATCGCGCAGGCGCCCGATCCGCTGATCCGCTTCCGCGCCCGCACCACACTGCTCAACACGATGGCGCTGACCCGGCACTACGAGGACGCCTACCGCGAGCTGGACCTGCTGATGCAGGAGATGCCGCAGGTGCAAGACCTGGCAGCGCGCTTTCAGGCCTTGGCCGAGGCGGCACAATTGATGACGGCGGCGGGGCAATACGATCTCTCGCTGCGTTTCGTCGATCAGATGCTCGCCAATCGTCCGCCCGGCGCAGGCCTCTGCCGCGCACGTTTCAATGCCGAACATGCCCGATACCGCCGCGGTGGGTTGAAGTCCAACGATGCAGGTTTTGCGGAAGCGATCGGTCTGTGCGAGGCGGAGGGGGAGACGGGCTTCGCCAACCAATTGCGTTGCGACATTGCCGAGATGCTGATCAGCCAGCACGAGGCCGCCGCTGCCATTGTCCTGCTGCGTCGCCACCTGCCCGAAGTGGAGCGCTTCGGCTACAAGCGGCAGATGGCACATTTCAAGGCGCTCCTCGCCCAGGCATTGCTGGCCGAAGGGCAGTGGGGAGCGGCGCGAAGCAGCGCGCTGGCCGCCATCGACGACGGCCGTGGGGACGGCATCAGCGAGCCGCTGGCCATCGCCTACCAGGTGCTTTACGCCGTGGCGCACCGCGCGGGCAACGACACCGAGGCGCTGGCCTGGTACCAGAAATACAGCGAGGCGGAGCGGGCTTACCTCGATGACGCCAGCGCGCAGGCACAGGCTTATCAGCGCGTGCATCTGCGGCTGGCCGAGCGCCGGCGCGAAGCGGAGGCGCTGGGCAGCCGCAACCGCATCCTGCAGTTGCAACAGTCGCTGGATCGCAAGGCGATGCAGGCGAGCGGGCTGTTGATCGCACTGCTGCTCACGCTGCTGGCGTCGGTAGCGTTCTGGGTGTTTCGCCTGAAGCGCTCGCAGCGGCGATTCATGCGGCTGGCGCGCCACGACGGGCTCACCGGCATCTTCAATCGCCAGCATTTCGTCGAGTGTGCGGAGGAGGTGCTGGCGGCGGCCTCGCTGCGGCACGAGCCCGCTTGCCTGATCCTGTTCGATCTGGACCATTTCAAGCAGATCAACGACGCGCACGGCCATCTGGTCGGCGACAGGGTGCTGCGCCGCACGGCCGAGGTATGCCGACAGCAGCTGCGGCGGAACGACATCTTCGGCCGGCTCGGCGGCGAGGAGTTCGGCATCCTGCTGCCGGGCTGTGCGGTGGATACGGTGATGGCGCGCGCCGAAGCGATCCGCGCCGCGATCGCCAGCACGTCCGACGAACGGGACCTGCGCGACGTGACGGTATCGGCCAGCCTGGGCATCGCCGGGACCCGCGATGCGGGTTACGACCTGCGCCAGCTGATGGCCGACGCCGACGACGCCCTGTACCGGGCCAAGCATGCCGGCCGCAACCAGGTGGTGATCGCCAGCCCGTTCTGCGACGAGCCGGAGTCGGCCGGGGCAGTCTCGCCGGCTCGGTAGCTCATCGTCGGCACGCGCGTATGCCGCCGGGCACTCTGGCAGAATCGGACGTCCATCCGTCCAAAGGGAATGCCCATGCCTCGTGCCGAATCCGCGCCGGCCACGTCGACCCGCCGCGTGCTGTTCGCCAGCCTGATCGGCACCACCATCGAGTTTTTCGATTTCTACATCTACGCCACCGCGGCGGTGCTGGTATTTCCGGCGCTGTTTTTCCCCTCGTCGGATGCCACCTCGGCGACGCTGCAGTCGCTGGCCACGTTCGCGCTGGCGTTCTTCGCGCGGCCGGTGGGCTCGGCGGTGTTCGGCCACTTCGGCGACCGCATCGGGCGCAAGGCCACGCTGGTGGCCGCCTTGCTGACGATGGGCATCTCCACGGTCACCATCGGAGTGCTGCCCACCTACGCCAGCATCGGCGTGGCGGCACCGGCGCTGTTGGCGCTGTGCCGATTCGGGCAAGGGCTGGGGCTGGGCGGCGAGTGGGGCGGGGCGGTGCTGCTGGCGATCGAGAACGCGCCGCCGGGCAAGCGCGCGTGGTTCGGCATGTTTCCGCAGCTCGGCGCGCCGATCGGTTTCTTCCTCTCCACCGGCCTGTTCCTGTGGCTGACCCAGGGCATCGGCGAGGCGGCGTTCCTCGCCTGGGGCTGGCGGGTGCCGTTCCTGGCCAGCGCGGTGCTGGTGGCAGTGGGCCTGTGGATGCGCCTGAAGCTGCACGAGACGCCCGCCTTCGCCCGTGCCATGGAGCATCACGAGCGCGAGCGGCTGCCGATGCTGGCGGTGGTGACGCGCCACACGCGCGCGCTGATCGCCGGCACCTTCGTGGCGCTGGCGACCTTCGTGCTGTTCTACCTGATGACCGTGTTCAGCCTCAGCTGGGCCACCAGCCGCCTGGGCTACTCGCGCGAGGAGTTCCTGCTGCTGCAGATGGTGGGCGTGCTGTTTTTCGCGGTGACGATTCCGCTGTCGGCGTGGCTGGCGGACCGCCGCGGCGCGCGCTTCATGATGGTGCTGTCCACCGTGCTGATCCTGGCGTTCGGTCTGGTTTTCGCGCCGCTGTTCGCCGCCGGCAGCGCGCCGCGGGTGCTGCTGTTCCTCGCGTTGGGGCTGGGCGTGATGGGGCTGACCTACGGGCCGCTGGGCACCGTGCTGGCGCGGCTGTTTCCGGTGCCGGTGCGCTATACCGGCGCGTCGCTGGCGTTCAACCTGGCCGGCATCTTCGGTGCCTCGCTGGCGCCGTATCTGGCGACGTGGCTGGCGGCTCACCACGGGCTGGCGTCGGTGGGCTATTACCTCGCCGGCTCGGCGCTGCTGACCCTGCTCGCGTTGTGGGCGATGCCGGCCGCTGCGCCCGACGCGCAGGCTTGAACGACCCTCGCTGCAGCGTCACCAGGGAGGCGGCGGCCGAGGATGGCGCCGCGTCGCCGCCCGGTGCCATGCGCTTGCGATGCGCACTGTGCGGCACCATCTTTGGATCACAGGGTGAGTTTCATTCGGCCCTCCGCCGGCAGGCGGGGCCGGAAACGCGATACGGAGACAGGCCATGGCAACCGGTTGGGCCGGCGACGGCGCCGTACAGGACCAGATCGACGCGACGGTGAGCGATGCCGTGCAGCGTGCGCGCCAGCAGCTGCGCCACGGCCCCGGGCTGGAGCGCTGCGAAGAGTGCGATGCGCCGATTCCCGCCGCGCGGCGCAAGGCCGTGCCCGGCGTACGGCTGTGCGTGACCTGCCAGGCCGCGCACGACGACGACCAGCGCGCCGCCGGCCTGTACAACCGGCGCGGCAGCAAGGACAGCCAGCTGCGCTGAGCGCCTGCGAATCATCCCCTCCAGCACCACGGAGACAGGGATCTCGACGCGTGGCGCGCGAATCATGATTTCAGCCATCCCCTCTCACGGAGATCCGACCCCTGCCGTAAGGGTCTCGCGTTGCGCTCACCGCGTTGCACACCCGGCGCCGGGACTCTCGCAAGGCGTGCAGGCGACCGCGGTCCGCTCTCGGGGAGCGGTCGCACGCCATATTGCAGCGCGCATTTACGCAGCGGTACGTAAACGTTTACATTCCCGCGGTCCCTGATCCGGGCGACGGCTCGCCGACGCCCGCTACCCCGCGGAGAATCGATGAACTTCCAGCCCCGATCCGGCTCGCGCCCCCGTTCCCTGCTCCTGTGCGCCGCCGTCGCGCTCGCCGTGGCCGGAGTCGCCGTCGCCGCGCCCGCCGATGCCCCCGCAACTGTCGCCCCGTCCAACGCCCAGCTGGCCTCGCCGCAGATCGAGCGCAAGGTCGACGCGCTGCTGGCGAAGATGACCTTGGCCGAGAAGATCGGCCAGCTGATGCAGTACAACGACCAGGGCTCCTCGGCACCCACCGCGGCCGATGCGGGCGCGGCCATTGCCGTGAATCCCGAGACGCGCGACCACGTCGATGCCTACGATCTCGCGAAGAAGGGCGAGCTGGGCTCCATGCTCAACGTGATCGGCGCCGACAAGACCCGCCGCTTCCAGGAGGCGGCGATGCACAGCCGCCTGGGCATCCCGATCCTGTTCGGTGCCGACGTCATCCACGGCTATCGCACCATCTATCCGGTGCCGCTGGGCCTGTCCGCCTCGTGGGATCCGCAGCTGGTGCAGGACGTCTCGCACATGTCCGCGGTGGAGGCCACCACGGGCGGTGTGAAGTGGTTCTACTCGCCGATGGTGGATATCTCGCGTGACGCGCGCTGGGGGCGCTCCACCGAGGGCGCGGGCGAGGACGCCTTCCTGGGCTCTGCGATGGCGCGCGCGTATATCCGTGGCTACCAGGGCACCGACCTGTCCAGGCCCGATAGCGTGGCCGCCTCGGTCAAGCATTTCGCCGCCTATGGCGCCGCCGAGGCGGGGCGCGAATACAACACCACCGACATGTCCGACATCCGCCTGCGCCAGATCTACCTGCCGCCGTACAAGGCCGCGGTGGAAGCGGGCGCGGCCACGATGATGAGCTCGTTCAACGCACTCAACGGCGTGCCGGCCACCGCCGATCCGTACCTGATGACCGACATCCTGCGCAAGGAATGGGGCTTCGACGGCTTCGTGGTCAGCGACTACACCGCGATCATGGAGCTGACCCACCACGGCATCGCGCTGGACGCCGCCACCGCCACCAAGAAGGCGCTGGAGGCCGGGGTGGAAGTGGACATGATGAGCCACTTCTACGACACCCAGATCCCGAAGCTGCTGAAGGAAGGCAAGCTGTCGATGGCCACCGTGGACGAGGCCGTGCGCCGAGTGCTGCGGGTGAAATTCGCGCTCGGCCTGTTCGAGCATCCCTACGCGCGCGGCACCGAGGTGACCCAGGCGGTGGACGCGCACCGCCCGCTGGCGCGCCGTGCGGCGGAGGAGTCGTTCGTGCTGCTGAAGAACGGCGGCGCGGGCCAGGCTCCGTTGCTGCCGTTGTCGTCCTCCGTGAAGAAGCTCGCCCTGATCGGCCCGCTGGCTGACGACGCCAGCGAGATGCAGGGCGCCTGGGGCGGCGCGCAGCATCTGCCCGACGTGGTCACCCTGCGCGGCGGCCTGGCCGCGCGCATGAAGAAGCTCGGCGGCGAGTTGCTGTACGCCAAGGGCACCGATGTGCTGACCGACTCGCAGGCCGGCTTCGCGGCGGCCAAGCAGGCCGCCGCCCAGGCCGACGTGGTGGTGATGGCGCTGGGCGAGTCCTCCAGCATGAGTGGCGAGGCGGGCTCGCGGGCGCACCTGGACCTGCCGGGCAACCAGCAGCAATTGCTCGAAGCCATCGTCGCCACCGGCAAGCCGGTGGTGCTGCTGGCGTTCTCCGGCCGCCCGCTGGTGCTCGACTGGGCCGACCAGCACGTGGGCGCGATCATGGAAACCTGGTTCCCCGGCACCGAGGCCGGCAACGCCGTGGCCAACGTGCTGTTCGGCGACGTGGCGCCCAGCGGCAAGCTGACCATGAGCTTTCCTCGCGCAGTGGGCCAGGAGCCGCTGTACTACAACCAGTTCCCGACCGGCCGTCCCGCGGGCGACGCCGACCTGAGCAAGCCGCCGGCCGGCGACACGCGCTTCATCTCGCGCTACATCGACGTGCCCAACAGCGCGCTGTACCCGTTCGGCTACGGCCTCAGCTACACCACGTTCGACTACTCCGGCGTGCAGCTCTCGCGCAAGCGCGTGCCGCTGGCCGAGGCCAATCGCTCCGGTGCGAAGGATCTGGTCACCGTCACCGCCACGGTGAAGAACACCGGAAAGCGTGCCGGCACCGAGGTGGTGCAGCTGTACGTGCGCAACCTCGGCGCCAGCGTGGAGCAGCCGGTGCGCAGCCTGCAGGGCTTCCAGCGGGTGACGCTGAAGGCGGGCGAGTCGAGGCAGGTGACGTTCAAGCTGGGCTTCCCGGAGCTGTCGTTCTACAACGTGAAGAGCCAGCCGGTGGTCGAGCCCACGCACTACACCGTGTGGGTGGGCGGCAGCTCGCTGGCCACGCAGCAGGCGGACTTCGACGTCACGCCCTGAAGCGTCGGGCGGATGGCGGCGTGTCCGTCATCCGCTTGCCTGGCGCAGTGATCAGCGCACCAGCTTTCGGCACTTCGGGGCGTGTGGCGGGTCGGCTAGATTGCCGGCCTTGGTCACTCACGGGTTTGCGACATGAGCCGAAAGCACTGGCTGCACGCGATGTGCGCCCTTTTCATCGCCGTGGCCGGCGCCGTCCGGGCGGGAGGCGCCGATTCGCGTCCCGCCGAAGTGGTGGTGCTGTCCACCTTGCACCAGCTGCACGCGCAGGTGCCGGGTTACTCGTTCGACCGCCTGCGCGAGGTGCTCGAGCAGCTGCATCCGGACGTGCTGTGCCTGGAAGTGCGCGCCGACAAGCTCGCCGCCCGTGCGCCGGAGAGCACCAAACAGGAATACCCGAAGGTCATCTACCCGCTGCTGGCGCGCGGACACTACGTGGTGGTGGCGATGGAGCCGTCCGAGCCTGAGTACGGCGCGATCCTGCGCCCCTACCTCCAGGCCAACACGACGTTCCAGGCTGCCGGCGGTGCCGCGGTGGCCGCGCTGGGCGCCTATTCGGACGCCACCTATGCGGCGCTCAAGACCCACTGGCGTGATGCCGCTGCCGTCAACGACGCCACGACCGACGACATGCTGCGCGCCAAGCACGCGTTCCAGCAGGCGGCGATCGGTGCCGGCGAGCGCGAGGGCTGGGAGCGCTGGAACCGGCATTTCCTGGCGGTGATCGAGCAGGCGGCGGCAGAGCACCCGGGGCAGCGCATCGTGGTCACGGTCGGCGTGGAGCACGGTTACTGGCTGCGCGGACACCTGGCTGCCGTGCCCGGCATCCGCCTGCTGGATACCGCCGTGCTGCTCTCGCCGGCGCTCACGCGCCCGGATTGAGCTGCCACAGCGCCGCGTTGAGCACGGTGGCGAAGCTCACCCAGGCGATGTACGGCACCATCATCCAGCCGGCCGCGCGATCGCGGCGGAAGAACGCCACGGTGGTGGCGACGATCAGCGCGAGCAGGACCACGATGTCCACCAGCGCCACGGCGAGCAGGTGGCGGCCGAAGAACAGCCACGACCACGCCGCGTTCAGCACCAGCTGAGCCAGCCACAGGCCGGTGGCCGCGTCGATGCCGGATTTGCGCCACGCGCGCCACGCGGCCACCGCCATCAGCAGGTAGAGCGCGCTCCATACCGGAGCAAACACGCTGTTGGGCGGGTTGAACGAGGGCTTGGTCAGCGCGGCGTACCAGTCGCCGGGAGGGAACCGGCTGCCCACGAAGCCGGCGGCAAACGCCAGCAGCACGAACACTCCCAGTGACATCCACTTGCGCATCGGTCGCTCCCTCGCACCAGAAGTGGTCGAGGCTAGCGGCGATGCGGGGGGGCCACAAGCCAATGGCGCAACCGTCGAGACGCCGCTCGCGATCTTGATAGACATCGTTGTCATCATGCCTGCCGATGTAGCCACCTGGGGAGCGCATCGAGCGCTTGGCTGGCAACGGGTCCGTGCTGTTGGTCGCGACCCGACAGGGTTCGGTCCATCCGTCCAGTTCCTTGGGAATCCTCGTCTATCTTCCTGCCTCATGTGCGGTCGCATCAATCACGCGAGCCGTCACAGTTTGGAAAAAGTCTGATAGACAACGTTGTCATTCAAGTCGTATCAAGGGCCGGTTCGCAGCATCCACAAGCGGTAGCTGCACGGACGCACCGGCGACGTATCCCCACCGGCCGACAGGACGCGGCCGCGACAACGCCCGACAACCACCCGTAGCGATGTATCCATCAGGAGAACGACTCAAATGAATGTGAAGCGATCGGTTTCGTGGTCCCGTCTGGCGCTCGGTGTGCTGGGCAGCCTGGGCGGCTCGGCCATGTCGGTGGGCCTGCTTGCGGCCGCGCCCGTCACGGTGCACGCGCAGATGGTGGCGTCGTGCGCCGCGCCCTGGAGCGCCGGCACGGCGTATTCCGGCGGCGCCACCGTCAGCGAGAACAGTGTCAACTACACGGCCAACTGGTGGACCCAGGGCGATGACCCGGCCACCCACAGCGGTCCGTCCGGCTCGGGTCAGCCGTGGACCTCGCAGGGCAGTTGCGGCGACACCAGCGGCTCCGGCGGCAGCACGGGCGGTACCGGCGGCACCGGCACCTCGGGATCCACCTGCGCACTCGCGTGGAGTGCGGGCACCGTGTACACGGGCGGCCAGACGGCCAGCGAAAACGGCATCAATTACGTGGCCAACTGGTGGACCCAGGGCGACGATCCGGCCACCCACAACGGCCCCACCGGCTCGGCGCAGCCGTGGACCTCGCAGGGCAGCTGCGACGGCTCGGGCAGCGGCGGCACAGGCGGCACAGGCGGTACGGGTGGAACCGGCGGCACCGGTGGCACCGGCACGCCGCCGCCCGCACCGGACAGCCTGCTGTTCAGTCCGTACAAGGATGTCACGATCAACATGGACTGGAACACCAACACCATGCGCAGCGCGGCCGCCACCGGTTCGCCGATTCCCGTGGTTGGCAGCAACAGCCTGGTGTCGAACTACGTGCCCAACCTCGGCGCGATCACCCTCGCGTTCGCCTCGGGCGAGTGCGGCAGCGAAAGCTGGGGCGGCATCCCGGGAGCCAACTTCGCCAGCGCCAACGTGCAGGCGCTGGCCGATGCGGGGGTGAACTACGTGGTGTCCACCGGCGGCCAGGCCGGCAGCTTCACCTGCGGCTCGACGGCGGGCATGGCGCAGTTCATCGGCCGCTACAACAGCGCGCATCTGGTGGGCGTGGACTTCGACATCGAAGGAGGCCAGACCCAGACGCAGATCAACAACCTCGTCGCCGGTGCAGTCTATGCGCAGAGCCTGTACCCGAACCTGCGCTTCTCCTTCACGCTGGCCACGCTGGCCGCCTCCGACGGCAGCTACGGCGGCCTCAACAGCGTGGGCGACATGGTGGTGCGCTCGGTGCTGGCGTCCTCGCTGCAGCACTACACCATCAACCTGATGGTGATGGACTTCGGTGGTCCCAGCCCCGGCGTGTGCGTGGTGTCCGGCGGCGTGTGCGACATGGGCCAGTCGGCGATCCAGGCGGTGACCAACCTGAAGCACACCTACGGCGTGCCGGCCAACCACATCGAACTCACCCCGATGATCGGCCTCAACGATGTCACCAGTGAAACCTTCACCGCGGCCGATGTGGACACGGTGACGGCGTATGCGGTGAACGCGGGGCTGGTGGGCGTGCACTTCTGGTCGCTGGACCGCGACACGCCGTGCGCCGGCGGCAGCAACGGCTACGCCTCGCCGGTGTGCAACTCGATCGACGGTACCACCTCGCTGGAATACACCCAGCGCTTCCTGCACGACCTGGGACGCTGATCGGCTGACGGCTGGACCGAGCATGCCCGGCCCGCCGGCCGGGCATGCTCGCTTCGCGGCTTCGACCAAGGCCGTGTCGACAGCCGGCCGCCGCGCTCGCTAGCGTGTTGGCCATGCCTCTCGTCCGCACCCGCCGATGACTCGCGCCACGCCCGGCCACGCCAGCGTGGACGCCGGATTCTACGCGACCCTGCTCGGCGCCACCTTCCTGATGGGTTCGAGCTTCATCGCCGGCAAGATCCTGCTCGGCCTCGGCGTGCCGGCAATCCTGCTGGTGGGCTGGCGGTTCCTGCTGGCGGCGATCGCCACGCTGCCGCTGCTGGCGATGGCGCGCGTTCCGCTGCGCGCGCAGCTGTGGCCGCCGGCGATGGCGCCGCGGCAGGCATGGGTGGTCGGCGCGATCGGGCTGCTGCAGACGGCGGCGGTGATGGGGCTGCTGTTTGTCGGCATGCGCAGCATCCCGGCCGCGGCGGCAGCGATCCTGCTGTTCAGCAATCCGATCTGGGTGGCTTTGCTTGGACGGCTGTTCCTGCACGAATCGCTGGGGCCGATGCGCGTGGCGGGCCTGATACTGGGCATGCTCGGCGTGGCGCTGGCGATCGGGCCGGGCGCCTTGCTCACGGGCCAGCGCGAGGCCTTGTTCGGCGAGCTGTGCTGTCTGGCATCGGCGGTGTGCTGGGCGGTGGCCACCACCATCAACAAGCGCGCAGCGCTGCCGATCGGCGGATTGGCGCTCAATTTCTGGCAGATGCTGATCGGCGCGCTGGTGCTGCTGGCGCTGGCCTACACAGGCGGCGAACGATGGCCGGCGGATGTCGGTGCGCGCGCGTGGCTGTGGTTCGCGTGGCTGGCGGTGCCGGCGTCCACCGGGTCGTTCGGGCTGTGGTTCGTGGCGCTGCGTCGCGGCGGCGCCACCCACGCCAGCGGCTGGCTATTCCTGGCGCCGCTGTTCGCCGTGCTGCTGTCGTTCGCCGTGCTGCACACCACCCTGTCTCCGCTGCAGCTGTTTGGCGGCGTGCTTATCGGCGTGGGCTTGTGGTTGGTGAACCGGGTGCGAGGCTGACGGGAGCGTCGTGCCAGGCGAACAGCCGCGCGCGCAGCCAGTCCGCCACCGTTTCGACGTGGCCATCGGCGAAGCGGATCGTGTATGGCTTGCCCGACATCGACGAGCCGGTGGCACACAGCCGGATGAAGTCGTCGGCGCTGCGCACGCGATCGCCGGCGTAATGCCGCTTCAGTTCGAGGTGATGCACCGCCGCGGCGGCGTGGTAGGCGCTGCCGTTGCGGATGAATTGCGCGCCCTTGAGTTGCGCCACGGACTGGATCAAGTAGTCGATCTTGCGCTGCTCGACCGCAGGGGGCGATTGGGCCAGCGCAGTGAACGTGACGAGCAGCAGCACCGCAACCAGCATGAGACGGACCATGATCGGGCGGCGCCTCACAGCAGGCTCTCCACCGGCAGCAGCTTGATCAAGCCCACCTCGGCCTTGCGGCCGGTGGTGGCGTCGGGGTCGCTGTCGTGGGTGACCAGTTGGCCGCCTTCGTCGCCCTGCCAGCGCAGCCCGGCATCGGCCGCCGGCTTGCCGGGATCGAGCATCACGCGCCAGGCACTGGTGGGCTTGGTGGCGTCGTCGAAGTAGCGCTCCACGGCGGCGGCCAGCGGCGCGTTGTCGACGATGATGCCCATCTCGGTGTTGAGCAGCTTGGAGCGCTCGTCCATGTTCATCGAGCCGATGAACACCTCGTGCGAATCCACCACGATGGCCTTGGCGTGCAGGCTCACGCCGGAGGATTTGCCGGCATCGGTGGCGGGCTGCTTGGCGCCCGGCGCGGGACGCAGTTCATACAACTGCACGCCACCACGCAGCAGCGGCAGCCGGTAGCGCGAGTAGCCCGCATGCACGGCCGGCTCGTCGGTGGAGGCCAGCGAATTGGTCAACACCTGCACGCGCACGCCGCGTGCCGCCAGGCCGGCGAGGAACGCGGTGCCCTCGTCGCCGGGGATGAAGTACGGCGAGATCAGCCGCACGTCGCGCCGCGCGCCGTCGAGCATGGCCTTGATGTCGGGGCCGATGCGCAGGCTGGGATCGTCCTCGTCGGCGTCGATCTTGGCCGGCTGGTCAGCCACCAAGGTGGCCTTGCCCCAGAACCACTTGCCCGGGCGATCGCCGGACGGACCGTGCGGCAGCTGCTCCAGCGTGGCCTGGGCGTAGTCGCTCTGCGCGAACTTGCGCGCATCCTTGCCCAGCTGCTGGCGCAGCGTGGCCAGTTCCAGGTGGCCGGGATGCTTGCCGCTGAAGGCTTTCACCGGATAGGCGGCGTCGCAGTTCCAGTATTCGTCGAAGGCCTGCGAGGCCTGGCGCACCACCGGACCGATCGCGATCAGGTCCAGGTCGCGAAAGTGCGTGCTGTCGCCGGCGTCGAAATAGTCGTCGCCGATGTTGCGCCCGCCGACGATGGCCACCGTGTTGTCCGCGATGAACGACTTGTTGTGCATGCGGTGGTTGAGCCGGCTGCCGTCGAGCACGAACTGCGCGGCCTTGCCCAGGCCGGTGCGCGCGCGCGTGCCGAATGGGTTGAATAGGCGCACTTCAATGTTGGGGTGCGAGTCGAGCGCGTCGAGCATGTCGACCTGGCCGTCGACATTGATGTCGTCCAGCAGCAGCCGGACGCGCACGCCGCGATCGGCCGCGGCGAGCAGGCGCTGCGCCACCAGCCGGCCGGTCGCATCGTTGGCGAAGATGTAGTACTGCAGGTCCAGCGTGTGCTCGGCATGGTCGGCCAGCGCCACGCGGCTCATCAGCGCGTTGGTGCTGAAGGTGAGCAGGCGGAAGCCGGACAGCTCGTCGTGCCTGGCCACCTCGCGATGCACGTAGCGTGTGCTGGGCGTGTCCACCTTCGGCGGCAGCGCGGTGGTGTGCGCCTTGGGGAAGTCCTTGCGCAGCGTGGCGCAGCCGGCGAGGGTGAGCGCGGCCAGCAGTGCCAGGGCGGTTCGGTACCAACGTGCGGGCATGGGGAACTCCGACGGAAACATTGCAGCGAATTGACGGTGCGCAGGCGTGCGTCACGCATGAGTGAAAAGGGCGTCACGCGGCTGGCCAGCGTTTATGCTGGTATCCCCACGCTGCCCGGTGCGGCGTTTTCCCCTCGATCCGCAACGGAGCGCGAATGACGATGCGCATGTTGGTTCTCGGCGCCGGTGGTACCGGCGGCTATTTCGGCGGACGCCTGGCCCAGGCCGGCGTCGATGTCACCTTCCTGGTACGGGAGGCGCGCGCCAGCCAGCTTACCCGAGACGGCCTGGTGATCCGCAGTCCGCTGGGCGACGCGCAGTTTCCGGTGGCGCATCTGGTAGCCAGCGAGCTGGCCACGGCGGCGGCCGAGCGGCCGTTCGACCTGGTGCTGCTCAGCTGCAAGGCCTACGACCTGGACAGCTCGATCGAGGCCATCGCGCCGGCGATGGGCGAGGGCACTGCCGTGCTGCCCATCCTCAACGGCCTGCGCCACTATGCGGCACTGGATGCGCGCTTTGGCGCCCCGCGCGTGCTCGGCGGGCTGTGCTTCATCAGTGCAACGAAGGGCGAGCAGGGCGAGGTGCTGCACCTGGGCAAACCGGCCTCGGTGACGTTCGGCGAACGCGACGGCCACGCCCGGAGCGCGCGATGCGAGGCGCTTGCCGCCGCGTTCGCCGCGGCCGCGGTGGACCATCGCCATTCGCCGGACATCGCGCAGGACCTGTGGATCAAGTTCACCTTTCTCACCACGCTGGCGGCCGCCACCTGCCTGATGCGCGCGAGCATCGGCACCATCGTGGCCGCCGAGGGCGGGCAGGCCTTCATCGGGGCGATGTACGACGAATGCGTGGCGGTTGCCGCCGCGGCGGGCCAACCGATCCCGCGCGAGGCGCAGGACAACGCGCGGCGCATGCTCACCCAGGCCGGTTCCACCGTGACCGCCTCGATGCTGCGTGATCTGGAATCGGGCCAGCGCATCGAGGGTGCGCACATCGTCGGCGACATGCGTCAGCGCGCTCACGCGGCCGGACAGGCCGCGCCGCTGCTGGATCTGGCCTGGGTACACCTGCAGGCTTACGAGGGGCGTCGTACCGGCCGAGCGTAGCGACCGCTTATACTTGCCCGCCCACTGGCCGAGTCGCCCCGATGTTCGATCTCCCCGCGTGTCCGCGTTGCGGCATGGAAAACACCTATCCGGACGGCGCCAGCTGGATCTGTCCCGACTGCGGCCACGAGTGGCCGCTGCAGTCCGACGGGGCCGCGGAAGAGCAGGCGGTGGTGGTGCGCGACGTCAACGGCCAGGCGCTGAGCGACGGCGACACGGTGCTGGTGATCAAGGATCTGAAGGTGAAAGGCTCCTCGATTCCGCTCAAGCAGGGCACGGTGATCCGCAACATCCGCCTGGTGGATGGCGACGCGGAGCACATCGAGGGCAGCTCGGAGAAGATCAAGGGGCTGGTGCTCAAGACCTGCTTCCTGCGCAAGGCCTGAGCGTCGCACCCGGCTGCGGCGAGTTCAAAGCATCCGGCGCAGCGTGTTGTCGCGTTTCACCACGTGGTGCCACAGCGCGGCCGCCACGTGGAGGCCGATCACCCAGTAGAAGATCTCGCCGAGCAACTCGTGCAGTTCCTCCACCACCTCGCGCGCAGCGGGGTCGGCATGCACCAGCATCGGCAGCGCTACGCCCGACCACGGCAGGGTGACCGCTTCGCCCGCGTAGTTCACCGAGAGGATGCCGAGGATCGGCTCCCCCAGCAGGAACAGGTACAGCGCCGCGTGCGTGATGCCTGCCGCCAGCACGGTGAGGCGGCCGGGCGCGGGGACGATGGGCGGTCGATGGCCGCGCGCCATGCCGACCACGCGCACCACCAGCAGGGCCAGCACCGCCAGCCCGGCGAGGTAGTGGCCCTGCATGGCCAGCGCGGGTGTGCCGCCGCGCTCGTCGTCCTCCCCCAGCTCCACCAGCAAGTAGGCGGCCGCGATGGCGAGCACGGTGAGCCAGTGGGCGAGCCGGACGGTGATGGAGTAGCGGCTGCGCGCAATCGTGCTCATCGTGCAGGCCCCTGCCTCAGGGCTTGGGCTGCGGCGTCGCGGCCACGCTGGGCGGCAGCACCGGCAGCGTGACCTGCGGCTGCTCGGCGGTGAGGCTGCCGAGGAACGCCGTGATGCGATCGATCTCCGCATCAGTGAGCTGTGCGCCGAGCTGGCTGCTGCCCATCACGGCCACCGCCTGGCGCAGATCCCACACCTTGCCCGAGTGGAAGTACGGCGGTGTCAGTGCCACGTTGCGCAGCGACGGCACGCGGAACACGTAGGCATCGCTCACCGTCTTGGTCACCGCGAAGCGGCCGCGGTCGCCGGGCGGCAGGATCTCAGCGCCGGGGCGCTCCACCACGCCGAATGGCGCGTACATGGCGCCGCCCACGTTGATGCCCGCGTGGCACGCCGCGCAGCCCTTGCCGATGAACAGCGCCAGGCCCTCGGTCTGGGTGGTATCGAGTGCGGCGACATCGCCCTTGAGGTAGCGGTCGAACGGCGCGTTCGGGGTGATCAAGGTCGCTTCGAACAGGGCGATGGCGCGGCGGATGTTGTCGAAGGTGATCGCCTCGCCGCTACCGGGAAAGGCCTTGGCGAATTCCGGCCCGTAGCCTGGAATGGCGCGCAGCTGCTCCACCGCGTGAGCCTCGGTAGTGTCCATCTCCACCGGGTTGACCAGCGGCCCGCCGGCCTGCTGCTCGAGGTCCTTGGCGCGGCCGTCCCAGAACTGGGCGACGTCGAACACCGCGTTGTACACCGTGGGTGCGTTGCGACCACCGCGCTGCCAGCGGTGGCCGATCGAGGTCTCCTGCAGGTCCACCCCGCCCAGGCCGATCATGTGGCAGGAATTGCAGCTGATCGCGTGGCTCTGGGACAGGCGCGGGTCGAAGTACAGCATCTTGCCCAGCGCCACGCGTTCGGCCGTCGCCGGATTGCCCGGCAGGGCGGGCGGCGACGAAGGGATGGGCTTGAACAGTTGCTGCGCCTGCTTCTGCAGGTCCGACTGCGACCACGCCGGCGCAGCCAGCGCGCTGGCCAGCGACAGCGATGCGATGAGGAAGAGTGGTCGCATGGTGCTGCTCCTGTGGTGTGAGGTCGATGCGCGGATCAGTGGCCGTCGCTCTGGTCTCCAGAGCTGCGCTCGCGCTGCTCCTGCTCGGTCTGCTCGCGGGTCGGCGTGCCTTGGCCGGACGATGACGGCGTGCCTTGC
This sequence comes from Dyella ginsengisoli, assembly GCF_044904665.1. Taxonomy (NCBI): domain Bacteria; kingdom Pseudomonadati; phylum Pseudomonadota; class Gammaproteobacteria; order Lysobacterales; family Rhodanobacteraceae; genus Dyella; species Dyella ginsengisoli. The sequence goes on from NZ_JADIKM010000004.1 coordinate 276,070, forward strand.
TGCGTGCGTTCGCGGGTTTCCTGCTCGGTCTGCTCGCGTACGCGCTGCGTGGCCGGATCCTGGCCCATGCCGCCGCGCGCGCCCTGGGCCGGTGGGCTGTCGGGGAGTTTCACGCCGCGCTCCTGCGCACGCTGCTGCATTTCCTCGTGATGCTGGGTACGGAACGCCTCGCGCTCCTGTTCGGTCTTGAGGCTGCGCATCTTCTTCCGGTAGGCGCTGCGTTCGGAGGAGGTCATCAGCTGCGAGCCGTAGATGGTGTCGCGGTCGCGGTCGCGCAGGCGGTCACGATCGTACAGGCGGTCCTGATCGTGCAGCCGATCCTGGTCATGCAGCCGATCGCGCTGCACGTCGCCTCGTCCCGCACCGCCGGTGGCCGGGCGGCCGTGCTGTGCCGCGAAGAGGGTGGATGACGGCAGGCTCCCCGCCAGGGTCAGGGCAGCGAGGACAAACACGGTGGGGTAGCGCATGACGGCATCTCCGGGGCAACTGAGGTGGGGGTCACCAGACTTGCGCGCGGAATGCGGGATCGAGTTGATCCTCGTCAACGGGAGCGCTGTTGCCGCGGCGTCAGGCGCCGGCAGGGGGTGGTGTGGTGGACATCAGCAGGCGGTTGCCGCCGCGGCGCTTGGCGGCGTACATCGCGTCATCGGCCAGCTTGAGCAGGGCATCTTCGCTGTCGCCATGGTCCGGATAGAGCGCGATGCCGATGCTGGCCGACACCGTGGCCGGGCGGCCGTCCAGCTCGAACGGCCGGTGCAGCTCGCGGCGGATCTTCTCGGCAACCGCCATGGCGTCTTCCGGCTTGACGATACGCGGCAGCAGTACGGCGAATTCGTCGCCACCCAGCCGGCCGACGGTGTCCGATTCGCGCACGCAACTGCCGAGCCGGCGCGCGACTTCGCACAGCAGGAGGTCGCCTGCGGCGTGGCCCAGCTGGTCGTTGATTTCCTTGAAGCGATCCAGATCCAGATACAGCATCGCCACGCGCTCCAGGTCGCGTCGCGCTCGGGTCAGCGCATTCTGCAGGCGGTCGCGGAACAGCGCGCGGTTGGGCAGGTCGGTGAGGTGGTCGTAGCGCGCCATGTGGTTGAGGCGCGCCTCGATCTGCTTGCGCTCGATCGCCGCCGCCACCTGGGTGGAGACGAACTGGAGCAGATGCGTGTCGTCATCGCTGTAGGTGACGTCGCCGGTGTAGCTCTGCACCACCAGCGCGCCGATCACCCCGCGCTGGGCGATCAGCGGCACGCCCAGCCAGGCCAGCGGCGCATGGCCGATGGGCCGCCGCGCCATGATCGCGCGCACGCGCTCGTTGGCGGTGGAGACATCGTCCGAGCGCAGCAGCAGCGGCTCGCCGCTGCGCACCACCTCGGCACTCAGTGTGCCGGAGTCGAGCGGGCGCGGGTCCGGGGCTGCATCGAAGTCGTCCACGAAGTAGGGAAAGCTCAGTTCGTCCCGCTCGGCGTCGTACAGCGCCACGAAGAAATTCCGCGCAGGCAGCAACCCGGCGATGATCTGGTGCACGCGCTGGAACAACGCGCCGAGGTCGGCGGTGGTATGCGCGGCCTCGGAGATGGCATAGAGCGCCGCCTGCATCGACTCGGCGCGCTTGCGCCCGGTGATGTCGCGCGCCACGGCTACGCGCACGCCGTCCTGCGCCGACCAGCGCGCGGTCCACATCAGGTCGACCACGCGGCCATCCTTGCGCACGTAGCGGTTCTCGAAATAGCCCGGCGCCCCGCTGGTCACCAGCTGCTGCGCGTGCAGCAGCGTGCGCTCGCGGTCATCCGGATGCATGAACTCGGACATGTGGCGGCCGATCATCTCCTCGGGCCGATAGCCGAAGATGCGCTCGCTGGCGGCGCTGATGAACACGATCTCGGTGTCCGCGCGCACGACGCAGATCGCGTCGACCAACAGGTCGATCACGTTGGCGAGCGGAACCGGACAGGGATCAGGGGTCATCGGAAGCAACTGGTGGCAGGGAGGTGGGGATGCCGGGACTCAAGCATGTTCCGTGCCGGTGCGAAGCGGTCCAGCGTGACAGGTTATCGGCGGGCGTGTATTGATCGGGGTCAGCGGGATGACGCGTGCCGTCCGTTACTGCCGCTGGCGGCACCCGCGGCGTGGGGCCCCGGGTGCGGCGGGCCGGCGCGTTCCAGCAGCGCCCTGGTCGCGGATCGCCACAGCGTCCAGTTGTGGTGACCCGGCAGCATGATCACGTGGTCGGCCGGCAATCGCGGGCTCATCAGCTCGATCGATGCCCGGAACCGCTCGCTGTCGCCGTAGGCCAGCCAGGTGGTGCGGGTGCGCCCGGGATGGTTCGACCAGTCCTTGAGGTAGCGCCAAAGCTCGCGCTGGAAGGTGGATGGGCCGATCGGCTGCACCGGGCCGGGCTGCCAGGTGTCCAGCCCGCCGGCGTCGCGGATCTCGCGGTGGATGGCGCCGTCGCCAAGGTACGGCGATATCAGCAGCAGGCCGTCCGCCTCGCCCGGGTAGGCCCGGTCGTACAGCAGGGCGCCCAAGCCACCGAGCGAGATGCCGGCCAGCAACACCTGGCGGTAGCGGCCTCGCGCCGGCGTCATGATCTCGTCATGCAGGCGGGGAATGGCCCGGTCCTGCCGGTAATACGGCATGGTCAGCCCGGTCAGCATCACGTCGGCGTCCGGCCACTGCTGCTGAATCAGCTGCGCAATGCCCGTGCGGGTCAGCGAATCGAGGCTGTCGCCACGCCCGGGCAGCACCACCACCAGCCGGGTCGCCGGCGTCGGCGCCGGGACCAGGGTGGTGGGAATCGGCAGGCGCGGATCACCGCCGGCGACACAGCCGCCCAGCCACAGGGCGAACAGCGCGACGAGACAAAACAGCAGGCGACGCGGATGCATGAGGGCTCCTTGCCTGGCGCGGCATGAGTTGGGCTTGGCCGCAGCCGGACCAAAGATGACGCGGCGTGCCCGGCGATGGCGCGTGTTCAGGCGCCGCGTTCGTCCGCACGGGCGGGGTGGCGGGTGTTCTCGCGCTGCTCCAGCCACGCCACGAAGGCCCCGGCCGGCAGCGGCGGACAGATCAGGTAACCCTGCAGGCCATCGCAGCCCAGGGTGTCGAGCGTGGCGCGCTGGCTTTCACTTTCCACGCCCTCGGCGATGGTGGTCATACCCAGCCGGCGACCCACATCCACGATGAAGCTGGCCAGCGGGCTGTGCGCTTCCGGGCGCAGGCCGCAGATGAAAGAGCGGTCGATCTTCAACTCGTGCAGCGGCAGCTGGCTGAGGTAGCTCAGCGAGGAGTAGCCGGTGCCGAAATCGTCCAGCGCCAGCCGGAAGCCGATGCCCGCCAGCGCATACATGGTCTGCAGTGCCGCCTCGAAGCCCTGCAGCAGGGCGCTCTCGGTGAGTTCCAGTGTGATGCGGCCGGGCTGCACGCCGGCTTCGCGCACCAGCTTCTCGGTGCGATCGACGAAGTCCGGATGCGCCAGCTGCCAGGGGCTCACGTTGACCGCCAGATGCTCGCCGAAGTCCACCCGGTGCGCGTCCCACTCGCGGATGCGCGCGCAGGCCTCGCCGATCACCCACGCGCCGAGCGCATGGATCAGTCCGGTCTCCTCGGCGATCGGAATGAACACGTCCGGCGCGACATCGCCCAGCGTGGGATGGCGCCAGCGCAGCAGCGCCTCGGCGCCCAGCAGACGGCCGCGAATGCTTACCTGCGGCTGGAAATGCAGCTGGAACGAAGTCTCGCTGCCCAGGCTCTCCACCGCCGCGCGCAGGCCGCGCTCCAGCTCCAGGCGCTCGTCGGCCACACTCTGCATCTCCGGCTCGAACAGGCGCACCGCGTTGCGGCCGGCGGCCTTGGCGCGATACAGCGCGATGTCGGCGCGGCGGATCACGTCGGGCGCATCGCCGTCGCGGCCGGAAAAAAGCGCCACACCCACGCTGGCGCCCACCGCCAGCACGTTGCTGTCCACGTTGATCGGCGCGGCGAGTCGGGCGCGCACGTCCTGGGCGATCTGCTGCGCCTGCGCGCCGGCCTCTTCGACGTCCGCCGGCAGATGCTCCACCACCACCATGAACTCATCGCCGCCGAGCCGGCCCAGCGCCGCTTCCGCTGGTGCGGCGGCGAGCAGGCGGTCGGCCACCGCTTCGAGCATGCGGTCGCCGACGTGGTGGCCGAGCGCATCGTTGATCGTCTTGAAGTTGTCCAGGTCGATCACCATCGCCGCGCAGTGGCTGCGCGTGCGCCGGGCGCCGGTGGCGCTCTCGGCGATCATGTCCAGGATACGCAGGCGGTTGGGCAGGCCGGTGAGCGCGTCGTGGTAGGCGAGGTGGCGCAGGCTCAGTTCGGCCTGTTCGCGCGTGCTGGCCTCGGCGCGCAGGCGGCGCGTGGTCTGCTCCAGCTGCAGCGTGCGCTGGTGCAGCTGGCTGGCCATCGACAGGCCCATCAGCAGCACGAACGGCAGGAACGAGAACGCATCCACGTACGGGTAGGGCATGCCCATCAGGTCGATCACGATGTCGCCCCACAACAGCGCGGAGAACTGCACGGCCAGGCACAGTCCCAGCAGCATGGCGGGGAGGCGGTCGCCACGGCGGAACTGCAGCGCCACCATCGCCAGCGCCCAGGCGAAGGCCAGATAAGTGAGCAGATGGAAGGTCCAGCCCAGCGGCGAGGGGATGCCGTTGAGCTTGGTCACCCATTCGCCCCACGGCAGTTCGGATGTCTGCATGCCACTGATGCGCGAATAGAACATCGTGCCGGGCGAAAACTGGTTGACCAGCAAAAAGGCGACACACACCGCGGTGATGATGGCCAGCGTCCGCCGCCGCAGCGGCCGGCCGGTGTAGCAACCGACGAAGGTGAAGAAGAACGGAAACGACAGCGCCGCCGCCATGCACATGGCGCGCAGCATCTCCACCGCGTGGAGCTGTGTCTGCGCCAGCCCGAACAGCGCGTTGAAAAAGGCGAGCCCGGCAATGCACAGGCACAGCATCGCGTAGGAGAGATAGAGCTGGTCGCGCTGCTGGCGAAGGCCGATCAGGATGAACTGGATGCTGGACGTGACCGCGATGCACGCCGTGGCCACCAGCGCGGCCGTGTAGTAACCGAATACCGCGTGTGCTGCAGCTTCCCCCATACCCGATACGTCCCCGGTTGTTACCATGGCCGATAGCGCTGCCCCAGTCGCGCCACGATAGCCCAAGCCACGGGCAAATGCTGCGGCAGCCGCGACGCAGTCATTCCGGCATGTCGCGGCAGGCGCTTCTCCCTGTCTCGACCGCGGCGGCAGCGACTTGAGTGAACCATCCCGGCCGTGCCGGGTCCCGTGATTTCGGTATTCGCAGAGGTCCCCACATCATGAGCAAGCGTTCTTCCGGCGGCGGCTGGGTCATCGCCGCCATCGCACTGCTGGTTATCGCCGGTGCCGCCTACTTCCTCGCGCAGCGCGCGCGCCAGGCCGACACCAAGCCGGCGTCATCGGTTGCACCGGCAGCGTCATCGCCCGCGCCAGCCAGCACCGCGCCCGCCATCGCACACCCGATCGCGCAGGCCGACAGCGGCCCCACCCCGGCCAGCACGGCGCCGCTGCCGGCCCTGGCCGACAGCGATGCGAACGTGGCCGACAGCCTGATCGCGCTGGCCAAGGGCGGCGACATCGGGGCATGGCTGGTGCGCCAGTCGATCATCCCGCGCATCGTGGCCACCGTGGATGCGTTGCCGCATTCGGACATGGGCCGCTTCATCCTGCCGGTGAAGCCGGCCAAGGGCAGCCTGCAGATGGAGCAGGCCAACGGGCAGAGCGTGATCGGTGCGGCCAACGCGGCGCGCTATGCGCCGTACATGCAGGCGATGGCGGGCGTCGACTCGCAGGCGCTGGTCGACTGGTACGTGCACTACTACCCGCTGTTCCAGCAGGCCTACGTGGAGCTGGGCTATCCCAGGGCCTACTTCAACGACCGGCTGATCGCGGTGATCGACCACCTGCTCGCCGCCCCCGAGCCCACCCAGCCGCTGATCGTGGCGCCGTACAAGCAAGCCTATGCGTTCGCCGATCCGGCGCTGCAGGGGCTGTCGGTGGGGCAGAAGGCGATGGTGCGCATCGGCCCGGCCAACGAAGCCGCGGTGAAGGCCAAGCTGCGCGACGTGCGCGCCCGCCTCGTTGGCAGCGGTCTGCATGCCGCTCCGGCCGCCGCAACGTCGGCCGCCAGGTAAGCCATCCCCCGGGCGCAGGGATGCGCCTACCAGGGAATGTCCGTGCCATCCCACGCGATGAAGCGCCCGCTGTCCGCCGGCGTGGCCCGCGCGATGACGCCCAGCAACTGTGCAGCGGCGCGCTCGGGCGCGAACAGTTTCTCCGCCGGCACGTTGGCCTGGAACGGCGCCGACAGCGAGGTATCCACCGTGCCCGGATGCAGCAGCAGGCAGCAGGCCTTTGGGTTGCGCCGCGCCAGCTCGATGGCGAAGGTTTTCATCAGCTGGTTCTGCGCGGCCTTGGAGGCACGGTAGGCATACCAGCCGCCCAGGCGGTTGTCGCCGATCGAGCCCACCCGCGCCGACAGCGACGCGAACACGCACGCACCCGTAAGCAGCGGCAGCAGCGCCTGCGCCAGCAGGATCGGCGCAAACGCGTTGAGCGCGAACACCCGCTCCAGCGCGGCGCGCCGCACCTGCGTCACCGATTTTTCCGGGCGGATGCCGTCGCCATGCAGCACGCCGGCCGCGTTGATCACCAGGTCGAGGGTGGGATGTTGCCCGCGCAGGTGCGTCGCCAGATCGGCCAGCGCCTGGTCGTCGGTGAGGTCGGCATCGATACATTGCAGGCGCTCACCAGCTTCGGCGCGCAGCGCCGCGAGTGCATCGCTGCGCGTGGCCTGCCGCGCCACGGCGGTGATCCGCACCACTTGCGGATGCGCCAGCAGCTCGCGCACCAGCGCCAGGCCGATGCCGCGACTGGCGCCGGTCACCAATGCGCGGGCCGGCGCGCGCTGATCGTGCAGCAGGGGCGCGCGGGTCTCGGTCGGGGAGGGGATCATGAGCAGGCGTCGACGGCGTGGGCGGGATGTGAAGCATGCCCCGATGGATGGAGCCGTGCGGCTACCAGTGGCCGGTGCCGGGCGAGCCCTTCACCGGGCCGACGATCTCGTCGGTGAGCCAGCCGCCGTAGAAGCTTCCCGGTTGCGGTCGAACCCGCTCGCCGGCCACCGTGCAGCGCAGCCGTGCCGGATAGAACGACAGCCACCCTGCCATGGATGCAAACGCTGGCGCGGGATCGGGATAGCTCCAGCCCACCGCCTCGAGCCATTGGCCATCGTCGTCGCGCACGCTCCAGTAGACGGCGCGGCCCTTCCACTCGCAGTGCGAGCTGCCCGGAGCAGGGCGCAGTCGGTCGAGGTCGATGTCGTGCGGGGGCAGGTAGAACGTGGGCGGGCTGGCGGTTTCCAGCACGCGCACCGCGCGCGTGGTGTCGGCGATGCAGGCGTTGCCCGCATGCACCGTGACGTGTCGCGGGTCCTTCGCCAGCCGGGGCGGGCGCGGATAGTCCCACACCGACTCTTGGCCGGGGCCGGGTTCGATGGCGAAGGGCGGACGCGCGCGGCCGGTCCAGGTCCACATGGGGTCATTCCTGCGCAGGTCAGTCCAGCGGCGCGGCCATGATCAGGCGATCGACCGGATAGCCGCGTGCGGCGGCACGATCGCGGATGGCGCGAAACTGCGTGGCGGGCATCGACGGCTCGCGCGACAGCACCCACAGGTATTTTCGGCTCGGGCTGCCGACCACCGCCCAACGGTAATCCGGGTCCAGCTCGATCACCCAGTAGTCGGCCCAAACCATTGGCAGCCACGCCAGCCAGCCGGGGGCGAAGCGCACCTTGAGTGCGCCGGAGCCGGCATCGACCCGACGCGCCACACCGTCGGAGGCGTCCATGCCTTTCGCCGTGCGGCAGGCGTTGCGCACGGTGAGCGTGCCATCCGGAAGCGGCGTGTAGGTGGCGGTGATGGTGTCGATGCACTTGCGCTGGAAGAACAGCGGCAGATGCGCGATCTCATGCCACGTGCCGGCGTAGCGGGCGAGGTCCAGCGCGGGCACCGGCCGGTTCGGCAGCGGCTCGGCGGCGGTCAGGCCGGCGCTCATGAGCACGGCGAGGATCAGGGGGCGAATCATGGGCATGCTCCTTGGCGGATGGGTGATGCTCAGCCCAGCGCCACCACCTGCTGCGCCACGTAGACCACCAGGAACACCGCCATGGCGATCAGCATGCCCGACAGCGCCCGCTCCATTCCCGCGTTGCGGTAAAGCTCGGTGCCTTCGCGGTCGATCGCGGCGCGGTTGCGATGAAAGCTCAGGGTTGCCAGCAGCACCAGCAGCGCGCCAAACGCCAGCAGTGCCAAGCCCAGCCACTCCGAGGCGCGCACGTGCAGTTTCGGCATCGTGGCGCCCATCGCGTGGCTCGCATAGGCCAGGAAGATGTCGAACCGCTCCAGCAGGAAGCCGAACGCCATCACCGTGATCGCCGTGCGCACCCACGCCAGGTAGGTGCGTTCGTTGGCGGCGTGATCGCTGAAGCGAGGGATCATGGGCGCGGCTCCGTGTGCGAGCGGTCAATCTACCTGCAGCGCGCGTCGCTGCCCAGCGCGGGCCACCGTGCGGCCGCGACGTCGTGCCGCGCTTGACCGCTGGGCAGGGCGGCGTGATTCTGTCTACCTTCCAATAGGTAGGCAGCTGACATGCAACTCCGTTCCGACTGGTCCGAACGCGCCGTCGTCGATTCCTCCGCGATGGATTGGGTGGAATCGCCCTCCGCCGGCGTCCAGCGCAAGATGCTCGAACGCGACGGCGACGAGGTGGCCCGCGCCACCTCCATCGTGCGCTACGCGCCGGGTTCGCACTTCCCCCGCCACGTGCACGAGATGGGCGAGGAGCTGTTCGTGCTGGAGGGCGAGTTCTGCGACGAGAGCGGCCGCTTCGGACCCGGCTCCTACATCCGCAATCCGCCCGGCTCGGCGCACGCGCCGTGGTCGGACGGCGGCTGCGTGCTGTTCGTGAAGCTGCGCTATTTCGACCCGGTCGATCAGGCGCGCGTGGTGGTGCACACCCGCAAGGAGCCTTGGCTGCCTGGGCTGGTGCCGGGCCTCACGGTGATGCCGCTGCACGATTTCCGCACCGAGCACACCGCGCTGGTGCGCTGGGCTCCGGGTACGTATTTCAATCCGCACCGCCACTACGGCGGTGAGGAGATCCTGGTGGTGGACGGCGTATTCGAAGACGAGCACGGCCGCTACCCGGCCGGCAGCTGGCTCCGCAGTCCGCACATGAGCCAGCACCAGCCCTTCAGCCGCGAGGGCTGCACCATTCTGGTCAAGACCGGCCACCTGATCGCACACACCGAGGACGCCGCCGCATGAACCAGACACCGGCAGGGACCGCCGAACGGGTGATGGACGTGGCCGAGGCGCTGATCCAGCAACGCGGCTACGGCGGGTTTTCCTTCGACGACGTGGCGCAGGCGGTGGGCATCCGCAAGCCCAGCGTGCACCACCACTTCCGCACCAAGGCCGACCTCGTCGCCGCGCTGGCGCGGCGCTACACCGAGCGCTTCGAGTCCGCACTGGCGGCAATCGACGTGGCCCGGCGCGATCCGCTGGCCCGGCTGAAGGCGTACGTGCAGCTGTTCGCCACCACCTACGCGCAGGACGGCCGCCTGTGCGTGTGCGGCATGCTCGGTGCCGAGGCGGACGCCTTGCCGGCAGACGTCGCCGATGCCGTCGCCGGCTTCTTCCAGCTCAACCTCACCTGGCTCACCGCCGCCTTCCGTGATGCGCAGCGCAGCGGGCAGGTGGCCACCGGACAACGCGCGGCCAATCTTGCCGAGCTGATGCTGTCGGCGCTGGAAGGCGCAATGGTGGTGGGGCGCGGTGGTCGCTCCGGCGCCGGCCCCACGGCTGTGGGGAAGAACCTGCTGGCCAGCCTCGCCGCGTAGTGCAACTCGCCTAAAGCTTCACCTGTAGGAGCGCGCTTGCGCGCGATGCTCTACTCCGTGACGTGACTGAGAGCATCGCGCGCAAGCGCGCTCCTGCAGTGCAACGTCGGGACCCTTCGCGAGCCTCAAGAAAAAGCGGCGACGGATCGCTCCGTCGCCGCTCCCATATCACTTGCTCACTTCGCTTCCGGCAACTGGATCAGCGGCACCGAGCCGCCGCCGGTGTACATCGGCAGCTGGCCGTTCCACTTTTCCACTGCGGTCATGTGGATGATGTCCGGGTTGGCGCGCAGCGCGTCGCCCTTGACGCGGATCGCCTGCGCCTCGGCCTCGGCGATGGTCAGCTGCGCCTTGGCCTTGCCTTCGGCCATCGCCACTTCCTTGGCCGCCTCGGCCTGCGCCTGGGCGATCTCGTTCTTGCGCTGCTCGGCCATCTGCGTGGCCTGGATCTTGGCGTTGATCGACTGCACCACCGTCGCCGGCAGGCGCAGTTCGCCGATCCAGTAGATCTTCTCGATCACGATGCCGGTCGGCCCCACCTGCTGGCTCACGTCGTCCTGCACGGACTGGATCAGCGAGGCCTTGCCGCGACCATAGACCGACTCGATGCCCAGCGAGCTGGACTCCTTCACCAGCGAGTCGCGCACCATGTTGCGCAGGTAGATGTCGGTGATCTCGTTCACCCCCTTGCGGTACTTCTGGAAGATCGTGGTCACCTTGTCCGGATTGATGTGGTAGGTGATGCCCACGTCCGCGTTCACCGAGAGCCCCTCCACGGTCTGGAAGGTCAGCGACTCGTCGTTGGGCGAGCCCTCGGTGGGACTGCGGGTCCAGGTGTAGTTCTGGGTGAAGGTGGGGAAGGTGTACAGGTCGTAGCCCCAGCCCACCCAGTAGCGGCCCGGCTGCAGCTCCTGCAGCGAGCCCTTGCCGTCGCCGTACAGCTTGAACTTCACGCCGACGTTGCCGGCCGGCACCTTGCTGCACTGGGTCAGCGACAGCGCAGCCAGCGCGAGCACGAACAGGCCCACCAAAGTGCGGGCGGAAAAAATGGATTTCATGTTGGCTTTCCTTAGTTGAATGGACGTCCAAACAGTCGCCAGGCCCAGACGAGCAGGGCGACCAGAAAAATCAGGCCCGCCGCGACCGCCAGCGTGCTGGCGGCCGAGATCAGCCACGGGCCGAGCAGGCCCAGGTAAAGCGCCACGCAGGCGGCGAACAGCCACAGGCTGGCGCGGCGGTGACGCGGTTGCGGTTGCATTGGAGGTTCTCCCCTGGTGATGAGGCGCGCGCTGTCGCGGGTGCTGGCAACGCGCGCGATGAAGCCGCCGGCGGCGGCAAGGCGCTGCGGCATGAATCGGTGGCGGTCTCGCGGGAATGCGCTGCAGTCGCCCACCCGATGCCAAGGCATCGGCGCGCTGTGCAGGCGGTTCGAGGGGGCGGCCGTCGTCCGGATCAGGCCAGTGCTGGCCGGTGGACGCGACTCACGACGCGAAAGGCGTCAGTGCGTTGGCGGAACGTCGGTCAGCGTGGCAAACAGCCCACTGGCGAAGATGGCCCAACGCGGATTGGAGGTGGTCATGGTCGTGTGTGAATCGAAGGATTCGACCCGGCGAATTCTACGCCTGTCCGATGTGCAGTTAAAGCAAAATCGGTGGTGTTACGAAGTAACGTGAGGCGTTGTGCTGCAACGCTTTGCGGGGTGCTTTCGAAGCGTCGAGGCGATGCGCCATCGCGTGGTTTCACCCCGTGAATTCTGGCTCCAATGTTCACCGCCATCGACGTCACACCCAGCCTCTGCCCAGCGCACATCGCCCGGCGCTTGCGGCGGCATTGTCTGCTACCGTCTCGCGGCGCAAGGAGAGCCGGTCATGTTTCCCATGCAAACAAAGAATCTGCGTCGCCTCTACCGGCTGCGTGTCATCGCCTATGTCGTGATGACCGTGATCGGCTTCATCGTGCTGGGTGTCCACCTGCTCATGCATCGTTAGCGAAGGGCCATACGGTTCCGGCTTTCGCCCTGGCGCACGCCGCGACGCGCGATGTCTCAGTGCCCCGCTACGGCGTGTGGCACGTAGTGTTCTTCCAGCGCCGCGATCTCATCGGTATCCAGTTTCAGCGACAGTGACGCGATGGCGTCCTCCAGATGCGTGGCCTTCGAGGCGCCGATGATCGGCGCGGTGACGAAGGGCTTGGACAGCATCCACGCCAGCGCTACCTGTGCCTTCGGCGCGCCGCGCCGCTCGGCGATGGTCGCGACGGCGTCGACCACGCGGCGGTCGGCATCGGGCACCTTGTACAGCGTCTTGCCGAAGGCGTCGGTGCGGGTGCGCTCGGTGGCTTCGTCCCAGGCGCGGGTGAGGCGGCCTCGGGCGAGCGGACTCCACGGGATCACCGCGATACCCGAGTCCTGGCACAGCGGCATCATCTCGCGCTCTTCCTCGCGGTAGAGCAGGTTGTAGTGGTTCTGCATGCTGACGAAGCGGGTCCAGCCGTGACGCTCGGCCACGTGCTGCGCCTTGGCGAACTGCCACGCGTACATCGACGAGGCGCCGATGTAGCGCGCCTTGCCGGCCTTCACCACGTCGTGCAGCGCCTCCATGGTTTCCTCGATCGGCGTGGTCGGGTCCCAGCGGTGGATCTGGTACAGGTCGACGTAGTCGGTGCCCAGGCGGCGCAGGCTGTGGTCGATCTCGCTCATGATCGCCTTGCGCGACAGCCCCGCGCCGTTCGGCCCGGCATGCATACGCCCGTGCACCTTGGTCGCCAGCACGATGGCGTCGCGCTGGCCGTGCTCCTTCAGCACGCGGCCGACGAACTCCTCCGAGGTGCCGTCGGAATACACGTTGGCGGTATCGAGGAAGTTGATGCCTGCATCCAGCGCCTGGCGGATCAGCGGGCGGCTGGTTGCTTCGTCCAGCGTCCAGGCGTGGTTGCCGCGGGTCGATTCGCCGTAGGTCATGCAGCCCAGGCACAGCCGGGAGACGTCCAGCCCGGTGCGGCCGAATTTCACGTAGTCCATCGAGCGTCTCCTGCAGGGTGGGGATCGCCCCAGCTTACGGGCGCAGCGGCGACGGTTCCACGACGATGTCGATCAGCACGTCGCGTCGGTAGCTCAGCAGCCGGCCGCGGAACGGTGGCAGGTCATTCGCATCGAAGCGGCTGCGCTGTTCCTCCACGCCGTAACCCTGCAGCGCCATCGCCTTGCTGAAGCGCGCGCTGTTGCCGCGGCCCGGATCGGTGAGCAGGATTTCCGTGTGAGCACTGGCGTGCCGCTCCATGATTCCCGCCAGCAGTTCGGCGTGGCCGCGCTCGTAGAGGATGTCGCTGCCGATGATCAGATCGAAGCGACCCAGCGTGGCGTCGGGAATCTCCCACGGCAGGTCGCGGTAGGCGACGAACGGCAGCTGGTTCTGCGTGGCGTTGCGGCGCAGGAACAGCTCCGCCAGCGGATGGTGGTCGCTGGCGGTGATGTCCGCCTTGCGCCGCTGCAGCACCAGGCTCGACAAGCCCAGCCCGCAACCCAGCTCCAGCACCCGCTTGCCCGCCACCTCGTGCGTGCTCATGGTCTGCGCCAGCAATCGACCCGCCGGCCACACCTGCCCGAACAGCGCCCACAGCGCCGGCGCGATGCCGGCACGCTCGGCCAGTCCATCGGGATCGGCGAACTGCTGGCGATCGCTCAAGGCACGAATGTGGTAACCGTGCCCACCGAGCAGGACGGTGAGCTGACGCGTGGTGTAACCCGGCATGGGGCGCTCCAGGGTGACGCGGAGGCGCGATGGGCGACCGGATCGGGAAGGGAAGCGCAGCGGCGACGGGGCGGTGTCGGGCGGGACGCGGAGGTTTTTCGGTGGATTGTTGGCAGCTTAGCTGGTCGGAGCTGAAGGGCGGCGCCTGGGGCTCGGTGGCAAGGCCGTCGGCATCCGGCAGGCCATCCTTCAAGCTGATTCCCCGCATGACCGCCGCTGCAGAAGGGCCGGAGTGGCCGCATGTGTCACGTTCTGCCGTCATTCCCGCGAAAGCGGGAATCCATTCTGGCCTTGCTCGTTGCTTGCAGTTGGTCGCGCAGTTGGCTGTTTTTTGGAGAGCATTTCGTCCTCCTTCGGAGGGCGAGTCACTTCTCTTTGCTTGGCCAAAGAGAAGTAACCAAGAGAAAGGCCACCCCGCTTCCGCGCCTCCCGGGCCGTTGGCCCGGGGGGTACGCGTCCGGGCTGCGGGGTTTGTCGACAGTCCATCCGGCAACTGCTCCTGCGTTGCTCTACCTCCGGCATCCATGCCGTCGCCATGGACTGACGCCAAACTGGCTCGCATCCATGCGAGCCACCCTTCGGGCTTTTCCTCCGCCCGGCCGCCGCTGCAGAGGGGAATGGAGGAGCGGCGCTGTGCGCCGGCACTGGCTGCATGCCCTTTTGCCGTCATTTCTGCGAATGCGGGAATGCGCTTTGGTTTCTCGCTTGGCGCCTAGAGACCAGCAGCCAAGAGCGGTTTCGTCCTCCTGCGGAGGCCGAGTCACTTCTCTTTGCGTGGCCAAAGAGAAGTAACCAAGAGAAAAGCCACCCCGCTTCCGCGCCTCCCGGGCCGCTGGCCCGGGAGGTACGCGTCCGGGCTGCGGGGTTTGTCGACAGGGCATCCTGCCCTGACGCCAAACTGGCCGGCATCCATGCCGGCCACCCTTCGGGCTAATCCTCCGCCCGGCCGCCGCTGCAGAGGGGAGGGAAGGTCAAAAGCAGCGCGCGACGCGCGCCCGGGCTCGGCGATCGCCCACGCGATCGCCATCGCGTTTGCTTTTGCTCTTGGCCTTGGCCTTGTTGCTGTTGCCTTTGCCTTCGCCTTCGCCGTTGCCTTTGATCTCCACCTCCCTTGTGAGGCAGTGAGCCGTGGACGATCAGGCCCGCAGGGGCATCGGCAGGGATGCCGATGCCTTTTCGCCAGGGCAGGAGCCCTGTCGAAAAGCCCGGCCGCGACTCACGGACTTGCCGGGCAGCATGCCCGGCAAGTGCCGAGGAGGGTCGCCTTCTCTTTGGTTACTTTCTCTTGGCGACCCAAGAGAAAGTAACTCGGGCGCCGAAGGCGCACGAAGGCTCTTGCTTTGCGGGTGAAATGACGGACGTGTGCCGGTGGTCGCGGTGTTCTCTGCCACCGACAGCAGTCATCAAAAGAACTTCGCTCGCCATTTGACGGTCCATCCACAACATGTGGCATGGAGGGCCGACAATGCAAAGAGCGCGGTGGCCACCAGGGCAGCATCGAGTATCGGGTTACCGGATAGCAGCTTTCGTCGTTGCGATCGGCGGGCACATATGGCTCGGGTTGTTTTTGTTGCGGCCGGCATCCGATTGGCGACCTTCGATCGAGAGCAGTGACGATACGGCCTCGGCGCTGGAGCTACGTTTCATCCGGGGCCCGCACTCAAGCGTCCCGCATCGTTTGGTGAAGCCTGTCTCCCATACGCGGCGCAGCGCATTCGCTGGGACAAGTCCCCACAGTCGATTGGCACCATCGCAAGCTGTGAGGCTCATTCCTGGGCGAAGCCCTGATTCGAATGAAGTGCAAACGGCTAGCAGCCGCCTCGTGATCAGCACCCCAGACCTGCGCGGCATTGAAAGAAATACCGTGGACGATGGCGGCTTCGCGGCGCGCCTGCACGCGGCGCAGCGTGCCGATGTGGTCCATGGGGTGCCGGGTTCGGATGCGACCTACGCGCCGGGTATTCATCTGATCGATCCGACGGATCAGGGCATTGGTGCGGTGATGCGCACGACCCAACGGGCATTCGGCATCACCAGCCGTCACTGCATTGATGTCGATGTCTGGAAGCACCTCAGCCCGGGACAGCTGGCCGCGCGGCACATTTCGCCGGGCAACGTGGCGAGTGCAGAGGCGAAATACCACTGCGACGCGCCGCTGGGGCTGCACTTCTAGCTGCCTTGGCCGAGTCACGCCCGACGCGGGCGGAAAGCCTGCGTCGGACGTGGAGGCAGGTCGGCTCAGTCGCTGACGTGCAGCACCAGCTTGCCGCGATGGCTGCCATCGAACAGCCGATTCAACACCACCGGTGCGTTCTCCAGCCCTTCGGCCATCGTCTCTTCGGTCTTCAGCTTCCCTTCGCGAATCCACCCCGTGATCGCGTGCACCGCTTCCTTGGTCTTGGTGTAGTCGAGCACCAGGAAGCCCTGCATGCGCAGGCGTTTCATGATGAAGGGGCTGAAGTCGTCGCTGGGCTTCTCGCCGGAGTTGTAGCCGGCGATCAGGCCGCAGAGGGCGACGCGGCCGCCGATGTTCATGCGAGCGAGCACCGCCTTCATCACCTCGCCGCCGACGTTCTCGAAGTTGACGTGCACGCCGTCGGGGGTGGCTGCCTTGAGCTGCTGCTTGAAGTCGGCGGCTTTGTAATCGACGGCGGCGTCGAAGCCGAGTTCGTCGATGAGGTAACGGCATTTGTCGGCGCCGCCGGCGATGCCGACCACGCGGGCGCCGTGGATCTTGCCGATCTGGCCGGCGATAGAGCCGACCGAGCCGGCGGCGGCGGAGACCACCAGCGTTTCGCCCGGCTGCACCGGGGCGATGTCGGTCATGCCGTAGTAGGCGGTGACGCCGCTCATGCCGGCCGCGCCGAGCAGGGTGGGCAGCGGGATGCCGGGATCGGCGGGCAGGCGCACGTAGCCTTTGGCGCTCTCGTTGAGCACCAGGTAGTCCTGCCAGCCCGTGATGCCCTGCACGAGATCGCCTTCGGCGTAGTGCGAGGAGCGTGACTTCACCACGCGGCCCAGGCCGAGCGCGCGCATCACTTCGCCAATGGCGACGGGGGGCAGGTACTGCGGGATGTCGCGCATCCACACGCGGTTGGTGGGGTCCATGGAGATGTAGAGGGTCTGGATGAGGACTTCGCCGTCTTTCAGCTCGGGAACGGGCGTTTCGACGAGGTCGAAGTTGTCGCGCTGTACCAGGCCTTCGGGGCGGGTCTTGAGGCGGAGTTGGCGGTTGATGAGGGGCATGGTGGGCCTCGTGATCTTCTGAAGTTGAAAGTCACTGGATGACCGGCTTTCGCCGTTGAAGAGCGTCTCCGGCGTTCGCCGGGATGACGGATAGATGGGTATGGGTTGGAGCAGGGAGTTATGGCTTGCCCGATACGCGGCAGACAAGGGGCTCGTCACCCCAGAGCACGCTGGGGTCCAGCGTCTTCGCTCGGGCGTGAAAGCGATGCATCACACGGCGGAAGCGCCGCCATCCACGCGCAGCTCGGCGGCGGTGACGTAGCGGCTTTCGTCGGAGGCAAGGTAGAGCGCGGCATAGGCCACGTCGTCCGGTTCGCCGAGGCGGCGCATCGGATTGCCGCGGGTGAGTTTGCGGATGGTCTCCTCTTCACCCAGCTGCTGGAAGAACGGCTCGACGATGCCGGTGCGGATGAAGGCGGGATGGATCGAGTTGCAGCGGACGGCGAGCTGCTGGCGCGCGCAGTCGATCGCCACCGACTTGCTGAGCGAGGCGACTGCGGCCTTGGAGGCGTTGTAGACGGTGTAGTCGGGGTCGACCTTGAACGCCGCCATTGAGGAGATGTTGATGATCGAGCCGGGCTGGCTCTGTTTCAGCCAGGGTAGGGCGTACTTGCAGCCGAAGTAGACCGCCTCGACGTTCACGCCCATCACGCGCTGCCAGTCTTTGGTGGCGAGGCTCTCGACACCACCGAGCGCGCCGATGCCGGCGTTGTTCACCAGCACCGAGAGGCCGCCCATGGCCTGCGCGGCCTGTTCCAGCAGCTGCGGCCAAGGGGCCTCGTCGCGCACGTTCTGCGCGGCGGCCCAGGCCATGGTGTCGCCGTGCTCGGCATTGATGGCGGCGGCCTGCGCGTGCGCGCCGTCGCCGTCGATGTCGGTGAGGTACACCCTGGCGCCGTGACGGGCGAACAGCTTGGCCATGGCGGCGCCGAGGCCGCCGGCCGCGCCGGTGATGTAGGCGCGCTTGCCGGCGAGGCGGTGAGCTGGGAGGTCGGTCATCGGCGGGCTCCTGGCTTGGAGCCCTCTCTCCCGGCTTTGCCGGGGGAGAGGGTTGGGTGAGGGGGCGCTTGGGGTTTGGACGTTATCGGTGAGAAGCGAAAGGCTTTCCCCCTCACCCCAACCCTCTCCCCCGAACGGTGGAGCTGTTCAGGGGAGAGGGGGCAAGGCGTGGGAGCTGAGGTGAGGTAGCGATCATCGCGGGTGTTTCGCTTGAGCCCTCTCCCCTGGCTCTGCGGGGGGAGAGGGTTGGGTGAGGGGGCGCTTTGCTTTTGGACGTTATCGGTGAGCGGCGAAAGGCTTTCCCCCTCACCCCGGCCCTCTCCACCGGACGGTGAAGCTGTCCAGGGGAGAGGGAGCAAAGCGGCTAGACGGAGAGATAGCCGCCATCGACATTGAGCACGGCGCCGGTGGTGTAGGACGACGCTGCGCTGGCGAAGTACAGCGCGGCGCCGGCCATCTCCGAGGGTTGCGCCACGCGGCGCATCGGCACGTGCGCCAGCGCCTGCTTGAGGATGGCTGGGGTGTTGACCAGCACCGAGGCGAACCTGGTGTCGGTGAGGCCGGGCAGCAGCGCATTGCAGCGCACGCCGGCCTCGGCGCACTCCACCGCGAAGGCCTTGGTCATCGAGATCACCGCGGCCTTGGTGATCGAGTAGATGCCCTGCTGGAAGCCGGGCACCACGCCGTTGACCGAGGCGACGTTGACGATGGACCCGCCGCCGTTCTTCGCCATGCGCTTCGCCGCGTGGCTGGACATGTAGAAGTAGCCGCGGATGTTGACGTCGACGGTCTTCTGGAAGATCGCCGGGTCGGTGTCGGTGATCGGGCCGAAGTACGGGTTGGTGGCGGCGTTGTTGACCAATACATCGAGCCGACCGTGAGCCGCGTCGATGGCCGCGTACAGCGCCTCGATCTGCGCCATCTCGCCGATGTGGCAGGCGAGCGCCTCGGCGCTGCCGCCGTCGGCGACGATGCCGTCGACGACGGTCTGGCAGTCCTCCTGCTTGCGGCTGGAGACGATCACGTGCGCACCCTGCGCCGCGAACAGGCGGGCGATCTCGGCGCCGATGCCGCGGCTGGCGCCGGTGACGAGGGCGATCTTGCCGGTGAGGTCGAACAGCTCGGTGGTCATGCGGGTGTCCTCGATGTCGAATCAGCGATAGGTGAGCAGGGCGGTGTCGCCAGCCAGGTGCGGCCAGGCGTTGTAGGTGACCATCTGCGGGCCGGAGCCGTTCACGCGTACGCGGCTCAGGCCGGTGTTTGCCAGCGGCCAGCTAAGCGCGAAGCTGCGCTCCGGCGGCGTGCCGAACAGGTGGGCGGCAATCACCGCGATGGGCCCGCCGGAGGTCACCACCCAGGTGTCGCCCTCGCTGTCGCGGGCGCGGGCGGCGAGGGCGGTCAGCGCCTCGAGCACGCCGCGGCGGAACTGCGGCCAGGGGCGGAGGTACTCGTGGTCGTGCGCGCCGGCGGTCCAGCGGTCCACCGCCGCGACGAACATCTGCTGGAACGCGCGGTGCGGGTCGGCGGCCGCGCGAAGTTCGGCGGCCAGCGCTTCGTGGCCATCGAGGTCGGGGCGATGACGGGCGAGCAATTCGACGTGGTCCAGCTCGTCCAGCGCGGACACCACTTCCACCGGCGCGTCGAGGCCGGCAGCGCGCAGGCAGTGCTCGGCGGTCTGCGCATGGCGCCGCAACGCGCCGCGCACCACGTGTGCGGGAGGCGCCTCGTGCGCGGCCAGCCACGCGCCGAGGCTCAGCGATTGTTGCTCGCCCACGGGCGACAGCCGGTCGTAGTCGGCCGCGCCGAAGCTGGCCTGGCCGTGGCGGATCAGCAGCAGGTCGCCCATGCTCAGAGGCCCGAGGCGGCGATCAGCCGGCGGCAGCGCTGGGCCAGGTACTTCGCCGCGTCGCCGAAGCCGGCGAACTGCGGGTTGCTGGTCTGCCCCAGCGCGAAGCGGCGGTAGATCTGCTGCACGATCACCTGCAGGCGGAACAGCCCGAACACCTCGTGGAAGTCGAACCGGTCGACGCTCCAGCCGCTGCGCTCGCCGTAGTAGTCCACCACCTCGCGGCGGGTGAGCATGCCCGGCGCGTGCGTGGGCTGGCGGCGGAACGACTGGAAAACCGGGTCGTCGTCGGCCTGCACCCAGTAGGCCAGCGCGCCGCCGAGGTCCATCAGCGGATCGCCCAGGGTGGTCATCTCCCAGTCCAGCACGCCGGTGATGGTGAGCGGGTCGGCCGGGTCCAGCACCACGTTGTCCAGCCGGTAGTCGTTGTGGATCACGCAGATCGCGGTTTCGTGCGGCGGCTGCTTGTCCGCCAGCCACGTCATCACGTCTTCGCACGGATCGCTGCCTTCGGTGAGCGCCTGGCGGTAGCGCTCGCTCCAGCCGGCGACCTGCCGCGCGATGTATCCCTCGCCCTTGCCCAGCGCGGCGATTGCCGGGTCATGCGTGTCGACGCGGTGCAGCTCGACCAGGCGCTCGATGAAGCCGGTGCACAGCGCGCGCACGCTGGCGGCGTCGAGGCCGAGGTCGGCCGGCAGTTCGCGGCGCAGGATCACGCCGGCCAGTCGCTCCATCACGTAGAAGTCGCAGCCGAGCACGTCGGCGTCGTGGCAGGTGGCGAGGATGCGCGGCGCGTACGGGTAGTGCGGGCGCAGCGCGGTCATCACCTGCGCCTCGCGCAGCATGTCGTGGGCGGACTTCGCCTTGGCGCCGGGCGGCGGGCGGCGCAGCACCAGTTCGCGCTCGCCGTAGCGCAGCAGGTAGGTGAGGTTGGAAGCGCCACCGGGAAACTGCCCGAGCTCCGGCGTCCCGCTCAGGCCGTCGATGTGCTGCTTGAGGAAGGCGTCCACGCGAGCGAGGTCGAAGGCGTCTTCGGCGCGCACCGGGCGCGGCTGGTCGATGGCGGCGCTCATCGTGCGTCCACTCCCTGCTGGGCCTTGAGTTCGAGTTTGGCGACCACGGCGCGGTGCACTTCGTCCGGGCCGTCGGCCAGGCGCAACACGCGGGCATACGCGTACAGCGCGGCGAGCGGGAAATCGTCGGAAAGACCCGCGCCGCCGTGGATCTGGATCGCCGCGTCGGCCACCTGCTGCAGCACGTTGGGTACCGCCACCTTGATCTGCGAGATCAGGCTGAGCGCGGCTTTCGCCCCCTGTGTATCGAGCGTCCACGCCGCTTTCAGCGTGAGCAGGCGCGCCTGCTCGATCGCCATGCGTGCGTTGGCGATCAGGTCGCCGTTGCCGCCGAGTTTCGCCAGCGGCTGGCCGAACGCCACGCGCTCACCGGCGCGACGGCAGAGCAGGGCGAGCGCACGCTCGGCCGCGCCGATCGCGCGCATGCAGTGGTGGATGCGCCCGGGGCCAAGTCGACCCTGCGCGATCTCGAAGCCGCGGCCCAGGCCGAGGATCACGTTGGACGCGGGCACCCGCACGTGGTCGAAGCTCACCTCGCCGTGGCCGCTCGGCTCGTCGTACGCGTGGAACACCGGAAGCATGCGTTCGATGCGCACGCCCGGCGCGTCCAGCGGGCACAGCACCATCGAGTGGCGCGCGTGCGGTGGCGCGTGCGGATCGGTCAGGCCCATGAAGATCAGTACGCGGCAGTGCGGATGGCCGATGCCGGTGGACCACCACTTGCGCCCGTTCAACACCACGGCGTCGCCATCCAGCGTGGCGGTGGCGCGCATATTGGTGGCGTCGGAGGAGGCGACATCCGGCTCGGTCATGCAGAACGCCGAGCGGATCGTTCCATCGAGCAGGGGCGTCAGCCACTGCGCCTGCTGCGCGGGCGAGCCGTACTGCGCGAGCACTTCCATGTTGCCGCTGTCCGGGGCGTTGCAGTTGAACACTTCCGGCGCGATGAAGCTGTGGCCCATGCGTTCGGCCAAGGGCGCGTAGTCCACGTTGGACAGCCCGGGCCCATGTTCGCCGGGCGGCAGGAACAGGTTCCACAGCCCTGCGGCGCGCGCCTGCTCTTTAAGCGTTTCCATGATCGGTGGCTGGCGCCACTGGCGATGGTCGGCGCCGCCGGCGAGCTGGCTGGCGTAGAGCGGTTCGGCGGGGATCACCGCCTCGCGCATGAAGCGGTCGAGGCGGTCGAGCAGATCGCGGCTGCGGGCTGAGTGCGAGAAATCCACAAGGCGGGTCCTGACAATCCTCCGAGCGTACGCCTCCGGATGGAATCATTGAAATGCATGCGCCTTATGCGCGGTCATCGCTGGCGTTGATATGCTCGGCGCGCCATTTCGCAAGGACCGCCGCATGCCCGCCGCCTCCCGCCGCATCGACCTGAACCTGTTCCGCGTACTCGACGCGATCCACGTACACGGCGGCATCAGCGCTGCGGCACGCGCGCTGCACCTGACCCAGCCGGCGGTGACGCATGCGCTCAACCGCCTGCGCGCGCAGTTCGACGATCCGCTGTTCGTGCGTCAGGGCAACCGCGTGGTGCCCACCGAGCGCACGCGACGGATGATCGGCGAGGTGCAGCTGCACCTGAAGGGACTGCAGGCGACCACGCAGCGGCAGGCGCCGTTCTCGCCGCAGACGCTGGAGCTGAGCTTTGTCGTCGGCTTTCGCGACGTGCTGGAGTCGATTGCCTTTCCGCCGCTGATGCAGCGACTGGCCGAGCATGCACCGGGCGTGCGCATCGTGAGCCGGCGGGTGGCGGCCGGCGAGGTGGAGCGCGAACTGGTGGCCGGCACGCTGGACCTGGCCGTGGACCGGCGCCTGCGCGCGGGATCGCGCGTGGCGAGCGAGCACCTTCTGGACGAGCCGCTGGTGGTGGCGATGCGCCGCGGCCACGCGCTGGATGGTCGCGCGCTACGCCGTGCCGATTACTTTGCCGCGCAGCACGTGGCGGTGTCCTCGCTGGGCGAGCCGATCGCGCTGGACCTGCTGTTGCAGCAGGACGGCCGCGACCGCGAGTTGCGGCTGGTGTGCCAGCACTACTTCGCCGCCTGCCAGGTGGTGGCCGCGAGCGACCTGCTGCTGACGCTGCCGGCCTCGTACGCCGCCGGTCTCGCCGCGTTGCTGCCGCTGTCACTGCAACCGCTGCCGCTGAAGCTCAAGCCGGTGCCGATCCACGCCTACTGGCTGGCATCGCGGCACGACGATGCCAGCCATGCCTGGCTGCGCGATCAGGTGATGGCGGCCATCCGCGAAGCGCCCGCGTTTCGTTCGGCGGGTGCCGGGCGGCGCGTTCGCGCCGCGGCAGATCTTGCGTGAGCGGGTCTTACTTGAGCGGGGCGTTCTTGCCGCGCGGCTTGGCTGCCTTGGCCACGGCGGCCTCCTTGCCGGCTGCGGCGCGCGGTGCTGCCGGCTTCGCCGTGAGCTTGCTCTTGTCCATGCTGTAGACGTTGTGGATGTACTGCACGGACATTTCGGTCTTGGGCGAGGTCATGGCGGGCCTTTCAGGTAGCGATCCGAAACGGATCAGGAGCCGCGCCGGCCAATCGCCGGTCGTGGTGGATTGCAGGGCAGGCATGGCGCCGGCGTGCAGGAAACAGCAGGCTAACACCAACCCGACACAGCATGCGCCGCGCGAAGTTACGTGGCTGTAAGCGCGCGCGGGAACATTCGCGTAACCCCCGGTCCGCTATGCTGCCGCGGTTGTCTCTTCGCGGGGCCGCCATTGCTGCACAGCTCCCGCGCCCTCGCACGTGCGCTGCACGTGCGCCCGCCGCCGCTCCCTGCCCACCATGTTTCGCCGTCATGCCTTGCGGAGGCTTCCGTGGGCTGGGCGGAACGGGCGCATGCGGCATGCACGAAAAAGGATCCCGCCTATGTCCGCACGTCGCGTCGCTCCGCCGCCGGTCACCACGTTGCCGCTGATGACCCGCTACTGCGGTTATCTGATCCGCTGCAGCGTGGACAGCTTCACCGTCTCCCTCGCCGGAGACGAAGTGATGCACCAGCCCTATCCGCAGGCCCGCAAGACCCTGGCCGACGCCCACCTTGGCCCATGGATGCTGGAGCAGGCCAAGGCCTTCGTCGACGCACGACGGGCCGGGCATGTCTGAGCTTTCGCCCCAGCGCGAGCGCTATCACCAGCGCGTGGACCCGTCGGTGCAATGCGACACCTGCGAGGCGGTGTGCTGCCGCCTCACCGTGGTGCTGATGCCGGAGGATCGCGTGCCGCGCTGGCTGGTGCACGAGGACGCACGCGGCTTCCAGACCCTGGCCAAGGGCGAGGACGGCTGGTGCGCGGCGGTCGATCCGCTGGATTTCCGCTGCAGCATCTACGCCGACCGCCCGGCGATCTGCCGCAAGTTCGCCATGGGCAGTCCCAGCTGTCGCCACGAGCGCGCCGAATGGGCGACGCATCGCGCGGTGCCCACGCCGGTGCAGACCTGGGGCGGCTGATTCGCGCTGTGCATGGCACACTGCGGCCCCGTGTTTGTGAGATTTTCCACGTGACGAATGAGTTTCGCTGCACCCGCCGTCACCGCAGGTTCCAGCCATGAGTGATGCCGACCAGCCGCAGGCTGGCCTGCCAGGGCTGGAGGAGCCGGCCGGGCCGCTGCATCGCCTGTTCTTTGCGCTGGTTCCCCCCGAACCGGTGCGCGAGCAGATCGCCGCCACGGCAAGTGCACTTCGTGAGAGCGGCAGCATCGAAGCACGCTGGGTGAAGCCGGCGCGCTATCACCTCACCCTGGCCTTTCTTGGCGACCATCCCACCTTGCGGCCTTCGCTGCTGGAAGCGGCGCGTGCCGCAATCGGCAAGGTGCGTGTGGCGCCCTTCACCTGGCTGCCCGATCAGGTCGCCAGCTTCACGGGGCGACGGCCGCCGTGCGTGCTGCGCAGCACGCAGGCATCGCCCGCGCTGCAGACGCTGTGGGAGCAATTGCGGCGCGAGCTGTCGCTGGTGCGGCTGGGCGGGCAGATTGAGCGCAGCTTCACTCCGCATGTCACGCTCGCCTACGGTCAGCGCGATCTGCCCGCACCCATCGAGGTGGCGCCGATCGCATGGCCGGTGGATCGGGTACTGCTGCTGCACAGCGAAGTCGGTGCCAGCGACTACGAAACGCTTGGAAGCTGGCGTCTGCCCGGCTGACTCACTCCAGCCCGACCACCCGGTTGCGGCCCTGCTGCTTGGCGGCATAGAGCGCGCTGTCCGCGGTAGCCAGCAGGGCTTCCAGCGAGCGTTCGGCAACGAGACAACTGGCCGCTCCGATGCTGACCGTGATGATGCCGTAGGGGCTGTCGGCGTTGGCGATCGCGAGCTTCTCGACCGCGGCGCGCAGGCGCTCGGCCACCTGCAGCGCCACCTGCAGCGAGCGCCCGAACATCACCAGCGCGAACTCCTCGCCACCGTAGCGGCCCAGCACATCGCCGGGCCGGCCCGTTGCACCGAGCAGCGCCCGACTCACCATGCGCAGGCAGGCGTCGCCGGCGGCATGACCATAACGGTCGTTGAGCTTCTTGAAGTGATCGACGTCGATCATCAGCACGGCAACGCGTTGCGAGGCGCTTTCTTGCAGGATCCACGCGCGCTCCAGCATCTCGTCCAGCACACGCCGGTTGGCCAGCCCGGTGAGGCCGTCGGTGTGGGCCAGTTCTTCCAGTGCATGGCGTTGCCTGATCAGCCCCTCTTCGGTCTGCATATGCTTGAGTTGGACCAGCGTGGTGCGCACCCCGTAGCCGAGCACTGCCACGCCGATGCCTGCCACGCCCAGGTAGAAGCGCTCGCGCAGCACCACCACCGACACCACCAGCAGCGCCAGCGCCATCAGCAGCGGGCTGGCGGTTCGCACCACCCGGGAGAGGGCGGGCGAGGGACGCCGCAGCCGGCGGCGTCCGTCGGGATCGCGCCATGCCTGGAGGGCGAAAGCGAGAAAGGCGATGTCGATCAGGGGATCGCGCAGCGAGCCGAAGTCCGGATGGTCGCCCAGCGCCACGAAGTGGTTGTAGTAGAAGGTGGCCACCGCGTAGAGCCCGGTGAACACCACCATGGTGCGGTAGAAGTGGCGCTCGCCGCGGCGGTCGGCCGCGGTCAGGCGGATCGCCGCGGCCGCCAGCAGGAACAGGTTCTCGGCGTCAAACATGAGTGCCACCCGCAGCGCCTGGATCATGCTGCTGGCGCCGTGCAGGGTGATCAGGCTGAAGGTGTGCACATAGAACAGGTAGCCCAGCGCCAGCGCGAGCGCCGCATCGATCACCCGCAGCAGCACCGAGTCGCCTTCCACGTATGAGGCGGACACCGCCAGCACGATCGGCACGCCGAACAGGATGAACAGCAGGGTGCTGTCACCGGGGGCAGCGTTGGCGTTGGCCAGGAACAGGTCCTGGCGCAGGCTGGCCGCCATGCCCAGCGTCCATGACGCCATCGCCAGCGCGACCAGCAGCCAGCCGCGGCTGTGCCGCCAGCCGTCGCGTGCACTGCGGCGCAGCGCCGCCGCGCAGGCCAGTGCGGGTGCCGCCAGCAGGAAAACGTAGGACACCTGCATCGCGAAGGCGGGCAGGAAAAAGATGGCCGACGCATGCAACAGCACGAACACGCACGCGAGGAGCAGGGTCATCGGCGGCTTCCTTGTTGCGCTCCGGCCCTTCGGCGCGGGATGCCTCACTACTACTACGCGCCGCAGTCCGCGGCAACCGCGGGCGATGGACGGTGGGATGTGGCACAGGTCATGGCCACCATGAGGGATCTTGGGTGCACACTGTCCACTCCTTTCGCTGCGGAGATACGCCATGCGCCCGACCCTGCTTGCCGCCATGCTCGTGCTTGCCCTGCCTCTCGCCGCCTCGGCCGGTGGCGCATCGCGGCATGCCGCGAACACTCCCGACTACGTGCGCAGCGCGGTGGCCGACCCCGCGCGCAAGCTCGACGCGGCGAACGACGAGCGCCGCCAGATCGCCGCCCTGATGACCTTTGCAGAGGTGAGGCCGGGGCAGAAGGTGGTCGACCTGATTCCCGGCAGCGGCTATTTCAGCCGCGTGTTCAGTGCCATCGTCGGGCCCGGGGGCAAGGTCTTCGGCATCTGGCCGGACGCCTACGACAAGGAGTCCGGCTCGGACTCGGCCAACCTGCGCAAGCTCGCCAGCGATCCGCACTACGCGAACATCACCGTGCTGGTGCAGCCGGCGGCGCAGTTCTCCACACCCGAACCGGTGGACCTGGTGTTCACCTCGCAGAACTACCACGACTACCCGGACAAGTTCATGGGCAGTCTCGATCCGGTGGCGTTCGACAAGCAGGTGTTCGCCGCGCTCAAGCCCGGCGGCCTGTTCGTGGTGGTCGACCACGTGGCGCCGGCCGGCTCCGGCATGCGCGACACCGACACGCTGCACCGGATCGATCCGGCGATCGTGAAACAGCAGGTGGAGTCGGCCGGCTTCGTGTTCGACGGCGAGAGCAACGTGCTGCGCAATCCGAAGGATCCGCACGACATCAAGGTGTTCGACAAGTCGATCCGCGGCCATACCGACCAGTTCGTCTACCGGTTCCGCAAGCCCAAGGGTTGATGCGTGGGCGCCATGGACGACGATCCGAAGCCGCAGCCGCCGGTGGAGCCGGACGCCCTCGACTGCTGCGGCGAGGGCTGCGTGCCGTGCATCCACGATATCCACGAGCAGGCCATGGAGCGTTACCGCAAGGCGCTGGCCGCGTGGCTGGCGCGCCATCCCGAGGCGACCGGCTGAGCCGGCGCCTCTGGGCCCTCTCAGCGGTAGAGCATCTGCGCGCGGGTGGGTGCAAGGCGGGCGATCAGGCGGTTCTGCACGCGCACCGGCACGTGCTGGCGGTTCATCGCGGTGATTAGGTCTTCCACCACCGCGTTGAACATCGCCTCGTTGATGTTCATGCCGCGGTGCACCTCCTCCATCGAGTCGCCGGTGTAGCGGCAGGGGCCGTCGGCGGTCTGGCAGACGTAGTCGGCGAACACGCGCTTCCAGCGGGTGATGTCCACGTGCGCGAACGTGGGCGCTACCAGCGGATCGGCGGCGAAGGCATCGAGCAGGTTCTCGGTGATCGCCGCCACGCCGGGCTGGCCGCCAAGTTCGTCGTACAGCGTCGGCGCTTTCGCCGGCGCACGCGCGCAGCCGGCCACCAGCAGGGCGATGACGAGCACGAAGCGAAGGCGCATCACAGGCTCCCCTGCAGCGAGAGATACCAGCCGCGCTGGTCGCGCAGACCGGCGATCTCGCCCAGCGAGACGTACGCCGCGACCAGCGACACGTGCTTGCTGGGGAACCACGCCACGAACAGGTCCGAGGCGTTGTTTTCGCGGGCGAAGGACAGCTGATCGGGCTTTTGCCGGTACTCCGCGCCCACCGCCACGTGCGGGTCCAGCAGCAGCGCCAGCGAACCTTCGCCCACCAGCCGGCGCCCGCCGCGGTCGCCGCCGAAGCCGAGCAGGCCGAGCTGGTTGGCGTCGGTGGAGCGCAGCGTCACGTTCCACAGCAGGTTGTAGCCCGCCGCGCCGGCCAGCAGCACCTGAGTGGCCGAGAGATACACGTCGGTGCCGCGGTCGCGCCGCGCGCCGACCAGTTTCGGGATGGCGAAATCCAGGTTGTGCTTGTGCTGCACGCCCAGCGAGATCTGCGGCAACGGTCCGTACACCGCGTCGCCGGTCAGCCGCAGCTTGGCGCCGAACACGTCCTGGCGCAGCGCGGCGCCGGGCATGCCGATCGCCTCGCCCAGCGTGCCGAGGTCGAAGCGGTCGCGCGCCACCGACAGCTCCAGCCGGTTGTGCCAGGTGAAGGCCGCGCCGTGCGCGTCGAGCCGGTAGTCGGGCAGATCCAGGCGGGTGACGAAGGCGGTGGCGCCGACCTGTTCGCGGGTGGCGTAGCCGGACAGCACCGCCCACGGCACCAGGCCGCCGCCCGCGCTGCCTTCGACCATGCTGGCGCCGCCGGTGGCGAGCAGGCGGCCGTCGCCGGCGCGGGCCAGTGCGGGCAGCAACAGACAGGCGAGCAGGGCGAATGCGCCGCGCGCCGCCCTCATGCACCGCACTCCGCAGGCCCGGTGGCCGGGCGGCTGGCGAATTCCTCGGTGGCGGCGGCGAGCCAGCGGGTGGCGTCGGCAGCGGCCATCGGCCGGCTGATCAGGTAGCCCTGCGCGCTGTCGCAGCGGAAGCTGCGCAGCATCTCCATCGCCGCCTCGGTCTCCACGCCTTCGGCCACCACCTTGAGCCCCATGTTGTGGGCCAGCTCGATGGTGGAGCGCACGATCACCGCGTCGTCCTCGTCCTCGGCCATGCCCATCACGAATGACTTGTCGATCTTCAGCTCGTCCACCGGCAGGCGCTTGAGATGCGACAGCGAGGAGTAACCGGTGCCGAAGTCGTCGATCGCCAGCATCACGCCGCAGGCCTTGAGCCGGTTGAGCACTTCCAGCGAGTAGAGCGCGTCGCGCATCACCGCCGTCTCGGTCACTTCAAGCACCAGCTGGCTGGGATCGATGCGGTAGTGGGCGAGATGGCGTGCCAGCAGGTCAGGCAGCTCGCCGCTGCCCAGGTCCATCGCCGACAGGTTGAGCGCGATGCCGATGTCCATGCCGGCGGCTGACCACTCGGCGCACTGGCGGATCACCTCGTGCAACACCCAGTCGGTGAGCGTGCGGATGATGCCGGAGTGCTCGGCCAGCGCAATGAAATCGTCCGGCGGGATGATGCCGTGCTGCGGATGGCGCCAGCGCAGCAGCGCCTCCACGTTCACCACGCGGCGGCTGCACAGCTGCATCTTCGGCTGGTAGTACAGCAGCAGCTCGCCGTTGGGCACCGCGCGGCGCAGGTCGTTGACCAGCGAGAGCCGGTACAGGTGTTCGGCATCGCGGCCCGGGCGGTACAGCTGCAGCTGGCTGCGCGATTCCTTGGCGTCGTACATGGCGATGTCGGCGCGGCGCAGCAGCTCCTCGGCGGTGTCGCCGTGCTCGGGGAACAGCGCCATGCCCACGCTGACGTCCAGGAACAGCTCCATCGCCTCGGCCAGGATCGGCTCGCCCACGGTCGCCAGCAGTTGCTCGGCGCGCTGCACCAGCTCGTCCGCGGCGATGCCTTCCATCAACACCACGAACTCGTCGCCGCCGAAGCGGGCCAGCATGTCCTCGTCGCGCAGCCCGGCGCGCAGGCGCCGGCCGATCTCCACCAGCACGCGGTCGCCGATGGCGTGGCCCATGGTGTCGTTGATTTCCTTGAAGCGGTCCACGTCCAGCATCAGCACGGCGAGCGTGTGGCCGGCGTTGCCCGCGCGCACCAGCGCGTCCACCAGCGCCTGCTGCAGGCTGGCGCGGTTGGGCAGGGCGGTGAGGTTGTCGTGGAAGGCGGCGTGGGCGATCTGCTGCTCGCGCCGCGCGATGCCGCGCTGCATGCCGTTGAAGGCGTGGGCCAGCTCACCCAGCTCGTCGTTGTGCTGTACCTCCACCGTGCCGAGATAGTCGCCGTGGCCGATGCGTCGCGCGGCGTCCGCCAGCTGCGATACCGGCCGCGTCACGTTGCGCGACAGCCACAGCGCGCCGGCCAGCGAGGCGATCAGCGAAAGGCCCGCGATCAGCAGCAGCTCGTGCTCCAGCGAACGATAGGTGGCCAGCGCCTGGCTGCGCGAGAACTGCAGCAGCGCGCCCAGCATGCCGTCGCCGCCCTGCAGCGGCTGCCACTGGGTGAAGTATTCCTGGCCGCCGAGGGCGAGCATCCTCGGTTGCGCGGCACGGCCGGGGCCGGCCGCGGCGTCGAACAGCGCCTGCCGCTCGGTGTCGCCGGGTGCGGGGAGGGTGCTGGAGAGCCAGCGCTGTCCGCCGGCGTCGCGGGCCACGAAGGTGACCTCGACGCCGGCCAGATCCTTCAGGCTGTGCGCCAGCTTATCGTCCAGGGCGAAGCCCATGCCGACCCAGGCGATACGGGTGGGCGCACGCACCGGCACGATCACCAGCTGGTAGGGGCGGCCGTTGATCAGCGTCATGGTGGTGCCGGCCGCGGGGGCATCCGCGTGCGCTACCAGCGTCGCCCAGTCGCCCACCGGCATGGAGCGGCCGCCGGCGTCGAGGCCGGCCACCACGCGGCCGTCCAGATCGGTCAGCACCATCAGGTCGGCCGAGATGCGATGGCCCTGGTTGTAGAGCACGGAGTGGATGGTGGGCGTGTCGCCGGTGGCCACGGCCTGCTTGAAGCCGAAGTCGGCGGTGGTGATCTGCACGGCATCGAGCAACTGCGCGCCGCGCGTGCTGAGCAGATCGGCGAACACCCGCGCGCCCGAGGCCAGTCGCGTCTGCGCCTGGGTCAGCGCGCTCTGCCGGGTGGCGTAATAGAACGCGAAGAAGGTGGGCAGTTGCACCAGCACAAACAGCGCCAGCAGGAGCAGCGACAGGCGGGCGCGGAACTTAATGCGCATGGTCGTCCTGCATGCGTGCGCCCAGGCCCATTTCCAGGTCGGGCGGGGGCTGGTTGGTCTGCTCGGCCGGGTGCAGGGCGAGCGTGTAGCTGCGCTGGAGCGACGTGGCGGCGTCAAGCGTCACCGTCTCGCTGGTCGGCGCCATGCCCGAGGCCTGGCGCGGATGCCACAGCTGCAGCGTGTAGCGGCCGGCGGGAACGTTGGCGATGGCGAGTTGCCCGTCGTCGCCGGTCTTGGCGAACCACGGCGTGTCCACTACCACCACGTAGCCGAGCATCCAGTCGTGAATATTGCAGCCGAGCGTGACGATGCCGGCCTGGTCGAAGCGCTCGGTGGAGGCATGGTTGCCGGCGTACAGCTTCAGCTCGAAGCGCTTGGCCGGCGAGAACGAGTACACCTGGTGGCGCACATTGTCGCTGTTGGGAAAGGTGACGCGGGTGCCGGTCTGCACCACCAGCACCTGCGGCATGAAGCTGAGGTTGCGCTGGTCGATCACCGCGCTGGTGTCGCCGGCGGGCGGGGCGGGGCGATCCAGCGGCAGCAGCGAGACCACCGCGTCGCGCACGGGCTGGCCCTGGCGGTCGCGCACGGTGACGGTGACACCGGACGCGCCGGCGGCTCCGGCGAATGCCAGGCCGGCGAAAAGCGAGAGCGCGGAGCGCACGAGGGTGGATCGAACCATGGCTGCCTTCCAAACCGATCTGCGCCGTGCTGTCCGTCGAAAGGCGGGCCGATCATTGTGTATGGGCGGCACGCGCCGCGGTTCGCGCGTGCCGTCGCTGCGCCGTTGATCCTTATCGGCGCTCCGCTGGCGTACCTTAGCGCCTCACCCCTGCAGAAGGGTCCTGCTGCTATCCCGGCAGCGTAACGCCATGCGCTGTGCGGGACCGCATGCGGCACGCTTTTGTCACCTGGATATACGCGCCGGCACATCTGATGGTTGCAGGCGGCCGACGCAACGTGCGCGCATTCGCAAATGGACGTCCAAAGCCGAGCTCGGCATTGATCGTGGCGATGCCGCGGGTTAGATTCCGACGTTGTCTCAGGGGGAATCACTGTCATGAAACGCACACTGGCCATTGCCGGCACCCTTCTTCTGGCCGCCTGCGGTCACGACACGCGCACGCCGGTGGCGCTGGGCACGCTGGTGGTGCCGAACCAGGCGCCGTGGCTGATCCTCGCGCCCGGTCCGGAGCAGGTGGAGTTGCGCGGGCTGGACGACACGCTGAAGTTCCTGCCCGATCCGCCACTGGCCACCGCGCTGGAAGCGCAACTGCGTGCGGGCGTGCAGCAGGATTACTTTCCCAACCTCACCATCGCCTGCGACGAGATCAAGGCGGAGATGAAAGTGAATACCGACGACGCACCGGACACCGTGGTGCTGGAGCTGTCCCTGCGCTGCACGATCAACGCCAGCGGCTACCTGAGCACCCACCAGTACGCCGTGGCGCCGACCACCAAGGTGGCGGCCGGCTCGGCCGAAGCGGTCTATGCGAAAGCGCTGGGCGTGCTGCTGCGCGACGGCGCGGGGCTGGTCGCCGTCAAGCTGGACGCCGATGTGCGCGCCAGCCGGCCCGGCACGCGCTGAGTCGCTACGCGTCGAATCCGTCGGATGGATCGGGTCGAGCTGATGCCGCCACTGCGCGGCGTCAGCACGCGCGGGCGTCGGCGTCGCGGAACTGCCGGCGCAGGTCCTGCTGGCAGCGTTCGATCATGGCCGGGGTGAAGAACTCCGGCCAGGCGGTGCTCAGATCCGTATCCGGCGCGGCCAGCGCGTGTTCGCCCAGCACCTGGGCCATCGCCAGCGTGTCGGCGCACAGCAGGGCGCGGCCGAGTGAGCTCTCCGGCGGCATGCCGGCCACCGTGCGCTCTTCCAGCGCGTTCAACACGTTGGTCGGCAGGTTCCAGTGGCGTGCCGCGCGCAGCGACAGCTGGGCGGCCAGCTGCGCGCAGGCGGCGAGGAAGTGGCTGGTCAGCGGGCCCAGCTCCATCGGCGCCTCCTGATCGAGCACGCGCACCACGGCGCCGGTGCCGGTGTTGCACACGATGCCGGCCAGGTACGCCTCGAACGGGTCGGAGCTGCCCTTGCCGAGATAGGCGCAGGCGTGCGCGCAGCGCTCGGCGTGGTCCCACAGCCGCTGCCCCGCGACGTGGCCGAACATGCCGGCGCTGGCGTGCAGGATCGGCTTCATCACGTGCATCGTCACCACCCGGCGCAGGCCGTCCTGGCCCAGCAGCACCACCGCGTGCTGCAGGCTCTGGATCGGATGCAGGGTGCGGTAGTAGATGCTGCGGCTGACCCGCATCACTTCGCCCACCAGCACCGGGTCGCGCCCGATCAGCTTGGCCAGCTGGGCGCCGCCCACGGTGTCGCTCTTGAGCGAACGCAGCAGCTGCGGCAGCACGGTGGGCAGGCGCGGCAGGCTGCGCACGTCGAACGCGGTGCAGGTTGCCTGCAGGCGCTTGAGGATCGCGCGTTCTTCCTGGCTTGGCTCGTTGGCGTGGTAGTCGGGCAGGCCCAGTACATAGCGATGGAAGCGGTCGCCCAGCTGGGCCAGCGACATCGCCTCGTGCGCCGCGGCGGCCGCCTCGGCGCTGTGGACGCTGCCAGTCGGGGGCGCCGTCATCGCGCGCACGCGGGCGGGCACGCGCGCCGCCGGTGGCGGTGCATCCGCGTATCCCAGAATCCAGCGCCACAGGTTTTGCATGCACGCTCCCCTGGCCGGCATACCGGCCTTGCAGCGGGGTTAACGGCGTCGCAGCGGGAAAATGTAGCGGCCCGGCGGGGTGGCATTCGCGCCGGGGCGCCCCTACCTATGGGGACTCACGCCCCGACGAGTCGCGCATGATCCCGTTTTCCATCCTCGACCTTGCCCCGGTCACCGAAGGCAGGGACGCCGCCCAGTCGTTCCGCAACGCGCTGAGCCTGGCGCAGCTGGGCGAGCGGCTGGGCTATCGCCGCTACTGGCTGGCCGAGCACCACAACATGCCGGGCATCGCCAGCGCGGCCACGGCGGTGCTGATCGGGTACATCGCCGGTGGCACCTCCACCATCCGGGTCGGCTCCGGCGGCATCATGCTGCCCAACCACGCGCCGCTGCAGGTGGCCGAGCAGTTCGGCACGCTGGCCTCGCTCTATCCGGGCCGGATCGACCTGGGCCTGGGCCGTGCACCCGGCACCGACCAGCCCACCGCCCGGGCGCTGCGGCGCTACTTCGACAGCGCCGACGCCTTTCCCAACGACGTGATCGAGCTGCTGGGCTATTTCGAGCCCGCCAAGCCGGGGCAGGCGGTGCGCGCGGTACCGGGCGCGGGGCTCGACGTGCCGGTTTGGCTGCTCGGATCGAGCCTGTTCAGCGCCAAGCTGGCCGCCCAGCTCGGGCTGCCGTTCGCGTTTGCCTCGCACTTCGCGCCGGATGCGATGGACCAGGCGCTGGCGATCTACCGCCGCGACTTCCGCCCCTCGGCACGGCTGGCCGAGCCGCACGCCATCCTCGCGCTCAACGTGGTGGCCGCCGACAGCGACGCGCAGGCGCGGCGGCTGTTCACCACCCAGCAGCAGGCGTTCGTGAACCTGCGCCGCGGCCGGCCGGGGCTGATCCCGCCGCCGATCGACGATATCGAGGCGTTCTGGACGCCCGTCGAGCGGCTCGGCGTGGAGCAGGCGCTGGCCTGCGCGGTGGTGGGTGATCCGGCCACGGTGCGGCGCGGGCTGGCCGATTTCATCGCCCGGCACCGGCCGGACGAGCTGCTGCTCACCGCCAACATCTTCGACCATGCGGCGCGCCTGCACTCGTTCGAACTGGCCGCCGCCGCGCGCGACGCGCTGGCGCCGGCCCCGCTGGCGAACGCCGGATGAGCCGGCGGCGGCGCGCTTCGGGCATCATGGCGCACTTCCCCGCACGGCCAAGCCCTACCGCATGAAGATTCCCAACGGCCTGCAGCCCCTCATCGACGACGGCGTGATCGACCAGGTGCTGCGCCCGCTCAAGAGCGGCAAGGAGGCCTCGGTGTACGTGGTGCGCTCGGGCGACCACATCCGCTGCGCCAAGGTCTACAAGGACATGGCCCAGCGCAGCTTCCAGCAGCGCGTGCAGTACCAGGAAGGGCGCAAGGTGCGCGGCAGCCGCGAGGCGCGCGCCATGGGCAAGTCCACCAAGTTCGGCCGCAAGGAGGCCGAAGCGGCCTGGAAGAATGCCGAGGTCGACGCGCTCTACCTGCTCAACGACGCCGGCGTGCGCGTGCCGCGGCCGTACGGCTACTTCAACGGCGTGCTGCTGATGGAGCTGGTCACCGACGAGGACGGCCACTCCGCGCCGCGGCTGGGCGAGGTGGATCTCGATGCGGACACCGCACGCGCCTGGCACCGGTTCCTGATGCAGCAGGTGGCGCGCATGCTCTGCGTGGGGCTGATCCACGGCGACCTGTCCGAATACAACGTGCTGGTGGGGCCGGACGGCCCGGTGATCATCGACCTGCCGCAGGCGGTGAGTGCCGCGGGCAACAACAACGCGCGCTTCATGCTCCGCCGCGACGTGGGCAACCTCACCATCAGCCTGGCGCGCTTCGCGCCGGAGCTGCTGGACACCCACTACGCGGAAGAGATGTGGGCGCTGTTCGAGCAGAGCGAACTGCATCCGGACACCGAGCTCACCGGCCACTTCACCTTCGACGAGCGCACCGCCGACGTGGACAGCGTGATGCAGTCGATCATCGACGCCCGCGAGGAAGCGATCATCCGCCAGCAGGGGCGTGAGGCGGCGCGGGAGGATTGAGCTTTCGCTGTGCGCAGGTGGATTTGATGCTGTTGGGGTCGAAGAGCGTCGCGGCTGAAGCCGCTCCCACAGAGCGCCCGGGCTTCCACCGGATGTGTGGGAGGGACTCAGCCCCGACGGCGTAGGCCGCATAGGGCCTCGCGGAACCAGCGCTTCGCCATGAAAAAGGGCCGCATCGCGGCCCTTTTTCGGTTCAACCACCGGGGAAGGTGTGGCCCTTCGCCGCTTTCTTGGCCGTCTTCTCGGCCTTCTTTTCCTTGGGTGTCTTCAAGGCTTTCTTCTTGTCGCCTTTCTGCTGGTTCAGACCTTTCATGGCGCGCTCCTGCGGAGTGATCCCCGCGTCCTGCCATGGTGACAGCTTTCGCCCGCCGCGGACGCATTTCGGCGCGCGGCGGGCGAAGCCCTCAGGCCGTGGTCAGGAACCCTTGCCCGAGGCCACCACCGGCAGCTCGAGGTAGCTGGAGTGGAACACCTTCTGCGTGGCCTTCTGGAAGTCCTCCGGCTTGGCCAGCATGATGTTCGGCACGAAGGTCTGCGGGTTGCGGTCGTACAGCGGGAACCAGCTCGACTGCACCTGCACCATGATGCGGTGGCCCGGCAGGAAAACGTGATTGGTGGTGGGCAGGGCGAAGGTGTACGGCAGCGGCTTGTTCGGCTCGATCGGCCTGGACTCGGTGAAGCCCTGGCGGTAGCGGCCGCGCAGGATGTCCATCGCCACCGCCAGCTGGTAGCCGCCCATCTCCGGCTGGTTGCCGACCATGTCGGGATAGACGTCGATCAGCTTCACCACCCAGTCGCTGTCGGTGCCGGTGGTGGAGGCGGTGAGGTGTACCTGCGGCTGGCCGGCGATGGTCAGCGGAGAGGTGAGCACGTCGGAGGTGTAGGTGAGCACGTCGGTGCGGCCTGAGGCCTCGCGTTGGTCGTCCACCAGCCACTGCGACCAGGTCTGCCCGGCGTCGTAGCCCACCGGCTGGATCGGCCGGGCGCGGAACGGCACCGGGTGTGCCGGATCGGACACGTAGGCGTCGCTGTCGCCGTCGTCGGCGTTCTCGAAGCCGAGCTTCATGCCGGCATCCAGGTACAGCGGGGTGGGCTTCACCTTGCAGCTGCCGCCGCAGCCGGCCGGCCAGTTGCTCAGTCGCTCCCACCGGTTGGTGCCGGTCTGGAACGCGGTGACCGGGGCGACATCGGCCTTGGGCGCGCCGTCCTTCAGGTACTGCGCCAAGAACGGCCGCAGCACCTGCTCGCGGAAGTACCGGCCGGTGTCGCTGCCGAACTTCAATGCGCCCAGCGAACTGGCGTCCTCGATCTCCTGGCCGTGGTGCCACGGCCCCATCACCAGCTTGACCATGGTGCCCGTGGTGTCCTTGGGCTTGATCGCCTTGTACACGGCGATGGCGCCGTAGCTGTCTTCCTGGTCCCACAGGCTGTGCACCAGCATCACCGGCACCTTCAGCGGCTCTTTCGCGAGCAGCTTGTCGACCGCCTGGTCCTGCCAGAACGCGTCGTACTCGGTGTGGTCGAGCATCTTCTGCCAGAAGCCGAGCTGCTGCATGCCGTGCTGGCGCGCCAGCTCGCCGGCGGAGCCCGCGCGCAGGTAGAGGTCGTAATCGTCTTGCACGTTCGACCACCACTTGGCGGAGTTGTCGCGGGTGGCGGTCTGCTCGTAGATGTAGGGCAGGTTCTGCTGGCGGAAGGCGCCGTTGTGGAACCAGTCGTCGCCCATCCAGCCGTCGACCATGGGGTTCATCGGCACCGACACCTTCAGCGCCGGATGCGGATGGATCAGCGCCATCAGCGGCTCGAAGCCGTCGTAGGAAATGCCCAGCGTGCCGACCTTGCCGTTGCTCTCCGGCACATGCTTCACCAGCCAGTCGATGGTGTCGTAGGTGTCGGTGGCATCGTCCACCGGGGTGGGATTGAGCGGCCCGTGCACCGGCCGGTTCATCACGTAATCGCCCTCGGAGTGGTACTTGCCGCGCACGTCCTGCACCACGCGGATGTAGCCGTCCTCCACGATCACGTCGGCCGGGTTGTCGTAACCCTCCAGGTTGGCGGCGAAGTTGCCGCTCTGCGAGTGGGTGGTGAGCGCGTCGGCGTCGTAGGGCGTGCGGGTGAGCACGATGCCGGCATGCTTGGCGTGGTCGCCGTTGAGGTTCTTCGGTACCAGGATCACGGTGTGCAGCTTGACCCCGTCGCGCATCGGGATCATCACCACGCGGCGCTCGAAGTCGGCGTCGGCGTTTACCGGGGTAAAGCTGGCCGGCGTCTCGCTGGGGTAGTCGGGGTATTTCGGTGCGGCGTCCTGCCGGGCAAAGGCACCGGCCGAAAAGGCCAGCAGCGCGGTGGCGACGGCCGGCATCAGGCCGGCCTTGAGGGAGGCAGGAAGCAGCTTGAGCAACATCGTGGTGGATTCCCCTGGGGTGAAAGAGTCACGGTAGCAGGCCGCGTCGCGCGTCGGCCATTAGCCGATGGTCAGGACGTGACGACCCGCCGCAGCCGCGCTTCGAACGCCTCCAGCGGCAGCGCCTCGCTGAACAGGTAGCCCTGGTAGTGGCGGCAGCCGTGGTCGTGCAGGTAGGCGCGCTGCGCCTCGGTCTCCACGCCCTCGGCCACCACGGTGATGCGCAGGTTGTCGGCCAGCGAGATGATCATGCGGGCGATGGTGGCGGCGTGCTCGCTGCCGGTGATGTCGAGGATGAAGGAGCGGTCGATCTTGATCTCGTCCAGCGGCATGCGCTGCAGGTAGCTGAGCGAGGAGTAGCCGGTGCCGAAGTCGTCCAGCGAGAAGCGCACGCCGGTCTCGCGCAGGCGCGCCATCCGGGCGATGACCTCCTCCATGTTGTCGGCGAACAGGCTCTCGGTGACCTCGATCACCAGCCGTGCCGGATCGGCGCCGGTGCGCGCGAGGATGTCCAGCACGGACTGCACGAAGCCCGGGTCGTGGAACTGCCGCACGCTGGCGTTCACCGACAGGCTCAGGTGCGCCATGTGCGGATCGCCGGCCCAGGCGGCGAGCTGCCGGCAGGCACTTTCCAGCACCCATTCGCCCAACGGCAGGATCAGCCCGGTGGCTTCGGCGATCGGGATGAACTCGTCCGGCGGCACGTTGCCGCGCACCGGGTGCTGCCAGCGCAGCAGCACCTCGGCGCTGACGGTGCGGCCGCTGCTGTCCACCTGCGGCTGGAAATGCAGCTGCAGGCGGCGCACCTGCAGGTCGGCGCGCAGGTCGTGTTCCAGCGCGAGGCGCTCTTCCACCGCCACCTGCATACTGGGGTCGAACACGCGCAGGGTGTTCTTGCCGGCGGCCTTGGCCTGCGCCATCGCCAGGTCGGCTTGCTTGAGCGTGGTGTCGGCGCCGCGCTCGCTCTCGTCGAACAGGGCGATGCCGATGCTCACCGTGCAGCGGTAGTCGATGCTGCCCAGGCTGTAGGGCAGGGAGAGCACGTCGCGAATCTTGTGCGCCACGCCTTCGGCCCGCTGCAGCGCGCCGGCGCGGTCGTGGCCGAGGTTCTCCAGCAGCGCCACGAACTCGTCGCCGCCCAGTCGCGCCAGCACGTCGCGGCTGCGCACGCAGGCGTGCAGGCGGCGGGTCACCTGCTTGAGCAGCTGGTCGCCCACGTCGTGGCCGATGGTGTCGTTGAGCAGCTTGAAGTTGTCGATGTCGATGAACAGCATCGCGCCCTGCTCGCGGCCCGACGCCGGCCGGCTGACGATGCTGCCCAGGCGCTCCATCAGCAGGCGCCGATTCGGCAGCGCGGTGAGCGGGTCGTAGTAGGCGAGGCGGTGGATCTGCTGCTCGGCACGCTTGCGCTCGGTGAGGTCGGTGTTGGTGCCGGAGATGCGGGTGGGGCGGCCGCTGGCGTCGCGCAGGATGAAGCCGTGCGAGAGCACCGGCACGTAATGACCGTCGCGGTGCTGCAGGCGGAATTCGATCTCGTAGCTGGCGGTGTCGCCGGCGAGATGGCCTTCCAGCGCAGCAGTGACGCGGGGAACGTCGTCCGCGTGCATGCGCCGCTTCCACAGCTGCGAGTCCACCGGCAGTTCGTCCGGCTGGTAGCCGATCATCTGCCACCAGCGGGGCGAGTAGTACAGCTCGTCGAGCCCCAGGTCCCAGTCCCATGCCGCGTCGTTGGCGCCGCGCAGCACCAGGCTCAGGCGTTCCTCGGACTTGGCCAGCGCCCGCTCGGCCTGCTTCAGCTCGGTGACGTCGGTGAAGCTCACCACCACCTCGGTGGGTTCGCCCTGGCCGTCGAGGTTGGGGAACGCGTTGCACATCACCCACACCAGGGCCCGGTCGTCCGGATGACGCAGGCCAAGCACGAGATTCTTCACCACGCAGCGGGTGCTCAGCGCACGCGCCACCGGAAATTCTTCCAGCGGCATCGGCGAGCCGTCCTCGCGGAGGAACTCGAAGTGCTCGTCGGTGTAGAACGCGCCGAGCAGGACGTCGTGGGTCATGCCGAGCAGGCTCAGCGCCGTCTCGTTGGCGTAGATGATCTCGGTGTTGGCCCGATGCAGCACGATGCCCGCCTGCACGTGCTCGAACAGGAACCGGTACAGCCGCTCGCGCGAGGCCTGCGCGTCCACCGCCCCCTTGCGCGCCGAGCTGTCGCGAGTGATGCCGAGAAAGCCGGTCAGCACACTCTGTTCGAACACCGGGGTGATGGTGAGATCGTTCCAGAACGTCTCGCCGGTCCGGGTGTAGTTGAGGATTTCGCCGGAAAACGGCTTGCCGGCTCTGATCGCGGTGCGGATCGCCTGCACGGTGTCCGGATCGGTCAGCGGCCCCTGCATGGCGCGGCAGGTCTTGCCCAGCAGATCGGCGCTGGTGAAACCGGTGAGGTCAGTGAAGGATTGGTTGACGAAGGTGACATGGCCCTGGGCGTCGGCCAGCAGGATGCCTTCCGAGATCGTGGAAAGAATCGGGGTGATGCCGCCGAGATCCATCGCACTGCCCATGCTGTGCCGCCTCGCCCTGATCGCTCCGTGCCGGCCAGCGCGCGCTGGCGAAACCCCGCCCGCTGCTACCGGATCCCCTTCTCATATGCACGTTACACCGCCTGTGAAGACGCCGCCATGCGACCCGATGGTGCTGCTGTCCGAACGTTATCGTCGGCTTCCGCGGGCGCTTGAGACAGGCGTGCGCCGGGCGTTAATCCAGCGGGTTGCGCGAGCGGGTAGCATGCGAAGGGTCGGCGTTCCGTCTGGAGGCGTGCCACAGCCATCCTTTCGACCCTCAACCCGAGCGCCCGCTGCCCGTTCTGGCAGCCAATGAATCACGTGGCACCTACTCATGAGCGACACTCGCATCGCCCGCATCCAGCTGGCTGCGCTGGCGGACTATCTGGATCAACAGCGGTCGGACATCCTCCGGCGCTGGCGCGTTGCGACCGAACGCATTCCCGGCTTCACCGCGGCCCTCTCACTGAGCCGGCTGCAGTTCAACGACCACATCCCCGGTGTGATCGATGCCTACACCCGCACCTTGCGTGTCTGGCCCGAGGCACCCACGCCCCGCGCCGAACGGCGGGAACAGGAACAGGTGAGCGGGCATGGCCTGCAGCGTTGGCAGCAGGGCTACCAGCTGCGCGACCTTACGCGGGAGTGGGGTCAGTTGCAGATGTGCCTGATGGATATTGTGGAGAGCTACGCCGACGCGCATCCGGAGCTTGAGGCCGACGTGATGCGCACCGCGCGCGAGGAGCTCAGCAGGTTGTGCTGGAACGGCATCAACGAGAGCACCACGCAGTACTGGCACCTGCACCAGACCGAGGCGGCGGGATACATCAACGACCTCAAGCAGGCGCTGGCTACGGTGGGCGTGCTGGAGCGGGCGCGTGCCGAGGCCTGGCGCGAGGCGGCGCACGACCTGCGCGGCAGCGTCACGGTGGTGAAGGGCGCCAGCTCGGTGCTGGACAGCGAGGACCTGCCCGAGCCGGCGCGCTCGCGCTTCCTGAGCATGCTGCAGCGGGGCGTGTCGTCGCTGCACGAGATGCTCAATGACCTGATGGACCTTGCGCGGCTGGAGGCCGGCCACGAGCAGCGATCCATCACCTCGTTCGACGCGGCCGCCATGCTGCGCGACTTCTGCATCACCTCG
The DNA here is from genome assembly GCF_044904665.1 of Dyella ginsengisoli. Classification (NCBI taxonomy): domain Bacteria; kingdom Pseudomonadati; phylum Pseudomonadota; class Gammaproteobacteria; order Lysobacterales; family Rhodanobacteraceae; genus Dyella; species Dyella ginsengisoli. Next base: position 318,245 of record NZ_JADIKM010000004.1, read on the forward strand.
ATGCCGCTGGCCGACGCCAAGGGGCTGTACCTGCGCACTGAAGGGCCGGATCAGCTGATGGTGGAGGGCGACCGCACCAAGATCACCCGCATCCTGCAGAACCTCGTGCTCAACGCGCTCAAGTACACCGAGCGCGGGGGCATCATCGTGACCTGGCAGGCAGAAGACGCCTCGCCCGGCGAAAGCTGGTCGTTCTGCGTGCAGGACACCGGGCCGGGGCTCGACGCCGGGCCCGGTGCGCCGCTGGCGCAGCAGATGTATGACGCCACCCAGGTCATGCATCGTGTGGACGACAGTCACGCCGATGGCACCGTGGCCGAACGCAGCGATTACGCGCAGACCCAGCCGGCGCAATCGCAGACACTGCCGCCGCATCAGGCACGCGGTGAGGGTGTGGGCCTGGCGATCGTCAAGCGCTTGTGCGAGCTGCTGGATGCCGGTATCGAGCTGGAAACCAGCCCGGGCAACGGCTCTACCTTCCGCGTGGCGCTGCCGGTGCGCTATCCCGAAAGCGAGGCACGGCTGACAGATGCGGACGAGGCTTGAGCGTCGATCGGATGGAGCGCCGGGCCTGTCGACACGGCGATCCCGGGCGTGGTGCATCGCCGCTGCGTGACTTGCCGCTGGATCTTGCGGCGTGAATTCCGCCTGAGAGACGTCCCGATGCAAGCCGCGGCCGTCTCAGGAATCAGCGGCCCGTGCACCGGTGGCGCACGCCAGCTGGGGCAACATCAGCCGGCTGACGCCATGCGTGCAACCGGCTTCACCGCGACGCTGGTATCGCCGTTCATCAGCTGCAGCTCGCCATCCTGGATCAACGCCTGCAGCCGCATGCCGCGCTCGAGCAGACCGATCAGCTGCTGCACGGTGGCCTCGGGAATGTCGAGCACGGTGAGGTTGCGGAAGCGGGTGAGGCTGCTGGCGATCTTGTCCCACCACACGTCCGCCGCGCGGCCACCGTAGTTGATCACCACCACCTGCTGCGACTTGGCGCAGGCCTTGCGGATGCGCGCCTCGTCCGGCTGGCCCAGCTCGATGGTCAGCTCGATCTCGTCGGTGTAGCTCTTGCGCCACAGGTCCGGCTCCTCCTCGTTGCTCAGGCCCTTGCCGAACTCCAGCCGGTCGTCGGCATACAGCGCAAAGGCGAGCAGGCGCACCATCAGGCGCTCCTCGGTTTCCGACGGATGGCGGGCGAGGGTGAGCGCGTGGGTGGCGTAGTAGTGCCGGTCCATGTCGCTGACCTGCAGCTCGACCTTGTAGATGGTGGCGTTGAGGGCCATGGCGCGCATTCCGTGATGTCAGCCGCGTAGTTTAGCCGGGACCGGCCGCGGCCATCGCGTTACGCTGCGCGCTCGCCATGACGACCTCCATCCCCGCCAGCACTTTGCACCTGCCGCCCGGCGACTGGTCCACGGTGCTGGACTGCCTGTGCGACCACTTCGCCACCATTCCGCGCGCGCAGTGGCTGGACCGCATCGCCCGCGGTCGCGTGCTCGATGCCGACGGCGCGCCGATCACCGCGCACACGCCGTACCGCGCGGGCATGCCGGTGCGCTACTTCCGCGAGGTGGCCGACGAGCCGGCGATTCCGGGCGAGGTGCGCATCGTGTTTGCCGACGAGCATTTGCTGGTGGCCGACAAGCCGCCGTTCCTGCCGGTGACGCCGGCAGGCGCCTACGTCACCCAGACCCTGCTGGCACGACTGGTGGCAGCCACCGGCCATGCGGATCTGGTGCCGCTGCACCGCATCGATCGCCTCACCCGCGGACTGGTGATGCTCTCGATCCGCCCGGACACGCGCGACGCCTACCAGGCGCTGTTTCGCGAGCGGCGCATCGGCAAGGTCTACGAGGCGCTGGCGCCGCCGTTGCCGGATGTCACGTTCCCGCTGGTGCGGCGCTCGCGCATCGAGCGCGGCGAGCCGTTCTTCCGCATGCGCGAGGCGGCTGGCGAGCCGAACAGCGAGACGCGTATTGCCGTGATCGAGCGCGGCGATGCGCTGTGGCGCTATCGGCTGCAGCCGGTCACCGGCCGCAAGCACCAGCTGCGCGTGCAGATGGCGGGACTGGGTGCGGCGATTGCCAACGATCCGCTGTATCCCGAGCTGCAGCCGGAGGGGCCGGACGATCCTGCGCGGCCGCTCATGCTGCTGGCGCGGGAGCTGGTGTTTGATGATCCGTTGAGCGGGGAGCCGCGGCGGTTCTGCAGCCGGTTGTCGCTGGGTGAGGGCGGGCCCTGAGCGCAGCGATATCGAAGGCCATCAAGCCACGTCCTCGTCCTCCATCCACACCCGCAAGGCCCACCGGCATGCCATCTCCCCACCGACTGCTCGCCATGGCGCTCTGCCTGCTGCTCATCCCGTCGCACCCGAGCGCCGCCGAAGCAGTCGCCTCGGTGCATGACGCCTCCACCACCGACAACTTCCAACTCCCCAGCCCTGCCTTTGCCCCGCACACCTTCCACATCACCGTCTACCTGCCGCCGGGCTATGTGCAGGGCAGCGCACGCTACCCGGTGCTCTACGCCAACGACGGCCAGGACATGCCTTCGGTCGGCCTGCAGGCGACGCTCGCGAACCTCTACGCCAGGCACGCCATCGCGCCGGTGATCGTGGTGGCAGTGGACGCCTTGCCCGATCGCCTCGCGCTCTACGGCCTGTTCGATCGCGCCCGTCGCCGCAGCGTGGTGGGTGGCTCGCGCTTCGGCGCGATCGGCGTGCAGGCGCAGCCGTATGCGCAGTGGTTTGTCGACACGCTGGTGCCGACCATCGACGCGCGCTACCGCACTAACCCGGTGCCCGCCGACCGCGCCATGCTCGGCTGGTCGCTCGGCGCGTTGAGCGCGTTCGGCCTGGGCTGGAACGATCCGGACGTGTTCGGCACGGTGGGCGCGTTCTCGCCTTCCTTCTGGGTGGCAGGCGATCGCACGAGCGCGACCGCCGTGCAGCACACGCGGCTGGCGCTGCGGATGGTCGACCGCGGGCCGGTGCGTCCCGCGCTGCGGTGGTGGTTTTCCATCGGCACCGGCGAGGAAACCAGCGATCGCGACGGCGACGGCGTGATCGACGCGGTGGACGACCTGCGCGATCTCGTCGACGGCTGGCGCGACGTCGACGGCACGCCGCGCCGCGGCCTGCGCCAGCTCGGCTATCAGGTGGTGGAGGGCGATCCCGCGCACGCGCCGCGCACGGGCCAGGTGGCGCTGGACGTGGTGCCGGGCGCCCACCACGAACAGAAGGCCTGGGCGGCCGTGCTGCCGGATTTCCTGCGCTGGGCGTTCCCGCCGCGCGGCTGACGCGGCCCGCCATGCGGCGGTGCGCGCTGCCATGGTGCCCCGTTACCGGCTATCTTTCGGGCCTTGTCCATCCGGGGGAGAACCACACGTGAGCCAACCCAAAGCGTCGGGCCTCGAGCCGCGCACCGAACTGACCGTCCGTGGCCTGATCATCGGCGTGGTGATCACGGTCGTGTTCACCGCCGCCAATGTGTTCTTCGGCCTCAAGGCCGGCCTCACGTTCTCCACCTCGATCCCCGCTGCCGTGATCTCGATGGCGCTGCTGCGCGGGTTCAAGAATTCGACGATCCAGGAAAACAACATCGTGCAGACGATCGCCTCGGCGGCCGGCACGCTGTCGTCGATCATCTTCGTGCTGCCGGGCATGATCATCATCGGCTGGTGGACCGGGTTTCCGTTCTGGCTCTCGTTCGCCATCTGCGCGCTGGGCGGCATCCTGGGCGTGATGTATTCGATCCCGCTGCGCCGCGCGCTGGTCACCGGCTCGGACCTGCCGTACCCGGAAGGCGTGGCCTGCGCCGAGGTGCTCAAGGTGGGCGCCGGTGACGACACCACCGACAGCGCTACCGAGGACAGCCGCGCCGGCCTGCTCGCCGTGCTGTGGGGCGCGATCGTCTCGGCGGTGTTCGCGGTGGTGGTGGCGACGCAGATCTTCGCCTCCGACGTGGTGAAGTACTTCAAGGTCAATGACCGCGGCGGCGTCACCGGCTTCGACTTCGGGCTGTCGTTCGCGCTGTTCGCGATCGGCCACCTGGTCGGCATCTCGGTGGGCATCGCCATGCTGGTCGGTGCGCTGATCGGCTGGGGCTGGGGCGTGCCGCATTACGCCGCGCTGGCCGGCGGCACCGGCGCCATCGCCGAGCTCGCCCAGGCCACCTGGAGCCACAAGGTGCGCTACGTGGGCGCCGGCGCCATCGCGGTATCGGCGATCTGGACCCTGGCCAAGCTGGTCAAGCCGGTCGCCAGCGGCCTGGCCGGCGCCATGGCCGCCAATCGCGTGCGCAAGGCCGGCCAGGCCGACACCCTGCCGCGCACCGAGCGCGACATGCCGATCGGCCTCGTCGGCCTGATCACGCTGGCCTGCTTCGTGCCGATCGCCTGGCTGCTCGGCCACTTCGCCAACGTCAGCGGCCTGGGCAGCGCGGTCGGCATGCTGGCGGTGGGCGGCGTGGCGTTCGTGGTGCTGATGGGCTTCTTCGTCTCCACCGTGTGCGGCTACATGGCCGGCCTGATCGGTTCGTCCAACAGCCCGCTGTCGGGCGTGGGCATCCTGGTGGTGATCTGCTCCTCGCTGCTGCTCACGGCGTTCGTGCAGCCGCATCTGGCGCCGGACACCGGCAAGGCGCTGGTGGCGTTCTCGCTCTTCGTCACCGCGGTGGTGTTCACCGTGGCGGCCATCGCCAACAACAACCTGCAGGATCTCAAGACCGGCCAGCTGGTCGACGCCACGCCGTGGAAACAGCAGGCGGCGCTGATCGTGGGTGTGATCGCCGGCGCGGCGGTGATCCCGCCGGTACTGGACCTGGTGAACCAGGCCTACGGCTTCCTCGGCGCGCCGGGCGTGAACCCGGCCACCGCGTTGCCGGCACCGCAGGCCGGGCTGATCTCGGCGCTGGCGCAGGGCGTGATCCAGGGCAACATCGACTGGAGCCTGATCGAGGTGGGCGCGCTGATCGGCGCCGGCATCATCGTGATCGACGAAGTGCTGGCCCGCGTCAGCCGCTTCCGCCTGCCGCCGCTGGCGGTGGGCCTGGGCATCTACCTGCCCACGGTGAGCACGCTGATGGTGGTGGTCGGCTCCATCGTGGGCTGGGTCTATGACCGCCAGGCCGACAAGGGCCCGCGCGCCGAACCGGTGAAGCAGCTCGGCGTGCTGCTGGCCTCCGGCCTGATCGTGGGCGAGAGCATCATCGGCGTGGTGATCGCCGCCATCGTCGCCTTCGCCGACAAGCTCGGCCTCAACAAGGACGGCCCGCTCGCCCTGGTCAGTCCCAGCTTCGCCCATATCGCCGTGTGGCTCGGCGGCGGCGCCTTCGCCATCGTGGTGTTCGTGCTGTACCGCTGGGTCGGCCGGATGGGCCGGGCAGGGGCGTAAGCTGCCCGTGGGATCGGCGGCGCGCTGGCGTCCGCCGATCCCATCCCGATGCGTCACCCCGGCGCATCCCGAAAAGGGGACAAGGGCCGGGGTCCAGCGTCTTCTCTCCAGCCTCCGCCGAACGACAAGTCGAAACCCGTTGCCATGCCTCCCATCAACACCAGCAAACTTGATCGCGTCGTCGCCGACGCCCGCCGCGCCGCCGAACAGCGCGGCCACGGCTATCGCGACCGCGCGCTGAAGATGTACCCGTGGATCTGCGGCCGCTGCGCCCGCGAGTTCGACCGCAGCAACGTGCAGCAGCTCACCGTGCACCACCGCAACCACAACCACGACGACAACCCGGCCGACGGCAGCAACTGGGAGCTGCTGTGCGTGTACTGCCACGACAACGAGCACCAGCGTTACCTCGACTACGACACCGGCACTCTCGACACCGGCGACACCCAGGCCCCCGCCACCGGCAACCCCTTCGCCGACCTCAAGGCGATGCTGGAGCGCAAGAAGTAGCAGCACGCTCCTGAAGGAGCGACTTCAGTCGCGATGCTTTTTGTCAGCGGCCTGCGGCCCGCATAGCTGCGCCGCGCACATCATGTTGTGTGACCAGCTCGCGCTGTATCGCCAAACGCATCGCCCGCGAGCGGGCTCCTACCAGAGCATCGCCCACTGTAGGAGCGCGCTCGCGCGCGATGCTCTTCCTCCCTCGTGCTTCAGACCCCAATTCCCCAGCCCGCCCACACCACCCCCGCGTACAATCACGGCCCGCCCGTTGCCCCGAAGCCGTGCCGATGTCCCCTGTAGCCGCCGCCCCCGTCGACGACGTGCTCGATGCGCTGTTCCTGCCGCTGGAAGCGGGTGCCCTGCGCCTGCCGACCGACGCCCGCGTGCTGTTCGTGCGCGCCCGTGACGGCTTTCGCCTGCGCGAGATGGCGCACTCCGGCTGGCGCGGCGAGCAGAGCTTCAAGCCGTTTGCCGAGGCGTTGGAGCGCAGCCGCTTCCGCGTCGAGGCGCATGTGGAAGGCGAGCACTTCGACCTCGTGCTCGTGCTGCCGCCGCGCCAGCGCGACGAAGCACGCGCGCTGTTCGCCCGCGCCGTGCAGCTCGCCGCCCCCGGTGGCGTGGTGCTGGCCTGCGTGCCGAACGCCGAGGGTGCAAAGTCCGCGCAGGCCGACCTCGCGGCCTTGGCGAAACAGGGCGGGCAACTCTCCAAACACAAATGCCGTGTGTTCTGGACCGCGCCGCTGGACGGCACGCATGACACCGCGCTGCAAGCCGAGTGGCTCGCGCTGGACACACTGCGCCGCAACGCCGCCGGCTACTGGAGCCGCCCCGGCCTGTTCGCATGGGATCGCATCGACGCCGCCTCCGCGCTGCTCGCAACCCACCTGCCGCACGACCTCGCCGGCCACGTCGCCGACCTCGGCGTCGGCTACGGCTACCTCGCCAGCGAGGTGATTGCGCGCTGCCCGGGCGTCGCCGCGCTGGACGGCTTCGAGGCTGAACAGCGCGCGCTGGAACCGGCGCAGCGCAACTTGGCCGAGGCGCAGGCCAGGGCAGGGCGCAGCGTTGCCGTGGCGCTGCACTGGCACGACGTCACCGCCGGCCTGCCCGGCCGCTACGACGCCATCGTCAGCAACCCGCCGTTCCACCTGGGCCGCGCCGACCAGCCGGAACTCGGCCGCGCCTTCATCGCCGCCGCGGCCAGGGCGCTCACGCCACACGGCCAGCTGTGGCTGGTCGCCAACCGTCACCTGCCTTATGAAGCCACGCTCACCACGCTGTTCAGCGAGGTGCGCGCGGTGGCCGACGAAGGCGGCTTCAAGGTCATCACCGCCCGCGGAGTGCGCGCATGAAACTGGTCAAGCTCATCGCCAACCTGGGCTACGGCAGCCGCAAGGACGTGCAGTGGATGTTCCGCGAGGGCCGCATCACCGACGCCGACGGCGAGGTGCTGTACGCCGACGACAAGGTGGAGCACGCGCAGATCCGCCTCGACGGCGAGCCGCTCGATCCGCCCCCCGGCATGGTGCTGATGATGCACAAGCCGCTCGGTGTCACCTGCTCGCGCAAGGACGGCGGCCGCGTCGTCTACGACCTGCTGCCGCCGCGCTACCGCGTGCGCGATCCCGCGCTCTCCACCGTCGGCCGCCTCGATCGCGATACCAGCGGCCTGCTCTTGTTCACCGACGACGGCGCCCTGCTGCACCGGATCATCTCGCCCAAGTCCAACGTGCCCAAGGTCTACGAGGCCACCCTCGCCAACGACCTGCGCGGCGACGAAGCCGCCACCTTCGCCAGCGGCACCCTGCTGCTGGAATCCGAAACCACCCCGCTGCTCCCCGCGGAGCTAGAAGTGCTCGAACCCCGCAAGGCCCGCCTCACCCTGCACGAAGGCCGCTACCACCAGGTGCGTCGCATGTTCGCCGCCGTGGGCAACCACGTGGAGGCGCTGCATCGGGTGTCGGTGGGCGGGTTGGTCTTGGGCGATCTGCCGGCGGGGGAGTGGCGGATGCTGGGGGAAGGGGCGGTAGCGTCGATCTTCGGATGAGGTGTCACCGTGCCGGACTGCCCAAGGCCAGCCTTGCCCGGATCAAATCGAACTGCAGGATTGGATGGTTGGATCAGGCTGCGGCACGGGTGGTAAGTTGCTGTTCCAGCGAGAGGGGACGGCAATCTTCGGCGCACCGAATCGGTGATAGGCCGCAGGATTAGACCGCGGGCTGCAATCTACATAGCGTTAGGCCTACATGGAGGTTTTTCACGTGTTTTTGTCAAAAGCGCATCTTCCACTGATTGTCCTTATCACCATCGGGTATTTTACGACTTACGGCGTAAAGGGCGCGGTCAAAGCGTAAGCTCCCCCGTCAAGCAGACACTTCAAAAGTAGAACCGCTGGCGGCTTGTTGACGGTACTCGGCGGGCGTCAGGTCGCCGAGTGATTCGTGAGGGCGTTGCTCGTTGTAGTCGAGCATCCACCAGTAGGCGGCCTCGCGCACATCCTCCAGGCGGGCGAACAAGTGCTGGTCGAGGACCTCCTCACGGAAGGTCCGGTTGAAGCGTTCGATGTAGGCGTTCTGGTTGGGCTTGCCGGGCTGGATGTACTGGATGGCCACGCCGCTGGCCTTGGCCCACTGAGTAAATGCCTCGCCCAGGAACTCCGGCCCGTTGTCCGAGCGCAGCACTTGCGGCAATCCGTGGTCGCGTTTGATCTGGTCGAAGATGCGCACCAACCGCGCCGAAGTGATCGACGTGTCGACCTCGATGTGCAGCGCTTCGCGGTTGAAGTCGTCGACCACGTTGAACGTGCGGAAACGGCGTCCGCAGGCGAGTGCGTCGCTCATGAAATCGATCGACCACACCGTATCGGGCAGCCGCGGCACGTACAGCGCTACGCGTTCACGCTTGGGAAGGCGGCGCCGTGCGGCCCGCCGAAGGTTGAGCTTCATGGCCTTGTACACCCGATAGATCCGTTTGGGGTTCCAGTCCGGCCGCGCCTTGCGCAGCTGGGCACAGCACTTCCAGAAACCTCGACTGGGCCGATCCTCGACCAGGCGAGCCAAGGCAGCGATGAGTTCGGCATCGCGCACTGTCCAATCCAGCGGCGGGCGGTAGTACGCGGCACGCGACAGTCCGACGCACTCGCAGGACCGGCGTAGCGGCCGCGCGTGCACCTCGACCAGGTACCGCACCGCCTCGCGCTTGCTCGCCGGCCCTACAGTTTTTTTGCG
>NZ_JADIKM010000005.1:0-325445 GCF_044904665.1 Dyella ginsengisoli
GTGGAGAGAGCTTTTGGCATTGGGCCCTCGGCGCTGACGGAGGCCATGGGCATGCTCAACCACCATTTCGCAGCAGCCGCCTGATCGGCGCAGAGCGACAGCCTACCTCTGACTGCCGCCAATCTTTGCAACAGAGCCCACGGTGGCAAGGCCAACGGCTGCCGAGAGAGCGAACATCGCAGTCTTCGGGATCGCGGGCGCAAGGACGTTGACGAGGATGGGCCAGAAGAATCCGCTGTATGCGAGCACGTAGAAGATGCCGGTGAGCAGCGAGCGGTCTTCAATTCGAGCGATGAGCGGGATTGCCCGCAGGCCAGCGGTGAGCAGGAACCCGTAGGCGCAACCCAGAAGCACAGCCGCGGGGAACAACAGAGGCGTGTACCGAGTAAATTCCATTCCCGCACCGGCGATCATGCCGAGGCACAGAAGCACCAGGCCGCCGACGAATGCGGTGCCGAGTCCCTGGCGTAGCGCCAGCCGCGAAGCGACCGGCTGCACCAGGACGCCGCTCAGCAAGGTCAAGGCGGCTACGGCCCCCGTTGCGGCAATGCCGGCCTCCCCGAGATCCGCGGTCTGCGGGAGCACGACAATGGCTGCGGCTATGCTTCCGAACACCCAGGGAGCGGTGGGAAGCACCAGGCGAAGAAATAGCGGGTTCCGAAGCGCCGCGCCGATTGTCGGCCGGTTCTTCGCCGACGTGCGCGGCGCGGTCTCCGGGGCGGACCAGACGATCGGAGCGACACAAAGCATCAGTCCGATATGGACGAGATACGGAAGCGCTGCAGGGAGGATCAGCCATTGAGCCAGTCCGCCCGACACCAGCGGCCCCAGTGCGAAGCCGCTGGTAAGCGCGACCGCCGTCAGGATGGGGGCCGACCGTCGGGAGCCGGAGCGGTCGTTCAACTCGCTGAGCCACACCGTTCCTGGACCAAAGGCAGCGCCGGCAGCAAGGCCGACGATCACTCTGCCGAGGGCGAGCAGCCCGAAGGAGCTGCCGGCGAATAGCAGCACGCCGGAGCCGACGATCGACACGAGGATCACCGCCCGCATCAGGTTGCGTCGCCCCCAACGGTCCGACAGCCGCGCACCGAAGAGCAAGGACGGAAAGAGCCCGAGCCAGTAGGCGGCGAACACCACGGCGATGGCGGTACCGCTGAGGACCTTCGCGTAGACGAGGAGCATCGGGGCGAACATGTTCGCTCCCCATCCGACGGCGAACATCGCAACGGCGGGACGGTACGGGCTCTTTGAGGTGATTTGCTGTTCTTGCATGCCGATCCTGGTGGTGCGACGCCACAGGTTCGGTTCAACGAACGGGAAGGATTTCGAGTGCGGGCGTGTCGAATCGACCCGTTCACCTCAATCGGCCGGATTTCGGCGATGCCTGGCGACGCCCTGCGATGGTCGGCCTTGCCATCGTTGGAATGTCAACGGGGGCGTGGAAACACGGTCATGCGTCACTGCGGCCAGGCGGGACATCGTCCCCGCCCAAACCGTGGTTTTCCTTGCATTGCTTCAATGCCGGTGACCGAACGCCGGGTGATCGTGGTCGTGGTCGTGGTCGTGCCGCCCCGGACTCTGGCGCAGATTGCAGGCGTTCTCGTCCACCTCCGAGTTCCAGTCGATCGCAACGGTGGCGTGCTGGATGTTGAACTGCTCGCGTAGTGCCTTGTTGACGAGCTTGACCACCGCCTTGGCTTCATCGTCGCTCTGCGGACGGATGTGCAGCGTTGCCATCGTCCGGCCGGAGGTGAGCTGCCACACATGGACATGGCTGACGGCCGCCAAGCCGGGCACGGCGCCCAGCAATCCACGCTCCACCTTCTCTGGAGAAGCGTCCTCGGGCGCGCCTTCCAGCAGGATGTGCAGCGACTTGGCCAACAGCTTCCAGGCACTGCGCAGGATCAGTGCTGCCACGGCCACCGAGAGGATGGGATCGATGGGCGTCCAGCCCGTGTAATAGACCACGATCGCAGCGACGATCGCGCCCACCGAGCCCAGCAGGTCGCCCATTACATGCAGGATGACCCCCTTGACGTTGACGTGGTCGGTCTCGCCGCGCGTCATGATCCACAACACCAGGAAATTGACCAGCAGGCCGACGATGGCCACGATCAGCATGGGGCCGGCCAGGATTTCAGGCGGCGCGAAGAAGCGCTGCCAGGCTTCGTATGCGATCCAGCCCACGATGGCGAACAGCGTCACGGCGTTCACGAATCCGGCGATCACCTCGAAGCGTAGATAGCCGAAGGTGCGCTTGCTGTCGGCAGCGCGCCGGCCGAACCGGAATGCGGCATAGGCCAGGGCCAACGCCGCCGCATCGGTCAGCATGTGGCCTGCATCGGCCATCAGGGCGAGGGAGCCAGAGAAGGCTCCGCCGAGCGCCTCCACCACCATGAAGGTGAAGATCAGGACGAAGGACAGCAGCACCTTGCGCTCGTTCGTGCTGGTGACGGTCGGCGCGTGCGAATGGTCGTGGTCATGACTGTGACCATGATGAGAGTGGGAGTGGGACATCGGGGGCCTCGGCCGCTTGGATTGACGATGCAAGAAAATATAACACATGAACATATGTTCATATGAACTATATGAATCAAGCTCGCTCGCAACGTGGCGGCGGTATCCGGGGCATAAGGCTTGGGGTTGGGCAACAGCGACCCTCGACGGGCCGCTGTTTGGCATGACCGACCTGGCGTCGCGCCCGGCTATTCGTCGCCGTGGTCTTCGGCGATGTGGATGGCCATATCCAGCAGCACGTGGCTCACGTGCTTGTCCGCCACTTCGTAGAAGATCTGCTTGGCTTGGCGCACGCCTTTGACCAGGCGAGCCCCGCGCAGCAGGCGCAGATGGTGGCTCACCAGCGATTGCGAGAGTTCGAGGCTTTCCGCGATGTCGCCCACCGCGGACGGCCCTTTCATGCAGAACAGCAGGATGCGCAGCCGCGACGGATCGCCCAGCAGCCGGAACGTCTCGGCCAGGATGGTCACGTCGTTGCCGGACAGCGATGCCAGATCGATGCTACTGCGGGGACTGTCGGTTGATTTCTTGCTTTTGGTCATTTCTCGGAGACTCCTATCCTTGGAAGGTCGTCCCTGCCTTCCCGGGACCGACGAAGCTGCGGCCATCGACAGGGAACGGTGCCCATCTGCAACATAGTGCTTTACCTTCCCACGATGGTAAGCCGCAAGCTATGCCCATGTCGAACTTCAACTGTGGAAAGTAAACCATGAGCATGCCAAGCATCTCAGATAGCCGGGCCGCGTTAGCCCCTATCAGTCTGCCCATCGAGGGCATGACCTGCGCGAGCTGTGTCGGCCGCGTGGAGGCTGCCCTGACCAAGGTCGAGGGCGTGGACAGCGTGTCCGTCAACCTTGCCACCGAGAAAGCGGAGATCCGCCTGGCCGGCCCGGTGGATCGCGCGGCGCTGATCCAGGCCGTGGAGAAGGTGGGCTACGAGGTGCCTGCCAGCGTCGTGGAGCTGGCGGTCGAGGGCATGACCTGCGCCTCGTGCGTGGGCCGTGTCGAAAAGGCACTTAAGGCGGTGCCCGGCGTTGCAGAGGCTGCCGTTAACCTTGCGACCGAGCGCGCCACCGTGCGCGGAACGGCCTCGATGGATGCCTTGGTGGCCGCGGTCCAGAAAGCCGGCTACGAAGCCAGGGCTGTCGATAACAGCGCCCAGGCCGACGACGAGGCTGCGGAGAAGAAAGACGCCGAACGGGCCGGACTCAAGCGCGACCTGATCCTGGCCGCCGTGCTGGCGCTGCCGGTGTTCGTGCTCGAAATGGGCTCGCACCTGGTCCCCGGGGTGCACCATTGGATCAAGTCCACCATCGGCATCCAGCAGAGCTGGTATCTGCAGTTCGTGCTGACGGCGCTGGTGCTGGCCTTCCCTGGACGGCGCTTCTACACGAAAGGCTTCCCGGCCCTGATGCGCCTGGGGCCGGACATGAATTCGCTGGTCGCGGTCGGCACGGCCGCGGCGTTCGGCTACTCGGTGGTGGCTACCTTCCTTCCCAACCTGCTGCCGGCGGGAACGGTCAACGTCTACTACGAAGCAGCCGCGGTCATCGTGGCGCTGATCCTGCTCGGGCGGTTCCTGGAGGCGCGCGCCAAAGGCCGCACCTCGGAGGCCATCAAGCGGCTGGTCAAGCTGCAGGCCAAGGAAGCGCACGTGCTGCGCGATGGCCGCGCGGTGGATATCCCGATCCAGGATGTGGCGTTGGGCGACATGGTGGAGGTGCGTCCTGGCGAACGGGTGCCGGTCGATGGCGAAGTGACCGACGGCCGCAGCTTCGTGGACGAGTCGATGATCACCGGCGAGCCGATCCCCGTCGAGAAGACGATCGGCAGCACGGTGGTCGGCGGCACCGTCAACCAGAAGGGGGCGCTGACGCTGCGCGCCACCGCCGTGGGTGGTCAGACGATGCTCGCGCAGATCATCCGCTTGGTCGAACAGGCGCAAAGCTCCAAGCTGCCGATCCAGGCCGTGGTGGACAAGGTGACACTGTGGTTCGTGCCGGCGGTGATGCTGGCAGCGACGCTGACCTTCTTGGCCTGGCTCATCTTCGGGCCGTCCCCGGCGCTGACCTTCGCACTGGTCAACGCGGTGGCCGTGCTGATCATTGCCTGCCCCTGCGCCATGGGGCTGGCCACGCCCACGTCAATCATGGTCGGCACCGGCCGGGGCGCGGAAATGGGCGTGCTGTTCCGCAAGGGCGAGGCGCTACAGTTGCTTCGGGACGCCAAGGTGGTCGCGGTGGACAAGACCGGCACGCTCACCGAAGGCCGCCCGGTGCTCACCGACCTGGAGATCGCGCCCGGCTTCGACCGCAGGCAGGTACTCATGCAGGTCGCTGCCGTGGAATCGCGTTCCGAGCACCCGATCGCCCGGGCCATCGTCGAATCTGCGACGGAGGGAGGCACCACGCTGCCGACCATGGCCGATTTCGATTCGGTCACCGGCATGGGGGTGCGCGCCACCGTGGATGGGGTTCGTGTCGAAGTGGGTGCCGATCGCTTCATGCGCGAATTGGGTTTGGACGTCGGCGGCTTCGCCGGAACGGCCGAGCGGCTGGGCAACGAAGGCAAGTCGCCTCTGTATGCCGCCATCGACGGCCGGCTGGCCGCCATCATCGCGGTTGCCGATCCGATCAAGTCCAGCACGCCCGCCGCCATCGCGGCCCTGCACCAGCTCGGCCTGAAGGTGGCGATGATCACCGGCGACAACGCGCGCACGGCGCAGGCCATCGCCAGGCAATTGGGCATCGACGAGGTGGTGGCCGAGGTGCTGCCCGAGGGCAAGGTCGAGGCGGTGCGCCGGCTGAAGGCCACCCACGGCCAGATCGCCTATGTGGGCGACGGCATCAACGATGCGCCTGCGCTGGCCGAGGCCGACGTGGGTCTGGCGATCGGCACCGGCACCGATGTGGCAGTGGAATCGGCCGACGTGGTGCTGATGTCCGGCAACCTGCAGGGCGTGCCCAATGCCATCGCGCTGTCCAAGGCCACCATCGGCAACATCCGCCAGAACCTGTTCTGGGCCTTCGCCTACAACACGGCGCTGATCCCCGTGGCCGCCGGGGCGTTGTACCCGGCCTGGGGCGTGCTGCTGTCGCCGGTATTCGCCGCTGCGGCCATGGGCATGTCGAGCGTGTTCGTGCTCGGCAACGCACTGCGCCTGCGCCGCTTCCAGCCGCCGCTGGATACGGCCTCCGCGGCTTCACACTGAGAAAGGAGGACGACCATGAACATCGGTGAAGCGTCCACGGCATCGAAGGTCTCGGCCAAGATGATCCGCTACTACGAGGAAATCGGCCTGATCCCGCCGGCGAACCGAACCGACGCGGGCTACCGCGCCTACACGCAGTCCGATGTGCACCGGCTGCATTTCATCCGGCGCGCGCGTGATCTCGGATTCTCGGTCGCCGAGATCAGGGACCTGCTGGGCCTTTGGAACAACAAGTCGCGCCAGAGCAGCGACGTCAAGCGCCTGGCCCAAGAGCACATCGAGGACCTTGAGCGACGCATCGAGAGCATGTTGCAGATGGCCGAGACGCTTAAGACGCTGATCAGTTGCTGCGCGGGCGATGACCGGCCTGACTGCCCCATCCTGCATACCCTTGAGCAGCCGGACGACAACGATGGAGAACCCGAGGCGCGCACGGGGGCAGTGCAACGCCGACGGCGCACTCCTGCATCAAAGAAGGGCTCACGAGCACGCTGAGGACGTCGGGCGGGACAGGAACTCTCCATCAGGATCAGTGAAATGTTCCTGCCGCTGAGCGACTAGAGCGTCCTTAGCCAGCGAGAGATACGGGTTTCCTCCTCAAGGCGACCGCCAGCGACAGCACGGCCAATGCCAGAGGAATGAAAGACACCCAGAGTACCGTGGTCCAGCCATAGGTACTGAGCAATCCACCGGACAAGAAGGAGCCTACGGCCATCAATCCAAAGACGATGAAATCGTTGAGGGATTGAACCCGTGTCTTTTCCTCGGGGCGGTGGCATTCCAGGACCATCGCGGATGCTCCCAGAAAGCCGAAGTTCCACCCCAGGCCCAGCAGGATCAGCGTTGCCCAGAAATGGGCGACGTCGATACCTGCAAGGCCCACGGCAGCGGAGAGCCCGGTCAGCAGCAGACCCACGGTTGCCACGCGGCCCGCGCCGAAGCGTTTGATCAGGCTTCCGGTAAAGAAGCTCGGCCCGTACATGGCGATGACGTGCCATTGAATTCCCTGGTTGGCCGATTCCTGCGAATGGCCGCACATGTGCATCGCCAGCGGCGCGGCCGTCATCAGGAAGTTCATCAGCATGTAGGTCACCGCGCCGGTGATGGCCGCCGCAACGAAGCGCGGTTGTCGCGCAATCACCGCCAGCGGCCTGCCTCCGGCCACCTCGGCCGCCGTGGGCATCGGCAACCGAACCCCCAGCAGGATGAGCGCCGACACCGCTGCGACAGCGCCTTGTGCGAGGAAGGTGGCCGCAAACATGTAGGGCGGCCACATGTTCATCGTGTAGTTCACGAGCTGCGGCCCCACGACTCCGGCCGCAACGCCGCCCGCCATGACGAGCGATAGCGCACGCGCACGCCGATCCGGTGCCACGCCGTCAGCCGCCGCGAATCGGAAGGTCAGCACTACGGCGGCGTAGCCGCCACCCAGGAAGGTTGCCAGGCAGAACAGCCAGAACGAGCCGATGATGACCGCGAGCATGCCCAGCAGCCCAGTCAGCACGCCGGCCCCGGTTCCCACGAGGAAGGCTGTGCGACGCCCGTGACGCCGGGCTATCGCTCCCGCAGGCAAGATGCACGCGGCCATGCCCACCACGAAGATCGAGATGGGCAAGGTAGCCAACACGGGAACCGGCGCGAGCATGTCGCCGACGATTGCCCCGGTGGCGTAAAGCACGGTCGAGTTGGCCCCCGCCAGCGCCTGCGCGATGGAAAGGCGCCAGATGTTTCCGCTCTGCACTTTCTCGGGCAGTTCGTCCGAAGCGCCTCCGATGGAGGCTGTACCGTTATCTGTCATAAGTTCTGGCTTTCGCTCGGAAGCCCTGCGCGCAGGGCTGGATTGGTCAAATTCAATCTGGGCGGTTCATGGTCAACACCATGCGGAACTTCACGTCGCCGGATTTCATCCGCTGATAGGCGTCGTAGGCCTTTTCCAGAGGCATGGTTTCGATCCAGGGTCGCACGTCTGCCAGGACGCTGAAGTTCAATGTCTTCTCGTTCTCGTAGGGCGTGCCGGTGATCGAGCCGAGGATGCTGCGCTGGCCGCCGACCAGCAGGCCGGCGGGCACTTGCAGGGGCTGCTTGCTCGGGTTGAGCACCACCAGTCGCCCCTCGGGTGCCAGACCGGCCAGTAGCCCCGATACCGTTTCGGCATGGTCGATCATGGTCACGATGGCCTGTGCGCCGCCCAGGCTCTTGAGCCGGGCGGTCGCGTCCTCCTCGTTGGTGTCGATGTAGAGGTGGGCACCCAGCTTCAGTGCATCTTGCGCGATGTCGCTGCCCCGGCCAATGGCGATGACCTTGAATCCCATGCGACGCGCGTACTGCAATGCCATGTGCCCCAGGCCGCCGATGCCCAGGACGGCCACCGTGTCGCCGGCCTGCGCGCCGCATTTCTTGAGCGCGTTGAAGGTCGCAATGCCGGCGCACAGAATCGGCGCGGCTTCCTCGGCATCGAGTTCGTCCGGGATCGATACCAGCCCGGTGGCCCGCGCCAGCATCATTTCGGCGTAGCCACCGTCGCGGCTCGCTCCTGTGATGGGCTGGTTCAGGCAAAGCTGGAAGCGTCCCTGCCGGCACTGCACGCATTCATTGCAGTGTCCTCCCATGCGGCCCACGCCCACGCGCTGTCCCACCTTCCAGATCGAGGGGGTGTGCTCGCCGAGCGCGGCAATGCGGCCGACCACCTCGTGTCCCGGTACGCGCGGAGGTTGCAGTGCGGGATCGGCTCGCTCGATGTCGCTGGCATCGGCACCGCAGATGCCGCAGGCTTCGACCTCGATCAGCACCTCGCCGATACCCGGCAGCGGTGCCGGGCGCTCCACCAGCTCAAGGAAGCCCGGCCGGGTGACTTGCATCGCGCGGTAGGTAGTCTTCATGGTCGCTCCAAAAATCGTTGAAATAGGCCAAGGGCGTCAGGGCAAGGCCGAGGCCAGGCGGCTCAATGCCTCATCGACCACGCTGCGCGGGCAAGCCAGGTTGATGCGCATGAAACCTTCGCCGGCCGCTCCGAACTTGTGCCCCGGGTCCAGCCAGAGCCGCGTGCGACGCAGCAGGAAGTCATGCAACTCGGCCGGCGGCATCCCGAGTGCGCGGAAGTCCACCCAGGCCAGGTAGAGCGCGTCGGTGGGCGTGACGGTCAGCGGTAGCCCCAAGGCCTCGACCTGCGCGGCGAAGTGCCGCTGGTTGCCGCGCACGTAGTCGAGCATGGCGTCCATCCATGGTTCGCCGTGCCGGTAAGCCGCTTCACAGGCCGCCGTGCCCATCGTGTTGACGAGGAACACGCCGTTGCGCTCGCACTGCGTCCAGTACCGCTGCCGATGGCGTTCATTGGGGATGAAGATGTTGGCGCAGGAAAGCCCGGCGATGTTGAAGGTCTTGCTCGGTGCCGTGCAGACGATGGTGTTCGATGCGATCTCTTCGTCGAGCATCGCCAGCGGAACATGACAGCGCCCCTCGCCGAACACCAGATCCTGGTGCACCTCGTCGGAGACGATCAGGATGCCGTGCCATTCGCAGATTGTGGCCATCGCCAGCAACTCTTCGGCCGTCCATACATTGCCGGTCGGGTTGTGCGGATTGCAGAGGATGAACAACCGGGTGCCCGGCTGGATGGCGGCCTCGAACGCCTCGGGATCGAAGCGGTAGCGGCCCGCATCCAGCGTCAGCGGTGCCAGGGCCAGGCGGCGGCCGTTGTTGACGACATCGTGCAGGAAATGGAAATAGACCGGCGTCTGCACCAGCACGTGGTCGCCTGGCTGGGAGAACGCCTGGACCGCCATGTTCAGCGCGCTGATGACGCCCGGCGACTGCACCAGCCATTCGGGCCGGGCCTGCCAGCCGAAGCGGCGCGCTTGCCAGTCCACCGCGGCTTCACGGTAGCTGTCCGGTGTGCCGCCGTAGCCGAGCACGCCCATCTCCACCTGTTTGCGCAGGGCGTCGAGGATCGGTGGAGCTACCCGGAAATCCATATCGGCCACCCACATCGGCAGCGGATCGGCCGCTTGTTGCTCGGGCGTCAGGAACGCTCGCCCATGTTCCCACTTCATGGAGTTGGTGGTGCGCCGGTCGATGAGGGTGTCGAAGTCGTACATCGCTGTTTCTTTCCTCTGTCAATGCAGGACGGACGCCGCCGTGTTGGGGGCGCACAACGCTTCGACCCCAAGGCGTGCTGCCTCGATAGCTCCGGCCACGTAGCCGGGGAAGTTGGGCGACCATTCGCTGGCGATCCCGACGATCCGGTTTCGCCAAGGGCCCTCGGTCGAACTCCTGGGCGGTGGAATCGGATGGTTGAGGTCCGGGTTGTCATCGCCGGCAACCGCGGTGTACGGGTCGGCGGCCCAGTCCTTCAAGAATTCCGCCTTCGGCCGCGCTGCCTTGTCTCCGAACAGCCGGACGAACTGGGCGCGACAGTGGGCAAGCAATACCGCGTCCGGTGTCTGGCGCCGCACCTGGGCGGGCACGCCCAGAAACCCGAACAGCGCGGCGTCGCCCTGGTTGGACGAGGCGTCGTGGATCTCGCCCATCGGCCCGACCGCGCTGCGCGCCTCGCCGGACAGGCCTTGCTCACGCCAGAACGGCGCGTCATAGACAGCGACGTACTTGGCATGGGGCGCCATCCAGGTTCCACATGCCTGCCATCGCCGCTGCAGCACGTCCGGCAGGGCCGGCGTAAACTCGATGGTGCTGGTGGCGAGCTTGGGCGGGACCGCCAGCAGGACATGCGCGACGTGGTAGGAGGCGGCTTGTCCGAGCGCGTTGTCGGTTTGCACCTCGATGCGATCGTCATGCTGCCGCAGACCCGTCACCTGGCGACCGTGCACGAGCCGGTCGGCAGGCAGGCGGGCGCGGATGGCGTCCACGAGCGCGCCCATGCCGCCAGCCAGGCGCAGCGCGGGCGGCGCGGAGGTAAAGCCATCGACACGGCTTGGCGCATGCGCCCTGGACCGCTCGATCAGCATCTGGCCGTCTTCATGCTGCTGGACGGTCTCCAGGCCGAGCTGTTGCACGAGCTGCTGCAGGGTCGGGTGCATTGCCGGCCAGTACCAGGTCGCACCCAGGTCGAAGCGCCCCATGATCGACCTCTCGGCCGTGCCATCGTCATGGTTTCTGGAAGCATCCGGCCAGGAAACGATCCGGCCGCCGAAGGTCCCTCGGGCCTCCAGCACCACGTAGTCGTGGATGCCGCGCTCCTCAAGCAGCGCAGCCGCGTACAGTCCGCTGAGGCCGCCACCGACGATGGCGATGCGTGCATGCTGCATGGCTATACCTCCACCGCCGCCGCGGCCAGATGGCCGGTCTTGAGATAGACCGTGGCACCGTGTTCACCGGCGCTGATCTGCGCACGATCACCCACGGGCAGGCGTATCCAGCTTCTGCTGTCGCAGCGCTGGTCATCCACCATCATCTCGCCGGACAGTACCAACAGCTCGGTGCCGCCGTCGGGATCTGCCGGCAGCACCTCATGCGCTGCCAACCGCTGCAAGCTGACCTGCTCAACAGCACTGGAGAACAGCCGGCAGACCTGGCGGCCATCCTGATGGGACCAGGCGGCCGGGTCCAGCGTATCGATGCGCACACTCTGCCGGTCGTCCGGCTGCATCTGCCAGAGCTTGACGAAGATCAGCGCGCCTTCGCCGCTAGAGGGCTGATGGCTGGAGCCAGGCGGGTTGCGCAAGTACCAACCTGCCGGGAAGTGGGCGTCACCTTCGGAGAAGGTCCCCGACAGCACGAGGATTTCCTCTCCACCCGGATGCGGGTGATGCGGGAACCAGGAATCCGGTGCGTAGCGCACGATGCTGGTAGCCCGGGCTTTCTCCGCACCCACGCGGTCCAGCATTACGCGCTCGACCCCTCCTTGGGGGGAAGCGACCCACTGATGCTGGCTGGGCGTCACGATGGCTCGGCGCGAGAAATCGGCGTTGATGCGCATTGGGAATATTCCTGTCGCAGCAGAAACGCGAATTGGCCCGGATCGCGGGCCAACCCGTCGTTGCCTGCATGGCTTACTTGCTGGGCAGTTGCGCGTGGGTATCGAGTACCCGCGCCGAATAGACGAGTGCTGCACCGGCATTCAGGGCAATGGCGACCCCAAGCGCTTCAGCGATCTCTTCCTTGGTGGCACCGTACTCCGCTGCCTTTTGCGTGTGCACGGAGATGCAGCCATCGCAGCGCGTGGTCACGGCGACGGCCAGGGCGATCAGCTCGTGAACCTTGGGGTCCAGGTGCCCGGGCTTGGCGACGAATTCACTGAACTTGGCCATGCCCTCCATCACGTCGGGGACCAACGCAGCGAAATCGCCCACACGCTCTTGCAGCGCGCCTCGGTATGCGTTCCAGTCTTGCATCATGAGATCAACCTTTCTTTGTCAAAAAATGCCGGGTGGGCGGTGGGCACACCCGGCAACGATGAGCATCACGCAACCTGGTAGATGCGCACGTCGGGATCGGCTTCGAGCAGGGGCTTCAGACCCGCCACCACGTCGGCGGTGAACAGCTCGCTTTGCAGGTAGGCGCTTGCGTTCTCCTTGGTGTCGAACCCGTGCAGCACCTGCACGTCTTCGTCGCGCACGAGCAATTCCTTCGACTTCGCGCCGGCGATGGTGTCGAGGAACGGGCCCTTGTACTTCTGGTAGACACCGGCGGCGGCCGCGCGGTTGGCGTCGGCGATCTTGAGGGTGATTTGCAGATAGACCATGTGCATTTCTCCTAGATAGGGTGATGAAACAAACGCAGGTAGGGGCAAGCGCCAATGCTTACCCGTCGTGCCTCAATTGCGGCCAGCCATGACGCCGCCGTCCACGTCCCAGATCGCGCCAGTCACCCAGCCCGCCTTGTCGGAGAGCAGGAAGACCACAGCCTCTGCGACATCCTGCGGGGTGCCGACGCGGCCAATGGGATGGAAGCTGTTGAAACCTTGCATCGCGCCATGCACTTCGGCTTTCGGAATGAAGCCCTCGTAGATCGGGGTTTCGACCACCGCTGGCGACACGGCGTTGACGCGGATGTGCTTGGGAGCCAGCTCCATCGCCAGGTGCTGGGTCAGGGAGTGCAGGCCTGCCTTGGCCATCGAATAGGCGGAAGACGGGGTGGCGGCGATGGCCTGCTTCGCCCACATCGAGCCGATGTTGACGATGGCGCCCGGCTTGCCCTTGGCGGCAAGATTGCCGGCGACCTTCTGGGTGATGAAGAAGAACGCCTTGTTCAACTTCATGTACTGGTCATAGTCGGCGTCCGAGTGTTCCAGGAAGGGCTTGGGGAAGAACACGCCGGCAGCGTTCACCAGCAGGTCGATGTCGGGGTGCTGTTCGTCGATGGCCTTCAGCAGCGCGGCCACGTCCTCGTCCTTGGTCAGGTTCGCGGTCAGCGCCGACACCTGGCCCAGCGCGGCCAGCTCCTTGCGCGCTTCCTCGGTTTTCTCGGGGCGGTTGCCCACGATCACCACGTTGCCGCCCTGCGCCAGCACCAGCCGGGCCGTTTCCTTGCCCATGCCGCTGGTGCCGCCGACAACGAGTAGCTTCTTGCCGCTAAATTGATTGCTCACTGTGAATCCTCTCTATGCTGGGGATCGCGGCGTTGCCGACAAGAAAAGCTGTCGTGCGTCGTTGGGACAATTGGCCTGTGCCGGCCGCCGCCTTCGTAACGGATATATTCAATCCACTGGGGTATATGAATTTTTCCTCGATTCCCATTCCTAGACAAATGAGATAAAGTTTTTCTGTGTAGAAGAAAAACTTTATTGCAATGAAATCACCCGTCCACCTGAATGCCTTGCGGGCGTTCGAGGCCAGCGCGCGCCACCAGAGCTTTTCCGCGGCAGCGGCCGAACTGAACGTGACGCCGGCAGCCGTTGGTCAGCTTGTGCGCACGCTGGAGGACGCGCTGGGGGCGCCGCTGTTCGAGCGGAGCAGCAGTGGGAAGGTGCGGCTGGTGCCGACCGAGGCGGCCGAGCGCGCGCTACCCGATATCCGGGCCGGGTTCAGTCGGTTGACGCTGGGTATGGAGCGATTGCGCGAGGGATCGACCAGCGGGGTGCTCACCGTGACGGTCAGCCCGGCGTTCGCCGCCAAGTGGCTGCTGCCGCGCATCGACCGATTCCAGGCCGCGTGCCCGGATACCGACGTGCGCCTGGACACCAATCACAAGTCGGTGGATTTCGTGGCCCAGCGGATCGATATCGGCGTGCGCTACGGCCTGGGGAACTGGCCGGGCCTGCAGGCCGACAAGCTCATGGATGAAGAAGTGTTCCCGGTGTGCTCCCCGGATCTGCTGCGCCAGCGCGGAAAGCTGCGTAAGCCGGGCGATCTGGCACGGCAGACCCTCATCCATGACCTGTCGATGGTCGGCCATGCGGGCTTCCCCACATGGGAGGCGTGGATGGAGAAAGCCGGAGTGGCAGATGCCGCGATGATCTGGCGCGGCTTGCAGATCAACAATTCAGCGGCCGTCCTGCAGGCGGCAATCGAGGGACACGGCATCGCGCTCGCGCGCAGCGTCATGGCGCGCGACGACCTGGCAAGTGGCCGCCTGGTGCGGCTCTTCCCCGACGTCAGCTTTGCTCTGGAGGTCGCCTACTACGTGGTTTATCGCCCCGAGTGCGCCAGCCTGCCAAGGCTGGTGGCTTTCAGGAACTGGCTGTTGGATGAGGCGGCGTCGCAGAACGAGCCATCCGCTATCTAGGCGATCCCTTCGCGTGGGCCGCCAGAACGCCGGGGCGGTGCCTTCGTATGTTCGCGTTTTCGGGACGATTGCCCCGTTCCAGATCGCCCGGCATGGAACGCTTGAGGCGAATCTGCCCGCCGTGGGACGATGGTGCCAATGTATTAGGCTGAATTGTTCAGAAGAGCATACGGAGGGATTCATGCAATCGAGCAAGATTCGCGGGCTGGCGCTTTCTTGGCGGGTGGCTGTAGCAGGACTGGCTCTGGGATTGACCATGACAGGTGGGGCCGCTGCCCAGGATGCAAGCCATCCCGTCATCGCTGGCTATGGCGCGATCATGCCTGCGAAGGATGTCGCCAATGCCCCAGACCCATCGCTGCGCTATCGGGTAGCGTTCGAGGTTACGCGGTCGGCAAGCGACAACAAAGAGGTCAACCCTGCGCTTGATCGGGTTGCCCGCTTCGTGAATTTGCTGGGAGCATCGGGAGTCCATCCCGCTCAGGGCGACATCGTGGTGGTGATTCACGGCCCGGCCACACCGTCGATTCTGACCGATGCCGCTTATCAAGCGCGGTTCCACACGGAAAATCCGAATGCCGCGCTGGTAGCGGCACTGCAACAGGCCGGCGTCAGCGTCCACGTGTGCAGCTACGCACTCGCCAATCAGAAGATTGAGAGGAGCGCCGTTGCCAAGGATGTAACCATCGACGTCGCAGCGATGACTACGCTTGCGACCCTTCAGTTGAAGGGCTGGGCGCTGATCTCCGGTTGACGATTCAAGCATTGGGCAGGCCCGTTCAAGAAACATCGCTGGACCGGGGTGCCGAGCCAAGGTGCTACGGCTGCACGGATAGGTAGGGGTTGTTCGGCGGGAGTTCGCCGAACAGTCCCGCAGGGTCTTGCAGCAGGTAGCCATGCAATCGGCGGGACTTCCTCGGGCCAGTGACTTCGCAGGTCCAGATGTTCAGGCCGTTGGCATGTTTACGGTGCAATTGCAGCCGCTCGAAGCGCTTTTGCACCCACTGCCAATCCTGCAGGTTCTCCTGCTTGGCCAGCGCGCCTACCTGCAGGTGCTCTTGCGCATACCGCTGGAACACGCCGGGACTGACCAGGTATCCGGTATCGCTCACGGTATGCACCAGCGCCTTCGCATCGTTGATGATGAGCCGGTGGGAGGCGATGCCCTGTTGCAGCCATGCCATGAAGTGCTCGCCAGACGGTTGCGTCGCCGAGGACGTGGGTACGGGTACAGGAGCCGGAACCGGCGCGGCTGTATTGGGTGGTGCGGCAGGCGCCTTGTCCAAGATGGCTTCCGCGTTCTGCGTGGCGTCGGGCGAATCGCCCATTCCCACCATCGCCAGCATGTCTTCCATCACGTCGGGCATGGCCGGGGCCTTGGCTTGGGGAGACGGCGCGATGCTGCCGCCTTCCCACGGCGGAGCCTCTTGGCTTTCCACGGTGGACGTCTTGCCGTCCACAGGAAGGGGAAGCGATGCCTCGGCCTCTTTGTCCGCGGGTGCCGTATCGATCGCTACCGTGCCTGCGAACGGAGGCGGCCGCTCGTCAGGCTCCCAAATCAGTGCCGGTGCGAGGCGCAACAGGGTGAACGAGTGGGACCAGCCGGTCGAACTGGTCACGGTCGCGCGCCAGATCGCCTTGCCTTCGGCCGTCGGCTGCAACATGCGGTGGTCCTGGAGCACATTGAACACGGCGGTGTTGTTCGCAGGGATGCCATCGACGCCCTGGGACAGTAGGTGTGCGCGGAGCTTGTCGGAAACGGTCTTGCTCACCAGCCATAGCGCATCCTCGGTGAGCCAGCCATCGGAGGCTTCGGGTTGGTTCAGTTTCAGCTCTTCCTTGAGCAGGTAGCGCAGCCCGTTGACCAGCTTGCGTTGGAGCGAGTGCTTGGGTGCGGCCATGGCGCGCGCGGGATCGCCGCCCAGCTCCTGGGCGACGGAGGCGCGGTCGGCTTGCACGACCAGCTCGCCCAGCACCCCGGCGTGCTCATATTGCCCAGCCAGCACGTAGAGCAGCGGTGCCCACAGGGACGGATAGCCGCTGAGCCAGTCGAGCAGATCTCGGTCGAGCAGTTGCCGGTAGAGCAAGCCCGTCGCGGCGCTGTGGAGCCGGTACTCGCGATCGTCGCGGTAGCGGAAGCGGTACGGCTGACGTAGGGGGCCGTGCCATGGGTGCCAGGTGCTGCCATCGGCCAGCTCGACGTGCAGATCGACCGCCACCTTGCCGATGTCGTGCAACAGTGCCGCGTAGGCGACGGCCGCAGTCCAGGCTTCGGCCTGCGCCGCCTGATCCTCGGGGCTGGCACCGACGGGTAGCAGATGGGACTGCCGCAGCTTCAGGCCGTAGGCGACGATTTCCAGGCCGTGGTCGAGCATGCCGCCCAGGTAGGCATGGTGATGTGCCTCGGAGGCCGGAAAGCCCTGGACCAGCTCGGCGTAACGCTCCAGCGGCGCACGGTACAAGGTGGCGAACTGTCTGCGCGAAAGAGAGGTGCGTTGCCAGATGTGCTCCAGCAACTTCTGCCGGCGCGGGGTGGCCAGCAGCGATGCGGCCGACTCCGGCCGCATCAACCCTTTCGGGAGGTCGATGGCGGGCGGTGGCGATGGAGCGGCGGCGACCGGGGGCCGTTTCCGCTGGAACAGGGAGAGCATGTCGATGTCCTCATGGCGGGCCGGCCAGGAGGCCTTTTGGCCTTTTCGAGGTAGGGCCTTTCCCCTTGCGCCCCATTCCCGTGCCGTTTCGGCCCTTTGGCCTTTCACCGTTTTGGTATAGCGGGGCTTGAGCTGCGGCTCCAGCGTCAATGCGGAACTCGCTTGAATGGATTGGACGGGGACCCAGCACCGCCCTCGGCCTATGCTCCGAGAGCGCTTTCACCAGGTAGGTCGTTGCCAAGGCGACAAAGTTGACAAAGGCGACAAAGGCGACTAGAGTGAATCCTGTCTCAAACCTACTTGGGAGATGACCATGCCCACTGCGATCGAATTCATTGCCGACCGTCTGCCGCGCGTCACCGTGGAGGATGTGCGCCGTTTCGCGGATACCGTCGAAATCCGCAATGCCCCGGCTTTCGCGGCCGAGTTGCAGGCGTTCATTCACGAGCGCGTGGAAGCGGTGAAGCTGCCCGCCAACCTCGAAGGCGAAACGGTGGCGCAGGCCTTGGAGCGCAAGGCGGCTGCGCTGCGCGCCGACACGCGCTGGGCACCGACTGAAACCGACGTCCAGCGAGGCCGCGCCGTGCTGCTCGAAGCCTTCAACCAGCCGCACAACCTGCCGCCCGCCGAGTTCGCCAAGCTGGCCGACAAGTCGCGCCAGCAGATCTACAAGGACATCCTCGCGCGCCGGTTGCTGGCGCTGAACGTGGGGCCGCGCGGCCAGAAGCTGCCCGACTGGCAGCTCGACCCGGTGAAGCAGCAATTGACCCAAACCGTGCTCCAGGAGATCGATGGTATCGACCACTGGACGATCTATCGCGCGCTGTCCGAACCGCTCGAAGGCTTGGGCGGCCGCTCGCCGGTGGATGCGGTGACGCATGGCACGATCGACGACGTGGCCGAGGCCGTGTTCAACGTGCTGGGCGTGCAGGTGCATTGAAGCGAGACCGTCATGAGCCACGAGCTGCCTTCGTTCCTGATCGATGCCGGTGAACTGCTCCAGCATGTGAGCCGCGTCGCCTATCGGGGCAGCCCCCTTTACTACGGCCGCAGCGGCACGAATCGCTACGATGACCCGGCACGGGCCTATGGCGTGCTCTATCTGGGGCGCGACCTGCCTACGGCGCTGATGGAGTCGGTGTTTCACAAGCACCAGTGGCTCGCGGACACGCAACGCTCGATCGCGCTGAAAGAAGTCCAGAGCCGGTTGGTGCGTGCCGTAGGCGTTCTGGAAGACGTGCGCCTGGCCGACCTCACGGCACCGGGCGTCATGGCGGGCTACTTCGGCCTGAACCTGGAGCAGTTGGCCAGCCGCGACTACACGTACACGCAGCAGGTGTCTGCCCAGGTGCATGCGATGTGCCGAGACGACCGCCAGCCTCTGTTCGACGGCGTGCTCTATCCGTCGCGCAACAACTATCCCGACAAGAGCATCGCACTGTTCGAGCGGACGGGATCGAAAGTCGGCGTTGTCGAGGACATCGACCTGGTTGACCATGTGGACTGGCCGCGTTTCGTTGCCACCTACCGCATCGGCGTGGAGCCCGATCCCGGTCCGGCTGGGCCATAGGACGAAGCGTCCTGAAGTAGCAAGAAGACACGTTGACGCCACGAACCGAATGAAGTGGAGCAAACTGGAATAGGTATTCCTCAGTAGTAGGAGACGACCATGAACACCACCACCACCCGCATCAGCACCGCAGAACGCCTCGGCCGCGCATTTGGCCGCGGATGGCGTGCGTATGCGCGAGGCGAACGGCGTGTGTCGAACTGGTTGGCATCCAAGGGGATGCCGCTGGCCGCCGCTGCCGTGCTGGTGTGGATGGTCAAGCTGGCCGCGCTGGGGGTATTGCTCTACACCGCCTTCTGGCTGGCTCTGTTGCTGTTGTTCGTCATGGTGGTTGCCTGGATGGCCCGCAACGCCGACTCGGGCGAAGCGTTGCCCGAGCCAGAGTGGCGAAACGGACCGGCAGGTTTCGGCCTTTACACCTACGATGGTTTCCGCATCGATCCTCATGTCGAGGATGACTAGCGGTGTTCACTTCTTCGCCACTGCATTGATCGCGATACTTCCGCCTTTCCCGCCGGCGGCCTTGGCATCAGCGGTCGCCCCGGCGAGGCCTTGCAGGACGTTGCCGGCGCGAACGCCCGCCCAAGCCAGCGCCATGATCCAGAACGTAGGCAGCACGATGAACATCGTGCCCATGACGAACATCATGAGCATGTCGCCGAAGGCGTTGTTCAGCCCCACCAGCGGATCGAAGTTGGTATGCGGCCGGTTCCACCCGAAGCCCCACCCATAGAGCGCATCGAGGATGGTGCTGTCGATCCAGCGGGCGAGTTGGAACCAGAAATCCGTGAAGAACAGCGCGAACTGCACGACGCTGACGGTAACGACTGTCTTGAGGTCGTAGGTGCCCACGAGCAGCACAAGCGGGATGCAGATGACCAGCGCCATCTTGAGCAGGGCGAGCACCATCGGTACGGCCTGGCGTACTACATCCATGGCGGGGAATGCGGCGATCGCCCCGACTGTCATCCCCACATCGCCCGCGGCACGGGTGACGATGTTCGGTAAGGACTTGTCGATCTGACCGCCGTAGTCCGTATAGACGCTGCCCTGGTTCAATTTCTGCTGCCGCGGTGACGCGATGGCGCGGATCACCGAATCGTCCACCTCGGCCCGGCTCAGGAACCCGGCCCAGCCCGCCAGGCGATTCAGCAGGCTCGGGTCCACTTGCCCCAGCAGCCGCGCGCGCAGGCCGTTGCTGCCGTCTGACCACCACTGCCTGCAAGTCGGGTAGCCGCCGCCATTGGCTACCTGCGCGAGCCCCGCATCGCGGGTGTCGTCATAGGGCCATGCTTCGCGCGCCGTGCTGGAGCGGTAACTGTCGTAGTAGCCACCCGTGTCCGTGAAAAAGCGCGAGCCGATCCAGGTCACGTCGTGCATCTGTTGCTCATCGAGATCCGGGCGCTGCATGAACAGCTTGGCGCGCGCCGGCCCGTAGCAGTCCCGCGAGAAATCCGCCACTTCCTGGGCCAGCACCGGGTCGTCGATACGGGTCGCGTCGATCTCCATCCGCATCTGCCGCAGGTCAGTGCCGCACGGGATCGCAGCCACCGAGGCGCTCGTGACGGCACGCGAAAGCGCGTGCATGAAGGCCCACCAGACCGGCACCTTCGCCGACTGGTTGTTGATGGTGCTGAAAGACTGCGACCAGCCGGTCTCCGCGGGCTGCGGCACGCTGACTTGGCACTGTGCCGAGCGTGAGCTGTCGTATTGGATGGTGCTGAGGTCCACGTCGATGAACGGAATGCCGGCGAACATCACCACCACGATGGCGACGAAGACCCGGTTCTCGATGCGCGCGGCCGAGAGCACACCCTTGTTACCTTCGTCAGCGCCTTCTGCGCGGGCCTTCAGCCATTCCTGCACGACGATGGCGACGAACGGCAGCGCGAACACACCGCTGGACACCAGTACGGCCCAGATGCCGTTGTTGACGATCCAGGACACGAGGGTGAGGTAGTACTCCAGGTAGTCGGTCGTGAAAAGCGTCATGGCCTTGATCTCCCTCAAGCGGCCTGGGTCAGCAGGCCGGCCTCCAGCGCGACGATGGCGGCGACGCCGGCGATCTCGGCGCGGATCAGCCTGCGCCGCGCCTGCCCATCTGTCCCGCTTTGGTCTTCGCGGGCCAGCACCCGGCGGCGCATCCAGAGCCATCCGTAGGCCGTTGCCCCATACACGCCCAGCCGCCAGATGAAGAAATACCCTGCCGAGGCCGCCAGCCACCGCTCCCAGGCCGAAACACTGCCGACCAGGTAGATGCCCGCGACGTTGACCCCCACAGCGGCGGCAACGGCCAGCACAAACCACAGCAGGGTTTTCGCCGCGCGCCGGCTGAACAGCCAGCGCAGGGGGCGCCAAGTCATGCGCGCCTGGTTCATGGCTGACTCCCCGGATTGCCCTTCTGGAGCTGGTCGAGACGATCAGGCACCGGGTCGCCCTCGTAGATGCCGCGCGAGCCAGTCGCGCGCGCGCCGTGGCGCTGGATGATCGCCATGGGCGAATTGTTCGCCAGCTCGCGCCGCAGCTCCAGTTCCGTCTTGAGGTTGCGGATTTCGCGGTCGAGTGTGTCGCTCTCCTTGTTTACGGCATCCACCGCAAGCTCGTTGGCCGCGACGTTGGGCTCCTTCTTCCCCGTGAGCAGCGTGCGCTGCAGCAGCAGCGCTTTCTCCAGCACGGACGACAGCGCGACCTCGGACGCCAGGCGCTGCGACAGCAGATGCTGGTCGGGCTCGTCGCGCAGTGCTTCGATCACGCCGCGCGTGATCGGCAGCGATGCACTGCCGGCCTCGCGCAGGTTCTCCGGCGTCGTGTTCTTCGCCTTGGAGACGAGACCCTGGAGCGCCTGCAGCTTCGCGTCGTACTCTTCCTGGATCAGCGGCGTCAGCCCGACGCCGGGCGTCGTCTCGGTCTTTGTGCAGGCATCGCAAGTGCGTTGTTCCTTCTCGCCGAGCACGCGCGTGGCCCACTCGACGGCCGCCTGCGGCGAGGCCCAGGTCTGGCACGAGAGGCTGCTGCAACTGGACGGCGCGATGGACGACGTATCGGTCACGCCGCGGCCGTTGACCAGGTTGTAGCCGGCGCGGGTGACATCGCCGACGACCTTGATTGCGGGCTGACCGGAGCCGCCCGCGTTGCTGCCCCCGATCCACGGCACGCCGTCATTGCCGCGGCGCGTCTCGGCCTGCTCGATGGCCGAGACCGCATCCGTACTCGACACAGCATCGCGCAGCGCCAAGCCTTCGGCCATCTGGCTCCAGCCGAGCTGGCCGCCTGCCGTGTCGGCCATCTTCTCGGCCATGGCACGGCACGTCAGCTTGGAGCGGTCGAAATCGAGACGTGCCTGCAGCACGCCATTGGTAAGCAGGTTGTAGAGGCCGGGATCGGCGCGCTGGATGATCAGCGCAGGCAAAGACGCCACCGCGCTGGTGGCGCTCTGGATCACTGACGACATGATTTGCTGGAAGCCGTTGGTGATGCCGTTGAGCTGGTTCTTCAACGTGGTCTGGATGCTCATGTCGCCGCAGATCAAGTTGCTGTTCCAGCCCACGCCCACCCCGAGGGAGCGCATGCCGGCCGCGCGTCCCATCGACACGGCACTGCCGCCGCCGATCGAGTACATGACGTCATCGCCGATGACGCTGCCGCTGGTCTGGTAGCCCAGTTGGCCCCAGGCCACGCCGCTGGCCAGCGCGAGCGTGCCGGCCAGCGCCAGGACGATCTTCGTGTGGCGTGCCTGGCGGGAGAGCGGATTGAGTGCGGTACGAATCTTCATGGTGCCACCTCAGTTGAAATCGACGCTGCCGAGGAAGACCTGGCCCTTGCGTTCGCAGCAGGCATAGGGCCGCCACAATGCCCAGGCGTAGTCGCCTTGCTGGGCCTGGGTCAGGAAATCGTTACGCGGGAAAACCGTGCAGGACGAGGACAGAACGGGCGTGAGTTCCTGCCACTTCCCGGTCGATGCGTCGCCCTCCACCAGCGCGCCGGCAGGCCAGTAGCCGGGCCGCGAATCGGCGAGCAGCGGCTGATAGACGTGGATCTGCCCGCGGCGCGTGACAACATCACCTGCACGTTGGGCCACCACGGCACCAGCTTTGTGGTCGTCGGTCTGGTGCAGGAAGCCGCCACGGGGATACACGTTGCCCCAGAGGTTCATCGTGGTGCGTGCGCCGACCTCGCGCATGCCTGGAACCAGCGCTTCCGGGTAGGCCATCTCGGGCACGTTGTAGCGCCAGGCCAGCGTATCCAGCGTGCTGAGCAAGTACGGCATGAACGCCGTACCCGCGCCCTCGCAGAAGTAGCCCGACGACGAGACGAACTGGTTGAACACCTCGACGCCAGGGTGGCCGATCACGTCGGCGTTCTTGAACTTGGCGAGGTCGTTCTCGTGGTCTTCGTTCGTGGTTCCGTCGCCGCCTGCTTGGGCGGATGGGTTGGGCGTGCTCATCGCCCGGACTTCGACCCAGGGGTTCTCGCCGGTATTGCTGTAGCTGGAGACGACGGCATCGGGGATGTAGTGGCGAACCTTGATAGACGTGCGCACGGTGCAGCCGGTCCAAGTGCAGTAGAGCCAGTAGCAGATGCCGACGACCCGGTATTCGAGGCAGTCGGGCGATGCCACCGAGCCGACGACGGTGGCGGTGTCGAGGGCGTAGCTTCCGGTGGCACTGAGTAGCAGCACGGACGCCACGCCAGCGCGCAGGCGCCTCAACAGGTCGAATGGTCGGGTCACGGCTGGTTCCTCCGGTACTGCTCGATGCGCGCGACGGCGCGAGCCACGTCCGGTTCGCCGTAGACCACGTAGCGTTGGTCTACGACGACGGCCGGGATGCCGGTGATGCCCAGGCTCCATGCGTCTGTGACGCCCTGGTATGCGGAAGCGATGTGTCGCTGGAGATCGGCACCGCCGCTGGAGAGCCGGCGCCTGACGATGACTGTTGCCTGTTCGGAGTCGGCGGACAGTCCCGCCGAAAGCTCCGCTTCAATCCGGTGGGCTTCGTCCAGTTCGATCAGCCGTTCGCCGCCCATGGTCTTGACCGGGTGGCGACTGTCGGTGACGACCACTACGTCGGCGGCGAAGGTGGCCGGGCTGAAAACGGCCAGGGCGGCCGGCAGCGCGACGGCCAGGCCGAGGGTTCGCCAGCCCGGCGCGAACCTGGAAAGAGATGCTGGCATGTCGCGTGCCCTTGAAGTTGATCAGGACAGTAGTCAAACGCGAAGCCGATGCGGCCCCAACAAACAATGCGCATCGCGGACTGCCCGCATACCTGCTTGTCTTCCACCCATGAAAAAGCGGAGGCCGAAGCCTCCGCATAGATCAAGGAGCCGATGTCATTGCTACAGCATGTCGGATTCCGCGAACGAGTACGGTGTACCCTGGCCGACGATGAGGTGATCCAGCACCCTCACATCGATCAGTGCCAAGGCAGTCTTCAATGTTTGCGTTATCGCGCAGTCTGCGCTTGATGGCTCCGTACAGCCAGAAGGATGTTGGTGCGAAAAAATGACGGCTGCGGCGTTCAGTTCCAGGGCACGCTGCATGATCGGGCGCGCATGTACCGTGGCCGAATGGATCGTGCCCTTGAACATCGGTTCGTAGGCGAGTACCTCGTGCTTGTTGTTGAGGAAAACGACAGCGAAGATTTCGTTCGGCTCGGCGACCAATTTCAGGCGCAGGTAATCCTTGACAGCGGTGGGCCCATCCAGGAATGGCCCCTTCTTGAAGATCCGCTGTTCCAGCAGCGCGATGGCTTGCCGGATGATCCGGTCATCAGATTGGGACGCTGGGGCAAAACGTGGCTCCACGCAGGAGCCATTGACGATGAGAGACATGGCGAACCTCCAGAATGTAGACGGAAGGCGCCACCCTGGGAGGGCAAGCCCTCCTGGGGATGGAAACAGCGGAGCAAGTTGCATCCACCACCGCGCAGCGGTGATTGTTCGCAGCCAGGATGCGAAGCGAACGGGTAGCGGTCAGCGCGGCAAGCCGAGCCGTAGCCTCCAAGACCGAGGGCTACCTGGGCATGTCGCCGACAACGTCGGCAGGCATTTCGGATGTGGGGGTGGTGACCACGGCCGCCGCATCGCTGGCCGGGTTATCGGCCGCCAGCATGTCCATCGCCGACAGCAAGGCGTCGCCCTCGATCGGCCCCTGCAGCAGGATGGCCTGTCCCGTCTGGCGATCGAGCAGGCGCAGCGACGGCGTTGCGGTTACGCCGCTCTTGGTGGCTTCCGCGGCTTGGGCGCGAATGGTCGCATCGGGATGTTCGCTTGCCATGCACTGCTCGACGGCCGGTGTGGATTCGGGGTAGCGCAGCCCATCCGGCAAGCCCTGGCCGTCGCTGCGCGTATGGGCATAGACCCATTCGACTGCCTGCCAGAACGCTGCATGCCCGCCTGCTTCGGCGGCGCACTCGGCCAGGCGGGCCTCGGCCGACGCGGCCGGCTCGTGCGCGGCCAGCGGCTGGTGGTGCCATTGCAGCGCCACGTCGGTGTTGTTGCCGACCCAGTGCTTGAGCTGGGGGAAGTACTCCCGGCAGAACGGGCATTCCAGGTCGGCATAGAGCGTCAGCGTGAAGCGACCCTCCGGGTTGCCCATCTGCCAGGGCGGGCCGGAGGGCTGCATGATGCTGGCCGGCGCGGGCGGCTGTGGCGAGGAATCACCGGGCGACCGGGACACCAGCCAGATCAGCAGCAGCGCGACCAGCGCAGCAGCCAATACCCAAGGCCAGCGGAGCCGCCGATTGCGACGGCGGAACGCCTGGACCTGCATCGGGATGGAGGGACGTTTCGGTTCCATGGCGTTCTCCGGCTTACGACAGTTCCAAGGCCGGCGACTCGATGCCGCGTGCTTGGTCGATCTTCTCGGCTACCTTGAAGGCCGCTTCCAGTTCGGTGCAGCCGTATTGCTGCATGAGCTGGTAGCGCTCGGCCTTCTCTTCGGGTTCGGTCTGCGCAAGCGCGAGGTACAGGCTTGGCGGCACGGCGCGGAACAGCACTTCCATGCTCTTGGAGAGGATGACTCCCTCGGTGAACTTGCCCGCCTCCTTGCGGGCCGACAGCATCAGCGCCTTCTGCGCGGGCGAGAGTTCGCGGAACCGCGCGATCTTCTCGACTTCATCGGGTGGCATGCTGAGGCAGATCCACCACTCGATCATGTTGAGCATTGGCTCCGCGGCGCGTGGCAGGTCGTCGATGTTCTGCGTCGCGAGCCAGAACCAGGCCCCCAATTTCCTCCACATCTTTGTAATTTTCACGACGTAGGGCGCGAGCAGCGGATTCTTCGTGATGATGTGTCCTTCGTCGGTCACATTGATGATCGGGCGCCCCAAATACTGGTCGCGTTCGGCGATGTTGTTCACCGTGCTGATCAGGCTGATATAGGCGATGGAGAGCTGTGCGTTGTAGCCCTCGCGGGCGTAGGTCGCCAGATCGACCAGGGTGATGTCGGCTTCCGGCCATGGTGTGCCGTCGCGGTCAAACATCTCGCCATCTGTGCCTTGGCAGAACATATCCATCGCATCCGCCATTTCCAGCAGTCGCACGCGGCGCATCTCGGGCAGCGTTGGGTCCTGGCCGCGGGTGCGCAGTGCATTGCGCACGTCGCGCGTGAGCACCGTGCGCTTCTCGGCCACGCAGTGCTCGGCGGCGTCGAGGATGCACTGGCGGATAAGCGAGCGATCGGCCCGCGTCATCCGGGCTTCTTCCTTGTCCTCGCCGCCGGTGATCATCAGCCGTGCCGTGATCTCCAGTTCGCCCAGCACGTCGCGCTGCTCGTCTGCCTCCATCGCCGCGACATCCGGTGGCAGGTCTTCGTCCAGCGCATCGGCATCGAGCGTCTGCACGTCGCTGGGCGTCTCGATCAGCCGGCGCGCGTCGGCGAAGGGGGCCAGGCTGATGCCCGAGCCGGGGGCCAGCTTGACCCGGTTCACGGTCAGGCCCAGGCGCTTGGCGAAGTCGCTGAACAGGCCGAAGCTGTTGCCGGCTTCCACGATGAACAGCCTTGGCCGGTAGATGGCCGTGACCTGATTCAATAGGTTGTTGAGCGTGGCGCTCTTGCCGGAGCCGGTGGGGCCGAACAGGAACAAGTGGGCGTTCATCTGTCGGTCTAGGCGGTTGAGCGGATCGAACGTGATCGGGCCGCCGCCGCGGTTGAACACGGTGATGCCGGGATGCCCGGTACCCTGGGCGCGGCCCCACACCGGCGATACGTTCGCGATGTGCTGCGCGAACATCAGTTGGGTGTACCACCTGCGCCGATCCTGGCCGGGGTTGTAGCAGCACGGCAGCCAGCGCAAGTAGCTGTTGAGTGGCGCCACCTCGTCGTCCTCGCGCACCGGCTGCAAGCCGGCGTTGAGCATCACGTTCGCCAGGTCCAGGCCGCGCCGGTCCAGTTCCGCCTCGTCGCGCCCGCGCAGGTAGAACGCCAGCGTTCCCCGGTAGAGCTTGTGCGCGCTGCCGATCAGGGACCGCGCCTCCTGCACGTCCTTGAGCGTCTGCTCCGACGCCAGCGTCTCGCCCACGGCCTTCTTCGCCAGGTGGTTCAAGTCCGCTTCCAGCACATCCTGCGGTGTGGCGACCATGGTGAGACACATCAAGGTGTCTTCCGGCATCTGGTCGAACAGGGTGTTGATCGCATCGCCCTTGCGGGTTTCGCCCGTCAGGTGACCCGTGGCGGGCGGCATGCGGAGCCGGTCGGTGATCAGCACACGGTGCGGCATGCCGTCGAAGTACCAGGTGCCGTGCTCCACGTCGGAGCGTGGCTGGCCGAAGAACAACCGCTGGCTGAAATCCCGCCCGCTCGCCAGCTCGATTTCGCCTTCCTCGGTCTCGTCGGGGTAGCGCGCCAGCGCGTAGAAGCGCTCCCGGTCCTCTGCACTCGGCCCGAGCATCGCGGGGCGCGGATTGAACCACCGCAGCAGCCAGTCGTGGACGTCGGCTGCGACCATGCGCCGTGCCTGGATGCCGGCGTTCGCCAAGCCGCCGCACAGGCGGTCGCAGACGATGTTCAGCATCTGCTCGGGTGTCTGGCCGCGGCGGCTTGCCTGCCCGGTGGCACGGCGATAGATCACCATGCGCACCCGCCGCGTCTGGCCGCGCCAGCGCAGCCGCGTGACTACCGTGTCCTCGAACAGGCCGCCCGGCTTGGCGACCGCGCGCAGATGGTGGCCGAAGAAGCGCAGGTAGAATTCGGTGAACGCGGTATCCCGGGCGCGCGGCTGCACATAGTCGCGCAGGGTCTGCATGTACTGGTCGAAGCTGGGCTCGTCCTGGGCGTAGAGCTGGAGCACCCAGGGGTTTTCGTCCAGCTCATCGAACGAGTCCTGGAGCGCGTTCTCCAAGGCATCGCGGGCATGCGCAAGCCAGCCGGGTTCCCGGCCCTCGGTGCCCAGCGGCACCAGCTCGTAGAAGGCAGCGACCGACTGCCCATCCTCCAGCAGCATGGACTTCGACTGCGGCAGGAACTCCACCCAAGGCAGCAGTTCCGCGAACGACGGTGCGACGTCGTACAGCGCCTGCTCGTCGGCTACCGTCGCCGGCCTGCGGCCCTGGACCGCTGCGCCAGGTTCGGGGATGCCGGCCTGGCGCAAGGCATCGACGTGGCGCTGCCAACCGTCCGGCTGCTCGTCGTCGCTGGCGCTGGATGCGGCCAGCTTCGGCCAGGGAAGTTTCCAGCGCATCAGTATTCCTCCACGCGCTCGCCCGGCATGGCGTACTGCACGCGCTGATAGAGGGGGAAGACCGTCGTGTAGCCCGGCACAGGTACAGGGTCCGAGCCCGCCAGGTGCGGATACACGTACATGACGAGATCGGGATTCGGCAGCCGGTGGAACTGGCGATAGACCTCGTTGCGCGCGGTGCGCGTGTAGCGCGTCTGCTCGGCGGGCGCGGCCTGCACGTCGGCCTCGGTCAGCGGCCGGCGCAGGCTCTGGCGGGCATCGAGCAACTGCCGGCGTGCCGCCTGGCCGGCGCTCCCGCCGCCGTCGCCGGCGTTCTGCTGCCAGATGTCCATCATCGTGCTGTCGCCGTGGGGCAGCAGCTTTTCCTTGCTGGTGGCGCAGCCGCCGAGCACCGCGACGGCGAGGGCCAGCGCCAGGCCCCTATTCAAGTTCGAGAGCATGGCTTTCTCCTGCGCGGTGATCGACCTTGCGGCCTTCGGGATCGAAGTCGATGGCGAGCGGCTTTTCGAGGTGGACGGCGACCTTCGCGCCGGGCTGGACATAGACGGCCGCGAACGCCTGCCCGTACAGCTTGTTCACCCAGTCCGCCATGTCGCGCACGCCACCGGCCAGGATGCGGCCCACGGCCTCGTTGCCCGAGATGCCGACGCTGCCGATGGAACCGTCGGCGCCGACGTAGGACATCTGGCCGCTGTCGCTGTCGATCAGCGAGGCCACGCCGGCACCGGCCGCGGTGATCAGGGCCTGCGAGCCGAGGTACTGCTGGGCGTTGCTGCGCCGCTCGCCGCTGACGCAAGGGATGCCATACGGATCGCTGATCCAGCCCAGGCCCCCGGTTTGAGAGTTCTGCTGCTGGTTGTTCTGCTGGTTGCCGTCGCGGTCTTCGGGGATGGTGCGGATCGTGCCGTCGTGGAAGACGAAGGTGATGCTGCGCACCTGACCGCGCACGCACGAAAGCGTCCAGTCGCCCGATGCGGTGCCGGAGAACACGGCGCCGGCCACGTCCGGGATGTCAATCCCGTTCGCGGTCAGGTTGTCTGGGCCGACCAGGATTTTGAACGGATACGGGTCGTTCACCGTCCCGTCGATCGGCACGCGGCCGATCAGCGCCGTCATCGCGACCGACCCCATCAGCGTCGAGTTGGTTGGCACGGTATAGACCGGCTTGGCGCTCTTGACGCCTGCCGCACGTGCGCCGGCGTTCGCCACGGTTTCCGCGGTCGTTTCCAGCGTGCTTTGCGCCGGGCCGAAGCTCGTCGGGAAGCTCATGCCGCTGCCCGCGCCACGACTGCCGTTGCGTCCCTCGGCCTTCTTCGCGTCGTCCGGTTCGACCCAGCGCATGCCGCCTTCCATGCCGGCCTCGTCGCCGTCGCGCAGCCCCAGGCCCACGGGCAGATCGGCATGGCCGCCGCCGCGCCCGCCGATGCTGTCCAGACGCCGCTGCAGGTCGGCGAGCAGCCCTTCGGTCTGCTGGCGCGCACTGGCCGCCTGTTCCTGGTCGCGGCGCAGGTTCGAGCGTTCGGATTCGAGGGCCGAATTGATGCGCTGATCGATGGAGTTCTCGCGCTGGCGCAGGCGCTGGTTTTCCTCGCGCTGCGACTTGTTGTCGGTCAGCGCGGTCTGAAGCTCGGTGCGCAACTGCTTCACCTGGGCGACGAGCGTTGCCACGGTATCGCGCGGGGTATCGCCTTCGATGCCCAACGCCTTCATTTCCTCGGGCGTGAGCTTGGAACCGGCATCCGCGGCGGGCGGTGCCGACGTGCTTCCGCCGGAGAACAGTCGGATGGCAACGAACAGCACCAGCAAGGCGACCGGGATCATCAGCCACTTGAGCAAGCCGTTACTGCGCATGGCGGGCCTCCTTGCCGTCCTCGGCTTCCGCTTCCGGCTGCGGCAGGTGCGCAGCCGGGTCGAAGCGGTGGATCGCCGGCAGCAGCGATTGCGCGAGGCCGCGTCCGCGTGTCACCAGGTACAGGACGGTCGTGTCCTCGGGCGTCCCGCGGGGGCCGAGCGCTTCGTGCTGGAAGGTGGCGGTGAGGAAATCGCCTTGCAGCACGCGCGGGTCGAGCGTGACCCAGCCGCTGCTGCTGTTGGTCAGACGCACGGCGGTGACCCACTGGTCTTCCAGACGCCACGACGCGAGAGCGACCGCGCGCACGGGCAGCGTCGGCATCAGCGTGCCAAGGTCGAGGCCACGGCGCAGGTTCACCCGCATGACGCCCGCCAGCGGCTCCACGGTGCGCAGGGGCGCGTAGAGGTTCTGCGCGGCGAAGCGCGTCAGGACGACCGGAACCGGCGTCTCGCGCCGCGCTGCCCGAGCGACTGACTGGTCCTGGGCGCGCGCCGGGTCCTCGTCGGCACCGCCTGCCTGATCGCCATAGCGCGCCGGGGTGCTGCTGCCCTCGACGATGCGCACCGGCTCCAGCTCGGCTTCGCCGTCCTTGGGCGGCTCGGCCGCGATGTCGAGCAGGATCAGCGCGCCGGTGTCGGCGTCCTGCAATTGCAGCCGCGTGGGCTCGATCGGCTCGCTGGCGCGCAGGTACACCGCGCCACCCGCGCTCTGCACGCGCAGGCGTTCGCCCACGCCTGCGGGCACGCCCACGCGGACGTTCCGGTCGATGAACACGATGCGCTCCTGGCCGACCTTCAGCGGCACCGCCAGCGGCATGCGCTCCCAGCGCAGGATTTCCACCGCCTGAGCGGGGGCCACGGCGACGGCCAGCAGCCCCAGCAGCGTGAGTACAGGATGCTTCATGGGGTGTTTTCTCCTTGGGGCGCTTGCGGAGACAGGCCGCCAGGCGCCGGGCGCGTCGGCTCCGGGGCGCTGATGCGCTGGGGCGCACCGTCGTAGCAGTCCAGCGCCAGGCCGAACGGGTTGCGGGCGGGATCGACGTCCACCCGCGTGACTTTCACCGGGTAGCGCACGAGAGCGCGCTTGACCTGCTCGGCGCCGTAGTACTCGTCGGCGGTGATGTCGAGCGTCACCACCCAGTCGCGGTCGGAGACCACGCGCACGCGCGCCGTGGGGTCGTCGCCGTAGCCGCGGCCGGGGATTTCGTAGATGCCGCGCACGCGCTGGCGCAGCTCGCCCGTGCTGCGGCGGTAGTCATAGTCCGCGCGCAGGAAGGCCTGGCAGGACGGGGTGAGGTACGGCGAGAGCGTATGGAGGTTGCGTGCGTAGTCCTCTTCGCCATTCGTCGGCCAGCGGTTCAGCGTCTGGAACACGTAGAACGTGAACGCATAGACCGATTCGGGCGGTACCTCCCACCATTTGCGGGTACTGCCGGAGCGCAGGTCGGGCGGGACGTGGATGGTCAGGTCGCGCGGGGCGCTCCACCAGCCGGCGCCCATGACCAGGGCGACGACGACCAGGGCCCCAGCGCCCAGGCGGAGCGTCTTGATGTGCGCCTGCAGGTGCGAAATTTCGTTCTTGAAACGGCTCATTGCGTGCTCCTGCGTGTGGTCCAGAAGCCCGAGCGCGAGATCAGCGCATGGCCGCCCACCCAGCCGGCCATCAGTGGATGGCGAGTGGCGATTCGCCATTGCAGTTGCCGATACAGCCAGGTGTCGGGACGTCCGCGCTTGAGCCGGCGCAGGATGCCGCCGCCGACGAAGATGCCCAGGGCCACACCCAGGACAACGAACGTCGGCGCGATGGCGATGGTGCGGAACACCCAGGACAACGGGGCACCGACCAGCAGGCCGGCGGCACCGGACAGGCCGCAGCAGATCCACAGCTCGTCGGCGGTGAGGCCGCGCACGACAACGGGATGACGGTTGAGCCGGTGCGGAAGGAACGTGACCGTCCCGTCCGCACGGACGTGCTGCTGCTCGGACATACCGGCCTCGCCTTACAGGATGCCGGTGGCTTCGGTGAGTAGCCAGATGCCGATTACGAGCAGCACGGCACCGATCGCGACGGTGAGGCCGAACTGGCCCCAGGTCTTGCGGCCGGTATGGATCTCCGCGTAGGTCCCGTAGGCGTGATAGCAGACGCCGATGAACATGGAGGCCACCACCAGCAGGGCCACCAGCATGATGATGTCGTAGCCGTAATTGCGGATGGTCTCCATGATGCCGTTGCCGGTGCCACGGGTCGGGTTCTCCAACTGCGGCAAGCCTTGCGGATACGACAGAACCGGAGGCGTGGCGAAGGCCAGCGCCACGGCGATGCGTTGGGCGATGCGGGAAGTGAGGATGGTTTGCATAGTCAGTCCCTTCAGGGTCAGGAGAGGAGGAAAAAAGTCAGCACGAGGTACATCGCCAGGAAGCGGACGACGACGCCGAGAAACTGGCGCTGGTTGAGTCGGTTCTCGGCCCAGCCGACATAGGCCGTGCGGATGGCCCAAACGCCCCACACGAGGAGCACCGCGAACACGACGCCGATCAGCACGGTCGCCATCGCGGAAGGCGCAATGCCGCTATTGGCTTGAAATGCCGAGATTTGGGCACCGTTCATGGCTTGCCTTCCGCAGTCGCCGTCGGCGATGGCGAAGCGGCCCGCTCGGCGCGGTAGTCGCCGGCCAGTTCGGAGGGATCGCGCGGCTGGGCACGCGACGGTGCGAGATGGGCCTGGATGCCGGCGCGCACGCGCGCCAGGTCAGCCAGCAGCCGCGGGTAGTCGAAGTGGTAGCGCTCGCCCGGCTGGACGGGGGCATGCGCGGCGCTGTCGGCGACGGAGCGCTCCAGCGCGCCGAGCTGGCGCAGCGCGGCGACCAGCTCCTGGCGCTGTGCGGGGGATTCGGCCAACGCCATCGGGGACTGACCCAGCAGGGCCGTCACGAGAAAGATGGGCACGCCGCGATGCGCGGCACGCTGCCAGATCGGAGCCAACATCGCGCCATTCCTGTGTGATCAGCAATGGCTTGATCGTGGGCAGCGAGGGGCTTTTAGGCCGCAAACAATAGGAACTCGCGCATGCCCGGATTGATGACCTAGAGGTACTTCTTGAAGCTCCCCGCGGTCAGGGAGACCGCCAGCCCCAGCAAGGCGGCGCTCGGCAGCAGGATCAGCAGCGGATGCACCGAGATCGGCAGCGCGAGGTACGTGACCCACGGCAGCACGGCCAGCGGCATCAGGCTCGCCTTCGCGCGGTGGTAGATGAAGCCGGATTCCCGGCCTGCGCCGAACCGGCGCACGTCCCGGCGCACCAGGCCGTCGATCAGGCCAACGAACGCGGCGGTGAAGATCAGCGGCAGCGTGAGCACCAGGATCAGAAGGCGCACCAGGAACGTGAGCGTCGTGAAAGCAGCGGCGATCAGGTAGCTCTCGGTCCAGACATAAACCTGGCTGATGTAGTAGCGGAAATTGTGCGTCTGTCCCTGGCTGGGAGCGCGGGCGCGTCCGGCGGTCTGGCTCATGCGTTCCAGCAGACCGGAGCGCACGAATACCCATTCGTAGCCGGTGTCCACCAGCTCGTGCGCCGTGCGCCCCGGCTCCTGCACGACCACGCTGCGCGTGAAGTGGCTGGACAGGTGCCCCAGTTCGTACTGCAACATCTCCTGCGAGTGCCGCCAGCCCTGGTCCTTCCAGAACAGGTGC
The DNA here is from genome assembly GCF_044904665.1 of Dyella ginsengisoli. Classification (NCBI taxonomy): domain Bacteria; kingdom Pseudomonadati; phylum Pseudomonadota; class Gammaproteobacteria; order Lysobacterales; family Rhodanobacteraceae; genus Dyella; species Dyella ginsengisoli. The sequence goes on from NZ_JADIKM010000005.1 coordinate 33,847, forward strand.
ATGCCGACGCACTCCACGACGATCGAGAACAGCAGCGAGCCGATCAGTACCCCGAGCAGCCGGAACGGCAAGGTGATGGTGCCGACGATCAGGCCCTGGCGCTGGTTCTGCTCCCTCTGCGCAGTCGAGGCGGCGTCCTTCATTGCGAGGCCTCGTTGCCGGCGCCATCGTCGCTGACGGTGGCCACCGCGGGAGGTTCGGCCGGAGCGGCGTCATCCAGCAGGTCGTCGGGCAGGCCTGTCTCCTGCAAGGCCGGGGAGCTGGTGAACTCCCACCACTGCGTCGCTTCGCTGTAGCTCTGGCGCATGTACCCGGCCAGTTGCTGCAAGTCTGCCGGCATCACCTCGTCCGGGTCCGGCGCCGGCAGCGGCATGCGCACTTTCCAAAGCTGGCCGCCCTGCAGCAGCGCGAAGCACTGGCCCTTGGGCAGGCCGACGACATGCGACGGCTCGATCATCGGCACGCTGGACATGCTGATGCGGTCCTGGGTGTTCGACGTGAAATCCGTCGCCCCGCGAATGTCCGAGCTGTCGGTCGCGCCGCTCACGATGGTGGTCGTATAGACCTCGACCTTCGGCAACTGCCTCGTTAGGAGTTCGGCCGTCGCGGTCTCCCTGACCCTCAGCATGAACAAATTGTTGAAATTTCCGATCACCTGACCGGCCTTGGCGCGGTTGCCGATGCGGGCCTCGATGTCCGAGAGGGTCTGCGTGTAGGCCGTGACTTGCAGGCCGGCACCGCCGCCTTTGTTGATGAGCGGGATGAACTCGTCGCCCATCAACTCGTTGAACTCGTCGGCATGGACATTGATCGGCACGCGCGCACCGGCCGATGCTCCCGGCAGGCCATCGTCGATCCCGTGCTTGTAGATGTGCCCGGCGACCGACACGAGATCGCTGAACATCGAGTTGCCCACCGCTGCGGCGACCTCGGCGTCGGACAGCGCGTCCAGGCCCACATAGACGATGGCCCTCTTACGGATGATCTGCATCCAGTCGAAGATCGGGCGCGGGTCGGTCAGGTCGGAATAGTTCGGGGCCAGGAGCTGGGCGATCTTGCCGCTTGTCAGCTTCTCCAGCAGCGGAAGCAGCGATGCGACGATCTTGTCGAAGTACGTCTTGTCGTAGCGAACCGCCGAGCGCAGGCCATCCAGCACCGGGTCGTAGTTGCGCGCCTGCGAGAGGTACTGCTCCAGCGCCACCACGCGCTTCTCGCGCCCGATCATGTTGCGCGGGATGTTCTTCTCGTTGAGCTTGGCCTCGATCTGGACGATCACCTCCCAGGCCTTGGGCTCCGTCTTGGCGAAGTAGTGCTGGGCGTACTCGATGAACAGCGCGTCGATGTTGATGACGTGCCGCTGGATCAGCATGTAGTCGGGCCGCTGTCCCAGCTCCACCAGGGCGCGGGCGATGATGTTGACGAATCGCCACGCAAACTCTCGGAAGGCGGCTGAGTTGCCTTCGCCGGAAAGCTGCCCCGCGACGCGGGTGGCCACCTCGCTGATGCGGCCGAAGCGGCCCACGGCGTTGTAGCGCGCGGAAATGTCCGGCCAGCCCAAATGGAAGACGTAGAACTCGCGCTCGCGGCCCGCTCGCTTGGCCTCGACGTACATCCGCTTGAGCAGGTCCGCGTCCCCCTTGGGATCGATGACGATCACGACCTCGTGCTCGTCCGCGGCGTTCTTGCGCCGGATGTCCTGGGTCACGAACAACTCGGCCAGTCGCGTCTTGCCTACGCGCGTAGTGCCCAGCACCAGCGAGTGCCCGACGCGCTCGCCCAGCGGCAGGCTGACGTCCACCTCGTCGGGTTCGATGCCGTGCAGGCGCGGCAGGCCGCCAACAGGCGGCAGCGGCCGCACCGGGTTGAAAGGCACGTCCCAGCCGGTGAGCGCAGGCAGCCGGGACAGCGGGAACGGGGCGAACTCCAGCCGTTCTTCCAGGCGACGCGCCAGCCGGTAGGCCGGTGTCGGCTCGGCGTAGCGGCGGAACTCCGGCCGGTACGTCTGCATGAGCCTATGGGTATGCTTCTGCTCCCACAAGAACCCACGCCCCACGAACAGCCGCTGCTGGCTGACCGGCACGTCCCTGCTGGTCATCACGTAGCGCGGCAGGCGGCGGATGTTGCGCCGGTAGCGCAGGATGACCCGGGCATCGCGGTAGCGGATGGCGCCGTAGGCCCCGAACGCCAGCGCGCTGCCGACGCCCATGGCGGGGCTCAGCGCGAGCGACCAGGGTGCCACCAGGGACAGAAACGCGGCGCCTGCACACGCCGCGACGGTATATAGCTCCACCGCTGGGCGAAGCAGTACCTCAACTGGCTGTTTCCCCGACATGGCTTCATTGCTCGATGCCGGTGGCCGTGATCAGCGCCGGGTAGTGCTGCAGGCCCAGGCGCTCGGCCAGGTCGTCGCCGGACACGGGTGCGAGCGGCACGCCGGGCACCAGGGCGCGCAACCGCGCCAAGGCCTGCACGGTCTCGATGTTGACCACCAGGCCGACCGCGCCGCGCTCGCGCAGCGCAACCGCACGGCGACGCAGCCAGGCCCGGGAAGTTTCGTCGTCGCCGACGACCACGAAAGGCCGCAGACCCGGAGCCTCGATGACCCGCTGCGCGACGGTGCCGGGTGTGAGCTTGGCGCTGCGTACCGGCAGCATCGCGGCCTCGTCTGCCGGCGTGGAGGGAACCTGGGGCATCGGGATCGGCGGCCGGGCCGGCGCTCCGGCGCGCGGCTGGAGGTTCAGGGCTTCGTAGTACGGCAGCGCCGCCGCGCCGCCCCGGTCTTCGACCACGATCAGCGGCTCGCCGGCACGCGAGGCCAGCGGCAGGCCCGCCAGCAGTACGAGCAGACCCCGAAAGGCCAGATGGGATGTCGTCATGGGGATGTCTCCTGGCGCGCGGCGAGGGCCGCGGCGGCTGGGCGCGCGCCCTGCACACGGGCAAGGTGGCGGGACACGCTACGGCGATAGCGGGCAGCGGGTTCACCGCCCGCGGGGCGGTGGTAGCGGCCGATCGCCAGCAACCAGTCCTCGCCGGGGGCGTGCTGTTCCTTCAGGATCTCGGCAGCGGTGGCGAGGTTGCGGTACGGGTCGAGCAAGTCGCACGCATTGGCGTAGCGCCGCTGGTGATAGCCGAGGTTGATCTGGCCCAGGCCCGCGTCGATGCGCGTGTGCGGCGTGGAGCGCATCGCCTGCTGGAGACCTGCGCAGGCATCGGCGCGCGTGGCAAAGCGGCGCGACTGGCCGGCGACGTTGAGGGACCACGGCCACGGGACGGTGCGACCGTTGCGGCGGATGCCGCTCTCCTGCAAGGCCACGGCGTAGAGCACCGTCGAAGGGATGCCTGCTCGCTGGGCGGCAAGCTGGTAGGCCGGTGGCGGAACCTCCTGGGCCTGGGCTACGCAGGCGCACAAGCCAGCGACGAGCATCAGTGCGCGCAGGGGGACGGCTACGGCTGGCGCTGCCATTGGCCGTTCACCTCGCGCACGACCGCGGGCAAGTCGCCGGGCAGGCCCAGCGACAGCCAGCGGCCGCCGTCATGGTTCAGCGTGATGGTGCCGCCGCGCACGCGCGCAGGATCGACGTTCGCGCGCTTGGCCCAATCGCGGATGCGCCCGTCGTCCTGGCGGCTACCCACCATGTACAGGTCGAACTCGGTGCCCGCCGATTGCAGACGCTGCACGAGCTGGTCGCAGGCCGCGCAACCGTCCTTCACGAACACCGCCGTGCGACCCGAGCCGCGCGTGGCTCCGGCCGCTGGCTTGTCGTCAGGCAGGTTTACCCGTTGCATGCCGGGGTTCAAGCGCTGCCAGGCCTCGTCGTAGGCACGCTGATAGGCGAGCAGCTTCTCCACGCGGCGCGCTTCGACTTGCACTTGCAGTTCGGCATAGCGCCGCCGTTCTTCATCGGTGCGGGCCTCGATGCCCAGGGCCGACAGCGGGTCCAGATTGGGCGAGTAGATGCCCAAGGGCCCGTCCATCAGTTCGCGGTAGCGCGCCCATTCCTGTGGTTGCAGCCCCCAGTCGCTTGCCACCCGGTCGTCCAGGGCGCGGGTGGCCAGCGGGCGCTCCTGGCTCTGCGCATTGCGGGCGGGAGCGGAGGTGGGCTGCTGGGCCCAGGCGGGCCACTGGGCCGAGGCCAGCAGGAACGCGGAGAGGATGATCGACGGCTTCATGGTGTGCTCCGATCAGGGAATCGCCACGCGGCGGATTTGGGCGCCGGCCTGGAACACCGCGGTGCTGCCCTCGACGGTCTGCAAGCGCCACGGGCCGACCGCATCGCCGGGCAGCAGCACCTGGAGCTGGTCGGGCGTGAAGTCCCCGCCGCTCGGCGCGACGGACACGCTGCGCTGGCCGGCGCGCAGTTCGGCACTGACGATGCGGAACGGGAACGGCGGTGGTTCGGATTTGGCGGCGGGCTTGCTCGGTGCGCGAGCCGCGCGCGCAGCGGTCTGGCGCGTCTTGATCTGCTCGACCTCGGCGCGCAGTGCCTGAAGATCGTCGGCAGCGGCGTAGCCGCTGAGCGATTTCTCGACCTGGGCCGCGCGTGCTTCCAGGATTTGGCGGGTGTCTTTGAGGTCTGCCGCCGTGGCGACGGCCGGACGCTGCTGGATGGCCTCGACGGCCTCGGCCAGGCCTGTTGCCTGCGCTTCCAAGCGTTGCAGGCGGGAATCGAGGCGATCTTGGTCGGCCTGGTCGTTCATGGCCTGGTAGCCCAGGGCCACCAGAACACTGAGGCCGATCAGCCAGAGCCACATCAGGCTCTGCACCACCACGGCGGCCGTTGAACGGTGGGCGGGCTGCGGGGCGTTCATGGCTGACCTTCCGATGCCTCGGGCACCAGCGGGAACGTCTGCACCGCCTCGGTGGCGGGCGGCGCGGGTACGTTGTCGGCGGTCATGCTGTCGCCGGGCCGCTCGAAGCAGATTTGCCGCGCGCGGTCATCCGCGTGCAGTTCCCAGGCCGGACCAGCCAGGGTGAGCAGCGCATCGCGCAGGGTCATGGGGCCGAGGTGCAGGTGCGCCGCCGGCAGCGGCAGGGTGTACAGCTCGATCACCGCGTGCGCCGTCCGGCACAAGCCGTAACCGCTGCGCTTGAGCACATGCCGTAGCCCGTCGCCGACCGTGGCGCGTGCATCCTCGGGCATCGACACGTCGATGGTCTGCAACAGCAGGTCGCGCTGCGCTGCTGTTGGTGCCAGTTCCACGAGGGTGTAGCGGTCGTAGCGCACGACGGGGATGTACTCGGGCGCCTCGGGTACGGGCGCGGCCGAGACTTCCTCGATGGTGTCGGGCGCGACCGGCGCGCTCGCCGTCGCGCAGCCGCCAGCCAGCACCGACCAAAGCAGGCCGAGAAAACCCGCCAGCAGGCGGCGTTCGGGATGGTGAAACCAGGGGGGAGAGGGGCACATGGCTCGGCGTCCTGAAACATCGAGCCCTCACCATCGCCGCTCAAGCGGTGCGCGGCAGCAAACAATACGATCTGCGGATTATCCGATTATCGGCATGCCGTTAGTGACGGCCGGGTCGCTCCCCTAGGACAGAAGCCATGTCGGGTGGATCAGAAGCCCTGCGCCAGCGGTGGGTCATGATCGTCTGTTCAGAATGCGAGTTGCGTCCACAAGCCTGCCTCGTGACTCTCTATCCGCACGTTCGCCATCTCCTGCAGCACGCGCTTGCCTACTGCTGCCAGACGCAGGTGACGATTGGGTTTCCACTCCACACCGATCACGTGGTAACGCTCCTGCATGCGTGGGTCGATGTCCAGGCTCATGCGAGTCATGTCGTGGCGGGTGAACAGCGCATACCGAGGGGTGATCTGGTGGCTCGCCCATGCCGACCATCCACGCTGGTCATCGTCACCGGGCTTGGTGACCCGGGTCCAATTGTCGGCGTGGAAATACTGCCCGCCGATGCGTCCACGTTCGCCGACCCAACTGGCCATGGCATTCCAGCGCCGCGCGGTGTGCTCGCGCGGTTTGTGACCGGCATCCTGGGCGCGGGTGCCGCGGTAACCGCCCACTGCCAGCTCTAGGCGTTTGCCTGGCGTCCAGCCGAGCCTCATCTCAACATCGGCCCGCTTGCCCAGGCGAGGTCGCTGGAAGCCCGCGCCGGTCACGATCGATGCGGCATAGGTGAAATCCCCACGCACATACTGGACGTGCGCTCCGTAGTCTGCCGGTGCGCCCATCTTGGTACGTGCGATCAGGCCGGCATCGATGTAGCGGTAGCCTTCACGCATTGACTCCTGTTGAATCCATGCCGTCGGCGCATTACCCAGACGCAGCCAGCGGCCCTTGCCGAAGCTGCGCTGCAGGTAGGCATGGCGCAGCCACACGTCGCTCGGATCGTCGTTGCGCAGCCACTGCACGTCGGTCGTTACCTGCGCTGACCAATTCTGGTTGAAGCGATGGTCAAGGGTAATAAAAGTGCGCTTCAGATCCAGCGCCGGGTCTTCGTCGGCGCTGGTCACGTCGCCTCGGTCGAGCTGGCTGGCGTTGATGAATATTTGCGCCGACACGTCGGTGGCAGGTGCCACATTCACTGCCAGCGCCGGTGCGCAGGACAACATCAGTACCACCGGCAGTGTTTTCCAAGGAATGAGCCGGACTGATTCTCCCCTGGTCTCGGTTGCTGCGCGTGGCATGCCTTCGACTGCATGCGACCCATAGGGTGCGTGCAGCCCCATATGTCTATCAACACCCTTAATAGCGCGCATCAGCGGGCTTCTTATCGTTGGGCCAGTCCTTACCCTTGGGCGCAAAATCCGGGCGATCCATGTGGGTGAAATATTCGGCCACGTCCACGGCCTCTTGGTCAGTGAGCCCTCCTTGGCCGAGTGGGAAATGGGTGCCAAATGCGATGGGCATGTTCCGCTTGACGAAGGCCGCCGCTGTGTAGGTGCGGGCCATGCCGGCGCCGATGTTGAAGGACTCGCCGCCCCACAGCGGTGGATAGACCATCTCGCCCTTGGCGTTCCTGACACCTTCCCCGTTCGCGCCGTGGCACAGCGCGCACTGGGCGGCATAGATGCGCTTGCCGTTCTCGGTGTTGGGGATGAGCGTTTGATCGACCTTGCCCACGCCGCGGCCTTCCACCTTGTCTTCGGGCTTGGTTTCTCGCTTCATCCAGTCGAAGTAGGCGACCATCGCCTTCATCTCGTCGCTGGTGATGGGCAATGGCTTGCCGTGCATCGAGCGCTGGAAGCATCCGTTGATGCGCTCTTCCAGCGTGATGACGCGACCTGCGCGCGAGGCGTAGCTGGGGAAGAACGCGGAGACCCCGACATAGGGCGAGCCGTCGGCCACCGTGCCGGCATTCAGGTGGCAACTGGCGCAGTTGAGCTTGTTGCCCACATTGCTCGGCAGCATGCGCGCCGTGTCGATGTTCAGGCGTGCCCCCAACACCAGTTGCTCCGCGTTCTTTTCCTTGAGCATCTCTGCCAGGCGCGGTGTCTCGAACGGACGGTGATTGTCGGCGGTGGCGTCAAGGTGCTTGCGGGCGCGGCTTACTTCGCTGGCTCTGATTTCATGAGCGTCGGCCCGTCCCCAGGCGCGGCGTGTGAAGTTCAGGATTTCGGCGATCTCCTGGTCGCTCAACTGCGCGAACGAAGGCATCGTCAGTGGCCGTGCATGACTTTGCGTGACCGGCGCCTGCCAGCCCGTCAGCATGATGTGGATCAGCGTGGCCGGGTCCTGCGATTGCAGGGTGTTGTTGCCGGCCAGCGACGGGAACGCATTGGGTACACCATCGCCGTTGGAGCGGTGGCAGTCGGCACAGAATTGCAGGTAGCCAAGGCCACCGCGCGTAGTGAAGATGTCACCGGGCACTTCGCCGGGTTTGGCCATGCCACCAGTCCGGTACGGTGGGATGCCAGACTCCGGGCCCTGGGCGAGCTGCATGGGTAGGTCGTCCTCGCCGGGCGGCAACGATTTCAGAAAGATGCCGATGGCCATCAGGTCGTCGTCGGTCATGTACTGGGTGCTGTGCTGCACCACATCCACCATGTTGCCGGAGACGGTGCCGTGCTTGTTGCGTCCGGTCTTGAGCATCTCGGCGGTTTCCTCCGGGGTCCAGAGGTTGCGCAGGCTCAGAGCACGCCAGCCTTCGACGGTTTCACCGGCCAGGAACAGGTGGCCGGCGGAGCCCTCGCTGGTCATGGTCTTCTCCTGGAAGCCAACGCCGCGAGGCGTGTGACAGGCACCGCAATGGCCTAGCCCCTGCACGAGGTACGCCCCTCGGTTCCACACCTCGTTCTTGTCCTGCACAGGCTGGAAGGGTTCGTCTTCCAGGAACACCGCGTTCCAAAGCGCCAGCCCCCAGCGCTGGTTGAACGGAAAGCCCATATCCGAAGGCCGATTCGCTTGTTCGACGGGCGTGACGCCGTGCATCAAGTAGGCATAAAGCGCCTTCATGTCGTCCGGCGTCATCTTCGCGTAGGACGGGTACGGCATGGCCGGATACAGGTTGTGACCATCGGCCGCCACCCCAAGGCGCATGACGCGGTCAAACTGCTCCAGGCTGTAACCGCCGATGCCCGTGGCCTTGTCCGGCGTGATATTGGTGGAATAGAGCTTGCCGAAAGGCGTTTCCAGCGCAAGGCCACCTGCCATGGGCTTGGAAGGCTCAGACGTATGGCAGGCAACGCAATCGCCCAAGCGCGCGACGTAGCGGCCCTGTTCAACCAGCTGGTGCTGCTGCGGGGTCAACTCGGTCGCGCCGCTGACCGGGAGACCATCATCATTCACTGCGACACGGGAAGTGCGCGTGTTGAACACGGCCACCGCCAGCCATATCAAAAATACCGCTCCCACCAATGCGACCGAAAGCATCAATAGGCGGCGCTTCCTGCCGGAAGGATGTGTGGATTCGAGAAGGTGCCTCTTGGCCATTGCGAGCATCCATTGACGTCCAATGACTGAAGTATGGGTGCTGGCCGAATTTGTTTGATTGATCTAAATCAATCGGTAAGTTTATGATTTATATTGAAAAATAAATCCCTGATAGATTATTTCATATGTCGATTAGTTGAAAATTAAGACTCGTTCTTTATCGTTTTAATGGCTCGGTGGAAATAAAGGCGGCGACTGGTTGTTTTCTTTTCCGATGCGTCGATGGGTGATTGAAATATCTTCTGGTTTGCTGCGGGACGTAACTCCTGGTCTGCGTCCGCGTGTCAAAAAAACAGGCCCCGAAGGGCCTGTGAAAACGCACATCGAACTTGCCGATCAAATCTGAGCCGGCTTCAGGCCGGGATCGACCTGCGCCAGTTGGGCGTGCGACCAGCAGCGCACGAGCTGCCCGTTCTCGCCGAGGGGCCGATTCGCCACGGCCGCCGAATGCTCGTCGGTGTCGCTGGTGTCGTAGCAGACAACCTTGATCTCGCCGCTGTCGCAGCGAATGGAGTGGATCTGGCCGTCGGTCATATCGACTACGACGACCTGCGGGACAAGGCCCAGTTCGCGCGCTGCCGACACGATGGCTTCCTGTTCGGCCATATCAAAGCAAACGAACGGTCCTTCATACCCGGATTCCTCGGCCAGTGCTTCGGCCTTGTCGTAGTGGACACCTAGGTCGTATTCCTCCTGGGTGGCGCTGACGATGAATACCGGCATGTCGGGCATGCCCGAAGCGTTGACGCAGGCGACCATGACTGGCGTGCCGAAGTCACTACGATGCGTGACCGCGGTCGATACGGTGGCCGCAGCCTCGTCGCCGTCATCCAAGCCCATGCGCTCCCGCATTTCGGAGACGAACGTCTCGGGAGGCATAAGACCGTAGCGCGCCAAGCGTGCCGGGACATCTTCTGCGCACAGGTTTCCGTCTTCGATGCGCTGTCGCAGGAAATCAGCGATCTCGGCTTCCAGTTTCAGGCGGGCGCTGACGGTTTCGGAAGATTGGGTGTTGGTGCTCATGGAAATCTCCTTGGGATAAAGAGCGCAGCCACGTACACGGAGACCGTGAACGTGGCTGCTAGGTGGGAACAACGGAAAGCCGGCGGCGCTAGGCCGGCGTTGGCGTGGGGATCAGGCGGCGACCAGTTGCCGGGCCAATGCGACCTCGACGGAATCACCGTCCTGGTTGAGCACATCCAGGCCCGATTCGGGTACGTCGCCCGAGGTGGACTGCGAGACCATGATCTTCTTGGCCATCAGCTCCAGGCAGGTCATCTGCGAGGAACCGGCGTAGCCGAGGTAGATCACGCGCACCGGCTGTTTCTGTCCGATGCGCCAGGAGCGGCGTGCCGCCTGCTGGAGCGAGTACACGTTGTAGCCCGACTGCATGAAAACGATCGTCGGGAAGTCCAACAGGTCCAAGCCCGTCTTGACCAGCTCGGGGTTGGTGATGAGCACGTCGATGCCACGGTCCAGTTGCTCGGCGATCCAGTCCTCGCGGCGGCTGGCGTCCACGCTTGCGCGCAGCACCGCCACCCGAAAACCTTCTTGTTCCAGCAGCACCTTCAAGCGCGATGTGGTGTCGCGCGTGCCGGTATAGACCGTGTACGCCAAGACCTTGCGGCCCTGCGCCTTCTCTTCCTTGCAGATGTCGATCAGCTCGCGCTCTTTCGGCGTCACCTCGAACTCGTTGAACTGAGCCGGGACGAACGCCAAGGTGTTGCGCGTGCGCGGATGCACCACGGTTTCCGACCGGAAGCAACAGTCCGGCCAGGCAAGCAGCACGTTGAGCACCACGCCCAGCAGCGTCGTATCGCGTCGCGCCAGAGCCTGTTTCAGCTCCGCGGTCAGCCGACCCGCCAGGTCGCGGTAGGCCGCGGCTTGCGCCGTGTCCATTGCGACTTCACGGAACTCCTCGTCATACGGCGGCAGGACGTTGCCACCGATGTCCTTGAGCTTGAGGAAAATCGTGAACGGCAGGATGCACCGCAAGACCCCTTTCGGCCCGAAGCCGGGAGCCTTGACCGTGCGCACCGATACCTTGGTGCCCTTGGCCGTCTTGTGCGCCGTGCCGGCGCTCTCGGAGTAGATGTCCTTCAGGACGCCGTGATCGCGCATGAACGCCATCGCGGCCGAAGTCATGCTCCCACTCGTGCTCGGGCGGTAGCCGTCTTCGATCATCCGTCCAGGCAGTGCCCGGAACAGCAGGTGGAACAGGTCGTCGCCGTAGCCGCCCATCAACGTGCCGGTCAGCAGCAAGGTCTTGCGAGCCTTCGCCGCCAGCACGCCCATGGCCTGGCCTTGGGCGCTGCCACCGTTCTTGTACTCGTGCGCCTCGTCGGCGATGAGCAGGTCGAACGTGCCCTGTGGCAGGTAGCGCTTGATGAACTCGGACGGCTGGTAGCCGCCTTCGCCGAAGCCGAACTCCATGTTGGCCATCGCTCTTTCCATGCGATGCGCCTGGCGGTCAGAGAAGACCAGTTCGCCGTTGCCATCCATCAAGTTGATGAACTCGTGGATGTTGTCGCCCAGCATCGACGCCAGGAACCCGTCGCCGAACTTCTGCATCAGCTTCTGCGCGGTGACTTCCCCGATCGTCGGGATGCGCTTCAAGGCTTTCAGCACGGCCGAGGACTGGTCGCTGCCGGACAGGCTGCGCGGGCGGATCAGCGTCCACAGGGGCGCGGCGCAATGGCTGCACTTCCTGCGGTATTCCTCGGCTTGGAGCGCGACCGGATTGACCGGCTCGCCATCGAGGTCGGTGATGACCGTGCCGCAGTCCGGGCACGCAGCCACGTGGCCGTGGCGGGTACGCCGCTGGGTGAAGACGGGCTTCCAGTGGAACCCCATCCGCATCCGCACGCGCCCCAGGATGAAGAACTCCTGGCCCGTGGGGTGTACACCCAACTGCTCGCGCAGCTTGATGAGTTTGACCAGCGTATCCGGTCCGTTGAGCACCCAGACCTTGGCACCTGCTACGGTTTCCTGGATCTCACGCCGCCACTTGTAAACAAGGTGCGGTGGCGAGAGAACTAGGGTGCGGCGGTAGCCTTCGGCGTTGAGCACCGCGGCCGTGGCGATGCCGACGGTCGTCTTGCCGCAGCCCATCTCGCCGTTGACGATCGCAGCGCGTTCGCCACGGTCGATCAGCAATTCGGCAGCGGCGTGGACAACTTCGGCCTGGGCCGGGAACAGCTTGCGCTTGAGGCCGGCGACGATGAGTTGCCGGCGCGTCTGTGGCTGGCCGTTATAGACCGGCGGGTTTGCGCTGTTGAGGGCGTCGAGCAGTTCGTCGCCGAATTCGCCGACGAAATCCTGAAGGCTCAGGGTCAGAGGGGAAGATTCCGCATCGAGCAGTTCGCCCTGTACGGGCGTGGCTTCAGCGGCGGTGGTTTCGAGATCGAGGGACATGGTGATGCTCCAAAGAAAAATGGGGCATGCACCACCCCCAGCGGGGCAATGGCATGCCCCGCAGTGGGAAGGAAATCGGCACTTGGCCGAGGTGGTCGAAGTTGCCGGCCGTGGCGGCCTGCTGGTGAATCGTGCTCAGTCTTCGGACGACAGCACGATGGCGGTGACGTTACGGCCTCCATCTGTGATGATGCGGATGGCGAGCCCTGGGTGGATCTCGTAGTGCGATTCCAGCGGCGCACCCGATTGAAGTGCAGTGGTATTGGCTTGCCATTGCTGAACGCTGACATCACCCCAGTCGCCACGAGCGTGCCGTCTGAAGTACGGAATCGGGTCCAGATAACCCGCTTGCATGAGGCGATTAACGCTTCTACTGAATATGAGAGCACCGATTGGGAACGCCAGCCTTTGGCTATAGGTTTCGATGCGATGTGATGCCATGGCTTCCTCCTTGATGAGTCATTGAGCCACGACACTCCTGACGGAGTGAAGTAGCTCCGTCAGATGGATGAAGTTGACGAGGCAGCTCCTTCAGAGCATGTCGCGTTCTTCGGGAAGCTGGATCACCGTGGTCTGGTGGTCCTCGCTGGTCTTGACGATCAACACCAGTTCGGGCGTGATCCTGAAGTGGGAGATCATCAGATCGTCCCCACGGATTGCGACGTCGTTGGCTTGGCGGGTGGCCTCGTCGGTCTCGCCCCAGTCACCGCGCACATGGCGCTGGACATAGGCCAAGGGATCGATCAGGCCTTTGCGGGCCAGCCAATGCACCTTCTCGCTCAACTGCAACGTACCTGGTGCGAACAACGGTTGTTTCTGCGGCGCGGGCCGCTTGAACAGGCTTGAGAACATGGGTGTTTCTCCTTCGATGTGGTACAGCAGGACGGCAGGGCGTCCGGTGGATTAACGGATGGTCAGGACCTCGCCCCGTGTAGCGGAGTCGGGTGTCATGTCCCACGCGCGGATGACAGGCACGAACTTGTCGGTGAGGATGCGGGTCTCGGCGACGGAACCGTCTTCGCGTTCGGTGAATTCGCGTTGAAGCGTCTTGTCCTTGTGGGTGTCACCTTTGACGACGAGTACGCGCCCGGTCTTGGAGCGCACAACCCCCGAGATCGCGCCTGCGGCCAGGGCCAGGGCGAGATGCCAGTGGGACAAGGCACGCGCCGGTGGACGCAGCGACTGCTGCGCGGCCCCCAGGTGCGTGTCCTGCGATGGCCAGAGACCTTGCAGCCGGCCGACTTCATCGGCGAACTGCTCCGGCTCCATCGTCACGCGGAAGAAGTGCTCCGGTTCGGCCGGACTGGCGGGGACGATGTACGGCAGGAACGGCCATTCGCTCGGCAGTTCCTCGGCTTCGACTTCGCCAAGCCCAACCTGCAGCAGCAGATTGCGCACGGCCTTGAGACCATCGGGTGCCAGCTCGCGCTGACGCACCCTGCGGCCGAAGATCACCACCTGCTTGAACTGCGTCTCCACCGCTCGGTAGATCCGCAGGTCCGTGTAGTGGCGTGTCAGCCAGCCGACCAGCTCCGCATCGAGCACGTAGCCGGGGACGATGAAGACCAGCACGCCGCCATACTGCAGCAGCGACAGGCTGCGCTGGTAGAACAGTTTCTCGAAGCGGGGACGGCCCTGGCCTTGATAGCCGATGTTGCCGTTGACGTCCTTGGACAGATCGCCATACGGCGGGTTGAGCCAGAGCAGCCCGAAGGACTGCTTGGAGATCATTGTGTCCATCAGGTCCGCGTGCAGGCAGTGATCGACCAGGCCGCGGGCATGGCGCGCCCGTTCCGCGTCGAACTCGACGGCGAACGCCTTGGCCTGCTCGCGCCCGAGGGCATGAGCGGCTTCGGCGATCGCCACGCCTTCGCCGGCGCAGGGATCGAGGATGCACATCGGGCCATCGCTGGGCATCAGTGCGTTGAGGGCTCTTTCGAGCGTGGGTTCGTCGGTCGGGTAATACCCGTTCTTGGCGAAATTGCGGGCGAGCCGCGGGAACATGAGGGCCATGGAAGTCTCCTGGTTGGCGGGGATGAAGTGCGAGAGCACGCCTTGGCGTGCTCTCGCGGGTGGGTCAAGCCGCTACCGCTTCCGGCGTCCAAATCTTGGCCGGATAGGGATAGGCGGTGAGCACGTCACTGTGGATCAGGGAGCCCAGCGCCAGGGTCAGCGCCGGCACGTCGATGGCGAGCCGATGGCCTTCCAGCGGCCCGAGGGCGAACGGAAGACGGGCCAGCATCTCGCGGGTCTGTAGCAGCTCCAGCACGGTTTCGCGCCAGTGGTCGAGCAGCGGCAGTGGGCAGGTGTCCCGTACCAGCATCCACAGGCGGTCAAGCCGGTGGGCGCTGCCCTTGGGCAGCAATGCCAGTGCGCTGGCGTTGGCCTTGTCGGGCTTGACGCAGCGGCGGTCGAACAGCCACACGTTGGACAGCGAACCGAACAGCGTTCGCCGGTAGGCGCGGGTCATGCGCTTTTCCAGGCGATCGACGTTGCTGACGAACACCGGGACGCTGCCGCCCTGGTCGGTGATGACGTGGAACTGGTCCAGGCCCTGTTCGTCGCGCCCGAGGGTCAGACGAGCGAGGAACTGCTGGACGGCGGTGTCGCGCGCCCAGATCGACAGGAAGATCAGATTGCCCTGGTCATCGCCGACGCAAGCGTCGGCCATCACGTCGGAGCATTCGTCGATGCGATACAGCGTGGTGGAAGAAGTGTGTGCGGGCATGGTGGTGTCCTCGGATCAACGGGAACAGCACCGCCCGCTGGGGCAAGTACTGCCCCAGGGGGTGGAAGAAAGCCGCTCAGTCCGGCTCGAACTGCCGGGTGTGCGGGTTGAAGTGCAGCGCCTCATCTACCGAAGTGATTGGCGTGAAGCCCTCCAGGTAGATGTTGTTGAGGTACTGGTCGCGGTAGGTCAGTGCCTGCCGTGCCTGTTCCTCAGTGAGGCCGTTACTGATGAAGTACTCCAGCATTTCCTCGTCGGACGAAACTTCGTCGTTGGACAGACTCCCTTCAACGAGCTTCAACAGCGAGGGCGGAAGCGCAGCCAGGATCGGGTCCATGTCGGTTCCTCCTGGCTCAGGCCATCAGCGCTGCGGTGGGTGCCGCAGGTGCCGTGGGTGTGCGCCGCCGCGCGTGGTAGGCGCGAACGCCTGCGCGCCAGTCGGCGGACTGCTCCGGTGCGAGATCCAGATAGGACAGCGGGCACTAGTAGTACGGGTGCATGGACTCGTCCAGCGGCTTGTAGCCCCACTGGCCGCCGTTGCGTTCGAGCAGATCGCAACGGATGTAGCGCAGGGATTGACCCGGCTCCAGATGACGATGCACGCCTTCGACTTTGGCCGTCACTTCCGCGACGGACCACAGGACGTTGCCGCGCAGAGCGTGGGCGATGACCTTGACGCTGGCGCGCTCGGTCTCTTGCGGTGCGATCAGTTCCGCGATCAGTTCAGACCGCGATTGGGGGGAGAAATACCAGCCCATGAAAGGCCTCCTGAAGAATCGAGCCGGAGGCCTCCCCGTGGGGGAGAGCCCCCAGCGGGTGATGGAGTGCCGCGCGTGCGGCGATGGAGTCCGGTGCGGACTAGGAACCGCAACCGGCTGGGCAGTAGCCCAGTTCGATGCCATGGGAGCAGTAGCCGTTTGCAGCGTTCCACTCCTGCGTTTCCTGCCGTTCGGCAGGCGTTGCGTAGTCCCATTCCTGGGTCGCGATTTCCAGGGCCTGAGCCCGCTGGTTTTCCGGCAACCGACTGGCTTGCGCGTCGATCTCCGAACTGAAAAGCGTGACCCAGTGATCCCAGGACAGGCCGCAACCACGCTGGGCGTGCTCGGCGGCCGTCTTGCAGACAGCGCGCCACGCGGGTTCGTCCAGCGTGGAATGAGGTGCATCGCAAGCGATGGTGGACATGATGGAGACCTCCAGAAGAAAGCCGGAGCCTCCCCCGCATGGGGAAGGAACCCCGGCGGGTGGATGAAGAACACCGCGGATGCGGCGTCTGCGATCACGCAGGTTGCAGTTCGGCCTGGCGGCTCCACTCCTGCGTCTTGAAGTCCAGCGCGTAGCCCAGTTCACCCAGGCGGGCGATCTGCGCGCGCAGGGTGCGACGGTCGATGGTCGAATCCAGTTTCACGGACTCACCCAGCGGCCAGAGCAGCCCGAACAGTGCGGCGTCGCCATCTTCGGTGCTGCCGGGGGCAGCCGCCGCAGCGGGCGTCGGCGCATCCACGCCGAAAGGCGTGGTATCGACCATCGGGTCCGCGGACGCCTGCACGGATGCGGGCTTGGCGGGTCTGGATGCCTTGGTGGACTTGGCCGGCGTTGCCGCAGGCTGCGCCCCCAGTTCTTCATCGAGCGGATCGATGTCCTGGGTGGAAAAGCTGCGAATATCGTCGCGGCTCAGTTTGTCAACGCCGAAGAGCGTCATGCCATCCAGGTTGCAACGAATCTCGAACTTGATGCCGCCCCGCATGGGGATCGGGTTCGGAAAGATGTAGCGGATCACGAACTCCCCGTCGTACTTGCCTTCGGGGTATTGCTCCAGCTCCGCGTCCTTCACCGCGAAGTTTCCGATAGGAGTGACGAGGTAGCCGACGCAGAACGGACCATTGCGGCCGTGGATTGTGCGAATCGAAAGCTGGCCTGATACGACGATGGGCAGTGCCGATCTTGTGGATGCCGATGTGGCTGCCATGATGGTTCTCCTTGGGGAATAGGAAAAAGGCAAGGCCCCGTGAGGGGCCATGCCGGATCAGAACGAAGCAGCCAATGCCGGCTCCTGCTCCTCGACTTCACCTGCGGGCTCGCGCTCGGCGGGCTCGACAGGCTGGTCGGCAGCGGTTTCGGCGGCAACCTCGGCTTCGGGCGCGGGTGCGTCCTCGGCTTGCGGCGCCTCGGCTTGCGTCTGGCTCGTCGGATAGACCTGGGTGCCGTCGATCTTGATGAGACCGATGTGGACCAGCGTCGATTCCAGGCTCGCTCCCGGTTCCCCGGCGCGCTCGCCCTTGGTGCGGATGTACGGATCGATCTTCATGTCGTTCAGACGGAAGGCGATCAGCACCTTGCGGTCCCCTTCGATGGCCTGCACGCACCGGCGAACCAGGTGCTCGGCTTCAGGGGTGGCGACGATGGTGTCGAAGTACCGATATTCCGGTTCACCGACAGGTCCGGCCAGCGCCGCGACGCAGCACGACAGGAACGGATCGCCATCCTTGGGGGAGACGTCCTTCGGACGGCTGAGGTAGCCGATGCCGCGGGTGATCAGCTCGTGCTGCTTGATCGAAGCCAGTTCGGCCCGGTCAAGCGGCTCGGCCTTCAGCAGTCGCGCCTTCAGAGACGCGGCGGCCTGGCCTTTGTGCTCACCCTTGTCGCGGATGTACGCATCGCCCCAGAGGTCGCCGAGGCGAAAGCGCACCAGCGGCCGCTGCTTGGGATCGTCAACGCCGATGTAGCGCTCGACCAGTTTCTTGGCCTCGGCACCCGAGACCTTGACGTCGAAGTAGCGGTAGCTGGGGTCCTTGGCGGAACCGACCAGCGCGGCGATGGTGCATGCCAGGAAGGGCTGCGCACGGCGGCCGCCCCGGACGGGAACCTCGCGAGCACGCTGGATGTAGCCGATGCCCGAGGTGTGGAGGTCGAAATACGATTTCTCGTTGGACGTGGTGCTCATGGTGAATCTCCATAGGGATGAAGCGGAGACACACCGGCCCCACGCATGCGGGGAAAGGTGCGTAACCCCGCGGTGGGTTGATAAGGCGAAAGCATCCGCCACCAGGACTGGTGGCCGCTCGCGGATGGATGCGGTGCGAGCTGGCTCGGTCACGCAGTGGGAACTGCGCGGCAACCTCGAAGACCGATGGTTGCCTGGCATGTCGCTGACAACGTCAGCAGGCATGGGGTCAGCATGGCCGGGCCTCGCGCGCGCGGCAGCAATCAATCGGCATCCGGGCGTTTCCTTTTTTCCGGGTTGCCTGGTTCCGCCCAAAAGAAAGCCCCCAAACTGGGGGCTTCAAGGGGGACGGGGACATTTCTGGGCTACGCCCATTCCACCGCCGCCAGTGACAGATACGTCGAGGTGACGGTCAGCTCCAGATCGTCCGAGCTTTGCAGAATGCGGGTGAAAACGCGGTCCGTCGGGTCGAAGAACTCGCCGAAGTCGTCGCCACCCAGCTCGGCGCGCGCCAGTTCCCACCAGTCATCGAACGGGTCGGTATCCGGGTTGCAGCCGACGGCATAGGCCAGCAGCTTCACGCGGCCATCGGGGCGGCGCTCCCCGTGCTCGGCGAGGAAGTACACGCCTTGGTCCTTGGCGAGGACAATGCGGCATTGGTTGGCAATGGCCTCGGTCAGCACGGGGCGCATGTCGGAGCCTTTGAATCGCAGTGACATGGTTGATCTCCTGAAGAAAAAGGCCTTCCACCCGAATGGATGGAAGGCCTGTGGGACAAGTCGCCGGTGGGCTGCGGATTCAGCCGTAGTGCCGCAGGGCTTCCTGCCACGGAACGAAGCGCGCATCGCCACCAGTCGAGAACGGAAGGCGCAAGCGCCCGGTCTCTTCCGTCGAGAAGCGCGTCGCCTGGTCGAACGGAACCCAGCCGAACTCGTTGGACCAGAAGCCGGCACCATCGTTGCTGATGGCTGACTCGTTGGGCGAATGCACCACCCAGCAGTTGCTTGTCTCGCACGTCATGCCGCAACCGCCTGGCGTCGCCGGGTGGCCTTGGCGTCGATCACGCTCACGTCGATCAGGCGCCAGCGCCCGTCATCGATGAGCCGCTCCAGCACTTCGCCGAGCATGTCGAAATAGACCTCGTCATGCCGATCGACCAGTGCGCCGTCCCGATGCAGTTCCACCACGTAGGTGTCGCCGCCGCGGTCGTAGAGGATCGTCACTTGGCCCTCGAACTTCGCGGTCGAGACCGTGAAGCTGATCGCCGGAGGCGTCTCGATGATCTTGGACGGCTTGGGATCGACCCAGGTGAAGTCGCGGGCGCCCGCGTCGACCAGCATGTGGGTGATGCGCCGGAACCCGTCGGGCGCCGGCATTTCCTCCAACTGCTGGATGAGCTGGCCCAGTTCCATGCACTGCGGCTCGGGGATGGGAAGCTTGGCCGGCGCGGAGCCGAGGATGTGCGTCTTGATGGTGTAGGGTCTGCCATCTGACGTGTACTCGGTGCGCTCTTCCGGCGTGTCCGCGCGCAGGCCGTCGAAACGGCGCCGTGCGTAGGGCTGGACATGCACCTTGGCACCCTCGCTGGGAACGGTGGTGACCAGGTTGGGATCGAGCACCGCGAACTCGCTGGGCTTGAGCTTGACGACGATGGCGTCGTCGTTGGCCGCGACCACCTTGCCGTCGAAGGGCTGGGGATCGATGGCGAAGCCCAGCGTCGAGGACTGCGGCTGATCATCGAACACGCGGTACTTGAACGACCGCACGTTGCGGGGCACATGGCCTGCGACAAGCGAAGGCATCATGGATTTGATGAGGGAACGGTCCATGGGAATCTCCTTGAGGAAGAACAAGGGATTCCCCGCCCGCAAGGGAGAGGTCCCTTGTGGGTGGATGGACGCGGAGCGTCCGTAGGAAGAAACGACCAGCACGGTTTCCCGCGCTTGCAGCCTCGAAGGTCTCGGCTGCCTGGGCATGTGTCGGCAACGCCGACGAACATGGCGCAAGGATGGCCCTGGGCCGGGCTACTCGCCTGCATGAAATGGCATTTCGCCGCACCCGGTTTCCTGTGCTGCGGGCAAGAAAAAGCCCCTCGAAAGGGGCTGGTCGGGTCAGGCTTCGTACACGAAGTAGTGCTCGCGCTGACGCGGGAAGAAGACATGCTTCCACGTGTCGCCGTTGGTGTTGCCACCGTCGAAGACGACCATTTCGTAGTCGTCAATGTCGGTATCTACCAAGTCGGCGCTGGCGATATGGCGCATGTGCAGCGTGCCACGCATGCGCTCGAATACCAGGATCTGGCCGATGGCGTCGTCCTGGCTCATGGCATTGACGCAGGCTCCGAGTTGGTGCTCGAAGTCGGGTACGCGCGAGGTGAGTTCAGGGAACATGAGGGTGCTCCTATGAAA
The DNA here is from genome assembly GCF_044904665.1 of Dyella ginsengisoli. Taxonomy (NCBI): domain Bacteria; kingdom Pseudomonadati; phylum Pseudomonadota; class Gammaproteobacteria; order Lysobacterales; family Rhodanobacteraceae; genus Dyella; species Dyella ginsengisoli. The sequence goes on from NZ_JADIKM010000005.1 coordinate 54,223, forward strand.
ATGGACCAGCCCGGCTCCTGGCGAGGAGTCGGGCCGGCTTGGGGGAGACAAAGAGGAAGGCCGGTGCGTGGCGAGGCTGCTAGGACTCGACTAGCGGCAGGCCCAGCAGCACGGGAGCGTCGGCGTCGAGGATCAGGATGCGAACATCGGCCTGGCCAGCCAGTTCAAGGATGTTCGCCAAGTCGTCCGGCATGCCCTTGTTCCGGTGCTCTTGTCGAAGCTGCTCTGCGCTGATGCCCACGGCGTGCTCCAGGTTATGGTCCGTCCAGGGCGTGGAGATCAGCTTGACGCCGATCGCCGGGCTGTACGGAACCCGGAACGCGATGAACAGAAAGGCCTCCGGCGTGGCGAGGTCAGCCAGGTTGGCGAGGTACTGGCCGGTTTCCTGGCTGATGTGTGCGGTGCTGATTTCCCAGCAACGGCTGTAATAGCCGGTCTCGAAACTCAGGCGCTGCACGGCTTCCCGCGCGGCCTCTGCCGAATAGGTGTCACCGACGTGAACCGGGCGACCGTCGAAGTCCTCGCCATGGATGGCATAGACCACGGCACCGATCACGCCCTCGCCGCCGACGCCTTCACCGGCATCGCACTCGGCCAGCGCTTCGGCACCCAGGGGTTCGGGGCTGTTGCTGACCACCGCGACATCGCTGCTGACGATGCAGGAGGATGAAACCAGTTCCTCGTCGGAGAAGTGCTGTTGGCTCGGGTGGATGTTTCGCCAGACATGCGGGCTTCCGTCCTCGTAGCTGATGGACAGCGTGCGGACGATTTTCAGATTCCAGTAGCCGCGGAGAAAGGGATTAGGTTTCTGGGACATGGGAACTCTCCAGATTGAATAATGGAGCCAATTCCCGCCACCGGAAATTGGACCCGGTGGGTTGAAAATGGAAAATGCGTCAGGCGGCGCTGATCGTTGGCATCTGGGCCAGTCGGTCGGCGACGCGACGGCGCACATTCAGGCGGAACTGCTCGTCGTTGATGCCTGCGAGCAGGTTGGCGGCCTCCAGCGCGATCAACGCCGAGGCCTCTTCGATGTCGGCGGCCAGGATGGTCTTGCGTAGTTGGTCGCCGAGTTGGAGCGCTTGCGAGGACGTTCTGAAGACCTGCACCTCGCGGCTCAGGTAGCAGCCGTTGCCGCCGAACTCGAACAGCCTCGGCTTGCTGCAGTACCAACAACCCTCGAACTGGATAGCGGTCAGGCGATGGCCGTCATCGAAGCAGGAGGCGATCAGAAGCAAGGCATCCAGGTCGGCGCTGTCCTCGAACTGGTGGTGTTCGATCAGGTTCTCCAGCTCCGCGTCCTGCTCGGCACCGAAGTGAGAGGCCAGTCGTTCGAGCAGAGACGGAATCGACAACTCTTCGTCGTCGGGCATGGGGATGCCGAGTTGTACGGCCAGGTCTTCAAGACCGTCCAGCACATCCGTCCATTGCGGATCATTGTTCTCGGCGATTTGGGCGATATAGGCCGCCCCATTGCCGGGGTAGGTTTCGTCCAGCGCGAACGCGCTGAACAGCGCCTTGATGACGGGGGTAACACGCTCCAGAACGAGAACGCCCGTGCCTTCGTAGTAGTTGTTCGCCATGGTGGCTCCTTTCGAGAAAGCGGAGCCAGCCCATGCGGACGATGGCATCCGCAGGGTGATGAAGAAGAAATTGAGGGACATGGCCTTGTGGGCGCATGTCCCTCTCGGGGGGGGAACGAAAAGCAGTGGTGCGCCGGGGACCGGCTCACCAGCCGTTGTAGTTCACCAGCAGGTCAGCGATGACCTTGCGGCGTTGCAGATCGAGACCGTCGAAGTCCGACAGTCCGTTGAAGTGGCAGCGCTTGAGCATGGCACCGCCCTCGCGCGCGTTGTAGAAGCTGACCATGGCGGACAGGAACATGCGTTCCCCGCTGCTCAGGACGCCTAGGGCGTCGTTGAGCTGCAGCATGTTGGGACGCAGATCCCACTTGCTCTTGGCCTGGTTCAGACCTTCGCGGGTGCCGTCGCCGAACCATTCGGGGCCAGCGATCTCGACACCGCGCTTCCAGGCCTCGAAAAAAGCTTGGGGCGCGGCCGCGAAATGCTGTTCTTCCCGCATGATCTGATCGACGACTTCCCGTGGTAGAAGCTGGTTCATGACGTGATTCCTCCAGTTGGATCAGGGAATGGCGAGCTGGGACCAGCCGCCTCTTTCGAGGGCACGCTGGGCCGCGGCATAGCTGCGGAAGTACTCGCGGGATTCCCGCGAAACCGGGCCTTCGGTGTCGCGCGTGCCGATGTAGTGGCCGGCGGCGCTTTGCAGGACTTCAAGCGGCAGGAACTTGCCGCAGTAGGTCAGGGCCAGTTGGCCGAAAGAGGCTTGCTGGGACATGGACGGGCTCCTTGGAAAAGCGGGGCCTCGTCCCTCACGGGATGGCAGCTCCCGCACGCGGTTGATAAAAAGCATCGACGTCACGGGGACGCGCGTCCGCAGACCTGATGCGATGCGGACTGGTGGGCAACGCGGGAGAGACCCGCGGCAGCCTGGAACCCTGGCTGCTGGCATGTGCTGACGAATCAGCGAACATGCGGGCAGCTTCGTGTGCGGGCCGCTCTGCGTCAGTTGGAAAACGGTATCCGGCCCAGCCCCGATTGATGGGCACCGAAAAAAAAGAAACCCCGCATCGAGTGCGGGGCTGTCAGGAGAGTGCGTCGGTGCTGTGTCAGTCGGGCTTGTCGCCCAGGACATGCTGCTTCCACAGCTCGAATGCCTGCTCGGGTGCAAGCTCGGCGAGGATGACGATGGGCTGGGCCTGCCGAGCGCGCAGCGAAGCGAAGTACGCCTTGCGGTCGGCGATGGCCTTGAGCTTGATGCCCTTGATGAACAGCAATTTGCCGTCCTTGATGAACAGCACCTTGTTGCCGATGTCGCGGTTGAACGCGGCTCGCATCTTGCGTTCCGCGTGCATGGCGTCAGCCAGTTCATCGACCAGGAAGTCGAGCGTCATGTCGATGTAGTGAGGGTCTTCGCCCTCCTGGCCGAGGTCGAGCGGCGCAGGCGGCAGGCCCTTGGCGAAGGCTTCGGCCTGCGCCAGCAGCGGTGCCTTGCCGTTGAGCGCGTGGAGGAAAGTCGAGCCGCCGTGGCCGTCGTTGCGGGCCTCGGCGATGGGAGTGCCGTCGAACACGACGGTGGCGCTGAAGCACATCGTTTCTTCGCTGGCGAAGTCGGCCACTTTGAGGTTCTTCAGCGTGATGCGGTCTTGCTTGGTGATGTTGTCCATGGGAAGTCCTGAAATCGACCGGGTGGCGACATGCCCCCGACGGGACGTGGCGGCCATCCCGTGGGTTGGAGAAAAGAGGCATCGATGCCCCGGTGGGCAGCGTTCGCCGGTGAGATGCCGAGGCGAACTGGTGGGTGGCGCGGGTGGAACCCGCGGCAGCCTTGACACCCTGGCTGCGGGCTGCTGCCGAACCATCGGCAATGCAGGAGGGAGAATGGCGCGGCCCGCAGGCTGCGTCGCCGATCAATCCGAAGCGGTTGAGCCCGTCTTGTGCAGGTACTGCACCAGGCGCTGGCCCAGCCATGCCATGCACGGGACAGCCATGGAGTTGCCGATCGCCTTGTAGCGTGGAGCGTCGGCGGCGGGCTTGCCGCGGTACGGGATCAGCGTGTAGTCGTCGGGCATACCTTGCAGCCGCTCGCACTCCACGGGCATCAACCGCCGCACACGCCAGTGCGACCAGTCGCCGGGGCCAGGGTCGTTCCAGTCGTAGCGGAAATGCGCCTCGAAGTCGGGAGCCAGGACATAGGGCTTGTCCGCACCGCCGCCGCTGGTGCGCAGTGCGCCCGCTACGGTGCCGCCCAGCTCGGCGGCAAGACCCTGCTCGCGGCCGCGCAGAGACACGCAGGCCACCATAGGCACGCCGTAGCCCGGCTTGCCGTTGGACAGCACGGTGCAAGCGACCTGGCCATGGCCCGACTCGAAGCGCACTTCACCGCGGTTGTTCTGCGCGAACGCGATGGCGGGCACGACCCCGGCGTTCGCATGGCTGTTGCGATGGCCGCCAGCGCGCAGCGTCGGCGTCAGGTCGAGCGTGGCATCCGCGCCGCTGCCCTGGGCGGTGAAGGCGATGATCGGAACGCCCTTGCCGGTGCCGTCCTCGCTGCTGCCCTTGCCGTTGTTGGCGGTGTCGAGGGTGTGGGCGATGCTGCCGGCGACCGACTGCACCATGAACGTCTCGGTGCGGATGTCGTGCTTGGGGCCAGCGGCCATCAGGCATGCCGCCACATCGACAGGGCCAATGCCGCCGCTGAATCCGAACGTCGTCGTGATCTTGCCGTAGGGCTGCTTCAGTCCTGCGAATCCTGCAAGTCCTGCGCATGCGCCTGCTGCTTCAGCACCCGGTCCAGCATCGTGGGCAGCTTCTTGCCACGGCGCGCGGCCCGCACAAGAATCCCCGAGCAGGCCTGCGCGCTCAAAAAGTACTTCTGCGGGATCGAGGTCATTTCCACCACTTGCCACAAGAAACACGCGCTTGCGGCGTTGGGCGACACCGAAATATTGAGCGTCGAGCACGCGCCAGGCGATGCGGCGGCGGGGTCCAGACACACAACCAGCGTGCGCCCACCGACCCCCTGGCGGCTGGAGCGCACGGCTTTCTCCGGCCAGTGCAGCGAGGAATTGACCGAAGGCATTGCAGCGGTCATTGAGCACGCCGGGGACGTTTTCCCAGACGAGTGTGGCCGCGGGGCGGCGGTCTTGGTGGCGGATTTGGTCGATGGCATTGGCAAGCTCCACATAGGCAAGGGAAAGGGCTCCGCGCGGGTCATCCAGCCCGCGACGGCTACCTGCAACGCTGAACGACTGGCACGGCGTGCCGCCGACCAGGATGTCGGGCGCCGGCACGGTGCCGGCGCGCACCTGGCGGGCGATCGCGGTCATGTCGCCCAGGTTGGGCACGCGGGGGTAACGGTGGGCGAGCACGGCGCTCGGGAACGGCTCGATCTCGGCGAACCACGCGGCTTCGAGGCCGATGGGCTGCCAGGCGAGGCTCACGGCCTCGATGCCGCTGCACACGCTGCCGTACAGCAGTGGCGCGGCCTGGGGCGCACCGCGTGGGGTGCGAGGTTGCGGGTTCATGGCGGGTCTCCTGTTCGTGTGGCCCTGGACCGTGTGGCCTGGCCGGACGTTGATTGGCAGGAGAAAGGCGCCGAAGGCCTTGCGGCCTTCGGCTCGGGAGGACGGAACCACCCGTGGGCTGTTGCAGGCCGGTCGTCGCTAGAACCGTCTGCTGTCAGCAATCGCACCCGGCGCATATCGTGGTTGGCGCCGGCATCTTCTGGCGCACATCCGCGCACAAAAGGAGCCCAGTTTTTCGCCGTTGGGCACGGCATCGAATACCGCTGACCACGAAGGGTCTCCGGGTGGCTCGCAGCCTGGCAAGCCATCGGGGGACCCTTCGCAGAGGCGGAAAAATGCAGATCAGCAGAACACGCCGGGAAACCCCGGACACGGTTCGCGGAGAAGCTACCTTCAGGCCCCGCGGCCGGGGGCGGCCGAGCGGGACGCGCACACGGACAAGAGAAGGCGTTGCGCGCTGGGCGTCCCGCAGGGCGTGCGGGACATGGGCCACGCCGCCGATGGCGGGCACGGCTCTCGGGGAGCGGGGTCGGTCAGGAGCCCTTGCGGCCGCTACTGCGCGGGCGCGAGGCACCGCGCTTGGACGTGCCGGAATCGACCGGCAGCGTGCCTTTGCAGTCGGGGTAGCGACTGCACGACCAGAAGGGGCCGGTCTTGCCGGTGCGCTGGCGCGTCGGTGCGCCGCACTGCGGGCAAGCGGGACCCTGGGGAACCTTGATGGACAGCGAGGTGCTGCCGTACTGCACGATCAGTTGCGAAATCCATGCGGCCTGCTTGCCGATGAACACATCCAGGGTGAGCTGTCCGGCCTCGATCATGTCGAGCGCCTGCTCCCACACGGCGGTGGTTCCGGGGTCGGCAATCGCCGCGGGCACAGCGTCGATCAGCGTGAATGCCGCATCCGATGCGCGAATGGAGCGTCCTTTCTTCACGAGATAGCCCCGCGTCAGCAGGCCGGTGATGATGTTGGCGCGCGTGGCTTCGGTGCCAATGCCCGTCGTGTCCTTCAACTTCTGCTTCAGGCGCGGGTCGGTCACGAAGCGCGCCACGCCTTTCATCGACTTGACCAGTTCGCCCTGCGTGTAGGGCTTCGGAGGCAGCGTCTTGAGCGCCTTGACTTCGGCCTCGGCCACTTGGCATGCCAGGCCCTCGCGCAGCGCGGGGAGTACCTGGCTGCGCGCGGTGGTTTCCCCGTCCTCGTCCGCTTGCGGCTCGGCCAGCACCAGGTGCCAACCCTGGGCGGCCACCTGCTTTCCGGTGGCCACCAGCTTCTGCTGGCCGCAGGACAGCTCGGCGATCGTGCGGTCGAACTCGTGGTGAGGGAGGAACTGCGCCAGGTAATGCGCGCGGATCAGCCAGTACACCGCCAGTTCCTTCTCGCTCATAGCCGAGAGGTTCGCGGGTTCCAAGGTGGGAATGATGCCGTGGTGCGCCGTCACTTTGCCGTCGTTCCAGGCGCGCGAGCGCTGGGAGCGGTCGAGCTGGCCCATGATCGGGCGCAGCGAGGGGTCGGTCTTGAGCAGGCTGTCCAGAACAGTCGGCACCTCGGCGAACATGCTTTCGGGCAGGTAGCCCGAATCGGAACGCGGGTACGTGGTGGCTTTATGGGTCTCATACAGGGCCTGGGCGATCTCCAGCGTCTCCTGCACATCCAGCCCAAGCTGCTTGGAACAAACCTCCTGAAGCGTTCCCAGGTCGAACAGCAGCGGTGGCCCTTCGCGCACGCGCTCGGTCTCGACTGACACGACCTGGGCGCTGCTCGCAGCGCGGATCTGCTGCGCGGCCTGCTGGGCGATAGGCTGCTGCAGGCAGCGGCCGGCATCGTCGGTGCAGCCATCGGGCGGAACCCACTGCGCGCTGAAAGCCTGTCCACCTGCGGACAGGGACACGTCGATGGCCCAGAACGGCACCGACTTGAAGGCCGCGATCTCGCGGTCGCGGTCCACGACGAGCTTCAAGGTCGGCGTCTGGACGCGACCGACGGACAGCACGCCGTCGTAGCCGGCCTGACGCCCGAGCACCGTGAACAACCGGCTGAGGTTCATGCCCACGAGCCAGTCGGCGCGTGAGCGCGCAAGCGCCGAGTAGTACATCGGCAGCGTGTCGGATGAGGGCCGCAACTTGCCGAGCGCGGTGCGGATCGACGCATCGTTGAGCGCCGACAACCATAGCCGCTCGATGGGGCCGCGGTAGCCGCACAGGTCGATGATCTCGCGGGCGATCAGCTCGCCCTCACGGTCGGCATCGGTGGCGATGACCAGATGGGTCGCCTTCGCCAGAAGCGCCTTGACGACCTTGAATTGCGTGGCGGTCTTCGGTTTGACCTCGACCCGCCACTGCTGCGGAACAATGGGCAACTGCTCCAGCGACCAGCGCTTGAGCGCCGCGTCATAGACCTCGGGAGCTGCCGCTTCTACGAGATGGCCGATGCACCAGGTAACGGTGACGCCAGAGCCGCTGAGACAGCCTTCACCGCGCTGCGTCGCGCCGAGAATCCGGCCAATGTCTTTGCCCTGGGAGGGCTTCTCGCACAAGAACAGCCGCATGTCCGTCCATCCGATTTCCGTGGTTCATTGAGTTGCTGGAATCGAGGATGCCGAGCACCACCAGGGGCAGCAGCAAACAAGCCGCATGCGGTGGCGACCACTTTCACGGGATGGAATGGCGGGGACGGGAGTGGCGTGCGGCCTGGGGTGTGCGGTTCGGGAGCCGCGGTTTTCGGGAGCGCGTGGAAGCCGGTGGACGTTGATGGAGCTATCCCCTGGGGATAGCTCGCGAGGGCGTGGGACGACGGACGACTGCCGCCGCCCCATGCTGCATCACTTCCTGCGCTTCGGCTCCTTCGGCGCGGCCGGTTCCTGGGCGGCTTGGGGATTCGGCTGCGTGTCCTGCGTGGTCTCCTGCTGCCTGGGGCTGAGGGTCACGGACTCGATGCGGAACGGCAGGATGCCGACGCTGCGCGCGTTGATCTGCCAAGTCTCGCGCGGCTGATCCTCGTTGTCCGTCCAGGGTTCGCGCTCCATGCGGCCGACGACCAGCACGCGCATGCCTTTCTGGTACAGGTCCTTCCAGTGCGCGGCATCGCGGTGCCAGATTTCCACCGGCGCCCAGAAGCCGCCGCGATCCTCGAAGTCGCCGCCCTTGGTGGGGACGGGGTTGTCGAAATACACGTTCAGCCGCAGCAGGCGCCGCGGTTCGTCGTTGCCGTTGGGGAACTCCCGGTACTCGGGGGGCGAACCGATGTTGCCCTCGCCAGAAAAATGCGTGCTCATGTTGCAATCTCCGTGGTGGTTGAAATACCCGCACCTGGTCGGCGACGGGCGCGTGCTGGGGTGCCCGGCGCGATCACCGATCGCGCAGTGCGGGTGGGGTGGACTTGAGCCGGCGCAGGTAGGCGTCTTCCGCCTCGGCGGCCTTGCTGGCGCACTCCTGGGCCTGCCTGCCCAAGGTGTGCAACAGGCTGATCTGCATGTTCAGCGTGATGCGTTGAAGCTCGATCGCGTGCAGGTCGGCCAGCAGGTTGACCGGCGTGCTGATGCTCGCCATCAGCTCCTGCCACAGGGCCACGCCCATGGCCGAGCGGTCGTGCCTGCGCCAGCGAAGGAACGTCGTTCCCGCGCCAGTTGCCTGCTGGGCCAGCTCCACGGGCAGCAGATGGAAGGGATGCCCGGCTGCCTGTTGCAGCACCTGTCGCTGCGCCAAGCCAATCAATTCGTCGCGCATGGCGAAGCACTGGCTGGCCCAGGCCTCCAAGTCCCCTTTACCTTTAAAGGGTTTTAAAAGGCCTTTTTGAGAGCCTGCGTGTTCCAGCCTCATGAAGGCGGTCTGTTGCAGGGGACGGAAGTAGCGGGTTTCGCGATTCGGGTCGCTCATGCCTGCTCGTCCTCGCCGGCTGTCGCTTCGGAGGCCTCGGTGGCGGCGGCTTCGTCACTGGCGGATGGTGCTGCGGCAGGACCGTCACCGCGCTGCTGCAGGCCACGGCGCACGATGGGCGGCGCGAACTTCGAGCGGCGCGTGCCTTCCAGCACGTCCTGCGGCAACTCGCCGAATTTCTCCAGCGCCGCCCGGGCTGCGGCGTTCTTCGCGGCGAAGTCGTCGCGGGTGCAGCCCGAGTAGCGGTACTGCTGGGCCAGCGAGAACAGGCTGCGCAGTGCATGGGCGCCTTCGTTGAGCCAGCGTTCGAGCGTCGAGCGATCGATCAGCGCAGTGTGGTGCGCGAGGATCAGCTTGCGGGCGATGTCGTCGTAGTCGGCGAGCAGATAAACGGCGGCAAAGCCGAGCTGCGCATTGACGAACAGCGGCAGCTTGACGGGCTGTACGTTGAGGTTCTCGCCCAGGGTGAGTGCCGGCGGCACGCTCGCGAGAGCCTGGTCCACCTGCTCGCGCAGCGATTGCAGCGTGGCCTTGGTCTGGTCGAGCTTGTCCTCGATGCGCAGCATCCAGAAGTCGCTGTACGGGTCGTCCTGCTCCGAGCCGCGCCGCATCTTGTTCATCTGGGCGATGTAGCCGTTCAGGCCGACGATGCCCGGTCGTCCCTCGGCGGCGGCGCGGCCGTGCCAGATGCGCGAGGCGTGGTGCGTGTGCAGCGTCAGCGACATCGCGCTGCGCAAGGAGCCGAGATTCAGTTGCAGGGGTTCGTTGGTGGTTGCCATGGTGTCCGCTCGTTGTTGGAAAAGAGCGGCCAGCTTCGGCAGGAAGCGGAAGGCAGTCAGTCAACAAACCGAAACCCGCCCGTCCCCGGTTCAGGGCGCGGCAGGTGCATGCGGCGCGAGCTATCCCCAGGGGATAGCTCCATGGAACGCCAAGGAACGCTGCAAACCCGGATCAGTGCGGACAAGGACGATCCCGCGGCAGGCGATCGGGGCTTGGCGTGCAGCGGTTCGACGTCGTAGCTGTCAGTGGAACTATCCCCTGGGGATAGTTCCACTGACAGCCACCGGCATCCACTTCACCGCCTTGCACGCCTGATTACTTGCTGGCGAGCAGATTGCGCAGTCGCTCGATGTGCAGCTTGGCGACTTCTGGCGGCACAGGCTTGCCCTGCGGCTGGGATGGTGGCGGTGCTGGTGGTGGCCGCTCATTGGGTGGAGCAGGTGCCGACGGCGCGTCTTTCTTGGCCCAGGCGTTGAACTCACCATGGATGGCCCGCTGGATGATGCCGAACAGATACCCCGCAGGATTGCGGATGCCGTGGCTGCTGCATCGCGTGGCCCATTCGTCCAGCACGGCCTGCCTCAGCGAGGCATCGACCTGCTGCAATGCCACCCTGGCGCCTGTCTGCTGCTCTGCCTTCAGTTCCGCGAAGCGCTTGGGCCATTGCAGATCGCCCAGCGCGCGCGCTTGCGCGGTAGTACGTACTTCATCAATACGACTACTACGTACTGTACGGGCCTGCTTCGGATTCCGAAGAGAGGCGTCTGGCGCGGGTTTCGGCCCTGCTTCGGATTCCGAAGTGGGGTCATCGGGATTCCGAAGAAGGCTCGTCGGCCCTTCTTCGGAATCGTGAGTGGCATCCTCATGTGGATAACTTTCGGTCGCCGTGATGCCTTGGCTGGCGAGGCGTTCGGCCAGGACCTGCAGCCGTGACGGCAGCGTGCGGCCGGACAGCAGCGGGTCTTCCGCGATTTCCTTGAGCGTGTTCAGGCCGACCATCTGGACGGCCTTGGCCGAGTGGCCGAGGGAATGGCTGACCAGCGCCAGGTAATCGGCGTCGAGCTGCATCGCTTCAAAGGGCGTCAGCGGCTCGTCGTGCAGGACATAGAGGTTGCCGAGGATGCGGCCGGTCTTGGGATCGCGGCGGCGCCGCACCAGGCTCAACCATCGGGTGAGGCGCAGCAGCGTCAGCGCTCGCGCCACGGTTTCGTGCGAGGCTTGCCCGGCGCACGGCATCGACGCCAGCCAGGGCCGAAGCTGTTCATACGTCGGGAACGCCGTCACGCCATCGTCGTTGAGCATCAGCCGGAAGACCTGCCAGGCGTTGCGCTCCAGCGGCGTCAGGCGACGGTCGAGGAACAGCCGTCGCGGTACGGTCTCGTGCCGGTTGCCGCTGAACAGGAAGGCATCGCCAGACGCCGGGCCCGTGGGCATCGCGACAGGCGTGGGTGTGGGCGGGGGCGCATCGGCGTTGGGCTTGGGCACAAGGTCTTTCAGCGCAGCGTCGAACAGGTCTGCGAGTGCGATGGGGCCACGACGTGGTGCGGTGTCGTCCACGGCCATGGTCAACCCAATCCCTGATCGACCCAGCTCTTGATCGAGGCCCAGACCACCGACAGAGGCAGCGACATGCCTTCGGCCAAGTCCATGGCGGCATCGAGGATGGAGGTCTCGTCTTCGAGATCGACGTTCCTGCTGCTGGTCACGGCCTTCCATTGCCGCCACAGCTCCGTGTCCTGCTTCTCGTCCAGCACGGGATGGCGACCCTTGCGCTTGGGCAGGCCGAGGATTTCGCGGCGAAGCGCCACTTCCTGGTGGGTCAGGCCGTAGAAGCGGCTGACCATTTCGGTGCTCGCGCCGAGGCGCAGCATGCGATCGACCGTGGCGATCTCCTTCTCCACGTCCTGCGCCTGCCTGAGCAGACGCAGGAGCACTTCGCGGTTGACCGTCACCGAGCACCACGAGACGTTGGCATTGGCCAGCACGCTGATCAGCGCGGGATGCTTGAGGGCGTCCAGCTCTTCCTCGCCAAACCCCATCAGCTTGCAGCGGCGCAGTTGCCCATTGCGCAGGTCATAGAGGGCCTGGGCGATGACGGCCTGGTTGAGTGGGTGTGGTGCGGACATGCTGGCCTCCCTCGCTTACGTTCCAGCGTCCGCAGCGCCGGCGTCCAGGTCGAGCAGACGGCGGGCCAGCCGCAGCAGCCGGAACAACTTGACCAGTGCGGTGTCGCTCAGTCGCCGGGTTGCGTCGCCTTGTCCGTGCAGCAGCGCCGACAGGTCGATGACGAATTGCCCGTTGTCCAGGCGGACGTCGGCGGGCTGCTGACCGGACAGGCATGCCAGCAGCGCCAGAACGGCACGACCCAGCGGCCCCGGGTCCTGGGCGTAGGCACGGCAGGCGAAACCGATGCCGTCTGGACGGTCATCGATGCACTCGTCCAGGCGGGCCTCGTCCGCGATCTCGCGGGCGAACTGCGCGACGTGGATGCGCAGGCGCTCGGGCGTGTCCAGGCTCGCGTCGATGTACCAGACATCAGAGATCGGATAGAGCCCGCCGGCCTGTACGGGGATGGACTGCAAGACGTTCGCCGAGAAGTCAGGCGGCAGCGCATCGCCCAACTGGTCGGCGACCATGCGCTGGATGGACTGAAGCCGTTCGGTCGTTGGCGCCGGTGAGACGATGTGCTTCTGAAGCAGGTGGTCGTCCGCTGTCGGACTGGCCGTGCCCGCCTCGTTGGCATCTGCGTCGCTCTCGCGCGTTGAGGTGGGAGACGCAGGGCTTGCAGGCTGCGCTGTCGGTGCTGGCCCTGTGGTGGGCGGCGAGGCGTTGGCAGGTGGGCGCGCGATAACCCCAGGCTCCGGCAAGGCGGGCGGCGTCGAGGATGGCGTCGGATCGCTGACCAGAGCGCGCTGGCGGCTCTCGGATTCGGTCATGTCCAGCGCGAGCACGTCGTAATCGACGCCCAGCAGCTCGGCCATCTGACCGATCAGCTCGTCCTGTACGCGCTGCGCGGAGAACTCGTCGGCCTGCACATCAAACTGCGACAAGACTTCCTGGAAGAACTCGTCGAAGTCCTGAACCAGCGTGCGGCCCTTGGCGTAGCGCTCCCACGCGAACATGCAGGCCTTGCGCATGACCGACAGGCGTTCGACCTGGTGGCGGCCGAGGCCGCCATAGAGCACGGCGGGGATCGCCGGCAGGAGGTAGCGCACCGCGTCGTTCATGCGGCTGATGTGCGACTGCTGGACCGGGAAGCCATCGGCGGCCAGGCGGCGGGCTAGTTCGGACTGGCTCAGGGCGGCGCCGCTTTCCTGCTCGTAGAACTCGCGCGCCTTCTCGACGCCGAGGGCGCGCTCGATGAAGGTGAGGCCGCCGCGCAGTTCGTTCTCGGCCAGGTGGCCGGTCAGCATGACGACTTCGCCGCGGCTGGGCCACGGCCGGAACAGGCACGATATGCGGAAAAACTGCTCGTCCTTGGTCTCCGACCACAGTTCGCGCAGGATCGCCAGCCGCGTGTTGCCGCCGTTGCGGATGATGTAGTGGTCCTCGCCAGGCCGTCGGGTGATGGCCGGTGCCGCATCCAAGCCGCGCTCGCGGATGGATGCCTTGATTTCCTCATAGGCCGGATTGCGCTTCTTGCGCGGGTCATGGTCGTAGGGGCGTAACTGGTCCAGGGTCACGACCATGGGTGTGTCGGCGATCGGATCGCTCAAGGCCGACGCGGCCGGGCCGCTGCGCTCGAACCCGGCCGCGAGCAGCTTGCCGGCCATCTGCTGGGAGGTGATCTCAGCCATGGCTGCCTCCCTGCGCCTGGGATCGGGCCTCGCGCTCGGCGCGGCGGATCTGCGCACGGGCGTTGAGGGCGGCCCGGTGGTCGCTGGCCGTCGAACTGGTGTAGATCGCGGCACAGCCTGTCTTGGTGAATTTGAGGTGGCCGCCCGGCGTGCGTTTGACGTGCCAGCCTTCACCGACAGCGAACTCGATCAGGGCGCGCAGCCGCTTGTGGCCTCGGGCCAGTTCATGTGCATTCGCCATGGGGCCTCCTGCCATCAAGAGGGACTGGCGAACGGCCGGACACCGCGGCAAATCGGTGTTGCCACTGCGGGAACAGCTCGCCAGCGAGGCCGCGCATGGTTTCGAGCGCGGCGGGGGCGACTCTGCCCGGTGGCTGGCGGTATTCGACCCGATGGACTGGCAGGCCGCGCGTCGCGGCGCGCGGATAGGCTTCGATGGCCGGCACGTCGGTGGTCAGCACGCGGATGCCGGCGTGGTCCTGGAACAGGTCGCGCAAGGCCTGCTGGATCAGCCGGGCGTTCGCCGACACGGGGTGGACGCGGTTGATAAGCAGGTGCAGCGGTGGCGGCTCGATGCCGAGGTGCCGGTACGGCGCGATGTCTTCGAGCAACTGCATGGTGCCGCGCCGCAGCTCGCGCGCCGCGAGGATTTCCGGGGTCACGGGCGACAGCGCAACGTCGGAGGCGAGCACCGCCATCTCCAGCAGCACCGAGCGCGCGCCCTGGGTGTCGATCAGCACCAGGTCATAGAGGGGAGCCAGGACCGGCAGCAGGTGCCGTAGCCGCAGGCGCCCATCCGGCGCGTGCAGCAGCAAGGTGTTCAACTCGCCCCGGTGGTCGTTGGACAGCACCAGGTCCAAGCCCGAAATGATTGTGCGGGACACGAGCTGGCCGAGGTCGCGCTCGTTGAAGGCCAGCAATTCATAGATACCGCCGGGCGCGCGGTGGGCCAGCTCGTAGTACGAGGACAAGGTGGGCTGCACGTCGAGATCGAGCAGCAGCACGCGCAGCCCCGCGTCGGCGACGAGCCCGCCCAGGTTCGCGGCCGTGGTGGTCTTGCCGACGCCACCTTTCGTTGAAATGATGGATACAACCTGCATGGCGTTCTCCGTGTGAGGATGGAAGGTCCGCGGGAGAACGGGTCAGGCCCGGTTGTTGACGCGCTCGGCGATCCACTGATCGATTTCGATGGAATCCCAGCCGACGGCGCGCACACCCAGGCGCAGCGCCTGCGGGAACTGGCGCTTCTTCATCAGGTTGTAGATGTGGGCACGCTTGAAGCCGGACTTCGCTTCGACTTCTTCCAGACGCAGAATGCGGCGCTCGTTGGGTGGCAGTACAGGTGTTTGCGACATGGCGGTCACTCCTGAACGCTCAGTGGCGTTTGTTGGCGTGACCTCTATTCAATAGACACGGCTGCGGAAAGACATTGCAAATGCAATCTCCGCGACTGCACATACAAGCTGGCAATCCTCAGAGCGTGGCGCTATGCAGCCGGCGCCTGGCCGTGGCGAACTTGCCGTTCAGCGTCCGCTCGGCGATCCCCATGACGCCGTGGTGATGGGCGACCAGTGCGCTGACCACAGCCTCCTGCGTCTTGAAGCTGGAGTACGGCGTGCCCGAGGGCGACTGGCCGAGCATCAGCTCCAGCATGCCCCCGATGATGTTCAGGTAGGTGGCCTCGGCCCGATCGCTGATCGGGCACTGCGCGCAGGCGGGAATCACCGTGGACTGCTTGAGCAGCGCGTCGTGCTTGTCCTGCAGCTCGCGAAGTTGGCGCTTGGACTGTTCCAGGGCGGATTTCAGGGCGAGCTGCTCAACCAGCATGGCTTGCCCAGTCTCCAGCGAGATGAAGGGATGGGCGATGCGCTCGCTGCGGGAGAAGAGAAAGCCTGGTCGCTGTTCGGGGTAGTGCTGGCGCATCCAGCGCTTCAGATCGACATGGCGGACGGTGAGGTCGGGAGAGTCGATCAGCTCGGTGTCGTGCATCGTGATGCCGTCCCGCCCGAAGGGCAGCTCCCCATTGAGGATGCCGTCATAGATGCGTTCGGTGTACAGCCGCAGTTCGCCCCAGCGTGGGCAGTCCAGCGAAAGTGGCAGGTTCCGGGGCGACGAAATCGAGGCCAGGATCACCTGCTCGTACCGCAGCAGCCCGGCCCAGCGGATGGACGCTTCGATCGGGAGGTAGAACACCTTTGATGTTGGTGCATCATTCTTGTTCTCGTACATGCTCGGTCTCCTTCCAGGAGAAGAACTACATGGCCGACTCCTTTGCCGCCGACATCATGGTCGGCCTGTTACCTGTGCAGGAAACGAGTCCCGAGGCTCGCTTCGTCATGGGGCTTGAGTACTTCTCACCAGTTCGCGCCGCTGGTAGCCGTCGTATGCTCGGTGTGCAAAAATCCATTGATCGCTAGAAGGTCAATCGCCGGAAGGTGGGTTCGACAGCGACGCGCACGCTATCAGGGTCGTAAGAAATTGCGGCCCCTGCAAAACCCACTAGGTATGACTAGATATGCCAGCGGTTTCACGAGGTGCGAGGGGGCGGCAGTGGCCGCCGAACGTCCGGCCGGACGTAGTAAACCCGCGCCTGTGATGCTTGTTTCCGCATCCTGATATATCGACAAAGGCAACGTGCGGTGCGTGCCGCTCCTTGACAGCATCCGAACTAGGTCAGCACCGGAACATCGGCCTAGCCCTCATCGCCGTGGGATGCGGAAGCAGAGAGTGAGAGGTAGGAGGCCAGTTCGAGACCACCGCCGCCGACGTAGCGCCGAGTGTGGGTCGGGTGTGCTGCGTGCAGGTCTATAGAGGTCAGTGGAATTCTTTGGAAGATCTTGTTGGCGAGGATGAAAAATTAGGCTACAATTTAGGTCTTCGCTGGCCACCTCGGCGAAGAAAGGGTTTGGGAAACAACGACTTATGCGCCTAGTGCAAGTCTCGTTTCCCGCTCCAGATTCAACGCAAAAGCCCTGGCCCAGTGCCGGGGCTTTTGCGTTTCAGGATGGCGCCGCGCTGGCCCGCAGATGCCGTGCGAGGCGGGGCGATTCAGTGATCTGCCTCTTCCCATCCGGCGTCCTTCTGCTATCATTTCGGGCTCAGACGCGGGAATAGCTCAGTTGGTAGAGCACGACCTTGCCAAGGTCGGGGTCGCGAGTTCGAGTCTCGTTTCCCGCTCCATCTTTGGCGAAACCTCGGATCACCGGGGTTTTGTTTTTTTCAGCGATGGCCTGGTGGCAGAGTGGTCATGCAGCGGACTGCAAATCCGCGTACGCCGGTTCGATTCCGACCCAGGCCTCCATCGTGTTCCGGAGCACCCCGTGTTCCGTTTGAAGCCCGCGCAAGCGGGCTTTTTTGTGTCCGAGGTGCGTGTGAACGTGCGGCTGGGCCACCTGCCGCGCGTGCTAGCATCGCGGCGCCGCGGAGGCTCGCCCCGCGTGTTCGGCCCGGGTGGCGAAACTGGTAGACGCAAGGGACTTAAAATCCCTCACCCTCGCGGGTATGCGGGTTCGATCCCCGCCCCGGGCATTCCTTCCATTCAGATCGCGGCCATCGTGGGGGCCGCACAGCCGCGATCACGGCTGCCCGGGTGCTTTCTCCGGAGCCGCAGTGCCCAGCGCCTTCCACCCGTCAGGGCCGAGCTTGCGCAGGGTGTCGATGTTGCGGCGGTAGATCTCGTCCGGGTCGCTCATCGCCTCGGCAGCCCGCTCCACGCTGGCTTCCCGCAGCAGGTGCAGGGTCGGGAAGGGCGAGCGGTTGGTCGCGTTCTCCACGTCGTCCGGTGCGGTGTCGGCGAACTGGTAGTGCGGATGGAAGCTGGCCACCTGCAGCACGCCGTCGAGTTTGAGCGTCTCCACCGCGGCATCGGCCACGTCGAGGAAGTCGTTGTAGTCGAGGAAGTCACCCAGCACGTGCGGGTGGATCAGCAACGTGGTCTCGCACTCGGCGGCATCGGCCGCGGCGAGGCTCTGCAGTTCGCCGGCGAGGTCGTCGAGCAACGCGTCGGTGTCGCGCGCGTGGCTCACCGCGTAGCGGATGCGGCCCTGGATGAACGGCGCCCGCGCGAACGGGCACAGGTTGAGCCCCACCACCGCACGCTCCACCCAGCGACGGGTCGCTTCGACATAGGGAACATCCTCCGGCGTCAGGCCGGCGGTGATGAGGGAAGGCACGTCGGACATGGCGGGTTCCTCGCAGCGAGGCGGCGACTATAGCGGTCCGGATCCTGCGCGCGCATGCCGATCAGAACTCCACGATCTCGACCGGCCCGGCATGCTCTCCCGTGAGGACCTCGGCAAACGCCGCTGCTTCGGCCAGCGATTCGCCGGGATGCGAGCTGGTGAGCACGAATCTGGCACGGCCGCCATCGCCGATGGCTACATCGTCGGCCACGTCCTCCAGTCGCTCTGCATCGCGTCCGACGATGCCGATGAAGGTGACGCCATGGTCCAGCCACGCGGCAACGCGGGAAGCGAATTCGGGGTGATATCCGCGCAGGGAATGCACGACGATCTTGCGGGACTGGGTCATGGCTTCTGGAGCGTTGTAACGTCGAGCTTGGTTATAAGCCAGCCGATCCCAGTGCGCCACGATGGACGCTTGCATGTGGCCGCGGTCGCCTCAACCATCCCCTGCATGACCGAGCTGCATTTCGACAACGCCTTCCTCCGCGAGCTGCCTGGCGATCCCGAGACGGGGTCGCGGATGCGGCAGGTGGATGGCGCGCTGTATTCGCGCGTGGATCCGACCCCGGTGACGGCTCCGCGTCTGCTCGCGCATTCGGCCGAGATGGCGCAGGCGGTGGGGTTCAGCGAGGCGGACGTGGCCCAGCCGTGGTTTGCCGAGGTGTTCGGCGGCAACCGCCTGCTCGACGGCATGCAGCCATTGGCCAGCAACTACGGCGGGCACCAGTTCGGCAACTGGGCCGGGCAGCTGGGCGACGGCCGGGCGATCTCGCTGGGCGAAGTGGTGACGGCGTGCGGCGATCGCTGGGAGCTGCAGCTCAAGGGGGCCGGGCCTACGCCGTATTCGCGCACGGCCGACGGCCGCGCGGTGCTGCGCTCGTCGATCCGCGAATTCCTGTGCAGCGAAGCGATGCACCACCTGGGCGTGCCGACCACGCGCGCGCTGAGCCTGGTGGGCACCGGCGAGTCGGTGCTGCGCGACATGCTCTACGACGGGCACCCGGCGTACGAGCCGGGCGCGGTGGTGTGCCGGGTGGCACCGTCGTTCCTTCGCTTCGGCCATTTCGAGCTGCCGTTTGCGCGTGGCGATCACGCCCTGCTGCGCCAGCTGGTGGAGTTCACCATTCGCCGCGATTTTCCGCACCTGCACGGCGAGGGCGAGGCGCTCTACGCCGCATGGTTCGGCGAAGTGTGCGAGCGCACGGCCCACACCATCGCGCACTGGATGCGGGTAGGTTTCGTGCACGGCGTGATGAACACCGACAACCTGTCGATCCTCGGCCTCACCATCGACTACGGCCCGTACGGCTGGATCGACAACTACGACCCGGAGTGGACGCCCAACACCACCGACGCCGGCCGGCGCCGTTACCGTTTCGGCCAGCAGATGCAGGTGGCGTGGTGGAACCTGTCGCGGCTGGCCTCGGCGATCTCGCCGCTGTTCGCCAGCGTCGAGCCGCTGCAGGCCGGGCTGGACTGGTACGCCAGTACCTATGCCACGATCGAACGGCGCCACGCGGCGGACAAGCTGGGGCTGGCCGAGTCACGCACCGAGGACGATGCCCTGCATGCACAGCTGCGCGGCCTGATGGCGCAGGCGCAGATCGACATGACGCTGTTCTATCGTGCGCTGCTGGATTTCGACCCGGCACAACCCGGGCCGACGCCGGCGATGGAGGACGCGTTCTACGACGCCGACCTGCGCCGGCAGCACGACGCCGCGCTGCGCGACTGGCTGGCCCGCTACACGCAGCGGCTGGCGCAGGATCCGCAGACCCGCGAGCAGCAGCGCGATCGGATGCGGCAGGTCAATCCGCGCTACGTGCTGCGCAACTACCTCGCGCAGGAGGCGATCGATCAGGCCACGGCCGGCGACCTCTCCGGCGTGCACACCCTGCTCGAGGTGATGCGACGGCCGTACGACGACCAGCCCGGTCGCGAGCACTATGCGCAGAAGCGGCCGGACTGGGCGCGCGAAAAGGCCGGTTGTTCGATGCTGTCGTGCAGTTCGTGAGCTATCGCGCGGGGCGTGCTCGCGAATGAGGCGCTGACGCTCAGCGCAGCGCCTGCGCCACGAACTGGCGCAGCTGGCTGGCATTGAGCGCGCCGGACTGGCGCGCGATCTCGCGCCCCTCGCGCAGCAGTACCAGGGTGGGAATGGAGCGGATCGCGAAGCGCTGCGCCACCGCCTGCTGTGCGTCGGTGTCCACCTTGGCCAGGCGCACCCGTGGCTCCAGCTCTTTCGCGGCCGCGGTGAATACCGGTGCGAAGCCGATGCACGGCCCGCACCAGGTGGCCCAGAAATCCACCAGCACCGGCAGGTCGCCGCGGCCGGCAATGGCGTCGAAGTTGGCGGTGGTCAGTTCCACCGGATGGCCGGCGAACAGCGGCTGGTGGCAGCGCCCGCAGCTGGGCTGCTGGGCGATGCGTTCGGCGGGTACGCGGTTGAGGGCGCTGCAATGCGGGCAGGGAACGGCGAGGGGCGAGGTCATGGCGCGATCCGGAGACGGGAATGCTCCCCAAGATGATGGCCGGCGCGCCGGGAACAAGCCCCTGGCAATTTTCCCGTCGTCAGCTGCCTGAACGGGTGGCCGTCCGCTCGGTGCATCGCGGCCAGCGCAATCGATCGCGTACGGGTCGGTTCATGGATCGCGCTATTTCCGGTTGCGCGCGATCCAGTTCCGGTAGGTCCGGTAATGGTGAATCGCAAAGCCGGCGAAAGACGGATGGTCGTGCAGTGCCAGCTCCACCGTCCGCAATGCCTGTTCGAACACGTTCGGCCCTGCCTTGTCGAAGGTGACCTTCTCGAGCTCGTTGGGCGAGACCTCGAGGCCGATCACCACCTTCTTGCCGATCCGGTCGGCATAGGCGATCTCGCTGGCGGCGAGCGAGAGGATGCTGTCGCTGCCCGCGGCCTTGTGGCGGTAGTCCATCAGGGCGACGTAATCGAACAGCGCGATGACGTGCTCGCTCACCGGACGCTTGACGCCTTTCCATTCCAGCTCGATGCCGTCCAGCCAGAACGGGATGGCCGGCCCCACGGCCAGGGTGGCGTGGTATTCGCGCTTGATCGCCATCAGCGCGTCGCCCATGTCCAGGAACCCGGCGAGCAGGCGCTGGCGGGTGTCGTCGTTCCATTCGTCGAGGATGTGCGGCTCGATGTCCAGGTTGGCGCCGTCGAAGCGCGCGGTTGCCGGCGCGGCGGCGTTGTACTGCACCACCCGGCGGAACATGTCCTCGGCCTGCTTGCGATAGGCGGGCAGCACGTATTGCTCGGTGTGCAGGTAGCTCGAACCCAGCAACGCATACACCTTCATGTGCTGCCGATGCAGGCGCTTGATGAAGGCGCGGTACAACTCCGGATGCTCGACGATCAGGTTGTGGCCCTGGTACGCATCGGCGTAGAGGTACACGGTGTCGATGTGCTGCCACTGCAGATAGATCACCGCTTCCCGCGCGACGGCCGGATCCTTGACCATGGCGTAGGACTCGGCTTCCCAGGTCCATACGGCGCGGCTGATCCCGGCCATCGCGCTGATCGGCAGCGCGCACAGCAGCACGATCAGGCACCAACGGGACGTGCGACTCACGGCGCGCCGCCGACCGCGGTGCTCCCATCCACCGGCATGTGGTAACGCCCTTGCCCGATCGGTTTGCCGGTTTCCGGATCGGACGGAAACACCGATACGTAGCAGCGACTGCTGCAGGCATCGGGACGTTGCAGTGCCAGTTGCACCTGCTGGTGCCCATGGGCGAGCAGCTGCAGGGCACGGCCGGAGGTTTCCTGCAGTTCCCGGCCATCCTCGGCGGTCAGAACCACCAGTGGCACAAACGTGCGGCTTTGTCGTGCATCGCCGTTGTCGAACCGGGCCGTCAGCTGCAGGTTGCGGCCGACCTGCGCCACCTCGATCGATTGCGTCGACAGGCCATGCACCACCGGCGCGTCGCCGGCTGGTGGCAGCGTCTGCGGGGCCGCCTGATAAGCCACCAACGTGGGCTTGGCGCCGTCCGGAGCCAGTGCCAGTTTCTGCATGAAGATCGCATTTGCCTGCTCGTAGCGTTGCCGACGGAGCGTCGCCCAGGCGAACGCCGCCGCGTCGTCGCTCGGCAGCAGGTGCATGCCTTCCTGCAGCTCGAACAGCTGCCCGTTGTGCAGCCACCAGAGGCCGGCGAGGAAATCCGGCGCGCTGGTCTTGGTCTGCTGCAGGGGCAGTTGGTGGATGTTGCGGAAGCTGTCGTCCGTGTCCAGGGCGCCGCCCAGCCACGGTGTCTGCGCCGGCCGTTTCAGTCCGTAGGTGTGCGACAGCAACGCCATCAGCGACGGCGTGACGTCCAGATGCGAGGACACGGCGCGAAAGTGCCGGGTCTGCTTGAGCAGCGGCGAGAAGATCACAAGCGGCACGCGGTAGCGGTCGATGTGCTCGCCCATCGGGATCTCCGGCAGGCGATGGTCGCCGGTGATCACGAAAATGGTGTTGGCGTACCAGGGCTGCCTGACCACCGTATCGAAATAGCGGCGCAGTTGGTCGTCGGTGTAGAGGATGGTGCTGTAGATGTCCGCATTGGCCCGGTAGGCGGCCAGCTCGCCGTCCGGAATGTGCATCTCGCGCAGGCGCTGCTCGAAGCGCGCGAGGTAGGCGTCCTGCCCTGGAAACTTGTAGGCGGTGTGCATGGAGATGGTCTGCATCGCCAGCAGGAACGGGGTGGGCTGTTGCGTGCTGTCGGCCAGCACGCGCGACACCAGTTCCTTGTCCGGGTAACCCCATTCGCTGAAGGGGTTGAGCGCGTAGCCGGGGCCGAAGGTCGTCTTGTCCACCAGCTTCTGCACGCCCTGCAACTGCATGAACTCGCGTTCGTGGTCGAAGCCGGTGTCGGTGCCGTTGTAGAACGCGGTGTGGTAGCCCTGTTCCTCCAGCAGGTTGAACAGCCCGGGGCCTGGGGGCATGCGCGCACCGAGCGCGGTGAAGCCCTCCCGCGCGAACGGCGCCGAGTTGAACAGGCTCGGCAGCACGCCGAAGGTGCGGCCCTGGTTGGCGAGGAAATTGTCGAAATACAGGCTGCGCGTCGCCAGCTCGTCGAGGAACGGCGTGAAGCTCCCCAGCGACGCCTGCGTGCCGGAGAACGAGCGGCCGAGCCCTTCGACCACGATCACCACCACGTTGGGCGGGCGGCCGTCGGACGTGGGCGCGAAGTACGCACCCAGCGTGTCCGGCGTCTGCTCGGGGTGCAGGAACGGAAACTGCGGATCCAGCGGTGGCATGTCAGCGCCAGCCGCCGCCGCCTCGCCGGATGCCGGCACCGGCGTAGCGCCGGCATGACTGGTCGACCAGCGCCAGATATCGGCACCGAACCACGCCAGCTTGTTGCTGGCCAGATCGCGCGCCGCGTCGTTCTTGAGTGCCTGCGCGCCGGTGGGGAGCGACGGCAGCCAGGCGAGCAGGCCGGCGATCAGCAGCACGCTGGTCCATCGCATGCTGCCTTCGGCGCGGCGGCGCGCGCTCACGTACAGGCCGCCCCACAGCAGCAGCAACGGCAGGCCGAAGGCCAGCACGCTGCGCAGGTCGAACGGCGTGTCGGACAGCGTGGTGTGGATTTCCCCCACGCTGTATCCGAACAGATCCGCCCCCAGCGGCACGTGCGCCACCTGGAAGTACTGGTTGAGCGCGGCCTGCACCACCACGAACAGCGACCACAGCATGCCCAAGGCCACGAGGCGCAGACGCTCCCGTCGCAGGGCCAGCAGCGGAAGCGACAACAGCAGCAGGATCGGCACCGCGCGCAGCAGTATCAGCGCAGCCTGCGCCAAGGCAATGCCGGCGATGGTCCACGGCTGGCCGCCGTCGACGCTGACACCGGCGACACCACTGACGACTGCGCCTGCCACCAGCGCCAGCTGCGCCAGCACCAGCGCCGGGAACGCGGCGGAGAAGCGCGACCAGGCGTGGCCCGGTTGCGGGGAAGTGGCAGACAGTGCCCTCACCACAGCGTGTACAACGTGAGCGAAACGATTCGTTCGTTGACGCCGGCCACGTCACTGCCCTTGGCGTAACCGGCGCTTGCCTTGAAACCCCAGCGCGGCGACAGGTAGTGGCTCCACGCGGCGCTGAAGGCGGCACTGTGGTTGATCACCTGGGTGTCGAAGCGGTTGAGGTCGGTGCTGCGGCCGTTGCTGACGCTCAGCTCCACGTAGTCGTAGGCATCGCCACGGTAGTAATTGCGCAGCTGTAGGCGATTGCTCCAGCTGCCGGAACCGACGCCGGGCACGTATTGCAGCTTGTAGCGCGCGTACCAGTTGCCCCAGTAGCGGCCGACGCCGACGCCGTAGAACTGGGTGTCGCTGGCGAAACGCAGGTGATCGACGCTGGCCGACAGCTCCCAGCCCTGGCCCACGCCCTGGAACACTTCCGCGCGCCATTCCTGCCGCGGCAGCACGCCCGAGCTGGGGCCTTGCTGGTAGCGCAGGTTGGCGTAGGCGCGCGACCAGAGCGGCACGTAGCCATCCAGCGCCAGCGCATGGTCGCGGGTGCCAAAGTGATCGGCGCGCAACAGTTCCAGCGCGAGCGAACCCTGGCTGAAGTAGCGGCGCAAGGACAGGTCGGCATCGTTCCAGCCCTGCTGTCCGCCGGTGAAGCCGGTGTGGTTCCAGCCCAGCGAAGCCCCCCAGTGGTACTCGCCGCCGAGCTCGGCGGCGCGCGGCAGCAGGCTCTGCCGCAGGCTGTTGATCTCGGCGGCGTCCGCCCCGAGCGCTGCGGCCGCGTCGAAATCGGCGCGAGCCGCGCCGAGCTGCCCCAGGTCGCGCTGAGCACGTCCACGCGCGACATACGCGCGCGGCTCGCGCGGCGCCAGGGTGATCCAGTGCGCATAGGCATCGACCGCCTGTTGCGGGCGATCGCTCCAGCGGTAGAGATCGCCCAGCGCCGACCAGGCATCGGCGTATTCCGGGCTTTGCCGGACCACCGTGCGCAGGTCGCTCTCGGCCGCGGCGTATTGCTCGTCCCAGGCATAGGTGCGTCCGCGTGCCAGCAGCAGATCGCCGTTGCCGGGATGCTCGGCCAGCAGGGCCGTGTAGCGCTCGATCGCCAGCTTCTTCTGGCCGCCGGTGGCGAGCGCGCGTACCTGCACCATCTGCGTCGCCAGCGAGTCGGGCGCGGCGGACTGCGCCATCAGGCAGGGCGAGATCGCCGCCGCCGTCAATGCCAGCAGCAGAGGCCAGCGGGCGCGGGGCGCGCGCGCGCAAGGGCGGGGCGTGACTAGGGAGGGATTCCTGCGGGTCATGGATGGACGCTCCCCTCGGCTGGCGTGTCGATGGGCATCGTGTCGTTTTCATCCAGGTTGTGTTGCCACGAGGCATCGCGACGGATGGGCCCCCATCGACGGTGTTTGCGCAGTCCCAGCAACCAGAGCAAGGTGCCGTAGAAACGCCAGCAGGAATTCATCTGGCGGTAGCCGAAGTTCTCCAGCACCGCCACGGCGAACAGGCGCAATTGCTGCGACGGCCGTGCGTACAGGCCGAAGGACAGCTCCTCCAGCAGCATTGCGTTGACCGACAGCAGCATGCCCATGCCGACCGCTGCCGCCAGGAAGATCAGGAACGCCTGCAGCGGCACCAGTCCGGCCAGCGCCAGCACGATCATCGACACATAGCCGACCACTTCGATGAGTGGGCCGAGAAACTCGAACACCAGCATGAACGGGAAGGCCACCCAGCCCGCCGTGCCGCCGCGCCGGCTGAACATCAGGCCGATGTTCGACCACAGGCTTTCGGCCAGGCCGCGCTGCCAGCGCACGCGCTGGTGGCCCAGCGAGGTGACGTCTGTCGGCACCTCGGTCCAGCACACCGGGTCTGGTACGAACACGATGCGGTAGTCGCGCTTTTCTTCGCGCAGGTTGCGATGCAGCCGGACCACCAGGTCCATGTCCTCGCCCACCGTATCGCCGCGATAGCCACCGATGGCGATCACCCGCTCCTTGTAGAACACGCCGAACGCGCCGGAAATGATCAGCAGCGCGTTCATGGGCGACCAGCCCATGCGTCCGAACAGGAAGGCACGCAGGTACTCGATCACCTGGAAGCTGGGCAGCCACTGGTTGGGCAGGCCCACCTTGGACAACATGCCGTTGTTGACCGTACAGCCGTTGAGCACGCGCACCACGCCGCCACTGGCCACCACGCGACCATCCTCCAGAAACGGACGCACCACTCGCGAGAGGCTCTCCGGCTGCAGGATGCAGTCGGCATCCACCACGCAAAACAGCGGATAGCGCACGCAGTTGATGCCGGCGTTGATTGCGTCGGACTTGCCGCCCTTGGCCTTGTCCACCATGCGCACGCGCGGGTACCGCGCCGAGGCGTAGACGCCCTTGACCTCTTCGGTGTGCAGCCGGGCGCGATAGGCCTCGGGCACCTTCACCAGGCCAAAGGCCTCGATCAGCGCCGCGCGGGTGCCGTCGCTGGAACCGTCATTGACCACGACGATCTCGAACAACGGGTAGTCGGTCTTGAGTAGCGAGTGCACCGAGGCCACCACCGACTTCTCCTCGTTGTGCGCGGGCAGCACGATGCTCACCGGGGGCTGGTAATCGCGCAGGCCGGGCGGCAGGTAGTTGGCCCGGTATTCGCGCATGTAGCGCACGATCTGATAGGCGGAGACGTAGTTGAGGAGCAGGTAGGTCAGGTTGATCGCCACGAAATAGATCATGAAGATCCATTGCATCGACGCCAGCACGTGGTCCCAGGAGCCGTGCCAGAACATGGCCAGGGGCGCATTCCAGTGGATGCTCATGCCGCAACCCCCAGGTCGTGCTCGGAAAGCACTTGATCGATGATGTCGCGGCCGTAGGCGTCGCTCTGTCGTTGTTGCATCTGGCGCAATTCAGTGGTCCCCATGCCCGGCAGCATGTGCAGCGCCTGGGCGGCGCGATAGCGCACCCACCACACCTGGTCGGCCAGCAACGGTTCCAGGCGCTGGCTGTCGGCCGCCTCGCCGATGCGGCCGAGCGCCGATGCCGCGTGCATGCGCACGTGCCAGCGCGATGCGCCGAGGAAGCCCGCCACCCGCTCGCGATCCTGCTTGTCGTTCACCAGCTGCAAGCAGACGGAGATGGCGTGGTCGTCGGCCGAGGTGTCGAGCAGTTGCCGGATCACCCCCGCGGCATGCTCGGGGTCGATGTCGGCAAGGAACCGCACCAGCTTCACCATGTTGCTCTTGTTGGCGCGAAGCAGCGCGTTGTCGAGTTCGCGCACCGCGCTGCCATCTTCATTTCGGGCCAGCACGCTGGCCACGTTGCCCGGCATCCAGTCGTCGCGCTCCATGATCATCGGCACGAACTTCG
Source organism: Dyella ginsengisoli (assembly GCF_044904665.1). Classification (NCBI taxonomy): domain Bacteria; kingdom Pseudomonadati; phylum Pseudomonadota; class Gammaproteobacteria; order Lysobacterales; family Rhodanobacteraceae; genus Dyella; species Dyella ginsengisoli. Next base: position 81,294 of record NZ_JADIKM010000005.1, read on the forward strand.
CCATTGCCTGGGGTGGATCCACCTTTCCCAGCGCATGCGCAGCGCACAGCGAGACAATCGGGCTGCGGTCGTTCAGGAACGGCACCAGCTCGTCAAACACGCGGTGGTCGCGTAGATGGCCCAGCGCCACGATGGCCATGGCGCGGTCGTGGTAATTGCCGGGCAGCATGTGTCGCGCTGCGTCCATCAGGCCCACGCGATGCCCCAAGGGCAGAAGTCGCGCCGAGTCCGCCTGCGACAGCGATTCGTGGGTTGCGTTCCAGGCTTCGATGAAGCCGGCCGCTTCATCGCGTGCCAAGGGCCGTACCTGTACTTCTTCCCCCGCCAGCGTGTGTCGCATCACCTGCAACCAGTGTTGCAGCGCGCGTTTGTTGCGAAGTTCACGCTTTTGCGAGTGCGCCCGCAGGCAGACGATCACCGTCAGCAGGCCCAGCGCAAGCAGCAGGGTGAGCGCGGCCACCCAGTAGGCCACGGCGAGCAGCGTCGCCCCATCGGCAGCAATTTCCTTCACATACCCTCCTTCGTCGCCCGTGCCTCACGCTTGTGAAACCTCGGTCGACTATCATGACGGGTGTGTGACATGCATGCTTCGTACCAGGCGCTGGTAACGGATTCTGGTTCATGCTCCCTCGTTCATGGAGATCAGCGATCTCGAAGCCGGCCGCCCCGCGCCCGCGGTAATAGGGCTGGGTGGCAGACTGCCCGCAAGGCTTCGCCTGCGCAGTACCAGCAGGCCGGGGAGCGGCGGTTGGTCGAGACGCCGGGCAAGGCGATGTGAACCGGCAGCGCGGCCGCTGGTCTTCCAGCAGAAGGTGCCGACGCCCTGCCAGATGGGCAACCCGCGCCTGGCGTGGTGTCCGTGGAAATGGTTCGGCGGCCGGCCCGCAGGGACTTCGATGATGGTCGGAGCGCCGGGGCTGGGCCGGCCGGGCTCCCTGTGGTCAGCTGCCTGAACGGCCGGCCGCGAGCTCAGTGCGCCGAGGCCAGCGCCGTGCGTACCGCGCGCTCGATGGCGTCGTAGCCGCCTTCGCCGATATGGGTGTAGACCACGCGGCCCTGCCGGTCGATCACGTACTGCGCCGGCCAGTATTGGTTGTGCCAGGCGTTCCAGGTGGCGTAGGCGTTGTCCTGCGCGACCGGGAACGTGATGCCCAGGCGCTTCACCGCGGCCAGCAGGTTGCCGGTGTCGCGCTCGGCCGCCAGCTCCGGCGTGTGTACGCCGACCACCACCAGGCCCTGGGCGCGGTACTTCGCATCGAGCGCCTTCACCTGCGGCAGCGCGTGCAGGCAGTTGATGCATTCGAAGGTCCAGAAGTCGACCAGCAGCACCTTGCCACGCAGTCCGTCGGTGGTGAGCGGCGGCGAATTGATCCAGCGGGTGACGCCGGTGAACGCCGGAGTGCGGTCGCCGGCGGTGAGCGAGGTCTGCGCGGAAGCCGGCAGGGCAGCGAGGGCGAACAGCAAGGCAAGCAGAGGGCGCAGCGGGAAGCGTGGCATCGGGGCATCTCACAGGAGCGGGCGGCGGGCGCCCGCGGTGCTTCCCATACGACGCAAACGGCCCGCCGGTTACCCGGCGGGCCGCTGCATGGCGAGATCGACCGGCGGCTTACTTCACGCCGTACAGCGCCTCCACGTCGGCGCGCAGCTGCGACTGGCTGTCCGGGCGGGCGTAGAACATGTGGCCGCCGGCATAACTCTTGACCTGCACACGGTTGGGATCACCCATTGCCGGCATCTGGTCGACGATCAGCACCGAGGCCATGAACGGGCAGGAGAGGTCGTCCCAGCCGTGGGCGATCAGCACGCGCAGGCCCGGATCGTTGGCCACCGACTCACGCAGCTCGTTCACCGAGCCGCGGTTGGCATCCTTGTCCTGGTGCCACAGGCGATTCACCTGGTAGCTGAGCGCGTTGTAGCGCGCGTCCACCTTCCAGCCGACGGTCTTGGTGACGAAGTTGACCATCGCCGTGGTGGTGGGCGCGATGATCCCGTTGAGGATCGGATCGCCGGTCATCTGGCGCGGCGCGTACGGGAACGGGTCCCACGCGGTGACGTTGGAGTCGTAGCGGCTGCCCAGCTTGCCTTCGGCGCGGTAGACCTCGCGCAGGTAGGCCTGGGTTTCCAGCCGCCCGCCCGAGCGCTTCACGAACAGCGGATCGAGGCCGGTCAGCTCGGTGACCTTCTTGATCATCGCCTCGGTGGCGGCCGGATCGCTGCGGCCCTTCATCAGCGCGGTGGCGTACTCGTTGCGGGTATAGGCGACGATCGGCGCCATCGCTTCGGCGCTGAGCTTGTGCTCGCGCTCCAGGTTGGCCGCGGCGATCGAGGGCAGGGTGAGCATCCACGGCAGCGGCGAGACGTTCTCGTCATCCGACGCGGCCGGATCGAGGTAGGGCGACACCAGCACCAGGCCGTTCATCGCCACACCGAGCTGGGTCTGCAGGTAGTCGGTGACGCGCGGCCCGCGGAAGCCGCCGTAGCTCTCGCCCACCAGGTACTTGCGCGAGTCCATGCGGCCGTTCTTCACCAGCCAGTCGTAGACGATGCGCGAGAGATACTTGATGTCGTTGTCGGTGCTGTAGAACAGCTCGGTGGCTTTCTTGTCGTCCACCAGCGCGCGGCTGTAGCCGGTGCCGATCGGATCGATGAAGACCAGGTCGGTGAAGCCCAGCCAGGTGCCGGGGTTGTCGCGCAGCGTGGCCGGGTCGGAGGGATTGGCGCCCTCCACGCCGAAGTTCACCCGCTTCGGGCCGATCGCGCCGAGGTTGAGGTACACCGACGATGCACCGGGTCCGCCGTTGAGCGCGAACGTCACCGGGCGGTCCTTGCCGGGCATGGTGTAGGCGGTGAACACCACCTCGCCGGTGATCTCGCCCTGCTCGTTGCGCACCGGCAGCGAACCTACCGTGACGGTGTACTTCAGCGTCTTGCCGTCCACCGTGGCGCTCTGCGTGATGTGCGCGTCGGCCGGCAGCGGCGGCAGGTGGAAATCCTTGTCGGCGACGGCGGGCGCGTCGGCCGCGGCGGGTTTGTCGGCGGCGAAGGCGAGTGTCGTCGTGCCGACGGTCAACGCGGCGAGCAGGGCAAGCGAAAGCGTGTGGCGCACGGTGGAGTCCTGGCGGGGAAAGTCCCCGACCGTAGCGGTCGGGGCGCGCCGGCGACCGTGCAGGAAGTCATGCTCCGGACCAAGGTCCGGGGGCGACCTCACTTGATGCTGACCAGCTCCACGTCGAACACCAGCGCGGCGTTCGGCGGGATGTCGCCGCCGGCGCCACGGCTGCCATAGCCCATCGCCGAGGGCAGCAGCAGGGTGCGCTTACCGCCAACCTTCATTCCGGCCACGCCGTCGTCCCAGCCCTTGATCACCTGGCCGGCACCGAGCGGGAAGGTGAAGGTGCCGCCGTGGTCGAACGAACTGTCGAACTTCTTGCCGTGGTGGTCCGGCGCCTGGGGGTCGTAAAGCCAGCCGGTGTAGTTCACCTCCACCGTGTCGCCGGATTTGGCCACGGCGCCGGCGCCGACGGTCTGGTCGATCGTCTGCATCGCGGGGATGTCGGTTGCCGTGGAGGCGTTGCCGGATGGGCTGGAGCAGGCGGCAAGCAGCAGCGGAAGCAGGCAGAGCAGACGGCGCATGGGAAAGACTCGCTGTTGAGTGAGCCGGCATTGTAGCCGGCGCTCTCGCTGCAAGGCCGCGCCTGCAGTTGGTAGCTCAGCGACACCGTCAGCCTGTTGTTCCAGCAGGCCGCGCCACGGCTGCGCAAGGCGACGCGCCTCGGCCGGCGAAAGACGCGAATGCGATGCTCGAGCCGGGACTCAGCCGGCGTCCGGCGCGCCTTCGGGGGTGCCGCGGCCCAGCACGTCGGGCAGCGGCTGGCCCTGCTCGGTGAAGCTCAGCGACACCGAGTTCAGGCAATGGCGCTGGCCGGTGGGCGGCGGGCCGTCGGGGAAGACGTGGCCGAGATGGCTGCCGCAGCGCGCGCAGACTTCTTCGGTGCGAACCATGCCGTAGCTGGTGTCGCGGATGTAGCGGATGTGCGCGTCATCGTACGGCTGGAAGAAGCTCGGCCAGCCGGTGCCGGAGTCGAACTTCGCGCTGGAGCGGAACAGCGGAAGACCGCAGAAGCGGCAGGTGTAGACGCCGGTCTTCTTGTTGTCGAGGAACACGCCGCAGAACGCCGCCTCGGTGCCGTGCTGAAGCAGCACGCGATGCTCGTCGGCGCTCAGCCCGGAGGTGATCGTCTCGCGCTGCGCATCGGTGGGCGGGGTGAGGTCGAATCGGGACATGACGGCTCCGTGGCGGTGGCGATCCCGGAAAGGTGGGGGCGGCTTGGTGTTGTCCAAGCCTGCGAGGCGGGGCCGGCAGGCCGCCGCAATCGGCCCCGCCTCACGCCAGCGCCTGCAACTGGCCCTGCACGTCGTTGATGGCGTTGCGGATGCGCTGGCTGAAGACCGAATCCTCGTGGTGGATCAGCACCAGTCGCTCGGTGGCGCGGGTCATCGCCACGTAGAGCAGGCGCGCCTCCTCGGTCTCGTCCTTCCCCGGCTTGGGCAGCGAGCCCAGGCCCGGGATGATCACGAACGGGAATTCCAACCCCTTGCTCGAGTGCATGGTCACCAGCTTCACCGCATCTTCCACCACGAACAGCGTGCGCTTGGCGTCGCCCTCGGCCAGCCGGCTGGCGATGCCTTCGCGCTTGAGCGCCTCGTGCAGCTTCTCGCCCTCCCACTGGTTGCGGAAGATCACCGCCATGTCCGACAGCCGCCGGCCGTTGGCGGCCTCGTCGCGGATGCACTGGATCAGCACGGTGAGCTGGGCGGCGGCGGTGTCGGTGCGGATCAGCTCGGGGATCGCGCCGCGGCGCCCGGCGCTCTCCGGCGCGATCAGCGGCACGCCGTCATCGTCGCCGGCGCTCTCGATCAACAGGTCGCTGGCGAAGCCGCGCGCGACGGAGAGGATCTCCAGCGTGTTGCGGTAGTTGAGCTTGAGAATGGTGGTGCGGCCCTGCGCCTGCACGCCCAGCTCCTTCCAGGTGAACTTGCGCCGGTCGCTCTTGCCGTAGATGTTCTGCGCGTCGTCGTACAGCACCAGCAGCGAGTTGGTGCTGGGATCGACCATCTGCACGATCAGCTTGTACCAGTCCGGCTCGAAATCGTGGCCTTCGTCCACCAGCACGGCGCCGTACTGGAAGCGCGGGATTTGCCCGCGCTCCACGCCCGTCATCACCCGCTCGACCATCTGCTCGAAGAAGTTGTCGCTGCCTTTTTCCGGCAGGTCGACGTGGTAGGTCACCAGCATCTGCCGGCACCAGGCGTGGAAGTTGCGCACGCTGACCTTGTCGGCCAGGCCGCGTTCGCCCACGAGTTGATCGAGGCGCGAGGCGAGCGTCTTGTTGTAGCAGAGCACCAGGATGGGTTTGGCCATCATCCGCGCCAGCTGCAGGGCGCGGAAGCCGAGGATCATCGTCTTGCCCGAGCCGGCCACGCCGTGGATCAGCCGGTGGCCGTCGCCGAGCGAGCGCGCCAGCTGCTCCTGCTGGGCGTCCATCACCTTGATCAGCTCGGGAATCTCGATCGCCTTGGCCGGCGCATCGGCGGCCGGGAACAGGCCAAACTGGCCCGCGCCCGGGTCCACCCGCAGTTCGGGAAACAGGTGCCAGCGCACCCGGTCGATCTGCGGCAGGGTGAGCGCCACCGGAAAAACTTGCGGGAACATCGCCCACAGCCGCTCCTGGAACGCTTCGGCCTCCACCGTCTCGTAGATCTCGTCGCGGCAGATCACCAGGTGCGGCGGGATCACCGCCTCCAGCCCGGCCTCGTCGAACTGCTTGCGGCTGATGTTGGCCAGCACCACGCCCCAGCCCCACGGCATCACCAGCTTGCCGGCGTGGCGATGGCCGGGCGGGTAGTGCAGCGCCGGGTCGCGCTGCAGCACCACGCCCACTTCCAGCGCAAAGGCGCGCGCCTGCAGCAGGGGATTGTTTTCCTTCACCGTGCCGCGGTCGGTGATCAGGGTGAACTGGGTGCTGTCGGCCTGCTGGATGGTCTCGGCCTTCCAGTCCTTCACTTCCAGCACCAGCAGGCCGCGGCGCGGGTGCACGATGACGAAGTCGGGGTGGCGTTGCTTGAGGCCGACGGGCACGTCGTACCAGATCAGGTAATCGTCTTCGAGCTTCTGTTCGAGTCGTTCCGAGACGCGTTTCTCGCCGCTGGTCATGCGCGGCAGGCAGCTGTTGCGGGTGGGTATGAGGGTGGCCATCCAGCGTCCGGCGAGTTTTCCTACGGCGAAAGTAGCGAAACCCCGCAGGCTGTCAACGGCGGGCACGCCCCCGGCAACCGCGGCCCGGCGCGCGTTTCGCGCACGCAGGTTCGCGCAGCGCAGAAGCGACGGTTACCATGCGCAGGCCGCCAGGGTAGGGCACTGAGCGGGCAGCACGTGATGCCCGTGAAGGTCGGTCGAGGGGGAGAGGATGCCGGTTCAGGTCGAAACGCTGTCGCTCATCAACGCCGTGCAGGCGTTGGCCCTGGGGTTGATGCTGTGGGCCGGTACGCACGGCGACAACGGTCCGACCCTCATGGCGATCCGCCTGCGCGCGCTTGCGCTGGGCATCGAGGCGGCGGGCTACGCGGTGCTGGCTCTGCAGGCGTTCGTTTCGCCGGCTGCCCTGCTGATGGGGGGCAATGCCCTCAACCTGCTCGCGCAGGCAATGGTGGTGGTGTCTATCCGGATGCTGCTGGGCAAGCCGCTGCGCATCAAGTCGGCCACGGCGGTCGCCGTGCTCGGCTGGGCCGGCGTGGCGTGGCTGGGCATCGTGTATCCCGATTACCGCCTGCGCGTGCTGTGGGGGTCGCTGGCGATCGCCGCCAACGTGCTGCTCAACATCGAGGCGCTGCAGGGGGGCTGTCGCGGCGGCGGCACCCGCGCGCGTTGCGTGCTGCTGTGGGTCTACCTGTTGGCGCTGGCGCTGGTCCTGTGGCGCAACGGCGCGCTGTGGTTCGGCGACAATCCGCCTGATCAGGTCGTCACCCCCTCGCCGGTGAACGTGTTCTATGTCCTGCTTTCGGGCATGCAGCCACTGCTGGCCAGCATCGGGTTCCTGTTGCTCTACAACGAGATCCTGCGCCGCGAGCTGCACGACCTGGCGCGCATCGATCCGCTCACCGGCGTGGCCAATCGACGCGCTATCGGCGAGGTTTCCGAGCGCATGCTGCGCGAGGCGCGCGCCTGGCGCGGTTCGGTGGGCGTGCTGCTGGTGGACGCAGATCACTTCAAGACCATCAACGATCGCTTCGGCCACGAGGGCGGCGACAAGGTGCTGCAGTCGCTGGTGACCTGCATCCAGAGCATCCTGCGTACCGACGACATCGTCGGTCGCGTCGGTGGCGAAGAATTCCTGGTGCTTTCGCCGGGCGTCGATGCGGAGGGGGTGCTCGTGCTCGGCGAGCGCATCCGCAGCACGGTGGAGCGTGAGGTGCTGCAGATCGACGGCGAGAGCCTGCGGCTGACGGTGTCGATCGGCACGGCCGTGGCCGGGCCCGGCGAGTGGGACATGAACACGCTGCGACGTCGCGCCGACGCGGCGCTGTATGCCGCCAAGCGCGCGGGCCGCAATCGGGTCGTGGCCGGTGCCGAGTTGGTCGCCTAGGAGCCCGTCGAACTTTGCTTGAGGCGAAAATCTGGACCGCGCAGCCGGATTTGCAACCCGGCCGACCAAGTTCGACAGGCTCCTAGCCTCCCTTCAGCGCATCCCAGCGATGCAGCGAGCGCGGATCGCGCCCCAGCCGGCGGCAGGCGTGCGCGGCGATGCCGTCGGTGAGCGCGGCGCGGAACACCGGCGCCATCGCCCACAACGCGTGCGCGGCCATGCGCGCCTGCGCGCGCTGCACCGGCGTGCGGCGCAGCATCCGCAGCGCCCACTCCGGCAGCAGGGCGGCACCGGCGTGCAGAAACACGTCACGCGACAAACCCGCCGCCGGCACCGGCAGGCGCACGTTGCCCAGCACCTCCAGCACCACGCGGGTGCGCTCGGTCCAGGCGAGGGTGGGACGCACCTGGCGGAAGTAGGCCAGCACTTCGGCTTCGCTGCGCGGCACCTCGCGTGCGCCCAGCGCTTCGGCCACGCGTCGCGACTCGTCGTAGTAGCGGTCGGCCGCGCCCTCGGGCAGGCGGATGTGGCTGTAGCGACGGTAGCCCTGCAGGAAGCTGTACGCCTCGGTGGCGTGCACCCAGGTGAGCAGGGCCGGATCGTTGGCCTCGTACGGACGGCCGTCCTCCGCCACGCCGCGCACCTGGTCGTGGATATGCCGCACGCGCTCGATCAGCGCCTCGGCGGCAGCGCGCGGCGCGTAGGTGGTGCCGCCGACGAAGGTGGTGGTGCGGCGCAGCCGACCGACCAGATCCTCGCGGAAGTTCGAGTGGTCCCACACGCCGGCCAGGGCCAGCGGATGCAGGGTCTGCAGCATCAGCGCGGCGAGGCCGCCGGCCAGCATGCCGGGGAAGTCGGCGTGGACGCGCCAGGTGGCGCCGTCCGGATCGAACAATCCCGGATCGCCCACCGGCGCGTCGTAGTCCACCACGCCACCGCCGTGGCGCGGAAAGGCTTCCACCACCCAGCGACGGATCGCCGCCTGGGCCGGGCGCGTGACGAGATGCAGGGGTGTGGGCATCACGCGATCTTAGCCGCCACGCATGCGGCAGCCGCGCCGCGGCGGCTGGACTGCGGCAACCTGCGCCAGTGGCGCGTGCGCGACGCGCTGCGCCTTATGCCATTTTCGACGTTTGCATCGGCGGCGCGATGTGCTATCCATAGACGCATGTCGACCCGCTCCTTCCACGCTTACGTCTGGTTTTATGGCTATCCGAAGCCGCAGGCGGAGCCAGGGGCGCGATCGTAGGCAACACACCGATCCCACCGAATCCTGAAAGCCGCCAGCCCACCACTGGCGGCTTTTTTCATGGCCGCAGTGGACCCCGAACCCGAGGAGCCCCGCCCCATGAATCCGTCCACCGACGACCTGCGCATCCGCGAACTGAAGCGCCTGAGTACGCCCGCCGAAGTGATCGGCGATTGCGCCACCCCTGATGTGGCGCATCGCACGGTCAGCCGCACCCGCGAGAAACTCCACGCCATCCTGCAGGGCCGCGACGACCGTCTTGCCGTGGTGATCGGCCCGTGCTCGATCCACGACACCCGCGCCGCCATCGAGTACGCCCAGCGGCTCGCCGCCGAACGCGAGAAGCACGCTGACGCGCTGGAAATCATCATGCGCGTGTACTTCGAGAAGCCGCGCACCACGGTCGGCTGGAAGGGGTTGATCAACGATCCGGACCTGGACGGCAGCTTCCGCATCGACCGCGGCCTGCGCCTGGCGCGCGGCCTGCTGATCGGCATCAACGAGCTGGGCGTGCCGGCCGGCTGCGAGTTCCTGGACATGATCACCCCGCAGTACATCGCCGACCTGGTGAGCTGGGGCGCGATCGGCGCGCGCACCACCGAGAGCCAGGTGCATCGCGAGCTGGCGTCCGGCCTGTCGTGCCCGGTGGGCTTCAAGAACGGCACCGACGGCAACGTGAAGATCGCCGTGGACGCGGTGCAGGCGGCGTCGCAGCCGCACCATTTCCTGGCCGTGACCAAGGACGGGCGCACCGCCATCGCCACCACCGCCGGCAACGGCGACTGCCACGTGATCCTGCGCGGCGGCAGCGCGCCGAACTACGACGCGGCCAGCGTGGAGGCGGCCAGCATCGCCATCGGCAAGGCCGGCCTGACCCCGCGCCTGATGATCGATGCCAGCCACGCCAACAGTTCCAAGAAGCCGGAAAACCAGCCGGCGGTGGTGGGTGACGTGGCCGCGCAGATTGCCGCCGGCGAGTCGCGGGTAATCGGCGTGATGGTCGAAAGCCACCTGGTCGCCGGCCGGCAGGATCTCGTGCCCGGCCAGCCGCTGACCTATGGCCAGAGCATCACCGATGGCTGCATCGACTGGGATGCCTCGGTGGCCGTGCTGGCGCGGCTGGCCGAGGCGGTGCGCGCGCGCCGGCAGGCCGTTCGGCAGGTGGCTTGAGCGGAGCGTCGTCAGGCTCGACCGATCGGACGTCAGGATTCCAGCGTCGCGTCCAGCGTGATGGTCGCCTTGAGCACCTTCGACACCGGGCAGCCGGCCTTGGTCGCCTGCGCGATGCGCTCGAAGGTGGTGGCATCGGCGTCCGGCACCACGGCCTTGCAGGTGAGGTGCACCGCGGTGATGGCGAAGCCGTCACCGTCCTTGTCCAGCGTGACCACCGCCTTGGTGTCGATGCTGTCGGCGGTGAGTCCCGCTTCGCCCAGTCCCAGCGACAGCGCCATCGAAAAGCAGGCGGCGTGGGCGGCGCCCAGTAGTTCTTCCGGATTGGTGCCGGGGCCGTCCTCGAAGCGCGAGGTGAAGCCGTACGGCGCCTCGCGCAGCACGCCGGTCTCGGTGGAGATGCTGCCGGTGCCGGTGCGCAGGTCGCCGGACCAGTGGGCGGACGCGGACTTCTTCATCGGATGTTCTCCTCACCATGGCGAGCCGTGCCGGCCCGGTCGACGGTGCATCGTGCGCGCCGCCACATTCACGAAACGCGAAATCCTGCGATCGCTGCGATGCGGTGACGCCGACGCCGCAGGCCGTATGCTTGCGCTTTGCCACCGAGTGCCGCGCATGACCGCCCCGTTCGACATCCAGCACGACGAGCGTGCCCATCGCTTCCAGACCGTCGTCGATGGACAGCGCTGCGTATTGGTCTACAGCCTGGGCGGCCCCGGTGGCATGGTGATGACGATCGACCACACCGGCGTGCCCGCGGCGGTCGGCGGGCGCGGCATCGCGTCGGCACTGGTCGAGGCGGCCTTCGCGCTGGCCCGCCAGCGTGGCTGGAAGGTCGAGCCCGCCTGCTCGTACTCGGCGGTCTGGGCACAGCGTCATCCGGACGTGGCCGACCTGCTCGCCTGAGCTCGTGCCGCCCCCGACGCACACACGGACCCCGCGCATGAACCCCAACAATGAGACGAGCCCGCCCACTTCGCCATCGCCGGAGCGCGGCTGGCGACCGTGGCGCTCGCTGCGGGCGCGTCCGCGGCTCAGCCTGTCGGCGGCGATCTTCGTGTTCGTTGGCGCCGTGCTGATCGGTGGCGCTGGCATGCCGATGGCGCCGGCGCTGCTGCTGGGATTCGACGTGGGCGCGGCGGTGTTCCTGGGTGGCATGTGGCGGCTGTTCGACCACGCCACCACGGCCAGCATGCGCGAGCAGGCGCGTCGGCAGGACGCGGGGCGTTGGGGCATCCTGTGGAGCGCGATCGGCGTGACCGGCGTGGTGATGATGGCGCTGGGCACGGAACTGCACGCGGCCGAGAGCGGCGGTGCGCTCACGCTGGCGGTGGCTGGCATCAGCATCGTGCTGGCGTGGCTCTTCATCAACGTGATGTTCGCGCTGCACTACGCGCACGGCTTCTACGGCGACTACGGCAGCCAGCACCAGGGGCTGGACTTCCCCGGCAAGCAGGAGCCCGATTACTGGGACTTCGCCTATTTCTCCATCGTGATCGGCATGACCTTCCAGGTCTCCGACGTGCAGATCACCAGCCGCACGCTGCGGCGCATGGTGCTGCTGCACAGCGTGATCGCGTTCTTCTTCAACGTGTTCATCATCGCGGTGACGGTGAACATCGTCGCCGGGCAGGCGTGAGTCCCGGCGGATGATCGGGATCGTCGGCAAGGACGGCGAGGGTTTCCGCCTGCTGCTGCCGCGCGCGTGCAGCGTGGTGGACGGCCGCCTGCGCGTGGTGCCGTTTCCGCCGCGACGCATCGTGGCCAGGTTGGGACTGTTCAATGCACTGGTCACGCTGACCGTCGTGGCTTGCCGGCTTGACGACCGCCGTGGTCAGACCAGTCCGACGCACGACTGGGTCTACCTCGCTGCGCTGGCTGCATTACTGGTGGAAGCGGTGTTCAAGCTGCGCTTTGTCATGCGGCGCAAGGCGATCCGGGTGGAGCTGCCGTTGGACTTGCGGCCGATTCCGTCGTGGCTGTGGGCCGAGCACGTGCAGTTCTTCGCCGCGCTGGTGGTCGCCACCGTGGCCAGTATCGAGCGCGACCATCCGCGTTATGGCACGCCGTGGGAAGTGCTGGGCTGGCTGGGCGTCGCGATGATCCTGCTGCCGTGGTTCAACCGGTGGAGACTGTGGCGCCGCCAGCGCGGTTGAGATCGGCGAGCATCAGTCGCGGAAGTTGTCGAACTGCAGGGGCACGTCGGCGTCGCTGTTGCGCAGCAACGCCATCGCAGCTTGCAGGTCGTCGCGCTTCTTGCCGGTGACGCGCAGCTTCTCGCCGTTGATCTGCGCTTCCACCTTGAGCTTGGCCGCCTTCAGCGCGGCGATCAGCTTCTTCGCGGCCGGCTGCTCGATGCCCTGCTTCACGGTAATCTTTTGCCGCGAGCCGACCACGTTGGTTTCCGCATCGGCGATGTCCAGCGCGCGCAGGTCGATCTTGCGGGTGGACAGGCGCGTGGTGAGGATGTCGCGCATCTGCTTGAGCTGGAACTCGCTGGCGCCCACCACCGTGATCACCAGGTCGTCCAGTTCGAACTTGGCGTTGCTGCCCTTGAAGTCGAAGCGCGTAGTGAGCTCGCGGTTGGCCTGGTCCACGGCATTGGTGAGCTCGTGCTTGTCGACTTCGGAAACCACGTCGAAGGAGGGCATGGCGGCATCTCGGGCGGTGAGGGGAAGATCGCCAGTGTAAGCCAGTCGCCGCATGGGATAATCCCCGCCCGCCTCCACGACCCGTCATTCCAGCGCACGCTGGAATCCAGTGCCCTCATGCCCGCATTCAGCCACAGCCGCCGATTTCTCCTCAGCCCGACCACGAGCGACCGCCCATGAATGTCGACGTGCTGGTGATCGGCGCCGGGGCCGCCGGCCTGATGTGCGCGATCACCGCCGGCCAGCGCGGCAAGCGCGTGCTGGTGGTCGATCACGCCAACAAGCCCGGCAAGAAGATCCTGATGTCCGGCGGCGGGCGCTGCAATTTCACCAACATGGGTACCACGCCGGCGAACTTCCTCTCGGCCAACCCGCACTTCGCCAAGTCGGCGCTGGCGCGCTACACGCCGTGGGACTTCGTCGCGCTGGTGGAGAAGCACCGCATCAAGTACCACGAAAAGGAACTCGGCCAGCTGTTCTGCGACGAATCCTCCAAGCTGATCGTGCGCATGCTGCTGGACGAGTGCGCGGCAGCGGGCGTGGAAGTGCGCACCAGCTGCGCGGTAAACCAGGTACGCAAGGTCGAGGGCGGCTTTCGCGTGGGCACCGCTGCGGGCGAGGTGCACGCCACGTCGCTGGTGGTGGCCACGGGCGGCCTGTCGATTCCCAGCATGGGAGCCACCGGCTTCGGCTACGAATTGGCGAAGCAGTTTGGCCACACGGTGCTGCCGACCCGCGCCGGGCTGGTGCCGTTGACCTTGAGCGGCAAGCACCAGGAGCGCTACCAGGACCTGGCCGGGCTCGCCCTGCCGGTGAGCGAGGCGAAACTCGGCCGGCAGGCCTTTCGTGCCGGCCTGTTGTTCACCCATCGCGGCCTTAGCGGCCCGTCGATCCTGCAGATCTCCAGCTACTGGCAACCAGGCGACGACCTGCGCATCGACCTGTCGCCCGACGTCGACGCCGGCGACTGGCTGATCGGCCAGCGCGCCGATCGCCCTGCGGCCGAACTCAAGACCGTGCTCGGTGAGCTGCTGCCCAAGCGCCTGGCGCAGCGCCTGTGCGAGCTGTGGTTCGAGAGCCGGCCGATGCGCCAGTACCGCGAGGCCGAATTGGCCGACATCGGCAAGCAGCTGCACGACTGGCCGATCACCGCCAGCGGCACCGAAGGCTACCGCACCGCCGAGGTCACGCTGGGCGGGGTGGACACGAACGAGCTCTCCTCGACCACGATGGAGTCCAGGCGCGTGCCCGGCCTGTACTTCATTGGCGAGGTGGTGGACGTCACCGGCTGGCTGGGCGGCTACAACTTCCAGTGGGCGTGGGCCTCGGGCCACGCGGCGGGCGAAGTGGCCGGCTGACGCGGCAACGGGCCGCGCTTCGCGAGGACTGAACGCAGCGCGTGCTTTCATGCGCGGCTGATTCCCCGCAAGGAGACCCGCATGAAAGTCGGTTTTATCGGTCTGGGTGCCATGGGCAGTGCGATGGCGAGCAATCTGCTCGCCGCCGGCCACGGCGTGACGGTGTGGAACCGCTCGGAGGCCGCTACCGAGCCGTTGGCCTCGCTGGGTGCGAAAGTCGCCCGGACGGCCGATCGCGCCGTGCTCGGCGATGCGGTGTGCTCGATGCTGGCCAACGACCAGGCGGTGCGCGCCGTGTTCCTCGACAGCGGCCTGCTGGACGCGATGGACCCCGGCACCGTGCACGTGAACCACGCCACCATCTCGGTGGCGCTGGCCCGCGAGCTGGCCGAGGCGCACGCGGCGCGCGGGCTCGAGTACGTCGCCGCGCCGGTGTTCGGCCGGCCGGATGCGGCCGCCGCGGCCAGGCTCAACATCGTGGCGGCCGGCAAGGCGGCGGCGATCGACAAGGTGCGTCCGCTGCTGGACGCCATGGGCGCCAGGGTGTGGCCGATGGGCGAGACGCCCGAACGCGCCAACGTGGTGAAGATCGCCGGCAACTTCATGCTCGCCGCGGCGATCGAATCGATGGCCGAGGCTTCCGCGCTGACCCGGGCCCACGGCGTGGGCGCGGCCGATTTCCTCGAGGTGATGACCTCGACGCTGTTTGCCTCGCCGGCCTACCAGGGCTACGGCAAGCTGATTGCCGAGGAGCGCTACAGTCCAGCCGGTTTCGCCATGCCGCTGGGCCTGAAGGACGTGGGGCTGGCGCTCAGCGCCGGTGAGGCCACGCGCGTGCCGATGCCGTTCGCCGGCGTGCTGCGCGACAACTTCCTCGACGCGCTGGCCCACGGCGGCGAAGCGCTGGACTGGTCGGCGCTGGCCTTGGTGGCGGCGCGGCGCGCTGGTCTCGATAAGCGCGAGGACGTCTGAGCGACGCGGCTTCACTTGGAGGAGCCCGCTCGCGGGCGATGCCCTCGCTCTGAAGCCAAGTTCAAAGCCAAGAGCATCGCCCGCGAGCGGGCTCCTATACGAATGAAATCTCAGCGGGTGGCGCGCCGGCTGAGCCAGATGTCGAGCTGGTTGGCGAACGCCTGGCGGTCGCGCGGATGGAAGGCAGAGGGGCCGCCGGTGTCCACACCGGTGCCACGCAGCTCCTCCATGAAGTTCCGCATCGACAATTGCTGGGCGATGCTGTCGGAGGTGAACGGCACGCCGCGCGGATTCACCGCCTGCGCGCCCTTGTCGAGCACCTGCGCGGCGAGCGGGATGTCCTGCGTCACGACCAGGTCGCCCGCAGCCACGCGCCGCACGATCTCGTCGTCCGCCACGTCGAAGCCACCCGCGACCTGCACGCTGCGCACGTAGCGCGAGGGCGGCGTGCGCAGCGCGTGGTTGGCGACCAGGGTGATGTGCACCTGCGCGCGCTCGGCGGCGCGGAACAGGATCTCCTTCACCGGCACCGGGCAGGCGTCGGCGTCCACCCAGATCTGCGTCTCGCTCACGCTGGCGTCCAGCGCAGGGTGCCATCGACAATCGTGTGTGTGCGTCCGCCCACCCACACCGCGCCGTCGGCGTCGATGTGCACGAGCAGGCGCGCGTCGTAGCCGATCTCACGGCCCTGGCTCACCGCGTAGCCGCGAGCCAGCGAGCTGTGCGGCTCGGCGTGGGCGAGGTAGGCGGCGAGCAGGCCGTTGGCCGCGCCGGAGGCCGGGTCCTCGACGATGCCGGCGCCGGAGGCGAGCGCGCGCACCGCCAGTTGGTAATTTCCGTTAGACGACGCACTGCGGGCGAACGCGCAGATGCCCATGCTGTCGCTGGCACGGCCCAGCTCACCGATCGCGGCGTGATCGGGCTGCCAGCTACGCAGGGTGGCTTCGTCGGCGCATTCGACCACCCACCAGCGCCGCCCGCCGTCGACCAGGGCCGGCGGCAGTCCCCCCGTCGTCACGCCGGCGAGGGCAGGGCGCAGCAGCGGGTGCGCGTCGTTGCCGATGGCGAGCACGGCGGCGGCCGGCGAACGCAGCAGCAGCTGGCGATCGTCGCCCGAGCCCTCGACGCGGATCGGCAGCACGCCGGCCTGGCATTGCTGCCACAGCAGGCCGTCGCGCGGTGCGGCGATGCCACAGGCGAGCACGGCGTGTGCGCTGCCCACGCTGGGATGGCCGGCGAAGGCGATCTCCTTCGTCGGCGTGAACATCCGCACGCGGTAGCTGGCCGACGGTTCGGTCGGCGGCAGCAGAAAGGTGGTTTCGACCAGGTCGGTCCAGCGGGCGAAGCGCTGCATCTGCGCGTCGCTCCAGCCGCGGGCGTCGGTGACTACGCCCAGGTGATTGCCGCCGCCGAGGCTGGCGGCGAAGACGTCCAGATGCAGGTAGCGAAAGGTGTCCATCGGGCTCGATCCGGCGCGACCGGCGCCTTGGGCCGGCCATGATAGCCGGGCGATCACGCAGGCCCGATCAGCCTGCCAAGCGACCGAAGCCGAACAGCGCGTCCAGCGGATGCCGCCTGCCCTGGATCGCGTCGCGCACCATCGCCGCGGCGATGGTGCTGTAGGTGATGCCGTTGCCGCCGTAGGCCATCACGAAGTGCACGCGCGGATCGTGGCCCGGCGCGTTGCCGATGAAGGGCAGGCCGTCGTCGGTTTCGGCAAACGTGCCGGCCCAGCTGAACGCCAATTCCGGCCGGCTGTCCGGCGCCAGTTCGCGCAACCGGCTCATCAGTTTTTCCACCTTGCGCGGCAGCACGGCGGCCCGCTTGGCGGGCAGGTCGAGGCGGTCATCCTCGCCGCCGATGATGATGCGGCGGTCGTCGGTGGCGCGCAGATAGACGTACGGCCGCGCCGATTCCCAGATCACGTTGTCTTCCAGCTGCAGTGGCAGCACGTCCATGGGCTCGGTCACCAGCGCGTAGCTGGAGTGGTTCACCGCCACGCGCTGCTTGAGCCAGCGCTGGGTCTCGTAGCCAGCGGCCACCACCAGATGTTGGCAACGGACCTGGCCGCCGTTGGCCAAACGCAGGCGGATCTCCTGCGGTTCGGCGGTCCAGTCCTCGACGCCGCCGGCGTCGTGCACCCGCACACCGCGCTCGCGCAGCTGGCCGAGCATCACGCGGGCAAAGCGGTACGGATCGAGCCGGCCCGCATGTGGCGTCCACAATGCCAGCGGCGCGTCGATGCCGAAGCGTTCGCGCACGCTGGCGCTGTCCAGCTGCTCCACCGGCAGGCCGTGCCGCTGGCGCGCCTGATACTCGCGCTTCAGTGCCGCCACGTGTCGCCGCTTGCTGGCGAAATACAGGCTGCCGCAGGGGCGGAAACCCACCGGCACGCCCATCCCGGCGACAATGCCGGCCAGCGTGTCGATCGCTTCGTCGCAGGCTTGGTAGGCGCGCGCGGCCGTCTCGCCGTAGCGCTGGATCAGCTCCACCAGCGGCGTATCGATCTCGTACTGCAGCAGCGCGGTGCTGGCAGCGGTGCTGCCCCAGCCAGCCTCGCGGCGGTCGATCACCAGCACGTCCATGCCGGCCTCGGCCAGCGCATGGGCCATCAGGCTGCCGGTGATGCCCGCGCCGATCACCGCCACCTCGCACTGCGCGTCGGCCGTGAGGGCAGGGAAGTCGTCGATCAGCCCGTTGCTGACTGTCCACCACGGGTAGCCGCTTTTGGTATCCATCCACGCAGCATGCCGATGCCGGCCGTCAAGGGTGCGTCACGGTCGACAGCGTGCGTGCCGCCCGCCAAGATGGCCGGCAGTCTCGACTACCGATGGACCTCATGACGATCACCCTCATCATTCTCGCCGTGACCTGCGTGGTCTCGTTCATGGCGCTCAACAACGGCAAGCTGATGGATGACCTGCTGCTGTGGCCGCCGGCCATCCAGCGCAGCCGCGAGTACTACCGGCTGGTGACCTACGGCTTGGTGCACGCGGATTTCGGCCACCTGCTGTTCAATATGCTCACGCTGTTCTTCTTCGGCCGGGCGATGGAGCCGTTCTACGCGGCGCGCCTGGGTGCGCTGGGCTTTCTGCTGTTCTACATGGGCGGGCTGGTGGTCTCGATCCTGCCGACCTATTTGAAGAACCGCACGAACGCACGGTATCGCAGCCTGGGAGCCTCCGGCGCCGTATCGGCCGTGCTGTTCGCCTTCGTGCTGCTGGCGCCGTGGTCGCGCATCTACGTGTTCGTGGTGCCGCTGCCCGCAATCATCTACGGTCTGCTCTACACGGCGTACTCGATCTACATGGACAAGCGCGGCCAGGACAACGTCAACCACAGCGCGCATCTGTGGGGCGCGGCCTACGGCGTGGCTTTCACGCTGCTGATCGAGCCGCGCACGCTGTCGCATTTTCTCTATGCGCTGTCCCATCCCGGTGCCGGGTGACCGCAGGGCCACACCGCCGCGGCGAGATGGATGAATCCACAACGGCATGCGGCGGTCGCCCATGACAGGCGCGGGGGCGGGCGCAATACTCGCCGAGGAGTGAGCGTCGAGCGCCGGCTTCGATCAAGAGCACCGATCGGAAGCGCCGCCCGTCACGAGCACCACTTCACCGATCACCGCAGGAGATAGACGCATGGCAATGACACGCAAGTCGGCCGCGAAGAAGTCCGCGGCAAAGAAATCCACCGTCGGCAAGAAGAAGCCGGCGGGCAAGGCTGCAGCGAAGAAGGCGACGGTCAGGAAGCCGGTCGCGAAGAAGGCTGCCGCGAAAAAGACCGCCGTAAAGAAAGTCGCGGCCAAAAAAACACCCGCCAGAAAAGCGGCCGTGAAGAAAGCGGCGGCCAAGAAGGTGGCAAAAAAGGTTGCCGTGAAAAAGGCAGCCGTAAGGAAGGTGGCGAAAAAGGCCGCCGCCCAGCGGCCCGCGGTCAAGAAGGCGGCGCCGAAAAAGCCCGCCGCCACGAAGACTGCCGCCAAAAAGACCGCCACCAGGAAGGTCGCGACTCCGGCCAAGCCGGTCGGCAAGACCGCCGTCCGCGCGATGCCGGCAAAGAAGCTCGCGGCACCAAAGACCGCAGCGAGCAAGCCCGCAGCGAGCAAGCCCGGCGTCACCGTACCGGCACCCAAGCGCGCCCCGGCTGCTCCGGCGGCCGCACGCCGTCCGGCCAAGGCCAACTCTGCTGCGCCGGCAAGCGCTCCGCGCGCGACGCCGGCCGAGGCGGCACCGGTCCGGCACATCAGCCCGGAGGAAGCGGTGGCGCACATCCAGGCGCTGCTCGACGCCAAGCACGAGCGCGATCGTCAGGGCCCCAGCTGGCCCGGCGCCGATCAGTCCGCCCATCCGGCCGGTGGTCCGAGCATGCATGCCGACGCACCCGTGACGGCCACGGCACCTGCCGCGGTGGCGCACCAGCGCGGCGACCAGGGCAAGCGCAGCAAGGGATGAGCCGGTTCCGGAGCGAATCAGGGCGCGTTCATCGGCCGGGATTAGCGTGAGCGTCGGTCGCACGTCGCGCCCTTTCGTCTCCGGAGCGGTGTCATGAAGAAATGGTTGCTGGGTGGTGCGGTGGTCATCGCCTCCTCCCTGCTGGGCGGCTGTTACGTCGCTCCCGACTACGGCTACGTGCGTGGCGGAGGCTACGGCGGCGACGCCTATTACGGGCGCAGCACCACGGTCTACGACGACGGTTACTACGCGCCGGGCTATTACTCGCCGGACTACTACGGTGGTTACGCGTACCCGGGCGGCGTGAGCATCGGCGTCGGCACCACATGGTACGGCGGCTCGCGCGATCGATATCGCCATCGCGACCACGACTATCGCCAGCGGGACCGCGACCGCGACGACCACCGCGACGACGGCCGCCATGCAGGTTCGTGGAACGGCGGCGTACACGACGATCGCAGCGGATGGAACGGTCGCGGCGGCGATGGGGGCGGACGCGATTCGCGCCGCGACGATCACCGCTCCGATGGCGACCGCAGCGGAGGCGGCGATCGCCGTGACGGTCGTCGCCGCGATCGCGATCACGACCACCGTTGAGGCAGGATGGACGTTCCGGAGCGATCCTCCCGAACGTCCCTGATGCCTTCGTCTCTCTCGTTTCGCCAACCGATCCGGCGCCTCGGCCGTCTTGCCGCACTCGTCATGCTCGCGATGGTGGCCAGCGGCTGCAGCAGCGTTCGCTACTACGGCCACGTCACGCGCGGCCAGCTGCGCCTGCTGCACCAGCGTCAACCGCTGCCGCGGGTCATCGCCGATCCGCGCACCCCGCCGCAGCTGGCCCGACGCCTCACGCTCGCCATGCAGGCGCGAGCGTTCGCCTCCGCGCAGCTGGCCCTGCCGGACAATCGCAGCTACACCAGCTACGTGGCGCTGGACCGGCCCTACGTCGCGTGGAACGTGTTCGCCGCGCCACGCTACGCGGTGGAGGCGGTGCCGCAGTGCTTTCCGTTTGCCGGCTGCGTGGCGTACCGCGGCTACTTCCGCCAGGCGCTGGCCGAACAGCGCGCCGCGCAGTTGGGCGGGCAGGGGCTGGATGTCTGGGTGGGGCCGGTCCCGGCCTATTCCACGCTCGGCTGGTTCGCCGACCCGATCCTCAGCTCGATGATGCGCTGGGACGACGACGAGCTCGCCGGCACGATCTTCCACGAGCTGGCCCACCAGCGCGTATATCTGAAGGGCGATACGGCCTTCAACGAGTCCTTCGCCACCTTCGTGGAGCGCGAGGGGGTGAGGCAATGGCGGCAGTCGCGCGGCCTGCCGCCTCCGGATGATCGCGAGCGGGCGATGGAAGCGGGCTTCACCGCGCAGGTGCTGGCACTGCGCGAGCGACTGCGGAGCGACTATGCGCGTGGCGGCGACGAAGCGACGCTCGCGGCCCGCAAGCGCGAGGACATCGCCGCCTTCCGTCGCGACTACGCCGCATGGCGCGACCGCGCGTTTCCGGGCGATCACCGCTACGACGCCTGGGTCGCCGCGCCGATCAACAATGCCCGGCTGCTGCCCTTCGGGCTGTACGACCGCTGGACCGGGGCATTCGCCGCGCTGTTCCGTCAGGCGGACCGCAACTGGGCGTTGTTCTATCGCCGTGTGCGGGCACTGGCGCGACTCCGGCCGGCCGCACGCGAGCAGGCGTTGCGAGCGCTGGACGCGCCGGCTGCTGCGGTCCGGTGACGCCGGAAGCGCGGACGGCCGCCAGTTTTTCGTCAAGCCGCTGCGTGTCCCGCAAGAATGCCCCTCTCGCAAGAAGCTGACGCCTTGACCGCACGGCAGCTGAATATTTTTGTCGACGCCCTTGAACTTCTCCGGCGCGATCCACACAAAGGGGTCGTATCGCCGTGACGGCGACAGGAAGTGGTCCAGAACAACGAGCCACTGAGGGGTCGGCCCCTTCCTCCCCCGGATCGCCGACCTGACAAACCCCGGCATGCCCCTCCCCTGGCTGCCGGGGTTTTTTTATGCCCGCGGCGCGATTCGCGCCGATAATCGCAGAGCTTCCGCATGGACCCGCCGATGATCATCCGCTCGCTGCTCGACACCGACCTGTACAAGTTCTCGATGATGCAGGTGGTGCTGCACCAGTACCCGGGCGCGGAGGTGGAGTACCGCTTCAAGTGTCGCAATCCGGGCGTGGACCTCGTGCCGTACATCGACGAGATCCGTGGCGAGCTGGAGCAGCTGTGCACGCTGCGCTTCACCGCCGACGAGCTGGATTACCTGCGCAGCTGGCGCTACATCAAGAGCGATTTCGTCGACTTTCTCGGCCTGTTCCAGCTCAACGCCAAGTATGTGGAAATCACCCCTTCGGATCGGGCCAACGGCGAGATCGAGATCCGCATCCGCGGGCCGTGGCTGCACACGATCCTGTTCGAGGTGCCGCTGCTGGCGATCGTCAACGAGGTGTACTTCCGCAATACCCAGCCGCAGCTCGATCTGTCGGTGGGACGCGAGCGCCTGGCCGCCAAGATCGCCCTGCTGCGCGAGACGCCCGGCTACGCCGACTGCCGCATCGCCGACTACGGCACCCGCCGGCGGTTCTCGCGCGCCTGGCACGAGGAGGTGGTCACGACCTTGCGCGACCAGTTGGGTCCGCAGCTGGCCGGCACCAGCAACGTGGCGCTGGCAAAGCAGCTCGGCCTGACGCCGCTGGGCACGCTGGCGCACGAATACCTGCAGGCGCATCAGGCGCTGGGACCACGCCTGCGCGATTCGCAGGTGGCCGCGCTGGAAGCGTGGGCGCGCGAATACCGCGGCGACCTTGGCATCGCGCTGTCCGACGTGTACGGCCTCAACGCGTTCCTGCGCGATTTCGACATGTACTTCTGCAAGCTGTTCGACGGCACCCGCCACGACTCGGGCGACCCGTTCGCCTGGGGCGAGCGGGTGCTGGCGCATTACCGCGCCAACCGGGTCGACCCGCGCAGCAAGATCCTGGTGTTCAGCGACGGGCTGGACATCCCGCAGGTGATGAAGCTGTACGCGCACTTCCAGGGGCGCTGCCAGCTTGCCTTCGGCGTGGGCACCAACCTCACCAACGACGTGGGCCCGATGCCGCTGCAGATCGTGATCAAGATGGTCCGCTGCAACGGCCAGCCGGTGGCCAAGCTCAGTGACAGCCCCGGCAAGAACATGTGCGATGACGCCGCCTATGTGGCCTATCTGCGGCAGGTGTTCGAGATCCCGGCCGAGGCCGGCGGTTGAGTCCGCGACGGGGCGGTGTGCGTATCCTGTCGGTCGGCGCGCTTCAGCGCCGGCCAGGCGAGCACTAGCAGCGAGACGACGCACGCGAGGGCGGAAATGATCAGGGGCATGGGCGCAGGACCGGTGGCCAGGCACCCACCATAGCCGGCGTCGAACGGACGGCCATACGGCGATTTCTCATAACCATATGCCGGCGGCCGCATCCGCGACCCGCCAGCCACACGAGGGACAGGACATGACCGATATCTACGACTTCACCGCCCGCGACATCGACGGCAACGAGCGTTCGCTGGGCGAGTTCCGCGGCAAGACGCTGCTGGTAGTCAACGTGGCTTCCAAGTGCGGATTCACGCCGCAGTACACCGGGCTGGAAAAGCTGTGGCGCGAGATGCGCGATCGGGGCGTGGTGGTGCTGGGTTTTCCCTGCGACCAGTTCGGTCACCAGGAGCCGGGCGACGAGGCCGAGATACGCAACTTCTGCAGCACGCGCTACGAGGTGAGCTTCCCGATGTTCGCCAAGATCGAGGTGAACGGCGCCGGTGCGCATCCGCTGTACCAGTGGCTGAAGAGCGAGGGCAAGGGGATTCTCGGCAGCGAGGCGATCAAGTGGAACTTCACCAAGTTCCTGGTCGATGCCCAGGGCCAGGTGGTGAAGCGCTACGCGCCGACCGACACGCCCGAGAAGATCGGCCGCGAGATCGCCGCGCAGCTCGGCTGATCGCGCCGCTCAGGGCCGGGCGGTGTCGCTCGCCAGCCGTTCGGCGATGGCGTCGAGCTCGTGGCTGGCCGGCGGATCGCCTGCGGCCGGCTCGTAGTTGTTGAGCAGGATCGCGAAGGCCAGGTGCTGGCCCGTTGCGCTGGTGACGTAGCCGGCCAGTGCGTGCACGTAGGTCATCGAGCCGGTCTTGGCCTGCACGTTGCCGGCTGCCGGCGTGCCGCGCATGCGGCCGATCAACGAGCCGTCCACGCCGGCCAGCGGCAGCATGTCGCGCAGGCTCGCCGCATAGGGCTGCACCGCGAGGTATTGCAGCAGCCGCACCATCGCCGAGGCGGTCACCAGGTTCTGACGCGACAGGCCGCTGCCCTCCTCCAGTCGCGCGTCGGCGGGCTGAATGCCGATGCGGTCGAGCAGCTCGCGCAGCGCGCGCAGGCCCCAGACTTCGGTGCTGGTGAAGCCGGTGGGGGGCGCGTCCGACTGCATGGCCAGCGTCTGCGCCTGCACGCCTGCCATCAGCAGCAGGTTCTGCAGATAGAGGTTCTGCGAGCGCTTCAGGCCGCTGCGCAGGATCTCGCCCAGCGGCGGCGAGGCGATCTCGCCGACCAGGGTGGCGCCAGCGGTGAGGGCGGTGTCGTCCTGCGGCCAGTGCACTATGCGCACCCGGCCATCGAGCCTGACGCCGTGGCGGGCGAGCGCTTCGCGCAATTGCTCGGCGGCGACGCGTGCCGGGTCGCTCATCGCCACGCGCAAGCGCCGTGGCGCGCTGCCGGCCGGCAGACTGCCGAAGGCGTACAGCGTGTCGCTGCCCGGTGCCCGGTAGAGATTGAGGTCGCTGGCGCTGCTCGCCGGACCGGTCATCAGGCGGCTGTCGATGGCGGGAATCGCCAGCGGCGGATCCATCGCGACGTCGGCGGCGCGACCGGCGTGCGCGGCCGGTGTGAGGGTGAGCCAGCCGCTGTTCTCGTCCACGCTCAGCGCCGCCGCGGGCGCGGCGAAGGCACCGAGCAGATCGCCCACTTCCCAGCCCGAGCCGATCGGCGGGCCGGCGAAATACGTGTCGTCAGCGACCAGGTCGCCGTGCACGCGACGGATGCCGTGCGCCGGCAATTGTGCGGCGAGCCGATCGGCCCAGTCCGGACTGGCCGAAGTGCCCAGCGTGGGATCGCCCATGCCGTACAGCACCAGCGGTCCGTCCAGCCGGCCGCGGCGGATCGGTCCCTTGGCCAGCAGCCGGGTCGCGGTGTGCTGGTCGGCGCCCAGGCGATCCAGCGTCAGCGCGGCGGTAAACAGCTTGGCGGTGGAGGCCGGTTCGAGCAGCCGGTCGGCATCGTGGGCGTAGAGCGTCTGCCCGCTGTCCAGCGACACCACCTTGATGCCCCAGCTGGCGGCGGCGAAGCGCGGCGAGCGGATCAGCGCATCGATGGACGATGCGATCGAGGCGTTTGGCGTAACGGCGGTGGGCGACGCCGATGCGGCGCGCGAAACCGGTGTGATGGCGAGGGCGATGACGAGCGCGGCGGCCCGGGAAATGAGTCGGTGCATGGCTTGCAGTATGGCGACAAGGGCCGCGCCGTGCAGGTCGAAAAGGGTCGATCTGTTAGGCTTGGATCTTCGTGCCGGCTTGCCGCCGGCGGTTTTGCACCTACGACGCGAGACTCTTCATGCAGATTGCCGACCACACCGTTGTTTCCTTCCACTACACGCTGACCGACGACCAGGGCACCGTGATCGACAGCTCCGCCGGGCGCGAGCCGCTCACCTACATGCATGGCACCGGCCAGATCGTGCCGGGGCTGGAGAAGGTGATGGCCGGTCGCGTGGCGGGCGATCAGTTCAAGGTCGACGTGGCGCCGGCCGAAGGCTACGGCGAGCGCCATGCCGAGCTGGAGCAGCAGGTGCCGCGCGAGGCCTTCCAGGGCGTGGACGACATCCAGCCCGGGATGCAGTTCCAGGGCCGCGGTCCGCAGGGCGTGATCAACGTGACCGTCACCAAGATCGAGGACGGTGTGGTGCACATCGACGGCAACCACCCGCTCGCCGGCCAGACGCTGCACTTCGACGTGGAAGTGACCGACGTGCGCCAGGCCACCGAGG
The DNA here is from genome assembly GCF_044904665.1 of Dyella ginsengisoli. Taxonomy (NCBI): domain Bacteria; kingdom Pseudomonadati; phylum Pseudomonadota; class Gammaproteobacteria; order Lysobacterales; family Rhodanobacteraceae; genus Dyella; species Dyella ginsengisoli. The sequence continues at coordinate 106,858 of NZ_JADIKM010000005.1, forward strand.
AAGAAACCGCGCACGGCCACGTGCACGGCCCGGGCGGCCACCATCACTGAGGCCGCCTGCCGCCGCTGCCCGCGTCGAACCCGGGTACGAAAAACGCCGCCGTGAGGCGGCGTTTTTCGTGGCGGCGGCGAAGCTCAGTACCAGTCGAGCAGCGACACGCCCACGCCCAGGTAGGTGGCGTTGTGGTTGTAGTCGATCAGGCTCTCGCCGTAGCCCTTGAACAGCTCCATGTAACCGCGCAGGTTGCCGCCCACCGGAAAGCTCCAGGTGAACTGGCCGGCGCCGTGGCTCTGGCTGCCGCCGCGCAGCGAGTGGCGCAGCATCAGGCCGAATTCCTGGCCGTTCCACTCGTGCACGATCTGCATTTCGCCGCGGCCCATGTAGTTGCTGATGTCCGGGTTGTCGTCGGTGCCGCGGCTTTCCGGGATGCGCCACCACGGACGCAGCATCACGGTCCAGCCGTTGCGCTCGAAGCCGACGTCGGCGATCACCCGGTTCCAGCTGCGCGACAGCGGGTTGGAGCGGCCGTTGGACTGGTGGTTCAGGCCGATGCCGAGCAGTCGGCCTTGCCAGCCGAGCACGTCGTAGTGCGTGCTGAACACCAGCATCGCCTCGGGCTCGTAGTTGGTTTCGCGGAACGGGCGCGACAGCTTCGAGTTGTAGACCTGCCAGCGCGAGGACTGGGTGTAGCCGATCCACAGGTCGCCGCCGGCATCGCCGAACACGTCCTGGACCGCTTTTGTCTTCAGGCTCAACTGGACCTTCAATTCGGCGTTCTGCAACTGCTGCGCGGTCGGTACCGTGTTGTCGGGGTTGGGGCTGGTGGGGAGTTCGTTCTGGTTGCTGGTGGCGAATACCGGCAGCACGTACACCGGCTTGTAGCCACGGATGTTGAAGGTGCCGAGCTTGGCCTCTGGCGACAGCTCCCAGCGCGAGTCGAGCAGGGACAGCGGCGCGGAGACGGCGTCGTTGCCGCCGGAGTCCTTGCCGGTGTCGCGGGCGAACAGCTCCACGTCCGCCGGGCTCGCGCGCTTCTGCGCCACCGGCAGGTTCACCCGGCCGGTGGCGCGGTCGTAGCAGGCCAGGCGCTGGGCGTCGCTTTCGATCGCGGTGCAGCCGCGGATGTCCATCGGATCGGGGTTCTGCGCCCGTGCCGGCAGTGCGTGGAGCGCGGCCGAGGCGGTCAGCGCGAACGCAAGGGAACGGGAAAAGCGGGGGGTCTTCATGACAAGGAGCCTGGGTGGAGGGGCACAAGCGGCACGGTGACACGAAGAGGCCGGCCGCACACGCATGCGGCCGGCCTCGATGCGCAAAACGTTACCGCTGTTTGGACCAGCGCGCGTATTCGGCGGCGCTGATGCGGTGGTCGCGGTTGCTGTCGGCGTAGTCGAAATCGTTGGCGAGCGGCGGATAGGCGTTGGCCTGGTCGGTGCTGATGAACTTGCCGCCGCCGGAGAGTTGCTCGAACGCGGGCGCGGCCATGGTCGGTGCCGGTGGCGGCAGTGCGCTGCGCACGGTCACTTCGCCCTGCGGGGTTTGGAATACCGCCTGGGTCTGCGTCGCGGGAGACGGCGCCATCGCCGGTTCGGCCGGTGTCGCCGGTGGGGCAGTGGGTGGGGAAGGCGCGGCTTGTCGGGCCAGGGTTTGGCCGGCGACCAGCAAGGCACCAGCTCCCATCAGGGAGATCCAGGGTGTGCGCAATTTCATGATCGATACTCCATGCCAGAATCGTGGGGGAGGGGCGCATCGCGTGAAGCCCGCCCAGGCGGTCGCGCGATGCACCGCGGCACGCTAGCAAAGAGAGTGTCAATGCCGGCTCAACCTGTTGCTGTGTCATCCGCCGCGTCCGCGGCCGATCGTCCGCTTACGCTCATACAGGCGCGCTGCCTGCAACTGCATGCGCAATGCCTGCTGCAGCCGCCACGGCGGTGCGCCCGTCCGGCCGATCTGGCCGCGATGGTGACGCGCATGCGCCTGCTGCAGATCGACACCATCCACGTCGTGGCGCGCAGCCCGTACCTGGTGCTGCACGCGCGGCTGGGCGATTACCCACCGGAGTGGCTGGAGCAGGCGCTGGCACAGGGCGAACTGGCCGAATGCTGGGCCCACGAGGCCTGCTTCGTGCCGTCGGGCGACTATGCGCTGCACGATGCCTGGCGCCACCAGCGCGGACACCACTGGTCGTACCGGCACGCGGCGCGTGTGCACCAGGAGCATCGAGCGGAAATGGACGATCTGCTGGCGCACATCGCCCGCGAGGGGCCGGTGCGCGCGGCCGACTTCGCCCGCGAGGATCGCGGCGCCGGCGGCTGGTGGGCGTGGAAACCGGAGAAGCGCTGGCTGGAGGCGTGGTTTGCGCTGGGCGAATTGATGGTGGCCCGCCGCGAACGCTTCCAGCGGGTCTACGACCTGGCGGCGCGGGTGCGCGCGTCGTGGCCGGTGGCTGCCGACGATGGCGGGCTCGCCACCGAGGCGCTGCGCGAGCGCTTCATCCTCGACACGGTGCGTGCGCTCGGCATCGTGCCGGCGCGCTGGATCGCCGATTACTACCGGCTCAAGCCGCAGGTGAGCGATCGCGAACTGGCGTCGCTGGTGGCCTCCGGCCAGCTGCTGGCGGTGGCCGTGCGAGGCTGGAGCGTGCCGGCCTACGTCCATGCCGACCACGCGCCGGCGCTCGCCAAGGCCCGCGCCGGCCGGCTGCGCGCCACCCATACGGCGCTGCTGTCGCCGTTCGATCCGCTGGTGTGGGATCGCCAGCGTGCGCAGGGCATGTTCGACTTCGACTATGCGCTGGAGTGCTACACGCCGGCGCCCAAGCGCCGCTACGGCTACTTCGTGTTGCCCATCCTGCATCGCGGCGCGCTGACAGGACGGCTCGATGCCAAGGCGCATCGTGCGGACGGCGTGTTCGAGGTGAAGGCGCTGTTCTTGGAGGAGGGCGTGGTGCCCGGCGAGCGGCTGGTCACCGAGCTGGCCCGGGCGCTGCAGGATCTGGCCCACTGGCACGGCACGCCGACGGTGCGCGTCCTGCGGTCCCGGCCGGCCGGCTTTGCCGGTGCGCTGAGGGCCGCGCTCAAGCGGCGCTGAAGATCGCTTCAGTGCGTGCCGCCGCTGCCGGCGGCTGCCGGATCGGGCGCGCACGCCTTGCCGTGCAGCGCCTGGCGCAAGGTGCCGGCGAGCGAATTGCAGCGCGCGGCGAGCTGCGGGCGGATCTCCGGCCGCAGTGAATCCCGCAGCAGGCTCCGGCGCATTTGCTGGTAGTGGGATTCGATCTGGTCCGGTGCATAGATGGCGGCGGTCCGGTGGCAGGCGCGGTAGCTGGCCAGGTAATCGTCGCAGGCCGGGATGCCGGTGTTCGCTGGGAGCGTGCCCTCGGCCCGCGCCGTGTCGCCGGAGGATGCCTCGCTCGCGGCCGCAGGATGGGCATGCGCGGGGTGCGATGCGCGGGTGGCGGGCTTTACCGGCTTGTCCGCGCAGCCGCCAAGGAGGATGCAGAGGGCGAGGCCGGCAAGGGCAGGGCGGGGCAGCGGCATGGTGGTGTTCCTTGGAGCGGGCGCGAATGCCGCGACTAGACTACGCGGCTGGTCAAGAAAACCTGAATGCCGACCGGTCAAGCGGCGCTGATAGGCCGTCAGGCAGGGGCTGCGGCCATCGCGGAGCTTTCCGACCTGTGGTTATAATTTTCCCGCTGTGTTTGCCGGGGTCACCAGAGTCTTCTGACCCGATGCCGCTGATGCCTATCTGCTTCATCGCTTCACCCCTAGGATTTCCGCGCATTCCAGTCCCCTCGGCGTCCCTCGTGGTCGCCGGGTTCGATACCAGAAAACCTACGGAGTGACTCCCATGTCTGATCGTCAGATCGGTACCGTCAAGTGGTTCAACGACGCCAAGGGCTTCGGCTTCATCAGCCGCGACAATGGCCCGGACGTGTTCGTGCATTTCCGCGCGATCACCGGCAACGGCTTCAAGAGCCTGCAGGAAGGCCAGCAGGTCAGCTTCAAGGTGGTGCAGGGCCAGAAGGGCCTGCAGGCCGAGGAAGTGACCCCGGCCTGATCGGCTCCACGCCATTCTTGACCGAAAAGCCGGGCAGCGATGCCCGGCTTTTTTCTTCCGCGCGCGCCGCGCCCGGGCGGCCGGCTTGCGGACGGCGAAAATCCGCTATGCTTTTTTCACTGTGTCAGCTCCTCGCCCCTGCGGGTCCGTGCCGGCGTCAAGTCCGGTTGAGCCCACCGCGTTGCGCATGGCCCAGTCGGCCGTCGCCCGGGCGGGTGGCGGACCGGTCACGTCGAGCGTAATCGGAGTGAGTCATGTCGGATCGAGAGATTGGCACCGTCAAATGGTTCAACGACGCCAAGGGGTTTGGCTTCATCAGCCGTGAGAGCGGCCCGGACGTGTTCGTGCACTTCCGCGCCATTACGGGCTCGGGTTTCAAGAGCCTGAAGGAAGGGCAGAAGGTGAGCTTCAAGGTGGTGCAGGGCCAGAAGGGCCTGCAGGCCGAGGAAGTCACCCCGGCCTGATCGGCCGCAAGCATGTACTTTGACAGGAGGCCGGCATCAGTTGCCGGCCTCCTGCGCGTGTCCGGCATCCGAGCCGGCGTGGCGCGGCAGCGTCATTTCTCTGCTGGCCTGCGCGCCGGCTTTTCATGGAAGCGCGATGATTTCCCTTGCTGAAATGACGCCCCCGGCGCCCGACATCGTGCCGGTCGAGACGGTCGATGGCGCGCGATTCGAGCTGATCCTGGTGATGTCGCCCGAAGCCCCGGCACGTCGGGCGTTGCTGTGGCTGCCGGCGATGGGTGTGCCGGCGCGTCACTACCTGCCGCTGGCGCAGGAGCTGGCCGCGCGCGGCGTGACGGTGGCGATCCACGAGTGGCGCGGCATCGGTTCGAGCGACCGTCGCGCGAGGCGGCGGATGGACTGGGGTTATCGCGAGCTCCTCGAGCGCGATCTCGCCGCCAGCGCGGCGCTGCTGGGCGATCGCATGCCTGGCATCCCCTGGGCGATGGGCGGGCACAGTCTCGGTGGCCAGCTGGCCTGTCTCTACGCGGCGCTGCATCCGCAGCAGGTCGACGGCCTGGTGCTGGTCGCCAGCGGCGCGCCCTACTGGCGCGCATTCCCTCATCCCTGGTCGCTGCGCGCCGCGTTTCATCTGGCGCCGCTGCTGGCGCACCTGCGTGGACATTTGCCGGGACGCCGGCTGGGCTTTGCCGGCAACGAGGCGCGTGGCGTCATCGCCGACTGGGCCCGCACGGGCCGCAGTGGCCGCTACGCGGCGCGCGGCATGGCGCAGGATCTGGAGGCGGCGCTCGCCGAGCTGCGCACGCCAGTGCTGGCGATTCGCCTGTGCGACGACTGGCTGGTGCCTCCCGCTTCGCTGGACTGGCTGCTCGGCAAGCTGCCGGCATCGCCCGTGCAGCGGGTGGAACTGGCGGCCGACGCGCTCGACGGCCAGCGCGCCGACCACTTCGCCTGGATGAAGGCGCCCGCCGCCGTGGCAGACGCGATCGCCAACTGGTTGCGCTGAGGAAACACCGCGTTCGCCAGTCGACTCCGTTCGCGCCTTGAAGATGCGCCCGCGCGCCAGCAACTCGTTCTTTTGTTTTCGCCCAAGAGGTCTGCCATGTCCCTGTTCGAACCGCTGCCGCAGCGCTCCCTCACGCTGCGCAACCGCCTGGTAGTGGCGCCGATGTGCCAGTACTCGGCCAGCGACGGACTGCCGGACCACTGGCACCTCGTGCACCTGGGCAGCCGCGCCGTGGGCGGAGCTGCCTTGGTGATCAGCGAGGCGACCGCGGTGTCGGCACAGGGTCGGATCTCGCCCGGCGACACCGGCATCTGGAACGAGGCGCAGCGGGAAGCGTGGGCGCCGATCGCCGCCTTCATCAAGCAGCAGGGGGCGATTGCCGGCATCCAGCTGGCGCACGCCGGCCGCAAGGCCAGCGCGCAGCGTCCGTGGGAAGGCGGCGGCCCGCTTGCCGCCGAAGCGGGCGCCTGGTCCACGCTGGCGCCGTCCGCGATCGCCTTCGACGAGGGCTGGCACGTGCCGCAGGCGCTGGATCAGGCGGGGATCGACCAGGTCATCGACGATTTCCGCACCGCCGCCCGGCGCGCGCTGGCCGCCGGCTTCCAGCTGGCCGAAGTGCACGCCGCGCACGGCTATCTGCTGCACCAGTTCCTCTCGCCGCTGAGCAACCAGCGCACCGATCGCTACGGCGGCAGCTTCGAGAACCGCACGCGGCTGGTGCGCGAAGTGGTGAGCGCCGTGCGCGAGGTGTGGCCGGCCGAGCTGCCCGTATGGTTGCGCATCTCGGCCACCGACTGGGTCGAGGGAGGCTGGGACGCGGCGCAGAGCGTAGCCCTGGCGCGCATGGTCAAGGAGCTTGGCGTGGACCTTGTCGACGTGTCGAGCGGCGGCCTGGTGCCGCACGTGAAGATTCCCGTCGGGCCGGGGTACCAGGTGCCGTTCGCCGCGCAGATCCGCCGCGAGGCGGATATCGCCACCGGCGCGGTCGGCATGATCGACGAGCCGGTGCAGGCCGAGGCGGTGATTGCCGACGGTGCCGCCGACGTGGTGCTGCAGGCGCGCGAAAGCCTGCGCGATCCGTACTTCCCGCGTCGTGCCGCGAAGGCCCTGGGCGCGACGCTGCACGTGCCTTTGCAATACCTGCGCTCGTGGTGATGTGATCACTGCCTGCTCCTCAACTGCCGACGGAGGCCCGCCATGAACACCACTCCGCTTTTGATCGACGGACGCGTGCACGACCTCGGCGATGGCTTTCGCGTGCGCCGCCTGCTGCCCGTGCTGCAGGCTCGTCATGTCGGCCCGTTCGTGTTCTTCGATCACATGGGGCCGGCCGACATGCCCGCCGGCAAGGGCATGGACGTGCGGCCCCATCCGCATATCGGCCTGGCCACCGTGACCTGGCTGTTCGACGGCGCCATCCGCCACCGCGACAGCCTGGGCAGCGCGGTGGACATCCGCCCCGGCGCGGTGAACTGGATGACCGCCGGACGCGGCATCGTGCACTCCGAGCGCACGCCGCCGGCCGAACGCGAAGCCGGCCACACCCTGCACGGCGTGCAGGTGTGGGTGGCTCTGCCGCAGCCCGATGAGGAGGTGGTGCCCGAGTTCCATCATCACGAGGCCGGCGAGTTGCCGCGGATCGCCCGCGAGGGCGCCTCGCTCACGTTGATTGCCGGCACCGCCTACGGCGAAGCCTCGCCGGTGAAGGTATTCGCACCGATGTTCTTCATCGAGGCCCGGCTGGAGGCCGGGGCCACGCTGGACTGGCCGGCCGAGCACGCCGAGCGCGGCGTGCATGTGATCGAGGGTGAGCTGCAGTGGGACGAGCTGACGGTGCCGGCCGGCCTGATGGCCGTGCAGGCCGGCGACGGCGCGCCGCCGCTGCGCGCACGCGAAGCGAGCCGGGTGATGCTGTTCGGCGGCGCACCGCTGGATGGCGAGCGTCACCTGTGGTGGAACTTCGTCTCCACCCGTCGCGAGCGGATCGAGCAGGCCAAGGCCGACTGGCAGGAAGGTCGCTTCGAGCGCGTGCCGGGCGACGACGAGGAGTTCATTCCGCTACCGACGAAGTGATGCCGCAGGCGCGCTGCGCGGCTGTGCGTCATGCAATTGCGCAGTGCCGCGCGTAGGCTCGGGGACTCGCATCGGGGGTGCATATGGCCGGCTTTTCCAGCTTCCGCGAGTTCTATCCGTTCTATCTGGGCGAGCACCGCAATCGTGTGTGCCGCCGCCTGCATTTCGCCGGCACCGCCTGCGTACTGGCGATCTTGGCGGCGGCCGTCGTCACCGGGCGACCTGCCTGGCTGTGGCTGGCGCCGGTGGCCGGCTACGGCTTTGCCTGGGTCGGGCACTTCGTGTTCGAGAAGAACCGCCCGGCCACGTTCCGCCATCCGCTGTACAGCCTCGCCGGCGACTGGGTGATGTTCTTCGACGTGCTGCGCGGGCGCGTGCGGCTCTGACTTTTTTCTTGCAGCAATGAAAAAGGGCAGCCCGGACGGGCTGCCCTTTTTTTCGCGTGCCAGGCCGGCTTACTTGCGCTGGTCGGCGGTGGCGTCGCGGGCGGCGCGGAACTCGGAGTCGCGGCTCCAGTTCGGCCACTCGTCGGAGTTCGCCAGCTTCGAGCCGAGCGTGTAGAGCATGCCCAGGTCGTGCGCCATGCCGGTGAAGCTCCAGTCGGCCTGCCATTCGTCGGACGGCTGGTGGTAGTGGTCCTTGGTATACGCCTTCTCGGCGGCTTCGCCTTCCGCGACACCGCCGTTGGTCCAGTCGTCGCCCGAGCCGAACGAGATCGCCGGTACGCCGCGCTTGGCGAAGGAGAAGTGATCGGAGCGGAAGAAGTAGCCCGCCTCCGGATGCGGATCGGCCGCGTAGCTCACGCCGTCGGCCTTGGCCACGGCGATCAGGTCGTCGAGCAGGCCGAGCTTGGCGCTGCCGGAGATGGTGAAGTTGCGCGAGGGACCGTGCGGATCGAGCGCGTCCATGTTGATCACGCCCACCGTCTTGGCCTCCGGATAGAGCGGATGGGTGGCGTAGTACTCCGAGCCCAGCAGGCCTTTTTCCTCGGCGGTGACGTTGAGGAACACCACCGAACGCTCGGGCTTCGGCCCATGCGCGAAGGCCTTGCCCAGCGCGAGCAGGGCGGCGGTGCCGGTGGCGTTGTCCACCGCACCGTTGTAGATGCGGTCGCCTTTGGCATCCGGCTCGCCGACGCCCAGGTGATCCCAGTGCGCGCTGTAGAACACGGTCTCGTCCGGACGCTGGCTGCCCTTGACCATGCCCAGGATGTTCTGCGAGGTGATCACCGAGGCGTCGACGTTGAACTTCGCCGAGAAGGTTTCGCCCTTCAGCGTCACCGGCTTGAAGTCGCGGGTCTGCGCCTGCTTCTTCAGGGCGTCGAAATCCAGCCCGGCGTCCTTGAACATCTGCACGGCCAGGTCGCGCTGGATCCAGCCCTCGACCTTGGAGTGCACCTCGGCCGGATGCTCGCGCACGATGTCGAACTGGGTGTTGGTGTTGGAGTTCTTCACCGTGGGCCAGCCGTACGAGGCCGGCGCCGTCTCGTGGATGATCAGCAGACCGAGCGCGCCCTGGCGGGCGATTTCCTCGTACTTGTAGGTCCAGCGGCCGTAGTAGGTCATCGCCTTGCCGCCGAAGTCGCCCTGACCGGTCTCGAAATCCGGATCGTTGATCAGCGCCACCGCGATCTTGCCGTGCAGGTCCACGCCCTTGAAGTCGTCCCAGTTCCGCTCGGGCGCCTTCACGCCGTAGCCGACGAACACCAGGGGGGCGTTGGCGATGTCCACGCTGGTGGAGCCGTCCTGCGCGGCGCGCACGGCGATCTGGTCGCCCTGGGTCAGCGGTTCGCTCCTGCCGCCGATGGCCAGCGAGAAGCTCGGCTTGCCGGTGATCTCGAAGCGGCCCAGCGGCACCGGCTGGGTCCAGCTGCGCTTGCCGTCCTTGAGCGCGCCGGCCGGCTGCAGGCCGGCGGCCTTCATCTGGCTGATCACGTAGGCGACGGTGCGCTTCTCGCCGGCGGTGGCCGGGCCGCGGCCTTCGAACGCATCGGAGGCGAGTGTCTTCACCTGCTCGGAGAGGTAGTGCGGGTCGAAGGTCGGCGCCTTGGCGGCGTCGCTGGCCAAGGCGCCCTGGCCGGCGGCCAGCGCGGCGAGGATGGAACAGGCAAGCAGTCGTTTCACGATGGGTGGCACCTGCGTTTGGGAATCCCCTCGATCCTAGCGAGATTCCGCGTGCAGGCCCAATGCGCCGAAAGTCTCAGTCCGTCGCCGTATCGTCCTGCTCGCGCAGCCAGCGGCGGTAACTCACCACGCGCTCCAGCCCGAAGCGGTCCGCCACGTCGTCCACCACGGCGTAGTGGTACCAGTGCTCGCCGCGCACCGTGGTGGCCGGGATCATGCGCACCGGCGGCGCGCCGGCCTCGTCGCTGTAGAAGCCGTCGCGACTGCCGAACCAGGGCAGCGCCGTGCCATCGCGCAGGGCGGTCAGCACCTCGATCGGCGCGCCCAAGTCGCTGGCGATCTCGTAGTGGGTGCGCAGGTCGTCGTCGGTCTGGATCAGCACGAAGCGGCCGTGGCCGTCGGCATCGAGCAGCAGCAGGCCGGTGGGATTCACGTGCAGGTAGCACTCCACCGCAGGAAATTGCTGCAGCACCTCGCGCAGCACCGGCAAGAACACCGGATCGCGCAGGAAGTGCACGTCGCCCAGCGCCATCGCCTCGGAGACGAACTGCCCGGCGCGCTCGAAGTAGCGCTGCTGCAGCGTCACGATGGCCTGCTGCAGTTTGTCCATCGCCCGCGGGTCGTTCTTGCGGATGAAGCGGTCGATCAGCCCGGAGTTGAACGCCTCGATCGCCGTCTCGTCGTCGGCGCGGCCGGTGAGCAGCACCTTGCCGATGTACGGGTTGTCGAGCTGGCGGCAGAAATCCAGCCCGTCCATCTCCGGCATCGCCTGGTCGACCACTACCACCGACACCTCGGCGAAGCGGGCCGGGTCGTGCATGGTGCGCGCGATCGAGTCCACGTCCAGCGCCATCAGCTCGCGGTTCGGCGAAGGGTGCTCGCGCCAGCGGTACAGCCAGCCGCCGCCGGGTACGGCGCGGCTGTCGAGCCGGTGCAGGTCGGCCAGCGCCTGGCGCGGCGAGCTGTAGCTCTTCAGGCGCTGCAGCGGGTCGAGCATCAGCGGCACCACGCCGAGGTAGGTTTCGTGGTCGTCCACCATCACCGTGGTGGTGGGGAAGCGGAACGGCGCGAGGCCGTGGTCGAAGGTCAGCCTCATGCTCTGGCGTCCGTGTCGCGGGCAGGAAAGGAGATCAGGAATTCGGTGTACTCGCCCCAGCGCGAGCGGCAGGTGATGCTGCCGCCCATGCGCTCGACCGCCTCGCGCGAGAACGCCAGCCCGATGCCCAGGCCGGCCACGCCACCGCGGTCCTCGCTGTAGGAATAGAAGCGGTTGAAGATGCGCGGCAGCACGTCCGGTGGGATGCCCGGGCCGGTGTCGCGCACGCGGATCACGCCCTGGTTGCCGGCTCGCCCGATGCGGATGTCGATCTCGCCCTTGCCGGCGCGGCCGGTATGGAACAACGCGTTGCGCAGCAGGTTGAAGATCACGTGGGTCAGCAGCGGCTCGCTGCCGAGCAGGGTGAAGTCGCCGCCGTCGCGCAGGCGCACGCGCTCCTGCTCGCCGCGCGAGGCATAGGGATAGCGCGCCACCGCCTCGCGCAGCACCGCGCGGGCCTGCAGCGCGCGGAACAGCTGCGGATCGAGCGGGCGCGCGGCCATCAGCAGCATGTCGATCACCGTATGCGCGTGGCCCACCTCGTGCTCGATCGAGTCCATGCCGCGCTCCAGTGCCTCCAGATGGGCCGGGCGCAGCTCGGCCACCGGCAGCCCGGCCTCCTGCGCCAGCCGATGGCTCACCAGCAGGTCGGGCAGGTAGCGGCGGAACGCCTGGCCGGCAATGTGCAGCGCGCCCAGCGGCGTGCGCAGCTCGTGCGCGATGTTGTTCGAGGCACGCGTCAGCGCCTGGATGCGGGTCTGGTCCGCATGCTTCTGCGACAGGCTGGCCAGCGGGCCGAGCGCCAACGCCATGGCCAGCAGCGGCAGGTAGAGCAGGATGGGCCCGATCGGCATCGCCGCGTGCGGCCCGATCATCCACGCCAGCCACGCCAGCGCGCTGCCGATGGCGAAGATCAGCAGGAAGCTGACCACGTCGAACATCATCAGGGTGAGGTAGATCGACGCCAGATGGATCAGCAGCCACGCCGTGCTGCCGCCGTTGCGCAACAGCATGTAGCCGGCGAAGAACGGCAGCACGAAGGTCACCGCGACGTGCCAGTAGGCCGGCAGCACGGCGCGCAACTGGCGCGGCCACCAGCGCTGCGCCGACAGCGGCAGCAGCACCAGGCAACCGGCGATGCGCAGCGGCAGGCTCTCGAACGGCTGCGGCAGCGCGTACTTCCAGATCGGGTAGTACACCAGCATGCACAGCGAGCCGATCAGGCTCATCGTGGCCAGCGTGGGCTGGGACGGGCGCGCGTGCTCGAACATCGCGTCGTCCAGCTGCAGCAACCGCTGCCGCAGCCGTGACCAGAGCGTGGGCGTGGCTGGTGGCGTCATCGACACGCGCGTCTGCGGCCTCGCCTCAGCGGAAGCGCTTGTGGCAGCTGTCGCAGGCGTCATCCACCGGCTGCAGCGCGGTGGCCAGTGCGGCGCACGTGGTCGGTGCCGCCGTCACGGCGCTGCCGATGGTGCCCTGCAGTTTGTCCGAGGCATCCAGGAACGGCCGCTCCGCGCCCTTGAACGCGCCGGGGATGTCCAGCGCAGCGGACTGCAGGCGAGCCAGATTCGTGGCGATGGTTGCCGCGTCGCACTGTCCGGCTTTCACCGCATGGTGCAGTTCGCTGGAGTGGTAGGCCATCACCGTCATCACCGCCTTGGGCAGCGGCGTGCGCTGGTGCAGCGCGCTGAAGGTGAAGACGCTGCCGAGGATGCCGATGACCAGTCCCAGCACGATGAGCAGGGCAGAGCGCATGGGTTCGCATTCCTGTCGAAAAGGTGGCGGGCAGCATAGCCGAGCAGGGGCCGCTTTCCATCTGCCAGCCGTCGTGCGGGCGCGCCGTTTTACAATGTGCGGCCTTGTCCCTCGGAGTTGTCCGCATGTCGTCCCCGCCTGCCTGCCCGGAATCCGTCGGGGTGCGGCCATGAGCCGCGCCGGCGAGGAAGCACTGCGCGAGCGGTTTGCCGGCGTCGAGCGGCTGTACGGCGTGGGCAGCCTGGCCCGGCTGGCCGGGAAGCACGTGTGCGTCATCGGCATCGGCGGGGTGGGCTCGTGGGCGGCCGAAGCGCTGGCGCGCAGCGGCGTGGGGCGGCTCACCCTGATCGATGCGGACGAGGTGTGCGTGTCCAACACCAACCGGCAGATGCACGCGCTGGACGGTGAGTACGGCAAGCCCAAGGTCGGCGTGATGGCCACGCGCCTGCACGCGATCAACCCGCAGCTGCGGCTGGAGGCGATCGAGCGATTCCTTACACCCTCCACGCTCGACGAGCTGCTCGACCGCGGCTACGACGTGGTGCTGGATGCCTGCGATGCGTTCCGCGTCAAGCTCGAGGCCATCGCCTGGTGCCGCCGCCGCAAGCTGCCGATGGTTACGGTGGGCTCGGCCGGCGGTCGCACCGATCCCACCCAGATCCGCGTGCGTGATCTTTCGCGCACCGAGCACGACGCGATGTTCAGCCTGATCCGCAAGAAGCTCCGGCAGGACTTCAACTTTCCGCGCAGCCCCGCGCGCTACTTCGGCGTGTCGGCGGTCTACTCGCTGCAGAACGTGCAGTACCCGCAACCCGACGGCACCGTCTGCGGCACCCGGCCGCCCGGCGGCGACGCCTTGAACCTCGCCTGCGGCGGCGGATTGGGCGCCGCCACCCACGTCACCGGAGCCTTCGCCTTCGCGGCGGTGGGCAAGGTGATGGAGAAATTGCTCGAAAAGCGAGGAGTGACAAACGAGGAGTGAGTGAAGAGGAGTGAGTAGTGAGAGAGAGCTCGACGCGCTGCGGTTTGGCTTTCCCTCTCACTCCTCACTTCTCGATCCTCACTCCTGTTTACTCACCAACCCATGTAATGCCCGCCGTTGATGGCGAGGTTGGCACCGGTGATCCAGCTGGCCATGTCGCCGGTGAAGAAGGCCACGGCGTGGGCGATTTCCTCCGGCTTGCCGAGGCGGCCCACCGGGATCTGCGCCACGATCTTCTCGCGCACCTCCTCCGGCACCGCCATCACCATGTCGGTGCCCACGTAACCGGGCGAGACGGTGTTGACGGTGATGCCGAACTTGGCGTTTTCCTGCGCCAGCGAGATGGTGAAGCCGTGCATGCCGGCCTTGGCGGCGGCGTAGTTGGCCTGGCCATACTGGCCCTTCTGGCCATTGATCGAGCTGATCTGCACGATACGGCCCCACTTGCGCGCGCGCATGCCCTCGATCACCGGGCGGGTGACGTTGAAGCAGGCGTTCAAGTTGGTGTTGATCACGTCAGTCCACTGCTGGTAGTTCATCTTGTGGAAGGTGGTGTCGCGCGTGATGCCGGCGTTGTTCACCAGGATCTCGACCGGGCCGCATTTTTCCTCGATCGCCTTGATCATCGTCTCGCACGAGACCGGATCGGACACGTCGCCCGGCACCATGCACACCTCGATGCCCTCGGCCGCCATGGCCTTGCGCCACTGCTCGGCCTTCGCTTCGTCGCGGTAGTTCGACGCCACGCGATGACCCTGGCCGGCCAGGTAGCGAATGATGGCGGTGCCGATGCCGCCGGTGCCGCCGGTGACGAGCGCGGTGCGTTGGGTCATGTCCTCGATCTCCTTGGAGGGTGTGGCGCGGGCTGCGCGGCCGGTGCGGGACGCAGGCGCGAAGGGAAGATGTCCGCCGTGGCGGCAACCCTCTCTTTATAGCGGTTCAGACGTCCCATGCATTACTGCGTTGCCGCAAAAGTCCGGGATTGAAGCGCATCGATGTTGCAGCCAGCAGTTCGGCGGGCGTCGCAGCGGGCGCGTCGGCCGGCAAGCCGAGGAAATCCAGCGCGCGGCGCAGCGCCGGCAGCGGGTCGGCCGGGTCCACGGCGACGGCCTGGCTGGACTTGGACAGCTTGCGCCCCTCGGCATCCAGCACCAGTGGCAGGTGCAGGTAACGCGGCGTCGGCAGGCGCAGGCAGCGCTGGAGGTGGATCTGCCGTGGCGTGGAGTCGAGCAGGTCCGCACCGCGCACCACCTCGGTGATGCCCTGGTACGCGTCGTCCACCACGCAGGCCAGCTGGTAGGAATACAGGCCGTCGAGGCGACGGATCACGAAGTCGCCCACCGCTTCGCGCAGGTTCTGCCGTTGCGGCCCCTGCAGGGCATCGTCGAAGGCGAGCTCGATATCCGGAGCGCGCAGCCGCCATGCCGGTGGGCGCTGCGGATCTTCCGGCGAGACGCAGACTCCGTCGCGATGCATGCCGCCGGCGGCGGCCAGCTCGCTGCGACTGCACCAGCAGGCAAACAGGTGGCCGCCTGCCTGCAGTTGCTCGAAGGCTGCGTCGTAGGCGGCCCGGCGCTGCGACTGGAACAGCACCGGTTCGTCCGCCAGCAGGCCGAAGGCAGGCAGCGCGGCGAGGATGTCGGCGGCCGATCCCGGCACCTCGCGCGGCGGGTCGATGTCTTCCATCCGCACCAGCCAGCGGCCGCCGGCGTGGCGGGCACACAGCCAGCTGCCGACGGCGGCCACCAGCGATCCGAAATGGAGTGATCCGGTGGGCGAGGGGGCGAAGCGGCCGCGGTAGGTCATCGCGGCATTCTAAGCGGCCGGAGACACCTGCCCGCAAGGCGTCGGTGCGGCCCCAGCCCTTGAAACGGGCGGCCTGCGCCCCGAATAGCGGGAGACGGCGCAAGCCGCGAAGTGCCCCCTTTTCATGACTGCCAGAGAGCCAGCCATGCGTCGCATTGTCCTGTTCCTCGCTACCAACATCGCCGTCCTGCTGCTGCTGAGCATCGTCTGTCGCGTGCTCGGCATCGACCAGTGGGCGGCCTCACGCGGTTACGGTGGCATGACCGGGCTGCTGGTGTTCGCCGCCGTGTTCGGCATGGGCGGCGCGTTCATCTCGCTGCTGATGTCCAAGTGGATGGCCAAGATGTCCACCCGCGCCCGGGTGATCGAGCAGCCGGCCAACGAGACCGAGCGCTGGCTGATCGACACCGTGCGCCGCCACGCGCAGAACGCCGGCATCGGCATGCCCGAGGTGGCTATCTACGACGCGCCGGAAATGAACGCCTTCGCCACCGGCGCCAGCAAGAACAGCGCGCTGGTGGCGGTGAGCTCCGGCTTGCTGCAGCAGATGGACCGCGAGCAGGTGAGCGCCGTGCTCGGCCACGAGATCGGTCACGTCGCCAACGGTGACATGGTCACCCTCACCCTGATCCAGGGCGTGCTCAACACGCTGGTGATCGTCGCCTCGCGCATCGTCGGGCGGGTGGTGGACAGCTGGCTTTCCGGCGGTCGCGACAGCCGCGACAGCGGCGGCGGCATCGGCTATTTCGTCTCGGTGATGGTGCTGCAGGTGGTGTTCGGCCTGTTCGCCTCGATGATCGTGGCGGCCTTCTCGCGCTGGCGCGAGTTCCGCGCGGATGCGGCGGGCGCGCAGTTCGCCGGCCGCGGCGCGATGATCTCCGCGCTGGAGCGGCTCAAGGGCAACCACGGCGAGAACACCCTGCCCAAGACCATCGCCGCGTTCGGCATCTCCAGCCCGCTCGGCGCCGGCTTCGCCCGGTTGTTCATGAGCCACCCGCCGCTGGACGAGCGCATCGCGGCGCTGCAGAACGCGGCTGCAAGTTGATGAGAGCCTCGTCCCCGGTGAGATAGGGTGAGGGCGAGGCGAGGGGCCACAGCTCGCCCGGAAGTCTCTATCCCTCACGGTCATCCCGGCTTGACCAGCCATTCGGCTGTTGAGAGCCGCCGGGATGACGGCAGAAAGACAGAAGCTAATTCCAAGCAACCGCAACAAACGGAACCACCACGCATGAACGCACCCGCTGAAACCCGCAAGTTCGAAGCCGAAGTCGCCCAGGTCCTGCATCTGGTCACGCACTCGCTCTACTCGCACAAGGAGATCTTCCTGCGCGAGCTGATCTCCAACGCTTCCGACGCCTGCGACAAGCTGCGCTTCGAGTCGATCGCCAACCCCGCGCTGTCCGCCGGTGACAGCGAGCTGCACATCGACGTGAGCTGGGATGAAACCGCGCGCACCATCACCGTGCGCGACAACGGCATCGGCATGAGCCGCGACGAGGTGGTGGCCAACATCGGCACCATCGCCAGCTCCGGCACCAAGCGCTTCCTCGAGGCGATGAGCGGCGAGCAGAAGGCCGACGCGCGCCTGATCGGCCAGTTCGGCGTGGGCTTCTATTCCGCCTTCGTGGTGGCCGACAAGGTCACCGTGATCACCCGCCGCGCCGACGCGCCGGAAGGCGAGGGCGTGAAGTGGGAGAGCGACGGCAAGGGCGAGTACTCGCTGGAGCAGGTCGACCAGCCGCAGCGCGGCACCGCGGTGATCCTCCACCTGAAGGCCGACGAGGACGAGTTCCTCAAGGGCTGGCAGCTGAAGTCGCTGATCCGCAAGTATTCCGACCACGTGGCGTTTCCCATCCGCACGCCGGTGGAGAAGGACGGCAAGCCCACCGACGCGTTCGAGAGCACCAACGCCGCCTCGGCGCTGTGGACCAAGCCCAAGAGCGAGATCTCCGACGAGGACTACCAGAGCTTCTACAAGTCGCTCGGCCACGATTTCAACGACGCGCTGGCGTGGACGCACAACCGGGTCGAGGGCAGCCAGAGCTTCACCACCTTGCTGTACCTGCCCGAGCAGCCGCCGTTCGACCTGATGATGGGCGGGCGCGACGAGCGCAAGGGCCTCAAGCTCTACATCAAGCGCGTCTTCATCATGGACGCCGCCGAGGAACTGCTGCCGAACTACCTGCGCTTCGTGCGCGGCGTGGTGGATGCCGACGACCTGCCGCTCAACGTGAGCCGCGAGATCCTGCAGCAGAACCGCCAGCTCGATCGCATCAAGGGCGCCTGCGTGAAGCGCGTGCTCGACCTGATCGAGAAGCTGGCCCGCGACGAGCCGGAGAAGTTCGCCACCTTCTACAAGGCCTTCGGCAACACGCTCAAGGAAGGCATCAGCGAGGACGCCAACAACCGCGAGCGCATCGCCAAGCTGCTGCGCTTCGCCAGCACCAAGGGCGAGGGCACCGCGCAGAACGTCTCGCTGGACGACTACATCGGCCGCATGGCCGTGGGCCAGGACGCGATCTGGTACATCACCGCCGACAGC
This sequence comes from Dyella ginsengisoli, assembly GCF_044904665.1. NCBI lineage: Bacteria > Pseudomonadati > Pseudomonadota > Gammaproteobacteria > Lysobacterales > Rhodanobacteraceae > Dyella > Dyella ginsengisoli. The sequence continues at coordinate 124,758 of NZ_JADIKM010000005.1, forward strand.
TACGCCGCCGCCGCCGGCAGCCCCCAGCTGGAGGCGTTCAAGGCCAAGGGCATCGAAGTGCTGCTGATGTCCGACCGCATCGACGAGTGGATGATCGGCTCCCTGAGCGAGTACGAAGGCAAGAAGCTCAAGAGCGTGGCCAAGGGCGACGTGCCGCTGGACGAGGCCGACAAGCAGAAGCAGGAAGAAGCCACCAAGGCCGCCGAGCCGCTGCTGAAAAAGCTCAAGGAACTGCTCGGCGACCGCGTGGGCGAGGTCAAGGTATCGGCCCGCCTCACCGATTCTCCCTCGTGCCTCGCGCTGAGCGACTACGAGATGGCGCCGCACCTCGCCCGCCTGCTGCGCGAAGCCGGCCAGGCCATGCCCGAGTCCAAGCCCACGCTGGAGATCAACCCGGCGCATGCCCTGGTCAAGCGGGTGGAAGCCGAAGCCGATGAAGCGAAGGCGCGTGATCTCGCCACTCTGCTGCTGGAGCAGGCCGAGATCGCTGCCGGCGCGCAGCTGCCCGATCCGGCGGCATTCGTGCAGCGCATGAATCGCGTGCTGTTGGGCTGATTCTGGTCATGCACCCGTAGCGAGAAGCCCGCCTATCGGCGGGCTTCTCTTTTGTCATCTGCATCGGCGCGAGCGTCGCAGCAGCGCTCGCACCCCGACCCTTTCCTGCCAAGAGCTGCCGAGACCGCATGCTTTGTACCGATTGCCAATCCGGCTATCACGCGCCCTACGACCGCTTCGAGCGGATGGCGGCAAACCCGGAAGTGCCCAGCTTCCTGATGCGCTGCAAGCACTGCGGCGCGCTGTGGAACGAAACATCCGGCGTGCCGGAGTTGCTGACCCGCACCCATGCCCGCGGGCTGTATACGCGCGCTCGCATTTAGTCCTCGCCAGGGGCCCGACCCGGCGGCAACGCAGGCCGCTTGCCGCCCTTATGGGCTGCCGGCAACGTATCGCCTAATGCTCCTGCGGAGCCAGAGTCACTTTTCTCTTGGGCGGCCAATAGAAAACCAAAAGAGATGGCCAATCCGGGCGCCGCTTGCCGAGCATCCATGCCCGGTAAGTCCGCAAGATGGTGCCGGGCTTTTCGACAGCACATCCCATCCCTGTGCTGGAGAAAAGGAATTGGCGTCCCGTCGACTCCCGCTAAGCGGCCTGACGTCCCCAGCTCACCGCCCCACAGGGGCCCCGGGTAGAGCGGCGTGCCATCCTGGCCCGTGCTCGGCGTGCCCGCTTATTCGCTGCCACCGTTGTGCGGGCCTGCGTGGTCACCGTTGTCCTCAATCGAATCAGAAGCAGTTGGGAGACAAGGAACAGTCCTACTTGCCTTCCGTGCGAAGGAAGCGACACGTCAGATCCCGCAAACCACCCCACAACGGGAGCGAAGCAATTTCTGTTGCCGTGGCTGGGCGAACGCCTTGGAATTCATGGAAGGCGTGATCGTCATCGGTGGGACCACCGCCAAAGGCGAACAGCTGATCGCACAGTGCAGGCACCCCGACCTGCTCGGCAACGAAGCATCCGTTCGCGTCGCAACACCCGCGGATCAGATCTTCTTCAACGTCGCGGCTCGCGCCGTAAAGAAGCAACATTCCGCCGGCCTTGTAGTTCGAGGCGTCACGGTACTGGTAAATGAAAACTTGGCGCTCGCCGTCGTCTTCGTCCTCATGCAGAAAATAGATTGCATCAGGAGTGTCTGAAGTCCACTCGCGTCGGGTCATGATGTATCCAAGCTTGTTGACGATGTGAAATCCCGGCATGGCGTACCAGTTCTCATCTTCATAAGCACCGGTATCGACGATGGTCCACACGCGCTCGACTGGCTGATCTTTGACGTCGTCGAAATCGAACATGCCACCATCGGATTTCTGGATAACGCCCCAGTCGCTCCAGAATGCATCTTCGGAAATATATGGGTCGCTCATGAGGCCTCAGTCGGCGACGTGTGTATCGAGCATGGTCATTCGATGCTTCGATACGAAGTACGGATCGGGAGCGAAGCGCTCGGGCATGTCGATTTGCTTGCCTTCAGTGGGCCAAAACACGTCCCGCAGGAAGCTGTCTTTGCTCGCTTTGATGCGATCGGACAGCACCACGCGCCAGTCGTCGCTCAGGCTGAAAAGATAATTATCGAAAGCCTTGTCGTGGATCGCGGACAGGCACAGGCCATTGCTCGGGTTCAGGCGGTTGGTCTTGTCTGCACTCCACGGAACGATATGGCTGGCCACCAGTAAACGCGGGTCGCTGACGCCAGAAATGCAGCAACGGCCCCGATAGCTGGCGAGCACGGTGCGGCGAAAGAAGTTTTGCTTGATGCGTTGCTGCACGATGGCTTGGCGAGTCTCGCCGGAGAAGTCGGTGAGCGTGATGCGATCGGGGGCGTCGCTTGGCTCCACCGCCGCCGTCCCACGATCGCGCATGAGGGATTGGCGCAGCTGCTCGCATTCCAGCGCGAGATCTTCCCAGTTCGCGTGAAAGGCGTCTCACGTTTCACGATCGAGGGCGGATGCGCCGCTCAGGCCTTTGCGGCCGGTATCGGTGATCGACGGATCGAGGCTGGCGAAGTTGACCAGCTTCATCGCCAGCGCGCTCGGGGTGCGGCCGATCAATGAGGCCAGCTCGACGATCTGCGGATTCTTGCCGTGAAGCTTGCCGAACGGAGTCTGGCAATAGAAATAGAAGGCGAGTCTGAGCTGTTCACTCGTCCAGTTGCCAGAGCTGGGGAAACGCGTGGCGGTGATGCTGGTGGGTTTCATTGGTGCAGGTTCTCGGGCCATAACCGTGAAAAGTGCTGCGGTCGAAGCAATGTGGGCAACACCGTGATATTGAATCGTCGTTGGCTCATGGAGCGAGACGCGCTGTCCGTGCGGGGAGCCAATGACTTGTTGGCGTTACGGCACTTCCTTCGTCGTCTTTTCGAGGATCTTCATCGCCTCGGCGTTTCGGCGCTTCCAATCGCGCAGCTCGGCGTCGGTTTGCGGAGTGTGGCCGTAATCGTGCACCGGGGCTGCTTGCACGCGTGCCGTGGTTGGCAAATAGCGTGGCGGTGTGGCGGGTGCCGGAGCCGCGGCTTGTGTCGGATAGATGTTGGCCGGTGAGGGTGTTGGGCGCGTGGCGTGGTTGAGCACGACGATCACAAGCAGACCCACGGCCATCGCGCCGATGAGCGCATGGGGCGTATCGACAAAGCGCGGCCGCTGCATTTTCGGGCGTTGTACCGAATGCACGGTGGCGATCAGCGCGCTGCCGTCGATCAGTTCGATGGGCTTGCCTTGCACGAAGCGTCGGGCGTCGAGGGTGTAGTCGCCCAGCGCGACGATTTTCACCGCATCGGCACGTTCGTGGGTGAGTACGCCATACATTTCACGTACCACGCTGACCGAGATGCGCTGGCTTCGCCATTGCTTGCACTGCACCAGGGTAGTCCGGCCGTCCTTGCGCAGAATCAGGTCGACGCCGCCATCGGCGCCGCCCAAGCCGTTCTCGGTGACGACGTAGCCCTGTCGACGAAACGCCTCGCCGGCAAGCATTTCGAAATCTTTCCAGCTCATGCGGCGCAGGCTGTCGAGGCCGGTCTGGGTGTCCAGCAGTACGCGTCGCTTGGCTTGGCCGAAGAACGACGCGGTGGCGGCTATCCAGCATCCGCCGAGAAGCATCCACCCGATCGGTGTGTAGATGCCTTTTGCGCTTGCCTCGCCAAGGCCGGACAAATACGGATTATGTGATGCCGTGAAATACCAGCTGATGCCGTAGCGCACGGCGAGATAGGCGATGAAGCCAAGCGCTATGCCGGCCGGCCATGGCATCGACGCCACCAGCTCGATGCCACTTTGATTTCTCTTCGCCATTGACTCCCCCTGAGTGCTCCTTGGCCCTCGCCACTATACGGCGAGCCATCGCGTTGACCGAGGCTTTCGCTATCCGCGGCTAATGAAAATCCCGCGATCCCGCCTGCAGTTTGCCGAGCAGGTCGCTGAGGTCGGTGAGGCGGTGGGCGAGGAGGTGGCGGACGCCGTCGACGTGTTGCCACTGGCCGTCGACCATCAGCAGGCGGGAGCCGATCAGGGCGCGGCGTTGCCGGGTGGCGATGCGCTGCCAGATGATCACGTTGATGGGGCCGTGTTCGTCTTCCATGGTGACGAAGATGACGCCGCTGGCGGTGCCCGGCTGCTGGCGGGTGATCACCAGGCCGGCGGCACGCACGGAGCTGCCGTGCGGTGCGTGTTGCAGTTCGCGTGAATCGCGGCAGCGTCGCGCGCGCAGCTGCGCGCGCAGCTGGCGCAGCGGGTGCGGGCCGAGGCTGAGGCCGGTGGCGGCGTAGTCGGCGGCGGTGTCCTGGGCCACAGTGGGCAGCGGCAGCGCGGCGGTGGCTTCCACGCTGCGCTGTCCCTCGAACAGCGGCAGTTGTGCCTGCACCCCGGTGACCGCCCAGCGGGCACGATGGCGATGGCCGGCGAGGCCGCGCAGTGCGCCGGCTTCGGCCAGCGCCTCGCGGTGCGGACGGCTGAGCTCGGCGCGCAGGCAGAGGTCTTCCACATCGAGGAACTCATGCTGCTTGCGTGCGGCAACCAGGGCACGCGCAGCGACTTCGCCGAGTCCGCTGATCATGCGCAGGCCCAGTCGCAGCGCGGGTTGGCCGCGGGCGTTGCGTGGATCGTCTTCCAGCGTGCAGTCCCAGTCGCTGTGGCGCACGTCAACCGGGCGCACGCGCACGCCGCCGGTGCGCTGCAGTTCCTGCACGATCTGGCTGGGCGCGTAGAAGCCCATCGGCTGCGAGTTGAGCAGGGCGCAGGCGAAGGCTGCCGGTTCGTGGCACTTCAGCCAGCAGCTGACGTAGACCAGGTTGGCGAAGCTGGCCGCGTGCGATTCGGGGAAGCCGTAGGAGCCGAAACCCTTGATCTGCTCGAACAGCTGGGCGGCGAATTCGTCGGTGTAGCCGAGCTTGAGCAGGCCGGCGGTGATGCGCTCGCGGTGCGGCTCCATGCCGCCGTGGCGTTTCCAGGCGGCCATCGAGCGGCGCAGCTGGTCGGCCTCGCCGGCGGTGTAGTTGGCCGCGACGATGGCCAGCTTCATCACCTGCTCCTGGAACAGCGGCACGCCCTCGGTCTTGGTGAAGATCGCCGCCACGCTGGGGTGGTGCTGCATGCGCTCGCCGCGGCCGTGCCGGCGCTCCAGGTACGGATGCACCATGTTGCCCTGGATCGGCCCGGGCCGGACGATCGCCACCTGGATCACCAGGTCGTAGAACACCTTCGGCCGCAGCCGCGGCAGCATCGCCATCTGCGCGCGGCTCTCGATCTGGAATACGCCCACTGTCTCGGCGCGGCGGATCATTTCGTAGGTCTTCTCGTCGTCCTGCGGCAGCGAGGCGAGGGTGGGGAAGTCGCGGTCGCCGTGTTGATTGCGTTGCGTGCGCAGCAGGTGCAGGCATTTGCGGATGCAGGTGAGCATGCCCAGCGCGAGGCAGTCGACCTTGAGCATGCGCATGGACTCGAGATCATCCTTCTCCCACTGGATGATGGTGCGGTCGGGCATCGCCGCGTTCTCCACCGGCACCAGGCTGTCCAGCGCGGCGTCGCTGATGACGAAGCCACCGACGTGCTGTGAGAGGTGGCGCGGAAAATCGAGCAACTGGAAGGTCAGCTGCATGACGCGACGGATCAGCGGGCTGTCCGGATCGAAGCCGCCTTCGCGCAGCAGCACGGGCAGCGGCGTCTCGCCCTGGCCGCGGGCGAAGATGCGGCTGAGCTGGTTCACCTGGTCCATCGGCAGGCCCAGCGCGCGGGCCACGTCGCGCACGGCGCTCTTGCCGCGGTAGCGGATCACCGTGGCGGCCAGCGCGGCGCGTTCGCGGCCGTACTTCGCGTAGATGTACTGGATCACCTGCTCGCGCCGCTCGTGCTCGAAATCGACGTCGATGTCAGGCGGCTCGTTGCGCTCGGCGGAGATGAAGCGCTCCATCAGCAGGTCGATCTTGCCCGGGTTCACCTCGGTGATGCCGAGCGCGAAACAGACCGCCGAATTGGCCGCCGAGCCGCGGCCCTGGCAGAGGATGTTCTGGCTGCGCGCGAAGCGCACGATGTCGGCTACGGTGAGGAAGTAGGCCTCGTACTGCAGCTGGGCGATCAGCTGCAGTTCGCGCTCGATCTGCGCGTGGATGGCATCCGGCACACCGTCGGGCCAGCGCCAGCGCATGCCGTCCTCGGTGAGCCGACGCAGCCACGAGGCCGCGCTGTGCCCGTCGGGCACCAGCTCCTTCGGGTAGCGGTAGTTGATGGTGCGCAGGTCGAAGGTGCAGCGTGCGGCGATGCGCAGGGTTTCGGCCATCAGCGTGGCGGGGTAGTTCGCCGCCAGCACCTCGCGCCGGCGCAGGTGGCGCTCGCCGTTGGGAAACAGCTTGTCGCCGATATCGGCCACCGGCTGGCGGTGGCGGATCGCCGTAAGTGTGTCCTGCAGCGCGCGGCGGCTGCGTACGTGCATGTGCACGTCGCCGCTGGCGACCAGCGGCAGCGCCAGGGTTTGCGCCATTTCGGTAAGCGCGTGCAGGCGCTGGCGATCGTCCGGGCCGTGGTGCAGTTCCACCGCCAGCCAGCAGCGGCAGGCGAAGGTCTGCACCATCCAGCGGCCGTGCTCGATCTCGGGTTTCGCCTCAGGAAGCCACAGCGCCAGCGTGCCGGGCAGGCCGTGGGCGAAGTCGGCGCGGGTGAGCCGATAGCTGCCTTTGTCGGCGCGGCGGCGCCCCTGGGTGATGACGCGACACAGCTGGGTGTAGCCGGCGTGGTCTTCGCACAACAGCACGAACTTCGGGCCGTCTTCCAGCTGGAATTCGGCACCGACGATCAGCCGCACGGCGGGCGGTTCGCCCCTCGCGGGACGGGTGGCGTCCTGCGCGTCGAGCGCGCGCACGATGCCGGCCAGCGAGCATTCGTCGGTGATCGCCAGCGCGGTGTAGCCCAGCGCCTGGGCGCGGGCGAACAGCTCCTCCGCATGGGATGCGCCGCGGTGGAAGGAGTAGGGCGACAGGCAGTGCAGCTCGGCGTAGTCGGGCGGTGGAGCGGGCGTCGGCGGCGTGCTGGGTGACATCGTGTCGCCCGGAGACACGACGCGCAGGCGCGGGCGTCCCTCGCGGCTCATGCGAACCAGCCGTGCAGCATCCAGCCGCTGCGCTCGTCCGGGTGTGTGCCCGGTGGACAGAACGCCCACGCGTGCTGGCCTTCGGCGGTTTCCAGCACGTAGTAGTCGCGGCGCAGGTCGCCGCCGTCCCACCAGCCGCTTTCGATCCGCTCCGGCCCGGCCAGGATGCGCACGTGCCGCGTGCGCAGCGGGATCGGCTGCGGCAGCAGCCAGGTGGGACGTGGGTGCACGCCCGGCGCGGCGGCACGCGACTGGGTCGAGGCCACGCGCTGCGCGCGTTCCGGGCGCGGGTCGCCGGTGGCCTCCAGCCGGTACACGGCGTCGTCGCCCAGCCGCGCGCGCAGGCGTTCGTGCAGGTGATCGAGCGGGATCGCATGCTCGGGGCGCGCGTCGAACAGGTCGCGCCGCTCGGGCACGAAGGGCGGCAGCTCGCTGGCGCGCAGCCGCAGCCATTCCACCGGATGCGCCAGCGTGATGCGCTCCAGCCGGCTGCGCGCAAATTCGAACAGTGCGGCGGCGTCACGCTCCGGCTGCAGCAGGCCGATCGGCACGTGGGTGGGCCGCTGACGGCGATGGCCCAGGCTCAGCGTGAAGCGCTGCACACCGCCATCGCGGCCGGCCAGGAACGCCGCCAGGTCACCGGTGAGCCGGCGCAGCGGAAACGCCAGCGAGGCCAGCTGCTCCACGTCGAAATTGAAGGTGATGCGCGCCTCGAACCGGTCCGGCGGCAGGTAGCGCGGGCGCGGCAGCTGGCGCTCGCCGAGCAGGTCGTCCAGATGATCGAGCAGGGCCGCGCCGAAGCGTCGCCGCAGGCCATCGCGCGGCAGCGCGAGCAGGGCGCCGAGGCGCTGCACGCCCATCCGGGCGAGCGCGTCGTCCAGTCCGTCCGGCAGGCCGGCGAGGCTGAGCGGGAGTTTGCCCAGTGCGGCGTGCAGTTGTTCGGGCGTGGTCAGCGCCGCGCCGTCCGCCGCCTCGGCCAGCACGCGCGCGGCCAGCGGCGTGGGAGCGAGCGCGAGGCGGTGGCGAAAGCCCATGGCGGCCAGGTCGTCGCGCAGCTTGCGCTGGAACTGCGGCCAGTGGCCGAACAGGCGCTGGCTGCGCTGCACTTCCAGCGCGATTGCACTGGGCAGCTGCAGCACCTCGGCGCTGTAGCGATAGGCCCAGGCGCCAAGCAAATCGTGCTGGCGCGAAGTGAGCGCGGGGTCGTGCGGCACGGCCTCGAAACGAGCGAGCAGGGCGTGCGCGGTGGTCAGCGGCTGGCCGGGCTGGATGCCGGCCGCGCGCGCGCTGTCATTGGCGTCGAGGACGCGGCGTGCCTGCAGCGGGCCGTCGATCAGCACCAGCGGCGCGGTGTCTTCCGGCGGGCGGCGACGCAGAAGCGTGTCCAGTGCCAGGTGCGGCAGCGTGATGCAGGCCCAGAGCATGGCGCGCCCTCATGCGTCCGCGCGGGCCAGCACGAAGGCCTGCGCCGGCGGCTGGCCGCCGCGGCATTTGCGCACCCGCCACTGCGGCTGCGGCTGGGTCTCCAGTTCAATGCGCAGGGCAGCCGGCGAGGCGTGCGCGGCGTGGCGACGATCGCGGAACAGGAAGCCCGGCGTATGCCCGCTTTCCGCCGCCACCTGCAGCCGGCGCAGCGCGCGTTCGTCGGCGTCGCCGGGCCAGCCCAGCACGGCCCCGCAGGCGCTGCTGCGCAGGCACTGCTCCATCGCCCACAGTGCGTCGCTGCCGGAGCCGGCGTGCACGATGGTGACGTGGCGCATGTCCACGCCGCGCGCCGACCAGCCGTCCACGCCGGGCACGTACGGCGGTGCCACCAGCATCGCCGGGCGCTGCCGGGTGGCGAGCGCGGCCAGCGCGGGCAGCACCAGCTGCAGTTCGCCCACGCCGTCGAGCGGCAGCAGGATCTCGCTCAGCGCATGGGCCGGCCAGCCGCCTTGGGGCAGGGCGGCATCCAGCGGGGCCCAGCCGGTGGGCACGCCGTCGGGGACGCCCTCGGTGGCCGGCCGCGCGCGACCGCGCCAGAGCCGGCGGGCGTCGAACAGCGGTGACAGCACCGCACCGGACAACACGTCGCCCATGGCTCAGCCCTGCCGGATCAGGCCCGCGAACAGGCCCTCGATGGCGAAGTCCTCGCGCGGGTCGGGATCGATCGGCTGGTAGCCCGCGCTGCGTGGCAGCAGGCGCAGCTGGCGACCCTTGCGGTACAGCCGCTTCACCGTGAAGCCGCCACCCACGCGGGCCACCACCGTCTGGCCGTGCTCGGCCACGGGCGTGGCGTGCACGCCGATCAGGTCGCCATCGAGAATGCCGTCGTCGCGCATCGAGTCGCCGCGCACGCGCAGCAGGTAGTCCGGGCGCAGCTTGAACAGCGCGGGATCCAGCCGCAGCACGCGCTCGGTGCCGGCCTCGCTCAGCAGCGGTTCGCCCGCCGCCACGCGCCCGATCAGGGGCAGGGCGAGCAGATCGTCTGTGGGCGAAGAGGGCGTCGCGGCATCCAGCAGCCGGATGCCGCGCGCGCGGTTCGGCAGCAGCGCGATGTGGCCCTTGGCCTCCAGCGCGCGCAGGTGCTTCACCACCGCATTGAGATGCTCGATCCCGACCGCCGTGCCGATCTCCTGCAGTGTCGGCGGCATACCCTGCGCCGCCGCGTGCTGATGCAGGAAGGCGAGGATCTCAGCCTGGCGGGTGGTGAGCGACATGGTGTAAATAATTTCACCTTTCGGGGCAGTTGCCAAGGGCGAGCGCAGGCATCAGAGCGCCCGGGCTTCTCAGCGGCTGCGACGGGTAGGGTGGCTTGCCGGCTGGCAGGCGAATTCATCGGAAAGGCCGAGCGTTTAGGCCAGCTCAAGCCCCTTGAGCTGCATCGTGGGGACCCACCCCGCATCGCCGGTGAGCACGTCAAATCCAGTGACCCTATCGGACGTCTGGCAACCCATTTGCATCGAGTCAGGCATGCCGTCTTTCATCAAAAATTTCACACGGCAGTGATCAGTCGTGATCACTGGATCTGCACGAATGGAATGTGAATTTATGCCGAAGTCGCTCTGCTGGCGGGTGCGCGAAGGATCGATGGATGCCTGACCCGGATCACGGATCGGAGTGGCCTTGAACCTTGAACGCAATGTCAGGCTCCCGTAGGGAAGGCCGCAGAACGGTTCTGGTCAATTGAATGACAGCGCAGCCGCGGACAGGCGAGAGGGGATCGCATGGGAATTCGTCTATGGATTGCAAATGGCCCGGCGTCTTCAGCGCTGCTGCATCCTCGTGCACGGAAGTGGCTCCTCAGACTTTCCGGTATCCAGATCGGCCATAGCGGTGTCATGCATGGCTGCACCTTTGGCGGTGACTTGAGGAAGCTCCGCATCGGCGAAGGCAGTTTCATCAATATCGCCGTTTCACTTCATCCCACCGGCGGTTTGGTGATCGGCGACAAGGTGGCCATCGGGCCAGGCACCATGATTTTTACCGGAACACACGACATCGGGCCGGCTCTCCAGCGAGCCACGCATCCGACCCGCTTCTCGCCTGTGACCATAGAAGATGGCTGCTGGATTGGTGCCAACGTGGTGATCAGTCCTGGCGTCACGGTGGGGGCAGGGTGTGTGATTGCCTCCGGCGCGGTGGTTATTTCGGACTGTGAGCCGAACGGGCTGTATGCGGGAGTTCCCGCTGTGCGAAAGCGCATTCTGGAATAGCGGTCAGAAGCATCAAGCGCGGGTGTGGTGCCCGGGAGTTAACCCCGCGCCGCAGCCGTGTGTGGACAACCCGAGCACACAAACGCCCCGGTTTGAGGCCGGGGCGTTTGTGAGATCAGGTGATGGAGTGCGCTCAGATGTCCTTGGCCAACCCCTCGGCCAAACCGACATACCCGCCTGGCGTCAGGTCCAGCAGTCGCTGCCTGGCATCGGCCGGCAAGGCGAGGCCGTCGATGAAGGTGCGCATGGAATCCCGGGTGATGCCTTGGCCGCGAGTGAGCGCCTTGAGCTGCTCGTAGGGCTCGGGCAGGCCGTAGCGGCGCATCACGGTCTGCACGGCCTCGGCGAGCACTTCCCAGCTGGCGTCGAGGTCGGCGGCGAGGCGGTCCGGGTTCACCTGCAGCTTGCCCAGGCCCTTGGCCAGTGATTCCAGCGCGACCAGGGTGTGGCCGAAGGCGGTGCCCAGCGCGCGCAGCACGGTGGAGTCGGTGAGGTCGCGCTGCCAGCGGCTGATCGGCAGCTTCTCCGCGAAGTGGCCGAGCAGCGCGTTGGCGAGGCCGAAGTTGCCCTCGGCATTCTCGAAGTCGATCGGGTTGACCTTGTGCGGCATGGTGGAGGAGCCCACTTCGCCGGCCTTCAGCGCCTGCTTGAAGTAGCCCAGCGAGATGTAGCCCCAGACGTCGCGGGCGAGGTCCACCAGCACGGTGTTGGCGCGGCGCACCGCGTCGCAGTATTCGGCGACGCCGTCGTGCGGCTCGATCTGCGTGGTGTAGGCGTTGTAGTCCAGGCCCAGGCTCTCGACGAAGCGCTGCGAGAACGCGCGCCAGTCCAGCTCCGGATAGGTGATGGCGTGGGCGTTGTAGTTGCCCACCGCGCCGTTGATCTTGCCGCTGATCTCCACTGCGGCCAGCTGCTTGCGCTGGCGCTCAAGTCGGGCGACCACGTTGGCGAGCTCCTTGCCCAGCGTGGTGGGTGAGGCGGTCTGGCCGTGGGTGCGCGAGAGCATCGGCAGCGCGGCGTGGGTGTGCGCCAGTGCGCGCAGGCTGGCGATGATCTTGTCGAACGCCGGTAGCAGCACGTCGCTGCGGGCATCGCGCAGCATCAGCGCGTAGGAGAGGTTGTTGATGTCCTCGCTGGTGCAGGCGAAGTGCACGAACTCCTTGGCCTGGGCCAGCGCGGCGTCGGCGCCGATGCGCTCCTTGATGAAGTACTCCACCGCCTTGACGTCGTGGTTGGTGGTGGCCTCGATCGCCTTGATGCGGCTGCCGTCTTCCACGCTGAAGTCGGCGGCGATGGCCTTGAGCGTGGCGATCTGCGCCGGCGCGAAGGCGGGCAGTTCGGCGATCGCCGGCTCGGCGCCCAGCGCCAGCAGCCATTCGATTTCCACGTGCACGCGCCGGTGCATTAGGCCGTATTCGCTGAAGATCGGACGCAGCGATTCGACCTTGCTGGCGTAGCGGCCGTCCAGCGGGGACAGGGCGGTGAGGGCGTGGGTGGACATCGGCGCGTTCCGGCAACGGGAAAACCGTCATTTTACATGGCGACCCGCCGTGACGGCTCGCGCGGCGGCGGGGCATTTTCGCGGTGCTTACGGGGAGGCGCCTATAGTGGCGCGGTCTTTCCAAGGAGTGTGGCCATGAGCGGCTTTCGCATCGAGCACGACAGCATGGGCGAGTTGAAGGTGCCCGTGGAAGCGCTTTACGGCGCGCAGACCCAGCGGGCGATCGACAACTTTCCGATTTCCGGGCTGCGGTTGCCGCGCGGCTTCATCCGGGCGCTGGGGCTGATCAAGGCGGCGGCGGCCGAGGCGAATCTCGCGCTGGGCCATTTGAAGAAGGGGCAGGCGGCGGCGATCCGCAAGGCCTCGCTGGCAGTGGCGGACGGGCAGTTCGACGATCAGTTTCCGATCGACGTGTTCCAGACCGGCTCGGGCACCAGCACCAACATGAATGCCAACGAGGTGATCGCGCACCTCGCCGCCAAGGCCGGCAGCAAGGTGCACCCCAACGACCACGTGAACTACGGGCAGAGCTCGAACGACGTGATCCCCACGGCGATCCACGTCAGCGCCACGCTGATGACGACGGAAGAACTGCTGCCGGCGCTGAAGCACCTGAAGAAGACCATCGAGCGCCGCGCCCGCGAGCTGAAGAACGTCGCCAAGACCGGCCGCACGCACCTGATGGACGCGATGCCGATCACCTTCGGTCAGGAGCTCTCCGGCTGGGCGGCGCAGATCGGCGCGGCGATCGAGTGCATCGAGGATGCGTTGAAGCGCATGCGCCGGCTGCCGCAGGGCGGCACGGCGGTGGGTACCGGCATCAATGCCGATCCGAAATTCGGCGTGGCAGTGGCGAAGGAGCTGAAGAAGCTCAGCGGGGTGAAGTTCGAATCGGCCGCCAACTACTTCGAGGGCATGGCCGCGCAGGACGCGGCGGTGGAGCTTTCCGGCGCGTTGAAGACGCTGGCGGTGGCGCTGATGAAGATCGCCAACGACCTGCGCTGGATGAACTCAGGTCCTTTGGCGGGCCTGGGCGAGATCGAGCTGCCGGCGCTGCAGCCGGGTTCGTCGATCATGCCGGGCAAGGTCAACCCGGTGATCCCGGAAGCCACCGCGATGGTGGCTGCGCAGGTGATCGGCAACGACGCCACCATCACCATCGCCGGGCAGTCCGGCAACTTCCAGCTCAATGTGATGCTGCCGGTGATCGCGTACAACCTGCTGCAGTCGATCGGCACGCTGGCCAATGTGTCACGGCTGCTCGCGGACAAGGCGATCCTCGGCTTCAAGGTCAACACCAAGCGGGTCAACGAGGCGCTGGCGATGAACCCGATCCTGGTCACCGCGCTGAACCCGGTGATCGGCTACGAGCTGGGCGCCGCCACCGCGAAGAAGGCGTACAAGCAGCAGCGGCCGATCATGGACGTGGCGCTGGAAACCACCGGGCTGTCGAAAGACGAGCTGAAGAAGCTGCTCGACCCGCTGACGCTCACCAGGGGCGGCATCCACGGGGGCGGTGGCGGCGGCTGAGCATCGGATCCAGCGGTTTCTCGACCGAGAACGGATGACGCCCGATGCCGGCATGGCACCGGGCGTTGCTTTTTACGGTTACGGCGGATTCTTCGACCGGTGCCGGCGAGGCATCAGTCGTCGTTGCTGTCGTTATCGTCCTTGCCGCAGTCGTCCACGTCTTTCTGCGTCATGGTCGCGTAGGGGCGGAACTCCGGCATCGCCGCGGCGAGCTTCTGCTGTGAGCTGAGCATGTCCGGCAGGCGAAGGCAGAGCTTCGCGGCGGCGGCCTTGATCTGCTCGGTCTGCGGCTTGATGCGGCCCTCGATCTCCTTGTCGCTCTTGCCGGTGAGCGCGCCCCAGATCGCTTCCTTCGCCGCCTGCGTGCCGAGGTTGGCGCCATGCTCGCCGATGTCCATGCCGGCTTCGGCGATGCCGACGATCTGCCGGCGATAATCCACCAGCATGGCGTGCTGCTCCGGCGTGGCCGGCACGGTCTTGCCGGCGATCACCAGATCGCCCTGCGGGGTGATCACTGCCTTGGGCAGGTCGCTGTGGTCATCCTTGTCGTCGTGATGGCCGTGGCCGACGTGGACGTTGTTGATGTCGATGTCCTTGGTGGCCAGCTCCTGCTTGGCCTGCTCGATGCCCTTGTGAATCTCGGCGGCAATCATCGACGGAGAGGTCTGGTCTTGCGCCTCCTTGATGGCCTGGGCGGCGTTGTCGGCGCTGTTCGAGCCGGTCTGGTCGGTCTGGCTGCACGCGGCCAGCGGCAGCAGCAACGCCAGCGCCAGGACACTGGTGGTGATCACGCGGCTGGTGATGGCGGTGTTCTTCATCGGATTCCTTCCTGCTCGGGATGATTGGGGGGTTCGCCTCGCCGGGACGCAGGCGGGCACGCTGCCGCAGCCTGGACGTGGCGGCGGGTGGGGTAACTAATCGCTGTTGCCTTTGCGGCACTCGCTCACGCTGTCGGCGGTGATCAGCTGGCCGTAGGGCTTGAAGGCATCCAGCTGGGTGGCGAGCTGGTCTTGCGCATCGCGGATCTGCTCGAGGTCGTCGCAGATCTTCAGCGCTGCCTGCTTCACCTTGTCGGCCTGAGCGTTCACCCGGTCTTCGGGCGATTTTCCCTCGCCGCCGGCGATACTGGATGCCACGCCCTTCAGCGCCTCCCCTGCAATCGCCGCTCCCGCCTTGCCGGTGGCCACGCCGTGCTCGCGTACGGCCGCGGCGCCGGCGTAGTACTGCAGCAGCAGGGCGCGCTGGGCGGGCGTGATTTCCACCGGCCTGCCGTCTA
Organism: Dyella ginsengisoli; assembly: GCF_044904665.1. Classification (NCBI taxonomy): domain Bacteria; kingdom Pseudomonadati; phylum Pseudomonadota; class Gammaproteobacteria; order Lysobacterales; family Rhodanobacteraceae; genus Dyella; species Dyella ginsengisoli. The sequence goes on from NZ_JADIKM010000005.1 coordinate 139,888, forward strand.
CCGCGAAATCGCCCGAGCTGCCGATGGTGGCCGAGGCGCCATGCTCGGGATGAAGCACGATCTGGCTGCCTTCGACGCGGATGGCGCCGTCCTCGATGCTGGTATTGCCGCCGTTGATCAGGGTGAGGTGGTCACTGCTGCTGTTACAGCCGGCGAGCAGGGCGGTGGCGAGCAGGGCGGGAAAAAAGCGCGCGCGCATGGGAGGCTCCGTGAGATCCGTCGTTGGGAATGGGGACGGCGGCCGTGTGGCCGCCGTCGTGCGGTGATATCAGCTGTCGTCGCGCCAGCGGCGGAACCAGATGGCGGCGGCGATCAGGCCGATGCCAATGGCCACGCCGATCCAGAGGTTGGCGGTGGTCATCGCCGCCCAGCTCTGGCCGAGGTTCATTACGTCCAGGCCGTTGCCGTCGTTGATCACCAGGGCGTGACCGCTGCCGGTGTTGGCGGTGAAGCTGCCACCAGGGAACACGCTGAACAGGCCGCGCAGCACGATCTCTTTCCAGAACCACGTGGCGGGCAGGTTGAACAGGCCCATGATGCCGAACCAGCTGATCAGCAGGCCGGTGGCGACCGGCAGGGCGACCGCCCACAGGAAGGGCTTGCTGCGCGCCCAGGCCGAGCAGAGCAGGAGCCAGCCGGCAGAGGGCAGGGCCCAGAGCACGTACACCGGGATGTAGCCGAGCAGGTTGCCCATGACGCGGAACGGATGGGCCTGCATCAGCAGCTGCCACACGTTGACACCGTGGAAGGACAGGGTGATCGCCACCATCAGCAGCTGCGCCATGCCGGCGACGATGCCCACCACCACCGCGATCGCCGGGGCCAGCACGGTGGCACTGAGCACCTTGGACAACACGGTGCCGGTGTCGGAGATCGGCAGCGACTTCCAGAACAGGATGCTGCGGTCGCGACGGTCGTCGTACAGCGCACCCAGGCAGTAGAAGAACACCACGAAGCCGAGCACCACGGTGATGATGGCCATGGATGAGTACATGGCCACGTCCAGCGCCATGCCGACCTTGCTCATGTCGCCGGCGTCCATGCGCGACATGACGTTGCTCAGCTCGCCGCTGGCGCCGAAGTGGATGCCGTGGCGGGCGCCGAGCACCTCGGCAGTGATGATGCCCATCAGGTTGAGCAGCAGGAAGATGCCGCCGGTGATCACCGGCGCCCACAGGAAGCCGCCGCGGTTCTCCCAGAACTCGCGCTTCACCAGCCAGTACATGTTTGTCAGGGCGGAGTTTTTCGGGGCCAGGGTTTTCATGCGTAGGTTCCCTTCATGGTGGCGACGAACAGGTCGCTGACCGAGGGGCGGCGGGTTTCGCCCAGCGCCTCCAGTTGCGCGCGTTCGACGCCGTCGAACAGAAAGATGCTCTTGCCGAATACGGTGCGCTCGTCGATCGGGCGCAGCGCGCGGGCGGCCTCCGCGTGGTCGGCGCCGACCATCAACTCGATGAAGCGCTCACCGACGGCATCCATGTCGGCATCCAGCACGATCTTGCCGTCGCGGATGAACATCAGGTCGGTGAGGATGTGCTCGACCTCTTCCACCTGGTGGGTGGTGACGATGATGGTCTTGTCCTCGTCGAAATAGTCTTCCAGCAGGTTCTGGTAGAACTGCTTGCGGTAGAGGATGTCCAGGCCCAGCGTGGGCTCGTCGAGCACCAGCAGGCGGGCGTCGATGGCCATCACCAGCGCCAGGTGCAGCTGCACGATCATGCCCTTGGACATCTGCTTGACGCGCTGGTCCGGGGTCAGCTTGGTGCGCTTGAGGAAGGCCTCGCACTTGGCACGATCGAAGCGCGGATGGATCGCGGCGACGAAGTCCACCGCATCGCGCACCTTCAGCCAGCGCGGCAGCACCGCAACGTCGGCGATGAAGCACACCTGTTCCATCAGCTTGTTGCGCTCGGTGCGCGGGTCCATCCCCATCACGCTCAGCTGGCCCTCGAACGGGGTCAGCCCGAGGATCGCCTTCAGCGCGGTGGTCTTGCCGGCACCGTTGGGGCCGATCAGGCCCACGATGCGCCCGGACGGGATGGTGAAGCTCACGTTGTCCAGCGCGGCGGTGTTCTTGTAGCGCTTGCTCAGGCCGCTGGCGGTGACTACGGCGTTCATGCGGTTTTCTCCGTGCCGTCGCCGGCTTCGCGCAGCAGGGTCTTCAGGTCCAGGCCCAGGCGCTGCAGCCGGGCGAACAGGGTGGGCCATTCCTCGCGCAAAAAGCGCTCGCGCTCGGACTTCAATAGTGCCTCACGCGCTCCATCGTTGACGAACATGCCCAACCCCCTCCTTTTTTCAACCAGTTGATCGTCGACCAGCTCCTGATAGGCCTTGGAGACGGTCAGCGGATTGATCTGGAAATCCGCTGCCACCTGGCGTACCGACGGCAGCGGGTCGCCTTCGTTCAAGGCGCCGTCCAGGATCATCGCCACCACGCGTTCCCGCAGCTGGCGATAGATCGGGACGCTGTCGTTCCAGGTAATGGTCATGTTTTATTCCTTGGTGATGCGGCCGAGCTTGTTGCCAAAAGAGTAGTAGGGCATGGCCATTTGCGAACCGACCAGGGGGATGTCGGCTTCGGCGCGACCACCCAGGCCGTTCGGGGCCGGCAGGGCGGGGGCATTGATGACCGCGGTAAGGGCGGCGGCGCGCAGCTCTTCGGCGGTCGGCGTCACGTTGACCGGCGCCAGGTCGATGATGTGGATGCCGTTGATCTCGGCGACCGGCACGCGGGTGATGCCGTGGTTCATGGAGGCAAGGCCGGCGGCGGTAATGAGGACGGCGGCGGACAGGGCGAGCAGGTTCGGTGCTTTCATGACGGATCTCCTTTAGTGATCTCGTGGACCGGTGTTGTAGTGAACTATAACACCACATTTTGGACCGTCAATAGGCGAAGGCGAAAATCGCAACATGACTGATGGCCTATGCCGGAAAACCGCACCACAGAGCCGTTCTCCCCGTGCGCTGGGCGGCTCGCGATAGGCTTGGCAGCCTTTGGGCACGGGAGACAGGGCGATGGATCTGGAGCTTTCCGGGTGCCGGGTGGTGATCACCGGCGCCAGCAGGGGGATCGGACTGGCCTGCGCGCATGCCTTTGCGGCCGAAGGTGCAAAGGTGGTGGGGCTGGCGCGCTCAGCCGAGGGTCTGGCGCAGGCGCGCGAGGTGCTGGCGGCCGCCGGCCATGCAATGGCAGTGCATCCGGTAGACCTGCGCGATGCCGCCTCGACGCGGGAAATCTTCGACCGCATCGCGGCCGAACACGGCCCGGTGGACGTGCTGGTGAACAGCGCGGGCGCCGCGCGGCGGCGCCCGCCGGACGAGCTTGACGCCGCCGCGCTGCACGAGGCGATGGATGCCAAGTACTTCACCTACATGCACGCCATCGACGCGGTGATCCGTGGCATGGCCGCACGCGGCCGCGGCGCCATCGTCAACGTGATCGGGCAGGGCGGGCGGCAGGCCAATGCGCTGCACATCGGCGGCGGCGCGGCCAATGCGGCGCTGATGCTGGCCACCGTGGGCTATGCGCAGGCTTATGCGGCGCAGGGCGTGCGGGTGAATGCGATCAACCCCGGCATCACTCGCACCGATCGCATGGAGGAAGGCCTGGCCGCGGCGATGCGGGCCTCCGGGCTCGACCGTGCGGCGGCGCTGGCGCAGCAGATGGCTGGCGTGCCAATGGGACGCCCGGCCGAGCCGGAGGAAGTGGCTGATCTGGCCGTGTACCTGGCTTCGGCGCGCGCCGGCTACGTCACCGGCGCGATCGTGCCGATGGATGGCGGCAAGGCCTCGGTCATCTGACGCCCGCCGCGCGGCGCATCACTGTGCCGCGTACACCTGCTTGCCGCCGACCCAGGTCTGCAGCACGCGGGTCTTCCAGATGTCGGCGGGCGGGCCGGCGATGATGTCGCGGTCGATCAGGATGAAGTCCGCCCACTTGCCCGGCTCCAGCGTGCCGAGCGTCTTTTCGGCGTGCTCGGCGTAGGCGGCGTCGAGGGTGAAGGCACGCAGCGCCTCGGTCATCGTCATCGCCTGCTGCGGGTACCAGCCGCCCGGCGGCTGGCCCTGGTGGTCCTGCCGGGTGACCGCCGAGTACAGGCCGAAGAACGGGTTGGGCGATTCCACCGGAAAGTCCGAGCCACCGGCGATCACCGTGCCCTGGTCGAGGAAGGTGCGCCAGGCGTAGGCGCCGGCCATGCGCGCGTGGCCGATGCGTGCCTCGGCCATGTTCATGTCCGAGGTGGCGTGGGTGGGCTGCATCGAGGCGATCAGGTCGAGCGTCTTGAAGCGGGGGATATCGCTTACCGCCACGATCTGCGCGTGCTCGACGCGGTTGCGGAACGCCTTCGCTTCCGGATGCACCTTGTAAGCCGCGGCATAGCTGTCGAGCACCTCGCGGTTGGCCGCGTCGCCGATGGCGTGGATGCACACCTGGTAGCCCTTGCCGAAGGCCTTCTCGATCATCGCGGTGAGCTGCGGCTGCGGCTGGAACAGCAGGCCGCGGTTGTGCGTGTCGTCGGAGTAGGGCGACAGCAGCGCCGCGCCACGGCTGCCCAGCGCGCCGTCGGCGTACAGCTTCACCGCGCGTACGCTGAGGAAGTCGTGGCCGTAGCCGATCAGCGGGCCGCCTTGGCTGATCGTGTCGAAGTCGGCACCGGTGTTGTGGATCATCGCGTAGATGCGCGCGGTGAGCTTGTGCGCGTCCGCGTAGCGGCGATACAGCTGGTAGGTGGCCAAATCGATGCCCGGATCGCCCACGCCGGTCAGGCCGACCTTGGCCATCTCGGCCAGTGCGGCGTCCAGTGCGGCTGTGCGCTGGGCCGGCGTCGGTTCCGGCACCTTGGCGTTGACCAAGTCGGTTGCGCCGTCGACGAACACGCCGGCCGGGTTGCCTTGGGCGTCGCGATCGATGCGCCCGCCCTTGGGGTCAGCGGATTTTGCGGTGACGCCGGCGAGGCGGATCGCCGCGCTGTTGGCCCAGGCCGCGTGGCCGTCGACGCGGCTCAGCCACACCGGGCGATTCGACACCACGGCGTCGAGTTCCTTGGCGGTGGGGAAGCGGCCGAGCTTCCAGATCTCCTGGTTCCAGCCGCCGCCGATGATCCATGGTGCGTCGGGGTGCGCGTCGGCGTAGGTCTTGATCCGGGCCAGCGCCTCGTCCAGCGAGCGGGTGCCGGTGAGGTCGACCTGGGTGCTGTAGTAGCCCAACTCCATCACGTGGCCGTGGGCGTCGATCAGGCCGGGCAGAAGCGTGCGACCGCCGCCGTCGATGACTTGCGCCCCGCCGGCCTTCGGCTGCAGTGCAGCGAGCTTGCCGGTGGCTTCCACCTTGCCGTGATCGACCAGCAGCGCATCGAAGCGTTGCAGCTGGCCGTGGCCGTCCAGCGTGTAGCCGTTGACGTTCTTCACCAGCAGATCGGCGGCCATGGCCGGAGCGGCGAGCCCCAGCATCAGCGGCAGCGCCAGGCGCAGCATCATTGGCTTCATTCGCGTCGTCCCCATCGGCCCGTGGCGGGCCGGATGCCCGCCGCAGGCCGCATTGGAACACAGGAGGACGCGGGCTTCCGAGCGCATTCCGCGGGAGACCGATGCGCCTGGTTGCGTTGCTCAGGCCGCCTTGCGCAATGCCAGCTCGCCGATCGTGGCGTGCGCCGCCTGCAGCGCGGCCTGCTTGGCCTCGTCACCCATCGCCACGCCCTCGGCGCGCACGAACTCGATGTCGGTGATGCCGATGAAGCCAAGCACCGTGCGGAGGTACGGTTCCTGGAAATCCATCGCGGCGGCCGGGCCTCCGCTGTACTTGCCGCCGCGGCTGGAGGCGATGATCACGCGCTTGCCGCCGGCCAGGCCCTCCGGACCGTTCGGCCCGTAGCGGAAGGTGCGCCCGGCGACCAGCACACGGTCGAGCCAGGACTTCAGCTGGGTGGTGATGGTGAAGTTGTACATCGGCGCGCCGAGCACCACGATGTCGGCATCCACGAACTGCTGCAGCACGGCTTCATCGCGCAGGGCGTTGTCGCTGGCCGGGTCCGGGTTGGGCAGCCAGTGCGGCAGCGGCTCGGCCGCCAGGTCGCGGTAGCTCACCGAGCTGGCCACGCCATCGCGCTGCAGTTGGCCGACGATGGCCGCGGTGAGCTGGCGGGAGATGGAATAGGTGCCCAGTGCGCTGGTATCCAGATGCAGAACGTTCATGGCGAAATCCTCGTGCTCGTGCGGATGCCGGCAGGTCCGGCGTTGCAGAGAACGATAGATTGCGAACGATAAACCGATAAGATGGGCAAATCAGGACGTATTGTCTTTTAATGGGAACAATCATGTATCCGCTTACCGGCACCCTGCAGGACCTCAACGATCTCTACTTTTTCGCCGCCGTGGTCGAGTACAGCGGCTTTTCGGCGGCCGGCCGGGCGCTGGGCATTCCCAAGTCGCGGCTGAGCAAGCGCATCGCGCAGCTGGAGGAGCGGCTGGGCGTGCGGCTGCTGCAGCGAACCACGCGGCGTTTCGTGGTGACCGAGGTGGGCGAGCGCTTCTACGGGCACTGCCGCGCGGTGCTCGAAGAAGCGCGCGCTGCGCAGGACGCCGTGGACGAACTGCGCGCCGAGCCGCGCGGCATCGTGCGGCTGAGTTGCCCGGTATCGCTGACCCAGACCATGCTCGCGCAGGTGCTGCCGGATTTCCTGCTGCAGTATCCGAAGGTGCAGGTGCGCGTGATCGCGACCAACCGTCGCGTCGACGTGATCAGCGAGGGCTTCGATGTCGCCATCCGCGTGCGCAACAAGCTCGATACCGACGCCACGCTGGTGGTGCGCAGCTTCGGCCAGTCGCGCGTGCTGCCGGTGGCCAGCCCGCGGCTGCTCGACGAGCGGGGTCGCCCGGCCACGCCAGCGGAGCTCTCCGTGCTGCCCGCGCTGTCGATGAGCGAGCACGATGGCGCGCAGAGCTGGGAGCTGATCGATGCCTCCGGCGAGCGCGTGGTGGTGGACATCCAGCCGCGGCTGATCTGCGGCGATTTCGCCATGCTGCTGTCCGCTGCCCAGCGCGGCGCCGGCGTGGCGATGCTGCCGGAGTTCGTCTGCGCGCCGGCGGTGGCGCGCGGCGAACTGGAGGTGCTGCTGCCGCAATGGAGCGCGCCGGAGGGCGTGATGCACTTCGTCTATCCGAGTCGTCGCGGGCAGCTGCCGGGCGTGCGTGCGCTGGTGGAATTCCTGGCCGAGCGGCTGCCCGAGGCGTCGCGGCAGGAAAGCGATATCTGCAGTCGCCACAAGGCGGAGGCGGCCGCTGCGTGACGCATGCTAGCATCGTCGTTTAGCCATCCAGACGTATGAATCCATGCAGATAAGCAGCAAGCTTCCGGCCGTCGGCACCACCATCTTCAGCGTGATGAGTCAGCTGGCGGCCGAGCACAAGGCAGTGAACCTGGGGCAGGGCTTTCCGGACTTCGAGCCGCCGCAGGCATTGCGCGAAGCGGTGACGCGCGCGATGGCCGATGGCCGCAATCAGTACGCGCCGGGCATCGGCCTGGCCAGCCTGCGCGAGGAGATCGCGCGCAAGACGCAGCGGCTGTACGGTCATTCGGTCAATCCGGACATCGAGATCACTGTGACCTCGGGCGCCACCGAAGCGATCTTCGCGGCGATTGCCGCGCTGGTGCGCCAGGGCGAGGAGGTGATCGTGTTCGATCCCGCCTACGACTGCTACGAGCCGGCGATCGACCTGCAGGGTGCGCGCGCCGTGCACATTCCGCTCTGCCAGCCGGATTTCTCGATCGACTGGCAGCGCGTGCGCGATGCGATCACGCCGCGCACGCGAATGATCCTGATCAACAGCCCGCACAACCCGTCCGGTGCCGTGCTCTCGGCGGACGATCTAGACGCGCTCGCCGATCTCGTGCGTGATACCGACATCGTGGTGCTGTCCGACGAGGTGTACGAACACATCGTGTTCGACGGCGCCGCGCATCAGAGCGTGCTGCGCCACCCCGAACTCGCCGCGCGCAGCGTGGTGGTGTCGAGCTTCGGCAAGACCTATCACTGCACCGGCTGGAAGGTCGGCTACGCGGTGGCGCCGGCGGCGTTGAGTGCGGAATTTCGCAAGGTGCATCAGTACCTCACCTTCTGCACCTTCCATCCGGCGCAGGTGGCGTTCGCCGAGTTCATGGCGAGCACGCCGGAGCACTACCTGGAGCTGCCGGCGTTCTACCAGGCCAAGCGCGACCGCTTCCGCGCGCTGCTGGCGCCGTCGCGCCTCAAGCTGCTCGACGTGCCGGGCGGCTATTTCCAGCTGGTCGACTACTCCGCCATCCGCGACGAGGGCGACCTGGCCTTCTGCCAGTGGCTGGTGCGCGAGGGCGGCGTGGCGGCGATCCCGCTTACCCCGTTCTGCGCCACGCCACCGGGCACGCGCTTGGCGCGGCTTTGCTTCGCCAAGAGCGACGCAACCATGGAGGCGGCGGCCGAGCGGCTGTGCCGCCTGTGAGCACCATGCAGCCACTCACCGTCACGCTCGTGCAGGGTGCCACGCGTTGGCACGACGCGGAGGCCAACCGCGAGTACTACGGCGCACTGGTGCGTGCGCATGCTGGCGCGAGCGACCTGTTCGTGTTGCCCGAGACCTTCCTCTCCGGTTTCAGCAACGACACGCGCGCCAGCGCCGAGACCATGGACGGCTCCGGCGTGGCCTGGCTGCGCGCCCTGGCGGCCGAGGTGGGCGCGGTGGTTACCGGCAGCCTGGCGATCCGCGAGGGCGACACCGTCTACAACCGCCTGCTGTGGGCCACGCCCGACGGCGACCTGTTGCAGTACGACAAGCGCCATCTGTTCCGCATGGCCGGCGAGCACACCCGCTACGGCGGCGGCAGCGAGCGGCTGATCGTCGAGTTGAAGGGCTGGCGCATCCTGCCGCAAGTTTGCTACGACCTGCGCTTCCCGGTCTGGCTGCGCAACCGCCGCCAGGAAGACGCGGCCGGTGGAATGGATTATGACCTCGCGCTGTTCGTCGCCAACTGGCCGGCGCCGCGTCGCCAGCCGTGGCGCACGCTGCTGCGCGCGCGTGCGATCGAAAACCTCAGCTACGTGATCGGCGTGAACCGTGTCGGCGTGGACGGCAACGACCTTCCGTACGCCGGCGACAGCGCGGTGATTGATCCGGTCGGTGAGCCGCTCTTCGAATGCGGCGCGCAGGAGCAGGTGGTCACCGTGCACATCGACCCCGCGCCCCTGCTTGCGCATCGCGAGCGCTTTCCCGCGTGGATGGATGCCGACGATTTTCAGCTGCTTCCGTAAGGGATGACAGGTGTGTAGGTGTTTTCTCGACACGACTGTCGGGCCAGCGCGCGACGAATGAAAAACGCCGGAAATCGCGAGATTTCCGGCGTTTTGCTGTTGATCTCGTTGGCCGTGGACCCGTAGCCTTCCGGCCATCCGACGCGGCGCCGCACAGACGCGATTGCTTCGGATGCCGTTATCTCTTCAGGGGAAGAATCGATGTCACGCATGGATGCGATGGTGCGCGCCGACCGGTGCGCACTGCGGCCGATGGCCACGGTCGACGATGGGCTCACGACGCGGAACCTGCGTAGCTGGACCTGGCTGCGGCCCTAGCGCTTGCGCTCACGGTGCGGCGTCGCACGACACCGCCCACACCAGTACGTCCGACACGATTTATCGCCTTTCGTCCTGGAAGGCACGGGACGCCTTGTCCCTTTTCAGCCCGGGTGGCCGCTGGTCGCACCCGTTTCCACTTCAGTATCGACAAACGGAGTAATCATGAGAATTGACTCTCTCAAGCATGGCCTGTTCGCCGCCGCGATTGCGGCCGCTCTGACCCTGACCGGCTGCTCCACCATGCAGACCGGCGGTGGCAAGAATCCGGTGAGCGGCTCGGCCGGTGGCGCCCACAGCGCCAACGCCAACCCCACGCTGGAGCACTGCCCCAAGCCGCTGGGCACGCTGGCGGTGGAAGAGGATGAAGGCGAGCCGTGGTACGCTGTGCTGACCCAGCAGTACCACCTGCCGGCGACCACGCCGCTGATCCGCATGATGATCCAGCAGAGCAACTGCTTCGTGGTGGTCGATCGTGGTCGCGGCATGACCTCGATGATGCGCGAGCGCGACTTGGCGGCATCGGGCGAGTTGCGCGGAAACAGCAACCTGCGGCCGCACCAGATGGTGGCGGCCGATTACGTGGCAACGCCGAACATCCAGTTCTCGCAGAACACCGGTGGCGGTGCCGCCGGCCTGGCCGGCCTGGTGCCTTACGGCGCTCTGATCGGTGCCGTGGCCGGTTCGATGAAGACCAGCGAGGCGTCCACCACGCTGATGCTCACCGATACCCGTTCGGGTGTGCAGGTGGCCATTGCGCAGGGCAGCGCGAAGAACATGGACTTCGGCTTTGGAGGCCTGTTCGGCGGTGGTGGGGCCGTCGGCGCCGCCGGTGCCTACGCCAAGACGCCGCAGGGCAAGGTGATTGCCGCGGCCTTCCTCGACTCGTACAACCAGATGGTGAAGGCGGTGCGCGAGTACGCGCCGCAGCGGGTGGCCGGTGGGCTGGGTACCGGTGGCCAGCTCGGGGTGGATGGCCAGGAGCGTCCCGGCCAGGGCGGTGGCGAGGCCGGCTATTCGCTGATGGATGCCCAGCGCAAGCTGGCTACGCTGGGTCTGTACAAGAGCAAGGTGGACGGCCGGCCCGGTCCGGGCACGTCGTCGGCGCTGAGCAGCTTCCAGAAAATTCGCGGCCTCTCGGTGACCGGCAAGCTGGACGCCGACACTGCGGCCGCGCTGCAGGAGTAGGGCGCCGACGAACGCGGCTCGTCTGATGGCCGGCCGCGTCCATGCCAAAACGAACAAGCCGCCCGCGGGCGGCTTGTTCGTTTGCTCTTACATGGCGCTGAGCGCCAGGGTGAAGCCGAGGTCGGTCATCGGCGAGCGCTCCTGCTCCAGATCGGCTTCGGTGAGCGGATGCTGTTCCAGCCACGCGGCGGGCAACGCCAGCCGCAGGCGCTGGCGCGTGGCGGCCAGGCGCATGGTGGGCAGGGACTCCGCGCGACGCGCACGCCGGAACAGCACGGCCAGGCGCAGCAGCGCGGTGATCTGCCGGGCTAGCAGCCGGTAGCGCTGGGGCAGGGCGGAGATCAGCGCCTTCTCCGGCTTGCGCCGATGCAGTTCGACGATGGCTGCCAGCAACTGCTGCTCCTGCCGCGAGAAGCCGGCGAGATCCGCGTGGCGCAGGATGTAGGCACCGTGACGATGGTGCTGGCTGTGCGCGATGGCCAGACCGATCTCGTGCACGCGCGCGGCCCACGACAGCCACTCGCGGGTTTCCATGTCCAGCTTCCACTGCGGGGCGATCTGGTCGAACAGCATCAGCGCGGTGGATTCGACCCGGCGCGCCTGCGCGCGATCCACGCCGTAGCGTGCAGCCAGCGCGTCGATGCTGGCGGTGCGCGGATCGCTGCCGCCGGCACGGCCGAGCAGGTCCCACAGCAGGCCTTCGCGCATCGAGCTTTCACACACGCGCATGCGCTCGATGCCGAGCGCGGCGAACGCCGCCTCGAAGATCACCACGCCGCCGGCGATCACCGGCGCGCGGTCCTCGCCCAGTCCGGGCAGCTTGAGCGCGCTGATCTGCCCCTGCTCCAGCAGGGCATCGCGCAGTGAGGCCAGCGACGATGGCGTGATGCCGTCGTCGGAGAACTTCATCGCCTGTACCACCGAGCCGATCGCCTTGGCCGTGCCCGACGAACCGAACGCCTCGGTCCAGCCGGCTTCGCGGTAGTCCTCCTCGAACTGCTGCATCAGCAGGCCGATTTCGCCGCGCGCTTTCTGCCAGCGCTTGCGGTTGAGCTTGCCGCCGGGGAAGAAACGCAGCGTCGAGGCGATGCAGCCCACCTGCACGCTTTCCGTATGCAGCGGGGCCACGCCGCGGCCGATGATGAATTCCGTGCTGCCGCCACCCACGTCGATCACCAGGCGCGGTTCGCGCGAGGCGGGCAGGTCGTGCGCCGCGCCAAGAAAGATCAGGCGGCCTTCCTCGCGGCCGGAGACCACCTCCACCGGATGGCCGAGCGCGGTTTCCGCCGCGGTGAGGAAGGCCTGCGGCGAGGCAAGGCGGCGCACGGTGTTGGTGGCCACCGCCCTCACATGTAGCGAAGGCAGGCCGGCGAGGCGCTGGCCGAAGCGCTTGAGGCAGCTGAGCGCGCGGGCGCGGTGCTCGGCATCCAGCGTGCCGTCGCCGCGCAGGCCGGCGGCCATGCGCACGGTGTCGCGCAGGCGGTCGATCACCCGTGGTTCGCCGTGCTCGACGCGCGCCACCACCAAGTGGAAGCTGTTCGAACCCATGTCCACGGCAGCGATCAGTTCGCCGTCGCGGATCGGCACGTGGTCGGCCAGCGTCATGCGTGGCATCCGTCAGCGCAGCGGCCGCAGGGGGCGGAAAGGAAGAAAGGCATGCGGGTCGTCCCTTACTTGGCAGTCGATGCGCAGAGCTTGTCGAGCAGCGTCTGCTGGGCGTTGTGCGCCGGCGCGTCGCCGGGCGTGGCGCGGGCATAGCGCCCGTTGCTGCCGAGCAGCCAGGCCTGGGTATTGTCGGCCAGCGTGTTGGCCAGTGTCTCGTCGTACACGCGCGCGGCCAGCTCGGGATCGAGGATGGGAAAAGCCACCTCGATGCGCCGCATCAGGTTGCGCTCCATCCAGTCGGCGCTGGCACAGTAGATCTCCGGCTCGCCGTCATTGGCGAACCAGTACACGCGGCTGTGCTCAAGAAAGCGTCCCACGATCGAGCGCACCCGGATGCGTTCGGAGATGCCTGCCAGGCCGGGCCGCAGCGTGCAGGCGCCGCGCACGATCAGGTCGATCTCCACGCCCGCCTGCGAGGCGCGGTACAGCGCCTCGATCACGTGCGACTCGTTCAGCGCATTGAGCTTGGCGACGATGCGCGCGCTCCTGCCAGCCTTCGCGTTGGCGGTCTCGCGCTCAATCTTCGCCACCACGCTCTTGTAGAGAGTGAACGGCGAATGCAGCAGGCGCTTCAGGCTGATCGTGGGCCCCAGTCCCGAGAGCTGCTGGAAGATCTTGTGCAGGTCCTCGCCGATCTCTTCGTTCGCCGTCATCAGGCCGATGTCGGTGTAGAGCTTGCTGTTGGCCTGGTGGTAGTTGCCGGTGGACAGGTGCACGTAGCGGCGCAGCCCGGCGCCCTCGCGGCGGACGATCAGCATCATCTTGGCGTGCGTCTTGAAGCCGACCACGCCGTAGACCACCTGCACGCCGGCTTCCTGCAGGCGCGTTGCCAGGCGGATGTTGGCCTCCTCGTCGAAGCGCGCGCGCAGCTCGATCACCACGGTGACGTCCTTGCCGTTGCGGGCCGCGTCTACCAGCAGGTCGACCAGCGGCGTGTCCTCGCCGGCGCGGTACAGCGTCTGCTTGATCGCCAGCACGTTCGGGTCCTGCGTGGCCTGGCGCAGCAGGTCGATCACCGCGGCGAAGCTTTCGTAGGGGTGGTGCAGCAGCACGTCGCGCTGCGCGATCACCTCGAACTTGTTGCGGCTGGCCTCCATCGACGCGGGAATGCGCGGCGTGAAGCGCGGAAACTTCAGCTCCGGGCGGTCGAGCCAGTCGTAGATCAGACCGGCACGGATGATGTTGACCGGGCCGTCGCAGCGGTACACGTCCGCTTCGTCCAGATCGAAGTTCTCGATCAGCATGCGGGTGATCGCCTTGGGGCAATCGGTGCCGATCTGCAGCCGTACCGGCCGGGCGTAGCCGCGGCCGACCAGTTCTTCGGTGAGCGCGCGCGCCAGGTTGTCGACCTCGGCTTCTTCCACCATCAGTTCGCTGTTGCGGGTGACGCGGAACTGGTGCGAGCCGAGCACCTTGAAGCCCGGGAACATCAGATCGACAAAGGCGTGCAGCAGCTCGGCGAGGAACACGAAATGCTCGCCCGGGCCGCTGACTTCGGCCGGTACGCGGATGATCCGCGGCAGCGAGCGCGGCGCACGCACCAGCGCCATGTGGCCCTCGTGGCCGAACGCGTCACGGCCCTTGAGCACCACCGCGATGTTGAGCGTCTTGTTGAGGATGCGCGGGAACGGATGCGCCGGGTCAAGCCCCAGCGGCGAGAGCACCGGCAGCACCTCATGCTCGAAGTAACCGCGCAGCCAGGCGTGCTGGCGCTTGCTCCAGCGGCTGCGCGGCAGAATGCAGATGCCCTCCGCCTCCAACCGCGGGCTGAGGTCGTCCTGCCAGGTGGCGTACTGCTCGGCGACCAGGTCCAGGACACGGGCGCGGATGCGCGCCAACAGCTCGCCGGAGGGAATGCCGTCCGGCCCGGGTGACGCCGAACCGTAGTAGTGATGGTGCTTGAGCATGGCCACACGCACCTCGAAGAACTCGTCGAGGTTGTTCGCCACGATGCTCAGGTAGCGCAGGCGTTCGAGCAGCGGCACCTGTGGGTCGCGCGCCATCGCCAATACGCGGAAATTGAACTCCAGCGCCGCCAGTTCGCGGCTGAGGAAGAGTTCGGGAGCACAGGATTCGCCCGGGGCAGGGGCGTGGGGCATGGATGAGCGGCGCATTCGGACATTCTGTCGCATCTCACCGCGACGCACATCCCGTCAGTGTCCGGGCGCTGCGACAGCGGCGCGGCGCCGGTTCAGCTCTCCTCGGCGCCGGCCGGGCCGAGCAGGCGCTCACGGCCGAAATGGCAGGAGAAGGTGGAGCCCTGGCCCGGCGTGCTCTCGATCTGCAGCCTTGCCTGGTGCAGGTTCAGCACGTGCTTGACGATGGATAGGCCCAGTCCGGTGCCGCCGCTGTCGCGCGAGCGGCTGGACGATACGCGGTAGAACCGCTCGGTGAGCCGCGACAGGTGGCTGGCCGGGATGCCGAAGCCGGTGTCGCTGACCGAATACACCGCGCCGTCCGGACTGCGCTGCCAGCGGATGGTGATGGTGCCGCCGGCCGGCGTGTAGCGCACCGCGTTGCTGACCAGGTTGGACAGAGCGCTGTGCAGGTCTTTCGGCGAGCCAAGCAGGTCGGCCTCGGCGGTGGACTCGAGCACGATGTGGTGGCGACCCTGGCTCAGCGCTTCGGCCTCCTTGCGCAGCGTGGCCAGCAGCGGCGCCATCGCCACACGCTCGTCGGCCACGTGTTCCTGGGTTTCCAGTCGCGACAGGGTGAGCAGGTCCTCGACGATCTGGCCCATGCGCTTGGACTGCGCACGCATCTCGCCGAGCACCGGTGCGAGCTCCGGCACGTCCTCCGGATCGAGCAGCTCGAGGTAGCCGTGGATCACCGTCAGCGGCGTGCGCAGTTCGTGCGACACGTTGGCGACGAAGTCGCGGCGGATCTGCTCCAGCCGGGTCAGGTCGCTGATGTCCCGCGCCAGCAGCAGGCGCTGGCGGCGGCCGAACGGCAGCAGGGTGACGTTGAGGTGGCGATCCGGACGACCCGGCGCGGCGATGTCGTTGAGCGGCTCTCGCGCGCCGTCCTCCAGCCAGCCGGCAAGATCGGAGCTGCGCAGGCGCTCGTGCAGGTCGGCACCGCGATCCTGCGGGCGGCGCAGGCCGAGCAGGTCCTCGGCGGCATGATTGAACCAGCGCACGTGCTGCTCGTTGTCGAGCAGCACCACGGCATCGGGCAGGTTCCCGGCGGCGCTGCGCAGGTCGCGCAGGCTGGAGGCGATACGGCGGGTTCGCGTCATGAAACGGTCATGCGAGAGGAGGGAGGTGGGCGATGACGCCACCGGCATCATGGCGCTGCGCAGATGACTGATCGACGACAGCAGCAAGACGATTTCCGCCGCCGCGACCAGCGCGAATCCAGCCAGCGCATGGCCGCCGGCCAGCTGGCCCAGCAGCGCGCCCGCGGCCAGCGCGACCGCGAGCCAGGCGGCGAGGATTGGCGCGGAGGGCAGGCGAAAGGTGCTCAAGGATGGACGGCCCCGCGGTCATGGCGAGCCGGCAGCATCGGCAAAACCCCTCATCTGCGCAAGCGCCGCGGCGCACGCTCAGATGCTGGCGGAGAAGCGGTAGCCGGAGCCGCGCACGGTCTGCACCATGTCATCGAGCTTGAACGGCTCCAGCGTCTTGCGCAGTCGGCGGATGTGCACGTCCACGGTGCGCTCCTCCACGTAGACGCTGCCGCCCCACACGTGGTCGAGCAACTGGGCGCGCGAGTAGACGCGCTCCGGATGGGTCATGAAAAAGTACAGCAGGCGATATTCGGTAGGACCGATCGCCACCGGCTCGTCGCCGGCGAACACGCGATGCGCCGGGCCGTCGATGCGCAGGCCGCCGAGTTCGACGATGCCCGAGCCGTCGTCGCCCTGGCTGCGACGCAGGACCGCCTTGATCCGTGCGATCAGCTCGCGCGTGGAGAACGGCTTGATGACGTAGTCGTCGACGCCCGCTTCCAACCCGTTCACCCGGTCCATCTCCTCGCCGCGGGCGGTGAGCATGATGATCGGGATCTCGCGGCTGAGCTCTTCCTTGCGCAAGCGTCGCGCCAGTTCCAGGCCGCTGGTGCCCGGCAGCATCCAGTCCAGCAGGATCAGGTCGGGCACCTGCTCGGCGATGGCGAGCTGGGCGGCGCGGGCGTCGGCGGCCTGGGTCGCCTCCATGCCAGCCTTGCGCAGTGCGAAGGCGACCATGTCGCGGATCGACGCTTCGTCTTCAACGATCAGGATGCGCTTGTGCACGCTTGCATTCGCCCGGGTGTCTGTGACGGTGAGATTGCAGCGTCATTATGTTACGTCGCAATGACAGTTGTACCGCCCGATGATGACGGTCGGGTTACTGCGCGCCGCGATCGGGATTGTCCTCGGTCTGCACCTTGCGCTTGCGCAGCTCCAGCACCAGCGGCGTGAGTTCGGCGATGCGTGCCTGGATGCGCGCGCGGGCGTAGTAGTCGAGGTCGTCCCGCTTCAGCAGGCGCTTGAGTTGTTCCAGCGCATCGAACGGACGGCCGGCCAGGTAGCTGGCATTGGCATAGGCTTCGCCGGCACGGGCCTGGTGGCCGGCTTTCTCGCTGGCGCGGGCGTAGGTGCGGAAGATGTCGGGATCCTCGCTGGTGTCCAGCGCGGGCCGCAGCAGATTGGCGGCCAGCTCGGCCTGCGCGCTCGACGAGGTGCCCTGGATCAATGCCTTGGCGTAGGGCAGGGTGATCGACGGGTTGCGCGGCGATTCGCTGTTCAGGCCGGCGTAGCGGGTCAGTGCATCGGCACGATCGCCCTTCTGCAGCGTGGCGTCGGCCATGGCCAGGCGCAGCACGAGGTTGTCCGGATGGCTGGCCAGCATCGGTGTGAGCACGTCCACGGCCTTGTCACCGCGGCCGCTGCGGATCAGCGCCAACGCGTAGCCGTAGCGGTTGGCCGGCGTGTCGAAACCGGGGCGAGGCAGGTTGGCGGCGTAGTAGGTCGCCAGCTGTGGCGCATCGCCGGCCAGCACGCGCACGCGCTCGCGCATTAACGCGTAGGTGTCCAGCACGGCGCCCGCGCTGCCGCCGCTGGCCACCGACAGCAGCGCGGTCGGATCGCGCACGTAGGCAATCGGTGCGGTGTTGCGTGCCCACTGCTGCGGGTCCAGCGTGTTGCCGCTCGGGTGTTGTTTCTGCATCGCGATCAGCGCACCGGCACGGGCCTTGGCGTCGCTGATGCGGGTGGTGGTGACCGGATGGTCCTGCAGCAGTTCCGGCACGCCTTCGCCGCCGGAGCCGGCGCGCATGGTGTCGGACATGCGCTCGAAGAACCCGGCCATCGCATTGGGGTCGAAGTCGGCCTTGGCCAGGGTCTGGATACCCACGCGGTCGGCTTCGGTCTCGTCCTTGCGGGTGAAGTTGATCTGCTTCTGCAGCAGTGCGCCCTGGCCGCCCATCAGGATCGCGCCGGCCGCGTCGCCCGCATGCGCGCCGGCCCCGGCGGCGATCGCGCCCAGCAGCACCAGCGCCATCAGCGGGGCGTCCTTCTTGGACGCCTCGAACGCGCGCTGCAGGTGGTTCTGGGTGATGTGGCCGATCTCGTGGGCGATCACCCCGGCCAGCTCGCTCTCGCTGCGGGTGATCTGGATCAGGCCGGAGTTCACCGCGATGTAGCCGCCGGGCGCGGCGAAGGCGTTGATCTCGGGATCTTTCACGATGAAGAACGCGAAGTGGTCCTTCGGCTTGTCGCAGGCGGCCACCAGCCGGTAGCCGAGGTGGTTGATGTAGTCGTCCAGCAGCGGGTCGTCGACCACCATGTCCAGTGCGCGCATCTGCCGCAGCATGGCGCCGCCGTAATCCTGCGCTTCCTGATCGGAGATGAGCGCGTTGGCGGAGCTGCCCAGGTCGGGCAGGCGCACGTTGTCCTGCGCACCGGCGCCCAGGCACAGGCCGGCGGCGATCAGGGCGGTAAGCAGGCGGGGGATGGGGCGTCGTGGTGCCATGGCCATAGGTCGGCGACAATAGCACTGCGACCGCCGCGGTCGCGCCCGGTTCCGGACTGCATCCAGCCGCGCGTTCAACCGGCGGCAGAACTTGCGCGCCGTCCCGCGCGCCCCCACATCCAGCCACCTGTCGGTTTCCGGAGTTCGGCAATGCCCAAGATCGAGGTTTATTCCACCGCCTTCTGCCCTTACTGCGTCTCGGCGAAGAACCTGCTCAAGTCCAAGGGGCTGGAGTGGACGGAGGTGCGCATCGACATGGACCCGGCCCAGCGCGACGCCATGCTGGCGCGCAGTGGCGGTCGCCGCACGGTGCCGCAGATCTTCATCAACGATGCGCATGTGGGCGGCTTCGACGACCTGGTGGCCGCCGATCGCAGCGGCAAGCTGGCCGAGCTGCTGGGAGCGGGCGCATGAGCACGGAGAAGGATCGCCTCGCCGAGTTCACCGCGTTCCGCCAGCGCATGAACGAGCGCATCCTGGCCGAAGACAATCAGGTCGTGCGGCGCTTCTTCGCGCTGGACACGCAGACCTACAAGGCCGGCGCGCTCGACGTGAAGACCAAGGAGCTGCTCGGCCTGGTCGCCTCGATGGTGCTGCGCTGCGACGACTGCATTAGCTACCACGTGGCGCAGTGCAAGGAGGTCGGCGTGACGCGCGAGGAGTTCTTCGAGACCTTCAGCGTGGGGTTGGTGGTAGGCGGATCGATCGTGATCCCGCACCTGCGCCGGGCGGTGGACTTCCTCGACCAGCTCGAAGGTGGCCAGGGCGAAGCGGCCGCCGGATGCGTCGATCACGCCTGAGTGCGTGCAGCTTTTTGGGATGCTCCATCCCAGCATTTGCATCGTCTGTAGCGGCCATTCCGGTGGCCGCTGCAGTGGGCATAAGCGATAATTGCGCAGTTATAAGGCCCGGATATCCCCGTCCGGGCCTCTGCTGACGCACCCCAAGGAGCATCCCCATGAGCAAGACCATTGCCGTGATCCCCGGCGACGGCATCGGCCCCGAGATCATGACCGCCACGCTGCGCGTGCTTGACGCACTCGACTGCGGCCTGGCCTACGATTTCGCCGACGCAGGCATGGTGGCGCTCGACAAGCACGGCGACCTTTTGCCCAAGGCCACGCTGGACAAGATCGCCGAGCACAAGGTGGCGCTCAAGGGCCCGCTGACCACGCCGATTGGCGGCGGCTTCACCTCGATCAACGTCACCCTGCGCCGCCACTTCGACCTCTACGCCAACGTGCGCCCGGCCATCAGCTTCCCCGGCACCAAGTCGCGCTACGAGAATATCGACATCATCACGGTGCGCGAGAACACCGAGGGCGCCTACCTGGCCGAGGGCCAGACGCTGTCCGAGGATGGCGAGGTCGCCCAGTCGATCATCCGCAACACCCGCAAGGGCAGCACCCGCATCGTGCGCTACGCGTTCGAGATGGCGGTGAAGAAGGGCCGCAAGAAGATTACGGCCGTGCACAAGGCCAACATCCTCAAGACCAGCACCGGCCTGTTCCTCAACGTGGCGCGCGAGATCGCCAAGGAATATCCGCAGATCGAGTTCAACGAGATGATCGTGGACAACACCTGCATGCAGCTGGTGATGCGCCCCGAGCAGTTCGACGTGATCGTCACCACCAACCTGTTCGGCGACATCATTTCCGACCTGTGCGCCGGCCTGGTCGGCGGCCTGGGCCTGGCGCCGGGCGACAACATCGGCGAGCACGCGGCCATCTTCGAAGCGGTGCACGGCTCGGCACCGGATATCGCCGGCAAGGGCATTGCCAACCCCTGCGCCCTGCTGCTGGCTGCCGCCGACATGCTCGATCACCTGGGCCAGGTGGAGAAGGGCACCAAGCTGCGTCAGGCGATCCGCGACACGCTGACCCACGATCGCGACAGCGTGACCCCGGACCTGGGCGGCAAGGGCACCACCGAGAGTTTCGGCGAGGCGATCGCCAGGCGCGTCGCGGCCTGATCGAGGTCACGTCGTCTGAGCCATGAAGCCGCGGGGCCCGCAAGGCCCCGCGGCTTTTTCATGTGCGGCGTTGGCCTCGTGGGCGGGCGCGGCGCGATATCACTTGGCACAGCTCAGTGTGCGGCGGGTTTGTAACGTCCGGCGGGCGTGCGGGCGGCCAGGTTGATCCGGTTCCAGCTGTTGATGGCCGTCACCAGCAAGGTGAGGTGGACCAGCTCGCGCTCGTCGAAGTGCGCGCTCGCCTCTACGTACAGGGCGTCGGAAACGCTGTCGTGACCGTCGAGGCGGGTCAGCGCCTCGCACCACGCCAGGGCCGCCCGTTCGCGCTCGGCGTAGCAGTCCGCCTCGCGCCAGGCGGGCAGCAGGTACAGGCGCTGCTCGGTCTCACCGGCGGCACGGGCATCCTTGCTGTGCATGTCCAGGCAGTAGCCGCAGCCGTTGATCTGCGAGGCACGCATCTCGACCAGCGTGATGAGCCTTGGCTCCAGCCCGGAGGCCTGAATGGCCTGGTTCAAGGCAAGTAGTGGCTGGAAGGTGGCGAAGTGGCGTTGGATGGCGAAGCGGGACATGAGCATCTCCTGTGGCTTGAGTGACGGCGGTGGATGGCTGCTCACTGCAAGGACACGGGAGTGCCCGGTTTCGTGACCGCCTCGATGCGGGCGAGCTTGTCGGGATGGCGGATGGCGTGGACGGCGGTGATGCCCTCGTCCGTGCCGTCGATCCACATGGCTGATGCCAGCTGATGGTCGACCCACAGCAGCAGCATCGGCTCGCCGTTGAGCGAGCGCATCTCCCAGCGCGGATGCCGCGGCGCCACGTTGTGCACGATCTGCAGGTACAGCCGGGCCAGGCGCTCGGCGCCGTGCAGCGGCCTCAGCGTGGCGCTGGCCAGTCCGCCGCCATCGGCGATGTGCACGGCATCCTCCGCGAACAATGCAGAGAGGGTTTCCAGCGTGGGCTGCGCCATGGCCTCCAGCAGCCGCTGCAGCAGGCGCTCGCGCGTGGCCTTTGCTACCTCGAAGCGTGGCCGACCCTCGCGCAAGCGTGTTTTCGCCCGGTGCACGCGCTGGCGGCAGGCCTCTTCGCCGATGCCCAGCATGCGCGCCGCCTCGGCATGGCTGTAATCGAACACCTCACGCAATAGGAAGGCGGCGCGTTCGTCGGCGCTCAGGCGTTCCAGCAACAGCAGGAAGGACAGGTTCAGGCTCTCGGCGCGTTCCAGTTGATCGGGCGGTGCCTCGACCGTGTCCGGCAACGGCTCGGGCAGCCAGGGGCCCGTGTAGTGCTCGCGTTCGGTCCGCGCGCGGCGCAGTCGGTCAAGCGCGAGGCGGGTGGTGACGGTGACCAGCCAGGCTTCGGGGTCGTCCAGCGCGTCGAGGTCCTGCGCATGCCAGCGCAACCAGGCGTCGTGGAGCACGTCCTCGGCGTCGCTGGGCGTGCCAAGCATGCGGTAGGCCAGGCCGAACAGGCGCTGGCGGTGCTGCTGGAATAGGGCGGTTTGCGCGTCCATCGGGCGTTCCTTTGGCGGGTGACGCTAACCAGGACGCGCGGGCCGTGCGGAACGTGACAGCTATCAGCCCACGAACGGCCAGGGCGCCAGGAAGATCAGCCAGATCAACACCAGCATGCCGGCATACTTCACGGCCCGGAACAGTTTCGGGTGCTTCTTCTTGAACGCCCGGTTGCGTTCGCGGCTGCGCTGGTTGAGTGCGAACACGCGGTTGACGAAGCCGGTTTTCTCTTCCGGCGATTCGGTGTTCGGCGAGGCGGTGATCTTGCCCATGAACGCCCCGACGCGGCGGTTGATCGCGCTCATCCAGCGCGTGCGCAGCGGGCGCTCCACATCAGCGAACAGGATCACGCGGGTCTGCTCGGTCTTGTTCTCGGCCCAGTGCACGTAGGTTTCGTCGAACACCACGTCCTTGCCGTCGCCCCAGGCATGCATCTCGCCGTCGACGAAGATGCGGCAGTCGTCCGAGTTGGGCGTGATCAAACCCAGGTGGTAGCGCAGCGAGCCGGCGAACGGATCGCGGTGCGGGTTGAGTTTCGAACCCGGCGGCAGCAGCGCGAACATCGCCGCCTTCACGCTGGGAATGCTGTTGAGGAGCTTCACCGTCTGCGGGCACAGCGTCTCGGCCGAGGCCAGCGGTTCGCCGTACCACTTTAGATAGAAGCGTTTCCAGCCCTGCTTGAAGAAGCTGTTGAAGCTGGCGTCGTTGTGCTTCTCCGCGGCGCGGATGTGGCCTTCGTCGAACAGTTGCAGCGCTTCGGCGCGGATCGCCTGCCAGTTGGCCTGCAGCAGGTCCAGCTGCGGGAAGCCGCGGCGGTCGAGGATCGGTCGCGCCGGCACTGCCGAGAAGGCGTACATGAGGAGGTTGTACGGCGCGAACACGGCGGAGTGGTCGACCAGCTGGCGATCGAAACGCAGCCGGGCCCGGCCGCGCAGGTGCACGAGGAGCACGCACAACGCAAACAGCGCGAACAGCAGCAACAGGGCGAGCCGGGGAGCGAGGATCATGGCGCAGCGATCGATGGGAGACTCGCCGATTCTACGCCGCAGGAACGTTCCTCACGCGATGTCCACTGCAGGAGCCCGCGAGCGCGGACTCCTGCAGTGGACGGTTACAGCGCCTCGGAGGCGAAGTCGGCCAGGCGGGAACGTTCGCCGCGGCGCAGGGTGATGTGCGCCGAATGCGCCCAGTGCTTGAAGCGGTCCACGGCGTAGGTCAGGCCGGAGGTGGTTTCGGTGAGGTAGGGCGTGTCGATCTGCTCCACGTTGCCCAGGCAGACGATCTTGGTGCCGGGGCCGGCGCGGGTGATCAGCGTCTTCATCTGCTTGGGGCTCAGGTTCTGCGCCTCGTCGATGATCAGGTAGCGCGACAGGAAGGTGCGTCCGCGCATGAAGTTCAGCGAGCGGATCTTGATCCGCGAGGCGAGCAGGTCGTTGGTGGCCTGGCGCCCCCAACTGCCGCCTTCCTCCGGGTTGGCCAGCACCTCGAGGTTGTCGGTGAGCGCTCCCATCCACGGCGTCATCTTTTCCTCCTCGGTGCCGGGCAGGAAGCCGATGTCCTCGCCGACCGAGACCGTGGCACGGGTCATGATGATCTCTCGGTAGCGCTGCTGGTCCATCACCTGGGCCAGTCCCGCGGCCAGCGCCAGCAGGGTCTTGCCGGTGCCGGCGGTACCGAGCAGGGTGACGAAGTCCACGTCCGGGTCCATCAGCACGTTGAGCGCGAAGTTCTGCTCGCGGTTGCGCGCCGCGATGCCCCACACGCTGTGGTTGGGATGGCTGTGGTCATCCAGCAGCACCAGCGTGGCCTGCTCCTCGTCGACCGACATTACCCGCAGCTCGACGCTCTCTTCGCCAGGCAGGAACAGGCACTGGTTGGCGTACCAGTCCTCGCCTTCGTTGCGGTCCACCCGGTAGAAGGTACGGCCGCGCTCGTTCCACGACTCGACCTCCGCATGGCGGTCCCAGAAATACTCCGGCAGCTCGGTGGCGCCGGTGTAGAGCAGGGCGAAGTCGTCCAGCGCGCGGTCGTTCTCGTAGTCCTCCGCATCGATGCCGTAGATGGTGGCCTTGATGCGCAGGTTGATGTCCTTGCTGACCAGGATCACCGACCGGTCCGGCTGCTGCTCACGCAGCTCGATCACGGCGGCGAGGATCAGGTTGTCCGCCTTGCCGTGGTTGCTGGTCGCCCGCTGCTGGAAGTACAGGCGGCCGGTCTCGGCGCCGCGCTTGAGGTTCACCCCCTGCGGATTGTCCAGCGACAGGCCATCCTTGATGCCGTGGCCGTTGCCGCGCTCGATCAGCTCGTTGAGGAAACGGCTCACCTGGCGCCCGTTGCGGGAGACTTCGGAGGCGCCCTTCTTCTTCTCGTCCAGCTCCTCCAGCACCGTCATCGGGATGAAGACGTCGTGCTCCTCGAAACGGAACAGCGACGTCGGGTCGTGCAGCAGCACGTTGGTATCGAGCACGTAGATGCGCTTGCTTCCGGTCATGCGGAAGAAACCTCGCTGGGCGGGATGGACAGGGGAAATGACACTGGCGCCACTGGTTGCCGCAGAGAAGATCGGCGGCGGAAAAGTCGATCGCGCGCGTGGCGCCGAAGCACGATCGACGGGTGGGAATCAGGCCGCTGCGATAGCATCAAGTACGGCCTGCGCGTGGCCGGCGACCTTCACGCCGCGCCACTCGGCGGCGAGGCGGCCATCCGGATCGACCAGGAAGCTGCTGCGCACCACCCCGAGGTGCTTCTTGCCATACAGCACCTTTTCGTGGATCACATCGAATGCGTTGCACCAGACTTCATCGGCGTCGGACACCAGAGGAAACGGCAACCCCTGCTTGGCGGCGAAGTTGGCATGCGAGCGGATCGAATCGCGTGACACGCCGATGACTTCGGCGTTGCGCTTGCGGAAGGCCGGGTAGAGGTCGCGGAACTGCTGTGCTTCGGTGGTGCAGCCCGGCGTGCTGTCCTTGGGGTAGAAATAGATCACTACCCACTGGCCCTTGTAATCCGACAATTTCAGCCCGGAGTCGTCGCCGGTGTGCCCTTTCAGGGCGGGAATCTTCTTGCCGATCTCAGGCATGGGGTCTCCTGCAGCGGCCGGGGGCCGTCGCACAGTCATGGAATGGGGAGGAGGGTGGTGCGGCCGCGTGGGCGGCGAGAGGGGCGATATCGGTGGCGGTCGGGGCGAGGCCGCGAAGGCGGCTGTGGTTCCACGAAAGGTGCCCTGACTGCATGGCCGGCCTCACAAACGTCCCGGCCCAGAGACTAGCGCGTCTGCCAGCGAATGAAAGCCCTTGTCAGGGCGCTTTCGCCGCGCGATCCTCAGAACTTGACCGGATCCATGATGGCATCGAGGTTGAGGCTGTCGCACAGCTCCAGGAAATCGTCGCGCAAGGTGGCGATATGGCTGTCCGACGGAATGCCGATCGTGATCTGCGCCTGGAACATTTCCGCACCGGTCTGCATCGCCTGGTAGCGCATCGAATTGAGCTGCTCGATGCTGATCCGGTTGCGGTGGAAGAATTCCACGATGCGCACCAGGATGCCCGGGCGATCCGCGCTCACCACTTCCACCAGATACGGCAGCAAGTGCGAATCTGGCTCGCGCGGCTGCGTGCGGTAGTGCACCAGGTGCATGTCCTCGTCTCGGGCCAGCTTGCCGAGTGCGTTCTCCAGCTTGGCCAGCGCGTCCCAGGCACCGCTGGCCACCAGCAGCAGAGAGCTGTCGGCGCCGATCGCGGAGACACGCGCATCGGACAGGTTGCAGCCGGCATCGGCGATGCGCCGGGCCAGCGTGAGCAAGGGACTCTTGCTGGTCGAGGACAGGGTCTGGATCAGCAGCTGATGATCGCTGCCAGCGCGCGGGGCGGTGCGGTTCAAAGATTAGGCCTGCCTGTGCGGGGAAGCGCCTGATGCGAGTGCGTCAGGCGCTGGATTTTCGAGCTTACTTGCCCCTCGCGCGAGCCCGCAAGTAACATGCACGACTCGATTTTTTGCTGGAATTCGTCCCTTGGACATCCGCGGAAGCATCTGCGCCCTGGCCACCCCGTTCAGCGATGATGGCTCGCTCGACCTGGCCAGCTTTGCGCGCCTGCTCGATTACCAGATCGTCGGCGGCACTCAGTCCGTGGTGGTGGCCGGTTCCACCGGCGAGGCGCACATGCTCGAGCACGACGAGTTCGAGCAACTGCTCGCGTTTGCCGTGCAGCACGTGGCCGGCCGCGTGCCGGTGATCGCCGGCACGGGCGAGGCCGGTACCGCCAAGACGGTGGCACTGACCCGCCGCGCCGCGGCGCTGGGTGCCGATGCGGCGCTGGTGGTGACGCCTTATTACGTGCGCCCGACCCAGGAAGGGCTGCGTCGGCACTTCACCGAGGTGGCTGATTACGGTGGCCTGCCGGTGATCCTCTACAACGTCCCCGGGCGTACCGGTTGCGACATGTTGCCCGAGACCGTGTCCGTGCTGCGCGATCACCCGCGCATCATCGGCATCAAGGAGGCGCGTGCCGACGGCGAACGCATCCGGGCGATGGCGGAACTTGTCCGGGCGGATTTCGTCTATCTCTCCGGCGACGACGGCACCGCCAGGCAGGCCATGTTGTCCGGTGCCGCCGGAACCATCTCGGTGGTCGCCAACCTGGTGCCCGGCGTGTTCCGCGAACTGTGCGATGCTGCGGTGGCCGGCCAGGCGGAAGCGGCCGAGCGCATCGATGAGCGACTGTCACCGCTGGTGGAGGCGCTCAATGGTGCGCCCAACCCGATTGCGGTGAAATCGGGCCTGCCGTTGCTCGGTCTGGGCACGGCCGTCCCGCGCCTGCCGCTGGTCGAGCTTGCCAACGGCGCGGTGCGCGACGAAATCCACCGGGCGCTGGCCCGCCTTGTTCCACTGGCTGCCGCCGCCTGAAACCGGCGACATGACTCTCCCACGGAAATCCAACTACATGAAGAAAACGTCGCTCGCTGTGGCCCTGCCGGCCCTGCTTCTCTCCGGTCTCATGCTCTCGGGCTGCGGCATGTTCCGTTCGCACAAGTCGTGGGACACGGCCAAGCAGGAAGCTCCGCTGGAGATTCCGCCTGGGCTGGATACGCCCTCGGCCAGCGAAGCGCTGGTGATTCCGCCGCCTGGCGCCAACCAGCCCACCGCCAATGGCGCAACCGCCGCGGCACCCGGTGCCAACGCCACGATTACCGACGGTTTCGTGCTCAGCGACAGCGTCGATGCCGCGTACAAGCGCGTGGGCGATGCGCTGGCGCAGGGTGAGATCGGCCAGGTCACCGCGCGCGACGACGCGGCGCACACCTACACCGTTACCGTGATGGCGGCTGCGATGACCGGCAAGAAGCCCGGCTTCTTCGGTCGCCTGTTCGGGCGTGGCAAGGGCGAGGGCGATGCGTCCCGCGCCATGCCGCACGAGGTGAGTGTCTCGATCGCGCCCAGCGGCCAGAGCGGCAGTGAAGTGCGGGCGCAGGGCGAGGCGCCCGGCGTGGCCAAGCTGGTCGATGGCCTGAAGGCGAAGCTCGGCGGCTGATTCACCGACGCCGGGCAACAAAAAAACGCCGCCTCAAGAGGCGGCGTTTTTTCATGCCGGTTCGACGCTTTCCGTTGTTCGGGGCGTCTGCTGGAAGATCAGCGTTCGAGCAGATCGATCTTGTCCGGCTTGCCTTCCCACGCCTTCGCGTCAGCCGGAGGATCCTTGCGCTCGGTGATCACCGGCCATGCCTTGGCAAGCTCGGCGTTCAGCGGCACGAACTTCTCCTGACCCGCCGGCACGTCGTCTTCCGGATAGATGGCGTTGATCGGGCATTCCGGCTCGCACAATGTGCAGTCGATGCACTCGTCCGGGTCGATCACGAGAAAATTGGGGCCTTCATGGAAGGCATCGACAGGACAGACTTCGACGCAATCGGTGTACTTGCACTTGATGCAGTTGTCGGTGACGACAAAGGTCATGCTGCCGATCGCCTGTCGAGACGTCCGGCGCTTCGGCCGGACTGAATTGGCGCTCCCTACGAGGTTCGAACTCGTGTTCCCGCCTTGAGAGGGCGGTGTCCTAGGCCACTAGACGAAGGGAGCGTTCTGTTTCAGAGCGCGCTAGTATAACGAAATTGTTTCGCTCGGCAATGCTTTTGTCGCTTCGGTGCGCCGGTTCTCCTGCGTACTGTTCCGGCGGCACGCAGTGCGCTGCGGCTATCTGCGGGATGCTCTTGCATCCGCACGTGCGCTAGGCTTCCGGGATTCTCCGATCGGCAGGGATTCTTACCGCTTGAACTTCCAGACAGGGAACGATGACGCGCCTGCGCTGCGGATCATTCCGCGCGACCAGCATGCGATTTCCCGCAAGAGCATCAGCAAGGCCGCCCTGCGGGTGCTGTACCGCCTCAACGAGGCCGGCTTCGATGCCTATCTCGTCGGTGGTGCCGTTCGCGATCTGCTGCTTGGCGGGCACCCCAAGGATTTCGACGTGGCGACCAACGCCACGCCCGACGAAGTCAAGAAGCTGTTCCGCAACTGCCGGCTTATCGGCCGCCGCTTCCGCCTAGCGCATGTGGTGTTCGGGCCGGAGATCATCGAGGTGGCCACGTTCCGCGGCACCGGCGAGGACGACACCGAGGGCGATCGGCACATCGTCGATGGCCGCATCGTGCGCGACAACATCTGGGGCACGATCGAGGAGGATGCGGTGCGCCGCGACTTCCGTGTCAATGCGCTCTATTACGACATCAGCGATTTCTCGGTGCGCGACTACGTCGGCGGCATGCAGGACGTGGCCGATCGCGTGCTGCGCCTGATCGGCGACCCGGTGACGCGTTATCGGGAAGATCCGGTACGCATGCTGCGCGCCGCTCGCCTGGCGGCGAAGCTCGAGTTCCGCATCGATGCCCCGGCGGCGGCCCCGTTCGAGGCGCTCGGTCCGCTGCTCACCGAAGCGGCGCCGGCGCGCCTGTTCGACGAGTCGCTCAAGATGTTCCTGGGCGGGCACGGCCTAAAGAGCTTCCGCATGCTTGAACAGTGCGGCTTGCTGAAATTCCTGTTTCCCTCGACCGCACGGGCGCTGGAGCGTGGCGACCACGCGTTGCGCTCGCTGGTGGAGCAGGGCCTGGCCAATACCGACGCACGGGTGATCGAGGGCAAGTCGGTGACGCCGGCCTTCCTGTTTGCCGTACTGTTGTGGGGTGAGGTGCGCGATCACGCCCACGCGTGGATCGCCCAAGGCATGGAGTTGTCCGAAGCCTGGGCGCGCGCTGCAGCGCACGTGGTGGGCGAGCAGTGCCAGCGCGTGGCG
This sequence comes from Dyella ginsengisoli, assembly GCF_044904665.1. Lineage (NCBI taxonomy): Bacteria > Pseudomonadati > Pseudomonadota > Gammaproteobacteria > Lysobacterales > Rhodanobacteraceae > Dyella > Dyella ginsengisoli. Next base: position 169,063 of record NZ_JADIKM010000005.1, read on the forward strand.
ATCCCGCGGCGGTTCACGTTCACGATGGAAGAGATCTGGTCTCTGCAGCCCCGCTTCGAGCAGATCCAGCGCAAGCGGGTGTTCCGCCTGCTCGCGCAGCCGCGGTTTCGCGCGGCGTTCGACTTCCTGCTGCTGCGCGCGGAGGAGTCGCCGGCGATGCGCGAACTGGGCCAGTGGTGGGCGCATGCGCAGCAGCTGCCGCAGGACGTGCTGGCGGCTGCGTTGCCGGCCGCCAGCGGCCCGATCGGGCCGGACGCGCCCGCCGCGGTTGCGGTCGGACGACCGCCTCGCAAGCGTCGCCGTCGCCGCAAGCCGTCTGGCAAATCCGGCTCGGCGTGATCGCGTCGGTACCGGCCCGCGATGCCTATGTGGCGCTGGGCAGCAATCTGGGCGATTCGCAGCGAACGCTGAGCTTGGCGATCGACGCTTTGGGTTCGCTGCCGTCCACCGCGATCACGGCCCGCTCGCGGCTCTATCGCACGGCTCCCTGGGGCATGCACGAGCAGCCGGACTTCATCAATGCGGTCGTGCGTTTGCACACCGCGCTCTCTCCGCATCAGCTGCTTGATGCCTTGCTGATGATCGAGGCGGCCGCCGGCCGGGTGCGTGACGGCGAGCGCTGGGGGCCGCGCACGCTCGATCTGGACCTGCTGCACATGGACGGCGTCGTGCTTGACGACCCCGCGCTGACGTTGCCCCATCCGCGCATCCGGGAGCGCGCGTTCGTGCTGGCGCCGCTGGCGGATGTCGCGCCGCAGCTGGAGCTGCCGGGCCAGGGGCGGGTCGCGGAGTTGCTGCAAAGAGTGGACTCCGCCGGCTGCATTGCGCTGGATTGATTCCCTGCCGTGCTGCACTGCGGCGGCGAGGGTTTATGATGTGCGGCCCGCTCGCCCGAACAGGATCGCCACGTGTACGTGCAGAACGCCAGTAACCCCGACCGCAAGCCGGTGACCGCGCCGGGCCTGCGGGCGATGAAGGCCGAGGGGCGCCGCATCGTCATGCTTACCGCATACGACGCCAGCTTTGCCTTCCAACTGGAAAGTGCCGGGGTGGACGTGGCGCTGGTCGGCGATTCGCTCGGCATGGTGGTGCAAGGCCATGCAAGCACGCTCCCGGTCACGCTCGACCACATGGTCTATCACACGGCGGCCGTCGCCCGTGGCCTGCATTCGACCCTGCTGGTGGCTGACCTGCCGTTCATGAGCGACCGCGACACGGCGCATGCGCTGGAGGCCGGAGCGCGTCTGGTGGGCGAGGGCGGTGCGGCGATGGTCAAGCTCGAAGGCGCTGCGCCGCACGTGCTGGAGGCCATCAGCGCGCTGGTGGCGCGGGCGATTCCGGTGTGCGCGCACCTGGGCCTGACACCACAGTCGGTGCACAAGTTCGGCGGTTTCCGCATCCAGGGCCGCGAACAGGAGGCGGCCGATCGCGTGCTGGCCGAGGCGCGGGCCGTGGAAGCGGCCGGCGCCGACCTGATCGTGCTGGAAGGCATGCCGACGTCGCTGGCCCAGCGCATCACCGAGGCCGTCGCCATTCCCACCATCGGCATCGGCGCGGGCCCGCACTGCGACGGCCAGGTGCTGGTGCTGCACGACCTGCTCGGCGTCACGCCGGGCAAGCGTCCCAAGTTCAGCAAGGATTTCCTGCTCGGCCGCGACTCGGTGGCCGCCGCCATCGCCGCCTACGCCGACGAGGTGCGCCGCGGCGTGTTTCCTGCTCCCGAGCACTGCTTCAACTGAGGTTCTTTCGATGCAGACCGTGCAAGATGCCGGCGCGTTGCGTGCCGCGATTCGCGGCTGGCGCACCGCCGGACAGACCGTGGGTTTCGTGCCCACCATGGGTAATCTCCACGCCGGCCACTTCTCGCTGATCCGCCTGGCGCGGATGCGTGCTGACCGGGTGATTGCCAGCGTGTTCGTCAATCCCACGCAGTTCGGGCCGAACGAGGATTTCGACCGCTACCCGCGCACGCTGGTGCAGGATCAAGCCGGGCTGGCCGAACACGATTGCGACCTGCTGTTCGCCCCCGACGTGGCCACCATGTATCCGTATGGCCCCACCAACACCGTGAGCCTGCGCGTGCCGCAGATCACCGAAACGCTGGAAGGGGCGCATCGGCCTGGCCATTTCGACGGCGTGGCGACCGTGGTGTGCAAGCTGTTCAATCTGGTGCAGCCGGATCTGGCCGTGTTCGGACAGAAGGATTTCCAGCAGCTGAAGGTGATCGAGCGGATGGTGCGCGACCTCGGCTTGCCGGTGAAGGTGATCGGTGCGCCCACGCAGCGTGCGGAGGATGGTCTGGCGCTGAGTTCGCGCAACCAGTACCTGACGTCCGAGGAGCGCGCGCTGGCGCCGCGCATCCACGCCATGCTGGTGCAGATGCGCGAGTTGATCGCCAAGGGGCACGCGGTGAGCGTGGTGGAGCAGGCGGCCGCCTCGCAGCTAGAGCGCGCCGGGTTCGCACCCGATTACGTGGCGATTCGCCGGGCGGAAGATCTTCTGCCGCCCAGTGGCGAGGAGCGCACGGGGCTGGTGGGCCTGGTCGCCGCGCGGCTGGGCAGTACGCGGCTCATCGACAACTTGCTGTTCGACTGAACGCCACCATTATTGGGCTGCAAAGCCGGTCGTGTTGCAGCGCATGGCCGGCGGTTCGATAATTGTCGGCTACGCAGGCCGTACCTGCCGGAAGTGATGCCATGCACCTGACCATGCTCAAGGCCAAGATCCACCGCGCCACGGTGACCCACGCCGAGCTCCACTACGAAGGTTCCATCGCCATCGACAGCCTGCTGCTCGAAGCGTCGGGCATCCGCGAGTACGAGCAGATCCACGCCTGGAACATCAACAACGGCAAGCGCTTCGTCACCTATGCGCTGAAGGCCGAGGCCGGCTCGGGCATCATCTCGGTGAATGGCAGCGCCGCGCATCGCGCGCAGCCGGGCGACCTGATCATCATCGCCGCGTTTGCCCAGCTGTCCGAAGCCGAGGCCGAAGCGCATCAGCCGATGCTGGTGTACGCCGACGCGAAGAACGGCATCTCGCACACCAATCGCTCGATCCCAACCCAGATGGCCGCGGCCTGAGGTCCGTCCGACCGCGTGGTGCGCTGCGGCGCCCACGCCCTGGTTACGGGTGAGCCACCGGCGTGCCTTGGTGATACACCGCCTTCCATCCTTCCACGGTGCGCCGCCACAGCGTGGTGCGCCGCGTGATGCGCTCGTCCTGGCGCAGCCGATAGCTCAGCAGGTACAGGCTCGGCGACAGCGGATGGCAGGCGAAGTCGTCCGCGGCCAGCGATTCATGGGGCGGATGCGCCACGCGCTGGCGCAATACTTCGAGCACGTCGTCGCGGCTGTAACGCTGGCCGGACGCGCCGATTTCCCAGAAGCCGGGTTCGGTGATCCGTTCGCCGTCGGCGGGGCCGGCGCCAGACTCGGGGCGGTGGAAGATCGGCTCCAGCTGGCGCAAGTCCTCCAGCACCTCCTCCAGTCGCGGCATTGCTTTCAGGTGCTCGTTCATCGCTCGTCTCCGGTCACGGTGGATGCCTCGTGCTGCTGCAGGGCCCAGGCGACGTGTTCGCGCACCACGGCCGAGGGATGGTCGGCGCGCGCGCGCAGCGCGGCCAGCACCGGCTCCGAGCGCGGCGCGTTGCCCAGCGCCACGGCGATGTTGCGCAGCCAGCCTTCGTAGCCGGTGCGACGGATCGCCATGCCTTCGGTGCGGCGCAGGAACTCGTCCTCGCTCCAGCCGAACAGCTCGGTCAGGCGGGCGCCGTCGAGCTGGTGGCGCGGCGCGAAATCCGGCTCTTCGGTCTGCTGCGCGAACTTGTTCCAGGGGCACACCAGCTGGCAGTCGTCGCAGCCGAAGATGCGATTACCCATGGGCTTGCGTAACTCTTCCGGGATGTTGCCCTTGAGTTCGATCGTGAGATAGGAAATGCAGCGTCGCGCATCGAGCCGGTACGGCGCCACGATGGCCTGCGTGGGGCAGATGTCGATGCAGCGGCGGCAACTGCCACAGTGCTCTGTGGCGGGCACGTCCACCGGCAGCGGCAGGTCGGTATACAGCTCGCCGAGGAAGAAGTACGAACCGGCGCGGCGATGGATCAGCACCGTGTGCTTGCCAATCCAGCCCAGCCCGGCGTTGCGCGCCAGCGCCTTCTCCAGCACCGGAGCGGAGTCGACGTAGGCGCGATGGCCGAACTCGCCGATTTCCCCGCGGATGCGCTCGGCGAGTTTCTGCAGGCGCCCGCGCATCAGCTTGTGGTAATCACGCCCCAGCGTGTAGCGCGAGATGTAACCCAGCTCGCCGTTCCCTATCACCGACCAGGCGCTGCCGATGTCCGGCGGCGCGTAATCCATGCGCACCGAGATGACCCGCTGCGTACCCGGTTCGAGTTCCTGCGGCCGGCTGCGCTTGGCGCCGTGGCGCGCCATGTAATCCATCTCGCCGTGGTGCCCGTCGGCCAGCCACTGCTGCAGGTGCTGCTCGTCGCGGGCCAGATCGACGCCGCTGATGCCGGTGTCGGCAAAACCCAGTTCGCGCGCCCATTGCTTGATCGACCGCGCGAGCGCGGCGTAGTCGATGGCGGGAAGATCCGGGGCAGGCATGCGGCTAGTTTAAGCGCTGCGGCGCCGCGCCCCGCGTTGCCTATAATCCGCCGATGACCGACACCGACCACCGCCACGCGCTGTACACCGTCGAGCAGGTGCGTGCGCTCGACCGCCGTGCCATCGAGGTGCTCGGTATTCCGGGTTTCGAATTGATGCGCCGTGCCGCCGCTGCGGGGCTAGCCAGCCTGCGGCGGCACTGGCCGCAGGCTCGCCGCCTCGCTGTGTGGTGTGGTCCGGGCAACAACGGCGGTGACGGTTATCTGCTGGGTGCGCTGGCGAAAGAGGCCGGCTGCCAGGTGGAGCTGGTCGCGCTGTCCGGCCAGGCCACAGGCGACGCCCTGCAGGCCCGCACGGCCTTCGAGTTTGCTGGCGGCCGCGTGCATCTGTTCGATCCGACCGCGCCCTGGCCGGATGCGGACGTGCATGTGGATGCGCTCTACGGCAGCGGCCTCAACCGCGCACCCGAGGCGCCGGTCGCTGGCCTGATCGAGCGCATCAACGCCTGCGGCAAGCCGGTGCTTGCGCTGGACGTGCCTTCCGGCCTGAATGCCGACCTCGGCACTTGCCCCGGCGTGGCGGTGCGCGCAGTGGTCACGGTGTGCTTCATCGCGGCCAAGCGCGGGCTGCATACCGGCGTGGCGGCCGATCACGTCGGCCGGCTCGAACTCGACACGCTCCAGCTGCCGGAAAGCCTTTGGCAGGACCAGCCGCACGATGCCGAGCTGCTGCGGGCGAGCCACCTGCCGCCGCGTTTGCGGGTGGCGCACAAGGGCGACAACGGCCATCTGCTGGTGATCGGCGGCGAGCACGGCATGGCTGGCGCGGTCCGCCTGTGCGGCGAGGCGGCGCTGCGTTCGGGGGCCGGGCTGGTGAGCGTGGCGACTCACGAGGCACATGTCCCGGCGCTCAATGCCGGACGTCCGGAGCTGATGGCGCATGGCGTGAACGGGCCGCAGGCGCTGGCCCCGCTGATTGAACGTTCCGACGTGCTCGCCGTGGGGCCCGGGCTGGGGCAGGGCGCCTGGGGTCACGCGCTGTGGCTGACCGCGCTCGACTCGGATCGGCCGCTGGTGCTCGATGCCGATGGTCTCAACCTGCTTGCCCGCGAGCCGCGGCGATTCGAACGCGCGGCCGTGCTGACGCCGCATCCGGGCGAGGCGGCCCGATTGCTCGGCGTGGAGATCGCCAACGTGCAGGCCGATCGCTTCGCCGCTGCCCGCGAGCTGGCGCGTCGGCACGGCGCGGTGGTCGTGCTGAAGGGGGCGGGCAGCCTGATCGCCCATCCGGATGGACGGCTCGCCGTGTGTCCGTGGGGCAATCCGGGGATGGCGGTCGCCGGCATGGGCGATGTGCTTACCGGCGTCATTGCCGCCCAGCTGGCACAGGGTGCCACGGCGTGGGAGGCTGCCTGCCTCGGCGTGGGCCTGCATGCGCGGGCGGGCGATACCGCCGCCGAAGCGGGCGAGCGCGGCCTGCTCGCCGGCGACCTGTTCGACCCGCTGCGCCGGCTCGGCAACGGCCTGGGTCATGCGTGAGCTAAGCGTGGACCTGCCCGACGAGGCAGCGACCGCGGCGCTGGCCGGACGGGTCGGTGCGGCCATCGACGGCGGACTGGTCTGCTATCTGCACGGCCCCCTCGGTGCCGGCAAGAGCTCATTCGCGCGCGCGTTGCTGCATGCGCTGGGCGTGTCCGGCCGAATCAAGAGCCCGACCTATAGCCTGGTGGAGTCCTATCCGTTGGGTGATGCGCAGGCGTGGCATCTGGATCTCTATCGCATCGCCGATCCGGACGAGCTCGAATGGCTCGGCATGGACGCGCTGGGCGAGCCCGGTGCGGTGGTCCTCATCGAGTGGCCGCAGCGAGGTGCAGGCGCCATTCCCGCCGCCGATGTCGAGGTGTTTCTCGATTACGCCGGTGCCGGCCGTCGCGTCGTGTTGCGTGCCGACAACGATCGCGGTGAGCGCCTGCTGCGTCGGCTCCAGGCGACCTGATCAATACCGGCCCACGGCGATGCCTTGCGGCTAAGTTTCCGTTTCTGCAAGGAAAAATTGGCGTTGTGCCGGGGCGATTAATGCCTGAAAAAGCGCGGCTTGCAGGGGGCTTCTGGATATCGCCTGACAAATGCGGTGCAGGTAGCGGATATCCAAGGAAAAAATGCTTGCAATGGCGTTTTCGCTGCGATTCAATGCAGGCCATGAGGGCATCCCTGTTCAGGATCGGCTTGATCGCGCTGGCGGCCACTTCCGCTGGCTTCCCCGCGCTGTCGGCCCGCGCCGCCGACGTTCGCGCCGCGCGGGTCTGGGCTGGCCCGGACTACACCCGCGTGGTGTTCGATCTCAGCGGCCCGGTGAGCTACCAGCTTCACCAGGGCGACGGCAAGGTGCAGATCGATCTGGGCAACGACCGGCTGGCTTCAGAGTTCGCCACACCGTCGGCGCAGGGCCGGTTCAAGGGGCTGAGCAGTCGTCGTCGCGGTGGCCGGCTTGAACTGGTCGCCGACGTGGATGCGCACAGCGCGCCCAAGAGCTTCGTGCTCAAGCCCGGCGGTGGATATGGTTACCGGCTGGTGCTGGACCTCTATCCCGACGGCGCTAGCAAGACTGCAAGCGCTCCGGTGGCCGCCAGTGCGCCGCCGCCCGTGATGAAGGCCGTGCACGCGAACAAGGCCACGCCGAGCGAGGTGATGACCTTGCGTCAGGTGGCCGAGCAGATGGGCGGCCAGCGCAAGGTGGTGGTGGCGGTCGATGCCGGACACGGCGGCGACGATCCGGGCGCGCACGGCCCGGGCGGCACGCTGGAGAAGAACGTCACCCTCGCCGTGGCGCGCCAGCTGGCTGCGCTGATCAACAAGCAGCCGGGCATGCAAGCCGTGCTCACGCGCGACGGCGACTACTTCATCCCGCTCAAGCGCCGCTACCAGATCGCCCGCGAGAAGAACGCGGACATGTTCGTCTCCATCCACGCCGATGCGTTCAAGAACGGCGACGCGAAGGGTTCGTCGGTGTGGGTACTGTCGCCGCGCGGCAAGACCAGCGAGGCGGCCCGCTGGCTGGCCGATCGCGAAAATCGCGCCGACCTGATCGGCGGCGTATCGCTGGACGACAAGGACGACAGCCTCGCCGCGGTGCTGCTGGACCTGCAGCAGGGTTACGCGATGCAGGCCAGCGAGTCGATCGCGGGCAACGTGCTCAAGGCCCTGGGACATCTCGGGCCGACGCATCGCGGCTACGTGGAGCGCGCCAACTTCGTGGTGCTGCGCTCGCCGGACGTGCCGTCGATCCTGGTCGAGACCGCCTTCATCAGCAATCCGGCCGAAGAGCGCAAGCTGCGCGATCCGACCCATCAGACCGAACTGGCGCAGGCGGTGATGGGCGGCGTGCGCAACTACTTCGAATCGACGCCTCCGCCGGGCACCTGGTTTGCCGCCGAGGCGGCCCGCCGCAGCGGCGCCATGCTGGCTGCCGCGCAGCCCGACACCGACAGCAGCGGCTCCTCGGCCGTCACTTCCGGCCGCGCGGATGCGTCCGTGCGCGACCTGCATCGTGTCGCCCGCGGCGAGAGCCTCGGCAGCATCGCGCGCCAGTACGGCGTGAGTGTCGGCGCGCTCAAGAGCGCCAATCGCATCGACGGCAACACCGTCCACGCCGGTGCAGTGCTGGCGATTCCCGCCGGCTGACGCGCCGATCCTTCAGACGGCACTGCAGCGACCGGTTCGTTGCATCCGCCCTGAGCGAAGCGATGTTGAAGGAACGGTGGTGACCATGCCGGTGGTCCCATCCAACGGTGCTTGCCAGACCGCTCGCCTTCTCGATCTACAGCCACTCCCGTAAGCTACGCCGATGCCTGTCATCCGCGTGCTGCCTCCCGAACTCATCAACCAGATCGCCGCTGGCGAGGTCATCGAACGGCCGTCGTCGGTGGTGAAGGAACTGGTGGAAAACAGTCTCGACGCGGGCGCCACGCGCGTCGAGGTCGACATCGAGCAGGGTGGCGCGCGGTTGATCCGCGTGCGCGACGACGGCGGCGGCATCGCACCGGACGAGCTGCCGCTCGCGGTAGCCTCGCACGCCACCAGCAAGATCGGCAGCTTCGACGATCTGGAGCACGTCGCCAGCATGGGTTTTCGCGGCGAGGCGCTGGCATCGGTATCGTCGGTGGCGCGCTTTGCGCTGACTTCGCGCGCGCGCGGCGCGGAGGCAGCGTTCCGCATCGAGGTGGACGGCGGCAAGCTGCAGGCCGCGCGACCGGCACAGCATCCACCGGGCACCAGCGTGGAAGTGCGCGACCTGTTCTACAACGTGCCGGCGCGGCGGAAATTCATGCGCGCCGAACGCACGGAGTTCGCGCACATCGACGACCTGCTGAAGTCACTTGCGCTGGCGCGCAGCGGGGTGGAGTTCCGGCTCAGCCACAACGGCAAGCCGGTGCGCGTGTGGAAGGCCGCGCGCGATGAGCAGGCCGCCCTGGCGCGCGTGGCCGACGTGCTCGGCGAGGAGTTTCCCGAGCGCAGCCTGCGCATCGACCACGCGGCCGCCGGACTGCGCCTGTCCGGCTGGGTCGGCCTGCCCACCGCTTCGCGCGGCCAGCCCGATTCGCAGTTCTTCTACGTCAACGGCCGCCTCGTGCGCGATCGCGTGGTGGCCCACGCCGTGCGCCAGGCGTATGCGGACGTGCTGTTCCACGGCCGCCATCCCGCGTTCGTGCTGTATCTGGAACTCGACCCGGTGGGCGTGGACGTCAACGTGCACCCGGCCAAGCACGAGGTGCGCTTTCGCGAGCAGCGGCTGGTGCACGACTTCCTGTTCCGCAGCCTGCACGAAGCGCTGGCGCAGACGCGCGCGGGACAGGCCATGCAGCCGGCTGCCGTAGCCGACACGGCATCGACGGGCGCAATCGCCGCCTCATCATCGTCGTACGGTGGCGGCTGGTCCAGCGGACCGGCGATGCAGAATCGGCTCAGCCTGGGCGTACGCGAACAACCGCTGGGCGACTATGCCGCCTTGCTCGGAGCATCGCCGCCGCGGGTGGACTCCTCCGACTGGGCCGCCCCCTCCATGGCGCCGGACAGCCCCGACCAGGCGCCGCCGCTGGGCTTTGCGATCGCCCAGCTCAAGAGCATCTACGTGCTGGCGGAGAACGAGCACGGCCTCGTGCTGGTCGACATGCACGCGGCGCACGAGCGCATCACCTACGAGAAGCTGAAGGCCGCGCGCGCCGCCAACCACCTGCGCTCGCAGGTGCTGCTGGTGCCGCTCAGCCTGGCCGTGAGCGCGAAGGAAGCGGCGGCCGCCGAGGAGCATGCCGAGGCGCTGGCGGCATGGGGGCTGGAGTTGTCGCGCGGCGGCCCGTCGGCAGTGGTGGTACGGCGCATCCCGGCGCTGCTGGAAGGCGCGGACGTGAGCCAGCTCACCCGCGACGTGCTGGCGGAGCTCGCCCAGCACGGCAGCTCGCGCCGGTTGCAGGAGCTGGAAAACGAGCTGCTCTCGACCATGGCCTGTCACGGGTCGGTGCGCGCCGGCCGTCGCCTGAGCCTGCCGGAAATGAATGCGCTGCTGCGCGAGATGGAGGCGACCGAGCGCTCCGCCCAGTGCAATCACGGACGCCCGACCTGGACCCAGCTGAGCCTGGCCGAGCTGGACCGGCTGTTCCTGCGCGGCCGCTGACCGGCGGCATTTGCCTCGCTGCCCGAGCGCTGCCCATACTCGGCGTTCCCTCCCCACCGGCTGACCGCCTGATGATCCGTCGCGCCCCGCTGGCTGTCGCCTTACTGCTTGGAGTTCCGCTCGTGCACGCTGCCGATGTTCCCGTAGTCCCGACTCTTTCCGCCCAGGACGTCACGCGCGAAGTCGAGCATTGGCGGCAGGGCCGGCTGCAGAGTCTGACTGCGCCGGACGGCTGGCTCAGCCTGATTGGCCTGGAGTGGCTGCACGAGGGCGTGAACCGCGTCGGCCATGCGGCGGACAACGATATCGTGCTGGCCGCGGGCCCGGATCACCTGGGCACCGTGACGCTGGGCAAGGACGGCGCGCTGAGCTTTGCGCCCGCCGGTGGCAGCGGTGCCACCGTGGACGGCAAGACCGTCACCAGCGCACCGCTGATCGACGACATGCACGCCGGGGCCGGCAACCCGACGACCGTGCAATTCGGCACCGCGAGCTTCTACGTGATCGATCGCGACGGCCGCAAGGCGCTGCGCGTGAAGGACACCGAGGCGCCCACCCGCAGGCATTTCCTAGGCATCGATTCGTTTCCGATCGACCCTTCGTGGCGCATCGTGGCGAAGTGGGTGCCGTTCGATCCGCCGCACAAGCTGGAGATCGGCTCGGTGATCGGCACCATCGACGCCGTCGACGTACCCGGCAAGGCGGTATTCGAGCGCGACGGCAAGACCTTCGAACTGCTGCCCTACCAGGAAGAGCCGGGCGGCGAGCTGTTCTTCGTGATCGCCGACCGCACCTCGGGCAAGGAAACCTATGGCGCGGCTCGCTTCTTATACGCCGCACTGCCCGCCGGCGGCGTGAAGCAGCCCGGCAGCGTGGTGCTGGATTTCAACCGCGCGTACAACCCGCCGTGTGCGTTCACGCCGTTCGCGACTTGTCCGCTGGCGCCGCCGGAAAACCGGCTGGATATCGCCGTGACCGCCGGCGAGAAAAAGTACGCAGGCAGCCACCACTAAAGCCTGCGTCCCCTGGTAGGAGCCCGCTCGCGGGCGATGCTCTTGGCTCCGATGCCGCATCAAAGCGAAAAGCATCGCCCGCGAGTGGGCGCCTACCGCAGTTACGCGAGGGGATTCAGCGGCCCTTGAACTCGGGCTTGCGCTTGTCGAGGAAGGCGCGCGTGCCTTCGCGCATGTCCCCGCTGGAGAACACCAGGGCGAATGCCTGGGTTTCGAACTCCAGACCCTGGTCGAGACCGGTTTCGCCGCCCTGCAGTACGGCGTCGAGGATGCCGGCGGCGGCCAGCGGCGCCGCGGCGGCGAGCTGGTCGGCGAGGGCATCGACCGATTCGTCCAGCGCCTCGGGTGCTACCACGCGGGTCACAATGCCCAGCTCGTGGGCGCGCTGCGCGCCGATCGTCGCGCCGGTGAGGCACAGCTCCAGCGCCGCGCCGCGGCCGGCCAGGCGCAGCAGGCGCTGGGTGCCGCCGAAGCCGGGGATCAGGCCGAGATTGATCTCCGGCTGGCCGAACTTCGCCTTCTCGCTGGCCACGCGCAGGTGGCAGGCCATCGCCAGCTCCATGCCGCCGCCCAGCGCAAAGCCCTGGATGCGCGCGATCACCGGCTTGCCGAGGCGTTCGATCAGGCTCATCAGGCGCTGCCCGGTGCGCGAGAACGACTGCGCCTGCAGCGGCGTGTAGCCGCTCATCTCGGCGATGTCGGCACCAGCAACAAAGGCCTTCTCGCCGCTGCCGGTAAGCACCACCGCGCGCACGCTGTCTTCCTGCGCCGCTTGGGTGAAGGCGAGGGTGAGCTCGTTGAGCGTGTCGCGATTGAGTGCGTTGAGCTTGTCCGGGCGGGCTACGGTGATGGTGCGGACGGCGCCGCGGTCGGCGATCTCTAGGTTGCGGTAAGCCATGGCAGGAACCTGCGGCAGAAAAAGCGCAGATGGTAGCAGCGGGAACCTTTGCGACCGGCCGGAATCTCATGCCGGGTATCGCACCCGGCGATGCTGCGTCGGGCAGGCATAGCGCATAGCATGCCCGCCTGGCGTCACGGTTTCGGAGAGCGGCATGGTGAAGTGGGCAGGACGGTTCATGGCGGCGGGACTCGGGCTGATCGGCACGGTCGCGCAGGCGCAGCAGTCTCCCAAGCCACTCGCCGTCCCCACCATCGACAAGGCCAAGCTGTCCTACGCGATCGGCTACCAGATCGGCAGCCAGTTCGCTGACGGCGAGCCGTCCGTCGACCTGGCCACGCTGCAGCGGGCGATCCAGGACGCCGCCGCCAAGCGCCCGCCGAGCGTGCCGATGCCGGACATGCGCGCCCAGCTGCATGCGCTGGACGAGCAGATGCACGCCCGCGCGGTGGACGAGTTCCGCCGCGTCGCCGCCGGCAACGCCCGCAAGAGCGAGCAGTACATGGCGCACAACCGCACCCAGCCCGGCGTGGTGCAGCTGCCCTCGGGCGTGCAGTACGCAGTGATCAAGCAGGGGCAGGGCGGCACCAGCCCCACGGTGGACAGCAAGGTCACCGTCAACTACCGCGGCATGTTGATCGACGGCACCGAGTTCGACAGCACCTTCGCCCACGGCAACCCGGTGAGCTTCGTGGTGAACAGCGTGATCCCCGGCTGGCGCGACGTGATCCCGCGCATGCACGTGGGCGATCGCTGGAAGGTGGTGATCCCGCCAAAGCTGGCCTATGGCGAGCGTGGCGCGTTGCCGCGCATCGGTCCGAACGAGGCGCTGGTGTTCGACATCGAGCTGCTGGACATCGCCAACCCCTGATCGGTGCGCCGTGCAGGCGCTATCATCGCGGGCCATGTCGACCGATCCCCGTGCTTCCTTCTCCCAGGCGCCGCTGACGCCCTGCATCGGCCTGTGCCGGCTGGACGGTCGCGGCTATTGCCTGGGCTGCCAGCGCTCGATGGGCGAGATTGCGCGCTGGGGCACCATGCCCGATACCGAGCGGCTGTACCTCATGCGCGTGGTGCTGCCGACCCGCAAGGCCTCGTGATGGAGCGGATCTGGCACGCGCTGGAGCCCGCGCTGCTGCCGTTGGCCGAGCCGCCGCAGCCGCCGGGTTGGAACCACGCGCACATGAGCGAACTGCTCGGCACTGCCGTGCGCCGACCCGCGGCGGTGCTGGTGGGCGTGCGCGAGGGCGTTCAGCCGCGCGTGCTGCTCACCGTGCGCACGGCGCACCTGCCGTCGCACGCGGGCCAGGTGGCGTTTCCCGGCGGCGGCAGCGATCCGGACGATCGCGATGCGATCGCCACCGCCCTGCGCGAGAGCAAAGAGGAAATCGGCCTGGACCCGGGCCTGGTGTCGCCGCTGGGCTTCTTGGACGTGTTCGAGACCATCAGCGGCTACTGCGTGACGCCGGTGGTGGCGCGCATCGCGGAGCACGCCCGGCTGACGCCGGCACCGGACGAGGTGGCCGAGGTGTTCGAGGTGCCGCTGGGGTTCTTCCTGGAGCCGGGCAACCTGCGCCGCTACACGATGGAATTTCGCGGCCATCAGCGGCCCATGGTCGAATTCCTGCACGGCGGACACCGCATCTGGGGCGCCACCGCGGCGATGATGCTGAACCTGCTGCAGAGGATGGGACGCGCATGAAGACCACGCTGATTTCCGCCGCCGAGCTGGCTGCGTTGCCGCCCGACGAGGTGCTGATCGTCGATTGCCGCGTCGACCTCGCCGATCCCGGCAAGGGCGAGCGCGACTGGCGTGCCGGACACATTCCCGGGGCGGTCTATGCCAGCCTCGACCGCGACCTGTCCGACCTCTCGCGCCAGTCGCTCGGGCTGGGCCGGCATCCGCTGCCGCTGGAGGCGGATTTCGCGGCCGTACTCGGCCGCTGGGGCTGGCATCCGGGCGTGCAGGTAGTGGCGTACGACGCCGCGGGCGGTGCACTTGCCGCGGCGCGGCTGTGGTGGCTGCTGCGGCTCATCGGCGAGCGCGCAGTGGCCGTGCTCGACGGCGGCCTCGGCGCGTGGACCGCCGCCGGGCTGCCGCTGGAAGCGTCGTTGCCGGAGCGCGCGCCGACGCAGGTGACGATCCACTACGACCCCGCGCAGCTCATCCTCGATCATGCCGCCGTGACGGCGCGGCCGGAGCAACTGCTGCTCGACGCACGCGCCGCCCCCCGCTACCGCGGCGAGACCGAGCCGCTCGACCGCGTGGGTGGCCACGTACCCGGCGCGAAGAATCGTCCGTTCGCGGACAACCTCGCCGTCGACGGACGTTTCAAGTCTTCCGGCGAGCTGCGGCAGGAGTTCCTTGCGGTGATCGACGGACAGCCGTCATCGCAGGTGGTGCACTCCTGCGGCTCCGGCGTCACTGCCTGCCACAACCTGCTGGCGATGGAGCACGCCGGACTGACCGGCTCGCGGCTGTACGCACCCTCGTGGAGCGGTTGGGTCAGCGATCCGTCGCGGCCGGTGGCCACCGGACCGGGCTGAGCGCCCGGCCGGCTCGACTCATTTCTTGCGCAGCCGGTCCACCAGGCCTTGCAGCACGACCTGGGTCTGCGGGTGGAAGAAGCCGTCCACGAACGCATCCAGCGGCAGCGCATCCACATCGGCGTATGCATCGGCCAGGTCAGCGCGGGCCAGCGCGCGGGTGGCGAGCATCGCATGCGCCGGCAGCGCCAGCAGTTCGCGCAGCCAGTGCAGCGCGCGGGTGGTGACCTGGTCCACGCCGGTGAGTTCGTCGACCATGCCGCAGGCCAGCGCCTGGGACGATTCGATCATCGCGCCGGCCACCAGCAGCCGCTCGGCGCGGTAGGTACCCACCACGCGGCGCAGCGCCAGCTGGATGCAAGTGGGCACGCTGAGCCCCACCTGCACCTCATTGAGGCCGATCTTGAACGGCCCCTCGGCCATCACACGGTAGTCGCAGAACAGCGACAGCACCGCGCCGCCGGCCGGGCTGTGTCCGGTGATCGCCGCCACCACCGGCACCGGCGAGCGGGCCAACGCCGCGCAGACGGCGAAGAACTCGCGCCAGAACGCACGCACCTCGCTGCGTTCGCGGCCCATCAGTGCCGGCACGTCGACGCCGGCGGAAAACATGCCCGGTGCGCCGGACAGCACGATGCCGCGCGCGCCGGTTGCGGGCGCTTCTTCCAGCGCGGCACGCAGGCTGCGCAGCAGTTCGAGATTCAGCGCGTTGACCGGCGGGCGGGCCAGCTGGAGTTCGACGATGGTGTCGTGGGTGATGCGGTTGAGCATGGTCGTTTCCCTGAGGGTCGGGCTTATTGCGGCTGGTCGTCGGCGGTCCAGGTGTAGCGCACCGCGTAGTCGAGGGTGGCGCTGCCGTGCGCCGGCACCTTCACCGCGAAGCCCAGCGTGTCGGCGGTGGTGACGGTGGGCTTGAGGCTGGAGGAGGCCAGTACCCAGGTGCGCCAGCGCGACGGGTGCTCGCGCACGGTGACGGTGCGCGCGCTGTCGCCCGCATTGGTGAAGACGAGGCTGAAGGCTTCGTCCATGGTGCGGCCGTCACGATCGACGTGGAACGCGGTGCGCTCGCGCTTGGCGCGCAGGTCGAACACGCTGCCGAGGGTGAGCTTGACCTCGCCACTCTTCGGGGTGTCCTCGATGCGGCTTTCGCCGATCACCTGCGCGGCGCCGCGGTCGTCGCGGGCCAGCACGCGCAGGTAGCCAGCCGGCAGGCTGTCGAAGGCGCGGAAGGCGAGCGTGCCGACCACGTTTGTTGGTCCTTCGACCATGATCGACGGCTGCGTCATCGGCTGCGGGGGCTGGTAGCTGCCGCCGGTCTCGTACAGCGCGGTGCGCTCGCAGGCGATGCTCTTGGGCGCGTACAGCGGCAGCAGACTGACGCTGCCGTCCGGCAGGTCGACCGGCGCGGGCAGGCGGTAGCTGCGGTAGTCGGCAAGCGTGGATTGTTGCGGCAGGTCGGCGGCCTTGCCGCGAAACGCCATGGTCATCACCGGCGCGGCCGACTTGTCCAGCCGCGGCTCGCCGGCGATGAGCGTGACCTGCACGTCGTGCCAGTCACTGCCGCTGCGATTGGCGACGCTGGCACGCGACTGCAGGTCGAGCCGGCAAGCCCCGGCATCGGCAAGCGTGCCGATGTAGGAGGCACGCCAGCCGAGGCCGCCCGTCACGTAGCTAAGCTGCGCCGTGGCCGGTCCGGCATGTCGCGCGTCCACGCGCAGGTCCAGCCGGGAGCCGCCGTCGACCGTGCCGATGGCACGTACCGCGGCATAGTCGTGTACCAGCACGGTGACGTCGTCCTGACGGATCTGCAGCGGGCCGCCGGCCGAGAGCAGGGTGCCGCTGGCGATCACGTTGCCCTGGTCGCCGAGCACGTCCACCTTGCGTCCGACCAGGCCGCCGACCAGCGCCGAGCCGCCCTGGGCCAGCTGCAGCCGCTGCGAGATCACCGAGGCTCTGGCGTCGTCGAACTCCAGTGCCAGCGCTTCCGGGTCCAGATACAGCGGCAGGCCGCCGAGGTGGATGTCCTGCACACCGGCGGCTAGGTTCACCGTGCGCGGCTGGCGCACCTGGGCGTAGCCGGCCGGGACGCTGGCGCCGTCGTTGGCAAACAGCGAGGCATCGTCGCTGCGGTAGATGGTGATCTCGCCGTGTTCGGCGGCAGCGGCGCCGGTGGCGAGCGTCAGCAGCAAAAGGGCGAGGGGCGTCTTGCGCACGGCGAACTCCTTGTCAAAGCGGTGCCGGCGATCTTACCGACACCGCATGAAGCGCAGACATCGGTGTCGCTGGGCGCACGACCCCGTCGGGCGGCGTCGTGCGTTCAAGCCGCGGCAGCGGCCGCCGAGTCGCGGATCGCCTGCGGCAGCGGTACCGGCTTGCCGGTGGCGGGGTTCATCCACACCAGCACCACATGCCCGTCGCAGTAGAGCCGCTCGCCGTCGTCTGCATCGAAGATGCGATGGGCGAGGGTGATCGAGCTGTTGCCCAGCCGCTCGCAGAACAGCTCCACGGCCAGATGGCCCGGCCAGGCGATGGGTTGGCGGTAGTTGAGGTTGCTGGCCGCGAGCACGGGCATCGACGCTTCGTCGAACCATGGGCCGGGGACGTGACGCAACCACTGCAGCCGCGCCTCTTCGAGGTAGGTGAGGTAGGTGGAATTGTTGACGTGGTTGAAGGCGTCCAGGTCGCGCCAGCGCACGTCGAGACGGGCCACGAACAGCGGCGCAGGGTGTGCACGGTCTTCGACCGGCGCGGTGATGGTATCGGCGGCCGCGGGTGTGCCGGCGGCCTTGCTTGCGCGCGGCTTGCGCGCCGGCTTCGGGGTGTCCTGCGGAGAACTCACGAACGCTTCTTCCTGGGCATGGGCCGGTGCTTGTCGGCCGAGGCAATGTGCTTGGTGGCGGCCTTGGTGCGCTTGGGCGCATCGGCCCGCTTGGACTTGGTGGCGTGAGTGGATGTGAGGTGCGGCGCGAGGAAGCGGCCGGTGTGCGAGCCGGGCGTGGCGGCCACCGTTTCCGGCGTGCCCGACACCAGGATGCGTCCGCCGCCGGAGCCGCCCTCGGGACCGAGGTCGACGATCCAGTCGGCGGTCTTGATCACGTCGAGGTTGTGCTCGATCACCACCACCGTGTTGCCCTGGTCGACCAGCTGATGCAGCACGTCGAGCAACTGCTCGATGTCGTGGAAGTGCAGGCCGGTGGTGGGCTCGTCGAGGATGTAAAGCGTGCGACCGGTATCGCGCTTGCTGAGCTCCTTGGACAGCTTTACGCGCTGCGCTTCGCCGCCAGACAGCGTCGTCGCGCTCTGCCCGAGCTTGATGTAGTCCAACCCCACGGCGCGCAGCGTGTCGAGCTTGCGGGCGATGGTCGGCACGTTCTCGAACAGCTTCAGCGCGTCCTCCACCGTCATGTCGAGCACGTCGGCGATGGTGTGGCCCTTGTAGAGGATGTCCAGCGTCTCGCGGTTGTAGCGCTTGCCGTGGCAGACGTCGCAGGGCACATAAACGTCGGGCAGGAAGTGCATCTCCACCTTGATCATGCCGTCGCCTTCGCAGGCCTCGCAGCGGCCGCCGCGCACATTGAAGCTGAAGCGGCCGGCGGTGTAGCCGCGCGAGCGCGCCTCCGGCACCTGCGCGAACATCTCGCGCAACGGGGTGAACAGGCCGGTGTAGGTGGCCGGGTTGGAGCGCGGCGTGCGGCCGATCGGCGACTGGTCGATGTCGACCACCTTGTCGAACAGGTCCATGCCCGAGGCCGAGGCGTACGGTGCCGGCTGCGTGCCCGCGCCGTTCAATTCCATCGCGGCGAGGCGGAACAGCGTGTCGTTGACGAGCGTGGACTTGCCCGAGCCGGACACGCCGGTGACGCAGGTGAACAGGCCGGCCGGAACCGACAGGTCGACGTTCTTCAGGTTGTTGCCGCTGGCGCCCTTGAGGTGCAGCCAGGACGCCTTGTCGATCGGCTGGCGGCGCTTCTCCGGCACCTCAATGGCGCGCTTGCCGGAGAGGAATTGACCGGTGACCGAGCGCGGCGAAGCCAGCATGTCCTCCACCGTGCCCTGCGCCACGATCTCGCCGCCGTGCACGCCGGCGCCGGGGCCGATGTCGAGCACGTGGTCGGCCATGCGGATGGCGTCCTCGTCGTGCTCGACCACGATCACCGTGTTGCCCAGGTCGCGCAGGCGGGTGAGCGTGCCGAGCAGGCGCTCGTTGTCGCGCTGGTGCAGGCCGATCGAGGGCTCGTCGAGCACGTACATCACGCCGACCAGGCCGGCGCCGATCTGGCTGGCCAGCCGGATGCGCTGCGCCTCGCCGCCGGACAGCGTGTCGGCCTGGCGATCCAGCGTGAGGTAGTTCAGGCCCACGTCGTTTAGGAAGGTGAGCCGCTCGCGGATCTCCTTGACGATCTTCACCGCGATCTCGCCGCGCCAGCCGGTGAGGGTGAGCGTGTCGAAGAACGCCAGCGTGTCGTCGATCGAGCGATGGGTCAGCGAGGGCAGCGCGTGGTCAGCCACGAACACGTTGCGCGCCGAGCGGTTCAGCCGCTGGCCTTCGCAGGTGGGGCAGGGCTGGTCGCTGATGTACTTGGATAGCTCCTCGCGCACCGCGGCCGATTCGGTTTCCTTGTAGCGCCGTTCGAGGTTGGGAACGATGCCCTCGAACGGATGCTCGCGGGTGACCCGCCCGCCGCGCTCGGTGAGGTAGCGGAAGGCGATCGCTTGCTTGCCGCTGCCGAACAGCACCGCCTGCTGGGTGGCGGCCGGCAGGTTTTTCCACGGCTCGTTGACGTCAAAGCCGTAGTGCGCAGCCAGCGACTGCAGCAGCTGGAAATAGTGCGGGTTGCGCCGATCCCAGCCGCGGATCGCGCCGCCGGCCAGCGAGAGCTCTGGATGGCCGACCACGCGGGCCGGATCGAACACCTGGGTCACGCCCAGACCGTCACAGCTGGGGCAGGCGCCGATCGGCGAGTTGAACGAGAACAGCCGCGGTTCCAGCTCCGGCAGCGAGTAGTCGCACACCGGGCAGGAGTAGCGCGAGGAGAGCATCTGGTCCGGCTGGTCGGTGTGGTCCATGTCGGCCAGCAGCACCAGCCCGTCGCCCAGCCTTAGCGCGGTCTCGAACGACTCGGCCAGGCGCTGCTTGATGTCCTCGCGTGGGCGGAAGCGATCGATCACCACTTCGATGGTGTGCTTCTGGCGCAGGGTGAGCGGCGGCACGGCATCCAGGTCGTATACCGCACCGTCGACGCGGGCGCGCACGAAGCCCTGGGCGCGCAGCTGGTCGAACACCTGCACGTGCTCGCCCTTGCGGTCGCGGATCACCGGCGCCAGCAGCATCAGGCGCTTTTCCGGATCCATTGCCAGCGTGGCATCGACCATCTGGCTGACCGTCTGCGCCTCCAGCGGAATGCCGTGGTCGGGGCAGCGCGGCGTGCCCACGCGGGCGTACAGCAGGCGCAGATAGTCGTACACCTCGGTGATCGTGCCCACCGTGGAGCGCGGGTTGTGCGAGGTGGATTTCTGCTCGATCGAGATCGCCGGCGACAGGCCCTCGATGTGGTCCACATCGGGTTTCTCCATCATCGACAGGAACTGCCTCGCATACGCCGAGAGCGACTCGACGTAGCGCCGCTGTCCCTCGGCGTAGATGGTGTCGAAGGCGAGTGAGGATTTGCCCGAGCCGGACAGGCCGGTGATCACGATCAGGCGATCGCGCGGCAGGTCCAGGTCGATGTTCTTGAGATTGTGCGTGCGTGCGCCGCGGATGCGAATGGTGTCCATCGCGCCGTGATATGGGGGAAACGATCACTATACCAATGCCCCGTGATCGGACCGTCGCGCCGGCGGCCGGTGCGTCACTCGTCCGCATCAGCGTCCGGAGCGTTTTGTCGGCAGCGGCGGCTGTGGCTAAATGCCGGGCTGATCAGCCAACCTGGAGTGGATACGCATGAAGCCGAAATCGATCAAACGCGCCTGGCGCACACTGGCCTGCAGCGCCGTCTTCGCCCTCGCCTGCAGTCCGGCATGGGCCGCCCAGGCCAGCGCCAAGCAGGTGCGCGAGCTGATGGACGTGTTCGGCGTCAATCGCATGTTCCAGCAGATGAACACTCAGATGGCCGGCATGATGGGCCAGCAGCTGCCCTGCGTGCCCGCCAGTTACTGGAACAACTTTCTCGACGAGAAGGGCATGCAGGAGCTGTCGGAAAAGATGATCCCGATCTACCAGCGCCATTTCAGCGCCGAAGACATCGACGGCCTGCTGAAGTTCTACCGTTCGCCGTTGGGCCGCAAGGTGGTCGCCGAGATGCCCGCCACCATGGCCGAGGGCATGCAGGTGGGCCAGCAGTGGGGCCGTGAGCGCGGTCAGGCAATGATGGAGCAGCTGCAGAAGGCTGGCACCATCACCGGCGAGGGGCACTGCCCGGCCACCGCACCGGCTCAACCCGTGCTGAGCAAGCCGGCGGCCAAGCCTTCCAAATAGGCGCCGGGGCTGCCGATTCGAGGGGTGGTCAAGGATTGACCAGCGCGCACGGGGCTCGCTATAATCATGAGTCCGCCGGGGTCAGAGCATCGCCCGCGGAACCCAAGAGAATAACGACAGAAGGGACAATCCCATGAGTTATGCAGTCATCAAGACCGGTGGCAAGCAGTACCGCGTGCAGCAGGGTGACGTCCTGCGCGTGGAGCTGCTGAACGCCGAAGAAGGCGCCACCGTGAGCTTCGACGAAGTTCTGCTGGTGGGCGAAGGCGAGTCGATCACCGTGGGCGCGCCCATCGTGTCGGGCGCCACCGTCAGCGCCACCGTGCGCAAGCACGGCCGTGCGGACAAGATCCGCATCATCAAGTTCCGCCGCCGCAAGCACCACAAGAAGCAGCAGGGACATCGTCAGCATTTCACCGAAGTCGAAATCACGGGCATCAACGCCTGAGCAACTGGAGCATTGAGTCATGGCACATAAAAAAGGCGTAGGTTCCAGCCGCAACGGTCGCGATTCGAACCCGAAGTATCTCGGCGTCAAGATCTACGGCGGCCAAGCCATCGAGGCCGGCAACATCATCGTGCGTCAGCGCGGTACCCAGTTCCACGCCGGCACCGGCGTCGGCCTGGGTCGCGACCACACGCTGTTTGCGCTGGTCGACGGCACTGTGCAGTTCAAGGTCCGCGGCGAGAAGAACCGCCGTTTCGTGGACGTGATCCCGGCCTGAGCCCGTCACGACGCGTTGTGCAAGGGCCCCGCTCCGGCGGGGCCTTTGTTTTTCAGGCGGGCGTGAAAAGCTCCGTGGCAATCGCCATCGGACTAATCTTGTCCCGCCCTGCCCATAGCACCCGGATGTATTCCCATGAAATTCGTCGATGAAGCAGTCATCAAGGTCCAGGCCGGCGACGGCGGCAATGGCTGCATCAGCTTCCGCCGCGAGAAGTTCATCCCGTTCGGCGGTCCCGACGGCGGCGACGGCGGCTTCGGCGGTTCGGTGTGGCTGGTCGCCGACGAGGGGCTCAATACCCTGATCGATTTTCGCCACCAGCGCAGCTTCAAGGCGCAGCGCGGCCAGAACGGCATGGGCAGCCAGATGTACGGCAAGGGCGGCGAGGACACCATGGTCCGCGTGCCGATCGGCACCGTGGTCACCAACGTGGACACCGACGAGATCATCGGCGACCTCACCCAGCACGGCCAGCGCCTGCTGGTGGCGCAGGGCGGCAAGGGCGGGCTGGGCAACATCCATTTCAAGAGCTCGGTGAACCGGGCGCCGCGCAAGTCCACCCCGGGTACGCCCGGTGACGTGCGCGAGCTCAAGCTCGAGCTGAAGCTGCTGGCGGACGTGGGGCTGCTCGGTTTTCCGAACGCGGGCAAATCGACCTTCATCCGGGCGGTGTCGGCGGCCACGCCGCGGGTGGCGGATTACCCGTTCACCACGCTGCACCCCAACCTTGGCGTGGTCAGCCTGGGTACCGACCAGAGCTTCGTGATCGCGGACATCCCCGGCCTGATCGAGGGCGCCGCCGATGGCGCCGGGCTGGGCATCCAGTTCCTGCGTCACGTGTCGCGCACCAGCCTGCTGCTGCATCTGGTCGACATCGCGCCGATCGACGGCGCCGACCCGGTCGAGCAGGTGCGCGCGATCGAGCAGGAGCTGGCGAAGTTCGATCCGGAGTTGCTGGAGCGCCCGCGCTGGCTGGTGCTCAACAAGGCGGACGTGCTGCCCGAGGACGAGCGCCAGAAGGTGGCCGAGGACATTGTCGCTCGCCTGGGCTGGACCCAGCCGTGGTTCCTCGTGTCGGCGATCGCGCGCGACAACACCATGGCGGTCTGCCAACAGGTGCAGCGCTTCTTCGAGGCGCAACGCGAGGCGCGGCGTGAATCTGCTGACGAGATGCCGGCCAATGATGTGCGTTTGCGCGGCGATGCCTGAGGAATCAGTGCGGACTGAGGCGCCCTTGGGCGCCTCAGTCAATCAGACACCGGCATAAAAAAAACCGGCGCCTTGGCGCCGGTTTTTTTTGCTTCCAACCGAATGATCGGAGGGCGCTTTACGCCAGCTCGCGGATCTTCGCGTTGAGGCGGCTCTTGTGGCGAGCAGCCTTGTTCTTGTGGATCAGGCCGCGCGCGGCGTAGCGGTCCATGACCGGCTGCGCAGCGGCGAACGCCTCGACGGCGGCAGCCTTGTCCTTGGCCTCGATGGCCTTGACGACCTTCTTGAGGGCGGTGCGGACCATGGAGCGGGCGCTGACGTTGCGCAGGCGGCGCTGCTCGGACTGGCGCGCGCGCTTCTTCGCGGACTTGATGTTGGCCAAGGTAAAACTCCGGAAATGCTTGGGTTGGAAAAAGACGCGCAATTATGCGGGCAATGCGCTATGGCGTCAACCGCTTAGCCTTTGCGGGGGCGGTTGCCTGCAGGGCTTTTGCAGACCCTGCGGCGGGGCGACGTGCCCGCATTGTGCCACAAGCGGACTGCCAACTCGGCCGCGTCGGCTGTCACACTACCCGGCCTGCATGGCGTGCCCGCCGAGACGGCGCATCCAGGTTCACTTCACAGAGGTAGCGTCACCCGCATGAAGTCCCCCAGCATGCTGCGCGGGCTGCTGTCGTTCAGCAGCATGACGATGATTTCGCGGGTCCTCGGCCTGATCCGCGACATTTCGATGAGCCACGTATTCGGCGCCAATGCGGCGACCGATGCGTTCGTCATCGCCTTCCGCATCCCCAATTTCATGCGGCGCCTGTTTGCCGAGGGATCATTTTCCACCGCCTTCGTGCCGGTGTTCACCGAGGTCAAGCAGGCCGGCTCGCGCGACGAGCTGAAGGAGCTTCTGGCCCGCGTCTCGGGAACACTCAGCGGCGTGCTGCTGCTGATTACCGCGCTAGGCATGATCTTCGCGCCACAGGTGGCCTCGATGTTTGCGCCGGGGGCGCTGGACAACCCGCACAAGTTCGACCTCACCGCCGATCTGGTGCGGCTGACGTTCCCCTTCATCTTCTTCGTGTCGCTGAACGCGCTCGCCGCCGGCGTATTGAACAGCTTCCACCAATTCGCACTGCCGGCGCTGGCGCCGGTGATCCTCAATATCTGCATGATCGTCGGGGCGCTGTGGCTGGCGCCGCGGTTGCATGTGCCGATCATGGCAATGGGCTGGGCGGTGCTGATCGCCGGCGTGCTGCAGTGGCTGTTCCTGCTGCCGGCGGTGCGCCGGCTCGGACTGCTGCAACGGCCGCGTTGGGGCTGGCGCCATCCGCAGGTGCGCCGGATCATGACGCTGATGGTGCCGACGCTGTTCGGCTCCTCCGTGGCCCAGCTCAACCTGCTGCTCGACACCGTGGTGATCTCCTACCTAGTGACCGGTTCGCAGACCTGGCTGTGGCAGTCCACCCGCTTCCTCGAACTGCCGCTGGGCGTGTTCGGCGTGGCGCTGGGCACGGTGATCCTGCCGGCGCTCTCCCGTCACCACGTCGGTACGGACCGGGCGGGCTTCTCCCGGGCGCTGGACTGGGGATTGCGCATCACCTTGCTGATCGCGCTGCCGGCGATGCTGGCGCTGCTGGTGCTGGCCGAGCCGCTGGTGGCGACGTTCTTCCAGAACGGCCACTTCTCGGCGTTCGATGCGCGCATGGCCTCGCTGTCGGTGCTGGCGCTGAGCGCCGGCCTGCCGGCCTATGCGCTGGTCAAGGTGCTGCTGCCTGCGTTCTATGCGCGGCAGGATACCCGCACCCCGGTGCGCGCCGGCGTGGCGGCGCTGGTGGCCAACATGCTGTTCAACGGCGTGTTCATCGCGCTGCTGTTCGAGCTGTGGGCGACCCCGGCGCAGAAGCACGGCAGCTGGATCGACGGCATCGCCCAGGTGCCGGGTCTGCATGTGGGGCTGGCGATCGCCAGCTCGCTGTCGAGCTACGTGAACTTCGTGCTGCTGTGGCACTGGCTGCGGCGTGACGGCGTGTACCAGCGTTTGCCCGGATGGTCACGGCACTGGCTGCGGCTGGGCGTGGCGTGCGCGGCGATGGTCGCGGTGCTGCTGGCGGGTCGTTGGCTGTGGCCGGACTGGACCGACGTCGCGGTGCTGGCGCGGCTGTGGCACCTCATGGTGCTGGTGATCGCCGGCGCCGGCACCTACGTCGGCGCCCTGTTCGCGCTGGGGTTCCGGATGCGGGACCTGCGCGGTGCCTGAGCTCCAGGCGCATGCGGCCGGCCGCTATACTGGAGAGATGATCAAGCTTTCCAGGGATGTCGCCGGTGCTTGCCTGACGCCGCGCGGCAGCGTGGTGGCGATCGGCGCGTTCGACGGTCTCCATCGCGGCCATCAGGCCCTGCTGGCGCAGGTGCATGAGCGTGCGCTCGCGCTGGACGTCGAGCCGGTGGTGGTGAGTTTCGAGCCGTTGCCGCGCGCCTATTTTTCGCGCGACCCGCTGCCGCGCCTGTCCAGCGTGCGCGAGAAGTTGCGTGGCTTCGATGCCGCTGGCGTGACGCAGGCCCTCCTGCTGCGCTTCAACGCGGCGCTGGCCGCGATGTCCGCCGAGGATTTCGTGCGCCGCGTGCTGGTGGAGCGACTGGCCGCCCGCGAAGTCTGGGTGGGCGGTGATTTCCGCTTCGGCCACCGCCGCGCGGGTGATGTGGCGATGCTGGAGCGTCTGGGCGAGGCGTTCGGGTTTGTCGCGCGCACCATGGCGCCGGTCACACTGCATGACGAGCGCGTATCGGCGACCCGCGTGCGCGAGCTGCTGGCGGCCGGCAATTTCGCCGCGGCGGCACCGCTGCTCGGCCGGCCGTTCGTGATCGAGGGCAAGGTGGAGTACGGCAAGCAGCTGGGCCGCACCCTGGGCTATCCCACCGCCAACATCCACTTGCGCGAGCGGGTCAGCCCGATCCACGGCATCTTCGCGGTGCGGATCGGCCTGGGCGATGGCGAGTGCGCCTGGCCGGGCGTGGCCAGCCTGGGCGTGCGGCCCACCGTCAACGAGGTGGCCGAGCCGCTGCTGGAAGTGCACCTGTTCGATTTCGAGGGCGACCTCTACGGCCAGCGCATGGCGGTGGAGTTCGTCGGGAAGTTGCGCGACGAGCAGAAGTTCGACAGCCTCGACGCGCTGACCGCCCAGATGGAGCGCGACGCCGCGGCGGCGCGTGCCATGCTGGGCATGAATCCCGTGCTGGTGGGCGCATGAGGACCGCGCGCCGCGCCGCGCCCGCCGGGCTTGCGCCAAGCCCGACCAGCATTAGCATCTGAGGGCTGCCCGTGGCGTGCGCTGGCCGCACGCACGCGGCCAGCCATGCATCACGTTCGTCCGGGATGGCCCGGCGAACCCACCCGACGGCAACCAGGCTATGACCCAGGATTACAAGAGCACCATCAACCTGCCGCAGACGGATTTCCCGATGCGCGGCGATCTGCCCAAGCGCGAGCCCGGCTGGCTGGCGCAGTGGGAGCAGGTGGATCGCTACGCGCAGATCCAGGCGCACACGGCGGGGCGCGACAAGGTGTTCGTGCTGCACGACGGCCCGCCCTACGCCAACGGTGCCATTCACATCGGCCACGCGGTCAACAAGATCCTCAAGGACATGACGGTCAAGTCCAGGCTGCTGGCCGGCCATCGTGCACCGTACGTGCCGGGCTGGGACTGCCACGGCCTGCCGATCGAGATCGCGGTGGAGAAGAAGTACGGCAAGCCGGGCGACAAGCTCGATGCCCGTGCCTTCCGCCAGAAGTGCCGCGAGTACGCCGCCGAGCAGGTCGACGCGCAGCGCACCGACTTCAAGCGCCTGGGCGTGCTGGGCGATTGGCAGAAGCCCTATCGCACCATGGACTTCACGTACGAGGCGAGCATGGTGCGCGCGCTGGCGCGCATCGTCGCCAACGGCCATGTGGTGCGCGGCGCCAAGCCGGTCTACTGGTGCTTCGACTGCGGCTCGGCACTGGCCGAAGCGGAGATCGAGTACGCCGACAAGCAGTCGCCGGCGGTGGACGTGGCGTATGACGCGCTCGATCCGCAGGCGCTGGCCCGCCTGTTCGGCGTGGACGCGGGCGATGCCATCGTCGCCGTGCCGATCTGGACCACCACGCCATGGACCTTGCCCTCCAGCCTGGCCGTGTCGCTGGGCGCGGAGCTGGAGTACGCGCTGGTGGAAGGTCCCGCCCGCGACGGCAGGCGCGTGCTGCTGGTGATCGCCAGCGCGCTGGCCGAGCGTGCCCTGCAGCGTTACGGCGTGGAGCAGGCGGTGGTACTGGGCACGGTCAACGGCCTGGCGCTGGAAGGCGTGCAGCTGAAGCATCCGTTCTACCCGCGCGAAGTGCCGGTGATCCTGGGCGAACACGTGTCGGCCGAGGACGGTACCGGCGCCGTGCACACCGCGCCCGATCACGGCGTGGAGGATTTCACCGTGTCGCGCCAGTACGGCATCGGCACGATCAACCTGGTCGACGGCCGCGGCATCTATCGCGCCGACACGCCGTCCGCCGACGGGGTCGAGCTGGCCGGCCAGCATCTGTGGAAGGCCAACCCGGTGATCGTCGAGCTGCTGCGCGCACGCGGCGTGCTGCTGGCCCACGTCACCATCGAACACGCCTACCCGCACTGCTGGCGCCACAAGACGCCGGTGATCTACCGCGCCACGCCGCAGTGGTTCATCGGCATGGAGCAGGCCGGCCTGCGCGACACGGCGCTGAAGTCGATCAAGGAGGTGCGCTGGGTGCCGGGCTGGGGCGAGGAGCGCATCGCCGGCATGGTGGCAGGGCGTCCGGACTGGTGCATCAGCCGCCAGCGCACCTGGGGCGTGCCGATCGCGCTGTTCGTGCACAAGGCCACGCAGGAGCCGCACCCGGATTCCGTCGCGTTGATGGAGCAGGTGGCGCGGCGGATGGAGCAGGGCGGCATCGATGCGTGGTACGAGCTCGATGCAGCCGAGCTGCTCGGTGACCAGGCCGGCGATTACGAGAAAGTCACCGACGTGCTCGACGTGTGGTTCGACTCCGGCGTCACCCACTTCGGCGTGATCGGCCAGCGCCCCGAGCTGCAGCAGGGCGACGCGCACGACTACAAGGTGATGTACCTGGAAGGCTCCGACCAGCATCGCGGCTGGTTCCAGTCGTCGTTGCTCACGTCGTCGGCGATCCACGGTCGCGCGCCTTACAACGACGTGCTCACCCACGGCTTCACCGTCGACGCCTCCGGCCGCAAGATGTCCAAGTCGCTGGGCAACGTGGTGGCGCCGCAGAAGGTGATGGACACGCTGGGCGCCGACGTGCTGCGCCTGTGGGTGGCCTCGGCCGACTACCGCAACGAGATGACCGTCTCGGACGAGATCTTGAAGCGCGTCTCGGACAGCTACCGCCGCATCCGCAACACCGCGCGCTTCCTGCTCGGCAATCTCGACGGTTTCGATCCGGCCAAGCATCTGCTGCCGGTGGAGGAATCGTTGCTGCTCGACCAGTGGGCCGTGCAGCAGGCGTACGACCTGCAGCAGGCGGTGGTCGCCGCGTACGACCGCTACGACTTCCCCGAAGTGGTGGCGCGGGTGCAGAACTTCTGCACCAACGAACTGGGTGCGCTGTACCTGGACATCACCAAGGACCGGCTCTACACCATGCCGACCGACAGCCGCGGCCGGCGCAGCGCGCAGAGCGCGATGTACCGCATCGCCGAGGCAATGGTGCGCTGGTTGGCGCCGGTGCTCAGCTTCACCGCCGAGGAAATCTGGCAGGCATTACCCGGCGCGCGCGGCGAGACGGTGCTGTTCGAGACCTGGTACGAAGGTCTTGCGGCCACGCAGGCGTCGCCGGAGCAGCGTCGCTACTGGGCCGACCTGCTGGCGATCCGCGACAGCGCCTCGCGGGTGCTCGAGGGCATGCGCAAGGCCGAGCAGATCGGCGCGGCGCTGGAGGCCAAGGTCACGGTGCATGTCGACGATGCGCTGCGTGCCCGTTACGCCCCGGCGGCGGGCGAATTGCGCTTCTTCTTCATCACCTCCGAGCTGACGCTGGCACCGCTGGCTCCGAGGCCCGACGATGCGGCGAAGGTCGAGCTGGACGGCAGCGAGGCGTGGGTTTCCTCCAGCGTCAGCGACGCGGCCAAGTGCGTACGCTGCTGGCATCGTCGCGACGACGTGGGCAGCCACGCCGATCACCCCGAGCTGTGCGGCCGCTGCGTGAGCAACGTCGAGGGCCCCGGCGAGGATCGGCGCTGGTTCTGACCTGCGCACTTCAAGCCTGTGTAGGAGCTCACCCTGTGCGCGATCGCTCTGGCGTCAATTGAGGCCAAAGGCAATCGTGCACAGGGTGCGCTCCTACCCACAAGGAATCAGAATCATCGAATCGGAAGCTACGCCGCCCATGACCACCAAACCCAACGCGCTTCCCTGGCTGCTGCTTTCCGCCGCCGTCATTGCGCTCGACCAGCTCAGCAAACAGTGGGCGCTGGGCGCACTGCAGCCCGCCGGCATGCCGCATCCGGTGATCCCCGGCTTCCTCAACTGGACCTTGGCGTTCAACACCGGCGCGGCCTTCAGCTTTCTCGCCGAAGGGGCCGGCTGGCAGCGCTGGTTCTTCGTGGTACTGGCGCTGGTGATCAGTGCCGTGCTGGCGGTGTGGCTGGCGCGCACCGCGCGGCGCGACTGGCGCACGGCGGCGCCGCTGGCGCTGATCATCGGGGGCGCGCTCGGCAACCTGATCGACCGCCTGCACGCGGCGGCCGTCACCGACTTCATCCAGGTCTACTGGCGCCAGTGGAGCTACCCGGTATTCAACGTGGCCGACTGCGGCATCAGCGTGGGCGCGGTGATGCTGATCGTATTTGGCCTGTGGGCCGGCAAGCGCTCCGCGGCCTGAGGGAAGCCACGAGCGGCATGCGATAATGGCCGCCTGCTTCCCACTTTCGAGACATCCGTGGACATCCTTCTCGCCAATCCCCGCGGTTTCTGCGCCGGCGTCGATCGCGCCATCGCCATCGTCGAGCGCGCGCTGGAATCCTACGGGGCGCCGATCTACGTGCGGCACGAGGTGGTGCACAAC
The DNA here is from genome assembly GCF_044904665.1 of Dyella ginsengisoli. Classification (NCBI taxonomy): domain Bacteria; kingdom Pseudomonadati; phylum Pseudomonadota; class Gammaproteobacteria; order Lysobacterales; family Rhodanobacteraceae; genus Dyella; species Dyella ginsengisoli. The sequence goes on from NZ_JADIKM010000005.1 coordinate 199,285, forward strand.
CGCTACGTGGTCGACAAGCTGCGCGCCGACGGCGCGGTGTTCGTGGAAGAGCTCCACGAGGTACCGGACGGCGCCACCGTTATTTTCAGCGCCCACGGCGTTTCGCAAGCGGTGCGCGAGGAGGCCGAGCAGCGTTCGCTCAAGGTGTTCGACGCCACCTGTCCGCTGGTGACCAAGGTGCACATGGAAGTGGCGCGGCTGGGGCGCATCGGTCGCAGCGTGGTCCTGATCGGTCACGCGGGCCATCCCGAGGTCGAGGGCACCATGGGGCAGTGGAACTCGGCCAACCGCGGCGAGATCCTGCTGGTGGAATCGGTCGAGCAGGTGGCCACGCTGGCGCCGGCATTCGCGCACGAGCTGTCCTATGTCACCCAGACCACGCTGTCGGTGGACGACACCAAGGCCATCATCATTGCCCTGCGCGAACGGTTCCCCGACATCGAGGGGCCGCGCAAGGACGACATCTGCTACGCCACGCAGAACCGTCAGGATGCGGTGCGGCGACTGGCCGAATCGGTCGACCTGGTGCTGGTGGTTGGTTCGGTGAACAGCTCCAATTCCAACCGGCTGCGCGAACTGGCCGAGAAGCAGGGCGTGCGCTCGTTCCTGATCGATGGTGCCGAGCATATCGAGCGGGACTGGCTCGCAGGCGTGCAGCGCATTGGCGTCACCGCCGGTGCCTCCGCCCCGGACAAGCTCGTGAAGGAAGTCATCGCCCGGTTGCAGTCATGGGGGGCGGGCGAGGTGCGCGAGCTGGACGGCGAACCGGAAAACATCACCTTTGCCCTGCCCAAGGAGCTGCGCCTGGCAGACGGCCACGCTGGCATCGCCTGAGCCCGACAGGTCCGCCAGACCAGCAAAAAGGCCCGCATCGCTGCGGGCCTTTTTGCTGGTCTGGTGCCGGAAATAGGAATCGAACCTACGACCTACGCATTACGAATGCGCCGCTCTACCAACTGAGCTATTCCGGCGAAGAGCCGCAAAGTCTACGTAGCAGGACGGGCTTGTGCAAGCGCTAGAACTCCCTGCCGAGGGTTCGCTCAAGTTGCAAGGGGCCGGGCCGTTACCTGGAATGCACCGCCCGGTGTCCCATCGCCATGGAGTGGCACTCGACGAGCCCCCTCCTTGCTGCGATATGCGCCCCCACCGCGAATGCTTGCCGGCTGCCTTGCGGCACTGCTAGTGCTCTCCGTTGCGGCCATGGCGGGCGAGGCTGGGCCACCGGCGGGAGCTGGATTCGATCGCCTGGCGGACCAGCTGGAGCGTGGGGAGCTGGTCATCACCACACACGCCGACGCGCTCAGGCTGCTCGACCAACTCAAGCAGCAGATTCCGCCCGGGGACGATCGCCGCGAACTGCGTTACCGCTACATGTTCTGCATCCTGGGCATGGACAACGACCCGGCCAAGGGCGTGGCCTATGCCGAACAAGGCATGGCCGATGCGCGCCGCGTCGGATACGCTGATGCGGAAATCAATTTCCATTTCTGTCGCGGCTCCAAGCAGGAGTCGCTGACGACCGCCCGCGACGCGCTCCCCGATTACAACGCCGGGATCGAGCTCGCCCGCCATGCGGAAAACATCCGGCTGGTGGCCGACGGCCTGACCTGGCGCGGCTCCGTGCAATCGCTGCTGGGGGAGCATGCGCTCGCCCTCGTCGATTTCCTGGAGGCGCAGAAGTTCTACGACAGCGCCGGCGAGCCGACCGAGAGCGAGCAGAACCTCTTCAACATCGCCGTGGCATATCGACGTCTGGGCGAGCGCACCGAAGCGCGCGGCTACCTTGATCGTTTGATGCAACTCGGAGGCGAGCGCAAGGATCTGCCTCAGCAGATGGCGGCTCACATGCAGCTCGGTTTCCTCGACCTGGAGACCGGGACGGATCACCTTGCAACCGCGCGCGCGCATTTTCTTGCTGCGCTGCAGATGGCCCGGTCCATTGGGAGCCACGTGTCGCAAGGATCGGCGCACATGGGGCTGGCGCAGGTGCTCAATCAGCTGGGTGACTACCGCGGCGCCCTGAGCGAATTGGGGGCGGCGCGTGCCGAGTACATCACTACGGGCGACCATTCCGACGGCGACATGTTTGCCCTGCAGGAGGGCGAGGCGCATGCCGGCTTGGGCGATCACGTCCTGGCGATCAGCGATTTCAACCGCTCCGAAGCATTCCTGCAAAAGAGCGGCAACCTGCGCTACCTCGCCGACCTCCTCGACCATCGCTCGCGCAGCTACGAGGCCTTGGGGAAAACCGCCCAAGCGCTGGCGGATCTTCGTCGCATGGTGAAAGTTCACGAGGCGCTGGATCGAAAGGCGCAGTCGTACACCACGACCCTGATGAGCTACCAGTTTGATACCTCCCGCAAGGAGCAGGAAAACCGCAAGCTTGAGGCCGACCGCACGTTGCGCGACGAACAGCTCGCCTCGCTGCAGCGCGTGCGCCGCTGGCAACGCGTTGCGCTGACGCTCGGCGGCGTGCTGATCGTGCTGCTGCTATGGCAGGCACAGCGCCAGTTGCGCCGATCCCGCCGCCTGCACCGCATGGCCATGACCGACCCGTTGACTGGAGTGGCCAACCGGCGTGGTCTCGAATATTTCGGCGAGCGGGCGCTGCAGCACGCGCGCCTGATCGAGGAGCCCATGTCGGTTCTTGCCATGGACCTGGATCACTTCAAGCGCGTCAATGATGAATATGGACACCCGGTGGGTGATGAGGTGCTCAAGCGATTTTCTGGTCTATGCCTGGAAAGCCTGCGCCAGATCGACCGGATCGGAAGGATGGGCGGAGAAGAGTTCGTAGTAATCCTTCCCGGCACGACGCTTGAAGCGGCCACCTCCATCGCTGAGCGGATTCGCGAGGCGGTGTCGGCGTTGGCGCTGGATGACCTTGAGACGGGTCTGCGCATCTCCGTGAGCCTTGGAATCACCGAGCGACGCGAGGCTGACAGGGAATTTGCCCAGCTGGTTGCACGCGCGGACGAGGCTCTATACGTGGCCAAGCGGCAGGGCCGGAACCGGACAGAGTCCCTTTGAGGGCGGGTGCGGTCGGAGCTTGTGACGTCCGTCGCCCTTTCCAGCGCTGAACGACCGCTGATCGGGAGAATTGCGCCGCTTGTCGGGTGCTATCGAGTCTGGCCCTCCTTGGATGCTTATTCTCCATGCCTTGGAATAGGGGAGAGCCATGGGCCAGTTTTTCGGGCAACTTGATCACGCCGGGAGCAGCGTCTGCGCTGATGACAGTGGGGCGAGTACAGCTCTGCGGGTGGCTCGCAGCCACTGTCAGCTGGCGCGGCGGAAGGAGGGCGAGCGGGGATTCACTCTGATCGAGCTGATGGTGGCCGTGATGGTGGCGGCTGTATTACTTGCCATAGCCGTGCCGAGCTTCAGGTCGATTATGGTGTCGAGCCGGCTAAACACATCAGTCAACGACCTCATTGCCTCGCTCAATACGGCGCGCATGGAGGCCATCAAGACCAACTCCGGCGTGCTGTTCTGTAGTAATTCGGCTTCTACCAATACGAATACCACTGACCCTAAGGATGCTGCGTTGGGCTCCAAATGCGGTACGGATACAGGTGCGGTTATAGCGACTATTGGCTCGACCCCTACCGTTGTTCGTGCCGGTCCTGCGTTGACCACTGGTGCAATCCAGGTCAGTGGCAATGTCCAAGCCCTTCACTATGGCGGTGACGGCCTAGCCCGCGCCGTGGGACAGAGCACGCTCTACGGCGGCACTGTCGCCAAGATCTGCAGCAGCTCGCTTACTTCCAACAACATACGCACCGTCACTATGACCGGAGGCTCGATCCTTGTGACTGCGCCTAGTTCGGGGGGCTGTCCATGAGAATCACCACTGTGTTGGAAGTGCCTTCTCTTGCACTGCAGGAATGTTTTTCTGTCGCCTCGCCAGAGGCGAGGGCTTGCCATACGCCCATGCGGTCTCTTGGGGGTATGCATCGTGGCTTCAGACAGTCGGGCGTTGGGTTGATCGAGGTGCTCATTGCGGTACTGGTGCTGTCGATTGGATTTCTCGGCATGGCCGCGCTGATGGCCAAGTCGATGGCAACTAACAACAGTGCGATGGCCCGGAGTATGGCGACCATCTCCAGTTACTCCATTCTTGACGCCTTGCGGGCCGATATCGTCGCAGCAAGGGCTGGCACCTATAACGGGAAGGTGACGGCCGACTCCTGTCCTGCAGCGGGCGGCTCTTTGAGCAGTTTTCAGCTGAACCGTTGGTGCAAGGAGCTTGGCAACGCTCTAGGCGCCCAAAGCACAACCAGCGGAGAAGTTGCGTGCACCGGTGCTGGTGAATGCACGGTCACCATTACCTTCGACGACAGTCGCGCTGGCGCCGGTGGCGCTGCGGATCAGAAAGTGATCACCAAGGCTATCTTATGAGCGGACATAGCGCTTCCCCTTTCCAGTTCGTTCGACAGAAAAGCTTAATCCAGCGAAGTTCTCAGATCGGCTTCTCCCTGATCGAACTGATGATTGCGATGGTGCTCGGTCTGATTGTCATCGGCGGCGTCATCAGCGTGTTTCTAGCCGGCCAGCGGTCCTACGTCACCAACACGGCGCTTGGGGATGTGCAGGACGGCTCGCGGATCGCATTCGAGATGATGGCGCGCGACATTCGCGATGCCGGTCTTACCGGATGCGGTAATCGTGATCGCGTCTCCAATGTACTGAACAACAGTCCCACGGCAGGTGGGTCGACGTGGTGGGCGGACTGGAGCAACGCAGTTCACGGCTATGGCGCCGGCACTGCGACTGCCGACCCGGCTTTGGTGGGCTTGAACCAAGTGGGCGGAACAGATTCGCTGCAATTGCTTGGTGCAACCGATTCCGGTCTGAGCGTGGCGGCTACCCCTAGTTCAACAGCGGCGAATTTCAAGCTGAATGACAAGAGTTCCGATCTCGTTACAGGGGACGTCATTATTGTGTGCGATCCTGATCACGCTGCGATCGTCCAGATCACTGACTACAACGACAGCACCGTCACCGTTGTCCATAATGATAACAGCGGAAATAAGACCATTCCGGGCAATTGTTCCAAGGGTTTGGGTTATCCCCCTCTTTGCACCACCAACGGCAATGGTTACCAGTACGGACCGAATTCACAGATTTTCAAGTTTGCTGGTGTGGATTGGTATATTGGAACTAATCCGACGGGTGGGAAATCGCTTTATCGCGTGTCCGTGACCACCGTAAGCAATAAGCCCACTCCGACGTCCCAAGAGATGGTGCGCGACGTTACGGCCATGAGCATTCGCTACCACCAGGCGGGACAGTCTTCCTTCGTGGATGCTGCGACTGTCGGTACAAACTGGGCTGCCGTGGACGCCGTGCAGGTCCAACTCACGCTGGAGAGCGTTGACAAGAGCGCTGGCACCAACGGCAAGGCCATCGCCAGAAACTTCACTGCCACAACCACCGTGCGCAACCGAGTGCAATGACATGAGTCACGTTCACTGTTTCTCTCATTCGGCTGGAGCGACGACCCGAGGCGAGCTCTTGCGTAGGGCGCGCCGAGCACACCCGAACGGGGAGCGAGGCGTGGCTTTGGTAGTTGCGCTGATCTTGTTGGTGGTTATCTCATTGGTGGGGCTGGCGGCTTCGCGTGGCACGATCATGCAGCAGAAGATGGCCTCCAATATGTACGATCGGCAGATTGCTTTTCAGAGTGCGGAGGCTGCTATGCGTGCCGCTGCCGCCAGCATTCCCGTCAGTCCCGCCAACGTTGCCCGCAATTGCCAGTCCGCCAGCGTGATTTGTCTGGCGAACCCGTTCGACGATCCCAATCTCCCTCCCGGTAGTATCAAGAATCTTTCCACCGGCCAATACACGGCATCCACGCTCGCGACCGGTCAGCCCCAGTACGTGATCGAGAACATGGGAAATTATCAGGATCCGAACGCCAACACGGGCTTCAATCAGAGCGCCAATGCGCACAATTACGGCGTCAACGGCGGCTCCATTACCAACATCTACTACCGGGTTACTGCTCGCAGTGGCGATCCGTCCCAGGTCGATGGCCGTGCCGTGGTGGTTTTGCAAGCCATGATCAAGCAGGGCTGATTGTCTGGCCATGCGCCGAGTTAACAAGGATGCATGGGCCTCCCCATGCTGCGCCATCGCAAAGAGCGAAACCGATATGAATACCAATCCCCATACGCGCAGCAATGTTGGCCGTTTTATGAGCAGGCTGCTGACGACCGGCCTCACTGTCTGGTTGCTGGGTGTGGCATTTTCTCCAGCGCAGGCCGCCACCATGACGACACCGAGCCCGGTAGTCGACCAGGCGCCACTCATCATCCAAAAGCCGCTTCCGCCCAATCTTGTGCTGATGCTGGATGATTCTGGATCGATGGCTTGGGACTATATGCCGGATTGGGGGTATTTGAAAAATAATAGCAATAATGACGCCTTGATTGATGCGGCGAACAATGGTGTTTATTACGATCCGACGATCGTATATACCCCGCCTCTGAAGGCGGATGGTACGCGCTACCCGGACGCAACCGGCCTTACCAGTGCGTGGGTCAATGGGTTCAGTACTGCAACTTCAAAGGCTACGGCTGACTTGACGGCGTACGGCGGCGAGTCCGGTTATTTCGGTAGTAATTCTTCGCACAATATCTCATACTCATCGAACACCTTCCAGACATCAACGTATGATTACGTTGGCTATTATGATTGCCAGAGCTATTACAACAATCAAGCGGGTGCATTTGATTATAGCTATAAAACATATAATCGATATTATTCTCAAGGCCTTTGCACAGTTTACTACAACAGGGTTTTTACGGGTTATTTTCAGTATTCTCAAGGTCCTGCCGCTGGTCCCTACGTTGTTCATTATGTGGCGGCAGTCGCATGCGGAGGGCAGCCGAACTGTGTGACAGCATCCGACACTTCGGGTGTGGCGGCGCCGAATAAGGATGCTGCTGGCAATACGCTCAAGGCTCAAGATGGCACTGCTCTGACGGCAGGTCAGAATATTGCCAATTGGTTTGCGTATTATCACACTCGAATCCTGATGGCGAAGAGTGGGATGATGAATGCTTTCGCCGACATAGATCAGAATTTTCGTATTGGGTTTGGATCTATTGATGGCGGTGATAGCGGTAATAAGAATTACATAAACCTTCCTGCTGGCCGGTATAGCTACGCTGACAGCTACAACGATGGAAACAATTACATTGCGCAAGTCCAGCCCTTTGGTGTAGGCACAGATACGGGCAGCCAGAAGAGCGCCATGTGGAGTTGGATTAGTCGAGCCAAAGCCAGCGGTGGTACTCCTCTGCGTCAGGCGTTGGGCGCGGTCGGTTCGTACTACCAAACGGCTCAGCCTTGGACGTCGAAAAATCCTACGACAGGCGGCGACGAGGAATTGGCTTGTCGGCAGTCCTATACCATTCTCACCACGGATGGTTTCTGGAATGGCAACTCGCCAGGCGTGGGAAATGTGGACAACACGGCCGCAGGTCCCATCACCGGCCCAACGAATCAGCCCTTTACTTACAATCCAGCCCCTCCTTTCGCGGATGCCAACAGCGATACGCTGGCCGACGTGGCGATGAAGTATTGGGTGACGGATCTGCGTCCTGCAGCGAACGAGGTTCCGACCAATAAGGAAGACCCTGCTTTCTGGCAGCACATGACCACGTTCACGTTGGGTCTGGGCTTTACTCCACAAAACATCAGTCCTGCCGGAACTACTAGCGCCGATATTTGGAGCTGGGTCACGGGGGGCACTGTCGATCCCAACTTCAGCTGGCCAACGCCGTCAAAGGACAGCATCAACAATATTGCTGACCTCGAGCATGCGGCTGTCAATGGTCGAGGCGGATTCTATTCGGCCACGACCCCCCAGGCATTCGCCGATGGCTTGAAGCAGGCGTTGAAGCGTGCCACCGATCGGGTCGGCACCGGAGCGAGCTTGGCAGCAAATTCTACCCAGTTGAAGAATGGCGCATTTGCCTATCAAGCGAACTACTACACGGGAAATTGGAAAGGCGACTTGAAAGCCATTGCCGTGGACCCCAACAGCGGCACGCTTGCTCTTAACCCAAGCTGGACCGCGGTCAGTCAGTTGCCTGTGTTCGGCAGCCGAAATATCTATACTTACAATCCTGACGTGAGTCCGGTGGCGGCTGTGGTGTTTAACAGTACAACTGGATTGTCGAGCGCCGAATTGGCCGCGCTCGGCGCGGATGCGACCTCACAGCAGGACATGATTGACTATCTGCGCGGCGATAGTGCGAAGGAGCAAAGCGCGAAGAATGGTATCTACCGTACTCGCGAAACTCCGCTTGGCGATATTGTCGATTCTCAGCCGGTTTATGTCGGGCAGCCCTCCGCCAACCAGTTTATCAACCAGTCTTTCACCGGGACTGACGTTTACGCCAGCTATGCGGCAACCGTCCGGCAGGGGTTGATTTTCGTTGCTGCGAATGACGGCATGTTGCACGCTTTCAACGCCGATACAGGTGTCGAGACCTATGCATACCTGCCAGCCGCCGTGATTACCAGCGGCCTGAAAGCCCTCGCGGACCCGGACTACGGCACGACCTCAGCAGTACCGCACCAGTTCTTCAACGATGGCGAACTGACCGTAGCCGACGTCTATTTCGGTTCCGCGTGGCATACCGTGGCGGTGGGTACAACTGGGCGCGGGCCGGCCAAGGCAGTATATGCCCTCGATGTGACGGACCCTGCCAATATCAAGCTGTTGTGGGAGCGATCGGCCGGTGATGGCAAGGCGAACGCTGACTATATTGGCCAGATGACCGGCAAGCCTGTTATCGCCCAAACAAATGTTGCCGCCGGCGACGTCACCGGTAACGGCAACTGGTCAGTGCTCATTGGCAATGGCTATAACAGCAAGAACGGAGTGGCGGCGCTGCTGCAGTTTGCAATCAGGGATGGAACGCTCACCGTACATGCGACGGATTCTGCCGGGGGCAATGGTCTTGCGGCCCCAGCGGTCTGGATGGGTGATCTGTCGGTTGGCATCAGCACAGTCGCCTATGCGGGCGATGCGCTTGGCCGGGTGTGGTCGTTTGGCCTGAACGTCGCGACGGTGACCAAGGTAAAGGGAGTCTCTACGACCACTTATGCGTCAACCCCCTCAAGTGCCGGTGTTAAGTTGTTCACGGCGACGGATGCCGCCACGGGCGGTAATGCTCAACCGATTACCTCCGGCATGCTGGTCGGGCAGAATCCGACGACTCAGGATTTGTGGTTGTTTTTCGGTACGGGCCAATACCTGAGCAGCAGCGATCTGGTCAGCAGGTCGACTCAGTCTTGGTACGGCTTGATCGTGAAGTCCTCGACCGCAAATGTTGCGGCCGATGGGACTAATAATGTGGGTCTGGGCAACCTTGTGCAGCGCTCGATTATCGCGGAAACGCCCGGGACCCCGGCGGTCCTCAATAGCGATGGAACCGTAAAAACTGCGGCGATTGCCCCGGCTCGTGCTTTTACAGCAACTCCCACCTCATCCGACATGACTGGCAAGTCGGGTTGGTACATCAATCTGCTGTCGCCTTCCAGCGTTACCGGCACCGGTGGAGCGGTGACCTACACGCCCAATCAATTGGCCGAGGGTGAGCGGATCGTTACGCCAGTCCAGTTTCAGGGCAACCGGTTGGTGGCTACGTCGCGGATCCCGCAGGCAACGGACCTCTGCAATCCTTCCGGACGCGGCTGGATCATGGCAGTGGACCCGTTCACCGGCACGAATCCGCAAACGAGTTTCTTTGACCTCAATGGAGATGGTCAGATCAACCAACCTGCAGACTACATTATGGTGGACGGAAAACCGGTGGCGACCGGTGGCATTGGCTTTAGTTCTCTGCCCAACAATCCGATCTTCATGGGTGGCAGCATGCTGGTCAGTTTCGATAACGGCAGCGCCACCAGCATCAAGACGTCCGGCACGTCCAATACACTGCAGCGCGTTTCTTGGCGTGAGCTGATCAACCAGTAAGGAGCAACGTCATGAAAATGTCCTGGCGCGTAGTTGGTGATGGGAATGTTGCAGCTTTGCGCCGGAGGGCTATGCAGACGCCTTTTCGAAACTCTGGTGCAGGCTTCACCTTGGTCGAGTTGATGGTTGTGGTGGCTATCGTTGCGATTCTGGCAGCGATCGCACTGCCGGCCTACAGTCGGTATGTGGTCAAGACGAGAAGGGCGGCGGCCACCGCCTGTCTTTCCGAATATGCCAACTACATGGAACGTTACTACACTACCAATCTGCGTTATGACCAGGATGCCAGCGCCACGGCCAATGCCATCCCAACATTGGACTGCAGCACGCCGCAACAGACAGGCAATAACTACCAGTACACGACCACCGTACTCACCGCAAACGCTTTCACGTTCCAGGCCAAGCCCATAGGCGGACAGGCGACAAGCGATACCCAGTGCGCGACGTTGACCATCGATCAGGCGGGGAAGCGCACGGATAGCGGTACCGGGAGCCTTTCGGAGTGCTGGTGAGACGCGCCGAGACGTAACCGGTGTTGATGGCGAATTGAAGCGAGTTAGATTCGATTTGTATGCGTTGGAAAGTGGGCCGGCTTTTGCCGGTCTCCGCTATTAGTTCGTTGTAACAGAAGCCTTTGCCAGACACAGTTTCCTTACCAGCTGTTTCATTTGTTGCGCTTTGCCATTTCAGGTCCGCTTGTAGCGACTGGCCAGTGTCGGGCCGGCGCGAGGAAGGGTTTTGTGGTGAACGTCGCGCAATCAGCGAGTACTCGAGCAAACCGCATGCGGTGGCATGTTCCGTGCTAAAAATCCATCGGTGGGCCCGCATCTCCGGGCTCTAGGGGAAACAGCATGGTGGAGCAGCCTGGAAGGCAGCGATGGGCGGGCGAGCGTGGGCCCGCGCGCGTGCTGGCATCCGCGGCCATCCTGGCTGGGCTCCTCGATGCCTGCCGGCTAGCGGCTGGATCCGCCTCCTTTGTGACGCTCGCACCCGGCCTGTTGCTGGCAGGTGTGGCACTCCTTGTGATGCTGTCGCCCATTTCTGCCAGCCGCCGCTTACGCGGACTTTGGGTGGCGCTGGCCATTGCCACGATCGCGGGCATGGGCTTTATCGGCCAGTTTGCCGGCGAATGGGGCGTTTCGCGGTGGCTGCTTGCCATGTTGTGGATCGCGGCGGTCGCCAACGCCATATCCAGCTCTCCGGGTGTCACCTTCGTGGCGCGCGGGTGTGCCCTTGGAGTGGGGATGTCCGCGCTCGCCGGGCTGGCCGCCACGCAAGGTGGCGCCGCTGGCCAGCCGTTGCTGCTCGGTGCCGGCATGGTCTTGCTCGGCGCACGGTTCGCCTTGATGCCGGTCGGTGAGTCGAGGCTGGTCTTTCCCTCCTTGCTGGCGGGCCTGGGCTGGATGGGGCTGGCCGGCCTGGCGCTTCGCCTGCCCTGGCTCAGCAGGGGAGGCGTGGGCTCGGTGCCCATGGCTTTGAGCGCAGCCATTGCCTTTGTGCTGCTTGCGCAGGGTTTGTGGTCGCTTGAGAAGCGGAAGTTCGGTGCTGCGCTGGCATGGGGAGTCCCATGCCTGGCCTTGGGGCTGACACCGCTGCTGGTCCAGTACGCCGGCGTTCCGGACCTGATCGGGCTCGCGCTGGGTGCGTGGCGTGGATCGCCGTGGCCGGTGTCGCTCAGTGGCCTGTCACACAACGCCTCGGTGGCCATTGTCCTTTCCGTGGCTGCGCTGGCTGCGGCCGCTTTCGTCAGTCGGCGGGCCGGTGTGTGGACACTGGTGTGGGCGCTGGGTTTGCTGGTGGCGATGCTGGGGCTGTTGTCGGTGGCAGGGCTCGTGCTCGGGATGCCGACCATGGACGCCTTGGGCGGCCACGATCAGGTCTCCTGGCCCACCGCATTGGGGCTCGTCGTGCTCGGTCTCGGCCTGGTGGCCGCATGTCCACGCTCGCCGTGGGAGAGAAATTACCGCACCTATCTTTTCCCGGCAGGCATGGGGCTGGGCGTGGTGCTGTTGGCGGTGATGCTGTGGGTCATGCTGGTGCGTCAGCAGGCGGCCATCGAGCAGCGGGAGCAGGCCAGCCGGCAGGACAGCGTGCTCACCGCGCTGCGAGGCGGCATGGATGCCCAGGTCCTGGCCATTCGCCGGATGGCGCGGCGAATGGCGAGCGTGGACGAAGCGACACGGCGCCAGCTCTTCGCCGTCGACGCCCCGCAGTACCTGGATGACCTGCCCGGGCTGCGCGCGATGAGCTACGTCGACCGCGGACGCGTGTTGCGAATGATCGAATCGCGCGGAGGCTTGCCCGTCCAGCCCGGCCGGCAGGTGGATGAAGTACCCGCGCGCCGCCAGGTCTTCGACGCGGTGGATGCCATCGGCGATGTGCGGTTGAGCGGTCCCATGCCCTTGCTGCTCGGTGGCACCGGTGCATTGATCGTGTCGCCCATCGATGCCGCCACCGGGCCGCGTGGATACGTGGTGGGCGTGGTGGTCTATGACCGCCTTTTCCCTGCGCTGCTTGCGGCGCAGCATGCCGTCGGCCAGGTGCGTGTGCTCGAAGATGGCCGCGCGCTGTACGCAAGTGGCGCCGCCACCGCCATCCCCGCCGCGGCCGCGTCGACGGCGAGCCAGTCACTGCCGATGTACGGCAGGACGTGGCAGGTGGAGCTGGGCGAGCGCAGCGGATCGCCTCCCACTTATGCGTCGCTCGTGCTGCTGCTGGGTTTCGCCCTGGGCGGGCTGCTGGCGGTGACGCTGCGCCTGTCGGCGCTGGCGCGCGAACGGGCGCGGCTGGCCGAGGCGGTGAGTCGGGAACTGCGCGAGCAGGTCGAGGCGCGCGAAGTGGTGCAGGCCGCCCTGGTGGATGCCGAGCGCGACATGATCGCGGTGCTGGAGAGCATCAGCGACGGCGTCTTCATGGTCGACCGCGAGTGGCGCTTCACCTACGTCAACCCGCAGGCGGCGCGCATGTTCGGTGCGCAGGCGTCGTTGCTGCTGGACGTGCCGTGCTGGAGCGTCCTTCCCGACGTGCTGGACGATGGCGGGTCCGACGGTCATCTGCGGCGCATATGGCAGCGCGCCCTGCGCGACGGCACGCCGCTCAACATCGAAGCCGCTCACGGGCCGAGCCAGCGCTGGTACGAATTGCGCGCGTATCCGCACGCGCACGGACTGACCGTCTACCTGCACGACGTCTCCTCGCGCAAGCGACAGGAGCGCGAGCTGCTCAAGCGCGATGCCGAATCGCGCCATGCGCTGCAGCTCGGTCGCATGGGCAGCTGGGAGCTGCATCTGCGCAGCGGTCGCCTGCACTGGTCGGCGGAAACCTGCGCGATCTTCGGCGTCGAGCGCAGCCCGGAGGAAGAGGGGCTGGAGGCGCTGCGTCGCCGCGTCCATCCCGATGACTGGGATTCCCTGATGGCAGATCAGGATCGCCTGCGCGGGGGCGAGGGTGTGATCGACCGCCAGTACCGCATGATCCGGCCCGATGGCGAGGTGCGGGTGATCCGCGCCCTGGCCGAGCTGGTGGCCAAGGACGGCGACCCCATCGTGTCCGGCGCGGTGCAGGACATCACCGAGCAGCAGCGCGCCAGCGAGGCGCTGTCGCGGGCGATGGAGGCCACCCAGTTGGTGATGGACAGCGCGCCTGACGTGATCATCGTGCTCGATCGCGAGGGTCGGTTCCTGCGGGTGAGTGCGGCGGCCGAGCGGTTGTGGGGCTACGCGCCGGAAAGCCTGCTGGGCGAATCCATGGGCAGCCTGATCCATCCCGACGACCGCGCGTCCAGCTTCGCCGAGGTAGTGCGCATCGCCGGCGGGCACCCCAACCCCAATTTCCGCAACCGCAATGTAACCCGCGATGGCCGCGTGCTGTACATGCAGTGGTCGGGCGTGTGGTCGGAGCAGGCGCAGTGCCTTTATGTGGTGGGACGCGACCACACCGAGATGCACCGTGCCGAGCAGATGGACGCCGCGCAGCGGCGCATCCTCACCGCGATCGCCAGCGGCCAGCCACTGGAAGAGGTGCTCGAAGCGATCGTGCTGGCCCACGAGAAACAGCAGCCCGATACGCTGTGCTCGGTGCTGCTGCTGAGCGATGGACGCCTGCATCACGCGGCGGCCCCGCATCTGCCACGGCAGTACGTGAAGGCCATCGAGGGCATGCGCATCGGGCCGGAAGCGGGCTGCTGCGGCACAGCGGCGTGGCGCCGCGAGCGGGTGATCGTTGCCGACATCGCTACAGATCCGCTGTGGCAGGACTACGCCGCAATGGCGCTGCCGCACGGGCTGCTGTCGTGCTGGTCCACCCCGATCATGGCGCGGGACGGCGTGGTGCTGGGCACCTTTGCTGTCTATCACGGCGAGTCGCACGAGCCGTCCGAAGCCGAGCTGGCCAGCATCGACGGCCTCACCGCACTGGCCGCCATCGCGATCGAGCACGACCACGCCTTCCAGCAGCTCAGCGCGAGCGAGCAGCGCTTCCGCTCGCTGTTCGATCACCATCCTGATGCCGTGTTCGCGCTCGATGGCGATGGCCGTGTGTTGCAGGCCAACACCTCGGCCCAGGCACTGCTCGGCGAGACGGTTGGCGAGCTGCAGCAGCGCCCGCTGCTGCGCTTCTTCGACGGCGATCGCGAGCGCATCGATGCCGCCCTGGAGGCGGCCGCCGCAGGTCATGCGGAGCGCCTGGACGTGTCGGTCCGCGACGGCAGGGGTGGGCGCTTCCCGGGTGCCTTGATCACGCTCCCGATCATGGTGGAAGGGCGGGCCCGAGGCATGTTTGCCGTCCTGCAGGATCACCGCGAGCTGCGTCGCGCCCAGCAGGCCATGGCCAGCCAGCTGGCGCTGCTTTCGGCGGTGGCCGACAGCGTGGGCGAGGGCCTGCTGGCCGTGGATGCCGCGGGCGTGCCCACGTTTCTCAACCGCACCGGCGCCCGGCTGCTGGAGCTGCCGGTTTACGGTCTGCCGCAAGCCGATGCGCTGCCGTCGGCCGGGCGCGAGGCGCTGCGCGGCATCCTCTGCGGCAATGGTTACGCCAGCAACGACGATGCGCGTTTCGCGCTGGGCGAGGGTCGTGAACTCGACGTTGCCTACGTCGCCACGCCGCTGCGCATCGACGGCAAGCTGGCTGGTGCGGTGCTGGCGTTCCGTGACATCGGCGACATCAAGGAGGCCCGCCGTTCGCTGCACGAACGCCAGCGCTTCTTCGAGCTCTCGCTGGAGGTGTTCTGCATCTTCGACGCCGACAGCGGTCACTTCGTGCAGGTCAACCAGGCCTTCTGCCGCCTGCTTGGGTACGAAGAGGAGACGATCCGCACGATTCCGCTGGTCGAGCTGGTCCATCCGCAGGACCGCCTCGCTACCGAGGATGCGGCCCGCTGGCAGCAGGAAAGCGGCGAGCTGTTGACCGGTTTCGTCAACCGCCTGCGCCGCGCCGACGGCACCGACGTATGGCTGGAGTGGACCTCGCGGCTGTCGCCCGAGGGGCTGATCTTCGCGGTGGCCCGCGACGTCACCGCCAAGCGCCGGGCCGACGCGGCGCTGGCCAAGGCGATGGACGATCTGCGCATCCGCAACCGCGAGCTGCAGGACTTCGCCTATGTCGCCTCGCACGATCTGCAGGAGCCGCTGCGCAAGATCCAGACCTTCGCCGATCGCCTGCAGTCCCGCCTCGCCGACAAGCTGGACGAATCGGCGCGCGACTATCTGCAGCGCATGGGCGACGCCGCCTCGCGCATGCAGACGCTGATCGACGACCTGCTGGCCTATTCGCGCGTGGGCACGCGCACCAGCATGCCGGTGGCGGTCGACCTTTCCGCCGAGCTGGCCACCGTGCTGGATGATCTGGACGCGCGCGTGCAGGAGGCGGCTGCGACGGTGGAGGTCGAGCCGCTGCCGACCATCCATGCCGACGCCTCGCAGATGCGTCAGCTGCTGCAGAACCTGCTGGCCAATGCGCTGAAGTTCCGCGCGGCCGATCGGCCCTGTCACATTCGGGTCGCTGCCCGTCCGCTGGGCGAGCAGGACATGGCCCCCGACCGCTGGGAAATCCGGGTACAGGACAACGGAATCGGCTTCGATCCGGCGTACGCCGAGCGCATCTTTGCCCCGTTCCAGCGACTGCATCCCCGGAATGTCTATGTGGGTACCGGTATCGGATTGGCCATCGTCAGGCGTATCGTTGAGCGGCACGGGGGATCGATCCACGCCGAAAGCCGCAGCGGCGAAGGCGCCAGTTTCATCGTGACCCTGCCGGTACAGGCGTCCGCCACGCTCACGCGCATGGCGGATGATGCGCCCTTGGTGAACATGGATTCGTCGGGAGCAGGGACATGACGCAAATGCAGGGATCGTTGTCGATACTGGTGGCCGAGGACGACGCCGACGACCGCGTCCTGCTCGCCGATGCTTTTGCCGAGAGCGGCGTGGTGGTGGCGCTGGACTTCGTCACCGATGGCGTCGAACTGATGCAACGGCTGGCACTGCGCGACTCCGACGTGAACCTGGGATTGCCGGATCTCGTGCTGCTGGATCTCAACATGCCGCGCATGGATGGCCGTGAGGCGCTGCGCGCCATCCGCGAGCACGAGCGGTTGCGGCACCTGCCGGTGATCATCCTCACCACGTCCAAGGCCGAGCTGGATATCCGCGTGAGCTACCAGCTGGGCGCCAATTCCTATGTCACCAAGCCGCGCCGCTTCGACGAACTGATCGCGGTGCTGCGTTCGCTGGAGCGCTACTGGATGGATATCGTGCAGCTTCCTTCCGATGCCCGGCGGGTGCAGCCATGACGCGCCAGCCGCTGCGCGTGCTAGTCGTCGACGACGACGAGGACGATTTCATCCTCATCCGCGACATGTTGCGGGACGTCAGCGAAGGCGGCTACACATTCGAATGGTGCGCCACACCGGAGGAAGGGCTCAGCGAGCTGCGGCGCGGCGCGCACGACGTCTACCTGGTGGATTACCTGCTCGGCCCGGCCAGCGGGCTGGACCTGATCGAGGCGGTGAACCGCGAGGGCCTGACCCGCGCCTTCATCGTGCTCACCGGCCGCGGCAACCAGTCGGTGGACATGGCCGCGATGGAGGCCGGTGCCAGCGATTATCTGGTCAAGGGGCTGATCGACGCCGAGCGGCTGGCGCGCAGCATCCGGTACGCGGTGGACCACACCCGTTTCGTCGAAGTGCTGCGCGAGAGCGAAACCTGCCACCGCCTGCTGTTCGACGAGGGCCCGGTGCCGCTGCTGCTGTTCGATGCGCACAGCCGCGAGATCCTCACTGTCAACGCGGCGGCCCAGAACGAATATGGCGACCTGCTGCCGGAGCTGGTGGGGCAGCGCTTCGACGCGCTGCTTGCTCCGCACGAGAGCGAGCGGTTTCTCGCGCAGCTGGCGTCCGGCCAGCTCACCAACGGCGAGCTCGGTGCCTGGGACTATCGCCGCGACGGACATGCGCTGCGCCATGTCGAGGGCATCTTCCACGCCATGGACTACCGCGGCTCGCGGGCGGTGCTGGCGCACATCCAGGACGTCAGCGCACGGGTGCTCGCCGATGCCCAGCTGCACCTGCTCGACCGGGCCATCCAGTGCACAGGCAACGGCGTGGTGATCGCCGCGGCACGCCAGCCCGATCAGCCGATCATCTTCGTCAACCGCGCGTTCGAGCGCATCACCGGCTACAGCGCGACCGAGGTGATCGGGCTCAACTGCCGCTTCCTGCAAGGCGGCGAGGACAATCATGCCGAGCGCGCGGTGATCCGCCAGGCGCTTGCCGCCCGCCAGGAGAGCAGCACCCTGCTGCGCAACGTGCGCAAGGACGGCACGCTGTTCTGGAACCAGCTCTACATTTCGCCGGTGAGCGACGCGCGCGGCGAGGTCACTCACTACATCGGCATCCAGATGGACGTCACCGCACAGCGCGATACCGAGGCGCGGCTCGCCTATGCGGCCACGCACGACGCCGAGACCGGGTTGGCGCGTTACCCGGTGATCGAGGCGATGCTGGAAGAACACGCGCTGCATCGCGTCGACCGGCCGATGACGCTGATCTATGCCGACGTCGACCGCTTCCATGCGATCAACGAGACCTTGGGCCACGAGGTGGGCGACCTGGTGGTGGCCGCGCTGGCCCTGCGCATGCGCGAGTGCGTGGGCGACCGCGGCCGGGTGGCACGCTTCACTGGCGACGAGTTCGTGATCGCCTTGCCCGGCATGCCGCTGGATGACGCCATGGTGCTGGCCGAGCAGCTGCGCCAGCGCGCGGCGGCGCCCATCGGCATCGGCACGGGCGAGGTGCTGGTGACCATGAGCATCGGGGTCGCCACGTATCCGCAGCGGGTCGACCAGCTGGCCGACCTGCTGCTGCGCGCCGAGGCATCGATGACCCGCGCCAAGCACCTGGGACGCGATCAGGTGTGCGCGTATTCGCAGGAGGACATGCTGCGCGTGGAGGATCGCCGCATGCTGGGCGCCCGCTTGCGTGCGGCGCTGCAGGCCGGCGAGCTCTACCTCGACTTCCAGCCGCAGGTGTGTGCCAGCAGCGGCCGCATGCTCGGTTTCGAGGCGCTGCTGCGCTGGCGCAGCCCCGAGCTGGGTCTGGTGATGCCCGATCGCTTCATCGCGGTGGCCGAAGGCATGGGCCTGATGCCGGAACTGGGCCAGTGGGTGCTCGATCATGCCTGTGCGCAGATGCGCGCATGGATCGACGGCGGCCTCGCCGATGGCCTGGTGATGGCGGTGAACGTGGCGGCTCAGCAGGTGCAGCGACCGGACTTCGCCGAGCACGTCACCGATACGTTGCAGCGCCATGGACTGGAGCCGGCGCAGCTGGAACTGGAGTTCACCGAAAGCTCGCTGATGGAGAACATCGAACGCGCGCTGCAGTCCATCCACCGGCTTTCCGCGTCCGGCGTACGGCTGGCGTTCGACGATTTCGGCACCGGTTACTCCAGTCTGTCCTACCTGCGGCAGTTCAAGGTGGACCGGCTGAAGATCGACAAGTCCTTCGTGCACGATCTGCCCGACGACGAGGACAGCGTGGCGATCGCCCGCACGATCATCGCGGTCGGCCACCAGTTGCAGATGGACGTGGTCGCCGAGGGCGTGGAAACCCCCGAGCAGGCGCGCCTGCTCAGGGCGCTGGGCTGCGACGTGCTGCAGGGCTACCTGATCGGCTATCCGATGAACGCGCCCGCTGCGGGCGACTGGCTGCGTGGCCATCCGGCCGGCGTGCCGGTGCCGGACAGCGCCTGAGGCTCCGCGCCATCCCGGTCGCCGGGTTCGTCAATCCAGCAGGATCGGCTCGTGCATTCCCGGCATCTGGCTGGGGATACCCAGCTGGTCCAGTCGCTCGCGCATCACGCGCATGCCCACGTCGTAATCGCCGTGCACCAGCAGCACCTTGCGTCGCGGCGCGCGGCCCAGCCAGTGCAGCAGGGTGGCCTGGTCGGCGTGGGCGGAGAAGCCGTTGATGGTCCAGATCTGCGCGCGCACGCGGATCTCCTCGTTGAAGATGCGCACGGTCTGCGCGCCGTCCACGATGCGCCGTGCCAGCGTACCCTGTGCCGCATAGCCGACGAACACCACGCTGCAGCGCTCCCGCCACAGGTTGTGCTTGAGGTGGTGGCGCACCCGCCCGCCGTTGCACATGCCCGAACCAGCGAGGATCACCGCGCCGCCCTCCATCCGGTTGATCGCCATCGACTCGGCCGTCTCGCGCGCGAAGTGCAGGTTGGGCATGGCGAACGGGTCGCCGCGCTGCAGCTCCTCGCGAAAGCCGTCGTCGAAGCACTCCGGATGGCGGCGGAAGATCTCGGTGGCGGAGATCGCCATCGGTGAATCAAGAAACACCGAGGTGTGCGCCGGGATGTGCCCGTCGCGGATGCCCTGGTGCAGGTAGTAGAGAATCTCCTGCGCGCGTTCCAGCGCGAAGGTGGGGATGATCACGTTGCCATGCCGCGCCACCGTTTCGCGGATTGCCCGGTACAGCTCCTCCACCGTGTCCGGCAGCGAGCGGTGCGGCCGGTTGCCGTAGGTGGTTTCCATCAGCACGTAGTCGGCTGCGGGCGCCGGCACCGGGTCGCGCAGCAGCGGGCGCCCGGGGTTGCCCTGGTCGCCGGAAAACACGATGCGCCTTACCTGCTCGCCGTCGTCCAGCGTGAGCAGGATCGAGGCCGAACCAAGGATGTGGCCGGCATCGAGAAACTGCGCCTGCACGCCCGGCGCCAGCGGCACGATCTCGCCGTAGGACACCGGATCGGCGAAGAAATCCAGCGCGTGGAAGGCGTCATCGAGGGTGTACAGCGGCGTGCTGGCCGCCTCGTCGCGCCGGCGGCCGCTGCGCTGGGCACGGCGGGCCTCCTCTTCCTGCAGGCCGGCGGCATCGAGCAGTACCACGCGAGCGAGATCGCGGGTGGCCGCGGTGGCGAGAATGCGGCCGCGAAAGCCCTCGCGCACCAGCTTGGGAATGCGGCCGCAGTGATCCAGATGCGCATGCGTAAGTAGCAGTACGTCGACACTGGCCGGTTCGAAGCCGAACGGCTCGGCGTTGGCGCGCTCCTCCTCGTCGCCGCCCTGGAACAGGCCGCAGTCCACCAGCACGCTGAACTTGCCGAAGCGCAGCAGGTGGCACGACCCGGTGACCTGCTTGGCGGCGCCGTGCGCGCTGTAGACGGTGTGCCGGTTCATGGGCGCGTTCTCCGGTGGGGTGGGGCGACGGTGCGCAGGCGGCCGCCGCAGCGCGCGAGCATCACCTGCGCCAGATCCTCGCTGAGGTCGATCTGCGCCTGCGGCGAGGCGATGGTGTTGCTGGTGACCACGCGGCCCGCGCCCGCGGCGTGCAGGGCCTGCAGCGCGCCGTCGGCGAAGATGCCGTGCACGGCCACGCACACCGGCGGCGGCAGCGAGCGCTCGCGCAGGCACTGCACCGTGGCGATCATGGTGTGGCCGCTGGCGATGATGTCGTCCAGCACCACCGGTGTATGGCCTTGCCAGCGATCCAGCGCGGGCAGGGTGATGCGCACGTCGCGGTCGCCGTGGCGCTGCTTGGCGGCTACGGCCCACGGCGCGTCGAGCATGCGCGCCACGGCGCCCACCCACTGCGCGCTCTCGCCGTCGGGGCCGATCAGCAGCGGCTTAGGTACTTCGCGCGCGATCCACTCGGCCAGCCGTGCGGCCGCGTGCACCACGTAGCCGTCCAGCGGGTAGACGTCGCCGAGGCGACGATAGCGGTGCAGGTGGGGGTCCACCGTGATCAGCCAGTTGAACGCGCCGCCCAGCAGCTGGCCGAAGACGCGTGCCGACACTGCCTCGCCGGTGTGGAAGCGCGTGTCCTGGCGCATGTAGGCCAGATAGGGCGCGATCAGGCCCACGCGCGAGGCCCCCAGTTCGCGGGCGGTGGCCGCGGCCATCACCAGCGGCAGCAGCTTGGCATCGGGATGATCGAGCGTGCAGACGATCACCGCCACGCTGCGTGGCACAGGCGGCTCGATGCGCACGCGGCTCTCGCCGTCGGGAAAGCGATGCACCTGCACCACCCGGCGCGGCAAGCCACTGTGCTGCGCCAGTCGGTCGGCGAAATCCTCGTTGCCGGGCAGGGCGTAGATGGCGCTCACGGCGCGTCCTCCAGCGTCACGATGGCCGGATGCCGCGCCACGTATTCCATCGCGTAGGCCAGCTCGCCGGGGCTCTGCGCGTGCACGGTGAACAGGGGTTGGCCGGTGCTCACGCGATCGCGCCCGTGCGCCTGCAGGGTGAGCCCGGCCAGCGGCGCGGAGGGCGCGCCGGCCAGCTTGGCCACGCGCGACAGCCGGCGGTTGTCGATCGCCGCGACGACGCCGTCGCGCGGGGCCAGCACCGGTTGCTGCCAAGGGGCGCTGCCCGGCACGCGCAGGCCACCCTGCGCCGTGCAGATGGCCTGGAATTGCACCCACGCGCGGCCGGAGTCCAGGCACTCGGCGGCCACGGCGCCGGCACCCAGTGCGCTGGCCACGCCGCCCAGTTCGAGCACCGCGGCGGCAATCTGCAGCGCGCGCGTCCGTAGATCGGCCGGGGCGTCGGCGTGGTTCTGCAGCACGGCGAGCACGTCGTGTGCTTCCAGCGCGGGGCCGATGCCGCGCCCGATCGGTTCACGGCCGTCGCTGAGCAGCACGCGCAGCTGCAGCCCGAACGCCGCGGCCACTTCTTCGAGCAGGCGCTTGAGATCGCTTGCTTCGGAGTCGCTGCGTATTTTTGCGGTGGGACCGACCGGCACGTCGATGACGACGTGGGTAGAGCCGGCGGCGATCTTCTTGGACAGCACCGAGGCCACCAACTGGCCGATGCTGTCCACGTCGAGCGCGCGCTCCACCCGGATCAGCACGTCGTCGGCGGGCGCAAGGTTCATCGCGCCACCCCAGACGATGCAGCCACCGCAGCGCTCCACGGTGTGGCGCATCCGGGCGAGGTCCAGCTCCACCGGTGCGAGCATGGCCATGGTGTCGGCGGTGCCGGCCGGCGAGGTGATGGCGCGGGAGGATGTCTTGGGCATCACCAACCCCAGCGCGGTGACGATCGCCACCACGATCGGCGTGGTGCGGTTGCCGGCCAGGCCGCCGATGCAGTGCTTGTCCACCACCGTGGGCTGCGGCCAGCGCAGCCGGGTGCCGGTGTCCACCATGGCGCGGGTCAGCGCGATCACTTCGCCGGTGCCCAGGTGATCGCCGCTGCAGGCGGTAATGAAGGCGGCCAGCTCCAGATGGCTGTAGCGATGCTCGACGATGTCGCGCACGATCCCATGCAGTTGGGCATCGTCCAGCGTCTGACCATAGATCTTGGCGCGTACGCAGGCGAGCGATTCCACGCTGGCCGGATGGGCTATCACCACGTGTTCGTGCGGCTGCGGCTGCAGTGCGCTCCACGCCGATTCGCTGAGGCCGGCCTCATCCGGCGCCAGCAGCTCGCCGTGCACGATCGCCAGCGTGGCCAGCAGCCGGCGCTCGCCCACCTGCAACTGCACGCGCGCATGAGCGCCGAGCCCCTCGCTGCGGCAGATCGGTGAGGCGTGGTGCAGATAGACCACGTGCTCGGCGCCGGTATCGATGCCCAGCCGCCGCAGGCGGTCGCCGCCCACGGTGGGACGATGCGTGGTGGTGCCTGGATCTGCCATGCCGATCTCCATCGACTCGCCTCCGCCGGACCGCTGCCGTGCGCGTTTCGCGTCCTGCCGTGTGGTGGGCATCCCTAGTGTCGCATCAGCACGGCCAGCGGGGCGTGTCCCAGCACGTGGCGGGTGGCTCCGCCCAGTACGCGCTCGCGCACCGGCGAGTGGCTGTAGCCGCCCATCACCAGCAGGTCGGTGCGGTCCTGCTCGGTGGCTTCGAGCAGCGCCTCGCCGGCGTGCGAGGCTGGCGTGCGCAGCACCCGGCGTTGCGCGGCGATGCCGTGGCGGGCGAGGAAGGCGATGGGATCGAAGCGCAGCGGCGGCTCGTCCGCATCTTCATCCGGCAGCGCCGAGGCGCCGTCGAGCAGGGTGACGTGTTCGGCCGCGTGCAGAAACGGCAGCGCGGCGTGGATGGCGCGGGTGGCCTCGATGCTGCCGTTCCAGCCGATCGCTATCCGCGGAAATTGTCCGTCGCGCTCGCCGCTGTCCGCCGGCAGCAGCAGGCAGGGCATGCGGCAGCCCAGCAGGGCCTGACCGAAATGCTCGAACGGATCGTCGCCGGCGAGCGAGTCCCGGTCGAGGATCACAAGGTCGTGCCACGCGCCAAGCCGGTGCAGGGTGTCGGCGAGGCCACCGCGACAGAGCAGCCACTCGGCGTGCGACACGCCGCCCGTCTGGGCGAGGCGGGCGAAGGCGCTCGCGTCGGCTGGGTTGCTCGATGCGTCGTCGGCGCGTTCGAGCAGTGCCAGCACGGTCGGTTCGTGCGCGCGTGCGGCGGCTTCCGCCGGCAGCCGGCACGCCGACAGCCGGCTGCCCCAGCGCGCGGCCAAAGCGATACCCGTCAGCAGTGCGGCATGCGAAACACCCTGTCGCACGGCCAGCAGATCCGCCGGCAGGCCCTGCGGGATCGGCCTGCCCGCGCCGTGCGCCGCGCCCGGGGCATGTAGCGTCTGCGGCGGTACGGCACGGGCATCCGACATCGGCACACCCGTCACAGTGCGAGGGTGTGGATGACCTGCGAGCCGTCGTCCGGATCGAGCTGGCGCTCGAAACCCAGATGGTGGGCCAACTCGCGCATCGGCTCATTGTCGGCCGCGTCGATCGAGAACATCTGCTTGAAACCGTTGCGTCGCGCCAGGTGGATCAGATGCTGCATCAGCAGCACGCCGAGGCCGCGATGGCGCCAGTCGTCCGCCACGGTCACCGCGCACTCGCAGCGCTTGCCGTCCTCGGTGGCGCTGTAGCGGCTCACGCCGACCTCGCGCAGCTTGCCGTTGTCGTGGGCGAGTGCCACGAAGGCCATCTGCTCGGGGTAATGCACGTCCATCAGCTGCTTGATCAGCGCCGGACTGGCCTTCTTGAAGTCGCTCAGGAAGCGCAACCGCTTCGATTCGCCCGACAGGCGGGCAATGAACTCCTCCTCGCGCTCGTGATCTTCCGCGCGCAGCGGGCGGATCAGCACGCGCGTGCCGTCGCGCAGGGCTTCGATCCAGTGCGTGCCCTCTAGGGCTTCCGGTTGCAGTGGCGGTTCGTGCGGACGAGCGGGGGGCTGTGCGCTCATGACGGGCTCCCGTGAGAATGCCATCGCATGCTAGGCCGCCCGCACGGGAGGAGGGTTGACCTCGGTCAAGAACGCAGCCCGGCGGATCGGCCGGCGCCGCCCTTGCTACTGCTGCTACTGCTGCTGCGGGCACCATGCTGCAGATTGCCTCGAGCAGATCCGGGCGCGGAATGGTGATCGCCTTGCGGCTCACTCTCGAGATCCAGGCTCCCTCCCTCCGGACGGACAACCGGCTCACCATCTCTACCGCCAGGCCGAGCTGGCTGGCGATGCCGTAGCTCGGCATGCGGAGGTTCAACGCACTGTCCTCGCGCTGCTGCCGCGCATCGCAGTCGGCCAGACCGCGCAGGAATAGCGCCATGGGTTTGTGCGCCTGCTGCTGGAGCATCGCGATCATGCTCTGGTGCTCTGCAGCGACTTCGCGCCAGGCCATGCGTGTCGACTGGCACAACGGGATCACCCAAGCCGACAGGAGCCTGGGCCGGTCGTCGCAAGTGCGCAGATGTTCGAGCGCTCCGGCGCCACGGCCTGGCGGACATGCGGACCGTTGTCAGGGCGTCTACACCGACCGGCTCGATCGGCAGGCGGGGCTCGGCATCTGCGCTACCCGAGGCACCTTCGACGAAGGTGCGCAATGAGCTGGGGCGGGCCGGATCTGACGGGTGGAACTGATCGCCCTGGCGGAGCAGGGCACTCGCCTCGATGCAGTGCGCGCTTGTACCGGGGCGGTGTCGTCCAGTTGCCTGAGGTGTTCTTCGTCGATGCTGGACGGGATGCAGGGCAGGTTAGTCGCTCGTCGCGCAGTCAACGCCCGTGGCGGGTGCGCAGTAGCTGCTGTGCAGTGCCTCGATCACTCGCAGTGCGGGACCGGGTGGGAGCGCGTAGTAGATCGTCTGCGCCTCCCTGCGGGTGGTGACCAGCCCGTCCTGGCGTAGACGCGCCAGGTGCTGGGACAGCGCCGACTGGCTCAGGGTCATCGAAGCATGCATGTCGCTGACCGAGCGCTCCCCGCCCAGCAGCAGGCAGAGGATCCGCAGCCGTTGCCCGTTGGCAAGCGCCTTCAGAAGCGAGGCGGCCCGGTCGGCATTTTCGCGCATGGCATCGATGTCCATCGCGGCTGGGAAGGGTGCGGGGCGTCGTTTCATAGGGTGCATCTCGGGAATGTTGTACCGGAGGGCGGACTGCCTTGCAGGAACTGTTGACATCTTAAACGTTCTCTAATTAAGATCAAGCTAATTTAGAAGATTCTAATTTAGTGTGCGTTTGATCGGCGGCAAGACGGTGCTCTTTGCGCGGGTCCATCGTCTAACCCGTCACGATCTTTCCGCTCGAGCCACCCGTCAAGGAGTCCACTCATGGCAAACGTCATCGTCATAGGCGCCGGTATCGGCGGCATGTGTGCGGCCTACGAACTGCGGGCTGCGATAGGCAGTACTCACACCATCACGATGGTCGGGGAGGCACCGACCTTCTCTTTCACGCCGTCCAATCCGTGGGTGGCCATCGGGTGGCGCAAGCCATCGGACATCCAGGTGGAGGTGGCGCCTGCGCTGGGTCGCCGCGGTATCGACTACGTTGCATGCGGCGTAGCCCGGGTCGTGCCGCAGGAAAGCCGCATCGAGCTGACGGATGGCCGCAGCCTGGCCTACGACTACCTGGTGATCACCACGGGCCCACGCCTGGCCTTCGACGAGGTGCCGGGGTTGGGACCTCATGGGGGGCACACCCAGTCCGTGTGCACCACGCCACACGCCAACGACGCCTGGACGAACTACGAGGCCTTCGTGAAGAACCCGGGGCCGGTGGTGATCGGCGCGGCGCAGGGCGCCAGCTGCTTCGGGCCCGCCTACGAATTCGCGCTGATGCTCGACACCGACCTGCGCCGGCGCAAGATCCGCGACCGGGTGCCGATGACCTTCGTCACCAGCGAGCCTTACATCGGCCACATGGGGCTGGGCGGCGTCGGCGACTCGCAGGGCCTGCTCGAGCGCCAGTTCCGCCAGCGCCACATCCGCTGGATCACCAGCGCGAAAATCGACAAGGTCGAGGCGGGCCAATTCCACGTCTCCACGCTCGACAGTGCCGGCAAACCGGCTGGCGAGCACACGCTGCCATTCGCCTACTCGATGGTCATCCCGGCGTTCACCGGCGTCGACGCGGTGCGCGGCATCGAGGGGCTGGTGAACCCGCGCGGGTTCGTGCTGATCGACAAGCACCAGCGCAACCCGACCTTCCGCAACATCTTCTCGGCCGGCGTGTGCGTGGCGATTCCGCCGGTGGAGGTCACGCCGGTGCCGACCGGTGCGCCGAAGACCGGCTTCATGATCGAGTCGATGGTGACCACGCTGGTGGCCAACCTGAAGGCCGACCTGGAGGGGCGCGAGGGCAAGGCCGAAGCCACCTGGAACGCGGTGTGCCTGGCCGACATGGGCGACAGCGGCGCGGCGTTCGTGGCGCTGCCGCAGATCCCGCCGCGCAACGTCACCTGGGCCCGCGAGGGCAAGTGGGTACACGTCGCCAAGGTAGCCTACGAGAAGTATTTCCTGCGCAAGATGCGCGCCGGCACCAGCGAGCCGCTGTATGAGCGGTACGTGATGAAGGCGCTCGGCATCGAGCGCATCAAGCCGGGCACCGGCAAGCACTGATCCTGATCCCTTTTCCACCAGAGAACCGTCATGAACATCGATCGTTTCGTCCTCGCGTTTGCCGGCAGCGTGGTGCTGCTGAGCGTGGCGCTGGCCCACTTTGTCTCGCCTTGGTGGCTGCTGCTCACCCTGTTCGTCGGCGCCAACCTGCTGCAGTCGGCCTTCACCGGCTTCTGCCCGCTGGCGATGATCCTGCGCAAGGTCGGCCTCAAGCCGGGCTGCGCATTCGGCGACCGCTGATCCTCCTTCCCCAAGAGAGACCGACATGATCGTGCGTGTGCGTCACCTGGTTTCCCTTTTCGCGCTGGCCCTGCTTGCCGGCTGCGGCGACAAGTCCGCGCCCTCGGCTGGCCAGGCGCCCCGGCCGTCGCTTGCCTCGCAGGTGATCCATGCTGGCGACGCGTCCCGCGAGCAGACGTGGGATGGCGTCGTCGAGGCGGTCAACCAGGTCACCCTGACCGCGCAGACCAACGCCCGCGTGCTGGCCTTGCCCCACGACGTCAACGACGTGGTGGCGGCCGGCGCGGTGCTGGTGCGCTTCACCGACGTGGAGCAACGGTCCTCGCGTGACGCGGCGCTGGCGCAGCTCGCCTCGGCGCGGGCCGGCTACAGCGATGCGCAGGCGTCGTTCGAACGCTTCTCCGCACTGTTGCCCAAGGGCTACGTGTCCAAGTCGGACATGGACAGCGTGCGTGCCAGGCGCGATGCTGCCAAGGCCGCTCTGGAGGCCGCGCAGGCCCAGCTCGCGCAGGCGAAGCAGAGCGTGGACTACACCGAAGTCCGTGCGCCCTACGCGGGCGTGATCACCCGCCGCTTCGTGCACGTGGGCGAAGCGGTGCAGTCGGGGCCGCCGTCGCCGCAGCCGTTGATCGCGATGGAATCCCTTGATGCGCTGCGCGTCAGCGTGCAGGTGCCGCAGAGTTCGGTCGACGCAATCCGCGCCGCGAAGAGCGCTACCATCATCGCCGACGGGCACCGCGTGCCGGCCAGGGACATCACCGTGTTTCCGTACGCCGACCCGGCCACGCATACCTTCACGGTGCGCGTCGAGGTGCCGGGACAGGACAGCGGCCTGCGTCCGGGCACGTCGGTCAAGGCGGCCTTTCCCGTCGGTGACGCGAAGCAGTTGCTGGTGCCGGCGTCCGCGCTGGTGCGGCGCGGCGAGCTGATCGGCGTCTACGTGATAGGCGATCATGGTGTTTCGCTGCGCCAGTTGCGCGTGGGCGATCAGGCAGGCGACCGGGTGCAGGTGCTGGCCGGCCTGGACGACGGCGAGACCATCGCGACCGATCCGGTGGCCGCGCTGAACTTCCTCGCGCAGCAGCGCGCCAAGGATGCGTCCGGCCATGAGTGAAGCAGGGAAGATGGGTATTTCCGGGCGCATCGCACGGGCGTTCCAGGCTTCGCAGATCACCCCGCTGCTGGCCCTGGCAGGCCTGCTGCCGGGCATCGCCGCGGCGATCATCACGCCCAAGGAAGAGGACCCGCAGATCGAGGTCACCATGGCCAACGTCATGGTGCCGTTTCCCGGCGCCAGCGTGGACAACGTCGAGCATCTGGTCTCGTTCCCGCTGGAGCAGAAGCTCTCGGAGATCCGCGGGATCAAGCATGTGTACTCGATGAGCCGCCCGGGCATGGCGGTGGTGACCGTCGAGTTCCAGGTCGGCGTGCCGCGCCAGGAGGCACTGGTCCGCCTGTACAACAAGATCTATTCGAACGCCGACTGGGCGCCGCCCGGCCTCGGCGTTGGCCAGGCGCTGGTCAAGCCGTACGGCATCGACGACGTGCCGATGATGGCGCTCACGCTGTGGTCGGACCGGCCCGAGGTGGACGCCGGCCAGCTCGCCCGTGTCGCGCACACGCTGGAGACCGAGGTCAAGCGCGTCCCCGGTACGCGCGACGTCTACACGCTCGGTGTGCCCGATCGCGCGGTGACGGTGGAGATCGATCCGTCGAAGCTGGCCAACTACCAGCTCACCGTCGGGGATCTCGGCCAGGCGCTGAAGGCGGCCAACATGGCCGCCGAGGTCGGGAGCGAGATCGGCGACAACCGCAACGTGCCGGTGAAGGCCGGTCGCCTGCTGATGAATGCCGACGAGGTCGCGCACCTGGTGATCGGACTGTCCGGCGGCAAGCCGGTGTACCTGTCCGATGTGGCCAGGGTGACGGCGGGTGCCGACCAGCCCAGCCAGTTCGCCTCGTTCTGGGCGCCGCCCGGCGAGGCCGGGCCGCTCACCGGGCTGGTGCCGGCCGTGACGATTGCGATCGGCAAGAAGGCCGGTACCAACGCGCACACCATCGCCAGCGAGGTGCAGGCGCGCATCGCTGCACTGCGTAACGTCTCGATTCCGGACAGCGTGCACGTCACGGTAACCCGCGACTACGGCCAGACCGCCAACCAGAAGGCCGACGAGCTGATGCTGCACCTGGCGCTGGCCGCGCTGGCGGTGGTGGCGCTGGTGCTGTTCGCGCTGGGCTGGCGCGAGGCGGTGGTGGTCGGCGTGGCGGTGGTGGTGACACTGGCGATCACGCTGTTCGCCTCGTGGGCGATCGGCTTCACCATCAACCGCGTGTCGCTGTTCGCGCTGATCTTCTCCATCGGCATCCTGGTCGACGACGCGATCGTGGTGGTGGAGAACATCCACCGGCACATGGCACAGGGCGGCAAGCGCCTGCTGGAAGCGATTCCGCAGGCGGTGGACGAGGTGGGCGGCCCGACCATCCTGGCCACCTTCACGGTGATCGCGGCGCTGCTGCCGATGGCCTTCGTCGGTGGCCTGATGGGTCCATACATGCGGCCGATTCCGATCAACGCCTCGGCCGGCATGCTGATCTCGCTGGCGGTGGCCTTCGTGGTCACGCCGTGGCTGGCCTTCCGCCTGCTCGGCCACCACGAGCACCACGCGCCGCCAGGTCATGCCGAAGCGGTCAAGCCCTCGCGCATCGACGCCTTCCTGCAGCGCTTCTTCATGCGCCTGATGACGCCGTTCCTGGCGGGCCGCGCCGCGTCGCGCAAGCGCCGCATGTTGTTCGCCGGCATGGGCCTGCTGGTCGTGCTGGCGGTGGGCCTGGTGGGCGTGAAGGCGGTCGTCCTGAAGATGCTGCCGTTCGACAACAAGAGCGAGTTCCAGGTGGTGCTCAACATGCCCGAGGGTTCCACCCTCGAGCAGACCCAGCGCGTGCTGGTGGAGATGAGCCAGGTGATCGACAAGGTGCCGGAGGTGAAAGACTTCCAGATCTATGCCGGCACCTCCGCACCGATGAACTTCAACGGCCTGGTGCGCCAGTACTACTTGCGCAACCAGCCGTACCAGGGTGACATCCAGGTCAACCTGGTAGACAAGGACGAGCGTTCGCGGCAGAGCCACGAGATCGCCAGCTCGGTACGTTCTGCGCTGGCCGCGGTGGCGCGCAAGTACCACGCCCACATGGTGCTGGCCGAGGTGCCGCCGGGTCCGCCGGTGATGGCGCCGATCGTGGCCGAGATCTACGGGCCGTCCTACGGCGGGCAGCGCCAGCTGGCGCAGACGATGGAGCAGATGTTCGGCAAGACCGACGGCATTGCCGATATCAATTCGAGCGTGGAGAGCCCGGCTGCCCGCCGCAAGGTGTTCGAGATCGACCGCGAGCATGCCGCCACGCTGGGGGTGAGCCAGGCCGAGATCGTCTCCGTGCTGCAGGCGGCGATGGGCGGCGACCGCGCCACCTACCTGGGCGAGCCCGGCATCAAGTATGCGGTGCCGGCGCTGCTGCGGCTGTCGCCGGCGGCGCTGGCGTCCACCCAGACCATCCTCTCGCTGCGGGTGCGTTCGCGCAGCGGCGCGCTGATCCCGATCTCGGAGGTCGTGAAGGTGGTCGACGAGCCGTGGGCCGGTGCGGTCTACCACAAAGACCTGCGGCCCTATGCCTTTGTCACCGCGGACGACGCCGGCAGCGAGGACAGCCCGATCTACGGCATGTTCCGGCTGGTCGGCAAGCTGGGGGCAGGCAAGGTGGACGGCGACACGCTGACCCAGCACTTCACCGGGGCGCCGCTCGGCGACGACCACTACTCGATCAGCTGGAGCGGCGAGTGGGAGATCACCTACGAGACCTTCCGCGACATGGGCATCGCCTATTCGGTGGGTTTGGTGCTGATCTACCTGCTGGTGGTCGGCCAGTTCCGCAGCTACCTGGTGCCGCTGGTGATCATGTCGCCGATTCCGCTGACGGTGATCGGCGTGATGCCAGGGCACTGGCTGTTCGGCGCGCAGTTCACCGCCACGTCGATGATCGGCATGATTGCGCTGGCCGGCATCATCGTGCGCAACTCGATCCTGCTGGTGGACTTCATCAACCACGCGATCGCCAGCGGCCTGTCGCTGGAAGAGGCGGTGGTCGAGGCCGGCGCGGTGCGCGCCAAGCCGATCATCCTGACCGCGATCGCGGCGATGCTCGGCGCGTTCTTCATCCTCACCGACCCGATCTTCCAGGGCCTGGCGGTGTCACTGGTGTTCGGCGTGCTGGTGTCCACGGTGCTCACCCTGCTGGTGATCCCGCTGCTGTATTACGCCATGCTTGACCGTCGCCGCCGGAAGACCGCGGCGATCACCGATGAAGGAGCGCATGCATGAGCGAGACCCAGGAGTTCACCCTGACCCTGACCCAGGAGAGCGACTACGTCTTCCGTATCGCCTTCGACGACACGCCGATCCCCGAGCTGGTCACCGACGAGACCGCGCCGCTGGGTACCGATCACGGTCCCAACCCGTCGCGCCTGCTGGTGGCGGCCGTGGCGAACTGCCTCAGTGCGAGCCTCCTGTTCGCGCTGCGCAAGTTCAAGAACAACCCGGGCACGCTGGTGACTCGGGCACGCGCAACGCTGGGCCGCAATGAGGAAGGGCGCCTGAGGGTGCAGCACATCGCCGTCACGCTGGAGCTGCCCGAGGCGGCTGCCGACTACCAGCAGGCCGAGCGGCTGCTGGCGCAGTTCGAGCACTTCTGCGTGGTGACCGGCAGCGTGCGAGATGGCGTGCCGGTGGAGGTGAGCGTGCGCGACCGCGACGGCCAGCTGGTCCATCACAGCGAGGCGGAGTAGGGCCACAGGTCGATGATGTCTGCGGCAGGGCGTCGCAGCGGGCCGGATTACATCGAGAGAACTGACGGCGGTCAAAGGGTGAAACGAACGGCTGGTGACAATGCATCCGCCTTTCGACTCAACAACAAGGGAACGCCCCATGAAAGCATCCGCTCTAGCCCTGACCGCCCTGGCCCTCGCCTTCGGCACCGCGTCGGCCGCCTGTGCCGCCGATACCTCTCCGTGGGTGCTCCGCGTCGGCGTCCACACGGTCAATCCGAAGTCGAACAACGGCACCCTGGCCGGCATGAAGGCAACCGTCGAAAGCGACACCACGCCGACCTTCAGCCTCGAGTACATGTTCGACCGCCACTGGGGCGTGGATGTCCTGGCTTCGTTGCCCTTCAAGCACACCGTGCGCCTCGACGGCGTGTCCGCCGCGACCACCAGGCACCTGCCGCCGACGATCGGCGTGAACTACCACTTCATGCCCGATGCCACGGTGTCCCCGTTCGTCGGCGTCGGCCTGAACTACACCCGCTTCTTCGAAACCCGTGGCGTCGGTCCGCTGCAGGGAGCGCATGTAAGCATCGCAAACAGTTTCGGCGCAGCCGCGCACGCCGGCCTCGATCTCCGCATCAACGATCGTTGGCTGGCCACTGCGGATGTACGCTGGATGAGCATCGCCGGTGACGTGAAGGTAAACGGCACCAAGGTCGGCACGGCCAACATCGATCCGCTGGCTTACGGCCTGAGCATCGGTTACCGCTTCTAATACCGGAGAGGCGATCACTTTCGTCCACTAGGGAACCAAGGACATGATCGACAGCACGGTCGTTGAACTCTCGCGGTGGCAGTTCGCTGTCACCGCGCTCTATCACTATCTGTTCGTTCCGCTCACCCTCGGCTTGAGCTTCTTCATCGCCGCGGTGGAGACGGTCTATGTCACTACCGGTCGCGCCGTCTACCGCGAGATGGCGGAGTTCTGGAGCAAGTTGTTCGTCATCAACATGGCGCTCGGCATCGCCACCGGCCTGACCATGGAGTTCGAGTTCGGCACCAACTGGTCGTTCTATTCGGGCTTCGTCGGTGACATCTTCGGCGCGCCGCTGGCGATCGAGGGCCTGATGGCGTTCTTCATGGAGTCCACCTTCGTGGGCCTCATGATCTTCGGCTGGAAGCGGCTGACCAAGGTGCAGCACCTGCTGGTGACGTATCTGGTGGCATTCGGTACCAACCTGTCGGCGCTGTGGATCCTGATTGCCAACAGCTTCATGCAGAACCCGGTGGGCGCGAAGTTCAACCCGGTCACCATGCGCATGGAGCTGGCCAGCTTCTCCGATCTGATCTTCAGCCACGACGCGCAGGCGAAGTTCGTGCATACCAGCATCGCCGGCTATGTCACCGCGGCGATCTTCGTCACCGGCATCAGTGCCTTCTACATGTACCGCAACCGGCACATGGCGATGGCGCGGCGCTCGTTCCGCATGGCCGCGCTGTTCGGCGTGCTGGCGACCGCCGGCGTGATCACCCTGGGCGATGCGCTCGGCTTCATCGGCGGCCAGGCGCAGCCGTCCAAGCTGGCGGCGATGGAGGCGATGTGGGAGACCGCCCCGGCCCCGGCGCCGTTCAACGTGATCGCCTGGCCAGTGCAGGACGAGAAGCGCAACCGGTTCGAAGTGCAGGTGCCTTACGTGCTGACCCCGCTCCTGACCCACACGATGACCAAGGAAGTGCCCGGCGTGGACCGCATCCAGGCGGACGCGGCGCGGCGGATCGCCAACGGCATTCCGGCGGTGGCGGCTTTGAAGGTGCTCAGCGGTGACCCGACCAATGCCGATGCGCTGGCCAGGTTCGACGCGCACCAGTCCGATCTCGGCTACGGCTTCCTGGTCAAGCGCTATGCCGCCGACCAGGACGTGGAGAAGGCCACCCCGGCGGATATCCAGAAGGCGGCGAACGACGCGGTGCCCAACGTCTTTGCGATGTTCTGGAGCTTCCGCGTGATGGTGGGCCTGGGCCTGCTGATGCTCGCCTACTTCGTGCTGGCGGTGATCTATTCGGTGCGCAACGACGTGCAGCACAAGCGCTGGTTCCTGCGGCTGGCGCCATGGATGATCCCGGTGCCGTTCATCGCCAACGAGTTCGGCTGGCTCACCGCCGAGATCGGTCGTCAGCCCTGGACGGTGTACGGGCTGCTGCCGACCTGGATGTCCGCCTCCAGCCACAGCGTCGGCTACATGGTGTTCTCGCTGGTCGGCTTCATTGCCCTCTACACGGTGTTCATCGTGATCGAGATGTTCCTGATGGTGAAGTTCATCAAGAAGGGTCCGCATGACGCGGATCACCGCCCGGCACCGACGCCGCGCCCCGCCGTGGGCGGTGGCCATGCGTCTGCTGTCGCCATGATGCGCCAGGAGGACTGAGCGATGGAACTGTATTTCGCATTCAAGGTGCTCTGGTGGCTGCTGCTTGGCGTGCTGCTGATGGGCCTGGCGATCATGGTCGGCATGGACATGGGCGTGGGCACGCTGCTGCGCTTCGTGGGGCGTGACGACAACGAACGTCGCGTCTGCCTCAACGCCATCGGCCCGCACTGGGACGGCAACCAGGTGTGGTTCATCCTCGGCGGTGGGGCGATCTTCGCGGCGTTCCCGCTGATCTATGCCACGGCGTTCTCCGGGCTCTACATCGTGATGCTGCTGCTGTTGTGGACCATGATCGTGCGCCCGCTCGGCTTCGAATACCGCAGCAAGCTGCAGTCGCCGGCGTGGCGCAATGCTTGGGATTGGGCGCTGCTGGTCAGCGGAGCGGTGCCGATGATCATCTACGGTGCCGGCATGGGAAACATGCTGCGCGGCGTGCCGTTCCATTTCGACTGGGACCTGCGCTCGTACTACACCGGCAGCTTCGTGGCCTTGCTCAATCCGTTCGCCGTGCTGTGCGGCCTGCTCTCGCTGTCGCTGTCGATCTACATGGGTGGCGTCATGCTGCTTGGACGCACGGGCGGAGCGATCGCCCCGCGGGCGCGCAACGCGGCGATGGGCGCGGCGGTGGCGGCGATGGTGCTGTTCACCCTGGGCGGCGTGTGGGTGTCGATGATGCATGGCTTCGTGCTCGATCGCTCGCCGGCGCCGGGCCTGCCGCAGAACCCGTTGCAGCAGCAGGTGAGCGTGGTGGCCGGCGGCCTGCTGGCCAACTTCCGCGCGCAGCCGCTGCTGTGGGCGATTCCCGCGCTGGGCTATGCCGGCATGCTGCTGGGCCTGCTGGCGGTGCGGGCGCGGCGCTCGACGCTGGCCTGGTGGTTGGGTGCGCTGGCGTGGATCGGCGTGATCGGCACGGTGGGGGCGGCATTGTTCCCGTTCCTGATGCCCTCCAGCACCGAGCCCTCGCAGAGCCTGACCATCTGGAACTCGGTATCCAGCCAGACCACGCTGCTGTGGGCGACCGGCTTCGCCGCGGTGTTCGTGCCGCTGGTGATCTGGTACACGAGCTGGGCCTTCTGGGTGATGCGCGGCGAGGTCGATGCCCGCGCCATCGAACACGACGACCACGCCTACTGAGGGGCTCGCCATGAAGACTTTTCTGCAATTCCTGATCTACATGCTGCTGGCGGTCGTGGCCATCGTGATGGGGGTGATCCTGGGCGATTACGGCTCGTGGTATTTCGCCTGGTTCGTGGGCACGGCGATGATCGTGCTGGTGGCCGCCGCCGGCGGCGCCTGGATGGACGCGCACGACGAGACGCCCGAAGGGGACGGCAGCGCCGCCCGCTGAGGGGAGAGTTGTCGGGGGAGGGACGAGGGGACCGGCAACGGTCCCCTTCGTTTTTGTCAGCCCAGCAGATCCTGCAGCGCCCGGTACGGACCGTCGGTGGCGGCCAGCGCAGCCGGACTGCCCCGCTGCACGATGCGCCCGGCGTCCAGCACCGCGACCTCGTCGACGAGACCGGCGAGCGGGCCGAGCTGGTGGGTGATCAGCAGCACGGTACGGCCGGCCATCGCGCTGGCCAGCGAGTCGTACAGCGCGCCGGCGGTGGCGGCATCGAGCCCTTCGGTCGGTTCGTCCAGCAGCAGGATCGGCGCATCCTTGAGCAGTGCGCGGGCGATCGCGAGGCGACGCGCCTGGCCTCCGGAAAGCCGCGTGCCGGCCTCGCCGAGCGGGGTGTGGTAACCGTCGGGCAGGGCCTCGATCACCTCATGCACGCGGGCCGCGCGGCAGGCCGCCTCGATGCTGGCGGCATCGGCATCGGGTCTGGCCAGCAGCAGGTTGTCCAGCACGCTGCCGTTGAACAGGTAGGCGTCCTGCGAGACCACCGCGATGTGGCCGCGTGCGTCGTCCGGCGCATAGGCGGAGAGTGGATGGCCACCGAGCAGGATCCGGCCTTCCTGGCAGTCCCAGAAGCGGGCCAGTAACTGCAGCACGCTGCTCTTGCCGGCACCGCTGGCGCCGACCAGGGCGGTGCGCGAGCCGGAGGCGAGCGTGAGGTCGAACCCGTCCAGCACCCACGGCTGCGACGCGTCGTAACGGAAGCGCACGCCATCGAACACCACGCCCGCGTCGACCGGAGTCGGCGACTCGCCCGGCGGCGAGCCGACGGCAGGTTCGGCGTCGACTATCGCAAAGATGCGCCGCGCCGCGGCCAGCTGCTCGCCGAGCATCTGGAAGGCCAGCGGCAGCGGCATCACCGCCTCGAAGGCCGCCATCGCGAACAGCGCCAGCATCGCCAGTTGCGCCGGGGCGATTGTGCCCTGCGCAACGGCGGGAGCGACCGCGATCACCGCCCACCACAGGGCGAGGTTGGCGCACAGGCCGACGGCACCGCCGGCCAGGCCGGAGAGCCCGCTCAGATGGCGCTGGTCGTCGAGCAGGGCCTCGGATTGTTGCTGCACCCTGGCATGCCAGCGCGCCTGTGCGCCGTAGACGCGCAGTTCGGCGTCGCCACCCAGCGCGTCGGCCACGGTATTGCGCAGGATCGTGCGTGCCTGCACCACGCGGGCGCCGGCGGCCGCACCGCGCCGCTGCAGCCAGCGCGGCAGCCATACGCCGGCCGCGGCCAGCAGCAGGGCGGTGCCCAGGGCCACCGGCACGCTGAAGATCGCCATCACCGCGACGACCGCCACGCTGGCGAGCGCCGCGACCACCACCGGCACGAACAGGCGCAGGTAGAGCTGGTTGAGCGTGTCGATGTCGGCCTGGATGCGCGACAGCAGGTCGGTCGCGCGTAGCGCCTGCAGCCGGGCGGGAGCCAGCGGCTCGAGGCGTTCGTAGAACCACACGCGCAACTGGGCGAGCAGGCGGAAGGTGGCCTCGTGGGTGATCAGCCGTTCCAGGTATCTGCCGCCGGTGCGGGTGAGCGCGAACGCTCGGATCAGCGCCGCCGGCGTGAAATAGTTGAACGTGATCCCCGCAACCCCGGCCAGCGCCATCGACGCGATGAAGTGCCCCGATACCGCCAGCAGGCCGACGTTGGCGAGCTGGGCGGCGAGGGCGAGCAGCGCGCCGGCGAGCATCCAGCCGACGTAGGGCTGGAACAGCGCCCACAGGCGAAGCAGGTCCGCCCGGGATTGTGCGGACAAGTCGCGTCGCTTCATGCGGCCACCTGTGTGGCGGCAAGCAAGCGGGCGAACGGTCCGGAGCCGGTGCGCAGCTGCGCGACCGGGCCCTGCTCGACCACGCGGCCGCCCTCCATCACCACCACATGATCGGCGAGGGCCAGTGCGTGCAGTCGATGGGTCACCAGCAGCACGGTGCGGCCGCGGGCGATCCGCGCCAGCGCGGCGAGCATCTCGCGCTGGCTGTGTGCGTCCAGGTGGGCGGTCGGTTCGTCCAGCAGCAGCACCGGGGCATCCTTGAGCAGGGCCCGCGCCAGTGCCAGGCGCTGGATCTGGCCACCGGAGAGCCCGACGCCACGTTCGCCCAGCGGGGTGTCGTAGCCCTGCGGCAGGGCATCGATGAACGCATCGGCGCCCACCGCGCGCGCCGCCTGGCGCAGCGTATCGAGGTTGGCGTCAGGGCGACCCAGGCGCAGGTTGTCGGCGATGCTGCCCTCGAACACATGCGCGCGCTGCGGCACCCAGGCCACGCGTGCCAGCCAGGCGTCCTCGTCGATCTGGGCGAGGTCGGTGTCGTCGAGCCGGATCGTCCCCGCGCCCGGGGTCATGAAGCCGAGCAGCAGATGGAGCAGGGTGCTCTTGCCCGCGCCGCTGGTGCCGACCACGGCGGTGACGCGCCCGGCCGGAGCGGTGAAGGTGCAGCGGTCCAGCGCGACGGTGCCATCGGCATACGTGAAGCCCAGCCCGTGCAGGGTCAGCGCCGGCGGCGCAGCGGGAGCCGGTGCGCTGCCGGTGCGAACGGCGGGTGCCGGCTCGGCGAGGATCTGCACCATGCGCTCGGCCGCGCCGATCGCCTCCATGCGCAGGTGATAGACCGTGCCCATGTTGCGCAGCGGAGCGAAGAACTCCGGCGCCAGCAGCAGCGCGAACAGGCCCGGCAGGAACGCCAGCTCACCCCACATCAGCCGGAAGCCCACCAGCACCGCCACCACCGCGATGCTGACGGTGGCCAGGAACTCCAGCACCACCGAGGACAGGAACGCCACCCGCAGCACCTGCATGGTGCTGCGCCGATAATCGTCCGACACCCTGGCGACCACCTCCGCCTCACGCCGGCTGGCGCCGAGCAGCTTGAGCGTGGTCAGGCCCTGCAGCGTGTCCAGGAAACGCGCACTGAGAAAGGCGAGCACGCGCCACTGCTTCTGGTTCAGCTCCTCGGTGCCCTTGCCGATCATCCACATGAACAGCGGAATCAACGGCGCGCTGACCAGCATGACCAGCGCCGACACCCAGTCGGCCGGCAACACCGCCACCAGGATTACCAGCGGCACCAGCGCGGTCATGCGCATCGTCGGCAGGTAGCGCGCGTAGTAGCCCTCCAGCGCTTCCACGCCGCCGACCACGCTGTTCACCAGGTCGCCACGTGCCTGCCCTTGCAGCCATGCCGGGCCAAGCCGCTGCAGATGGGCCATCAGGTCGGCGCGCATCGTGCGGCGCACCGTGGCACCTGCCTGGAACGCGACGCGTTCGGCGGCGCGGGCCAGCGCGAAGCGCGCCGCGAAAACCGCCGGCAGCGCGACCAGCGCCGGCCACATCCGGTGCAACGGCACGCGATGCATCACCCCGGCGTCGATCGCCCACGCGACGAGCCACGCCTGCGCCACCAGCAGCACGCCGTTGACCAGGCCGAGCAGCATCGATCGCCGCAGCTGCGCCCGCACCCGCGGCCGGAAGCGCTTGAGCCAGGTTTCGGGACTCGGCAGATCGGAGGCGGCAGGCACGCGGCGGGCACCATCGGCAGCGGGAGCGGGAAGCGTCGCGCCGGGCACGCGAGCCGCCGCAGGATAGCAGTGCCGGTTGCTCAGCCGGTGCGGCGCGCGGGCGTGGGGTCGTGCCGCCAGAGGCGCCGCATGATCGCCAGCCACGCGATCGATGCGACCAGCATCGTGGCGATTGCCAGCACGGTCCGCCCGTCCGGCACCGCCAGCCCCATGACCCGGCGCAGGAACGGCACGGCGATCACCGTCGTCAGCATCACCAGCACCGCGACCAGCATGCGGCCCACCCACGGATTGCGCGCGGCGCCGGGCGCTCCCTGGCGATTGGTCAGGGTGAGCGCGAACACGCCGCCGACCAGCGCGGCAAAGACCGCCGTCCGCGCCCGCGCTATGTCATCGCCGTGGGCGAGCAGCAGGCCATAGCCGGCGAGCAGCACCGACGCCACGCCGGCTCCCTGCAGCACGCCGCGGGCGAGGTTGCGCCAAGCGAACGGCGATGCCCCCGGCGCGCGTGGCGGTTGCCGCATGATCTCGTCCGACGCGGGCTCGGCCTCGAACACCACCGAGCAGGCCGGATCGATCAGCAGCTCGAGCAGCATGATGTTCACCGGCATCATCACCAGCGGCCAGTGCGCCAGCGTGGGCACCAGCGCCAGCGCGATCACCGGCACATGCACGGCGAACACGAAGCGGGTGGCCAGGGTGATGTTGGCGTAGATGCGCCGGCCCTGGCGGATCGCCGCCACGATGCTGGCGAAGCTGTCGTCCAGCAGCACCAGCGCGGCGGCCTCGCGCGCCACGTCGGTGCCGCGCTCGCCCATCGCGATGCCCACATCGGCGGCCTTGAGCGCCGGGGCATCGTTGACGCCGTCGCCGGTCATCGCCACCACGCGGTCGCCGTGGCGCAGCTGCTGCACCAACCGCAGCTTCTGCACCGGCTGCACGCGCGCGCACACGTCGACGGTATCGAGCCGTGTGCGCAGGGCATGGTCGTCCAGCGCGTCGATCTCCGCACCGGTGAGCACCTGCGGGTGCTCGCCCAGGCCGACCATTCGTGCGATCGCCTGCGCCGTGGCCGGGTGGTCGCCGGTGAGCATGATCACGCGCACGCCGGCGGCGCGGCATTCGGCCAGCGCGGCAGGCACCTCCGGCCGCGGCGGATCGATCAACCCGACCAGGCCGAGGAAGGTGAAGCTGAAGTCGTGCTGGCTGGCCGGCCACGCGCCGCCCTGCCAGGTGCCGCGCGCCACGCCCAGCACGCGCAGGCCGCGCTCGGCCATGGCCTGCACCTGCGCATGGATTGCTGCGCGCGCCGATTGGGGCAGATGGCACAGGTCCGCCACCGCCTCGGGCGCGCCCTTGGTGGCGAGCAGGTGGCAGTCCGGCGCGCCGTGCGGGTAGACGCGCGTCATGGCGAGAATGTCGGGCGAGAGACCGTATTCGGTTTCCGGCTGCAGTTCGGCGTGCAGGTGTTCGGTGCCGCGCAGCCAGCGCTGGCCGGTGTCCTGGATCGCCTTCTCCATCGGGTCGAACGGATCGGCGGGCGTGGCCAGCACCGCGAACTCGAGCAGGGCGTGAAAGTGTTCGGGCAGCGTCGGTGCTTCCATCGCGGCGAAGTGTTCGCCGTCCACGGCCAACTCGGCCACGCGCATGCGGTTCTGGGTGAGCGTGCCGGTCTTGTCCACCGCCAGCACGGAGATGGCGCCGAGGGTTTCCACCGCATCCATGCGCCGGGTGAGCACCTTGTGCCGGGCGATGCGCCACGCGCCGAGCGCGAGGAACACGGTGAGGATCACCGGGATCTCCTCCGGCAGGATCGCCATGCTCAGCGCCACGCCGGCGAGCACGCTTTCCAGCAGGCCGTGGCGGTCCCACAGCCACGCGAGCAAGAAGTACGAGACGGCCAGCGCCAGCCCGCCGACGGTGAGCTGGCGGATCAGCCGGCGCGACGCCCGCTGCAGGCCCGAGACCGCCTCGCGGGTGCCGGCCAGCGACTGGCCGATCGCCCCGAAGGCGGTGGTTGCGCCGGTGGCGAAGACTTCCGCCACGCCCACGCCGCGGGTCACCACCGTGCTGGCGGACAGCGTGCCGGCGGCTTCGCCGGGTAACTTGCTGACCGGCACCGGCTCGCCGGTGAGCAGCGACTCGTCCACGTCGAGCTGGCCGTCGAGCAGGTGCGCGTCGGCGGCTATGCGATCGCCTTCGTGCAGCACCAGCAGGTCGCCGACGACCACTTCCACGCCCGGCACGCGCAGCTCCGCGCCATCGCGGATCACCAGCGCGCGCGGTGCGGACAGCTCGCGCAACGCTTCCAGCGCGCGCTGCGTCTTGCGCTGCTGCGCCAGCGTGATGCCGATGACGAAGATTACCGAGGCCAGCAGGAACATCGCCTCGGCGCGGTCACCCAAGGCCAGGTAGATGCCGCCGGCCACCAACAGCATCAGGAACATCGGCTCGGCCAGCACGCCGAGCGCGATACGCCACAGTGATTTGCGTTCGCCGCCAGGCAGCACGTTCAGGCCCTGCGCGGCGAGGCGTCGCGCGGCCTCGTCGCGGCTCAGGCCAGGTCGCGTGGTGGTCGCTGTCGCGCCCGACGAGGGTGACGGCATGCCCGGCTCCGTGCATATCGCGCCGGCCCGCTGCCGGCACGCATGGGCGCATCATCCACCCGCGTCGCTCAGTGGCAAACCAGTACCGGCACGTTCGACTTCAGCAGCACCTTGTGCGTCTCGCTGCCGAGCAGCAGCCGGTTGAGGCCGCGCCAGCCGTGCGACGCCATCACGATCAGGTCGCAGTGCTTGTCCGCGGCCGTCTGCGCGATGGCCTGGTGCGGGCGGTCGTCCAGCACGTAGCTGGTGTCGCAGGCCACGCCGGCCTTGGCCGCCAGATCGCGCACGTCGGCGAGGTAGCGCTCGGCGCGGGCGATGGATTCCTGCGTGTAGCTCAGCTCGGTGGCCGCCAGCATCTCGGCCATGTACGACACGGTGTGAAACGGTGGCACCACGTGCAGGGCGTGGATGCGCGCTTGGCAGGTATGCGCCAGCTCGATGGCCGTCTTCGCCGCGCGTACCGACAGCTCCGAGCCGTCGGTGGGAACCAGCAGGTGCTTGAACATGGGTCGACTCCCGCGAGTAGGTGGCGGCGCCAGCGTGGTCCGCGCGCGATGCGCCCGCCTTGATGGACGTCAAGCGTCCGGCGCGTCAGGCTGTCGCACGCTTGCCCCGATGGATCGCCAGGAGTCGCCCGTGCCGTTACCCGAGTCCGCTTCGTCCGAGCCCGCGGCACCGTCGCTGTCGCGGCGGCTGGGCGCGGGTTTGATCTCCGGCGCGGCGGACGACGATCCCAGCGGTATCGCCACGTATTCGCAGGCGGGCGCGCAGTTCGGGCTGGCGCCGCTGTGGTCGCTGTATCTCACGCTGCCGCTGATGATCGGCATCCAGATGGTCAGCGCCGAAGTGGGGCGCGTGACCGGGCGCGGGCTGGCGGCGAACATGCGCCGGCATTTCCCGCGCTGGCTCACCGCGGCGCTGGTCGGTCTGCTGCTGGGCGCGAACATCTTCAACCTGGCCGCTGACATTGGCGCCATCGGCGAGGCGGCGGCGATGCTGCTGGGCGGCTCGTCGATGGCGTACGCGCTGGGGCTGTCGCTGCTGTCGATGACGCTGGAGGTGGCGGTGCCGTTCCCGCGCTATGCGCCGGTGCTGCGCATCCTCACGCTGAGCCTGTTCGCCTACGTGCTCACCGCGATGGTGGTGGACGTGCCCTGGCGCGAGGTGCTGGCCGCGATGATCTGGCCGCGCTGGGCGCCCGGGCCCGGTTACCTGCTGATGCTGGTGGCGATCTTCGGCACCACCATCAGCCCGTACGTGTTTTTCTGGCAGGCCTCGCAAGAGGTGGAGGAGGAGATTGCCTCCGGCCAGCCTCCGCTGCGCGACACGCCGCTGGTGGCGCCTGGAGCCTTCCGACGCATCCGCTTCGATACCGCGGTGGGCATGGTGTATTCCAATGCGGTGGCGTTCTTCATCATGCTCACGGCGGCGGTGGTGCTGCATCCGCACGGCGTGACCGACATCCAGAGTTCGGCGGACGCGGCCCGTGCGCTGCGGCCGCTGGCCGGGCCGTTCGCCGGCGCGCTGTTCGCGCTGGGCATTCTCGGCACGGGGCTGCTGGCGCTGCCGGTGCTCGCCGGTTCGGCCGCCTACGCGGTGGCCGACGTGTTCGACTGGACCGAAGGCCTGGGCCGTCGACCCAGCGAAGCGCGGCTGTTCTACCTGATCCTGGTCGGCTCGATGCTGCTGGGCCTGCTGCTGAGCTATTCCCCGATCGACCCGATCCGCATGCTGTTCTGGTCGGCGGTACTCAACGGGGTGATCGCGGTGCCGCTGATGGCGGGCATCATGGCGA
This sequence comes from Dyella ginsengisoli, assembly GCF_044904665.1. Taxonomy (NCBI): domain Bacteria; kingdom Pseudomonadati; phylum Pseudomonadota; class Gammaproteobacteria; order Lysobacterales; family Rhodanobacteraceae; genus Dyella; species Dyella ginsengisoli. The sequence goes on from NZ_JADIKM010000005.1 coordinate 243,410, forward strand.
TGGCCTCGCGACGATCGGTGATGGGCGATCTGGTGATCTCCCGCCCGCTGCGCTGGCTGGGCTGGCTGGCGACGCTGGCGATGGCCGCGGTGGTGATCGCGATGCTCCCGTTCTGGCACTGAGCGCAGCTGGCTGACGTCATGCGAAGCGGGCGTTGATGCCGGTCAAGACGCCGACTGCCGCCCGGTGCACAATCGAACCCTCATGACGCCATGCGAGGAACGCCCATGATGGACCTCATCATCAACGTCGAACGGATGGAGGACGACGCCCCCGCCAACGTCGTCGGCATGGCCACGGCGCGCCGGATAGGTGCCTTCGTCACCGGAATGCACGTGGTGGCGGTGTATCCGCCGATCATGACCATGCCCGAGGCGATGGCCCTGCTCGACACCGAGGAACGCGCCGCGCAGGCGCACGGCGGCTGGTGGCAGGGGTTGTGCGAACGCTACGGCGTGCAGGGCGAGTGGGAGGTGATCCGCGGCAGCTATGTGCCGATCCTGGCCAAGCGCTCGCGGTTGGCGCAGTTCATCGTGACGGACCTGCCGGTGAAGAATCCCGATTCGCCGATCGGCTTCGACAACATCACCCGCGCGCTGTTCGGTGACGCCGCGCCGATGCTGCTGGTGCCGGAGACCTGGCAGGGCGTGGCCACACTGGAGCGCGTGCTGATCGCATGGAACGGCTCGGGCGAGGCCGCCGACGCGGTGAAGGCGGCGCTGCCGCTGCTGCAGCGTGCGAGCAAGGTGCGCGTGCTCGATGGCGAGCGCGCCGGCTTGCCGGGCCTGGCACCGCCGGCGCTGTCGCTGCGCGCGTGGCTGGCCAGGCAGGGCGTGACGGTGGAGTGGGAACACTTCGACGACTCGCCCAACACCGGCAAGGCGCTGCTGGACGAAGCGCGCGCGATGGACGCCCATCTGCTGGTGATGGGCGCTTGGGGACGTTCGCGGCTCAGCGAGCTGGTGCTAGGCGGCGCGACCCGCTACGTGCTGGATCACACCCATCTGCCGCTGTTGATGGCGCATTGAGCGCCCGCGCATTCACGGGCTGAGCGCGGCCCGCGTGCCGGCCTGGCCGCGGGCGTGGCCGGCACCGCCGTCCAGGCTGGCGGTGACGCTGGCGCCGCAGTCGCCCAGGGTCGCGGCATTGCCCAGCCAGCGCTTGTCCGGGTAATAGGCAAACACCACCGAGCGCTCGCGGATCGCGTCGATCAGCTTGTGCGCCACGCCCGCACGCACTGCCGGGCAGCCCCAGCTGCGGCCGATCCGCCCCTGCGTCTTGGCGAACGCCGGGCTCACATAGTTGGCGCCATGGATCACGATGGCACGGCTCTCGGCGTTGTCGTTGAAGCCGTCGTCCAGGCCCTTCAGCCGCAGCGAGTAGCCGTTGTGCCCCTGGTAGGTGCCGTCGGTGACGAAGGTGCCCAGGCTGGACATCAGGCTGCCCGGCGCATTGGAAAAGCGCTCGGTCAGGTTGTCGCCGCTGTTGCGTCCGTGTGCCACCCACTCCTTGAACAGCAGGGTGCGCCGGTTCACGTCGAACACCCACAGGCGCGGCTCGGTGGAGGGCCGCGAGTAGTCGATCACGCTCAAGGTGCGTGTCGGCATCGCTTTCTGCACGCACTGCAGCGCACGAGTCGCCAGGGCAATCACCTTGGGATCGGCGGCCGGCGCGGCGCGGGACAGCGCGCTGGCCAGATCGCCCGATGCGTCAGGCGCTGCGGCGGCCGCCCGGGATGCAAACGGCAGCATGAAAAGCAGGGAAACAACGGGGAGCACACGACGCACCAAGGTGCGAGGGGCAAGAATCGACATGGGGGATTACCGCATTCAGCAGGGACGGGCAGCGGCCAGTCTCGCCAGCGCAAGCTGAACGAATTGTCAGGGAAAAATGAACGCAGTCAGCGGCTTCCGTGATTTGTGACGGGTTTCGCGCCGGTGCTGCCACCGCCAGCGGGTTCGGATTCGAGCAGCTTGGCGTAGGGCGGTCCGGCCGGATTGCCGTAACCCGGAAGATCCGTCACCAGCACGGTGGAACCGGGTACCAGCGCCTCCTGCAGGCGCGCACCGAATGTTTCAGGAACCTGCAGGTGGCCGGCCATCTGGCTCGGCTCGGGCACCGGGCCGCTGCCCAGGATGCGGTAAGCCGACCAGTTCGGCAGGCCGCGGGCCACCGCCGTCTCGGTAGCGCCGGGGCGGGCACCGGTCATCACGTAGAGCACGATGCCGCTGGGGGCGGGGTCGGCCACCATTTCGAGCGGCGAGCTGTCGACCAGCAGGCCGCCGCGCAGGACGTAGACGGTGCGGTCGTGGGTGCTCACCACCACGCTGACTGGCGTCGGTTCGCCGGCCAGCGGCAAGGCGCCAGCCGATGCGGATGCGATCACCGTGGCCGCCGACATCGGCGCGCCGTTCAGGTCGATCGGTGCCACGGCCGCCGGGTGGGCGATTCGGGCGGGTGATATGCGGGCGTCGGCCACCACCACGGTGCCGCCGCGCTGGGTGATCGCAAACAGCTTCTCCGCGAAGGCCTGCGGCAGACGCACGCAGCCATGCGAGGCGGGGTGGCCGGGCAGGGTGCCGCCATGCAGCGCGATGCCGTCCCAGGTGAGCCGCTGCATGTACGGCATCGGCGCGTCGTCGTAGAGGTTGGAACGGTGTTCGCGCTTCTTCTGCAGGATGGTGTAGATCCCCGGCGGCGTCTCGTAGCCGGGCTTGCCCGAGCTGATCGGACCGGCGCCGATCGCCACGCCGTTGCGATACACGTAGATCTGCTGCTCGTCGAGGCTCACCACCACCACCACCGGGCCGCTGGGGGCGATTTCCGGATGCCAGAAGAAGCGCGTGTCGCCGCCGGTGGCCCGGATGGCGGTGATCGTGACCAGTGCCAGCAGGGCGCAGAGGATCAGGGCGGGCAGGTGACGGGACGCATGGCGTCGAGGATCGTGCATGAAGTTCAGCGAGGTTGGCGCTCAGGTGTAGCTGCGGTCGAGCAGGGGCTCGACCATCATGGCCTCCGACAACCGCCCCAGCAACTCGGTGATGGCTACCAGTACGTCATCGGCGCTGACCACGCCGACCAGGGTGTCCTCGCCATCCACCAGCGGCAGGCGGCGCACGCCGCTGCCGCGAAGGATGCCCACCACCTCGGCCAGGGTCGCATCGGCGCGGCAGGTGGCGAGCGGCGCGGACATCACGTCTCCCAGCGTGGTGGTGTCCAGATCGCGCCGGGCGGCGATCGCCTCGGTGACCAGGTCGCGGTCGGTGACGATGCCGACCGGCACCGGTACGGTGCCGTCCTCGCGCACCACCACCAGGCAACCCACCTGCTGCCGGCGCATGAGGCACGCCGCGTCGCGCAGGGTGAGCGTGGCGGGCGCTTGGATGACGCGGGCAGTACCGATGTCCGAAGCGCGCATGACGATCACTTCCGCAGGGGCTGGAACCAGCTTAAGCGGCGTATTGCCCGGGGCATTGATGACGGTCAACCCGCGCGCGCCTGTCTCCCGCGCCACGCCAGGAGGCCCATGGAAAGAACGCTGCCGAGCGCGGCCAGCGCCATGTCCTGCTGGGCGTCCCAGGAGTCGCCCTGGGTGCCGAGGTAGGCGGCGCCCAGCTCGCCGCCGAAGCGCAACGCGGCCAGCCACTCCACCAGCTCGTAGATCACCGAGTGGGACATCACGAAGCACACCGGCAGGATCCAGCGCCACACGCCGCGGGGCGGAGCGCGATGGGCGAACAGCTCCACCGCCATCGGCGTCACCAGCGCGCCGTAGAGAAAGTGCACCGCGCGATCGAAGTGGTTGCGGTGCAGCCCCAGCAAGGCGTTGAGCGAGTGGCCGGTGAGGCGGGCGAACGCCTCGTCATACGGCACCTCGGAATAGGTGTAATGCGCGCCGACCTCGTGCAGCAGCAGGAACGCGAACAGCGCCAGGTAGGCGCCCCGCGAGAAGCGCAGGCGCCGCCAGCCGAACACCAGCAGCGGCACCGCCACCAGCACGATCGCGTTCTCCAGCGCCCAGTCCTGGCGATAGCGCGGCGCGATGCCGAGCGCCACCGCGGCGAGCGCGAACAGCGCCAGCAGGGTCAGCCCGAAGCGAGCCGATGCGCCCTCGTACTCTCGATCCATGCGTCCTCCGATGCCCGCTCGCCGCCCACCACCCGCCCCCCCGCCGGACGTGGCGGCAGTCTGGCACGCTGAACCGGCACCCGGCGTATGATGCCGGGCCAAGCGTGGGCCGGATGCCGGACGCTCGTTCAAGTGCCACCAGGGGATGTCGATAAGTCCTGAAGCGTCAGGCGGGTGCCGCATCGGCATCAGCCTGTTGCGTCGAAGCAAGCGGCGATCGGCAGTGGCAATGGACACCGATGTGAATGGGGCGACGAGGCATCACCAGACACGCAGGACGGTCGACGTGGAATCCGGCGAACAGGCAGCGGGGACGAACGGTTTGAAGGCACCGGTGACCGGCGATGCGCAGGCGGCCGGCCTGGAGCTGCGCTCGCGGTTCTACCAGAGCGTCGCCGAAACCCTGACCCTGCTGCACACCGCTCCGGGCTATGACCGCCGGCTGGCGGTGGTGGAGATCGCCCGCATCCTCGCCGCCACCATGAGCCTGCCGCTGGTGTGGATAGGGCGTCGCCCGCCGGAGGAGGCGGCCGTGCAGGTGCTGGCTGCCGCCGGACCGGAATCGGATTACGCCACTACCCTGCAGCTGAGCAATCGCGCCGACGAGCCGGGCGGCAGCGGCCCGGTAGGCATCGCCCTGCGCGAGCATCGGGCGCAGGCGGCGGCGATCGACGCACCGGTGTTCGCGCCCTGGCGCGCCGCGGCGGCGAGGCACGGCTTCAGTTCCTGCATTGTTGCCGCGGCGGATACCCGCGACGGTGGCCAGCTGATCCTTGCCGTGTACGCCGGCGGCTCGGCCGATCTCAGCGAAGACCTGCTGGACTGGGCGCAGCGGCTGGCCGACGAACTGGCGCGCTTCTGGGATCACCAGGCACTGGTCGAACGCAGCGCGCGCATGAGCCGCTATCGGGACGCGCAGCGCACCATCCAGCGCGCGCTGCTCGACCAGCCCGACCCGGACGCGGTCTACCGCACGCTGGCCCAATCCTTGGTGGACATCGCCGGCGCGGCCGCGGTCGACGTGCACGTGGCCGAGCCGCAGACCGGGCTGCTGCGGCGTGCGGCGCTGGTCGGTCCGATCGCCGATGCTCTGCGGCAGCTGTCGCCCTCGCTGCGACACGACGGTCGCGAAGGGCTGACCACGCCGCTGCTCGCCTTGCGCTCGCGCCAGCGGCAGGTCCGGGTGCGCCCGCGCGAGCGCAAGGACATGTCGCCCATGTGGCAGCACGATCCGCTGGCGCAAATGGGTGCGATGGGCTGCTGGCCGATCATGCCGGTGTCCGGCGGCCCGGCTGGACACACCCCCGAGCCGGTCGGCGTGTTCGTCATCGTGACGCGCGAGGAGGACGCCTTCGACGACGACTTGTGCCGGCTGCTGGACGAGCTGGCCGACGCCACCGGACTGGCGTTGAGCCAGCACGAGCGCCGCCGCCTGTTGCAGGAAGAACAGCAGCGCCAGACCTATCTCGCCCTGCACGACGCGCTCACCGGACTGCCCAACCGCCGTGCGCTGGACATGCACCTGGAGTGCGCCATCGCCCGCGCCGAGCGCAGCGGGCGACTGGTGGCCACCGGCATGCTGGATCTGGACGACCTCAAGCCGATCAACGACCGCTACGGCCATGCCGTCGGCGACCGCCTGCTGGTGGAAGTAGCGCAGCGCCTGCAGCACGCGCTGCGCCCGGAGGATTACGTGGCCCGGCTCGGTGGCGACGAGTTCGTGCTGGTCTGCGAAGGCCTGCACCACGAGCGCGAACTGGAACCCCTGCTGGAACGCGTGTGGCAACGCCTGAGCGAACCGTTGGTGATCGACGGCGTGACCTTCCAGCTGGCGGCCAGCCTCGGCATCGCGCTGTTCCCCGACCACGCCAGGGCCAGCGGCGAGCAGCTGCTGCGGCGCGCCGATCAGGCGATGTACCAGGTGAAGGCGCGCAAGCGTCAGCGCGAGCGCTGGTGGTCCACTCCGCTGGTGCCTGCCGAACCGGCACTGGCGCCGGAGGACGATGGCCGCAGTCAGCCGCCGTACGGGCCATCGGCCGAGGCGGTGTTGCGACCTTGGGTCGAGCTGGTCGCACCACGCGTGCCCGCGCTGATCGCCGCGTTCAACGCCGAGCTGCAGGGGCACGAGGGCATCGCGCGCCTGCTCGAGGTACTGCCCGATGCCGATCGCGAACAGCTCACCGATCGCTTCACCAAACACGTGCGGGTGCTGCTGCAACCGGCGCTGGATATCGAGACCCATCGTGCCCAGGCCAGTCGCGCAGGTCGCTTCCACGCGGCAGCGGGGCTGGAGGAGGTATGGCTGCTCGAAGGCATCGAGCGCTTGCGCGACCTGATCGCGGCGATGCTCGGCGACGACGCAAGGCGCGATCGCCGGGCGCTGGGCATCGTGCTGCAGCGGCTGGGACTGGAGCGCCAGTGGCAGCTGGAAAGCATGCGCGACCTGCAGCGCGCGCGCGTGGCGCTGCTGGCCCGGCTCAACGCGTTGGCCTGGTCGGCCGACGGTTTTCTGGAACTGATCCAGGGCGTGGTCGACATGCTTGCCGCGCACGACGAGATCGCCTCGTGTGCGGTGGGACGACCCGATGCGTCCGGCCAGCTCACCTACGAGGCGGTGGGTGGCGAGCCGTCCACCAACTACCTGATCGCGCTGGGACGCGGCGAGGCGGTGCCGATCCGGGTCAATGCCGATAGCCCGCTCGGTGGCGGCCCGACCGGCCGTGCATGGCGCACCGCCACCGTCCAGCGCTGCCTGCATTACGGCACCGATCCGGCGATGGTGGCCTGGCGCGAGCAGGCGCTGGCGATGGGCGTGGTGTCCAGCGTGGCGGTGCCGCTGTGCCCGTTGCCGGCGACGCCATCGGCCGTGCTCACCATCTACAGCCCCTACGCCGGCGGCCTGCAGAGCGAAGACCAGCAGGCCTTCGTCGACCAGCTCAAGAACCTGCTCGATCTGGCGCTGGCCCGCCTCGCGCCGCCGCGGCCGGGCACCGCGCTGCTGCCGTTCTTCGTGCGCCAACGCTGGCGCGCGCTGATCGCTACCGACGCGCTGCAGGTGCATTACCAGCCGGTAGTGCGGCTGCGCGACGGTCGGGTGACCGAGCTGGAAGCGCTGGCGCGCCTGCGCGACAGCGACGACCAGCTGCTGATGCCCGGACGCTTCCTGCCCGCGCTCGGCGACGACGACCTGGTGGGACTGTTCCGGCAGGTGCTGCTGCAGGCGACCGCCGAGCGCGAGCGCCTGGCACAGCTCGGCCACTCGCTGGACATGTCGGTGAACGCACCGGCCGAAGCGCTGCAGGACCCGCGCTATGCCGAGGCCGCTGCCGCGGTGCTGGCCGCGGGCACCTGCCGCGCCGAGTCGCTGCTGTTCGAGATCCTCGAATCGCCGCTCGGCATGGAGCACGACGCACCCGAGGCGATGACCGGCATGCGTGCGCTCAAGGCGCTGGGCGTACGGTTGGTGGAGGACGATCTCGGTGCCGGCTACAGCTCGCTGATCCGCCTGCGCCAGTGGCCGTTTGATCGCATCAAGATCGATCAGGCGATCGTGATGCAGGCCGTGGACGACCCGCTGCGCACCCTGCGCTTCATCCGCCAGCTGATCCGGCTGGGCCACGACCTCGACCTGGAGGTCGTGGTGGAAGGACTGGAGACGCTCGGCCTGAGCGAGGCGGCGCTGCTGCTGGGCGCCGACATGGGGCAGGGCTACGCACTGGCGCGGCCGATGCCGGCCGGGGCGTTGCCGGACTGGCTGCGCAATGTCCACCACGGCTGGACGGCGACCGTACCGAGCACGGCGCTGGGCGCGCTCGCCGGGGCGCTGCTGTGGGAGGAGCATCTGCACGCCCTGCCGCTGGACAGCACGTTCTGGCGACAGCACGTCGATGCCGCCTGCGCGGTCGGCCGCTATCTCGATCGCAGCGTGCTGCCGCTAACGCTGCTGCGCGAGGCGCACGAAGCGATGCATGCCGCGGCCCTGGCCGGCCCGCACGATGCCGGCTACCGACATGCGCGCGAGCGCTTCCTGAGCTTGCTGATCGAGCAGGTCGGGATCGAGGAGAGCCAGCGCGCTGCCGCAGCCTGACTGCGGGGTCAGTACGCCAGCTGGCGCTTGCCAAGGGCCTTGGCGCGATACATCGCCGCGTCCGCCCGGTGCAGCAGTTCCTGCGGAGTTTCCTCGTCGCGACCCGAGTGCAGCGCGACGCCGATGCTGGTGGCCAGCGTGACCGCCACGCCCTCGATCTCCTGGTCCATCACCAGTCGTTCCAGCACCGCGGCAGCCACGCGCCCGGCCGACTGCTCGTCGGCGGGGTCGAGATCCTCCAGCACTACCACGAACTCGTCGCCGGCCAGCCGCGCGACGTAGTCGGTTTCGCGCACCGCGCCGCGCACGGTGGCGGCGAAGTGCTGCAGCACGGCGTCGCCGAACTCGTGGCCGAGCGTGTCGTTCATCTGCTTGAAGCCGTCCAGATCCATGAACAGCACGGCCATCGGCTGCCCGTGCCGGCGCGAGCGGGCCATCGCTTCATCCAGTCGCTGCATCAGCGCGCGGCGGTTGGGCAGCCCGGTGAGCGCGTCGTGCATCGCCTCGTGCTCGATCCGCTGGTACAGCCGCTTGCGCTCGGTGATGTCCTGCGCAAGCAGGTAGAAGCCGGATACCTGGCCGTCGTCCTCGGTGCGCGGCACCAGGCTGGCGTAGAACCACATCGGGCCGGTGAGCGCCTGCAGCTGGTATTCGACGGCGACGCTTTCACCGGACAGCACGCTCTGCAACGAAGGGCGCAGGTGCTCGAACGTGGCCTCGCCCCAGAAGGCGCGCGCGTCGGTGCCCACCAGCGACTCCGGCGAAATGCCGAACCAGTCGGTGTAGGCGCGGTTGTGGAAGCGGTAGTGCAGGGTGTGGTCGATGAAGGCGATCATCGCCGGCACGTTGTCGGTGATGGTCTTCAGCCGCGCCGCGCTCTCGCGCAGGGCCAGTTCATCGGCCTTGCGCCGGCTGATGTCATGCAGGAACGCGTTGATCAGCCACTGGCCGCCGACGCGTGTGCTGCCCAGGGTCAGCTCCAGCGGGAATTGCTCGCCGTTGCGGCGCAGGCCGACCAGTTCGATGCGCTGCCCCATCAGGTGGCCGCTGTCCGGGGCATGCGCGAGGAAGCGGCGGAAGCCGGCCAGGTGCGCATCGCGCAGGTGCGGCGGCACGATCGTCTGCGACAGCGAGCGACCGATCACTTCGGCGCGCGGCCAGCCAAAGATCAGCTCGGCCGAACGGTTCCAGGAAATGATGCGGTCGTCGGCATCCACCTCCACGAATGCGTCCGATGCGTTGCGCAAGGTGTCCTGGAAGCGCTCCTTCTCTTCGTTGAGCGCCCGCTGCGCCGCTTCGCGGATGCCGATCTCGCCTTGCAGTCTGGCGACCACCTCGTGCAGTTCGCCGGTGCGCTCGACGATGCGTTGCTCCAGCGTGCGCTGCAGCGCTTCGAGCTCGTGCTGGACGCGCTTGCGCGGGTTGATGTCGGTGAGCACGGTGACGAGGTTTTCCGGCTGGCCCTGCGCGTCCATCAGGGCCGAGGCGCCGAGCTGCGTCCACGAGATGCTGCCGTCGGCCCGCACGAAACGCACTTCCAGATTGAGCGCATCCACGTCGCCGGCCAGCACCGTGCGCAGCAGGCGCGTGCCCGCATCCAGATCGTCCGGATGCACGATGTGCTGCGCCTGCGCGCCGATCAGGCGCTCGCGCGGGTGGCCGACGATGTCGCAGAAGCGCTGGTTCATCTCCAGCCAGCGCCCCTCGGGCGTGGCCACGGCGATGCCGACCGCGGCATGCGTCACGGTGCGGGCAAACAGCATCTCGCTGCGTTCCAGCGAGGCCTTCACTGCCTGCGCCTCGACCGCCTCCTCCCGGCTGCGCAGGTGTGCCTCGACCATGTCGGCCAGGTCGTCCAGCGCCGCGGCGTCATCGGGGCCGAACGTGCGCGGCTCGCGATCGATCAGGCACAGCGTGCCCAGCACCAGGCCGTGGCGCGAGCGCAGCGGGCGCCCGGCATAGAAGCGGATGTGCGGCGGTCCCAGTACCAGCGGGTTGTCGTGGAAACGCGGGTCCTGCTGCGCGTCGCACACCACCATCGTGCCGGGTTCGAGAATGGCGTGGCCACACATCGAGTCGTTGCGCGGGGTCTCGCGCACCTTCATGCCTACCCGCGACATGAACCACTGCCGGTTGCTGTCCACCAGCGTGATCAGCGCGATCGGCACCCGGAACAGCCGCGCGGCGGTGCGGGTAATCCGGTCCAGCGCCGGATCGGGCGTGTGATCGAGCACGTCCAGCGCGTGCAGCAGCGCGAGGCGTTCGGTTTCGTTCTCGGGCAGGCGGGGGGCTTGCATCGCGGGTATGGATCGGCCTTGGCGCGCCGCCCTGTGGGGCGGAGTTTGGAGAGATCCCTCTGCGTTGAAGTGTGCCGGCGGCCGTCTCCGGTCAACGCCTCGCAGGCATGTTGCCATGCCTTTGCCGGTGAAAAACCGGACGCAAGCGCGCAGGCCGCCGCGCGTTCACTCGCGGGCAGGGCGGCGGTCGGGAAAGGCTTCGGCGTGTCCGGAACGACAAAGGGCCCGGCAATGCCGGGCCCTTTGTCGTCGATTCGGTGGTGGGCGGTACAAGGATCGAACTTGTGACACCTGCCGTGTGAAGGCAGTGCTCTACCGCTGAGCTAACCGCCCGCCGAGAGCGCGCAAATATACGGGGTGTCCGTGCGGTGGTCAACCGGGCATCGACACTTTTTACCGGTTGCGGGTAGGGCAGCGCGCGGGGGGATTGCTAGACTGGCGCGCTTTCCACCCCGGACCTGCCCCGATGGACCTGTTCCAGCACGAACTGCACCGCATCCTCGCCGCCCTGCAGGGCTTCGAACTGACCCCGTGGAAGGCGGTCGGCCTGCTCGGTTCGCTGATGTTCACCAGCCGCTGGTTCGTGCAGATGTACTACACCCGCAAGCTCAAGCGGGTGGTGATGCCGCTGGCGTTCTGGTGGCTGTCGGTGTGCGGCAGCGCATTGCTGCTGGCCTATTTCATCGTGGGCAAGAACGACTCGGTGGGCATCCTCTCGAACTTCTTCCCGGCGTTTGTTTCCATCTACAACCTGGTGGTGCACATGCGCGACGTGAAGCGCCGCCAGGTGGTCGAGAGCGAGGTCTGACGCCGCCCGCTCAGTCAGGATCGTAGTCCAGCACCGGTGCCAGCCAGCGCTCGGCTTCCTCGCGGGTCCAGCCCTTGCGCCTGGCGTAGTCGTCGACCTGCTCGCGGGTGATCCGGCCGACCACGAAGTACTGGCTGTCCGGATGCGCGAAGTACCAGCCGGAGACGGCGGCGGCCGGGTACATCGAGAAGCCCTCGGTGAGCGTGATGCCGGCGTTCGACGGGGCGTCGAGCAGGGCGAACAGCGCAGTCTTCTCGGTGTGGTCGGGGCAGGCCGGGTAACCCGGGGCCGGGCGGATGCCGCGGTAGGTTTCTGCGATCAGCGCATCGTTTTGCAGTGACTCGTCGGGCGCATAGCCCCAGAACTCGCGGCGCACGCGTTCGTGCATGCGTTCGGCGAAGGCTTCCGCCAGCCGGTCGGCCAGTGCCTTGAGCAGGATCGCCGAGTAGTCGTCGTGCCCGGCCTCGAAGCGCGCCACGTGCTCCTCGATGCCGATGCCCGCGGTGACGGCGAAGCCGCCGATCCAGTCGTGCTTGCCGGCGGCCTTCGGCGCGATGAAGTCGCTCAGGCAGAAGTCGGGGCGCTCGGCCGGCTTGTCGACCTGCTGGCGCAGGTGGTGCAGCGTCGTGCCCTGCGCGCTGCCGTCGAGGACGATATCGTCGCCGACGCTGGCCGCCGGCCAGAAACCGATCACGCCACGCGCGGTCAGCCACTTCTCCGCGATCAGCGTGTCGAGCATTTTCTGCGCATCGGCGAACAGCTCGCTGGCCTGGGGGCCGACGATCTCGTCGGAGAGGATGGCGGGATAGCGGCCGGCCAGTTCCCACGCGTTGAAGAACGGCGTCCAGTCGATGTAGCCGCGCAGTTCGGCCAGGTCGTAGTCATTGAACACGTGCAGGCCGGGCTGCTTCGGCTGGGACGGCTCGTACGCCTCCCAGTCGCAGCTGAAGCGCTGGCCGCGCGCCTTCTCCAGCGACACCAGCTGCTTGCCGGGGCCGCGGTTGCGGTGACGCTCGCGCACGTCGGCGTACTCGGCGCGCACTTTGTCCATGAAGGCGTCGACCAGCTCCTTGCTCAGCAGCGACTGCGCCACGCCGACCGCGCGCGAGGCGTCCTTCACCCACACGGTGGGTGCCTTGTAGTGCGGGTCGATCTTCAGCGCAGTGTGCGCGCGCGAGGTGGTGGCGCCGCCGATCAGCAGCGGGATGTGGAACTCCTGACGCTGCATCTCGCGCGCCACCTGGGCCATTTCCTCCAGCGAGGGCGTGATCAGACCCGACAGGCCGATGATGTCCGCGTTGTGCTCGCGCGCGGCGTCGAGGATCTTCTGCGCGGGCACCATCACGCCGAGGTCGATCACCTCGAAGTTGTTGCAGCGGAGCACCACGCCGACGATGTTCTTGCCGATGTCGTGCACGTCACCCTTCACCGTGGCCATGATGATGGTGCCGTTGTTCTTGCCGGCGTCGCCGGTGCGCAGCTTCTCTTCCTCGATGTAGGGGATGAGGTGGGCAACGGCCTTCTTCATCACGCGGGCGGACTTCACCACCTGCGGCAGGAACATCTTGCCGGCGCCGAACAGGTCGCCGACCACGTTCATGCCGTCCATCAGCGGGCCTTCGATCACGTCCAGCGGGCGGCTGGAAAGCTGGCGCGCTTCCTCGGTGTCCTCGACCACGAACTGGTCGATGCCGTGCACCAGCGCGTGGCTCAGGCGTTCGCGCACGGGTTTCTCGCGCCAGGCCAGCGTCTCGACCACCGCCTCGCCCTTCTTGCCCTTGAAGCGCTCGGCGATCTCCAGCAACCGCTCGGTGGCGTCGGCGCGACGATTGAGCACCACGTCCTCGACGCGCTCGCGCAACTCGTCGGGGATGTCGTCGTAGATCATCAGCGCGCCGGCGTTGACGATGCCCATGTCCATGCCGGCCCGGATCGCGTGGAACAGGAACACCGAGTGGATCGCCTCGCGCACGGTGTTGTTGCCGCGGAAAGAGAACGACACGTTGGACACGCCGCCGGAGACATGGCTGAGCGGGAAGCGCTTCCTGAGCTCGCGGGTCGCCTCGATGAAGTCGACCGCGTAGTTGTTGTGTTCGTCGATGCCGGTGGCGATGGCAAAGATGTTCGGGTCGAAAATGATGTCTTCGGGCGCGAAGTCGAGCTTTTCGGTCAACAGCGCGTAGGCGCGCGAGCAGATCTCCACCTTGCGCGCGCAGGTGTCGGCCTGGCCGACCTCGTCGAACGCCATCACCACCGCGGCGGCGCCGTACTGCTGCACCTTGCGGGCCTGCTCCAGAAAGGCCGCCTCGCCCTCCTTCATCGAGATCGAGTTGACGATGCCCTTGCCCTGCAGGCAGCGCAGGCCGGCTTCGATCACCGACCACTTGGAGGAATCGACCATCACCGGTACGCGGGCGATGTCGGGCTCGGCGGCGATCAGGTTGAGGAAGCGGGTCATCGCCGCCTCGGAGTCGATCAGGCCCTCGTCCATGTTGACGTCGATGATCTGCGCGCCGTTCTCCACCTGCTGGCGCGCGACCTCGATCGCCTCGCCGTAGCGGTCTTCCTTGATCAGCTTGCGGAACTGCGCCGAGCCGGTGACGTTGGTGCGTTCGCCCACGTTGACGAACAGCAGGTCCGGCGTGATGACCAGCGGTTCGAGACCGGACAGGCGGGTGTAGCGGGGAGCGTTCATGGAATAGAAAAGCCGGCAGTAAGTGCTCCCTTTCCCCTGGCGAAGCTGGGGGAGAGGGTCGGGGTGAAGGGGCGCTCTGATGCATGGGTAAAGCGGACAGCCAAGAGCCTCCCCCTCACCCAACCCTCTCCCCCGAGCGGGGCTCGGGGGAGAGGGCTCAAGCGTGTGGCGCCCTGAGCTGTTGCTTCCTCGCTTACACGCGAGGCAAGGTTCAGGCGTCGGGGTAGCTGGCAACTCACGCCGCGGCCTCGTCGAGCGACGGCAGCGCGCGCGGCGCGCAGTCCTTCACTGCTTCGGCAATGGCGCGGATGTGCGCCGGGGTGGTGCCACAGCAGCCGCCGACCAGGTTGAGCAGGCCGTCCCTGGCGAAGCCGCGGATCACGCTGGCCATCTGCTCGGGCGATTCGTCGTATTCGCCGAAGGCATTGGGCAGGCCGGCATTCGGATGCGTGCTGACGTAGCCGTCGGCTACCCGCGCCAGGGTCTGGATATGCGGTCGCAGGTCGGCCGCGCCGAGCGCGCAGTTGAGTCCCACCGACAGCGGGCGCGCGTGCTGCACGGAGTAGTAGAACGCCTCGGCGGTCTGGCCCGAGAGCGTGCGGCCGGAGCGGTCGGTGATGGTGCCGGAGATCATCACCGGCAGGCGCGCGCCGCGTTCGCGGAACAGCTCGGCCAGCGCGAACAGCGCCGCCTTGGCGTTGAGCGTGTCGAAGATGGTTTCAACCATGATCAGGTCGGCGCCGCCGTCGATCAGGCCGCCGGCTGCCTCGGTGTAGTTGGCCGCCAGCTCCTCGAAGCTCACGTTGCGAAAGCCCGGATCGTTGACGTCCGGCGACAGCGAGGCGGTGCGGCTGGTGGGGCCGAGCACGCCGATGACGAAGCGCGGCCGGTCCGGCGTTTTCGCCTCCACTGCGTCGCAGGCGGCGCGGGCCAGTGCGGCACCGGCGCGATTGAGCTCGTAGGCGAGGTGTTCGAGGTGATAGTCGGCCTGGCTGATGCGGGTGGAGTTGAAGGTATTGGTTTCGACCAGATCTGCGCCGGCCTCCAGGTATGCCGTGTGCACGCCGCGGATGATGTCCGGCTGGGTCAGCGTGAGCAGGTCGTTGTTGCCCTTCAAGTCGCAGGCGCCGGGGTGGTCGTGCGCGTGGGCGGTGTCGTGTCCGTCGGCGAAGCGGTCGCCGCGGAACGCGGTCTCGTCGAGCTGGTGGCCTTGCAGCATGGTGCCCATGCCGCCGTCGAGGATCAGGATGCGCTCGCGCAGCGCGGCCTGGAGCTTGGCGACGCGCTCGGGATGGAGCCAGGGCAGGGTGGTCATGGGGCAAACTCCGGGGTGGCCTGCGGCTTGCGCGCCAGCAGGCTGATGACTTCGAAATGCGGTGCCTTGCGCTCGCGGCTGAGGCGGTTGGCGCTCACCACGTCCAGCCCTGCGGCCGCGGCGAAGCCGCTGAGCTGCCTGAGCGAAAAGCCGAGATTGATGTGGTCGAACGGCTCCACCACCGCGCGGTGGTCGTGCTCGCCCAGGGTGACCGCGAGCAGGCGCCCGCCGGGGCGCAGCACGCGGGACGCTTCGGCGACGGCCACGGCCGGCTCGGCGGCGTAGGTCAACGCATGCAGCATCAGCACGAGGTCGAAGCGGCGTTCGCCCAGATCCAGCGCCTGCATGTCGCCCTGGCGTACCTCGACGTTGGAAAATGCTTGCAGGCGTCGTGCCGCGGCCTCGACCACGCGCTCGCTGGAATCGATGCAGACGATGGACCGCGCGTGCGGCGCCAGCAGCTCGGCGGTGATGCCGTCGCCGGAAGCGATGTCGAGCACATCGCCGGTTTCCAGCAGTTGCAGCAGCGAGCGGGCCAGCGTTTCCCAGGTGCGGCCCGGCGAGTAGTGGCGCTCCATGTCGCCGGCGACGGTGTCGGCCCAGCCCGCCTCGCGGGCGCGCTGCGCCAGCACGCCTGGAATGCGCGCGGCATCCTCGCGCAGCAGGGCGTCGTCGATGCTCTCGCGCAGCGACTTCAGCAGCAGATGCTGGTGCTCGTCACCTTCGGTGTTGGCGCGGTAGTAGGCTGAGACGCCGGCGCGGCGGTCGCGCACGAGGTTGGCCTCCTTCAACTTGGCCAGGTGCGTGGATACCCGCGGCTGGGCCAGATGGAGCACCGAGGCGAGCTCGGCCACGGTCAGCTCCTCGCCCTCCAGCGCGGCCAGCAGGCGCACGCGGGTGGGATCGGCCAGCAGTCGGAGCACGCTGGAGGCAGTTGCCAGATCCATGCGTCATCCTTTTATCGCGATACAAAGATAAGCAAGGCTAGGCCTGCATTGCCGGGGCGTCAAGGGTTGACATTCGGGGTGCCGCGGCGGGCTGTCGCAGCTCGGCGTCCGGGATGCGCGGTAGACCGTAAGAGTGGGCTGGCGCGCAGCGCTGCTGCAGTTGCACACGGCCCAGTGGGTCAGCCACGTTAAAATGGGCGGCTAAGCCATCGCACCGGAGTAGTTCATGGATTTCCGTTTTACCGAAGACCAGCTGTCGATCCAGTCGATCGCGCGCGATTTTGCCCAGAAGCGCATCGCGCCGGTGGCGGCCGAGCTGGACGCCAAGGGCGAGTTTCCGCTGGACAACATCCGCGAGATGGGTCAGCTCGGGCTGATGGGCATCGAGGTGCCGGAGGAATACGGCGGCGCGGGCATGGACACCATCGCCTACGTGCTGGCGATGATCGAGATCGCCGCGGCCGATGCCGCCACCTCGACCATCATGTCGGTCAACAACTCGCTGTTCTGCAACGGCATCCTCAAGCACGGCACCGAGGAGCAGAAGCAGAAGTACGTGCGCGCCATCGCCCAGGGCGAGGGCATCGGTGCCTATGCGCTGACCGAGCCGCAGTCCGGCTCCGACGCCTCGGCCATGCATACCCGCGCCACGAAGAACGAAAATGGGGACTGGGTGATCAACGGCAAGAAGAGCTGGATCACCTCCGGCCCGGTGGCGCGCTACATCGTGCTGTTCGCGATCACCACGCCGGGCATCGGCGCCAAGGGCGTGTCGGCCTTCATCATCGACACACAGAAGCCGGGCTTCCACGCCGGCAAGACCGAGCCCAAGCTCGGAATCCGTGCGTCGGCCACGTGCGAGATCGAGCTCAACGAGTACGTCTGCTCCAAGGACGACGTGCTGGGCGAGATCGGCAAGGGCTTCTCCATCGCGATGGGCGTGCTCGACGCCGGCCGCATCGGCATTGCCTCGCAGGCGGTGGGCATCGCTCGCGCCGCCTACGAGGCCACGCTGCAGTGGTCGCGCGACCGCAAGGCGTTCGGCCATCCGATCGGCACGTTCCAGATGACCCAGGCGAAGATCGCCGACATGAAGTGCAAGCTCGACTCGGCCATGCTGCTCACGCTGCGCGCGGCGTGGACCAAGATGGAAGCAGAGAAGAACGGCGGTCGCTTCAACACCGAGGCGTCGGTCGCCAAGCTGGTGGCGTCCGAGGCGGCGATGTGGATCGCGCATCAGGCCGTGCAGATCCACGGCGGCATGGGTTACTCCAAGGAGATGCCGCTGGAGCGCTACTTCCGCGACGCCAAGATCACCGAGATCTATGAGGGCACCAGCGAGATCCAGCGCATGGTGATCGCTCGGGCGGAGACGGGTTTGCGATGACCAGCGAGGAGTGAGTGGAGAGGAGTGAGGAGTGAGAGGTAGAGCGTTGTCCGCCT
Source organism: Dyella ginsengisoli (assembly GCF_044904665.1). Lineage (NCBI taxonomy): Bacteria > Pseudomonadati > Pseudomonadota > Gammaproteobacteria > Lysobacterales > Rhodanobacteraceae > Dyella > Dyella ginsengisoli. The sequence goes on from NZ_JADIKM010000005.1 coordinate 261,130, forward strand.
CTCATTTCGGCCCCGGTATTTCTGACCACAAAAAGCAAAATGCCCCGGCCTTGGCCGGGGCTTTTTGTTTGGTTTGCCATTCACGCGGAGAGGAAGAACGAGCGGTCGCTCTCTCTCACTCCTCTCCGCTCACTCCTCGCCTCAAGCTCCCCGCCGCGGATCGGAGTCGAAAGGCTGCATGCCACCGTGGTGACCGGCCGGCTTGCCCGACTCGGGACCGTCGAGCCTGTCGCCGAGCAGGCGGCGCACCACCACGTAGAACACCGGGATCAGCAGCAGGCCGAGGAAGGTGGCGAACGTCATGCCGCCGATCACTCCGGTGCCGATGGCGTGGCGCGAATTGGCGCCGGCGCCGGAGGAAATGGCCAGCGGCAGCACGCCCAGGATGAACGCCATCGAGGTCATCAGGATCGGGCGCAGGCGCAGGCGGGACGCCTCGATCACGCCCTCGCGCAGGCTCTTGCCCTCGGCCTGTTTCTCCACCGCGAACTCCACGATCAGGATCGCGTTCTTCGCCGCCAGGCCGATCACCGTGATCAGGCCGATCTTGAAGTAGATGTCGTTCGGCAGGCCGCGCAGCATCGAGAACACCACTGCGCCGAGCAGGCCCAGCGGCACCACCAGCAGCACCGCCACCGGAATCGACCAGCTTTCGTACAGCGCCGCCAGGCAAAGGAACACGATCACGATGGACAGCACCATCAGCAGCGTGGCCGAGTTGCCGGAGAGGATTTCCTGGTAGGACTGGCCGGTCCAGTCGTAGCCGAAGCCCTTGGGCAGGTCGTCGTTGACGATCTTCTCCATCTCGCCCATCGCCTGGCCGGTGGAGTAGCCCTGCGCGGCGTTGCCCACGATCTCCACCGCCGAGTAGCCGTTGTAGCGGGCCAGCGCCGGCGAGGCGAGGGTCCACTTGGCATCGACCACGCTGGAGATCGGGATCATCTGCGTGCTGCCGTCGCTGGCGACCTTCGCGCTCGGCGTATAGATGTGCTGCAACGCGTCCGGGCCCATGCGATAGGCCTGGTCGGCCTGCATCAGCACGCGCTTCACACGGCCGGCGTAGGCGAAGTCATTGACGTAGACCGGTGCCAGGGTGAGCTGGATGGCGTTGTAGATATCGCTCACCGAAAGGCCCAGCGTTTGCGCCTGCACGCGGTCCACCTTCAGCTGCAGGGCCGGGGCGTCTTCCAGCGCCTGCGGGCGGATGCCCATCAGCTTGTTGTCCTGCGCGGCCTTGCCCAGCAGCGTGTTGCGCGCCTTGGTCAGTTCGCTGCGGTCCTGGCCGGCACGGGCCTGCAGCCACATGTCGATGCCGCCGAACTGGCTCAGGCCGCGGATGGTCGGCAGGTTCACCACGAAGATCTGCGCGTCGCGGATGCCGTGCAGCATGCCGTTGGCCTTGGCGATGAACTGGTCGGCGGTCACGTCGCGCTTGGCCCAGTCCTTCAGGCGGATGAAGGTCATGCCGGTGTTTTCGCCGGCGCCGACGAAGCTGAAGCCGGAGATCTGGAACATGCCCTCGACCGCCGGATCCTTGATCAGCCTGGCGCGCACCTGCTTCATCACGTTCTGGGTGCGCTCCACTGACGCACCCGGCGGCAGCGAGACGATGGCCAGCGCGAAGCCCTGGTCCTCGCTGGGCACGAAGCTCGTGGGCATGCGCACGAACAGCACGCCGCACAGCACACAGATCGCGGCGAACACCATCATCCAACGCGGCGCATGGCTGATCGCGCTGCCGATGTGGCCGCTGTAGATCCGGGTGACGCGCTCGAAGATGCGGTTGAAGCCGCGGTAGACAAAGTTCTTCTTGTGCTCGTGCTCGGGCTTGAGGATGCTCGCGCACAGTGCCGGCGTGAACGACAGCGCCAGCAGGGCCGAGAAGCCCATCGACACGGCGATGGTGAGCGCGAACTGCTTGTAGATCACGCCCGAGGCACCCGGCTGCAGCGCCGAAGGCACGAATACCGCCGCCAGCACCACGGTGATCGCCACGATCGCACCGGTGATCTGGCCCATCGCCTTGCGCGTGGCTTCCTTCGGCGACAGGCCCTCCTCGGTCATGATGCGTTCGACGTTCTCGATCACCACGATCGCGTCGTCCACCACGATGCCGATTGCCAGCACCATGCCGAACAGGGTCAGCTGGTTGACCGTGAAGCCCAGCGGCAGCAGGCCGAGGAAGGTGCCCAGCAGCGCCACCGGGATCACCAGCGTGGGGATGATGGTGGCGCGGATGTTCTGCAGGAAGATCAGCATCACCAGGAAGACGAGGATCATCGCCTCGATCAGCGTGTGCATCACCTCCTCGATCGAGATCCGCACGAACGGCGTGCTGTCATACGGCACGAACCAGCTCACGCCCTGCGGGAAGCTCTTGGCCAGTTCGGTCATCTTCGAGCGAACGGCGGTGGCCACGTCCAGCGCGTTGGCGCCGGGCAGGAGCTGCACACCGAACGCGCCGGCCTCCTTGCCGTTGTATTGGGCGTGGAAGCCGTAGTTCTGCGGGCCGAACGCGATGCGGGCCACGTCGCTGAGCCTGACCGTGGTGCCGTCGCTGTTGGCGCGCAGGATGATGTTGCCGAACTCCGCAGGCGTGGAGAAACGCCCCTCGGCCGATACCGTGGCGCTGAAGCCCTGGCCGGCGGGCGCTGGATCGGCACCGAGCGAGCCGGCGGCGAACTGCACGTTCTGCGCGCGGATGGCTGCCAGCACCTGCGAGGCCGACAGGCTGTAGCCGTGCAGCTTGTCCGGGTTGAGCCAGATGCGCATGGCGTACTCGGAGCCGATCTGGCGGATGCTGCCGACGCCGGAGATGCGCGAGATCTGGTCCAGCACCTGCGACGACACGATGTCATTGAGGCGCGCGCCGTCAATGGCCGGATTGTCCGAGGTGAGCGCCACGAACATCAGGAAGTCCGGGTTGGCCTTGGCCACCACCACGCCCTGCTGGGTCACTTCCGAGGGCAGCCGCGGCGTGGCCAGCGACACCTTGTTCTGCACCTGCACCTGGGCGATGTCGGGGTCGGTGCCGGTCTCGAAGGTGAGGGTGACCGAGGCCGAACCGTTGGCGCTGGAGGACGAGCTGAAGTACAGCAGGTGGTCGATGCCGGTGAGCTGCTGCTCGATCACCTGGGTGACCGTCTTCTCGGTGGTGTCAGCGCTGGCGCCCGGATAGGACGCGCTCACCGTCACCTGCGGCGGCGCGATGTTGGGGTAGGACTCGATACCCATGTTCAGCACGGCGAGCGTGCCTCCCAAGGTGATCAGGATCGCCACCACCCACGCGAAGATCGGGCGGTCGATGAAGAAACTCGGCATGGTCGCGCTCCGTTACTGCTTGTCGGCAGGCGCCTTGCCTGCCGCGCCGGGTGACTGCGCCTGGGCGGAGTTGGGTGAGGCGCCTGCCGCATCCTGCTTCCACGGCTCGGCCTTGGCCGGCGCGCCTTCCTTCACCGTCTGCAGCCCGGAGACGATCACCTGGTCGTTCGCGGCCAGTCCGTCGGTGACGATCCAGTCGGTGCCGCTGACCTGGTCGGCGGTGACGTTCTTGCGCAGCACCTTGCCGTCCTTGCCGACCACCATCACGTAGGCACCCACGGTGTCGCGCTGCAGGGCCGGCTGCGGCACCTCGAACACCTTGTGCTGCTCGCCGAGCTGCGCCTTCAGCGTCACGTACATGCCGGGCAGCAGGCGGTGTTCCGGGTTGGGCACCTTGGCGCGCAGGTCCACCGAGCCGGTGGCGGGGTTCACCGCGGTGTCGGAGAAATCCACGGTGCCCTGATGATCGTAGGGGCGACCGTCCGGCAGGCTCACCGCGACGCTGGCGCGGTTGTCGGCAGCCAGCGTCACGTTGCCGGTGGCCTGGGCGCGGCGCATCTGGTCGAGCTCGCCGATGCCCAGCGTGAAGTTCACGTACAGCGGATCGACCTGGTCCACCGTGGTGAGCAGCGTCGCCTCGCCCTGGCCGACCAGCGCACCCTCGGTGACCTGCTGCTTGCCCGCGCGTCCGTCGATCGGCGAGGTGACGCTGGCGTAGCCGAGGTTGATCCGCGCGGTCTGCACGTTGGCCTGCGCCTGCTGCACGCTGGCGGCGGCGGTGCGCTCGGCGGCCAGCGCGTTGTCCAGATCGGACTTGGACACGTAACCCTTGGGCGCCAGTTCGCGCACGCGGTCGGCGGCGACCCTGGCGTTGGTGTAGCTGGCCCGCGCCTGGGCGAGGTTGGCCTGGCTGGCGTCGAGCAATGCCTTCAGCGGCGCCGGATCGATCTGGAACAGCAACTGGCCCTTCTTCACGTCCGAACCTTCCTCGTACGTGCGCTTGAGCAGCACGCCGGCAACCCGCGCGCGCACGTCGGCGCTGCGATACGGCGAGAGCCGGCCCACCAGATCCTTGGTCAGCGGCAGGCTCTGCGGCTGCACCGTGACCACGCCGACCGTGGGCGGCGGCGGTGCCGCCTGTGGCTTGTCCTTGCCGCCGCAGGCCGCCAATGCCAGCAGGCCCAGGCACAACAGCGGTGTGCGCAGTGAAGAAGGGCTCATGAAAACTCCATAGCTTGCGAGATCGGGGAAGGGGGTGCTGCCATGCCACGTCGCCTGTGCCGTGGCGGGAACAGGGGCGTAGCGGGTCGAGCTGGTTGAGTCCCGCGGCGGCGATGGCCAATGCGGACGCATCGACAGGCGACGGCCGGGGCGGGGCAAGCGGACACTATACCCGGCAGTTCACAATATGTCCCGCCACGACCTGTTGCAGGACGGCCGTCTTTTTGCACTTGCAACAACGCAATGGTTGTGACCCGCGTTGACCGACAGGCATCTCTCCGGATCACGCAGGATCCTCCCGACAATGCCGTGCCACACATGATGCGATCACGGTGGCCGCATATCGCGGCGCGGTCTGTGCGGATCGCGTTTTCTATTGCGCTGCAGCGTGAGGCGATGCGGCGTGACGGCATGTTTTCCATGCGCCCGGGCATGGCGCGAAGCCGCGCCGCGCGGTGGATTCAGGCGGTGGCGGGGCGTATCCTTCGCGGGCTTTTGGTTCCCCCTTTGCCTCCACTGAACAGTAGAAGCCATGAATGCGATCCGCGCGGCCGAAAACGTCTCTCTCGCAGCAGCTGTAGCCGAAGAAATCAGCAAAAAGGAATTGCCCGCCCAGCGCCTCCAGGAGGCGCAATTTTTTATCCGCGCTTTTTTCGCCCGACTCGCCGACGGCGACCAGTCCCTGCACACCGCGGCCGAGTGGGCCGAACTGGTGCTCAACCTGCTCGACTTCATGCGTCAGCGCCGACCGGGTCGTGCCGCGGTGCGGGTGATCAACCCGGCGAGCGGTCATGACGGTCGCAGCGTGGTCGAGGTGGTGACCGACGACACGCCGTTCCTGGTCGATACGGTGAGCATGATCCTGTCGACCGAGCTGCAGATCCACGCCGTCATCCACCCGGTGGTGAAGGTGACCCGCGACGGCGACGGCCAGCTGCTGGCGCTGGGCGACGATGCCGCGGCAGCCGAGTCGGTGATGCATTTCGAGATCGATCGCCTGGGCGACGGCGAGCCGCAGCAGGCGCTGAAGGCGCGCATCGAGACGGCGCTGGACGACGTGCGCCTGGCCGTGCGCGACTGGGCGGCGATGCGCGACAAGGCGCTGGCGATCGCCGCCGAGCTGCGGTCGCGCACCGGCCTGCCGGACACCCTCGCGCGGGAATCGAGTGAGTTCCTGCGCTGGCTGGCCGACGACAACTTCACCTTCCTGGGTTTTCGCGAGTACGAAGTGCGCCAGGGTGAAGCGGGTGACGTGCTGCAGTCGGTGGAAGGCTCCGGGCTGGGCATCCTCGCCGGCAACGAGCGCTCGCTCGCGCCGCGTTCATTGAGTTCGCTCGGCCGTCGCGATGCCGCCAACGCCGGCGCCATCGAACCGGTCATCCTCACCAAGACCAACGCGCGCTCGCAGGTACATCGCCCGGGCCACATGGATTACGTCGGCGTGCTGCGTTTCGACGCCGCCGGCAAGCCGGTGGCCGAGCAGCGCTTCCTCGGCCTGTTCTCCTCCAATGCGTACATGGCCCGCCCGCAGGACGTGCCGCTGGTGCGTGAAAAAGTGGAGGCGGTGCTGGACCGCTCCGGTCTCAAGCGCGACTCCTATTCGGGCAAGTCGCTGCGGCACATCCTGGAGACGCTGCCGCGCGAAGAGCTGTTCCAGTCCAACGAGGACGAGCTTTACCAGGCGGTGAACGGCATCCTCGAACTGCGCCAGCGTGCCCACACGCGCCTGTTCGTGCGCCGCGACCGCTACGGCCGCTTCTTCACCTGCATGGTGTTCGTGCCGCGCGAGCGCTTCAACACCACGGTGCGCGAACGGATCGAGGTGTTGTTGCGCGATGCGCTGCACGGCGAGGAACTGGATTCGGCCGTGCAGATGGGCGAGGCCGCGCTGGCCCGCCTGCACGTGGTGGTGCGTCCGCGCGTGGGCGAGCAGGTGAGCTACGACCTGCATGCGCTGGAAGAGGGCGTGGCGCGCATCGTGCGCAACTGGTACGACGAGGTGCGCGACCTGCTGGTGCGCCAGCTCGGTCCGCACCAGGGCGTGGTGCTGGCCAACCGCTACGCGCGCGCCATGCCGCCGGGCTACATCGACGAGGTGGTGCCGGCGGTGGCGGCCATCGACATCGCCGCACTGGCCAGCCTGGACGGCGACAATGCGATCCGCATGTCGCTATACCGGCACGAAGACGGCTCGCTGCGCTTCAAGGTGATTCACTTCGGCGAGCCGATCCCGCTCTCCGAGGCGCTGCCGATGCTGGAGAACATGGGCGTGCGCATGCTGGCCGAGCATGTCTACAGCCTGGAAAGCAAGGATCAGCCGCTCACCATCCACGACTTCGAGCTCAAGCCCAAGCAACCGCTGAGCTTCGAGCTGGAACACGTGCGCGACCGCTTCGAGCGCAGCTTCGAGGCGCTGTGGCGCGGCCAGGCAGAGAGCGACGGCTTCAACAACCTGGTGCTGTTCGCACAGGCCGACTGGCGCCAGGTCGCCGTGCTGCGCGGCTACTGCAAGTACCTGCAGCAGGTCGGCATCGCCTTCTCGCAGACCTACATGGAAGCCACGCTCAACCGTTACCCGGCCATCGCCGGCGTGCTGATCGAGCTGTTCCACGCCAAGTTCGACCCGCGCCGCGAGCAGCTCACCGCCGAGGAGCTGGCGCGCGCCGGCGACGACCTGCGCCGCGAGATGCTGGCGCTGATTCCCGAGGCCACCCGCGCGGCCCGGCCGGAGCTGGTGGACGGCATGGTCGCCTGCCTGGCCAAGCCGCGTGCCGAGCAGGTGCAGGTGCTGACCGAGGCGCTGCGCACCCTGCTGGACGACGTGGCCAGCCTCGACGACGAGCGCATCGTCAAGAGCTACCTCGACGTGATGGGCGCCACGCTGCGCACCAGCTACTTCCAGCAGTGGAACGGCCAGTTCCGTCCGTACATCAGCTTCAAGTTCGACTCGCACCGCGTGCCCGATGCGCCCAAGCCGGTGCCGTACCGCGAGATCTTCGTGTACTCGCCGCGGGTGGAGGGCGTGCACCTGCGCTTCGGCCCGGTGGCGCGCGGTGGCCTGCGTTGGTCCGACCGCCGCGAGGATTTTCGCACCGAGGTGCTGGGCTTGGTGAAGGCGCAGATGGTGAAGAACACCGTGATCGTGCCGGTCGGCTCGAAGGGTGGCTTCTACGTCAAGAACCCGCCCGAAGGTGGCGACCGCGACGCGCAGCAGGCCGAGGGCATCGCCTGCTACCGTCTCTTCATCGCCGGCCTGCTGGACATCACCGACAACCTGGTCGAAGGCCAGGTGGTGCCGCCGCACGACGTGGTGCGGCACGACCAGGACGATCCTTACCTGGTGGTGGCCGCCGACAAGGGCACGGCCACGTTCTCGGACATCGCCAACGCGATCTCGGTGGCGCACGGTTTCTGGCTGGGCGATGCATTCGCCTCGGGCGGCTCCAACGGCTACGACCACAAGGCGATGGGCATCACCGCCAAGGGCGCGTGGGAGTCGGTGAAGCGCCACTTCCGCGCGCTGGGCCGTGATTCGCAGACGCAGGACTTCACCTGCGTGGGCATCGGTGACATGTCCGGCGACGTGTTCGGCAACGGCATGTTGCTGTCGCGCCACATCAAGCTGGTGGCGGCGTTCGACCACCGCCACGTGTTCCTCGATCCCGCGCCCGACATCGAGCGCTCGTTTGTCGAGCGCGAGCGCATGTTCAAGCTGCCGCGCTCCAGCTGGCAGGATTACGACAAGTCGCTGATCTCCACCGGCGGCGGCGTGTACCCGCGCAGTGCCAAGTCGATCCCGATCTCGCCGGAAGTGCGCGCCGTGCTCGGCATCAAGGGCGACGCCACGCACATGGCGCCAACCGAGCTGCTCAGCGCGATCCTCAAGGCGCCGGTCGACCTGCTGTGGAACGGCGGCATCGGTACCTACGTCAAGGCGACCAGCGAAACCCATGCCGACGTGGGTGACCGCGCCAACAACGCGCTGCGCGTGAACGGCGCCGAGCTGCGCTGCAAGGTGGTGGGCGAGGGCGGCAACCTGGGCATGACGCAGAAGGGCCGCATCGAGGCTGCCCAGCACGGCGTGCTGCTCAACACCGACTTCATCGACAACTCCGCCGGCGTGGACACCTCCGATCACGAGGTGAACATCAAGATCCTGCTCGGCGACGCCTTGCAGCGCGGCGAGCTCACCGAGGAGGCGCGCAACGATCAGCTTCGGGTGATGACCGACGAGGTCGGCCAGTTGGTGCTGTGGGACAACTATCGCCAGAACCAGGCGATCACCCTGATGGAGCACCAGTCGATCAAGCGCATTGGCTCGATGGCGCACTTCATCCGCACGCTGGAGGGCGAGGGCCTGCTCGATCGCCAGGTGGAAAATTTGCCCAGCGATGCCGAGCTCACCGAGCGCAAGACCCGCGGCCACGGCCTGACCCGGCCGGAGCTGGCGGTGCTGCTCTCGTACGACAAGATCAAGCTGTTCCAGCAGCTGCTGGAGTCGGACGTGCCGGAAGATCCGTACCTCTCCAAGGAGCTGGTGCGCTACTTCCCGGAGCCGCTGCACGAGAAGTACGCCGGACATATGCAGCGCCATCGCCTGAAGCGCGAAATCATCGCCACCGCGGTGACCAACTCGACGATCAACCGCATGGGCGCCACCTTCATGATGCGCATGCAGGAGGACACCGGGCAGGGGCCGGCGGCGATCGCCAAGGCGTACACGGCGGCGCGCGAGATCCTCGATGCCCGCGAGCTGTGGGCGCAGATCGAGGCGCTGGACAGCCAGGTGGCCGAAAGCACGCAGATCGACGCGATCCTGCAGATCTGGAACCTGCTGCGCCACATGACGCGCTGGTTGCTCAATCGTCCGGGCGGCACGCTGGACATCGCCGCCAACGTGGAGCGCTACCAGAACCACGTCAGCGAGCTGCGCAAGGCGCTGCCGGCGGCGCTCACCGACACCGGCCGCGGCGACTTCGAGTCCAGCCAGGAGAAGTGGGTGGGCCTCGGCCTGCCGACCGAACTGTCGGTGCGTCTGGCGCGGTTGTCCGAGCTGCGGGCAGCGCTCGACATGGTCGAGGTGGCGCAACAGAGCGGGGCGCCCATTGCCCGGGTCGCCACCGTGTTCTACGAGCTGGGCGAGGCGCTGGACCTGGAGTGGCTGCGCGACCAGATCGAGGCGCTGCCGGTGGAAGGTCACTGGCATGCGCAGGCTCGCGGTTCGCTGCTGGACGAGCTCAACCACCAGCATCGCGCGCTGGCACTGCAGGTACTGACGCTGTGCGGGGAGCGCACCGATCGTTCGCCGGTGCGGGCGTGGCTTGAGCGTGACGACGCCACGCTCAAGTACACCCGCAGCATGCTGGCGGAGATCCTCACGCAGAACGCGGACTACCCGATCGCCTCGGTCGCGGTTCGTCGACTGGCCCAGCTCGCGCAGGTGCCGGTCGGCTGACCGGTGCCGCTGCCCTCCTTCGCGCAAGCGGGGAGGGCATGCCCATGATGGGGACATCCCGCGCCGCGCCGTCGCGAGACGACGCGGCGCTCCTGTAAGCTCGGCCCACCTTCCCGGTTGCCGACACGTCCATGCGATTTGCCTTTGTCGCCAGCGAAACCCAGGTCGCCCAGCAGGCGCGGCGCAAGTTGATCGAGCAGTACGGCGACGTGCCAGTGGCCGACGCCGAGGTGATCGTGGCGCTCGGTGGCGACGGCTTCATGTTGCGCACGCTGCATGCGTACCGGGACCTGCACCTGCCGGTATACGGCATGAAGTTGGGGCGGGTCGGCTTCCTGATGAACAAGCACCGGCTGGATGATCTGGCCGGCCGCATTGCGCTGGCCCACGTCGCCACGCTGTACCCGTTGGAAATGCACACCACCAACGCCGACGGCGAGGTGGCATCGGCGATCGCCTTCAACGAGGTGTCCCTGCTGCGTCAGAGCAATCAGGCGGCGCATCTGGAGGTCAAGCTCAACGGCACGGTGAAACTGGCAAATCTCGTGTGTGACGGCATCCTGGTGTCCACGCCGGCCGGGTCGACCGCCTACAACCTGTCCGCCCACGGGCCGATCCTGCCGCTGGACGCCAACGTGCTGGCGCTTACACCGATCAGCCCGTTTCGTCCGCGCCGCTGGCGTGGCGCGATCCTGCCGCATCTCACCGAAGTGGGGCTGCGGGTGCTCGATCCGGGCAAGCGGCCGGTGAGCGCCACGGCCGATTTTCACGAGGTGCGGCACGTGCGCGAGGTGCTGATCCGGCAGTCGCGCGAGCACGGCGTGCGGCTGCTGTTCGATCCCGAGCACAATCTCGAGCAGCGGATTCTCGACGAGCAATTCGCTGCCGATTGAGCGACGCGTGAGACCGGGCGGGCGAGGAGGAGAGCAGGGCCCGTCATCTCTCATTCCGCACTCCTCTTCACTGACGGCGCGCTCGTTGCGCTAGATTGCCCTCATGACCCGAGCCACCGCCCACGATCCTTCCTCATCCGGTGACAACCGCCTGGTGGTGGCGATTTCCTCGCGCGCACTGTTCGACCTTGGCGACAGCCACGAGCTGTTCGAGCGCGACGGCCTGGACGCCTACCGCAGCTTCCAGATCGAACACGAGGAAGAGATCCTGCAGCCGGGTGTCGCCTTTCCGCTGGTGCAGAAGCTGCTCGGCCTCAACAAGCTGGCGGGCGACGTGCCGCCGGTCGAAGTGATCCTGCTGTCGCGCAATTCCGGCGACACGGGACTGCGCATATTCAACGCCATCCAGCATTACGGGCTGGAGATCAGCCGCGCCGCGTTCACCAGCGGCGCGCCCACCTCCGACTACATCGCGCCGTTCAAGGCGGACCTGTTCCTGTCTGCCAACGCCGAGGATGTCGGGCGCGCGCTGGCCGCCGGTGTCGCGGCGGCCACGATCCTTCCCAGCACGGCGCCGCCGCGAGCCAGCGAGCAGCTGCGTATCGCCTTTGACGGCGATGCCGTGATCTTCGGCGACGAGGGCGAGCGGGTGTCGCGCGAGGAGGGACTCGACGCATTTCACCGGAACGAGCACGAGCGCGCTGCCGAACCGCTTTCTGTTGGCCCGTTCCGCGGCTTCCTCACCGCCGTGCATCGGCTGCAGGCGGCCTTCCCGGCCGAGAATTCGCCGATCCGCACCGCGCTGGTCACCGCCCGCTCAGCACCGGCGCACAAGCGGGTGATCCTCACCCTGCGCAAGTGGGGCGTGCGCATCGACGAGGCGCTGTTCCTCGGCGGCCGCGACAAGGGACCGTTTCTCGACGCATTCGGCGCCGACATCTTCTTCGACGACTCGCCGGCGAACGTGGAGTCGGCCCGCAAACACGTGGCGACCGGCCACGTGCCGCACGGCGTCAGCAATCGCTGACGCGTGCCGGCTTGCGTCGGTCAGGGCACCGGATGTCCCTTGCTGGCCGTCCAGATCGCGTACCAGTCCTCGGCATCAAGGCTGACGTCGAGCGCGGCGACCGCCTCGCGCAGGCCCTCGACGCGACCCGTGCCGGTGATCGGGTATGGCCGCGAGGGATGGCGCAGGATCCAGCCGTAGGCCAGCGTCGCAAGGCTCACGCCGAGACGCGCAGCTATGCCGGTCATTTCATCTCGCACGCGCAAGGCCTGCGCGTCGTCGCCCGCAAACAGTCGTCCGCCGGCCAGTGGCGACCAGATCATCGGGCGCAGGCCCAACTGCTGGGCCTGGTCCAGCGTACCGTCGTCCAGCGCGTGCAGCGCCAGCGGCGAGAGCTCCAGCTGGTTGGTGAGCAGCGGATGGTGCTGGTGGAGCAGGGCGAACTGGCTGGCGCTGTGGTTGGACACGCCCCAGTGCGCCACCTTCCCTTCGCGGGTGAGCGTGCGGAAGGTGTCGGCCAGTGCGGCCGCGTCCATCAGGTAGTCGGGGCGATGGATCAGCACGAGGTCGAGCCGATCGGTATGCAGGTTGACCAGGGACTGCTCCACCTGTTTCCGCACGTAGGCAGCGCCCGTGTCGTAGTGGTTCACCCGATACGGGCGATCGGCGGAGCGCAACCGGATACCGCATTTGCTCACCAGTTGCATGCGCTGGCGCAACGCGGGCGCGGCTTTTAGCGCTTCACCGAACAGGGCTTCGGCCCGGTAGTCGCCGTAGATATCCGCGTGGTCAAAGCTGGTAATGCCAAGTTCCAGCGCCTGCTCGATCCAGCGCACGCGCGCGGCGACATCAAGGTTCCAGTCCGCAATCCGCCAGAGGCCGGCGATGACGGTGGAGAGCGCAAGAGCTGGCTGTGTCATGGCGGGCGTGCGGGGCAGGGTGGGCCAGTCTGCCAACCTGCGCCATGGGCGACAAGCGTAGCTAGACCAGCTTCTGCCGACGCCACCACGGCGTGACTTGCCCCTCGCGCACAAGCGTGAACATGCCTGCGCCGAGGATCAGGGCAATGCCGATCAGCATGGGCCAGTCCAGCCGATCGCCGAACAGCCAGTAGCCAAAGCCGATCGCCCACAGCATCTGGCTGTACTGGGTAGGTGCGATGCGGTTGGCCGGGGCGAGCAGGGTGGCAAGCATCAGGAGGACGCCCGCCAACCCTTGCATCAGGCCATACCCGAGCAGCAGCAGCCAGGCATGCCAGTCCGGCCACACGAAATGCGGCAACATCAGCAGCCCGCCGATCAGCAGCGGGCCAATGACCCCGGCGCCGTAAAGACTGATGCGCTTCTCATGCTGTCCGGCCAGCCGCATGGCCACCATCGACACCGCCCCCGACAGGCCGCACAGGATGGCGGCGAAGTGGCCGAACCCGAGCTCGCGGAAGCCCGGTCGCAACACCACAAGCACGCCCACGAAGCCGGTGACCACGGCGGTCCAGCGCCGCCAGCCGACATGCTCCTTGAGAAAAACCACTGAAAGCAGGGTGACGAAGATCGGCATGAGGAAGATCAGCGCGAAGGTCTCTGCCATCGGCAGCAGGGTGAACGCGATCACCGCGGCGATGTTGCAGATGCCGCCGGTGACTGCGCGGATCCACCACAGCCCGGGGCGATTGGCGATCACCACGTCGCGCAGGCGATCACCCGGCGAGCGGATCAACGGCAGTGCGCCGAGACACAGCAGCGCACCGAAGAAGACCGTTTCATAGGCTGGCAGCGCCCCGTGCAGGGATTTCACGCAGGCATCGCTGATGGCGTAAGCCGCGTAGCAGGCAAAACCGAGGATGACGCCTTTGCGCATGGGGATCCGGCAGGGGAAACGCGGCCGGTAATTGTCCCATAGGCGGGTGCCCTGGCTGCTCCGCGGAGGTTCCGGCGGGTTCCCCGTGAGGCTGTCGCGCCAAAAAAAGAAAAAGCCCGGCAGGTTGAACCGGCCGGGCCTTGAGGTGGCGTCTATCGAACTGTCGCCGCTAAGCCTTGCTGGGCAACGATTATGGAACGTGATCCGTTCGAGCTACCGTCAAAGTTACCGTCAGGCGACTACGGTTGCCTGCCGACCGACGTTGGCATGTGGGCCACCGACTCTGCTCCACCTGACTTGTGCCGTCGGCTCTCGCCGGACGGCCATCGGATCGGTCCAGACTCGCGGGAACAATCAGTATGCGGTAAGCAGAAAGCTCCGTCGTCAGCTCGCGGCCCGGGCGGGTTTAGGTTCAAGCTGAGCAACTTCGCAATGCTAGCCCCACCGGTCTCGATTAACCTGTAAGCAGATTCAGTGCCCGTGGGGCGAAGTTGTATACGGATCTTTTGTTCCCACCTTGCCGCTGTACGGGTTCACATTTGGCTTGCTCGACCAGTTGTCGACCTTCGTATGATTTGGCTCCGTGCGGAAGCTCGGAGCAACGTAAACACCTGCCTTCGTTACATGACCGCGCACATGCACAATTGAGGAGCGTGGCGCGTGATATGCCTTCACTCTGTAGCTTCGAGGCCCCTTGGCGAAGACTGACATGCAGCAAAGTAGCAAGACGGCAACGATGAGAATTTTCATCAAATTTGCTCCATGGCGAGGGTATAGCTACAACCCGCTTCGTTTTTCAAATGCAAAAATCAGATTTTGCTACCTGCCACTTCCTTCCTTCTTGATCCGTTCCATCCTCTGCCACAGGGCCCAAGTAAGGAAAGCTCATTTCGATCAGGCTTGCTTGCCCTTGCGACCAAAAAATTACAACGTAGGTTGCTAGTCCGTTGTAGTTGAGCGTATGTGTTGACTGGTTTAGTTCACTTCCATTGACAATGGTTGCTTCGACTTTGTAGCCGGACGACCATCCGTAGTTAACGGCATATTTGGCGCAGACCGTCGCCCTCTCGCTCGCACCAGCGGAGCCCGCAAGCAATGACAACGCCACTATCGAAAACAGCGTAAAGGCCTTCATGCCATTACTCCCCTTGAGTAAAGCGTCATTCCTAACCCAAATTCTGAACCTGCAAAGACTTATCGTCTAGCGTCCACGCTGCTGACGGAGATCAGTGGCCACAACTCAGCGCGGGAGCCTGCTCGCCACGTCTCTCCGATCTTGCTCGCAGCACCATGATCCGCAAAGGATTTTCCGGGCTGCCTTCCTTACAACTTGCCTGCACTTCATTGTTTTTTATTCCGGAACCTCGCCAGCACTATCCAACACCAGCGCATCAATCACACTGGAATAGTCGCCCCGCCGCGCACCTATGACACGTAGGGCTTCGTCGCTGGGGTAGTAGTCGATTCGAGCATACATAGCGCGGCGGTCGCGCTGCTGCTCCAGCTTTCTGGCCTTGCGCCACGCTTGCCACTCAGCATAGTCACTGGCACTCAAGACCGCTTGTCCGGGTTCCCAACTCATTGCCTCACCTCCTCCCCATGGGCCCGCCACCATGCAGCCGTCTGTTTTTCCTGCCGTCGATAGGCCCAGCGACGAAACGGCACCACGTACAGCGCGCAGGTGCCCACGTCGAACCGACGCACGTCACGCGGGCGATTGTTCCAGCCGGGCGAGCGATCAGCAGCAGCCAGCGCCGCCAGTGCGTCCGGGGGTAGTCTGGTCTTTCCGGTCATCATGGTTTTTCCTCGGTGCCGATAGCCTTGGAAGCTCTCAAGCGCCTAAAGCTGTTCATCTATTTAAGTGTGCTGTTTTGACACTTGGGCCCGTGTGCTGTTTTGACACTTGGGCGAGGTATTTGTCGGGGATTGCGTACATGGCTGGCGTCCTGCCCGTCTGCCCGTTGCGTGACTCGGCCGTCAGGATCAGGAAGCCGGCGGAAACGGCGCGGCGCAGGTAGGCATAGAACCGCCTGCTGGTGTCGATGCCGTGCTGGCCCTTGAAGTCAGACCACGGCACGCAAAGGCTTCCATTGTTGAAACCATCGAACCGCCGATAGAACGCCAACACGATGGCGCAGGAGGCGGCGGGCAGCATTAGCCACTCTGGCGCGTCCAGCAAAGCGTGCGGCAATTGTGCAAAGCCCTGCGAGCCGCAGGCGCTCGCGTTGCGGGCGATGGTGTCCACCTCGTTGGCGCACAGTGGGGGACGGCAACGTGCGGCGTTGATGCGTTGCAGACGGTCGCTCACGCCTTCCGCTGGTATGCCCTTGCGCACCAGACCGCATGCAAGATCGAACAGCGTGCTGTTCCGCTCGCCTTCGGGGATCGTGTCCGCCAGCTTGCGTGCTGGTGTGATGCAAGCGCGTGCTGACGCATCGTTTGATGCTTCGCCGGAACCCAACCATGCCGCGATGGCCGCATACGGATACGGCGGCCTGCCGTGCTGTTCGATGATGCGTGACGAGAACGGCGCGCTCTTGTTGTGCAAGAAGCCCGGCAGACGCATAACGCGCGGCAAGTCGCACACCGTCGGGTCACTGGCGAACCGCGACGCTATCGCCTGCTGCATCGGCTTGAATTGTTCCAGCGGCACACCGTCGGCCAGCCAGTACGCATGCCAGCGTCCGGGCGATGACTCCACGACGATATGGGGCGTCAGCTCCGTGGCGCGAACAGGCGCCAGCGGGGAGCCGTCCAGATCGGCAAACACGGCGCGGATAGCCTGCACATTGCTGGCCTTGCGCGCGGTGCCGTCACCCGCGTTCACCATGACAAAAACACCGGCGCCCTGCTGATTCAATCGGGACAGCGCAGCGCCGTGCTTGTTTAGGTCACCGTGAAATACGCGGATCAGGTGCTTGCGTTTACGGCCGCTGTCATCGAGGGTCTGAAACGTGAAACGGGAACCCAGCGCCGATAAGAACGCGCGTGCCGTCTCCAGATCAATGGCGGGGCTGGCCCATTTTTCAGCGGCTCCCATCGCTACCTCCGATGGCGCTGGAATTGCCGTAAAGGGGGGCTGCTGAGTGCCTGCTAATACCCTCTGGCATCAGATCCACTTTCCGTTCTATGCGCGCCAGCAGCGCCATGATTGCGTCTACACGGTGCGCAGCCTCGGCCGCGTCGGGTTCGGGATCGTCGGTTGCACCGGCATAGTCGCGCAGGTGACCTTGGGCATCGTCCATGGCCATTGCGGCCAGGTGAAGTGGGCCCGTGTAGATCGGGCTTTGCGAGTCGAGCCGGTTCATGCCGCCGCCTCGATCAATGCGCGGATATCCTCGACGCGCCATGCGGTAATGCGGCCACCAAGCGCGCGGGTCGGTTGCGGATAGCGGCCAGATCGGACGCCGGCCCAGAACGTCGATTTACTAACCGGAATGATTGCCGGGATGGCTGGCGCGTTGTCAGTCGCGGGTTTGCCGACTATCTGCCAGATGCGCAGGTATCCGGTCTCGGGGAGTGCGTGCATTGCGGTCTAGCCTCGTGTCGTTGGGAACGAGGTCAGCCTAGGAAGTGCGCCGCGTGTCTTGCCGCTATAGCGGTTTCGTCATCCTCTATAGCGGATTCGTATCCGGCTCCAAAGCGCGCGATTCCTCCAGTAGCCTGCGGATTGCGGCCTCTTTGGGAGTGTTAAACCCCAACGTCTCCAGCTCCCGCTCCACAACGCCACTGGCTCCGCGCACTGGAAGCCCTGCCATCGCATCCAATGCGCGAAGTATCCGCAACAGCGTGTTGCGTTCGCGCCCGTCAAACGGCTTTTTCTTGGGCGGCTTATCCTCGCCGACCTCAGGCCATCCACCGGGTTCAAGGAAGAAGAAGAATGCGCCGCCCCGAAGCTGGCTTGGCAATGCCTTTTCAAGCCATGCCCGAAAGACGGCTTGATCTACTTCTGGCTCGATGTAGTCGGTCGAATGGTGCCGCCTCGCTTTGCGATTCAACCAGCCATTGGCAGGTTTAAGCTCGCCCGTCTCTAAAGCAGTTTCGGCGGCTCTGAGTAGCGGGGTAAACGTCCGTGGGTGTGGCGTTCCAAAAACCGGGGTGCGGCCGACGGCCAGGCTCACTGCATCTTCCAGTTTCAGCGGATTGACGAGTAACCACGCCAGCAACTCATCCGTTTCAGTCGGCTCGCCTGCCATACGCACACCTCTGCGCCCTTCAAAGGTGCCGCGCCAGCCGGGGAAGGTGCCCGGTTTTCGGGGATCAGCCTAGGCGCGGCTTTCAACGGTTTTCGGTCAGCTTGCCTTGCGCGTCATCGGTAGGACGTTGCCCCCAACCTTCAATGTGTCCAAGTAGTCCGCCCATGCCGCCATCATGTTGCGGCGTTCGGCAAGGTGCGCGGTGCGGTTGTAAGCGCGACCGTTTGGGTCTTTGACGGCGTGGGCTAACTGGTGCTCGATGTAGTCCGGGCGGAAGTGCAGCACTTCGTCTAGAACCGTGCGCGCCATTGCTCGAAAGCCGTGGCCGCTCATTTCGCCGGTGCCGTAGCCCATTCGGCGGAGCGCCGACAGCACCGCGTTGTTGCTCATGGGGCGCTGCGGACTGCGCGCGCTTGGGAACACATAGCGCCCCCGGCCAGTGAGGGCCTGCAGCTCGCGCAGGATTTCGACGGCCTGCGGAGCTAGTGGCACAAGGTGCGGCTCGCGCATCTTCATTTTCTCGGCTGGGATGTTCCATTGCGCCGTGTCCAGGTCGAACTCGGCCCACTCTGCTTGCCGCAGCTCGCCGGGGCGCACGAACAGCAGCGGCGCAAGCTTCAGCGCGCACTTGGTCACCAGTGAGCCTTGGTAAGCGTCCATGGCGCGCAGCAGGCCGCCGATGGCGTGCGGGTCGGTGATGGCGGCCAGATGGGTCTGCTTGACCGGGGGCAGGGCGCCCTTCAGGTCGGCAACGGGGTTGCGCTCCGCGCGGCCGGTGGCGATGGCATAGCGCATTACCTGCCCACAGTTCTGCAGCACGCGATGCGCCGACTCGACCGCGCCGCGATCCACGATGCGGTTCACCGTGGCCAAAAACTCCTTGGCCGCTATGTCGGCAATCGGCCGACTGCCCAGCCATGGGAAAATGTCGTTTTCCATCCGCAGCATGATCCGGCTGGCGTGCAGCTCCACCCAGGTGGCGGATTGCTTGGCATGCCACTCGCGCGCGATCACTTCAAAGCTGTTCGCCGCCCGTTCCTCGCCGGCGCTCTTTGCGGCCTTCCGCTGCTGCCCGGGGTCGACGCCTGCGGCCAACAACTTGCGCGCTGTGTCGCGCTTCTCGCGGGCGTCCTTCAGGCCGGTATCGGGGTAGGTGCCCATGCTCAGGGTCTTGCGCTTACCGTCAAAGCGGTAGTCAAAGCGCCACCAGCGCGAGCCGTTGGGGTTCAGCAGCAGATACAGCCCGCCGCCGTCGGCCATCTTGATCGGCTTGGCACCGGGCTTGGCGGAGCGTATGGCGGTATCGGCGAGCGGCATGACGGTAACACCCAGGCCAGAAGGGCCATCTACCGCCAAAGCTACCGTCAGTTACCGTCGGATTGCAACGGACTAGGTTGGACGTCTTTGGGCACAAAAAAGGCCGGAACCTTTGCTTTTGCTAGGTTTACCGGCCTTCGTTGGACTTCTTTGGAGCTTGAAATGGTGGAGGTGGCGGGAGTCGAACCCGCGTCCGAAGGTGTTCAACGCCTGAATCTACATGCGTAGCTCAACGTTCGATCTCGTTCCGCGACAAGCACGATGAGCAAAGCGCACCGCGAAACCAGCCTGCTTGATTTGACCTAGGACCGACAGGCGGCAGTCTTTGGCGATCCCGTGATAATGACCCTACACCGACGAGCACGAGCACAAGTGGGTTCGGGGCTTACGCCTTAAGCGGCGAGAGCGTAGTTGTCGTCGTTGGCAACTATAAGTTTGCTGCTGGATTAACGAGGAAAGCTGCCCCCTCGGCATGCATCAAGCCATCTCACTACCCCCGTCGAAGCCAGGACACCCCCGGGGAAACTTGTGACAGCCAATGAAGTATATGGTGTCGGCTTTGCGCACATCAATGAAGGCTTCGCGCCAGCGGTGCAAGAACGCACCTGCGGTTCAGCCGACGCGCCCATCAACCTTGGCGATTGTGTGCGTTCATCGTGCGCTGCTTTTCGCGTTGCCAGTCGCGCTCTTTCTCGGTGTCGCGCTTGTCGTGCTCCTGCTTGCCGCGCGCCACGCCGACCTCGACCTTCACCTTGTTGCCCTTCCAGTACATCGCGGTGGGCACGATGGTGTAGCCCTTGCGCTCGACCGCGCCGATCAGCTGGTCGATCTCATGTTTGTGCAGCAACAGCTTGCGGGTGCGACGGTCCTCGGCAATGACGTGGGTGGAGGCGCTGATCAGTGGCGGAATGGACGCGCCATGCAGGAAGATCTCGCCGTCACGGATCATGGCGAAGCTCTCGCCGAAATTGATGCGCCCTGCGCGCAGCGCCTTCAGCTCCCACCCCTGCAGGGCGATGCCCGCCTCGTAGCGTTGGTCGATGTGGTACTCGAAGCGTGCGCGCTTGTTGAGCGCGATGGTGCCGCCGCCCTTGGTGTCCTTGTCCTTGCTTTTGGCCATGTCCGCTAGACTTCCGGGCTGTTGCCCTGTGCCGGCTTGGCCGCATATCGGGCCGTACCTGGATGTTTTTTTGAAGAGGCTACCGTGATCGAGATTCGCCGCAGCGCGCTGGTGCCGTATACGCCCGCGCAGATGTTCGATCTGGTCAACGATGTCGAAGCATACCCAAAGCGCTTTGCCTGGTGTTCCGGTTCGCAGGTTTTCGAGCGCGGCGAGAACATGCTGGTGGCGCGGCTCGATCTCAAGATGGTGGGCTTCAACCAGAGCTTCACCACCCGCAACACGCTCGATCGCCCGCATCGCCTGCAGATGAGCCTGGTCGATGGCCCGTTCCGCAGCCTGGAAGGCTTGTGGTCGTTTACCGCGCTCGGCGACAGCGGATGCAAGATCGAATTCGCGCTGGACATCGACTACGCCGGATGGCTCGGCGCCGGCGCGGTGAAGCTCGGGTTCCAGGGGCTCGCCAGCCGCATGGTCGAGGACTTCAGCCGCGAGGCGAAGCGGGCCTATGGCTGAGCCGCAGGTCGAGATCGAGATCGTGTGGCCCCGACCGGAAGGGCCTCGTTCCTGGCGACTGCGGCTGCCGGCCGGTTCGACGGCAGCCGATGCATTGGCCACGGTGGTGCTGGCCGAGGGTTGGTCGCAGGACCCGTTCGAGGGATCGCCGCTGGGCGTGTTTTCCCGTCGAATCGAGCCGGCCTATGTCCTGCAAGGCGGCGACCGGCTGGAAATCTACCGATCGCTGCAGGTCGATCCGAAAGACGCCCGCCGCCGACGGGCGTCGCGCTCGCGCTGAGCAGCGCGAGCGCCCGGCACGCAGGTAGCGATCATTTGTCCGAGGGCTTGTCCCCGGCGCCAGCGTCCGACGGCGACTCGCTCTTGTCTCCGCGGGTTTCGTCGACGGGGTAGTTCACCTTGTATTTCTTCGTGTCGTTCAACAGCTGCTGGGCGTCTTGGGCAAAGAAGTCGCCTTCGGTGCGCACCAGCGTGTCGTTGTTGAAGGTGAGGGTGAAGGTGCGAACCTTGATCTCGCCGCCGCGATGCTGCTGGGTGGAGACGTAGTCCCAGCGATCCTGCTCGAACGGGCTGGCCACCGAGGGCGAGCCCATGAGCACGAGGACCTGGCGCTTCGTCATGCCTGGCTTGAGTTGCGCAACCGCTTCCTTGGTCAGGATGTTGCCCTGCTGCACGTCGGGGGTATACACAAGGCGGCAACTGGCCAGGGACAGCGCCAGCGTGGCGAAACCCAGCGTGCGAATCAGCTTTTGCATGCGTGTTGCGTCCCGAACGTAAAGGTGGTGGATGATACACTAACGGTCTTGCGGTACCGCGCGTGGAGCTTGCAATGGATCAGGAAACCCGGGAGCTGCGCAAGGCAGGACTCAAGGTCACGCACCCGCGCATGCGCATCCTGCAGATCTTCGAGGAAGAGGGAGTCCAGCACCTCTCCGCCGAGGACATCTATCGGAAACTGCTCGCCTCCCAGGAAGACATCGGGCTCGCCACCGTCTACCGAGTGCTGACCCAGTTCGAGGCCGCCGGCATTCTGATGAAGCACAATTTCGAAGGTGGTCAGGCGGTCTATGAACTTGATCGCGGCAAGCACCACGATCACATGATCGATGTGGACAGCGGAAAGGTGATCGAGTTCGTCAGCGAGGAGATCGAGCGTCTGCAGAAGGAGATTGCCGCCCGGCATGGTTACGAGCTGGAAGACCACAGCCTCGTGCTTTACGTGCGTCCCAAGGGCAGCCGGAAATAACCCGCTCCGCCGGTTCACGGCGGGCCGACGACGGGTCGCCTCCAACCTGCCACTGAAGTACAGACGAAAAAAAGCCGCAGGAGGACTCCTGTCCACCCACGGCTTATCCGTTACCTGGTGGCGTCCGGATCGTAGGCGAATTGCTCGCGCTGATCCGAAACGCCGTTGGTACCGGCCGAGCAGCAGTCCTTGCCACCCTTCGAAGCCACCGTCCCCACGGTGACTTCGGCACGCCATCTTGCAATGGCGGCTCCCCCACATCGATGGATTCGATCCTAACGAACCCTTCACGAACCGTGTATCGGAAAAATTCCTAGGCCGTGCGCGCGCTGAGGGTGGATTTCGGAGGCGGGGCGTTGTTGCCGCGCAGCAAAATGCGCAGGTGAACCCCCGAAGGGGACTGCCGCAGGCGGAACAGTCCACCCAGCGACGTCACCCGATCACGCATGCCTTGCAGGCCCCGCCCGCCGCGGGGCACCGTGCCGGGCAGGCCAATGCCGTCGTCACGTATGTCCAGCAAAGCCAGCGGGGTGCCGTGGCGTTCCCCGATGCGCAGCCGGAGCCGGAAATGGCTTGCCTGTGCATGTTTGACGGTATTCGTAGCGCTTTCCTGCACAAGACGGTAGATCGCCGTGCGCGTGTCGTCATCAAGCAGCCGGGGATCGCCATACATGTCCGTCATGTAGGCGATGCCCGCTGTGTCCAGCAGGTCGCGGATCGGTCCTTCCTCAAGCGCCCGCAACAGGCCGAATTCATCCAGCACGGCCGGGCGAAGGTCATCCAGCAACCGGTGCAAGGCGCGTCGCATGTGGCCGAGGATGGTGTTGACCGAATGGCCCACATCTTCCATGCCGACCGCCTTCAGGCGCCCCTGCGCGAGCTTGATGTGGGTCTGGATGGCGGTGATGTTCTGCCCCAGCTCGTCGTGGAGTTCGGCGGCCATGTAGCGTCGCTGGCTTTCCTCGGCCTGCAGGTTGCCACGCGCGGCATCGCGCAGCTGGCGGGCAAGCTGGTCGAGTCGTCGGTTCACCGCGGCCAGGTAGACGTTCTGCTCGGCGACCCGTTCGCTGCTGCGGCGCAAGGCGTCGGTCGCCGAGCCGAGCATCAGCGCGCCTGTGCCTGCTACCGCAAGGAACAGGTAGCCGGAGGCGCTGGGCATCGATTGGCCGACCACGTAGTCCACCAGGCTCATGCCCATGCTGGTGGTGACCATGGCGAGGCTGGCGCCGCGCCAGCCATGGCGGAAGGCGAAGAACATCACCGGGGCGAGTGAAAGCACGCGCGCAAACTGGGGTTGTGGCGCGGCGTGCTCGGAAAGCATCAGCAGGATCGCCATCGACGGCAGCATGACCAGCAGGCCATCCATGATCAGATGGGCCAGCATCCGGCGACTTGGGCGGGCTCGTGCCAGCATGATCATCACCGGGACGATCAGCAGCACGCCCAGATAGTTGCTCAGCAGGTCCAGTCCGAGCGCTTCCACCATCGGGCTGGAGGGGGTGGTCTGGTGCATCAGTGCCAGCAGCGCCGCATCGATGGCGGTAGTGGCCGTCACGATCAGCACGGCCGACAGGAGCAGGCGCGTCACGTCCTCCGGAACGCGCAGGCTTGGGTGCAGGTTGGCCTTGCGCAACAGCCACAGTCCGGTGGCCACGATCAGCGGATCAGGCAGGTCTCCCAAAAGAAAGCCGAGCCAGCCCATCGCGGCGTCGCGGTGGATTTCCAGCGCCGCGCTGGCACCCAGCTCCAGGCCCAGCAGCCATGGCCACTGGCGTGTGGGGGTGAGCAGCAGGGCGCCGAAGCGCAGCCCGAAGGGAAGCATCCAGTAGGGTTGCTCGGTGGGCCACAGCGCCAGCCAGGCGAGCAGGTAGCACGCGCCCAGAAACGGGCCGGAAGTGAGGAGACGGGTGGTCTGGATCCGCATCGGGGCATGTTACATGTGCGATGCTTCGGCAGGATGAGGAGGCCGCACCGCGGTCGAGGGAGAGGCATGTACAGCATCGTTCTGGTCGATGACCACGCCATCGTGCGCGAGGGATTCAAGCGCCTGATCGAGATGGAGCCGGATCTGGAAGTGGTCGCGGAATGCCGCTGCGCGGACGATGCGGTCGACGCGATCAACCGGCGTTCGCCGGACCTGGTGGCGCTGGACCTGTCTCTGCCCGACGGCAGCGGCCTGCCGTTGATCGAACACCTGCTGAGCGTCTCTCCTTCCAGCCGCATCGTGGTGCTGAGCATGCACGACGGCGAGCCTTACGTGTCCGAGGCGCTGCGTCGTGGAGCGAGCGGCTACGTGACCAAGGGCGTGGCGCCGGAGGAACTGGTGGCCGGGCTTCGCGCCGTGATGAACGGGGAGTGCTATCTCAGCTCCGATCTGCGCCGGCGCCGCGCCGAGCGGCCAGCCGAAGCGCTCGATCCGATCCAGCGCCTGACCGCCCGCGAGCGCGAAGTCTTCCTGCTGCTGGCAGCCGGGCGGGCCCCCAAGCAGGTGGCCGCCGAACTGGGTATTGGCCAGAAGACCGTCTACATCCACCGCGCCAGCCTGATGGGCAAGCTGGGCGCCGGTTCGGAGCTCGATCTTTACCGCATGGCCGCCGAGCGCGGTTTGCTGGAAGGCCCCGGCTGAGCTCAGCCCGCCTGCGCGCGCTCGAGCATCTGCTTGGCGTGGGCGCGGGTCGCCTGGGTGATCTCCACGCCGCCGAGCATGCGGGCCAGCTCGGCCCGGCGGCCGGCCGCGTCGAGCGCTTCGATGCGCGTGTGGGTGGAAGCCTCGTCGCTGTGCTTGCTGACCAGCAGGTGGGCATGTCCCTGTGCTGCCACCTGCGGCAGATGGGTCACGCACAGCACCTGTCGCATCGCGCCCAGTGAACGCAGCTTCTGCCCGACCACTTCGGCCACGGCGCCGCCGATGCCAGTGTCGACCTCGTCGAAGACCATGGTGCCCACACTGTCCTTGCCCAATGTAGCCACCTCGATGGCGAGGCTGATGCGGGCCAGTTCGCCGCCGGAGGCCACCTTGCGCAGTGGACGCGGCGGCTGGCCGGGATTGGCGCTGACCAGCAGCTCGCAGCGCTCGTGCCCTTGCGGGTCCGGCTCATTGTCGCCCCCGGGCTCCAGTTCGATCCGGAGCACGCCGCCGGCCATGCCGAGCTCGCCCATCAGGGTGCTGACCTCGCTGCCGAGGCGTTCGGCGGCGGCTAGGCGTTGCCGGCTCAAGCGCTCCGCGGCCGTCGCATATTCGCTTTGCAGCCGCGTCTGTCGCGCCGCCAATGCTTCCAGCGCTTCGCCCGCACCTTCGAGCTCGGTCAGCTCCTCGCGCATGGACTGCAGCTTGTCGTGAAGTTCGGCCGGTGGCAGGCGATGGCGGCGACCGAGTTCGTGCAGGCGGGTGAGGTGGGCGTCCACCTGGGCGAAGCGATCCGGGTCGAGATCCACATCCTGCGCGTAGCGCGCCAGGTCATCGGAAGCTTCGCCGAGCTGGATGCCGGCGTTGTCGACCAGCTCCAGCAGCGGGTTGAGCCGCTCATCCAGCGCGGCCAGCCGGGTCAGCTCCGCATGCGCCCGGCCCAGGGCACGGCGCAGGGCAAACTCGCTGTCTCCATCGATCAGTTCGACCACGCCGGAAGCGCCTTCGGCCAACCGCCCGGCGTTCGCCAGGCGCTTGTGCGAGGCTTCCAGCTCGACCAGCTCGGCCGGCGGAAGCGCCCACTTTTCCAGTTCGCCGACCTCGTGGCGCAGCAGTTCCAGGCGCTTGTCGCGATCGTCGCCGCCGCTGAGCTTGCGGATGCGCGCACCGAGCTCGCGCCACTGCACCGCCAGCTCGCGGACCTGGCCCAGCGTCTCCTCATTGCCGGCATAGGCGTCCAGCAGGGTCATCTGGTGCGCACGCGACAGCAACGCCTGATGCTCGTGCTGGCCGTGGATTTCCACCAGCAGGGTGGCCAACTCACCGAGCTGGCTGGCGTTGGCCGGGCGCCCGTTGATCCATGCGCGCGAGCTGCCTTCGGCGCGGATCACGCGGCGCAGCTGGCAGGCGCCGCCGTCGTCCAGTTCCTCGCGCTGCAGCCAGGCATGCGCCTCGGGCAGGTCGCCCAGCTCGAATTCCGCGGCCAGCTCGGCGCGGTCACTGCCGGCACGCACCATGCCGCTGTCGGCGCGTGACCCGGCCAGCAGCATGAGCGCGTCGACCAGCAGCGACTTGCCGGCCCCGGTTTCTCCGCTGACCACGGTCAATCCGGGGCCGAAGGTGATCTCGGCTTCTTCAACGACGGCGAAATGTCGGACGTAAAGCGAAGTGAGCATGGTGACCGGGTGTCTGGCGAATATATGGATTGTAGGGAGCATGGCCGGTGCCGGCGAGGTCCCGCCGTGCGACCGGGCCGCCCGGCGTGGTCGGCTTGCAAAGCGGGGCGCTAAACCTTATTTCTTGCCTGTCTCACGGATTGCCACAGCGCATGCCTCTTCTCCATGGTCACGAACTCGATGCACGCGCCCGTCGGCTGCTGCGCACGCTCATTGCGCAGTACCTGGTGGATGGCGAGCCGGTGGGCTCGCGCACGTTGTCGCGCTCGTCGGGCCTGGATGTAAGCCCCGCCACCATCCGCAACATCATGGCCGATCTCGAGGAAGCGGGGCTGGTGGTGTCGCCGCATACCTCGGCCGGGCGCATCCCCACGCCGCGCGGTCTGCGCCTGTTCGTCGACAGCCTGATCGAGCTGCAGCCGCTGGCCCGCGACGACATGGCGCGCCTCAAGCGCGAGCTGCCGCCGCAGCCGTCGACCACGCGCGATCTGCTCGGCAACGTGTCCTCGCTGCTGTCGGCGATGACCCATTTCGCCGGCGTCGTCAGCGTGCCGCGGCAAGGCGATTTCCCGTTGCGCCACATCGATTTCGTCGCGTTGCCGGATGCCCAGGTGCTGGTGGTGCTGGTGTTTTCCGACAACCAGGTGCAGAACCGCATCGTCCGCCTGGCCAAGCCGCTGGACACGCGCGAGCTGGAGCAGGCGGCCAACTACCTCAACGCCCACTTCGCCGGCCTGCGGCTGGACGATATCCGCGCCCACCTCCTGCGCGAGATCCGCGAGGCGGGCAGCGAGCTCAACCGGCTGCTGGCCAGCTCGGTCGAGCTGGCCGCGGCCTCGTTCGTGCCCCATGCCGAAGGCGAGGACGTACTGGTCAGCGGCCAGACAAACCTCATGGCGTACTCGGAGCTGGCCGATCTGGACCGCCTGCGCGAGCTGTTCGAGGCCTTCCAGAAGAAGAGCGAGCTGCTCCAGCTGATGGAAGTGTGTGCCCGCGCGCCGGGCGTGCGGCTGTTCATCGGTGAGGAGTCGGGCTTTACCGCGCTGGATGGCTGCAGTGTGGTCACCGCCAGCTACGGCGCCCAGGGCAGGGTGCTTGGGGCGATCGGGGTGATCGGTCCGACCCGCATGGCCTATGAGCGGGTGATCCCCGTGGTGCAGGCCACTGCCGGATTGCTCAGCGACGCCTTGAATCGGGCCGCGACGACCCTATAACCGCCCCCGGGAGGCGGGATTCCCCGCGCATATCGACGGTCGGCAGATCTTGCCGGCCAAGGTTTTCTGTTGGAGTGGATATATGCAGAACAACGATCCGCAGGCGCCGGAGCCGGGCCAGGAACACGCTCAGTCGCGGGAAGCCGCGTCCGGTGACGTTGCCAGCCTGCAGGCGCGCATCGCCGAGCTGGAGGCCAGCAACGCCGAGTTGCGCGAGACGGTGCTGCGCGAGCGGGCCGATCTGGAAAACCAGCGCCGGCGCCTGCAGCGCGATCTGGACCAGGCGCGCCGCTTCGCCAACGAGAAACTGCTCAATGACCTGCTTCCGGTGTACGACAGCCTCGAGCGCGGCCTGGCCGTTGAAGGTGGCGACATCGCGGCCATCCGCGAGGGCATCAGCCTGACGCTGAAGTCCCTGCTCAAGGTGGCAGAGAGCAACGGCATGGTGCAGGTCGATCCGCTCGGCCAGCCGCTCGATCCGGAGCGCCACCACGCGGTGAGCATGGTCGCGGCGCCGGGCCAGGCGCCGGGTACCGTGGTCAGCGTGCTGCAGAAGGGCTACGTGCTCAATGACCGCCTGCTGCGGCCGGCGCTGGTCGCCGTGGCGCAGGACTGACCCACGCGATAGACGGCAACACATACCAAAGCTGCGGGTCCGCCGGCATTGAATCGCCCAGGCCGGGCCCCATTCTGAAAACCAGTTCGCGGCCGCGGGGGCCGCTCAAAAGATTCGGAGCATAGACATGGGCAAGATCATCGGCATCGACCTGGGTACGACCAACTCCTGCGTCGCCGTGATGGACGGCACCTCGGTCAAGGTCATCGAGAATTCGGAGGGCGATCGCACCACGCCGTCCATCGTCGCCTTCAACAAGGACGGCGAAGTGCTGGTCGGCGCCTCGGCCAAGCGCCAGAGCGTGACCAACCCGAAGAACACCTTCTACGCGGTGAAGCGCCTGATCGGCCGCAAGTTCACCGATGCCGAGGTGCAGAAAGATCTCCACATCGTGCCCTACGGCATCGTGGCGCACGACAACGGCGACGCCTGGGTGCAGACCTCCGACGGCAAGAAGATGGCGCCGCAGGAGATCGCCGCGAAGGTGCTGATGAAGATGAAGAAGACCGCCGAGGATTATCTCGGCGAGACGATCACCGAGGCGGTAATCACGGTGCCGGCCTACTTCAACGACAGCCAGCGCCAGGCGACCAAGGACGCCGGCAAGATCGCCGGTCTCGACGTCAAGCGCATCATCAACGAGCCGACCGCGGCCGCATTGGCTTATGGGCTCGACAAGAAGGGGGGCGACCGCAAGATCGCAGTGTACGACCTGGGCGGCGGTACGTTCGACGTGTCGATCATCGAGATCGCCGAAGTCGACGGCGAGAAGCAGTTCGAGGTGCTGGCCACCAACGGCGACACCTTCCTCGGCGGCGAAGACTTCGACATGCGCGTCATCGACTACCTGGTCGAGGAATTCCAGAAGGAGCAGGGCATCGACCTGCGCAAGGACGCCCTGGCGCTGCAGCGTCTGAAGGACGCGGCCGAGCGGGCGAAGATCGAGCTGTCCTCCAGCCACCAGACCGACGTCAACCTGCCGTACGTGACGGCCGACGCGTCCGGTCCGAAGCACCTCAACATCAAGCTGACCCGTGCCAAGCTCGAGTCGCTGGTGGACGACTTGGTCAAGCGCACCATCGAGCCGTGCCGCACCGCGCTGAACGACGCCGGCCTGCGCGTGTCCGACATCAACGAGGTGATCCTCGTCGGTGGCCAGACCCGCATGCCCAAGGTGCAGGAGTCGGTGAAGGACTTCTTCGGCAAGGAGCCGCGCAAGGACGTCAACCCGGACGAGGCCGTCGCGGTCGGTGCGGCAATCCAGGGTGGCGTGCTGGGTGGTTCGGTCAAGGACGTGCTGCTGCTCGACGTCACCCCGCTGTCGCTCGGTATCGAGACGATGGGCGGCGTGATGACCAAGCTGATCGAGAAGAACACCACGGTGCCGACCAAGGCGTCGCAGACCTTCTCCACCGCCGACGACAACCAGACCGCGGTGACCGTGCACGTGCTGCAGGGTGAGCGCGAGCGTGCCAGCGCGAACAAATCGCTGGGCAAGTTCGATCTGCAGGGCATCGAGCCGGCGCCGCGCGGCATGCCGCAGATCGAGGTCACCTTCGACATCGACGCCAACGGCATCCTGCACGTGTCGGCCAAGGACAAGAAAACCGGCAAGGAACAGAAGATCGAGATCAAGGCCGGCTCGGGCCTGTCCGAGGAGGAGATCCAGCGGATGGTGGCCGACGCCGAGGCGAACAAGGAAGAGGACAAGAAGTTCCACGAGCTCGTCGCCACCCGCAACAAGGCCGACCAGCTGGTGCATGCCACTCGCACCGCGCTGAAGGAGCACGGCGGCAAGATCCCGGCCGAGCAGATGTCCACCATCGAAGGCGCGCTGTCGGATCTGGAAAAGGTCAAGGACGGCGACGACAAGGCCGCCATCGAGGCCAAGGTCGAGAAGCTGGAGCAGGCTGCGCAGGCGCTTTACGCGGCGGCGCAGTCCGCTGGCGGCGATGCCGGTGCGCAGTCGGCACCGGGTGGTGGTTCGGCCCAGCCCGATGACGTGGTGGACGCCGAGTTCACCGAGGTCAAGGACGGCGACAAGAAGTAAGCATCGGCGATCGGTGCAGCCGATACGCGACAGCCCGCGCCGGAGCCGCAAGCCGGCGCGGGCTGTTTGCTTGAGTGGGGCAGGCAGGTCCGTGGGCCTGATGCAGGGGCGTGATCGAGGTTGTGGGTATCTGAATGAGCAAGCGTGACTACTACGAAGTGCTGGGCGTGGAGCGCAGCGTCACCGAGGTGGAGTTGAAGAAGTCCTTCCGCCGCCTGGCGATGAAGTACCACCCCGACCGCTGCCCGGACGATCCCGCGGCCCAGGAGAAATTCAAAGAGGCCAAGGAGGCCTACGAGGTGCTCTCCGACGCACAGAAGCGCGCCATGTACGACCAGCACGGCCACGCCGCTTTCGAGGCCGGCATGGGCGGTCGCGGCGGCGCCGGCTTCGGCGACATGGGGGACATCTTCGGCGACATCTTCGGCGATATCTTCGGCGGTGGCGGCGGACGCGGGCGCCCCCGCCGCGGCGCCGACCTGCGCTACATCATGGAGCTGGATCTGGAAGAGGCGGTGTTCGGCATCGAGCGCACCATCGAGATCCCGACCCAGGTGAACTGCCACCACTGCAACGGCTCCGGTTCGGCCGACGGCAAGACCGTGCAATGCCGTACCTGCCACGGCCATGGCCGAGTGCGCATGCAGAACGGCATCTTCTCGATCCAGCAGGCTTGCCCGCACTGCGGCGGCAGCGGCCAGACCATCGAGAAGCCCTGCAAGCACTGCCACGGCGAGGGCCGCCTGGAAGAGACTCGCAAGCTGGCGGTGCGCATTCCCGCAGGCGTCGACAACGGCGACCGCATTCGCCTGGCCGGGCAGGGCGAGGCCGGTCCGGCCGGCGCCGAGTCCGGCGACTTGTACGTGGAGGTGCGGGTGCGCGAGCACGCCATCTTCCAGCGCGACGGCAACGACCTGTATTGCGAAGTGCCGATCCGCTTCTCGCAGGCCGCGCTCGGCGCGCAGCTGCCGGTGCCCACGCTGGAGGGCGAGGTGGAGATCACCATCCCGCCGGAGACGCAGACCGGCCATCAGCTTCGCCTGCGCGGGCGCGGCGTGAAGTCGGTGCGCAGCGGCCGCCATGGCGACCTGATCTGCCGCGTGGTGGTGGAGACACCGGTGCGCCTGACGCGCGAGCAGCGCGAGCTGTTCGAGCAACTGGAAGCCACCTTCGCCGGCAGCGGGGCGGAGAAGCACACGCCGCAGGCCAAGAACTGGGTCGACGGCGTCAAGCAGTTCTGGTCGCGCGTCACCTCCTGACACGCGCGCTGCAACGTCGTCGGGCATGATGCCGGCGCAATCGTTCCGTAGAAGGGGATGGACAGATGGGTGAGATCGTTCGCGTTGCCGTCAACGGCGCCACCGGCCGGATGGGACGGGCGCTGCTTGAGCTGCTGCGCCGCGATCGGCGCTTCGCCCTGGTGGCGGCCATCACCGCGCCGGATGCGCCGGAGATGGGCGCGCCGGTAGCCCACGGCAGCCAGCTCTGTTTCACGCATGACTGGTCGGCCATCGGCCCGCTCGACGTGGTGATCGATTTCAGCGGCCCGGACGGTCTTGCCTCCGCCCTGGCGCATTGCGAGGCGAACGGCGTCGCACTGGTCGTCGGCACCACCGGATACGGTGACGAGCTGGCTCGGCGGATCGACGCTGCCGCGGCGCGTATCGCGGTGCTGCGCTCGGCCAACTTCAGCCTCGGCGTGGCCGTGCTGGCGCGCCTGTTGCGGGAAGCTTCGGCTGCACTGGCCGACTGGGATCTCGAGATCGTCGAGGCCCATCACGGTCGCAAGGAGGATGCACCCTCCGGCACGGCCTTGCTGCTCGGTGAGTCGGCGGCGGCGGCGCGTGGTGTCTCGCTCGACGCACAGGCGGTGTATGCCCGTGAGGGGCGCACCGGGCCGCGCCAGCCGGGAACGATCGGCTTCGCAGTGGTGCGTGGCGGCGACATCGTCGGCGAGCACACCGCAATGCTGATCGGGCAGGGCGAGCGGCTGGAGCTGTCGCATCGGGCGACCGACCGATCGATCTTCGCGCGCGGCGCGATCGAGGCGGCGCACTGGCTGGCCGGCAAGCCGGCCGGCGCTTACGGTCTTGACGCGATGCTGGCCGAGCGCAGCGGACGCTGAGCGGCGTCAGTCGCGGTGCGAGGCGTCGCGCGCGCGACCGGCGCCGAGGCGGGTATCGAGCTTGCCGAACAGCTTCTTGAAGGCGCGTGAGAACTTGCCACGCCTGGTCTTGCGCAGCTTCTCCTCTTCGCTGGTCAGCCACGCCACCTGGATCACCCGCCGTTCGCCCTCGTAAGGCAGGTGGCCGTGGAAGGAGTTGTCGCAGCGCTTGAACACCGCGAACTCGCCGAATAGCGGCTTGAGTTCCGGCACCACGACGTCGTCGATGTTGTCGATGCGGTGCAGGAAGCGCAGGCAGCCGTCGCTGGTGTCAGGCCACTGCGCGTTGAGGTAGAGCAGGGCGGTGGCCACCTTCGAGCGGCTGTCGGTGTGGATGGTGCCGTGGCGCTTGTTCAACGAGCGGCACAGCGTGATCAGGGTCGGGTACTGGCCCAGGTTGTCGATCCCCAGGCGCTTGCCCACCGCATGGGCGAAATCCGCGGCGGTGAGGTGTTCGACCAGTGCGTTGATCGACGGCCCGCAGTCGGTCGGATCGTAGGGAAAGAATCCGGCGCTGGTGTAGCGCGGAAAGTCGCGCTCCAGCTCGCCGCGCGCGTCGTCCGGCAGCTGGCCGTGAGCGATCATGAACGGAAACGGCTCAAGCCGAACCTCGGTGTCCGGACGGTCGAGACGGGCGGGATCGAGCAGGACAACAGCGTTCATGGCCGGAAAATCTCCCTCAGGCAGCGGCGCAGTGTAGCGCCGCGTTGCGGCCATCGGCACACCTGCGCGAACCGCCTGTTCATCAGTGATCGGTGGACAGCAAAGGCCGCGGAGCCTATCATTGCGACCCGCCCAGACCCATCCACGACCTAAGGTCCACAAGCCAGCTTCACTGCGGCTTGCGGGCTTTGCTGCACCCAAAGGCGGCCTTCCCCATGCTTATTCCTGCTCTGCTTGCTCTCGAAGACGGCAGCGTTTTTCACGGCCACGCCGTGGGTGCCACCGGCCAGACGGTGGGCGAGGTGGTGTTCAACACCGCCATGACCGGTTACCAGGAAATCCTGACCGATCCGTCCTATGCCCGGCAGCTGGTCACGCTGACCTATCCGCACATCGGCAACACCGGCTGCAACGCCGAAGACGCCGAATCCACCTCCGTGCACGCCGCCGGCCTGATCGTGCGCGACGTGCCGCGCCGTGCGAGCAACTGGCGCAGCAGCGAGAGTCTGCCCGACTACCTCAAGCGCCACGGTATCGTCGCGATCGCCGGCATCGACACCCGTCGTCTGACGCGCATCCTGCGCGACAAGGGGGCGCTGGGCGGCTGCATCGTGGCGGGCGAATCGATCGATGTGGACGCCGCCATCGCCGCTGCCCGGGCCTTCCCGGGCCTCAACGGCATGGACCTGGCCAAGGTCGTCAGCACCACCAAACACTACGAGTGGAACGAGGGCATCTACGACCTGGACCGTACGGCCTTCAACCATCCGGAGAAGCGTTTCAAGGTGGTGGCCTACGACTTCGGCGTGAAGCAGAACATCCTGCGGCTGCTGGCCGAGCAGGGCTGCGACATCACCGTGGTGCCGGCGCAGACGCCCGCCGCCGAGGTGCTGGCCATGCAACCCGACGGCGTATTCCTCTCCAACGGCCCCGGTGACCCGGCGGCCTGCGATTACGCCATCGCCGCCACGCGCGAGTTGCTCGACGCCAAGCTGCCGCTGTTCGGCATCTGCCTCGGCCACCAGATCATGGGCCTCGCGCTCGGCGCGAAGACCCTGAAGATGAAGTTCGGCCACCACGGCGCCAACCATCCGGTGAAGGACCACGACGACGGCCGCGTGCTGATCACCAGCCAGAACCACGGCTTCGCGGTGGACCCGGCCACTCTGCCGCCAAACGTGCGGGTGACCCACAGCTCGCTGTTCGACGGTTCGCTGCAGGGTTTCGCCATGACCGACCGCCCCGCGTTCTGCTTCCAGGGTCACCCCGAAGCGAGCCCCGGACCGCACGACATCGGTTACCTGTTCGATCGATTTGCCGCCCTGATGCAGGAGGCCCGCTGAGATGGCCAAGCGTACCGATATCAAGTCCATCCTCATCATCGGCGCCGGCCCGATCGTGATCGGCCAAGCCTGCGAGTTCGACTACTCCGGCGCCCAGGCCTGCAAGGCGCTGAAGGAAGAGGGCTACCGGGTGATCCTGGTGAACTCCAACCCCGCCACCATCATGACCGACCCGGACACCGCCGACGCGGTGTACATCGAGCCGATCAACTGGCAGACGGTGGAGCGCATCATCGCCAAGGAGCGCCCGGACGCGGTGCTGCCCACCATGGGCGGCCAGACGGGTCTCAACTGCGCGTTGGACCTTGCCGATAACGGCGTGCTGGAGAAGTACGACGTCGAGCTGATCGGCGCCTCGCGCGAGGCGATCCGCATGGCCGAGGACCGCGAGCTGTTCAAGCAGGCGATGGCCGAGATCGGCCTCGATTGCCCCAAGGCCGCGGTCGCCCGCACCTACGAGCAGGCGGTGGAGATGCAGGCTGCCGTGGGCTTCCCCACGGTCATCCGCCCCAGCTTCACGCTGGGCGGCTCCGGCGGCGGCATTGCTTACAACGTCGAGGAGTTCGAGGAGATCGTCAAACGTGGCCTCGAGCTCTCACCGGTGCACGAAGTGCTGGTTGAAGAGTCGGTGCTGGGTTGGAAGGAATTCGAGATGGAAGTGGTCCGCGACAAGGCGGACAACTGCATCATCGTGTGCTCGATCGAGAACCTCGATCCGATGGGCGTGCACACCGGCGACTCGATCACCGTGGCACCGGCGCAGACCCTTACCGACAAGGAATACCAGCGCCTGCGCGACGCCTCGATCGCGGTGCTGCGCAAGATCGGCGTGGATACCGGCGGCTCCAACGTGCAGTTCGGCATCAATGCCGAAAACGGTCGCGTGGTGGTGATCGAGATGAATCCGCGCGTGTCGCGCTCGTCCGCGCTGGCGTCCAAGGCCACCGGCTTCCCGATCGCCAAGATCGCCGCCAAGCTGGCGGTCGGCTACACGCTGGACGAGCTGAAGAACGACATCACCGGGGGCCTGACCCCGGCCTCGTTCGAGCCGGCCATCGACTACGTGGTGACCAAGATCCCGCGTTTCGCGTTCGAGAAGTTCCCTTCGGCCGACGCCCGCCTCACCACCCAGATGAAGTCGGTGGGCGAAGTGATGGCGATCGGCCGCAGCTTCCACGAGTCGCTGCAGAAGGCGCTGCGCGGCCTGGAGATCGGCAAGAACGGCCTCAATCCGACCGGCCTGGACATCACCACCGACAGCGGTCTGGCCACGCTCAAGCGGGAGCTGCGCGAGCCGCGCCCGGATCGCGTGTTCCATCTGGCCGATGCGTTTCGCGCCGGCATGACGCTGGAAGAAGTCCACACGCTCAGCCGCGTCGATCCCTGGTTCCTGGCAGCATTCGAGGACATCGTGTTGACCGAGGGCGAGGTGCAGTCGCAGGGCATCACCTCGCTCGATGAGCCGCGCATCCGTGCGCTCAAGCGCATGGGCTTTTCCGACGCGCGCCTGGCCGAACTGGTGGGTACCGACGAGGCGGCCGTGCGCCACCTGCGCCGCACCTTGGGCGTGCGCCCGGTGTACAAGCGCGTCGACTCCTGTGCCGCCGAGTTCGCCACCACCACCGCCTACATGTACTCGACCTACGAGGAAGAGTGCGAGGCGGCACCAACCGATCGCGAGAAGATCATTGTGCTCGGCGGCGGCCCCAACCGGATCGGTCAGGGCATCGAGTTCGACTACTGCTGCGTGCATGCCGCGCTCGCCCTGCGCGAGGACGGCTACGAAACCATCATGGTCAACTGCAACCCGGAGACCGTCTCCACCGACTACGACACCTCCGACCGCCTGTACTTCGAGCCGCTGACGCTGGAGGACGTGCTGGAAATCGTCGATCTGGAAAAGCCCAAGGGCGTGATCGTGCAGTACGGCGGCCAGACCCCGCTGAAGCTTGCCCGTGCGCTCGAGGCGGCCGGGGCGCCGATCATCGGCACCTCGCCCGACTCGATCGACCTCGCCGAGGACCGCGAGCGCTTCCAGCAGATGATCGAGAAGATCGGCCTGCGCCAGCCGCCGAACCGCACCGCACGCAATGCCGACGAGGCGCTGGCGCTGGCCCGCGAGATCGGCTATCCGCTGGTGGTCCGTCCCAGCTACGTGCTCGGCGGCCGCGCCATGGAAGTGGTCTACGACGACGCCGATCTGGCGCGCTACATCCGCGAGGCGGTGCAGGTCTCCAACGATTCGCCGGTGCTGCTGGACCGCTTCCTCGACCATGCGGTCGAGGTGGACGTGGACATCATCGCCGACGCCGAGGGCAACGTGCTGATCGGCGGCATCATGGAGCACATCGAGGAGGCCGGCGTGCACTCGGGCGACTCGTCCTGCTCGCTGCCGCCATATTCGCTCTCCGGTGAGATCCAGAACGAGATGCGCCGTCAGGTCACCGCGATGGCCAAGGAGCTCAAGGTCATCGGCCTGATGAACACGCAGTTCGCCATCCAGGGCGATACCGTGTTCATCCTCGAGGTGAACCCGCGCGCTTCCCGTACCGTGCCGTTTGTCTCCAAGGCCACCGGCGTGCCGCTGGCCAAGATCGCCGCGCGCTGCATGGCCGGTCGTTCGCTGGCCGATCAGGGCGCGACGCGCGAGGTAATCCCTGCCTACTACTCGGTGAAGGAGGCGATCTTCCCGTTCCTGAAGTTCCAGAACGTCGATCCCATCCTCGGTCCCGAGATGCGTTCCACCGGCGAGGTGATGGGCGTGGGCCGCAGCTTCGGCGCCGCGTTCGCGCGCGGCCATGATGCCGCCGGGATCAAGACGCCGCCCAAGGGCAAGGTGTTCGTGTCGGTGCGCGACGCCGACAAGGATCGCCTGCTGCCGGTGGCGCAGGACGTGCTCAACCGCGGTTTCAGTCTGGTTGCCACCGCCGGCACCGCCGCGTTCCTTATCGAGCATGGCGTGCCATGCGAGCGCATCAACAAGGTGCTTGAGGGCCGGCCGCACATCGTCGACCTGATCAAGAACGGCGAGATCGTCTATATCGTCAACACGACCGAGGGCAAGCAGGCGATCGCCGATTCGTTCTCGATCCGGCGCGAGGCGCTGCAGCACCGCGTCACGTATTCCACCACCGTTGCCGGCGCGCGCGCCCTCGTCCATTCGCTGGATTTCCACGGCGACGGCGAGGTGCACAGCCTGCAGGAACTGCACAGGGAGTTGAACGTATGAGCCGTGCACCCATGACCAAGGCTGGCGCCGAGCGCCTGCGCGCCGAACTGGACCGGCTGAAGTCGCAGGACCGCCCGAAGATCATCGCGGCGATTGCCGAGGCGCGTGCGCACGGCGATCTGAAGGAGAACGCCGAGTACCACGCCGCCCGCGAACAGCAGAGCTTCATCGAGGGGCGCATTGGCGAGCTGGAAGCGGCCTTGTCCACCGCCGAGGTGATCGACATCACCAAGCTCGGTGCCGGCAACCGTGTGGTGTTCGGTGCCACCGTCGACCTGGAGGACGAAGACAGCGGCGAAGCGGTGACCTACCAGATCGTCGGTGACCTGGAAGCGGACATCAAGAAGCGCCTTATCGCGGTCTCCTCACCGATCGCCCGCGCGTTGATCGGCAAGAGCGCCGGCGACAGTTTCGAGTTCACCGCCCCCAACGGCGTGAAGCACTACGAGATCATTGCGGTGCGCTACGACTGATCAGCCGTCATCCCGTGGTGCAGCAGGTGCCACGGGATGATCAGGCAGCGTGGGTCGTGCCAGGAATCCAGGCAACAAAAAAGGCCGCTTGCGCGGCCTTTTTGCGTGACACGCAGTGCTGATGGATCAGCGCTGACGGGCCTTGAAACGCGGGTTGCTCTTGCAGATCACGAACACCTTGCCGCGACGGCGCACAACCTTGCAGTCACGGTGCCGCTGCTTGGCGGACTTCAAAGAGGAAAGCACCTTCACGGCCAGCTCCTGATACAAAAAGAAAATTCAAGTCCGCAAGTGTAACCGGCTCGCACGGGCATCACAAGCCGCCCGAGACTACCGTTTCCGTGACCACTGCCAGGAACTGGGCCAGTACCGGCGAGTCGTCGTTCGCCCGGCTGGCGACGGCCAGCAGCATGTAGGCATCGGGATCTTCCACGGGCACGTACGTAAGGCCGGCCAGGCGCACCGTGCGCATGGTCGCCGGTACCAGCGCAAGGCCGAGCCCTGCCGCCACCATGGCCAGCATGCCGTTGACCTGCTGGGCATGGCGGCGGATTTGTGGCTGGAAGCCCGCCTTGTTGGCCAG
This sequence comes from Dyella ginsengisoli, assembly GCF_044904665.1. Lineage (NCBI taxonomy): Bacteria > Pseudomonadati > Pseudomonadota > Gammaproteobacteria > Lysobacterales > Rhodanobacteraceae > Dyella > Dyella ginsengisoli. The sequence goes on from NZ_JADIKM010000005.1 coordinate 299,915, forward strand.
CAGGACCAGTCGGTCGTACAGCGTGGCGGCGACCTCGCGGGGCTGTGCCACGAAGGATTCGTGGGCGACCTCGTCCATGCGCAGGCTGCTTCGCCCGGACAGCGGATGGCCGGAGGGCAGGGCAAGGAGCAGCGGCTCGCGATCGAGCACCGTCATGCGCAAGGCCTTGGCATCGATGGAACGCTGGGGTTCGTCGCGCACGAAGCCGACGTCGATCTTGCCATCCAGCAAGGCCTCGAATTGCGGCTCGGTGTAGAGCTCGCACAGCTCGACACGCACGTTGGGCGCCACCTGCCCGTAGCGCAGCAGTACCCGCGGCAGGGAGGGGTGGAACGAGACCGACACGGTATAGGCGAGGCGGAGTTGACCACTGTGGCCGGCCGCGGCCGCGGCCACCTGGGTGCGCGCCTCATCGGCCTTCGCGAGGATCTGCCGGGCGTGGTCGAGAAAGATCCGCCCCGGTTCGGTCAGCGCCACCGAGCGCTTGGTGCGTTCCAGCAGCCGGACGCCCAGATCCTGTTCCAGCGCCTGGATCTGCTGCGAGAGCGGCGGTTGCGACAGATGCAGGCGCCGCGCGGCCCGCGTGAAGCTCAGCTCCTCGCAGACCGCCACGTAATAGCGGAGCTGGCGGAAATCAAACATATATGGAAATCAGATAAGTAAGGCGCCAAATATATATTGGAAGCGCGTACCCGGCGACCGTATGATTCTGCTCGTCCGTCACCTTCCCCTCCCCCTGGTGACGCGGCCCCGCCTCGCAGCGACGCTATCCCCGCGACTTTCGGCCTCCCCCCCTGAGCCACTGTCGACGCGTCGCTCGCGAGGCGCTTTCTTTTATGCGGTCGGGCGCCGGCATGCGTCCGATGAGCTCCTCCGCTGCAGCGGTCAGAGACGCGCTGCCAACCGGGTCCCCTGGTCGATCGCTCGCTTGGCGTCGAGTTCGGCCGCGACGTCCGCGCCGCCGATCACGTGCGTGGTCACGCCGGCCGCGGTCAGCCCATCGAGCAGGGCTCGATTCGGCTCCTGTCCGGCGCAGACCACTACGTGATCCACGGGCAGTACCCGGGGCGCGCCGTCGATGCGCACGTGCAGTCCCTCGTCGTCGAAGCGCTCGTAACTGACTCCGCCGATCATTTGCACCTGCCGGGATTTGAGCGTGGCCCGATGCACCCATCCGGTGGTCTTGTTGAGGCGCGCGCCGGGGCGGCCCTCGCTTCGCTGAAGCAGCCACACCTGGCGCGCGGGCGGTTCCGGATGCGGCGGCTGCAGGCCCCCGCGATGTGCCATCTGCATGTCCACGCCCCACTCGCGACTCCAGCGTGGGATATCGGTGCTGGTCGCCGGCCCCGATTCGACCAGGAATTCGGCGACATCGAAGCCGATACCCCCGGCGCCAATGATCGCCACCCGCGCCCCGACCGGATGGTCGCGCGCCAGCACCTCGAGATAGCTCAGCACGCGAGGATCATCGCTGCCGGGGAAGCTGATCTTGCGTGGCGTGATGCCGGTTGCCAGCACCACGTCGTCGAAGCCGGTGTCGATGAGCGACGCTGCCTCCACGCGAGACCCCAAGGCGAGCGTGACGCGGGCATCGGCCAATCGGTGGCCGAAGTAGCGCAGCGTCTCGTGGAATTCCTCCTTGCCTGGAATCCGCTTGGCGTAGTTGAACTGGCCGCCGATGCGGTCGGCCTGGTCGAACAGGGTCACCGCATGACCGCGCTCTGCCAGCGTCGCGGCACAGGCCATGCCCGCCGGCCCTGCGCCGACCACGGCAATGCGCCGGGCCGCAGTGGTCGGCGCCACAACCAGTTCGGTCTCGTGGCATGCGCGCGGGTTGACCAGGCAGCTGGCGCGCTTGTTCTGGAACACGTGATCCAGACAGGCCTGGTTGCAGGCGATGCAGGTGTTGATCCGGTCAGCGTGGTCCGCCGCGGCCTTGCGCACCCAGTGCGGATCGGCCAGCAGCGGGCGGGCCATCGACACCATGTCAGCCTGGCCGCTGGCGAGGATCTGCTCGGCGACGGCGGGCATGTTGATGCGGTTGGTGGTGATCAGCGGAATGCCGATCTCGCCTTTCAGGCGCTGGGTCACCCAGGCGAAGGCGCCGCGCGGCACCGAGGTCACGATGGTGGGGATGCGCGCCTCGTGCCAACCGATGCCGGTATTGATGAGGCTCGCGCCGGCCGCCTCGATCGCCTTGGCCAGCGTGACGATCTCGCTCCAGTCCTGGCCCTGTTCCACCAGGTCCAGCATCGACAGCCGATAGATCAGCAGGAAGTCCGGGCCGACCGCCTCGCGCGTGCGGCGCACGATCTCGATCGCCAAGCGCATTCGCCGGGCCGCATCGCCACCCCAGGCGTCGCTGCGGTGGTTGGTGCGCTCGGCGATGAACTGGTTGATCAGGTAACCCTCCGAGCCCATCACTTCCACGCCGTCGTAACCGGCATCGCGGGCCAACTGGGCGCTGCGCACGAAGTCGCCGATCGTGCGTTCCACCCCGCGGGCGCTCAGGGCGCGCGGCGTGAATGGGGTGATCGGAGACTTGATCGTCGACGGCGCCACGGAGAGCGGGTGATAGCCGTAGCGGCCCGCGTGCAGGATCTGCATGCAGATGCGTCCGCCTTCCGCATGCACCGCGCGGGTGACCTTGCGATGGCGCCCGACATGCCATGGCATCGACAGACGGCCACCGAACGGCTTGAGCCAGCCCTCGATGCTGGGAGCGATGCCGCCGGTCACCATCAGGCCGACGCCGCCGCGCGCACGCTCGGCGAAATAGGCGGCGAGCTTGTCGTAGTCGGCCGCGCGGTCTTCCAGACCGGTGTGCATCGAACCCATCAGCACCCGGTTGGGCAGGGTGACGTGGCCCAGGTCGAGGGGGGCCAGCAGGTGCGGGTAGGGCATGGCGGCAATCCGATCAAACGATCGTATGAATCTGCCTGCAAGCGCCACTCAAAAGCAAGCGCCGGCGCCCTGCGGGATCAGGCCAGCAGCCGCTCGACCAAAGCGATGTAGCGGCGTCGGGCCTCGTCGCGTTCGATGCCGCGCAGCTGCGCCCATGCCTCGTATTTGGCCGTGCCGACAAAGTCGAAGAAGCCCGGCTGCGGTCCCTGCACGTCGCCCTCGGAGCCCTGCTTGAACAGGGCGTAGAGCTTGAGCAGCGTATCGTTGTCCGGGCGCGTGCCGAGGCGTTTGACGTCTTCGGCGGCTTGCTCGAACGCGCGCTGCAGATCGCTCATGGATGGCTTGCCCCCGAGGCCCGGAACGGACCGTGCGCGGCTTGATAGCACGCACCCCGGTGGGGGTCAACGCGGTAACATGGGCGTTTGATTCCCAGCAGGAACCGCCCATGAGTCGCTCAGTCACCGTGCCCGTACTCACCATCGACGGGCCGTCGGGATCGGGCAAGGGCACCATCAGCCGGTTGGTGGCCGAGCAGTTGGGCTGGCGGTTGCTCGACTCGGGGGCGCTCTACCGGGCGGTGGGCTATGCGGCCGGCGCGGCCGGGCTGGATCTGTCCGATGTCGAGGCGGTCACGCGCTGTGCCCAATCCACCAGGATCCGGTTCCAGCCCTCCGCGGACGGACACGACACCCGGGTGCTGGTGAACGGCCATGATGCGACCGACGAGCTTCGTACCGAAACGGCCGGCGCCGCGGCGTCCGCCATTGCCTCGATTCCCTCGGTACGTCAGGCGCTTGTGGACATGCAGCTGGGGTTTCGCAAGGCGCCGGGACTGGTCGCCGACGGGCGCGACATGGGCACCGTGATCTTCCCGGATGCCGCGCACAAGGTGTTCCTCACCGCCAGCGCTGCCGAACGGGCGAAAAGACGCTATAAGCAGTTGAAGGAAAAGGGCCTCAGCGTTACACTTTCCGGCCTGCAGCGCGAAATTGAAGCGCGTGACGCCCGCGATGCCTCGCGAGCCGTCGCGCCGCTCAAGCCCGCCGCCGATGCGGTTCTGGTGGATACCACCGGCATGCCGATCGCCGACGTCGTCGCCAAAGTATTCGCCGTCGTTCGACCCTGACCGGTCGATCGACGGTTTCAGCGCCCCAGCCGCGGCATGGGGTTTTGGTCAACGGTGGCGAGGGGAACGTTCCCCGAATCACCCACAACCGGTGGGCCCATCAGTTCTTTGCGCATTACATCCGACGGCGCGCAGGGAATCACGGCCTTTCTTATTTCTGGAATCAACATGACTGAAAGTTTTGCCGAGCTGTTTGAACAGAGCCAGCAGGCCATTTCCAAGCTCAAGCCGGGCGCCATCGTCACGGGCATCGTGGTGGAGATCCGCAACGACGTTGTCGTGATCAACGCCGGCCTGAAGAGCGAAGGCATCGTCCCGATCGAGCAGTTCAAGGACGAGAAGGGCGAGTTGGAAGTGCAGGTGGGCGACGAGGTGAAGGTTGCCCTCGACGCACTGGAAGACGGTTTCGGCGAGACCAAGCTGTCGCGCGAGAAGGCCAAGCGTTCGATGGTGTGGGACGACCTGGAGCAGGCGTTCGACAAGGAAGAGACCATCACCGGCATGATCTCGGGCAAGGTCAAGGGCGGTTTCACCGTCGACATCAAGGACGTCCGCGCATTCCTGCCGGGCTCGCTGGTCGATGTGCGTCCCGTGCGCGATCCGGTCTACCTCGAGGGCAAGGAACTCGAGTTCAAGATCATCAAGCTCGATCGCAAGCGCAACAACGTGGTGGTCAGCCGCCGTGCCGTCGTCGAGACCGAGTTCTCCGAGGAGCGCGAGAAGCTGCTTGAGCGCCTGACCGAGGGTGCGGTGGTCAAGGGCACCGTCAAGAACCTCACCGACTACGGCGCGTTCGTGGACCTGGGCGGCATCGACGGCCTGCTGCACATCACCGACATGGCGTGGAAGCGCGTGCGTCACCCGTCCGAAGTGGTCAACGTCGGCGACGAGCTGGACGTCCGCGTGCTGAAGTACGACCGCGAGCGCAACCGCGTCTCGCTGGGCCTGAAGCAGCTGGGCGACGATCCGTGGGTCGCGATCGCCCGCCGTTACCCGGTCGGCAGCCGTCTGTTCGGCAAGGTCTCCAACGTCACCGATTACGGCTGCTTCGTCGAGATCGAGCCGGGTGTCGAGGGTCTGGTCCACGTGTCCGAGATGGACTGGACCAACAAGAACGTCAATCCGGCCAAGGTGGTGCAGGTCGGCGACGAGACCGAAGTCATGGTGCTGGACGTGGATGAAGAGCGTCGCCGCATCTCGCTGGGCATCAAGCAGACGCGTTCCAATCCGTGGGAAGCGTTCGCAGCGATGCACAAGAAGAACGACAAGGTCTCCGGTCAGATCAAGTCGATCACCGACTTCGGCATCTTCATCGGCCTGGACGGCGGCATCGATGGCCTGGTGCACCTGTCCGACATCTCCTGGCAGGCCTCGGGCGAGGATCTGGTTCGCAACTTCAAGAAGGGCGACGAGATCGAGGCCGTGGTGCTGGCGGTGGACCCGGAGCGCGAGCGCATCTCGCTGGGCATCAAGCAGATGGAGCAGGATCCGTTCGGCCAGTTCATGGCCAGCAATCCGCGCGGCACCATCGTCAACGGCACCGTGAAGGAAGTCGATGCGAAGGGCGCCACGATCGATCTGGGCGAGGGCGTCGAGGGTTACCTGCGCGCCAACGACATCGCCAAGGAGCGCATCGACGACGCCACCCAGCACCTGAAGGTGGGCGACAAGGTCGAGGCCAAGTTCACCGGCATGGATCGCAAGGGCCGCGTGCTGCAGCTCTCGATCCGCGCGAAGGACGAGGAGGAAGTGCAGGACCTGATGGCGGACTACGGTTCGGCCAGCACCGGCACGACCAAGCTCGGCGCGCTGCTGCAGGAACAGCTCAACAAGGCTGACTAAGTCCGGCGACCCGCCGGCAAGCAGAACGCGGGGCGGCTTCACGGCCGCCCCGCCGTTTCACGTCACGGACACTGGGGACCATGACCAAATCCGAGTTGATCGAGGCGCTGGCGAAGCGCCAGCAGCACCTTGCGTTCGGTGACGTCGAGCTAGCCGTCAAGAGCGTTATCGAACAGATGAGCCATGCCCTGTCCAACGGCGAACGCATCGAGGTGCGCGGGTTTGGCAGCTTTGCCTTGCACTACCGACCGCCGCGCATGGGTCGCAACCCCAAGACGGGCGAAGCGGTGGCGCTTCCTGGAAAGCATGTCCCGCATTTCAAGCCCGGCAAGGAGCTGCGCGAGCGGGTAAACCAGCAACTGGAGCTGGAGCAGGACTGAGCGGCTCTTTCCCGCAATGGACGAAGGCAGGCGACGATGAGTCGGTCCTGCCTTTTTTGTGGGCGAAACATCAGATGGTCGAGAGCCTGTGCCGGTCATGGGCGATCGGTTAAAGTCACGCGATGCGACTGCTTTCCTTGCTCATCGTGCTTGTCTTCATCGCGCTCGGCATTTTGCTGGGGGCGCTCAACGCCGATCTCGTCACCTACGACTTCGCCTTCGCGCGGCTGACCCTGCCCAAGGGGGCAGCATGGCTGGCGGCATTGCTGATCGGCTGGCTGCTGGGCGGGCTCACTGCCTGGTGGGGCATGCGCTGGCGCCAGCGCGCCACGCTGCGCCGTTCGCGCGAGGCCAAGCCGGCCGCGAATCGCTCATGAATCCGCTGTACGCGTTATTGCTCTTGCCGGTGGCTTTCATCAGCGGCTGGTGGACAGCGCGACGTGCCGGCGCGCGTCGTTCCGGCGCCAAGGTGAGCGAGCTCTCGTCGGACTATTTCCGCGGCCTCAACTATCTGCTCAACGAGGAGCAGGACAAGGCGATCGAGGTATTCCTCAAGCTCGCCGAATACAACCGCGATACGGTGGAAACTCATCTGGCGCTGGGCAATCTGTTTCGCCGGCGCGGCGAGGTGGATCGGGCCATCCGGCTGCACCAGCACCTGGTCTCCCGCCCGGGGCTCTCCGACGCGATGAAAACCGTGGCATTGCTGGAGCTGGGTGAGGACTACATGCGCGCCGGCCTGCTCGATCGCGCCGAAACGCTGTTCTGCGATCTCGTGGCGATGGACGCCCACGCCCCGTCTGCCTTGCGCCACCTGATCTCGATCTACCAGCACGAGCGCGACTGGAACAAGGCCATCGAGCACGCGCGGCGGTTGGAAGCGATGACCGGCGAGGATGAGTCCGCGATGGTCGCCCAGTTCTATTGCGAACTGGCCGAACGGTCGCGCCAGCATGGCGCGCACAAGGAAGCGGCCGACTACCTGAAGCAGGCCTTCGAATGCCAGCCGGACTGCGTGCGCGCCTTCATGCTTACCGGGCGCTTGCACGCCGAACAGGGCGAGCATGCTGCTGCGATCGTCGCCTACGAAGCCGCGGTGGCGGCGGATATCGCCTTTGTGCCGGAAATCCTCCCGCCGCTGCTCAACAGCTACGCCTGCACCCAGCAGATGGAGCGTGCGGAACACTTCCTGCAGGACATTCTGGGCCGTTACCACGGCATCTCGCCGGTACTGGCGTTGACGCGCCTGTACCAGCAGCGCGACGGCGAACGGGTGGCAGTGGATTTCCTCACCGCCCAGCTGCGCCAGCGCCCCTCGGTGCGCGGATTGATGGCGCTCATCGACGCCACCCTGGACAAGATCCACGGCGAGGCGCGCGACAATTTCCTGATCCTGCGCGACCTCACCAAGAAGCTGCTGGAAGGGCAGGCGATGTATCGCTGCAGCCGCTGCGGCTTCGGCGCCAAGGCGCACCACTGGCAATGCCCGAGCTGCAAGAGCTGGAGTACGATCCGCCCGATCCACGGCGTGGCCAACGAATAGCATGGGGATGGACGTGCCAGGGCTGGCCTTGCTGATCCCGCTGCTCTCGTTCCTGCTTTCCATGCTGATCGTGTGGGCGGCGATCGGCTACGCGCACCGCCGCGGCATGCTGGATCAACCCGGACAGCGGCGTTCGCACACCACGCCGACCCCCCGCGGCGGCGGCATCGGCATTGTGGTGGCGGCGCTGGTCCTGTTGCCGGCATGCCTGATCGTGCCTCCTGCGCAGCTGCCGCCCGCTGAAGCCGCCGCTCTCTGGCTCGGGCTGGCCATGGTGGCGGCCACCGGCTGGTGGGACGACCATCGACCGCTGCCGGTGGTGCCGCGCCTGGCCGTCCAGTCGCTGGCCGTGCTGGGCATGGGGGCGGCGATGGTGGGCTCAGGCATGCCGGTGCTCTGGTTGCCGCTGCTGCTGCTGGCCGGCGTGGGCAGCATCAACCTGCACAATTTCATGGACGGCATCGATGGCCTGCTCGCCCAGCAGGCCCTGTTCGTGTTCGCGGGAACCGCCGCACTGGCGGCAGATCAGTCGGCCTGGACCCTGGCCGACACATCACTGGTCCTGATGCTGGCGTGCCTGGGGTTCTGGCTTTTCAATCGACCGCCCGCGCGCATCTTCATGGGTGACGTCGGCAGTGGTGCCGTCGGTTTCATGGTCTTCGCGCTGGCGGCCTTGCTCTGGCGTGATCGCGCCGCGCTCATCTGGCCTCTGGCAACGCTCAGCGCGAGCTTCATTACGGATGCGGGATTGACCCTCTCAGTCAGGATCTGGCGCGGTCGCCGCTGGTACAGTGCGCATCGGGAGCATCTGTACCAGTGGCTGGTGCGCAAGGGAGCGACGCACCGCCAGGTGGGCATCGGTTATGCCGCATGGAACCTCGTGGTATGCGCTCCGCTCGCTGCGCTCGCCTGGCGCGAGTCAGGGAACGGTTGGTGGCCCTGCCTGGCAGCTTATGGGCTGACCGCCGCCGCATGGACAAGGCTGAAACGGCGCTGCCTGCGTCGTGGGCCGGTTAGGATTTGACATGTCATTGCGCAAAACCATCGCAGCTATCCACCCTCGTGCGGCCGTGGCCCTGCATGATCTCTTGGTGGCGGCACTTGCCTGGTGGATCGCCAAGACGCTCCGCTACGCGCTGATGCCGGATGCGGGGGTCAGCTTCTTTGCGCTTGAGTTTCCGCTGGTGCTGCTCGTGCAGGGTCTGCTGTTTACCTGGACTGGCCTCTACAAGGGGGTGTGGCGTTTCGCGAGTCTGCCCGACCTGTGGAACATTCTACGGGCTGCCGCGTTGGGAAGCTTTGCGATCGGCTTGGCGCTGTTTCTCTACAACCGCCTCGAGGGTGTGCCGCGCTCGGTGCTGCTGCTGTACCCCGTCGTGCTGGCGACCTTGCTGGGCGGGCCGCGTCTGCTCTACCGGTACTGGAAAGACAGCCGCGTGGACTTGTTCGAGTCCAAGGCCGTCAAGCGCGTGCTGATCGTTGGCGCGGACCGGGCCGGCGAAGCGCTGTTGCGCGACCTGCGCCGCGACAGCCGCTATTCGGTGGTCGGGTTCGTCGACGACCAGGGCAATCTGCGCGGCGCCAAGATCGGTGGCTTCCCGGTGCTGGGTACGCTGGATCAGCTGCCTGACGTGGCGCGCGAAACCGGCGTGGAAATGCTGCTCATCGCGTTGCCCGGCGCCTCGACCGCGCAGATGCGCCATGTGGTGGAACTATGCGACAGCACCGGGCTGCCGTACCGCACCGTGCCCCGGCTGGAGGACGTGGTCGCCGGCCGCGCGCATTTCAACGAGATCAAGGAAGTCGCGATCGAGGACCTGCTCGGGCGCGACGCGGTGGAACTCGACTGGACGGCCATTCGCGAAAATCTTACCGGGCGACGGGTGCTGGTCACCGGCGGCGGCGGCTCGATCGGCTCGGAACTGTGCCGGCAGGTCGCACGGCTCGGCGCGCAGTCGCTCACGGTGGTGGAGAACAGCGAATACAACCTCTACCGCATCGGCAAGGAGCTGGCGACCGAGTACCCGGAGCTGATCCTCAACGGCGTGCTGGCCGACTGCAGCGATCGCGTCGCGATGGCGCATGCCTTGGCCGAATACCGACCGCAGGTGGTGTTCCATGCCGCCGCCTACAAGCACGTGCCGCTGCTGCAGAACCAGCTGCGCACGGGCTTTCGCAACAACGTGCTGGCCACGCGCAACGTCGCCGAGCTGGCGCACGAGCACGGCGTCGAATGCTTCGTGCTGATCTCCACCGACAAGGCGGTCAATCCCACTAGCGTGATGGGTGCGTGCAAGCGCATCGCCGAGATCTGGTGCCAGAACCTCGGCGCGCGCTCGACCACGCGCTTCATCACCGTGCGTTTCGGCAACGTGCTGGACTCGGCCGGTTCGGTGGTGCCGCTGTTCCGCCAGCAGATCCGCGACGGCGGACCGGTGACCGTCACCCATCCGGAGATGTCGCGCTATTTCATGACCATCCCCGAGGCTTGCCAGCTGATCCTGCAGGCCTCCAGCTTGGGCCGGGGTGGCGAGATCTTCGCGCTGGACATGGGCGAGCCGGTCAAGATCCGCGACCTCGCCGAGCAGATGATCCGCCTGGCCGGCAAGAAGCCGGGCACCGAGATCCCGATCGTCTACACCGGCCTGCGCGCCGGCGAGAAATTGTTCGAGGAGCTTTTCCACGCGCTGGAAAACTACAGCGCCACCGCCCACGCCAAGATCTTCCTCGCGCAACATCGCGAGGTCCCGTGGGAGCTGCTGCAGGCCGTGATCAACAAGGCGGCCGAGGCCGTCGAGCGATTCGATGAAGAAGAATTGCGCCGCTGTGTGTCGAGTCTGCTGCCGTCGTTCCGCTGGAGCGATACGGCGCAGCCCGCCAACGTGGTGTCGATTCGCCGCCAGGAATCAGGAGAGAAGTAAGTGAGCAAGCCGCTGCGCAAGGTCGTGTTCCCCGTCGCCGGACTCGGCACGCGTTTCCTGCCCGCCACCAAGGTGGTGGCCAAGGAAATGCTGCCCGTACTGGATCGTCCGCTGATCCAGTACGCCGTGGACGAGGCGGTCGACGCGGGGGCCGACACGCTGATCTTCGTCACCAACCGCTACAAGCACGCCATCGCCGACTACTTCGACAAGGCCTACGAGCTGGAGGCCAAGTTGCAGGAGAAGGGCAAGGCCGAGCTGCTGGCGATGGTGCAGGGCACGCTGCCCAGGCACGTGCGCGCGATCTTCGTGACCCAGCCCGAAGCGCTGGGTCTGGGACACGCGGTGCTCTGCGCCAAGCCGGTGGTGGGCGACGAGCCGTTCGGCGTGATCCTGCCCGACGATCTGATCTGGAACGGCACCCACCGCGGTGCGCTGGGCCAGATGGCCGATCTGGCGCTGTCGCAGGATGCAGGCGTCATCGCCGTGGAAGAAGTCCCGCACGACGAGACCGACAAGTACGGCATCGTCGACGCCACGCCGGTCGACGACCGCAGCGCCGCCATCCGTCACATGGTCGAAAAACCCAAGCCGGCCGACGCGCCGTCGAACCTGGCGGTGGTCGGCCGCTACGTGCTGCCGGGCCGCATCTTCCAGCTGCTGGAGCAGACCACGCCCGGCGCCGGCGGCGAGATCCAGCTCACCGATGCCATCGAGGCGCTGCTGAAGGAGCAGGGCAAGGTGCTGGCTTACCGCTTCGAAGGCACGCGCTTCGACTGCGGCAACAAGGCCGGTCTGGTGCGCGCCACCATGCACATGGCCATGCAGGATCCCAAGCTGGCGGCGGTGGTGCGGGAGTTCGTCGCCACGCATTGAGCGATTCCCGCGACCGGATCGAGTCATCCGGTCGCGGGCCGTCCCCGCGCAGCCAGGCGCTTGCCTTGCACGCGGGCACGTAGGTATTCCATCCGCGCGGCGCTATGCTCGCCGCCTTTCCGGTCCCCGGCTCGGCGTCCCCCCATGCACCCGTCCTCGGCACCCTCCTACTATCGCGCCACCGCCAACCCCTATCCGGCCTTTGCTCCCTTGCAGGGGCGGCGAGAGGCCCGGGTCGCCATCATCGGCGGCGGCTACGCCGGTTTGAATACCGCGCTCGGGCTGGCCGAGCGTGGCGTCAAGGACGTCGTGCTGCTGGAGCGTGAGCAGGTTGGCTTCGGTGCCTCCGGGCGCAATGGCGGATTCGTGTTCGGCGGCTATTCGCTGGGCGAGCAGTCGCTGCTCGATCAACTCGGCGAGCCGCGCGCGCGCGCGCTGTTCGGGCTGACCACCGCCGCCGTGCAGCGCATCCGCGAACGCGTGGCCCGCTATGCGATCGCCTGCGATGCGGTCGACGAGGGCGTGATCTGGGCCAACTGGTTCCGCGATCCCGGCGTGCTGCGTCAGCGCCAGCAGCTGCTCGCCGAACATTACCGCGTGCACTGGGACTGGCTGGCGCAGAACGAGCTGCGCGAGCGCGTGCGCAGCTCGCGCTATTTCGACGGCCTGTACGAGCGCGATGCGCTGCACCTGCATCCGCTCAACTACGCCATCGGCCTGGCGCAGGCGGCCGCCGGGCAAGGCGTGGCGATCCACGAGGCCAGCGGCGCGCGGCGGCTGGAGCGCGAGGGCCTGCGCTGGCGCATCACCACCGCCCAGGGCGAGGTGATAGCCGATCAGGTGGTGCTGGCCTGCGGCGGGTATCTGGCAGGCCTGCAGAAAACCATCGATCGCGCCGTGCTGCCGATCGCCACCTACGCGATGGTCACCGAGCCGCTGGGCGATCGTCTGGACGACTGCCTGCACACCCGCGCGGCGATCTACGACAGCCGCTTCGCCTTCGACTACTACCGGCCGCTGCCCGACCGCCGGTTGCTGTGGGGTGGACGCATTTCGGTGCTCAACCGCTCTCCGCGGGCGGTGCAGCGCCTGCTCACGCGCGACCTGTTGCGCGTGTTCCCCCAGCTCAAGGGCGTGCGTATCGATTACGCCTGGTCCGGCCTGATGAGCTACGCCCGCCACCAGATGCCGCAGATCGGCAGCGACGGCAGCGGCCTGTGGTGGGCGCAGGCTTTCGGTGGCCACGGCGTGGCGCCGACCTGCGCGGCCGGCGAACTGCTTGCCGCCGCGATCGCCGAGGGCGACGACGGCTGGAAACAGTTTTCCGATTACGGCCTGCCCAGCACCCATCGTCCCGCCGGTTTCGCCGCCGCGCAGGCCACCTACTGGTGGCATGAATTCAACGACTGGCTGAAGACGCGACTGGAAGGCTGAGCCGATCCGGGCTGGGCGACCAGCGCGATTGCGGTTAACGTGCGGCCTTCTCACGGCGCATCCTTACCCGCATGACTGACATCGTTCCCGCTGCCGAAATCGTCTGGTCCGATTTCGAGAAAGTTCTCATCGTCGCCGGCACCGTCACCCGGGTGGAAGCGTTTCCCGAAGCGCGACGACCGGCGTGGAAGGTGTGGGCCGATTTCGGCCCCTGGGGCGAGCGCAAGACCAGTGCCCAGATCGCCGCGCTGTATCGCGCCGAGGATCTCGTCGGGCGGCAGATCGTCGGGGTGATCAATTTTCCCGAGAAGCAGATCGGTCCGTTCCGCTCGCAGTTCCTGCTGACCGGCTTCCACACCGACGAGGGCGTGGTGATCACCACGGTCGAGCGGCCGGTGCCGAACGGTGCGCGGCTGAGCTGAGGCGCCACCTCAGGCGGTGCGATCCAGCCACACCTCCAGCCCCTGCGCATTGAGCGTGATGTCCATGCCCAGCACCAAGCTTTCCAGCGCCTCGCGGCCCTGCAGCCAGCCGTGCGCCTCGGCGCGGCTGGCATAGAGGTCGGCCAGCGCTGATTTCAGCGTCTCGTGCCGGTTCGGCTTGCCGTTCGCCTCGCGCGCCAGCGCCACCATGGCATCGATCTGTGCGTGCAGGTCCGCGGCCAGGCGCTCCACCTGTTCCACGCGGCCGTAGTGGGTGAGGTACATCGCTTCGGGCTTCATCGCGAGCAGCCGGTCGATGGAGTCGTGCAGCGCTTCCGGATCGAACTGCACCGGCGAGGTGGTCGGGATGATGAACGCCCCTTTGTCGGTGTCCAGCTCGCGGTAGGACAGTCCGAACGTGTCGCCGGTGAAGCATGCGTTGGCCTTTTCGTCGTAGATCGCGATGTGGTGCTTCGCGTGGCCCGGCGTGTCGATGCAAAGCAGCGGCCGATCGCCCAGATGCACGATATGGCCGTCCGGCGCTTCCACCACGCGTTCGGCGGGAATCGGCCGCAGCCGGCCGTACGTCTCGTCCATCACCGTCTCGCCATACACGGCGCTGGCGCCGGCCCACAGCTGCGAGGGATCGATCATGTGGCGCGCACCGCGCGGGTGCACCACCAGCTTGGCATGCGGCAATTGCGCCATCAGCTCGCCCGCGCCGCCGGCGTGATCCAGGTGCACGTGGGTGAGGATCAGCCAGTCCACGTGCTCGGGTGTGAGCCCGGCCTCATCCAGCGCCGCCATCATGCGCGGCACGGCGTAATTGGTGCCGCAATCGATGAAGGCCGCGCGCCCGCCCTCCACCACGAGGTAGGCGGCGTCGAACTGCTGCCGCACGAAGCCGGTGTCGATGGTGTGGATGCCGTGTTCGTTGCTCATGCGCGCCTCCGCTGCAATCGAGCGTTCGAGGGTAGCAAGCCGGGACGTGATGAACAGTTGAACCTTTGTCGGGTATGTCGCGCCCCTGGCGACCGCAAGACCGGCGCGACGGGGCGGGCTTGTCCCACCAACGTGCAAGCGGCACCCTTTGGGTTTTCCCCCTCGGAGTGACAAGGATGCAGAAGACATACACGGGCAGTTGCCATTGCGGCGCGGTGCGCTTCGAGGCGGACATTGACCTGGCGGCCGGCACCAACAAGTGCAATTGCTCGATCTGCGCCAAGACCCGCAACTGGAACGTCATCATTCGGCCCGACGCGTTCCGCCTGCTGGCCGGGGAGGATGCGCAATCGGATTACCAGTTCGGCCGCAAGGCCACGCACCACCTGTTCTGCCGCAGCTGTGGCGTGCGCAGCTTTGCGCGCGGCTACGTGGAGGAGGTCGGCGGCCACTATGTGGCAGTGCAATTGGCGTCGCTCGACGACGTGGATCCGGCCGAGCTGATCGCCGCGCCGGTGCGCTACGCCGACGGGCGCCACGACAACTGGCATCACGCACCAGCCGAAACCCGGCACCTCTGACCAACAAGCAAAACGGCGGCCTTGCGGCCGCCGTTCTCGTCACGTCTCCGTGCGCGCGCCTCAGGCTGCGGCGTCCACCAGCACCAGTTCGGCATCTTCCAGCGCCGTCACGCGCAGGGCCGATTCGTTGCGGATGGCCGCGCCGTCGCGGGCATCCAGCTTCACGCCGTTGATCTCGACCGCGCCGGTCGACGGCACCAGGTACGCCTGCCGTCCGTCAGCCAGCACGTAGGTGGTGCTCTCGCCGGCCTTCAGCGTGGCGCCCAGCACGCGGGCGTCGGTACGCAGGGGCAGGGCGTCGCCATCGTCGGCAAAGCCACTGGCCAGCGCCACGAACCTGCCCGAGCGCTCGCCGCGCGGGAACGGCTTGGCACCCCACGAAGGTGGCTTGCCGGTTTCGGTCGGGATGATCCAGATCTGGAAGATCCGTGTGGTGCCCGATTCGAGGTTGTACTCGCTATGGGTGATGCCGCTGCCCGCGCTCATCACCTGCACGTCGCCCGCTTCGGTGCGGCCCACGTTGCCGAGGTTGTCGCGGTGGGTGATGGCACCTTCGCGCACGTAGGTGATGATCTCCATGTCGCCATGCGAGTGCGGCGGAAAGCCGGTGCCCGGGGCGATGGTGTCGTCGTTCCACACGCGCAGCGCGCCCCAGCCCATGCGCTTGGGGTCGTGGTAACTGGCGAACGAGAAGTGGTGCTTGGCGTTGAGCCAGCCGTGGTCGGCGCCGCCGAGGCTGTTGAAGGGTCTGCGTTCAATCATCACG
This sequence comes from Dyella ginsengisoli, assembly GCF_044904665.1. Taxonomy (NCBI): domain Bacteria; kingdom Pseudomonadati; phylum Pseudomonadota; class Gammaproteobacteria; order Lysobacterales; family Rhodanobacteraceae; genus Dyella; species Dyella ginsengisoli. Next base: position 315,652 of record NZ_JADIKM010000005.1, read on the forward strand.
TTCTCCCAGGTGGAGGCGCCGTCTGGCGCCATGGGGAGAACGATAGGCTTGTTTCCGGAATGCGCCTAGATGCGCAAAATGAACTGACTGTTGTTCAATTAGCTACATTTGGGAAACGATCATCCCTCCCACGCCAGCACGATCTTGCCGATGTGCTGCGAGCTTTCCATGAGCGCATGCGCCTGGGTCGCCTGTTCGGCCGGGAATACCTGATGGATCACCGGCCGGATCGCCCCGCGCTCGATCAATGGCCACACCACATCGTGCAGCTGCCGCGCGATCGCCGCCTTGAACGCCACCGGTCGGTTGCGCAGCGTGGAGCCGGTGATGGTGTGCCGCCGGCGCATCAGCGCGCCGGCGTTGAACTGCACCTCTGTGCCGCCCAGCGTGGCGATGATCACCAGCCGGCCGCCCTCGGCCATCGCTTCCAGCTCGCGCGGCACGTAGTCGCCGGCCACCATGTCGAGCACCACGTCCACGCCGCGGCCGTCGGTGAGCCGCTTCACCTCGGCGACGAAATCCTGCGTGCGGTAATTGATGGCGGTGGCGCCCAGCGCCTCGCAGGCGCGGCACTTGTCGTCGCTGCCGGCGGTGGCGAACACCCGGTGGCCCAGCGCGTGGGCGATCTGGATCGCGGTCACGCCGATGCCGCTGGAGCCGCCCTGCACCAGCAGCGTTTCGTCCGCGCCGCCTTCGCCGTGGCCGAGCTGGCCGCGGTCGAACACGTTGCTCCACACGGTGAAATGGTTTTCCGGCAGCGAGGCAGCTTCGACCAGGCTCAGCCCCTTCGGCACCGGCAGGCACTGGCCCAGCGGCGCCACCGCGTACTCGGCGTAGCCGCCGCCGGCGAGCAGCGCGCACACCGCATCGCCGGCCTTGAGGCCGAACGGGTTGGCGCTGTCGAAGTCGCCGTCCACCAGCGTGCCGGCCACCTCCAGTCCCGGCAGGTCGGAGGCGCCGGGCGGCGGCGGGTACTTGCCCTGGCGCTGGAACACGTCCGGCCGGTTCACTCCGGATGCCGCCACCTTGATCAGCACCTCGCCCGGGCCAGGCACCGGTCGCGGCCGCTCGCACTCGACGAGCGCTTCGGGGCCGCCGGGCTGGTGGATTTCGATGGCATGCATGCTGGTCATCGTGGCTGCCTCGCAGGTCTCGGAAAGCGGCCATGATCGCCCATCGGTGGTGCAGGGTGCGATGTACCCTTGCACCTCCATCGCGGGAGGAGCGCATGCGGCGAGGCTGGCGGACAGTTGCGACACGACGCGTGCCGGCATTCATGCGTCTGGCCCTTGCGGCCTTGCCGGTCCTGTTCGCGATCCAGCTTGCCGGCTGCGCGCTGGTCCACGTCAAGCAGGACAACCCCCGCACCTACGACGAGAACCGCCGCGGCGACGTGCTCACCACCGGCGCGCTGAGCTTCGCCACGCGCAATGCGATCTCCCGTCTCGGCCTCGATCCGGACGGGTGCGTCACCGTCGCCAAGCCCTGTATTCAGGCGCTGCGACAGGCGACCCTGCTCGACAACGACGCGCGCCTCTCGGCGTTGGCCGAGCTGGCGCTGGGCGAGGCACTGAAGGTCGACAAGACCGCGACCGACACCGACACGCATCGCGTCAGCGGCTATCTCGACGCGGCGCGTTACGCCTACGCCTACCTGTTCTTCGGCGACCGCTCGCCGCGCGAGCGTGCGTTCGAGGATCGCCAGACCCAGGTGCGCGACGACTACAACTACGCCGTCGAACGGGTGGCCGCGCTGATGTTCGAACAAGGCCAGCGGGCCGGGCGGTTCCATCCGCCGGTGCCCGGCAGCACCCAGGCGGTGGATGGCTGGCAGCTGCGCTACGGCAACATCGAGCTGGTGCTGCCGCGCGGCGCGCCGAAGCTGGAGGCGATGGTGCCCGCCTCGCGCCTGCGCATCGACGGGCTGGAAAGCGTCTACCGCCGCGACGGTCTGGGCGCCGAAGTGGTGATGGTGGCGCGCCCCACCGTCCAGGCCCGGCGCGCCAAGGCCACGCCGTTCGCCGACACCGGCTATCTGCCCGCCACCGTGCTGCTCACTTTCCCCGGCGACTCGCTGGCCGCCGTGCTCGACACGCGCGAGGCGGTGGTCGACGCGCTCGATCCGTACCGCCGGGACACTGCGCAAATGGACGGCCAAACGGTGCCGCTGGCCGCCAATTTCAGCGCGCCGTACGCCCTGTGGTTGGCCGATTCGGGCTTCGGCCGCAAGGCCATCGACAATCTGCTCGGGCGAGACAACGCGCTCGATCACCCGCGCGTGTTCCTCATGCAGCCGTACGACCCCGAGCGACTGACCGTGGTGATGATCCACGGCCTGGCGTCCAGCCCCGAGGCCTGGGTGAACCTCGCCAACGAGGTGATGGGCGACGAGGCGCTGCGCAAGCGCTACCAGATCTGGGAGGTCTACTACCCGACCAACGTGCCGATCCCGGTCAACCTGGTGCAGATCCGCGCGGCGCTGGCGCGGACCTTCGCCGCGCTCGACCCCAGCGGCACCGCGCCGGCCAGCCACCACGTCACGCTGATCGGGCACAGCATGGGCGGCGTGATCGCGCGGCTGCTGGTGGTCAACAGTGGCGACACGCTGTGGCAACGCATCTTCCACGCGCCGCCGGATTCGCCGCGGCGCAAGCGGCTCGCCGCGCTGGCGCCGTACCTTTCCATCACGCCGCTGCCCGGTGTGGACGAGGCGATCTTCCTGGCGGCCCCGCATGCCGGCACGCCGGTGGCCGGGCACTGGTTGGCGCGCATGGCAGCCAAGCTGATCCGCCTGCCCAAGACCCTGCTCGATGCCACCGCGCGCATTGCCGATGCGCTGGCCGGCGAGCTGCCAGAACAGGCCGCGCTGTTCCGCACCGCCCCCACCGGCGTCGACCTGCTGCGCGATACCAACCCGTACCTGCGCGCCACCGCGAAACTGCCGATCGTCCCCGACGTACGCTATCACTCCATCATCGCCCGGCGCAGCGCGGAAGGGCCGCTGGAACAATCCACCGATGGCTTCGTGCCCTATGCCAGCGCGCATCTCGATGGAGCAGCCAGCGAGAAGGTGATCGTCTCCGGCCACAGCGTGCAGGAGACGCCGCAGGCGATCCTGGAGATCCGCCGCATCCTGCGCGAGCACGCCGGACTGGGGCAGGGGGATGCGGTGCTGCCTTCATCAGGCGCGCGCTGAAAAGGTCGGCATGTCCGCACGCTCGGCACGGTGGCCTCGGCGAAGACTCCACCATTGCCCTGAGCTATGCCGTGCCAATCCCCTCTCCCTCCGGGAGAGGGGTCGGGGCGAGGGTTCGGTCGGAGCGAGATTCACTGTCTTGTCGGATCACCCATCGCGTACTGACCGAACCCTCATCCGTCGCTGCGCGCCACCTTCTCCCGAGGGGAGAAGGAAACGCCCGTGAGGCGATCGATCGTCGTGCAGTCACGCGCATGCCCAGAGCCGGCGCCCCGCTGGCGAAGTCGAAGCGCCGCAGCCCGCCAAGCGAACGGAAATCGCAACGCTCCAACAATCCCCTCTCCCTCCGGGAGAGGGGTCGGGGCGAGGGTTCGGTCGGAGCGAGATTCACTGTCCTGTCGGATCCCCCATCGCGCACCGACCGAACCCTCATCCGTCACTGCGCGCCACCTTCTCCCGGGGGGAGAAGGAAATGCCCGTGAGGCGATCGATCGTCGTGCAGTCACGCGCGTGCCCAGAGCCGGCGCGCCCTCCCAACCGTTCGCGCAGAGCGTGGCCGGCACCCCGCCGGCGAAGTCGAAGCGCCGCCGCCCAGTCCCGTGCCGGCTGGCGCCCCCAGCCATCCACGCCCCCGAGCCGCGCCGCTCAATGCCCCGCCTCCCGCCCACCATCACTCTCATCATCGCTGCGCACCTGCGCATGGCTGATCAGCGCGAAGATCAGGCTGCCGCCCACGATGTTGCCGGCCAGCGTGGGCAGGGCAAAGCGCATCACGTAGTCGCCCATGCTGGCCGCGCCGTCGAACACCAGGTAGAGCACCTCCACCGAGCCCACGATGATGTGGGTGAAGTCGCCCAGCGCGATCACGTAGGTGACGATCACGATCACCGCGATCTTGCCGCGTTCGGCCGCCGGCAGCAGCCACACCATGGTGGCGATCAGCCAGCCCGCCGCGATGCCCTTGGTGAACATCTGCCAAGGCGTGTTCTGCATCAGCGCCGCCCCCACCGCGTGCAGCGAGGCCTGGGTAGACGCATCGAACAGCTGCAGGTGCAGCACGCCCCACGCAAACAGCGCGCCACCGACCACATTGCCGGCGAACACCACACCCCACAGCCGCAGCAGACAGCCCAACTTGGCCCAGCCGGGGTCGGTCATCAGCGGCAGCACCGCCGTCATGGTGTTCTCGGTGAACAGCTGCTGGCGCGCCAGGATCACCACCAGAAAACCGAACGGATAGCCCAGGCATTCGATCAGGAACGCGCCGGGCAACCCCTCCACGTGATGGTGGAGCAGGGCGCGCGCCAGCATCGAGAAACCCATGGTCATGCCGGCTGCCAGCGACGACCAGCCCAGCGCCGACACGCTGCGCGCCAGCTCCTGTTCGCCCTCGCGGCGAATCGTCTCGTGCAGCACCACCGGCCGCGGCGGGCGCAGGTGATGTACGTCGCCGCGTTCCTCGCGCGACATGGCAAAGCCCTCGCCATCCTCCTTGGTGGTCTGCTCTTTGCTGGCCAGCTGGCTCATGGCGGCATCCCGGGGTGATCAATCCGGCCACCCTAGGCGGTTCACCGTCATGCTCGCGTCGTGAGCCGCCTCAAGTCGCACGTACGTGCGCCGATAAGCCAGTCAGTAGCCCCATTTCCCTGGCCCGCAGCGTGTCGCGGCCCTTGTTCTGTCATGGCCCTCGCGGAGGGTTGCGCATGGTCTTGCTTGCCGGTGTGTTGTTGACGCTTGCCACCTCCGATGCCCCGCCGATCGCGTGGCCTTCGGGCGGCGCGTATGCGGCCGGGGGCGGGATCATGCTGACCCTGATCGGGCTCGTCTCGCGCGTCGGCCTTCGGCGCAGCGGCAGTGCGCGCAACGCGCTGGCGGCATTCATCGCCGCGCGGCTGGAGCGCATCATGCTCGGCGGCGCGGAGAACTCGTTCTTTCTCGATCGCCTCAAGGCCAAGACCAGCGAAGATGTGGCGCGCGCCCGCGAGATCGCCGGCCATGCCGATGCCATCGCCGACACCACCCGCCAGATCGCCGACGGCGCCGCCCGCGCCAGCGACGTGGCCGCGCGTTCGCGCCAGGAGAGCGAGCGCGGCAGCGCCGAGATCGCCCGCAGCCTGGGCCGCTTCCAGCAGGCGCGCGAACGTGCCGCCGCCACGGTGCAGGACATGCGCACCCTGCAGCAGCAGGCCGAGACCATCCAGCGCATCGCCGATGTCATCGGCGGCATCGCCATGCAGACGCACCTGCTCTCGCTCAACGCGTCCATCGAGTCCGCTCGCGCCGGCGAGCACGGCAAGGGCTTCGCCGTGGTGGCGCACGAAGTGCGTGAGCTGGCCCATCGCGCCCGCGACGCCTCCAAGGAAATCCTGGCTTCGCTGCACGACGTGCACGACCAGGCCGACCGCACCGCCAGCGCCATGCAGGCGCTCAGCGACGAGGTGAACCAGGGTGCCGAGCAGGCCGAGGTGGCCGTGGAGGTGCTCGGCCGCATCGGCCATCTCGCGGCCGACGCCGAGCAGGAGATCCAGCGCATCGCCGGCATGGCCGCCACCCACGTCGACGCCACGCGGCAGATATCCGGTGCCGTGCAGGCGATGCTCGAGGGCCTTGCCCATACCGAGAGCGAACTGCCCAAGGCCGCCGACGCCAGCCTCGCCCAGGCGGATGTGGCCGAAGAACTGTTCGACGCCACCATCGACCAGGCCGACGAGCTGCACCTGCGCCTGCGCCAGGCGGCCATGCGTGCCGCAGCCCAAGTGAGCGCGCAGTTCGAGCGCAGCATCGACGAGGGCCGCATCACGCTGGACGATCTGCTCGACCGCGCCTACCAGAGCGTGCCCGGCACGCGGCCGGAGAAATTCCGCACCCGCTACGACAGCTACACCGACGAAGTGCTGCCGCCCATCCAGGAGCCGGTGCTGGCCGCCAACCCCGAGGCCGCGTTCGCCTGTTCGATGGACGACGGCGGCTACTTCGGCACGCACAACCGCGCCTTCTCGCAGCCGCTCACCGGCGACTACGAGAAAGACGTGAAGGTCAGCCGCTCCAAGCGTCGATTCACTGACCGCACCATCAGCCGCTGCGCCGCCAACACGCGGCCCTACCTGCTGCAGACCTACAAGCGCGATACCGGCGAAACCATGTACGACGTCTCCGCCCCGATCCTGGTCAAGGGCCACCACTGGGGCGCCTTCCGCATCGGCTACCGGCCGCCGGTGAGGTCCTGAGCCGAGCGCGTGATCAGGTGCCTGAAGGCTGTGCTCCGGCGATGATCACCGCGCCGGCGTTACCCGCCACACCGTGTTGCCCACGTCGTCGGCTACCAGCAGTGCGCCGCGGCCGTCGACCGCCACGCCTACCGGCCGGCCACGGGCCTGGCCCTGGGTATCCACGAAGCCGGTGAGCACGTCTTCGGGCAGGCCGCTGGGCCGACCATCGGTGAAGGGCACGAACACCACCTTGTAGCCGCTGATCGGCTTGCGGTTCCACGAGCCGTGCTGACCCACGAAGGCGCCGCCGGCGTAGTGCGCGGGCAGCAGGCCGGATGTATAGAAGGCCAGGCCCAGTGACGCGGTGTGCGGACCCAGTGCATAGTCGGGGGCGATCGCCGCGGCGACTTTCGCCGCATCGGTGGGCTGCATGCGCGTGTCCACGTGCTGGCCGTAGTAGCTCCACGGCCAGCCGTAGAAGCCGCCGTCGCGCACGCTCGTCATGTAGTCGGGCACCAGGTCCGAGCCGATCTCGTCGCGCTCGTTCACCACCACCCAAAGCGCGCCGCTCTGCGGCTGCCACGCCATGCCGTTGGGGTTGCGCAGGCCGGTGGCATACGGGCGTGACTGCCCGCTGGCAACGTCCACCGCGATGATCCGCGCGCGGTCGCGCTCCACCTCCAGCCCGTTCTCGCCCACGTTGCTGTTGGAGCCGATGGTGACGTAGAGCGTGCGCCCGTCCGGGCTGGCGATGAGGTTCTTGGTCCAGTGGTGGTTGAGCGGCCCGGCGGGCAGGTCGATCAGCTTGCGCCCGGGCGCGGTGATGCGCGTCTCGCCCTCGTGAAAGGGGAAGGCCATCACCGCGTCGGTGTTGGCGACGTAGAGCGTGTCGCCCACCTTCGCCATGCCGAACGGCGAATGCAGGTGGTCGAGCAGCACGCTGCGCACGTCGGCCACACCGTCGCCGTCGGTATCGCGCAGCAGGGTGATGCGGTCGGCGCTGGGCACGGTGGCGCCGGCCCGAGTCATGATGCGGTCGGCCACCCAGCCCTTGAAGCCGGCGCTGTCCTGCGGCCGCGGCGGGGCGTTGGTCTCGGCCACCAGCACGTCGCCGTTGGGCATCACGGCGAGCCAGCGCGGATGATCGAGATCCTTTGCGAAGGCCTGCACTGCCAATCCCGGCGCCGGCTTGGGGGCGGCGCCGGCCGGCCAGCCCACCGCCCTGGCGATCTTCACCGTCGGCAGCAGCGTGGCGTGCGGCGGCGGCAGGGTGGGATGCGGGCCGCTGCCGTCCCTCACGTCGAGGGTGGCGCTGTCGCCGCAGCCGCCGAGCGCGAGCAGCGTGGCGGTGAGCAGGGCGGTACACGAGCGGCGAAACAGGGGGCGCATGGCCGGACTCCATCAATGAAAAAGCCGGTGGGTTGCCCCACCGGCCATGTATACGCGCTTGCCCGCTGCACGGGTGCAGGCGGCGCGCACGCCATGTCACGTGTCAGTCGTCGGTACCGACCACCTTGCCGGTATCGGGATCGATCTGCAGCTTCACGTCCTTGCCCGCGCTGTTCTCGGCCTTGGCTCGCCACATGCCGTCCTCGAACTCCACGTCGTGCACGTCGGTGTAGCCGGCGCTGGCCAGCGAGGCGCGCACGTCGTCCTTGCTCAGGCGCGACACCTTCTGCTCATCCGCGTAGGCCTTGCCGCTGTCCGGGTCGATGCGCAGGTCCACGTGCTTGCCGTTGCCGCTGCGAGCCTCCGCGTGCCACATGCCGTGCTTGAACTTCAGGTCATCGATGTGGCTGTAGCCCTGGTCCTGCAGGCGCGTGCGCACCTGCGCTTCGGTGAGGGCGCCGTTGGACTGGGACTGCGCCATCGCGGCGCCTGCCACGCCCAGGGCGAGGGCGAGGGCGGCGGAAAGAGCGATCGTTTTCATCGCGGGCGTCTCCTGTGTAAAGGGAGTGGCGAGTCTTGGCCCGGTGCGATCAGCAAGCGGTGAAGGTGGCGTGGCGACCACGTGGTCCGTTCAGCCAGTTGCGTGCGAAAGCCAGACGCGTGGCGGTGCTAAGGTCGCGCAGGTCTGGCCTTGAGGGATGCCCTGCCATGTCCGGTTCCGATCACCGCGATCACGCCCCCGACCTCACCGCGCGCCTGCCGCCGCGCCAGGTGCTCACGGCCAAGTTCCCCGTGATGTCGATGGACGCCACGCCTGCGTTGAGCGCCGCCGACTGGACGCTCACCCTCAAGCACGGCGTGCGTCCGCTCAAACGCTGGGACTGGGCGGCCTTCAGCGCGCTGCCGCGGCAGCGCATCGTGCGCGATATCCACTGCGTCACCCGCTGGTCCAAACTCGACACCGCGTGGGAGGGCGTCGCCCTCGACGACCTGCTCGCCGATGCCGGCCTCGCCGCGCCCACCGGCTTTCTGCTCGCGCACAGTGCCGACGGCTACTCCACCAACCTCGCCACGGCCGACCTGCTCGACGGCCGCGCCATGATCGCCACCCATTACGACGGCCAGCCCCTCACTCCCGCCCACGGCGGCCCGGCCCGCCTGCTGGTGCCGCACCTGTACTTCTGGAAATCCGCCAAATGGTTCACCGGACTGCAATTCACCGCTCGTGAAGAAGCCGGCTTCTGGGAACTGCGCGGCTACCACTTGCGCGGCGATCCGTGGAAGGAGGAGCGGTTTGGGGAGGGCGGGTGAGGGCGCTATCTACTGGACAGGGGCGCGAGCTGCGGCCTGCGAGCCAGGCAAAGATGGCAGGATTAGGCGGGTGGATTAGGCTGCAGGATGTGCTTCAAGACGTTGATGGACCGGTAAATTGTCTTGGGATGCTCAGGATTCCACCGGATTAGGCCGCAGCGTTAGACTGCGTTTTGAAATCTACATAGCGTTAGATGCAGGGAGCGCACATGTCGCAGGAAACTGATAGCACTCATCGCGCAAAGGAAGGCATAGTCATCTGCCTTCGCGACCTCGGTGACGGCAGTTCTCGACTGATATTCGATGACGTTGTCGCGGACGACCCGGCTGCGCGGCAGCGAGTCTGGAGGCATAAAGTTTTCTTCACTCACAATGCGTACCCCAACGAGTCCTTAGACAACATGGAACTGTCAGACGAGCAGTTTCAAAAAATCGGCGAGGCGGTCGTTGCGCGCCTTTTAGCGATCAACAAACGTGTCAAATAGGTGGCTGCTCGGCAGGCATCTAACTCATCGTTCGAGGCGGACGGCTCCGCCGCCGCTCAACTCAAGCGTTAGGCCTCGCATGAAGCGTCATTGGGTCCTGCTGTCTTACACCACTGTGCTCGCGATGTCCGGCTGCTACGGCCCGGAGTCGCTGGGCAACAAATCCGACTGGGCTGCGCTTCAGGGCGTGGAGTACGCGCAACG
>NZ_JADIKM010000006.1:0-414807 GCF_044904665.1 Dyella ginsengisoli
CACTGCAAGGCGTCCACACAAGTCACCTGCGCACACTGTCAAAGATCAATCACTTGCGATCCGTTTCTCGAATCGCCCCGAAGCATTTCGCCCCGGGTGAGCCGCACATTCTACATCGATCTTCTACCTCGTCAACACCTGCGCGAAATGTTTTTTCGCGCTGCCGTGAGGCGGTAGAACCTCCATCGAGCGACTCGCTCGTCGAGGGGCGAGAATCATAGCGCCGGGAGCGACGGCTGTGAAGAGGGCGCGAACAAGTTTCGATCTTCTGTTCGCACTGCATCACCCGGTGACAACGAAGCGGCGTCGCCGGGATGGACGCAACGCATGCCCGGTTGATAGGGAACAAGACGATGGCCGGCCAGCGCTTCAGCCATCGCCCAGTCGTCCTCGAAAGGGATGAACTGCTTCATGTCGATGCTCCTGTGCACACGCCCGCACGGGCGCAGGTGCATCACATCATTCGCCGCAGGCTCCACCATGACGCCATCGGGCAACGGCGGGGCGGAATGAGGCAGGACTCAGTCGACTTCGATCATCTCGAAATCGTCCTTGGTCGCGCCGCAGTCCGGACACGTCCACGTGTCGGGCACATCCTCCCAGCGCGTGCCCGGGGCGATGTCCTCTTCCGGCAGGCCAAGCGCCTCGTCATAGATGAAGCCACATACGACGCACATCCACTTGCGCGATGCCGATTCGGTGCTGCCCTGTGTCATTGACTGATCCGTACTCGAGAATGGACGGCCATTCTCGCAACTCGCAGGCCGGGGCGAAAGGCGCACGCGCGGCTGGCGATCGGGCATCATGTCGCCCCCATGAGCACACTCTTGCCGCGCGGCATCTACGCCATCACTGATGGCCAGCCCCATCGATTGATCGAACGCAGCGAACAGGCGCTGGCCGGCGGGGTCGCCATGATTCAGTACCGGGACCTGAGCGACGACCACCTGCGCCGCCGCGCCGAGGCCACGGCGCTGGCGATGCTGTGCGCCCGTTACGACCGTCCACTGATCATCGATCACGATATCGCGCTCGCACAGGCCGTCGGCGCTGCGGGCGTACACCTCAGCCAGGCCGATGGAGACCCGGCGGCGGTGCGCGCCGTGCTCGGGTCGCAGGCGATCGTCGGCGTCTCCTGCTACGCCTCGATCGAACTCGCGCTTGACGCAGCCAGGGCTGGCGCAAGCTATGTATCGTTCGGTGCGTTCTTCGCTTCCCCCACCAAGCCACACGCGGGGCATGCGCCGCTGGATCTGCTGCGGCAGACGGCCACGCTCGGCATTGCCCGGGTGGCGATTGGCGGGATCACGCCGGACAATGGGCGGCTATTGGTCGACGCTGGCGCCGACTTCATCGCGACTGTATCGGCCATTTATGGCGCCCACGACACGCGCGCCGCTGCGGCGAACATGGCCGCGCTCTTCACCGCCTGACCCGGAAACGTATCTGATGAACAACCACGAGCTCTTCCAGCGCGCCCGCCAGCTGATGCCCGGCGGCGTGAATTCCCCGGTGCGCGCGTTCAAGTCGGTTGGCGGCGAGCCGTTCTTCACCTCCCGTGCCGACGGGGCCTACCTGTGGGATGTCGAGGGCAAGCGCTATATCGACTACATCGGCTCGTGGGGGCCGATGATCGCCGGTCACAATCACCCCGCCGTCCGTGAGGCGGTGGAGCGCGCGGTCCGCAACGGCCTGTCCTTCGGCACGCCCTGCCCGGCCGAGGTCACCATGGCGGAGACCATCACGCGGCTGGTTCCCTCGATCGAGATGGTGCGCATGGTGAACTCCGGCACCGAAGCGACCATGTCGGCGATCCGGCTGGCGCGCGGTGCCACCGGCCGCAGCAAGATCGTGAAGTTCGAGGGCTGCTACCACGGCCACGGCGACAGCTTTCTGGTGAAGGCGGGCTCGGGGGCATTGACCTTCGGCGTTCCCACCTCGCCGGGCGTGCCCAAGCAGAACGCCGACCTCACGCTCACCCTTCCCTACAACGACCTCGATGCCGCCAAGGCGCTCTTTGCCGAACAGGGCGAGCAGATCGCCGGCCTGATCATCGAGCCGGTGGCCGGCAACATGAACTGCATCCTGCCCCGCGAGGGTTATCTGCAGGGCCTGCGTGAACTGTGCGACGCGCACGGTGCGTTGCTTATCTTCGACGAAGTAATGACCGGCTTCCGCGTGGCGCTCGGCGGTGCGCAGGCGCATTACGGCGTGCGCCCGGACCTCACCACGTTCGGCAAGATCATCGGCGGCGGCATGCCGGTGGGCGCCTACGGCGGTCGACGCGACCTGATGGAGCAGGTGGCGCCTTCCGGCCCCATCTATCAGGCCGGCACCCTGAGTGGAAACCCGGTGGCAATGGCCGCCGGCCTGGCAGTGCTGGAGTTGGTGCAGGCGCCAGGCTTCCATGACACGCTCGCCAGCCGCACCCGGCTGCTTTGCGACGGCCTGCAGGCGGTCGCCGATGGTGAGGGCGTGCCGTTCAGCACCACTCGCGTCGGCGGCATGTTCGGCTTGTTCTTCACCGCGGAACAGGTGGAGACGTTCGACCAGGCCACGGCGACCGACACTGCGATGTTCAACCGCTTCTTCCACGGCATGCTGGCGCGCGGCGTGTATCTGGCACCGTCGGCCTTCGAGGCCGGCTTCATGTCCAGCGCGCACAGCGACCAGGACATTGCCGACACGCTGCAGGCCGCCCGCGAAGCATTGCGCGAAGCGCGCACCGCCTGACCGGATCTACCAGCTGCCGGTATTGGGCATGGACGCCCACGGCTCGGCCGGTGGCAGCGCTTCGCCCGCCTGCAGCAGTTCCACCGAGATCAGGTCGGGCGAACGCACGAAGGCCATGTGTCCGTCACGCGGCGGACGATGAATCGTGTAGCCCATCGACTGCAGGTGGGCGCACAGCGCGTAGATGTCCTCCACCCGAAACGCGAGATGGCCGAAGTTGCGCGCCGAGCCGTAGTCCTCGCTGGAATCCCAGTTGTGCGTCAACTCGATCTCCGCCTCCGAGCTCTCCGGTGCAGCGAGAAACACCAGGGTGAACCGGCCGGCTGGCACGTCGCGGCGCCGGATTTCGCGCAGCCCCAGGCCTTCGCAATAGAAGCGCAAGGAAGCATCGAGATCGCGCACGCGCACCATCGTGTGCAGGTATTTCATCGGGACATCTCCGCTGCCGCCGTATCCGCAGGCCGCATGAAATCGAGCAGCGCAGCGCGCAGGCGCAGCAACCCCTGAGCCACATCTTCATCGCTCAAGGTGAGCGGCGGCACGAAACGCAGCACGTCCGGCCCGGCCTGAAGCAGCAGCAAGCCGTGCGCGGCCGCGTGATCGAGCACCTCGCCGGCGCGCCCCTTCCAGGAGTCGGCCAGCACCGCGCCGATCATCAGGCCGCGACCACGTACTTCGGCAAAAAGGCCGAGCTCGGCATGGATCGCTGCCAGGCCCTTGCGCAGATCGTTCGCCTGCCGCTCCACATTCAACAGCACTTCGGGCGAGGCCAGCTTGGCCAGCGCCACGCGCGCCACCGCCGCGCCCATCGGGTTGCCGCCGAACGTGGTGCCGTGCGCACCGAACTGCATCACCTCGGCCACCTTCGGTCCGGCCAGCATCGCGCCGATCGGGAAGCCGCATCCCAGCGCCTTGGCCAAGGTGACGATGTCCGGCACCACGTGGTCTTGAACGTGCGCGAACAAAGTGCCGGTGCGCCCCATGCCGCACTGGATCTCATCCAGCACGAGCAGCGCGTCGTGCGCATCGCAGAGCTCGCGCACGCGACGGATGAAACCGGGCGCCGCCGGCAGCACGCCACCTTCGCCCTGCACTGGTTCGAGCATCACGGCGGCGACGTCGCCTTCGGCGAAGGTCGCCTCGAGCGCAGCGACATCATTGAAATCGAGGTAGCGGAAACCGGCGGGCAGCGGCTCGTAACCCTGCTGATACTTCGGCTGCGCCGTGGCGGTCACCGTGGCCAGCGTGCGTCCGTGGAAGGAGCCATGAAAGGTGATGATGGTGCGGCGCTCAGGCCCACGCCCCTTCGAGGCGGCCCACTTGCGCACCAGCTTGATCGCCGCCTCGTTGGCCTCGGCGCCAGAGTTGCAGAAGAACACGCGCTCGGCGAAGCCCGACGCACGCACCAGCTCTTCGGCCAGTCGCAGCGGCGGCTCGGTGTAGAACACGTTGGAGCTGTGCCAGAGCTTGTGCGCCTGCGTCGCCAGCGCGGCGACGAGATCGGGATCGGCGTGGCCCAGCGCATTCACTGCAATGCCGGCGCCGAAATCGATGTACTCGCGTCCCTCGGTGTCCCACACCCGCGCGCCCTTGCCGTAATCGAGCACGAGCTCGCGCGGCTTGTACACCGGCAACCAGTAGCGTTTGCCGAGATCGATCAACGAAGGGGGCGCGTGCATGGGGGATCCGACGGGCGCGGCGAAGGCGCCGGTTGCAGGTGGAAATGGGTCCGTCATCGTAAGTCCAAGCCTGCTGCTTTGCATCACGGCCTTGCCACGGCCCTGCCTGTCGCCGGTGTAAACGCGCCTGCTCCTGTATCAGGTCTGTTACACCCCCGGGAAATGGCCTGGCAGCTGCTGCCCAGCCTCACTTCCGCAGCGGTCGAACGGAAAGCAGCCTGTAAAACGCCGTTACACCTCGACCGGGCCTGTCGCAGCCAATCGGCGGCGGAGATCGCGTCACTGCGCGAAAACACGGCAGTGGCACGCCACTTGCTCATCTCTTCCGCAGCGATAGGGGGGATGGCATGTCATTTCCTCCAAGCATGCTCAAGCTCGCGCGCCAGCCAGCTCGTCGTAAGCCGTGCACGGCGGTCGGTGGAACGGGAGGTGGGCAGGTCGGATATGTACGGCTGCGGAGATGGCAGCCCACGAGAGCGGTGACCCGGGGGAGCCCGGATCACCCGACGGAACCCCCGGCCCGTCCCCTGCGGGCCGGGGGATTTCCTCCAATCGATTCGTTCAGCGCAGCTCGTCGAGCGCGAGACGGTGCTTCTTGCACAGCCGATAGACCGTGACGCGCGAGATGCGCAGGCGTCGCGCGCACTCGCTGATGTTGAACCGGCTTTCGCGCAGGCAGGTCACGATGGCCTCCCGTTCGGCGGCAACGCGCGTGACGCCCAGCGCGGCGATGGCACTGGCACCGTTGCCCGGCATTGGCAGATCCAGGTCCGCGGCGCTGACCAGCGCATCCTCGGCAACCACCGCGGCCCGCTGCACGCGGTTGATCAACTCGCGCACGTTGCCGGGCCAGGCAAACCGGCGCATCGCGGCGCGCGCACCGGCACTGAAGGCGCGTGCGCGACACGCGTGGTGCTCGCGGAAACGGTCCAGGAAATGCTGGGCGAGCAGTTCCACGTCGCCTTCGCGCTCGCGCAGTGGCGGCATCGACAGGCGCAGCACGTTGAGGCGGTAGTAGAGATCCTGACGGAAACGGCCGGCCGCCACGGCCTGTTCCAGGTCGACATGGGTGGCGGCGATCACCCGGGCATCGGTACGAATGGATTGACTCGATCCCAGCCGCTCGATCGTGCCCTCCTGCAAGAAACGCAGCAGGCTGGTCTGCGCATCCAGCGGCAGGTCGCCAATCTCGTCGAGGAACACCGTGCCGCCCGCCGCGCTCTCGATGTGTCCGATCCGCCGGGCGTTGGCGCCGGTGAACGCACCACGCTCGTGGCCGAACAACTCCGACTGCACAAGATTCACCGGCAGCGCACCGCAATTGATCGCCACGAACGGCTTGCCGCCACGCACCGACAGCTGGTGCAGCGCCTTGGCCGCTCCCTCCTTGCCGGTCCCCGTCTCGCCGGTGATCAGCACCGGCAGGTCGACCGGCGCGAATTTGCGCAGGCGCGAGAATGTCGTTTGCATTGCTGGGCTACGCCCGACGATGCCGTCGAGGTCGCCAGCCGATACATGCGGCCGTCCGCCCGCGATGGTGCCCAACGTCTCGATGAGACGTCCCAGATCCACCGGCGCGGTGAAGAAATCGATGCTGGCTTGCAGGACACGCTCCACGCGCAGCCTCTGTGCCGGCATCCGTGGAGGTACCAGCGCCAGCCAGATCAGGCGCGGATGGGCGGCGATGAGCTCACCCATCGCATCGAGCGCGGCCTCGTCGCTGTCGCGCAGATCCGCCATGGCCACCACGATGTCGCCGCTGCGCACGCGCAGCTCGCCATCCATCGCATGGACCCGGCGGATTGACCAACCCGACTGCGCCAGCGCATCGCACTCGCATTTGGATGGCTGGCCAAACCAGATAACGCAGCGTCGCGCTGCGACAAGTCCCGACTGCATGGCTTCATCCCTCCCCCGCACGCCCCTGCTTGACGTCTCACCACCTGCCCTGGTGAACGAAAAGCGTGATGCAGTTCACGATATTACGCCGTAACGCGGGACGGTCCAGGCAACAAATTGCGTAGGGGAAATCCGACATGGGCTCGCCGTAAAGGCTTTGGCATCAGGAACTTCCGGCGGTCCCGTAGTGCCCGGGCTGAATTCGCGTCAGAGGAACAGATCCCGCAGCAAAGGCTGGCCAGGCTGGACCGCATAACGATCCAGATCGCTGACTCCGGCCTCGGCCAGCACCTCGTCATCGATCGCGAAGCGGCCGGTGGTGTCGTGCGCCGGGCGCACCAGCAGGGCATGCGCGGCATCGGCCACGATCTCGGGCGTGCGGCAGTGCTCCGGACGCACGCCGTCGATCATGGCGATCGCCGCGGTGGCGATGACGGTGCGCGGCCACAACGCGTTGACCGCAATGCCCAGCGGGCGGAACTCCTCGGCCATGCCCAGCACGCACAGGCTCATGCCCATCTTGGCGATGGTGTAGGCGGTGTGCGGCGCGAACCACTTCGGGTCCAGCGTGGGTGGCGGGGCCAGCATCAGTACGTGCGGATTGGCGGCACGCTTCAGATAGGGCAGGCAGGCCTGGGTAGCGAGGAAGGTGCCGCGCGTGTTGACCTGGTGCATCAGGTCGAATCGCTTCATCGGTGTGCCTTCCACCCCGGCCAGCCAGATCGCGCTGGCGTTGTTGACCAGGATGTCGATGCCACCGAAGTGGTCGGCCGCGCGGGCCGCGGCCTCGACCACCTGCTCTTCCTCTCGGATGTCCACCTTCAGCGCCAGCGCGCGTCCACCGGCCGCCTCGACCGCTTCAGCGGCGCTGTGGATGGTGCCGGGCAGCTTGGGATTGGGCACGCCGCTCTTCGCCGCGATGACCACATTGGCGCCGTCGCGCGCAGCGCGCAGCGCGATGGCCAGCCCGATGCCGCGCGAGGCGCCGGTGATGAACAGGGTCTTGCCCGCCAGTGAGCCCACGGCGCCGCTCCTTCGTGAGGGAAAGCGGGGAGTGTAGCGCCGCGTCCCGGGGCGCCGGGTCAGGGACGCTGGAAGCGCGGAAGAATGTCGCGCAGCTCGACCAGCCGCTGCACGGGATCGGTCAGCTCGAGCAGGGCCTGGCGCTCGCTGCTGGCCAGCGGCAGCAGTTCGGCCATGCGGAAACCCAGCCAGCTGGCGTCGTCGTAAGCGCTGCGCGGCGCGTCACGCCAGTGCGGCCCGAGCGTTTCCACCAGGCGCTCCAGGATGGTCTGCAGCAGACCGAACTCCAGCGGTACCTCCATCGGCGGCTCGTCCGGCCACAGCTGCACTTCGCCGCGCAGCAGGCCGTCGGCCAGCACGCGGGTGCGTTCGACGCGGAAGCGCGCGCCGCCGTGCGCCACGATGCCCAGCAAGCCTTCGGCGGTGTTGTGGAAATCGGTGATCGTCGCCACCGTGCCCACCGCCGCCGGCAGCGCCGGATCGCCCACCTCGTAGCCGTCCAGGATCAGGCAGACGCCAAAACCGGTGCCCTGGCGGGCGCAGTCGCGCACCATGTCCAGATAGCGTGGCTCGAAGATGCGCAGCGACAGCAGCGCGCCCGGATAGAGCACCGTCGCGAGCGGGAACAGCGGCAGTTCGACGAGCGGAGTGGGGTCGGCCATGGCCGCGAGTTTACCGACGGCTCCGCGTCGATTCAGCCGCCGGGCGCCGGTGACTGGACGCCAGCGGCACACTGCCGCACATTGAATGGTCTGAATCGCCCCCGGAGCCAAGGATGTCCGCCCTCGAACTCACGCCCGCCGCCGCCCTGCCGCCACTGCCCGCGCACGATGCCGATGCGGTGCTGCAGGTGTCGCAGCTCAGCAAATCATTTGTCAAGCGCGAGGTCTTGCGCGCGCTGGACTGGAGCGTGCCCGCCGGCCGCGTGATCGGCCTGCTCGGCCGCAACGGCGCCGGCAAGACCACCCTGCTGCGCTGCCTGCTCGGCCTGTCGCCGATCGACGGTGGCGAGGTCAGCCTGTTCGGTGCACCGATGACCGAACCGGGCGGCGAACGCATGCATCGCATCGGCTTCGTGCCGCAGACCTTCGACCTGTTCCCGTGGATGAAGGTGCGCGCGTATCTCGACTTCACTGCCGCCTTCTACGCGCGCTGGAACGCCCCGCTGGCCGACCGCCTGCTGGGCGAATGGCAGCTCGACCCGAAGCAGAAGATCGGCCAGCTCTCGCAGGGCCAGCGGCAGAAGCTGGCGATCGTGCGCGCCATCGCGCCGGAACCGGACCTGCTGGTGCTGGACGAACCGGTCGCCAGCCTCGACCCCCAGGCGCGCCGCGCCTTCATGGCCGAGCTGCTGGAACTGATGCGCGCGCCGGGCAAGACGGTGATCTTCTCCACCCACATCACCGCCGACCTGGAGCGCGCCGACGCCGACATTGCCCTGCTGCGCGACGGGCGCATCCAGTTCACCCGTCCGCTGGCCGAGCTGCGCTCCCATCTGCGCCGCGTGGTGCTCACCCGTGCCGCCGGCTGGCCTCAGGCACCGGTCGTCGCCGGCCTGCTCAAGGCCTCGGTAAAGGGCGAGCGCGCCGAACTGCTGGTGGAAGATCCCACGCTGGACAGCCTCGACGCGCTGGCCGCGCGCGAGCAGGCCACCCTGCAGATCGAGACCCCCACGCTGGAAGACCTGTTCGTGGAGCTGGCATGAAGGCGGTCTGGCAGCTCTCGCTGCAGCTGTGGCGACGGATGCCGGTGCTGGTGGTGCTGGCCGGCGGGCTGTGGGTCTACGGCATGGGCATGCTGGTGTGGTCGGTGCGTGGTGATCAGGCGCTCGCCGGCATCGGCATGAGCCTGGTGTTTTTCGGCGGCTGGTTCTGGCATCTCGGCCAGGGGCAGGTGCTGCGCGGGCTGTGTCGGCCGGAGAGTTTCCTGTTGCCGCAGTTCCGGCGCCGACTGAGCGAGCTGGCCATCCTCGATGTCGCGCTGTGGGTGCTATTGCCTGCGTTGCTCGCGGCGGTGTGCGGCATGCCGTACGTCTGGCTGGTGACGACCGGCTTGCTGCTCGCCGCCGCGATCGGGCTGGCCAGCGGCACCGGCCAGCGCGCCAGCTTCCTGATCTGGCTGGTGGTGATCGCCGCCGGCTGGATGCCGCAACTGGCGGCGAAGATCGCTCAAGCTGCGCTGCACTCGCCGCTGACGCCGGTGGCGCTGCTGCTCGCGGCCGCGCTCATTCTCAAGCTGGTGCTGCGGCCGCTGCTGCGCATCGACGACCGCGAGCCTGACGTGTCGCCGCTGGAAAGCACCGGTCTGGGCCGGCTGCAGTCGCCGTCGATGGAAGGCGCCCCCCGGCGCGGCGCCATCATCAAGCGCGTCAACGTGTGGTTCGACGGCATGGCACAGCGGGCGATGGAGCGCGCGCTGGCCAGCTACCGCCGCCGCCCCGGCGCGCGCCAGCGCCTGGCACTGATCCGCAGCCTGCTGCTGCCACACGACAACCCGCCGGCGATCGCCCTTCGCCTCGCACTGGTGGCGGCGATGGTGACGCTGTACTTCGTGGTCATCCAGCACCGGCCGCACTACAACGCCGCGGTGATCGGCGCGTACGCGGTGCTGCTGTCGCTGAGCCGGTTTCCGCAACTGGGCCGAGGCATGCTGCGCATGCGGCCGAACCTGGCTGACCTCTATCTGACGCTGGCGCCCGCCTCGCGCAGCGACTACCAGAAGACCCTGGTCGACGCGCTGCTGTTGCTGGTGCCGGTGACTGCGCTCAGCGCACTGGCCTACACCGCGCTGGGCATCGTGCTGGTGCATGCGACCGAGCCGGGCCGCATGCTGCTGACCGCCGCGATCGTCGCCGTGGCCGGCAGCCTGGTAGCGCTGGCGGTGCATCTGATCGGGCCGGAAGGCAGCCTAGGCCGCGGGCTGGTCAACATCGTGGTGGTGCTCGGCGCGATGGCCACGTACTGGGGCGGCTACGTGCTGCTCGGCGCGCTGGGCCTCGGCATCGGCGGCGCGCTGCTGGCGCTGCTGACGATCAGCTTCGCCTTCGGCGTGTGGTTCGCCGCGCAGCGCGAGTACCAGCGCCGCCCACCCTGCTTCGACGCGCCACTGGCCTGAGCGTCGGATCAGCCGGCGCGCAGCGCCTCGGCAAAGCGCCGCGGCGCGGCCTCGAAACCACCGTTGGACATGAACACCACGTGGTCGCCCGGCTGCGCCTGCGCGCGCAGCGCCTCGATCAACGCGTCCACCGACGGCACGGTGGTGCCGCGTCCGGCGAGCGCGTCGGTGACCTTATGCGCGTCCCACGGCAGCTCGGGCCGATGCAGGAATACCACCGCATCGGCAACAGCCAGCGACGGCGCCAGGCCCTCGGCATGCGCACCCAGGCGCATGGAATTGGACCGCGGCTCCAGCGCCACCAGGATGCGCGCATGGCCGACCTTGGCACGCAGGCCGGCCAGCGTGGTGGCGATCGCCGTGGGGTGATGGGCGAAGTCGTCGTAGACGGTAATGCCATCCACCACGGCCACCTGCTCCATGCGCCGTGCGGCGCTGCGAAAATCCGCGAACGCCGGCAGCAGCGCCGCGGGGTCAGCGCCGGCCGCCGCAGCCGCCGCGAGCGCGGCCAGCGCGTTCATCACGTTGTGGTTGCCCAGAAGCGGCCAGTGGATCTCACCCAATCGCTTACCGCGCAGGCTCACCGCGAAGCGCGTGCCGTCCGCCTCGATCAGCTCGGCCTGCCAGTCGCCCTGGCCGATGCCGAAGGTCTCCACCGGCGTCCAGCAACCCATCGCCAGCACCTCGGTGAGGTACCCATCGTGCGCGTTGACGATGAGCCGACCGTTCCCCGGCACCGTACGCACGAGGTGGTGGAACTGGCGCTGGATCGCCGCCACGTCGGGGAAGATGTCCGCGTGGTCGTATTCCAGGTTGTTGAGAATGGCGATGCGCGGGCGGTAGTGCACGAACTTCGAGCGCTTGTCGAAGAACGCCGTGTCGTATTCGTCCGCCTCGATCACGAACGGCTTGCCCTCACCGAGGCGCGCCGACACGCCGAAGTTGCCCGGCACGCCGCCGACCAGGAAACCCGGCGCCATGCCCGCGCTTTCGAGCAGGTGCGCCAGCAGGCTGGTGGTGGTGGTCTTGCCGTGGGTGCCGGCCACGGCCAGCACCTCGCGCCCGGGCAGCAGCGTCTCGCCCAGCCACTGCGGGCCGGAGATGTAGCGCAGCTGTGCGTCGAGCATGTATTCGATGGCGGGATTGCCACGCGTCATCGCGTTACCCACCACCACCAGGTCCGGCGCCGGCTGCAGGTGCGCGGCGGCATAGCCCTCCATCAGGCGAATGCCCAGCGCCTCCAGCTGCGTGCTCATCGGCGGATAGACGCTGGCATCGCTGCCTTCCACGGAGTGGCCGAGCTCGCGCGCGAGCGCCGCCACGCCGCCCATGAAAGTGCCGCAGATGCCGAGGATGTGCAGACGCATGGAAAGTCCTTGCTGGGTGTCGCGCGCCCGCGGCGCTCGATGGAGCGGGCAGTATCGCCCGCCGCAAACGACAACGGCAGCGCACAGGCGCTGCCGTTGTGGAACGTTAAAGTGCTTCGGCGCGCGATCAGCCGCTGGCTACCGCCGAGTCACCGGTCAGCGCGCGCTTCACGCGCGCGGTGACTTCATCGAGGTCGCCCACGCCATCGACCACCTGCAGCTTGCCGCGACGGGCGTAGAACTCGGCCACCGGTGCGGTCTGCTCCGCATAGATACCGAGGCGGCGGCGCACGGTGTCGGGGTTGTCGTCGGCCCGGCCCTCGGCCGCGAAGCGCAGCTCGCAGCGTTCGATGATCGCGGTGTTGGGCACTTCCAGCTTCACCACGGCGTCGAGCGGCTGGCCGATCTTGGCCAGCAGTTCGTCCAGCGCGGAGGCCTGGGCCAGGTTGCGCGGATAGCCGTCGAGAATGAAGCCGTTGCGCGCATCGTCCTGCGCCAGGCGCTCTTCGAGCATGCCGAGCAGGATGTCGTCGGACACCAGGTGCCCGGCATCCATCACCGCCTTGGCCTTCATGCCCAGCGGCGTGCCGGCGGCCACGGCGGCGCGCAGCATGTCGCCCGTGGAGATATGGGGGACGCCGAGCTCGCTCTTGAGTCGAGTGGCCTGGGTACCCTTGCCCGAACCGGGCGCGCCGAGTAGCACGAGTCGCATAATGCTCCACACCATCCGCGTCGGACCGCACCCTGCGGCGCTACGCTGGATTATCAAAATGACGATCAAAGTAGCGTCTGCATGGGGGGCCGTCAAACGAAATGGCCTGCATGCATGCGCCAAGTCACTGTCTCCCCTGCCAAAGTCAGATTGCCGCGGCGCCCACCCTCCAGGAGAAACGCATGACCCGAGCATCCCGCACGATCGAAGGCCGCCTGCTGTATGCGCAGTCCGGCGGCGTCACCTCGGTGATCAACGCCACCGCGGCGGGCGTGATCGAGGCGGCCCGTGCGCGCGGCGTGAGCGTGTACGCGGCGCGCAACGGCATCCTCGGCGCCCTGCGCGAGGACCTGATCGATACCGCCAAGGAAACCCGCGCCGCGATCACCGCCCTGCGCCACACCCCCGGCGGCGCCTTTGGCAGCTGCCGCTACAAGCTGAAATCGCTGGAGGCGAACCGCGCCGAATACGAGCGATTGATCGACGTGTTTCGCGCCCACGACATCCGCTGGTTCCTCTACAACGGCGGCAACGATTCGGCAGATACCGCACTGAAGGTCTCGCAGCTGGGCAAGGCGATGGGCTACGACATCCGCTGCATCGGCGTGCCCAAGACGGTCGACAACGACCTGGCCGTCACCGACTGCTGCCCGGGCTTCGGCTCGGTGGCCAAGTACACAGCGATATCCACACTGGAGGCGAGTCTGGACGTGGCCTCGATGGCCGAGACCTCCACCAAGGTGTTCATCCTCGAGGTGATGGGCCGCCACGCCGGCTGGATCGCCGCCGCCGCGGGACTGGCCGGCAACGGGCCGGACGAGGCGCCGCACATCATCCTGTTCCCCGAGAATGCGTTCGATGAAGCCGCGTTCCTGGCCAAGGTGAAGGCGACGGTGGAGCGCGTGGGCTGGTGCACCGTGGTGGCGTCCGAGGGCGTGCGCAACGCGCAGGGCCAGTTCCTCGCCGAGGCCGGCACGCGCGACGCGTTCGGCCACAGCCAGCTCGGCGGCGTGGCGCCGATGCTCGCGCAGCTGGTGAAGGACAGGCTTGGCTACAAGTACCACTGGGCGCTACCCGACTACCTGCAGCGATCGGCGCGTCACGCGGCCTCGAAAGTGGACGCCGAGCAGGCCTATGCGGTGGGAAAGGCGGCGGTCGACTACGCGCTGGCCGGCATGAATGCGGTGATGCCGGTGATCGTGCGCACGTCGGATGCGCCGTATCGCTGGAAGGTGGAGCCGGCGCCGCTGGCGAAGATCGCCAACAAGGAAAAGAAGATGCCCAAGGGCTTCATCCGGCGCGACGGCTTCGGCATCACCGACGCCGCCCGCCGCTATCTCTCGCCGCTGATCGCCGGCGAAGCGCCCCTGCCCTGGCGGCGTGACGGACTTCCCGCTTATGGCACCTTGAAGCTCTCGCCAGTAGCCAGGCGGCTGCCCCCGCGGACAGAATGAACGGCCCGCTCAGCTTGATGACTTTGCTCTGAAAGATAAGTGGCCATGACAGGCAATCGATTCAGCAAGCCACGCATACTCTTGCGGCGTGACACCCGAGGCCGCAACGCGGTCGCCGTCCAAAAGGAGGACGCCATGAAGATTTTCATCTCCACCCTGCTCGCCACCGCCCTGCTCGGCTGTAGCGGCCTGGCGCTGGCCCAGCCGGACCACGGCGATCGTGGCGATCATGGCTGGTACGACCAGGGCCGAGGCCACGGGCACGGACACGGTCACGATCGCGGCGACGACGACGATGGCTATCACGGTGATGATCGGGGCCACGGCCGTGGGCACGATCGTGACTGGGTGCCGCCAGGCCACCGCTGGGAGCGTGGTCATCGCTACGACGGTCGGGTTGTGGTTATTCGCGACTACGACGAGTACCGCCTGCGTCCTCCGCCGCGCGGCTACCACTGGGTGCGTGGCGATGACGGCCAGTACCTGCTCGTGGCGGTTGCCACCGGCATCATCCTGGACATCGTGCTGCACTGACGTCCGGCAGATCGGAACCGGACCCGGGGCGGCGCCGCAAGGCGCCGCCTTTTTTTGTGGCTGCACCAGCCAAGCGCTGTGCGCTGCGACGCACAACGTTCTGCGTCACGGCCTCTGCCTATACTCGGCGGGACCGCCCGTTCAGGACGGCCATCTCGGGCGCGTTCGCGAACCGCCCGGCACCACGGTGACAACTCATGGGGAGGTTCCGATGCTGCAGCAGTATGGCGTGTGGATCGTATTGGCGTGCGCGGTGATAGCGATCCTGTATGGCGGTTTCTCGGCGCGCTGGATCATGGCGCAATCGGCGGGCAACGAGCGGATGCGGGAGATTGCCTCGGCGATCCAGGAAGGCGCGCGCGCCTACCTCAACCGCCAGTACACCACCATCGGCGTGGTCGGCGTCGTGCTGTTCGTGATCGTGGGCTTCGCGCTGGACTGGGGTACGGCGATCGGCTTCGCGCTCGGCGCGGTGCTCTCCGGCGCCACCGGCTACATCGGCATGAACGTCTCGGTGCAGGCCAATGTGCGCACCGCCGAGGCCGCACGCAGCGGACTGGCGGCGGCGATGAACGTGGCGTTCCGCGGCGGCGCCATCACCGGCATGCTGGTGGTGGGACTCGGCCTGATCGGCGTGGCCGGCTACTACATGGCATTGCAGCACTTCGGCTATACCGGCGAGCGCGCGCTGCATGCGCTGGTCGGGCTGGCCTTCGGCTCCTCGCTGATCTCGATCTTCGCCCGCCTCGGCGGCGGCATCTTCACCAAGGGCGCGGATGTGGGTGCCGACCTGGTCGGCAAGGTGGAAGCCGGCATTCCCGAGGATGACCCGCGCAACCCGGCGGTGATCGCCGACAACGTGGGCGACAACGTGGGCGACTGTGCGGGCATGGCGGCCGACCTGTTCGAGACCTACGCGGTGACGCTGATCGCGACCATGCTGCTGGGCGGGCTGACCTTTGCTGGCAACACCGATGCCGTGCTTTATCCGCTACTGCTCGGCGGCGTCTCCATCATTGCTTCCATCATCGCTACTTTCTTTGTGCGCGTGAAAAGCGGCGGCTCGATCATGGGCGCGCTTTATCGGGGTGTGATTGCTTCGGCGGTGCTCTCGGCCATTGCCTTCTGGTTCGTCACGGCCGACCTTCTGCCACAAGGACTCACCGCCCACGATGGCGCGGCGATCTCAAGTCACGCGATCTTCCACTGCTCACTGATTGGCCTGGTACTGACCGGCCTGATCGTCTGGATCACCGAGTACTACACCGGCACCCAGTTCAAACCGGTGCAACACATCGCAGCGGCATCCACCACCGGCCACGGTACCAACATCATTGCTGGCCTGGGTATTTCGATGAAGGCCACGGCCTTGCCGGTAATCGTGATCTGCGCGGCGATCTGGGGCGCGTTTGCCCTGGGCGGCCTTTACGGCATCGCCATCGCCGCCACCGCGATGTTGTCGATGGCCGGCATGATCGTGGCGCTGGACGCCTATGGCCCGATCACCGACAACGCCGGCGGCATCGCCGAGATGGCGGACCTGCCGCCGGAAGTGCGTGGCGTCACGGATCCGCTCGATGCGGTCGGGAACACCACCAAGGCGGTGACCAAGGGCTACGCGATCGGTTCGGCCGCGCTGGCCGCGCTGGTGCTGTTCGCCGACTACACGCACAACCTCAACGTCGCCGGCGAAGCGAAGGCGCTCGCCGCGGGCACCACCTACACCGCGATGCAGTTCGACCTGTCCGACCACATGGTGATCATCGGCCTGCTGATCGGCGGCCTGATTCCCTACCTGTTCGGCGCGATGGCGATGGAGGCGGTGGGCCGTGCGGCCGGTGCCGTGGTGGAGGAAGTGCGCCGCCAGTTCCGCGAGATCGCCGGCATCATGGAAGGCACGGGCAAGCCGGACTACTCGCGCGCCGTCGACATGCTGACCAAGTCGGCGATCAAGGAAATGATCGTGCCCTCGCTGCTGCCGGTCGCGGTGCCGGTGGTGGTCGGCCTGCTGCTGGGGCCGAAGGCACTGGGCGGCGTGCTGATCGGCACCATCGTCACCGGCCTGTTCGTGGCGATCTCGATGACCACCGGCGGCGGCGCCTGGGACAACGCCAAGAAGTACATCGAAGACGGTCACCACGGCGGCAAGGGCTCGGAGGCGCACAAGGCCGCCGTCACCGGCGACACCGTCGGCGACCCCTACAAGGACACCGCCGGCCCGGCTGTGAACCCGCTGATCAAGATCATCAACATCGTGGCGCTGCTGCTGATTCCGCTGCTCTAAACCCCGATGTGAGTCTGTTAGGCCAAATAAAGGCCCCGCATAGCGCGGGGCCTTTTTCATTGATCGCGATCCGTCCGGATAGCTCTCCACGACGGACAACGAAGTCACGCCCTCCAGGCCGTCCGGCCATTCCCACATCAACGCAAAAGAAGAGGCCGGTCTTTCGACCGGCCCCTCGGGTTCAGCACATCGCGCTTATTACTGGAAGTGGATCGTGGCCTGGAACCAGATGGCACGTCCGAGCGGGTTGTAGTTGAAGATGTTGTAGTACGGATAAGCCGCGAACGTCTTGTCAAACGGCGGCCGCTTGTTGGTGACGTTGTTGGAGATCAGCGAGAGGTCGATCGACTCGCTGAACTTGTAGCTCATGCTGGCGTTGTACGTGGTCCAGGCACCCACCTTGCCGGTACCCGCGTAGTTGAACGTCTTGCCGCGGCGGGTACCGAGCACCGAGAACGACCAGTCACCGATCTCCCAGTCGATGTTGCCGGTCGCCACGTCGCGATAGCCGTTGTAGTAGCTGCGCAGCCCGAGCAGGTCCTGCACCGGGTCGCCGGCAATCTGGCGATAGGTATGCTTGAGCAGGACGTTGTAGTCCGCGCCCAGGCCCAGCGTGCCCCAGCTGCCCATATCGTGACGCCAGTTTGCGCTGGCTATCACGCCATTGACCACCTCGTCCGAGATATTGATCGGCAGAGTATCGACCGCCGAAAGACCGTTCGGATTCTGCGGATTGTTCGCCGGGAGGCGATGCACGAGGGCCAGCTCGCTCTGGCACAGACCGGAATTGATATCGTACGGATCACCAGCGGTATTGGATCCGATACGGCAGTTGG
Organism: Dyella ginsengisoli; assembly: GCF_044904665.1. Taxonomy (NCBI): domain Bacteria; kingdom Pseudomonadati; phylum Pseudomonadota; class Gammaproteobacteria; order Lysobacterales; family Rhodanobacteraceae; genus Dyella; species Dyella ginsengisoli. The sequence continues at coordinate 17,636 of NZ_JADIKM010000006.1, forward strand.
CTTCGTCCTGAAGAATGCGGTCGATGCTGAGGCTGTTGACCTCGTTGGCGATGCTGATGTGGTAGTAGTCGGCCTTCATCGTGAACGCGGCGGTCGGCGACCAGACAACACCATAACCCCACGACTTGGCAGTGATGCTCTTGAGCTTGATGTTGCCCGCCTGGCGCCCCGAAATGTTGACCGCATTCTGGGTGCAGTTGGAGATCGGCACGTTGGGCTCTTGCGTGCGGCAGTAGTAGTAGTCGGTACCCTGTGTGAAGTAACCGCTGGGGCCGGCGAACAGATAGCCCATGTCCGGCGAGCGGAACGCCGTGGCGTAGTTGCCGCGGATCAGCAGGCTGTCAAACGGGCGAAACTCCAGCCCGAGCTTGTAGGTAGCCTTGGAGTCGGTTTGACCGCCGTAGCGGAAGTCGTCGTAACGGCCCGACACGTTGGCCGAGAGCATGCTGAAAATCGGCACGCGGAACTCGAGGGCCGCTGCATAGTTGCGACGCTTTCCCGCGCCCTGAGTGCCCGTCAAGCCCCAGAAATCACCAGCGATCACGCGGGGGTCGGTGGGGTTCTCCCAGTACTGCTCACCCGCCTGCAGCAACCCAGCTACACCGACATCGCCTGCAGGCAGCGAAAACAGACTCGTATTGGTCAGCTGCAGGTTCACGTTCTGCGTGTAGGTCTTGGAAGTGGCCTGATCCTCCGCGCTGAAGCCGCGGTAATCCGCCTCGGTGATGGGCGTGTACATGCGGTTTGCATCCGGCGCATAGATCGGATACCCGTAGTAGTCACCCTGTTGCTGCCCGAGGAAGAACTGCTCAACCTTGGACTTGAGCGGCCACAGCATGCTGTCCTTGACCTTCTGCTCGGAACGGAAATAGTAGGCGTTCCAGTCCCAATTCGACTTCCCAAAGGTGCCTTGTGCACCGGCAGTCACGGTGTAGCTGTCGGAGGTCTGATTGTCGTTGTTGGTCGATGCGCCAATCTCTTCCGGCGTGAAGAATCGCTGCCACAGCTCGAACCGGCCCGTGTTCGCGTTGACGAAGTAACCACCGGTATCGATGGACGAGAACCAGAAGCGCGAACCGCTGTTGAGCTTGATCTTGTTGCGGTTGTAGAGCAGGTCGCCGTAGAACGTCACGTTGTCGGTAGCGTGGTACTTCGCGTTGAGATAGACGCTAGCTGCCTTGGAGCCGTTTACAAAGGTCTGATAGCCGTTCGAGTAATCACTTCCGCAGTAATAACCGCTGCCGGGACGATTCACGTAGCGCAAGGTGCCACCGTAGCCTGCGGACAGGTTGCCGCAAGCGGCAGCGCCCGGATCAACATATTTGCCGGTATTGCCGTTGAGGATCAGCACAGCGCGCGGCGGAATGACCGGACCGCCGTTCAGCGTGGGATTGTCAGCCGATGAATCGGTGTAACTGCGGTCGTAGCCCCAGATCGGCGCAGAGTGCTCCAGCTGCAGGGCGCCCGTGAAATCGAGTTTTCCCCAGCTGTGACCGGCCGTGATGCTGACACGCTGATTTTCACCGCCGCCCTCGCTGTAGCCGCCCATGCGCGCGGTCACGTTGATGCCATCGACGTGATCTTTCAGCACGATGTTGACGACACCTGCGATGGCGCTGGAACCGTAAATCGCGGACTGGTTGCCGGGCAGGATGTCGATGTGGTCAACCATCGACACCGGGATCGACGATAGATCGGTGAAGTTGCTACTGCCGTTGTAGAGCAGCGGATAGTCGGCCAGCGGATGGCCGTTGAGCAGGATCAGCGTGAACCCCGGATCGAGCCCCAGCAGGCTGACCGTAGTCGCGCCCTGGGTGAAGCCACCGGCGAACTGGCTGTCCTGCACCTGGCCGGTGGCCAGCGGCTGCGAACGCAGCACGTCGTAGACGTTGGCATAGCCACGCGTCTGGATCTGCTCGGCGGTGATCTGCACCGTCGGCGCGGACGTCTCGATCTCCGCCTGCGGAATCAGCGAACCGGTGACAGTGACGGTCTCCAGCTTCTTGGCTTTCTGATCCGGCTTGTCTTGCGACGAGTTGTCGGAAGACTGATCAGTCGAGTTCTGGTCGGACGCGGACTGCGCGTGAAGCAAAGCGACCGGCGTCCCCCACGCCAGCGCTGCGCCTAATGCCACATAGAGCAACTTGCGATTCATTGAATTCTCCCCTGGAAAATGTGCACGCCGCTCGGCCCCTGTGGCCTCGTCGACACTACCCCCTGGCATGACGCTTCGGTGTGCGCCTACCACTCATCCATGAGAATCCGCGTGACGCAACACGCAGCTTCGAAATCCTTTTCCGAACGATCATGCGAATTTAACGTTGCTGTCAACTCGCTGTAATGGCTTGGGTTGACGACTTTGGTCGATAGTGTCGCGGCCGATTGCGCGCTCAGCCGCACCAGACGGCGGATGGAGCGATATGGCGCAGATTGCCGCATGACTTTCGGCACCCTGCCGTTGGTCATGTGTTTCCGACCGGTGCGGGCCGCACAGACTTGACGGACTTGCGCTCGGGGGAGCGCTCACTCGTTCAAGGATCACGACATGCTGCGTAAAACCTCGATCTGGCTGACGCTCGCGCTCGGCGTCACACTCGCGGGCATGACGCACGCACAGACACCGGGTTCCGTACCGGCCGACGCCGCTCCGAAGGACGACTTCCTCTGGCTGGAAGACATCCACGGCATCAGGCCAATGGAGTGGGTGAAGCGGCAGAACGCGCTCACCGCCGACCGGTTCGCCACCGGCGGGTCCTTCACGCAAGATCGCGAGCGGATCCTGGAAGTGCTCGATTCGGACGAGCACATTCCTTACGTCAACCGCATGGGGCAGTACCTCTACAACTTCTGGCGCGACAAGGCGCACCCACGCGGCGTGTGGCGTCGCGTGACGCTGGCGGAATACCGCAAGACGTCGCCGGCATGGGAGGTGCTGCTCGACATCGACGCGCTGAATCAGGCCGAGGGAAAGCGCTGGGTGTTCAAGGGCGCGCAGTGCCTCAAGCCGGCATACGAACGCTGCCTGTTGTCGCTGTCGCCCGATGGAGGCGATGCCGTGGCGGTGCGCGAATTCGACCTGGTGCGCAAACAGTTCGTCGGCGACGGCTTCGTGCTGCCGGTGGCCAAGACCGAGGTGGACTGGATCGACCAGGACACGATCTACGTGGGCACCGACTTCGGCCCCGGCTCGATGACCGAATCGAGCTATCCGCGCATCGTCAAGGTGTGGAAGCGCGGCACGCCGCTGACCGAGGCCACGATTGTCTACGACGGCAAGCCCACCGATCTGGCCGTCAGCGCCCACCACGACGCCACGCCTGGGTTCGAGCGTGACTTTGTCTCGGTGGCCAAGGATTTTTTCCACAGCGAGCTGTTTCAGCGCCGCGACGGCAAGCTGCTGAAGGTGAACGTGCCCGACGACGCCACCGCCGCGGCGCATCGCGAATGGCTGCTGGTGGAAACCCGCTCGCCGTGGACCGTGGGCGACACCACGTATCCGTCCGGCGCGCTGCTTGCCACACGCTTCGACGACTTCATGGCGGGCAAGCGCGACTTCACGACCTTGTTCGCACCCGATGCGCACACCTCGCTGGCGTCCTACAGCTGGACGCGCCATCACCTCATCCTCGACGTACTCGACGACGTGAAGAGCCGGCTCGAGGTGCTGACGCCGCAACCGGGCGCGTGGCAGCGCGAGCCGATGGCCGGCGCGCCCGAGCTGAGCACGGCGAGCGTGGTCGACACCGATCCGGACAACAGCGACGAGTACTGGCTGGGCGTCACCGGCTTCCTCACGCCGTCCTCGCTGCAGTACGGCGTGCTGGGCTCGACGCCGGTGCAGACGCTCAAGCGCGAGCCGGCGTTCTTCGACGCGTCGAAATTCACCGTCAGCCAGCACTTCGTCGCCTCGAAGGACGGCACGCGGGTGCCGTATTTCCAGATCGCCCCGAAGACGCTCAAGCTCGATGGCTCCAACCGGACCCTGCTCTACGGCTACGGCGGCTTCGAGGTCTCGCTGCAGCCCACCTACAGCGGCAGCATCGGCCGCGCCTGGCTTGAGCGTGGCGGCGTCTACGTGATCGCCAACATCCGTGGCGGCGGCGAGTACGGGCCGGCATGGCACCAGGCGGCGCTCAAGGCCAATCGCCTGCGCGCCTATGAAGACTTCGCCGCGGTCGCGCAGGATCTGATCCATCGCGGCGTGACCTCGCCGAAGCACCTGGGCGCCGAGGGCGGCAGCAACGGCGGGCTGCTGATGGGCAACATGCTTACGTTGTATCCGCAGCTGTTCAGTGCGATCGCCTGCGAGGTGCCGCTGCTGGACATGAAGCGCTACAGCCACCTCTCCGCCGGCGCGTCATGGATGGCCGAATACGGCAACCCGGACACCGCCGACTGGAATTTCATCCGCCATTTCTCGCCGTACCAGAACGTGCACAAGGATGGCCGTTACCCGCCGGTGCTGTTCTACACCACCACCAGCGACGACCGCGTCGGTCCGGTGCAGGCGCGCAAGATGGCCGCGAAGATGCAGGCGATGGATCTGCCCGACGTGTGGTTCTACGAGAACCTCGAAGGCGGCCACGGTGCCGGTGCCGACAACAAGCAGTCGGCGTACATGCACGCACTGGCGTACGGCTTCCTGTGGGACCAGTTGCAGTAAGCCGACAAGCCTGCGTGCCGGCGCAGCGCGACCGGCACGCGGGCCGACGCTATCATCCCCGGGCGTTCCGACCAGCCCGAGTGCGATGAAACGAACCACCAGCATCCGCCCCGAACTGCGCGAGTGGATTCTTGCCACCACGCGCGCCGGCCACAGCACAGAGGAAGTGCTGCGGCTGATGAAGGAAACCGGCTACGACCCGCGCGAGAGCCGCAGCATCGTCGCCAGCGTGCTGAAGCTGCCGCTGGCTGCGCTCACCGGCCACGCGCCGCCAGCCGGCGTGCGGCCGCGTCATCCGCTGGCGCCGTTCGCCGATGCAGCCGGGCGGCGCGTGCGGGTCAGCGCCTCGGTCGATGTGCCGGTGGTGCGCGTCCTCGACGGTCTGCTCGACGCCGATGAATGTGACCAGCTGATCGAACAGGCACGCCCGCGGCTGGCGCGCGCCATGACCGTGGACACCGAAGGCCGCAAGCAGGTGGACGATCGCCGCACCAGCGCCGGCATGTTCTTCCGGCTCGGCGAATCGCCGCTGATCGAGCGCATTGAGGCCCGCCTCGCCGCCCTGCTTGGCGTCCCCACCAGCCACGGCGAGGGGTTGCAGGTGCTGCACTACGGGCCGGGCCAGGAGTACGAGCCACACTACGACTGGTTCGACCCCAGCCAGCCGGGTTTCGAGGCAGTGACGAAGCACGGAGGCCAGCGCGTGGCGAGCATCGTGATGTACCTCAATACGCCCGAGGCGGGCGGTGGCACCGGCTTTCCGCACGCCGGGCTCACCGTGACGGCGCTGAAAGGCTCGGCGGTCTATTTCGCCTACGACACCGGTGATACGTCCTCCCTGCACGCCGGCTTGCCCGTGACAGGCGGGGAAAAATGGATCGCCACCAAGTGGCTGCGCGAGCGGCCTTTCCTGCGCTGAAGGTTTCATGTGCTGCGTCGCAGCAGCTCTTGCCGTATCCTTGTCGGCCCACTTTATCCCTAGCACAAGGTCACACCCATGGGTCTGGATCTGGTCAGCGCCGGCCGCAACGTGCCGGACGAAATCAACGTCATCATCGAAATCCCCAAGGACGCCGAGCCGGTCAAGTACGAAGTCGACAAGGCCTCCGGCGCGATCTTCGTCGACCGTATCCTGTCCACCCCGATGCGCTATCCGTGCAACTACGGCTACGTGCCAGGAACGCTGGGCGACGACGGTGATCCGCTGGACGCGCTGGTGATCCTGCCGCTGCCGCTGATCCCCGGCTCGGTGATCCGCTGCAAGCCGGTCGGCATGCTGCGCATGACCGACGAGGCCGGCGGCGACGAGAAGCTGGTGGTGGTGCCGATGGAGAAGATCTTCGCCGGCTATGCGCACATCCAGGACATCGACGGCGTCTCGGGCCACTGGCTGGAGCGCATCGGCCACTTCTTCGAGCACTACAAGGATCTGGAGAAGGGCAAGTGGGTCAAGCTCGACGGCTGGGCCAACGCCGCCGAAGCCAAGGCCGAGATCCTGCGCGGCATCGAGCGTCATGCCAAGGACAAGGGCTGATCGATCACGCTGCGTAAACAGGTGAAGCAAAAGCGCGCCTCGGCGCGCTTTTGCTTTTGCGAGATCCGGCGAACGCGCCGCTACAGCGCCATCGACAGCGGCGCCGGTCCCCTGCGGTAGTCGGCGTGCACATGTGAACGCACGCCGATGGCGGCACAGTCGTCCAGGGTCGACACGTCCAGACTGAGCGTGCCGTCCTGCCGCAGCGTGCACAGGGCGCTGCCGCAGTTGGCGCAGAAGCCGTGGCGAAGCTGGCTCGTCGCCGCCCCGTAGAACACCGGCTCGCCGGCACACCAGCGCAGCGCGGAGGCGGGAAGATCCACTCCCACCACCACCGCCTCGCCGGAGGCCAGCCGGCACAGCACGCAAGTGCAGTAGCGGCGTCGGCCGCTGCCGATGTCCGCCTGGTAGCGCACGTCGCCACAGGCGCATTGTCCGTGCAACATCGTCACGTAGTCCCCTCCTCGATGATCGTCACCCGGATCGGCCTCGCCGCCCACACGACACGTGCTCAGCGTTTCTTGCCAGACGGGCTCAATGGCTTGGCGGGCTTTGTGGTCGGTTTGGCCGGCTCGCCCTTCTTGCCCAGCTCTTCGAGCAAGGTCGCCATGTCTTCGGCGTGTTCCTCCTCCATCGCGAGGATCTCCTCCATCATGCGCCGGCTGGTGGGATCGTCGTTGCCCAGGTAGCGGATGATCTCGCGGTAGCTGTCGATCGCGATGCGTTCGGCGACCAGGTTTTCCTTGATCATGTCGACCAGGTCGTCGCCTTCCACGTAATCGGCGTGCGCGCGACTGAGCAGGCCGGCGGGATTGAAGTCGGGCGCGCCGTCGAGCTGGGTGATCCGCTCGGCAATGCGATCGGCGTGTCCCTGTTCCTCGTTGGCGTGCTCTAGGAATTCCGCCGCCACGCTCTTGGCGTGGATCCCGGACGCCATGTAGTAGTGCCGCTTGTAGCGCAGCACGCAGACGATCTCGGTAGCGAGCGCTTCATTGAGCAGCTTGATGACCGTCTCGCGATCCGCGCTGTAGCCGGCGGTGATCGCGCCGCGATCGATGTGCTCGCGCGCGCGCTTGCGGATCGTCTCGATGTCCGTGATGAAAGGCTTGCTCGCCATGCTGCGGCTCCTGGTAACGAAGTGGATTTGTTTGCCGCAGGCCGCGGCAGACATCTTTCCATCGTATGGAGCGGGCGCGAAGTGCGAGTGAACGGCTTGCAAGGAATTCGCGAGCCGCGGCGCGGGTGGCGTTGCGCCACACCGCGCACCGGGACTGGATCAGCGCGGCGTATACGCCCGCAGGAAGGTCGCCACGCCGGCGCGCGCGGTTGCCTCGATCTCGGCGGCATAGGCGTGCGGGCAATCGTCGCAGCCGAACATGCGGCGCATCATCAGGTCGCCCTTGATCAGCGCGAAGAACTGCACGGCGGCGCGGGGCACGTCGTCGATGTCCAGCAGCCCTGCGTCAACCGCTCGGTGAAGCAGGCGTTCCATCAGTCCGTGCGTGCGCATCGAACCTTCTTCCCACAGCAGGCGGCCGTAGCGCGGATTGCCCTGCCGGCAGTCGCTGAGGATGGCGCGGAAGGTACCCACCGTCTCCTTGTCGCAATCGAGCCGTGCGTGGGTCAAGGCGATGTTGAGCAGGGTCTGGCCGATCTCCGCATCGGGGTCGAGCTCGTAGGTGTTCTCCGGCAGCAGATCCTGCAAGCGTGCCCGCACCACCTCGCGGAACAGGTTGTCCTTGTCGCCGAAGTGGCTGTAGACGGTGAGCTTGGACACCCCGGCCTCGGCCGCGACGGCGTCCATGCTGGTGCCGGCAAACGCGTTGCGCACGAACAGGCCCTTGGCGGCTTCGAGGATGGCGGCACGCTTCTCCATGTCCTTCGGACGGCCGGGGCCTTGGCACTTCGCGGGCGAAACGGAACTCATCGGAACACCTTCACAGGAAAGCACAACACCTTTATTATACGGGTCGGTTTAATTATTTCCAATGCGCGGAAAGTCAACCATGCAGACCACGCTTGCCGAACTGGCACTGTCGCCAGTGTATCGCCATGCCCAGCGCACGCTCGCGCCATGGCTGGAGTCGGGCCATGGTGCCGTGAGGCAGCTCGCGTTCCGGGCACGTGCGGCAATAGGTCAGCTGGATGCGGCCGACCGCCACCGGCTGGCACGCTGGCTGGCGTGGCTGCTGGTGGCCGAGCAGAGCCGCGGAAGAGCCGCGCTGGAGGCCCGCCTGCGCCAGTTGGAGGGTGCACTCCATCGCAGCATCCAAGAGGCGTTGAAGCGTCTTCCCACCGCCGCCGAGGCACTGACCGCCAGCCGGCGACTCAGCGCGTGATTGTCCGCGGACACCGCGCCACGCATGACTTCCGTCAGCCGCGCGCGATGACTTCCGGCACTTCGGCCATGCCGTCGCAGCCCGCAGGCTAGCGATTGTCGGAAATGACCTAAGCGCTTATCCTTTTTGACCTTTTCCGATTTGTACGGGACGTGGCTGAACATGGCGATGAACTTCGAGCAGGCGCGGCAGAACATGGTGGAAAACCAGGTGCGTCCCTGGGAAGTCCTTGATGCGCGAGTGCTTGAGGTGCTGGGCCGCGTGCGCCGTGAGGATTTCGTCGCCGCCGAGCATCGGCAGCTGGCGTTTGCCGATGTCTGCCTTCCGCTCGGCCACGGTGAAGTGATGATGAAGCCCGTGCTCGAAGGTCGCGTGCTGCAGGCGCTGGAGCTGGCGCCCACCGACCGTGTGCTGGAAGTGGGCACCGGCTCGGGCTTTCTCACCGCCTGCCTGGCGGGTCTGGCTGGTGAAGTGGTGAGTGTGGACATCCATGCCGACTTCACCGCCGGAGCCGGTGCGCGGTTGGCGGCCGCGGGCGTCAGCAACGCCACGCTGGCCACCGGCGACGCCGTGCTCGACTGGCAACCGCAGGGCCAGTTCGACGCGGTCGTGCTGACCGGTGCCGTGGCACAGCTGCCCGAGCGCATGCTGGCCTGGCTCAAGCCGGGCGGTCGCCTGCTGGTGATCCGCGGCGCCTCGCCGGCACAGCAGGTGGCGCTGCTTACCCAGGAAGGCAACGGCCGCTACCGCGACGAAGTGCTGCTGGAAACCGATCTCCCCTACCTGGTGCACGCCGAGCCGACGCGCCGATTCGTTTTTTGACCTCCCCAAGACCATCCCCACGAGGCACCCCATGCGTTTGAAGCTTCTGTCCCTGGCCCTGGCCCTGTCGGCAATCTCCCTGCCCAGCCATGGCGAGGATTTGCTGGATGCATATCGAGAAGCGCGCGCCAACGACCCGGTGCTCTCGCAGGCGGACGCGCAGCGCCTCTCGGTGGGTGAAAACGTGAACCAGGCACGCGCGCTGTTGTTGCCGCAGCTGTCGGCCGGCCTGTCCTTGAGCCAGACCACCAGCAGCGGCAGTAGCGTCACGCGTGATCCCAATACCGGGCAGGTCGTGCAGACCACCGCCAACCCCGGCCATTCGCGCACCCGCGACATCTCCGGCAACCTCAGTCAGACCGTGCTCGACCTGAGCAAGATCGCCGACCTGAAGGCAGCGCATTCGCAGGCCAGTGCGCAGGACGCGCTGTACCAGGCGGCGCTGCAGGATCTGTTCGTGCGCGTCTCCACCGCGTACTTCAACGTGCTGACCAGCCAGGACGCCCTCGCCTTCGCCAAGGCGAACGAGGAGGCCTATAAGCAGCAGTACGAGCAGTCAGACCAGCGCTTCAAGGTGGGCCTGTCCGCCATCACCGACGTCTACCAGGCCAAGTCGTTCTACGAGTCGGCCAAAGCGCAGACGATCTCCGCCAGCAACACGCTGGATGACGCCCGCGAGGCGCTGGCGCAGATCACCGGCAAGCCGACCGGCGAGCTGAAGAAGCTGCGCGACGACCTGCCGATGAGCCCGCCCGTGCCGAACGACCAGAAGGCGTGGGTGGACCAGGCGCTGCAGAACAATCCGAACATCCTCTCGGAGAAGTACAGCGTGGAGGCGGCCGAGCACAGCATCTCCGCCGCGCGCGCCGGGCACCTGCCGACCATCAACGCCAACGTGAGCTACGGCAAGAGCGCCACCTGGTACCAGAACTCCAACCTGCACTTCCGCCAGCCGAGCTCCACCACCATCGGCCTCACGCTGTCGGTGCCGATCTTCGAGGGCGGCGCCACGCAGTCGCGCGTGCGTCAGTCCATCTACCAGCGCGACGCCGCGCAGGACACGCTGGAAGTCCAGCGTCGCCAGGTCACCCGCGACACGCTGAACTACTACCGCTCGGTGATTGCCGGCATCAGCCAGGTCGAGGCCGCCAAGTCCGCGGTGGATGCGGGCCAGAAGGCGCTCGACGCCACCCGTGCGGGCTTCAGCGTCGGCACCAAGACCATCCTCGACGTGCTCACCGCGATCCAGACGCTGACCTCGTCCGAGAGCCAGTACTCGCAGGCGCGCCACCAGTTCATCCTGGACAAGCTGCTGCTCAAGCAGGCAACCGGCACGGCAGACCTCAAGGACATCGAGTCGATCAACGCCCTGCTCGAATGACGGGCCTTTCGACGTGACGTGAACATGAAGCCGGGCCGCGAGGCCCGGCTTCTTCTTGGGCTATTCGCCCAGCGTGTGATCGATGAGCGTCATCACGCGGCGCACCGCACCCTGCTCGCTGTCGAACACGGCATGGGCGCGCTCGCCCATCCGGTGCAGCGACGGCCGATCACGCAACAACTGCAGCACAGCCGCGCCGAGCGCGTCGCTGCTGGCCACGCGCTGCGCGCCGCCCTGCTGAACCATGGTTTGCGTGATGTCGTCGAAATTGAACGTATGCGGACCCACCAGCACCGGCCGTGAAAGTGCCGCCGGCTCCAGCACATTGTGTCCGCCGATCGGCACCAGACTGCCGCCAACGAAGGCGAGATCGGACGCGGCGAAGAACGGCATCAGCTCACCCATCGCGTCGATCACGAACACCTGATGCACCGGCGCGGGCACGCGATCGCCGCTGCGCGTGCCCGCTGAAAAGCCCAGGTTGCGCACCAGGTGCTCGACCAGGCGAAAGCGGTCCGGATGGCGCGGCGCCAGCAGCAGCAGCGCATCGGGGAAGCGCTGCAGCACCTCCAGGTGCGCCTCCAGCACGGCCAGCTCCTCGCCCTCGTGGGTGCTGGCGGCCATCCACACAGGGCGCAGCGGACCCCACTGCACGCGCAAGGCTTCGCCCTGCTCCTGCGCGTGCTCGGGCACCGGCATGTCGAACTTGAGGTTGCCGCTGACCACGACCTTGTCCGACGGCGCCCCCAGCATGCGGTAGCGCGCCGCGTCGGTGCGCGACTGTGCGGACACGTGACTCACGCAGCGCAGCGCCGCGCGCACCAGGCCACGCGCGGGACGATAGCCACGCAGCGAACGCTCCGACAGCCGCGCATTGACGATCATCAGCGGGATGCCGCGCCGATGGCAGGCGAAATAGAGGTTCGGCCAGATCTCGGTCTCGACGATGATCGCCAGCCGCGGCCGCACGCGATGCAGGAAACGGCGCACCGCAAATGGCAGGTCGTACGGCAGGTAGACGTGGAACACGGCGTCGCCGAACAGCTGGCGCACGCGCTCCGAGCCCGTCGGCGTCACCGTGGTGACCACCAGCGGCGCCTGCGGATACGCGCGCTTGAGCGCCTTGATCAGCGGCTCGGCCGCATTCACCTCACCCACCGACACCGCATGCACCCACAGCGAGCCACTCAGGCCCGGCGCGGGAAACACGCCGAAGCGCTCCGGCCACCGCTGGTGATAGCTGCCGTGGCGCATGCCGCGCGTCAGCAGGCGCAGCACGATCACCGGCGTGGCCAGATACATCAGCAAGGTATAGAGAAAGCGCAACGGCCGGCCCCCTGTGGCGGGCGGCCAGTATAAACGGCCCGTCGCGCGGTCCGGCCCGATGCCACTCGCTACAATGGCGCGATGCCCGGCATGCACCGCCCCTCCTTCGACCGTTCCCTGCTCGCTCCACGCCACTGGCCCGCCTGGGCCGGATTGGGCGTGATCTGGCTGATCGCGCGGCTGCCCTATCCGGCGTTGATGCGCGTGGGCCGCTGGCTCGGTGGGCTGGCCATGCGCATCGACTCGGCCCGACGCCCGGTGGCCGAGGCCAACATCGCGCTGTGTTTCCCCGAGCTGGATCGGGCGCAGCAGGCCGCGCTGGTCAACGCGCACCTGCGCGACATCGGCCTGATGCTGGTGGAATTTGCACTGGGCTGGATGGGCCGCGACGAGGCGATCGCCCGCCTGCCGCTGTCGGTGGAAGGGCTGGAGCATCTCGAACGCGCCCGCGCCGCGGGCAAGGGCGTGCTGCTGGTCGGCGGCCACTTCTCGCATCTGGAGCTGTGCGCGCGACTGGTGTCGCAGCGCATCCGCATCGCCGGCATGTACCGGCGCATGGACTCGGCGGTGTTCGAGTGGGCGGTGCTGCGCGCGCGTCTGCGCTACGCCGACGCCATGTTCGAGAAGGACGACATCCGCGGCACGGTGAAATATCTGCGCGGCGGCGGCACGCTCTGGTACGCGCCCGACCAGGACATGCGCAGCAAGGACAGCGTGTTCGTGCCGTTCTTCGGCGTGCCGGCCGCCACCATCACCGCCACCCACCATCTGGCGCGCATGGGCAACGCGGTGGTGATCCCGTTCTTCCATCGCCGCCTGCCGGACAACGGCGGCTACGCACTGCGCCTCGGCGCTCCGCTCGAGCACGTGCCCAGCGACGACGTGCTGGAGGACACCGCCCGCGTGAATGCCTGCATCGAGCAGATGGTGCGCGAAGCGCCCGAGCAGTATCTGTGGGTGCACAAGCGCTTCAAGACCCGCCCGGACGGCATGCCGCCGGTGTACTGACGCACGCCGAAGACGGCGCAGACAGGCCGTTGAAAGGCATCCAGCCGACGATCCGCGTCCTCGAATCAACGCTTCGTCGCGGGACTACGGCCGAGCATCCGGCGGCGAAGCACGTCGTCACCGGGTCGCGTCATGATCAGCCAGCTCACCTCCGATCGGTCCGGCGTCGCCGTACCGATCCTGATGTATCACAACGTGGCGCGCGCACCGCGCCACCTGCAGGTATATCGCAGCCTTTACGTGGCGCCTGGCGCCTTCGCGCGTCAGCTCGCACTCCTTCGCCGTGCCGGCTATCGCGGGCTGTCGATGGCCGATGCCATGCCTTATCTCACCGGCGAACAGCGCGGGCGCGTCGTGGTGATCACGCTCGATGATGGCTACGTCGACAACCTGCAGCACGCGCTGCCCCTGCTGCGCGAGTACGGGTTCACCGCCACCTGCTACGCCGTCAGCGATGCGTTGGGCAGCCACAACCGCTGGGATGCCGCTCGGCTGGGGATCGACAAGCCGATCATGACCACCGGCCAGCTCCGCGGCTGGCAGGCCGCGGGCATGGAAGTGGGGGCGCACAGCCGGAGCCACCCGCGCCTGACCGGCTGCAGCGATGCCGCCCTGCGCGACGAGGTGCGCGGCAGCCGGCACGCGCTGGAAGACATCCTCGGCACGCCGGTTCGGCAGTTCTGCTACCCCTACGGGGATGTCGACGCGCGCGTGGCCGAGGCCGCCCGCGAAGCGGGTTACCTCGCCGCCACCACCACGCGCCGCGGACGTGCCCGGCCGGGCATGGACCTGTTCCAGCTGCCGCGGGTGCAGGTGGCGCGACATCACTGGCTGCTGCCGTTTGCCCTGCGCGCCTTTACCGGCTACGAGGATCGCCGGTCATGAAATTCCTGTTTGTCGGTACCCACCCGGAAAACACCGGAGCGGCCACGCATTTCGTGGCGCTTGCCCAAGGGCTGGTGGCGAACGGCCACGAGGTGGATGCCGTGCTGTGCCCCGATTCGCTGATCTGGCACGGCCTGGCCTACAGCGGCGTACGCCGCCATGCGGGACGATTCCGCAATGCGCTCGATCCGCGCGGCTATGCCGCCGTCCGGCGCGTCATCCGCGACGCGCAACCGGACTGGCTGGTCGGCAATTTCGGCAAGGAGTACTGGCCGCTGGTGTTGCTGGGTCGCACCCACGGCATCCCGGTCGCGCTGTTCCGCCACCGCACGCCGGCGATGAAGCGGTTCTCGGCGTTCTTCCTGCCGCGGCTCGCCCAGCGCTTCTTCGCGGTCTCCAGGCATGCGCGCGATGCATACTTGGCGAAGGGCGTGCCGCCCCATGCGGTGCAGGTGCTGTACAACCCGGTGAATACCGCGCTGTTCCGCCCCGACCCGGCTCGCGGCAGGGCCGTGCGATCGTCGCTCGGCATCCCGCAGGACGCCGTGGTGCTGGGCTACGCCGGTCGCATGCACGGGGGCAAGGGGATCTTTCCCTTGCTGGAGGCCGCGCAGCAGGCCATGCGCGCCGAGCCCAGGCTGCACTGCCTATGGGTCGGCGACGGTCCTGACGCCGCCGCGCTGCGTGCCGCCGCGTCAACCATGCCGGACACCGCCGCGCGCCATCACTTCACCGGCTGGAGTGACGACACGACCGGCTACTTCTCCAGCTTCTCGATGCTCGCCTTTCCCTCGGTCGCGACCGAGACGTTCGGCCGGGTCTCGATCGAGGCGCAGGCCTGCGGCATCCCGGTGCTGGCCAGCGACATCGGCGGCGTGCCGGAATCGCTGTCGCCCGGCGAGACGGGCCGCCTGCTGCCTCCGGGGAATGTGCCTGCCTGGCGCAATGCGATCCTCGACCTGTGCGACGAGCGGACCCGCGATCACATGAGCCAGCATGCGCGCAGCTTCGTGCAGCAGCACTTTTCCACCGATGTCATCGCCGCCCAGTTCGTGGCGCAACTGGATGCGGCGGCCCATCGGGCCGATTCCCCGGCGGTCAGTCGGATCGATTCGCCCGCGCGATGAGGCGTGCCTGCTCGCGCGCCTCGTGCAGCTTGGCGTACTTCAGGAAGGCGTAGAACGCGCCGGTGACGCTGGCGATGAAGCCCGCCCAGCCGTTGAGGAAGTAGCGCTTGCCGATGTACTGGCGCAGGAAGAACACCGGCGGGTAGAACACCATGCGCAGGCCGGTGAAACGCTGCCGCTTGCGCAGCTTGTAGGCCACCATGCCGGTCGTGTAGCGGTTGATCTTCTCCACGCGCGTGGCGATGTCGCTGTCGCCGTCGTTGACGAAGTCGGCCGCGCGCAGGGTTTTCACCGGGCCGTCCACTTCCACCGCGGCATGCACGTCCACGTCGTTCATGCGGCCACGACGGCGATCGAACAGGCGCAGGTGGCCGTTGCGCCAGCTGCGCCGGTGCTGCACGGTCCAGAACATCCGCTCGCGCCGCGGCAGCCGGAAGCCGGCGTGGCGCGGGTGCTGCAGCGCGCGCTCGATCACTTCGCGCGTGCCGGGAGAAAGGATTTCGTCGGCGTCGAGATTCAGCACCCAGTCGTGGCGCGCCATGTCGATCGCGCGCTGCTTCTGCGGGCCGTAGTCGTCGAACGGATGCACCGCCACGCGCGCGCCGTGGCGTTCGGCGATGGCGACGGTGGCGTCGGTGGAGCCCGAATCCAGCACCACGATCTCCTCGGCCCAGTCGACCTCGCGCAGGCAGGCGTCCAGCGTGTCGGCGTTGTTGTAGGTGATCACCACCACCGACAGCGGCTCACGCGTCACGCGCTCACCTCCTGGTCGGGCAACGCGCCCAGCGCGGCGCACCACAGGCCGAGCAGCCAGGCAAACAGCAGCCCCCACCATGCCGAATAGAACGCCAGGTGGGTGTTGAGCGGAAACAGCATCACGCCCAGCGCCACCGTCACCGGAAACGCCTGCGCCCGCGCGGCCGCACCCGCGCGGCGCCAGTAGCGCAGCGCTACCACCAGTGCAGCCAGCCACAGCGCCAGGCCGATCGCGCCGGTCTCGGTCAGCACCTCCAGCACGATCTGGTGCGCGTGGCAGGCGCCCTCGCCCGCGCCGCAGGATTCGCCCACCACGAAATGGTCGTTGGCCGGCGCGTACTGCGGGTATGCATAGCGGAAGCCGCGCACGCCCACGCCGTTGAACGGATGCGCGGCGGCCATGCGCAGGCTGGCATGCCAGATGTCGAGCCGGCCGCTGAGCGCCACGTCCACGCCCTGCTCGCTGCCGCCGAACGCCGCGACCGTACGCTCCATGCGCGCATGGAAGCGTAGCGAGGTCTGCCACGCGATCGCGCCGGCCAGCGCCAGCACCGCCGCGGCGCCTACGCCGAACAGCGCGAAGCGCCGGAACGAGCCCGCCTCGCGCCAGGCAAACGCCAGCACCACGAGGCCGTAGCACAGCCACGCCGCACGCGCGCCAGCGAGCAGCACCGGGCCGAGCAGCAGCACCGCGACCAACCACATGACGCGCGCGCCCCAGCGCTCGCGCGCGGCCCACAGCGCGAACGGCGACAGCACCGCCAGCGTCGGACCGAGCTTGAGATTGTCGGCGCCGAAGATGCCGGAGATGCGCTCGGCCTCGGCATGGCCGCCCAGGCTCCAGCCGGTCAGCGCCTGCACCCAGGCATCCAGCGCCCACAGTGCGATCACCGCGGCGACCGCGAAATACATCGTGCGCACGCGCGGCACCCGCCGCAGCGCAAAGCAGGCATACAGCCCCAGCGGCGCGAAGCGCAGCAATCCGGCCACGGTCGCCCAGCTCTTGCCGGGCGCCACCGCATCGAACGAGGAGATCAGCGCCGCGCCGACGTAGCCGGCCAGGATCAGCAGCAGGCAGCGCGCCCCCTCGTGCTGCTGTAACGCGTGCGGAAAGCGCAGGAACAGCATGACGGTGCCGAACAGGCACAGCGCGGTGCCCAGCTCGGCGCTGCGGCCGAACGGCAGCAGCGCCACCACCAGCCAGAAGGGAAGCAGCGGCGACCGCAGGGCGGCGCGGAGGGAAACGGAGAGCGAGGACATGCACGGACCAGCGCAAAGGTGACCGGCATTGTAGGCGAGCCGGCGCCCCGTCGCGGGACCGTCCCACGGCCAGGCTCGATCAGTCGGTCGGCTGCGCCACCAACTCCTCGTACAACGCCAGCGTGGCCTGCTGCATGTCGGCCAGGCGGTAGCTCTGCAGCATCGGGATCGGCGGCGCCACGCGCAGCAGTTCGGCGGCGCGCTCCACCAGCTTTTCGCGATCGCCCAGCGGCACGCGGCCGGCCGGATACAGTTCGGCCAGCAGCTCGCCCACGCCGCCGTGGGCGTAGCCCAGCACCGGCCGGCACAACGACAGCGCCTCGACCACCGTGCGGCCGAACGCCTCCGGCTTGTTCGACAGCTGCAGGATCAGCGCGGAGACGGCGTAGATATCGCGCACGTCGTCGCGCGGCGGCGACAGCACCACCTGCGACTGCAGCCCGCGCTGGCGGATCAGCTCGCGCAGCTCCTCGGCGTACGCCTCGCGCCCCGGCTCCAGCACGCCGAGCAACAGCAGCCGCGTGCCGACGCCACGATCGCGCAGGTCGGCGACCAGTTCGATCGCGTCGTGATGACCCTTCAGCCGCGTGCCGCGCGCCGGCAAGGTGAGCAACGGCGCGCCGGCCAGCTGCGGAAACTGGGCGAAGAAGGCCTTCTGCCAGGCGTCATCGGGGCGGTGGCCGTAGGGAAACGCGTCCGGATCGATGCCGCGCGGAATCACCCGCACGCGCGAGGGTTCCAGCCAGCGGTAATGCCCGAGCACATAGGCGCGCACCGTCTGCGAGACGGCGATCACCCGCTCGCCGCGCAGCATCACCGCGCTGTAGCGCCCGGGCGAGTTGAGCCCGTGCACCGTGGTGACGAAATGCGGCTTGCGCGCCAGCCCGCGGATGGCCCAGCGGCCCATCCACGCAGGCATGCGCGAGCGCGCGTGCACGATGTCCGGATCGATCGCCTTCAGCGCCCGGCGCAGCGCGCCGATGCGGCCCAGCGTGCCGAGCGACTTGCGGCCAATATCCAGCGTGACGTGCTCGCTGCCCTCGGCCTGCAGGCGCTCGGTGAGCCGACCGCCGGCGGAAATCACCACCGAGCGGTGGCCGGCGGCCACCAGGGCGCGACCGATCTCCAGCGCCGATCGCTCGGCACCGCCGGAATGCATCGCCGGAATCAGCTGAACCACGGTCAGCGACCGGACGGCGCGGGTGACGGCAGCGGACATGGTCTCTGACATGAAGGCCTTCATCCCTGGAGGCAAGCAGTGATCGTGCCGAACGCGCGGTCCGGCGCCGGATTCACCGCGCCGGTTCAGTCGCGCAGGACGTAATGCGCGCCGCAGTAGGGACAGGTGGACTCTCCGCCGTCGTCGACGATGGGCAGATACACCTTCGGATGGGAGTTCCACAGCGCCATGCCCGGCATCGGACAGGACAGCGGCAGGTCGCTGTGCGTCACTTCGTACCGATTTTGGGCATTTGCCAGGATCGGCGTCACCGCGGAAGAGGGGCGCGACATGGGGGGCTCCGGACAGGAAAGTCGAGCCGTCAATGGTAGCAGCCCGCCGGGCGATCGAAGGCCTGCGCCGGGTCCGGCCGCATGGGCGGCCGCCAAAAAAGAGCGGCCGCGCCGGTCACGGCGCGACCGCTTCGAGAACGTAACGGCAGCGGCTTACTTGGCCTTGCCGGCCTCGGCCTCGGTGGTGATGCGGATCTGCACTTCGTCGCTCACGTTCGGCACGTAGGCGCCCACGCCGAAATCCGAGCGTTTGATCGTGCCGGTGGCGTCGAAACCGACCGCCGGTACCTTCAGCATCGGCTGCATGCCGGCCTTGTTGAGCGTGGCGTCGAGCACCACCGCCTTGGTCACGCCGTGCACGGTGAGGTCACCGGTGACCTTGAACTTGTTGTTGCCCAGCGGCTCGACCCGGGTGCTCTTGAAGGTGACCACCGGGTACTTGTCGGCGTCGAAGAAGTCGGGCTTCTTCAGGTGCTCGTCGAGCGCGCTGACGTGGGTGTCGAGGTTGGCCAGCGGCAGAGTCACTTCCACGCTGGACTTGGCCGGATTGGCCTCGTCATACACCAGGGTGCCCGCGCTGATGCCGAGGTTGGCGGTGGGGTTGGAGAAGCCGAAGTGGTTCCAGCTAAACAGCACCATCGTGTGGGCGGGATCGAGCTTGTAGGTGACCGGCGCGGCCTGGGCGGCGAAGCTGGCACCGAGCAGGGCGGCGAGGGCGAGGACTTTCATGGCGCGCATGGATGGACTCCTGGTGAGGGGTGAACCGGCGCGCGGCGCCGGGCGGATCGGAAGATCGGGCAATCAGGCAATCGTGCAGGCTTCGTCAAACGACAGCCGCGGGCTGCGCGGGAACAGATCACGGCTGGCATCGCCGTAGCCGATGTTGATCAGGAAGTTGGACTTGATCGCCGTGCCGGCGAAGAACGCCGCATCCACGCCGGCGTTGTCGAAGCCGGACATCGGGCCGCAATCCAGGCCCAGCGCGCGCGCCGCCAGGATCACGTAGGCGCCCTGCAGCGTGGCATTGCGGAAGGCGGTGGTGTCGATCAAGGGCTGGTTGCCGGCGAACCAGCTCTTCGCATCGACGTGCGGAAACAGCTGCGGCAGCTTGTCGTGGAAGGCGTGGTCGTTGGCGACGATCGCCGTCACCGGCGCGGCCATGGTCTTGGCGCGATTGCCGTCGGACATCAGCGGCGCCAGCTTCGCCTTGGCCTCGGGCGACTTCACGAACACCAACCGCATCGGCGAGCTGTTGGCGCTGGTCGGGCCGAACTTCACCAGCTCGTAAAGCTGGTGCAGCTGGGCGTCGCTCACCTCTTTCGGCAACCATGCGTTGAAGGTGCGGGCGTTGCGGAACAGCTGATCGAGGGCGGTATCGGAAAGCATCTCGCTCATGGGTATCCTTCGGTTGGCGCAGCAAGAGACCAGTGTACGTGCGTCGCTGCGCCAACAGGACCCCGCCCGGTGGAACGAACTGTGCAGATTCCAGAAACAATCGCCGCGATCGCGCCCGCATGCTGAGGGCCGCCGGCGAGTGCTGGGCGATCACCGACGAGGCCGCCGGCAACCAGCGCCAGGCGCTGGCGCTGGCGGGCGCGCTGGGCCTGCCGGTGCGGCACCTGGTGCTGGAGCCGCGCGCGCCGTGGTCGTGGTTCGCACCGCGCCTGCTGGCCGGTGGACGGCTGGCGTTGCCGGCGGCGCAGCGCGAACTTTTCGCGCCGCCGTGGCCGCGCGTGGCGGTCGGCTGCGGCCGGGCCGCGGCACTGTTCACCCGCCTGCTGCGACCGCTCTCCGACGGCGCCTGCCACACGGTGCAGATCCTCGATCCGCGCATCGATCCGACGCACTGGGACACCGTGATTGCCCCGCGCCACGATGGCTTGCACGGTGCGAACGTGCTCACGCCGCTGGGCTCGCTGCATCCGATCGACGATGCCTGGCTGGCCGATGCGCGCCAGGCGTTTCCCCAGCTTGGCGAACTGCCGCAGCCGCGCGTGGGCGTGCTGCTGGGCGGGCCGCGCAAGGGCATTGCGCTCGATGTGCGCTACGCCGAGACGCTGAGCCAGCGGCTGCGCGCGCTCTACCAGCGCGACGGCGGCAGCATGCTGGTGGTCGCCTCGCGCCGCACGCCCGCCGCACTCGCGGAAATGCTGCGCAGCCAGCTGGACGAGCTGCCCGGCCTGTTCTGGCGCGACGCCGCGGACGGTGCCAATCCCTACCCCGGCGTGCTGGGCTGGGCCGACCGGCTGGTGGTCACAGCCGACTCGGTGAACATGCTCAGCGAAGCCTGCGGCGTCGGCTGCCCGGTGGAGACCGTGGTCACCGCGCCGCTGCCGTCGCGCATCGCGCGTTTTCATCAGGCGTTGCACGAAGCAGGCTATCTGGCTGACGGCGGCGATCCAACGGCACCGCTGCGCGAAACGGCACTGCTGGCCGCACAGGTGCGGGCACGGATGAAGGCCGGCGGCGACGCTCAACCGTAAAAGTCGAACCCCAGTGCGACGGTGACTTCGTGCACCGCGGCGGCGAGCGAGGCCAGCGCGGCGTCGCGGGCGTCGATGCGCGAACGCAGGTCCAGCGTGCAGGTGAGCGCACGCTGCAGCAGCTCCGCATGCACGCGAGTGAACGCATCGGCCTGCGCCGCGTCGAGCAGGCCGGCCTCACGGCAGGCCTCGATCAAGCCGGCATTGCCGGTGACCTCGAGCAGCGCTGGATGCCTCGCCGCCGTGGCCAGCACCAGCCCCTGCAGCGCGAATTCGATGTCGAGCAGGCCGCCCTGGCCCTGCTTGAGGTCGAAGCGCGCATCGTCGGAACGATCGCGCTCGGCGCGCCAGCGTCGGCGCATGCTGGAGACTTCCGCCAGCACCGCCGTGCGTTCGCGCGGCGCGCCGAGGATCTCTCGCCGCAGCGCCGCCAGCTCCCCATGCAGCGCCGGATCGCCGGCCACCGCGCGCGCGCGCAGCAGTGCCTGGTGTTCCCACGTCCAGGCGCGACCGCGCTGGTACGCGGCGAAGGCGTCGAAGCTCGATACCAGCAGCCCCTTGGAGCCGTCCGGACGCAGCCGCGTGTCCACTTCGTACAGACGGCCGGCGCGGGTGAGCACGGTGAGCCAGTTCATCACGCGCTGCGCCAGGCGCTGGTACCAGCGCGAGCCTTCCAGCGGGCGCGCGCCGTCGCTCATCGCGGCGGCGCGGCGGCTGTCGTAGACGAACACCAGGTCCAGGTCCGACGCAAAGCCCAGCTCCTCGCCGCCCAGGCTGCCGTAGCCGAGCACCGCGAAGCCGGAGCCTTCGCCGGGCAGCCGGCCGTGCTGTACGGCCAGCTCGCGCTCGGCCAGCGCGGTGACCGCCACCACCACCGACTCGGCCAGCGCCGCGAGCCGGCGCGCGGTCGACACCGCATCGGCGCGGCCGTCGTTGAACGCCAGCCCCAGCCGGAACGCCACGCTGGCCTTGAACTCGTTGATGCGTTCGAGCTCGGCCTCCGCCTCGCGCTCGTCCAGCGTACCCAGCACGCGGGTGATCTCGGCGCTGATGTCGGCGCGCTTGAACGGCAGCTGGTCGATGCGCGGGTCGAGCACGTCATCCAGCAGCAGCGGCTGGGCGATCACCCGCTCGGCCAGGAAGGCGCGGTCGGCGAACAGCCGCGCGAGGCGACGGCGCGCCGCCGGCTGCTCCTCCAGCAACGCAAGATAAGAAGACCGGCGCGCCACCGACTGCACCAGCTGGCACAGGCGCAACAGGCAGGCCACCGGCGCGGCGGTCTGGCGCGCGGCGATCAGCACCTGCGGCATCAGCCGGTCCAGCCGCTCGCGCGAACCGGGCGACATGGCACGCACGTTGGCCGCTTGCGGCAGCTTGAGCAGCGCATCGGCCACCGCGTCACCGGGCACAAAGCCGGAGGCCTCCAGCTCCGCGGCCTCGATCGTGCCCGCGCAGGCCGCCTGCCACAGCGCGGTATCGGCCACCGGCACGCTGGCGGCGCGGCCGCCCTGGGGCATCAGCACGGCGGCGAATTCCTCGCTGACCACCGCGCGATGGCGCGCCAGCTCGGCCTCCAGCGCCGGCCAGTCGGGATGATCCAGACCGCGCGCGATGCGTTCGCGGCTGAGCGCGTCCTCGGGGATGTCGTGGGTCTGAGCGTCGCGCAGCATCTGCACGCGGTTCTCCGCCCGGCGCAGGCAGACGTAGGCCTCGCGCAATGCACGGGCGCGGGCCGCGGGGATATGCCCGCGCGCCTCGCAGGCGGTGAGCGCCGGAAGCAGGCCGCGCACGCGCAGCGAGGGCTCGCGGCCGCCGCGGATCAGCTGGGTGAGCTGCACGATGAACTCGATCTCGCGAATGCCGCCGGGACCGAGCTTGAGGTTGTCGGCCAGATCCTTGCGGGCGACTTCCGCGTCGATCAGCGCCTTCATCTCGCGCAGACCGGCGAAGGCGGTGTAGTCGAGGTACTTGCGGTAGACGAACGGGCGCAGCAGCTCCTGCAGTTGCTTGCCGGCTGCCCGATCGCCGGCCACCGGGCGCGCCTTGATCCAGGCGTAGCGCTCCCAGTCGCGACCCTCGCTCTGGTAGTACTGCTCCATCGCGGCGAACGGCAGCGCGAGGCGGCCGGCGCTGCCGAACGGGCGCAGGCGCAGGTCGACCCGCGCGCAGATGCCGTCCAGCGTCGGCTCGTTCAGCAATCGCACCAGCTGGCGCACCAGCCGCACGAAGTATTCGCTGTTGTCCAGGCTGCGCGCGCCGTCGCTCTGGCCGGACTGCGGGTAGGCCAGCACCAGGTCGATGTCGGAGGAGAAATTCAGCTCGCTGCCGCCGAGCTTGCCGAAGCCGACCACCACCAGCCGCTGCGCGCTGCCGTCCGCACCGCGCGGGTGGCCGTAGCGGGCCGCGAGCTGGCGTTCGCACCAGGCCAGCGCCTGTTCCAGCAGCACTTCGTACAGCACGCTGGTGTCGGACAAGGTGGCCGGCAGGTCGTCCAGGCCGTTGACGTCGCGGAACACCAGTCGCAACGCCTCCGCACGGCGAAACCGACGAAGCAGCGCCAGCGTCTGCGGCTCGTCCTCGGGCAGGCGCAGGGCCTCGGCACGCGAGGCGGCATCGGCGGGCGAACGCAGCCGCTCCAGCCCGGCCGGCCCGAGCAGCTGCGGCTGGCTGCGCCACACCTCGAAGGCGAAATCGCTGGCCAGCAGGGTGCGCCGAATCCGCTCGGCCACGCCAGCGTCGTCCTGCACCGCCACGCCAGCGGCGCGGCAGGCGGCGGTGAGCTGGGCGTAGCGGTCATCGATCAGGGCGCGCAGCGTGGGCGATTCGGGCGTGGTCATCCCGGCATTGTGCCGCAGGCGGCACGGCGCAGCAGTCGCCGGCACGGCCCATGCGAGCGGCGAAATCGCCCCCATGAAAGGTTCATGTCCGGGCAATTACTCTCGCGTGTCTGTTCCGTGACAACCACAGGACGCCATGGCCGTTGCCCTCTCCGCCTCCAGCAAATCGCGCCGCCCCTGGCAGGGCGCGCTGGTGCTCGCCCTGATGGCGCTCGCCTTCGTGCTGCTCACCGGGCTGATCGACGGTGGCGTCGGCGTGGCGCCGCGGCGGCTGTTCGACCAGCCGGTGTACGTGCTGGCCAACGCGCTGCCCGGGTTGTTGCTGGCCGGCGCCCTGCTGGCCTTCACCCGCCGGGCGATGCTCTCGTTCGGGCTGGCGCTGGCGGCGGAGGGCACAGTGTATGCCGTCAACTATCTCAAGATAGCCAATCTCGGCACGCCGCTGATTCCCGCCGATTTCCACATGATCGGCCAGCTCAACAAGGGCGGCACCCACGTGCTGGGCGCCTATCTGCCGCACAGCCCGTGGCCTTATCTGGCGATGCTCGCGGTGATCGCCCTGGTCATCGTGCTGTGGCGTCGCGAACCGCGCCTGCTCCCGCAGAGCCCGCGCGCGCCGCGGGTGCTGGCCGGCACGGCATCGCTGGCCCTGCTGGTAACGCTGATCGCCGGCGCGACGCCGTGGACGCGGCTCTACAACGGCCGCACGCTGTGGCTGGAGCCGTGGTCGGCCACCTCCACCGCCACCCACTCCGGGCTGCTCAGCTCGCTGATGATATATCGCCTGCAGTACGGGCACGGCGCCCGCAAGCCCGACACGGCCGCGGCGCGCGAACTACTCGGCCGCGCCGACGAGGCGTTGCGGCAGCAGGCGGTCGCCGGCGCCACGGCCAGCGAGGGCCTGCCCGACATCGTGGTGGTGCAGAGCGAGTCGTTCTTCGACCCGCGCATCCTCAACGGCTACCAGGGCTCGCAGATCACGCCGAACCTGGACCGACTGGCCAGGCACGGCACCAGCGGGGCGCTGCACGTGCCGACGTTCGGCGGCGGCACCATCCGTACCGAGTTCGAGGTGCTGACCGGGCTGTCGCTGCGCTATTTCCCGGACCTGCAGTTCCCCTACCTGCAGCTCAACGCGAAGGTGGTGCCCGGCCTAGTGCGCACGCTGCGTTCGAACGGCTACGAGACGGTGGCGATCCACGGCAACGATCCGTCGTTCTGGAACCGCACCAGCGCGTTCAAGGCAATCGGCTTCGACCGTTTCGTCTCGCAGTCGGCCTTTCCTGCCGGCGCCGCCAATGACGGCCAGTACATGGCCGATCGCGGCATGACCGACGAGATCCTCACCCAACTCAAGGACAGCGGTCCGCCGCAGTTCCTGTTCGCCATCAGCATCGAGGCGCACGGTCCGTACGACACCATTCCGGCCGACACCGCCGAGCGCGACGCGATGCCGGTACCGCCAGGCATCACCGGCAAGGACAAGCTGGAGCTGCAGAATTACCTCTATCACATCCATCACGCCGACCAGGAACTGGGGCGTCTTGCCGACGTGCTCGCCAGGCGCGAGCGCCCGACCCTGCTGCTGTTCTACGGCGATCACCTGCCCGCGCTCAGCAACGCCTTCCAGACCGCCGGCTTCGTCGACGGCGGCACCATGCTGAGCGAACCGGGCACGTGGCTGCTGGTCGATCCGCGCAAGGCCGCCAAGCCGCAGCGCACGGCCGTGGCCTCATGGATGCTGCCCGGCCTGCTGCTGCAGAGCGCCGGTATCCGCGACGACAGCTACTTTGCCCTCACCCGGCTGGTCGGCCCGGAACTGGCCGCGCTGACCCGCGCTCCCGATGCCGACACCACGGGCGAAGATGCCCAGGTCGCCCGCACCGATCGCGACATGGCCAGCGTCGCCCAGCTGCGCCTGGATGGAAAGCTGGATGCACTGCTGCCGCCGGACACCCGTGCGATGGCGCATCAGGCGGCCGCCCGCGAGCCGGCGCTAGAAACCGATGCTCACCTCGGCGCCGGCGCCTCGCACTGAGCCGGAGCACGCGGCGGCGGCCGCCTATCCCACTCGCGAAATAGCCACGTCCCACATCCGGGACGTCGACCCACGCCCTGTGGCTCGACCGGTGACGACGGCCGCAGGGAGCACACATCGTCCCGATCGCCGAGCGTGAAAGCGAGGCGCTTGCAGGCAGCCGCCGTGACGTCATCGGCGCCGTTTCGTCAGCGAGCCGGACAAAGAAAAACCCCGCCGAAGCGGGGTTTTTCGTGGGTGCAGCGCAGCGGTGCGGCGGGACTTAGAAGTCCATGCCACCCATGCCGCCCATGCCACCGCCCATGCCGCCGGCGGCGCCGTGGCCTTCGTCCTTCTTCGGCACTTCCACCACCATCGCCTCGGTGGTGATCGCCAGGCCGGCGACCGAGGAAGCGTGCTGCAGGGCCGAGCGGGTCACCTTGGTCGGATCCAGGATGCCCATCTCCACCATGTCGCCGTACTCGCCAGTGGCGGCGTTGTAGCCGAAGTTGCCGGTGCCTTCCTTGACCTTGTTCAGCACCACCGACGGCTCTTCACCGGCGTTGGCGACGATGGCGCGCAGCGGAGCCTCGAGCGCGCGACGCGTGATCGCGATGCCCAGATCCTGCTCGTGGTTGTCGCCCTTCAGGCCTTCGACCGCCTTCAGCGCGCGGATCAGCGCCACGCCACCGCCCGGCACCACGCCCTCTTCGACGGCTGCGCGCGTGGCGTGCAGGGCGTCTTCGACGCGGGCCTTCTTTTCCTTCATCTCGATCTCGGTACCGGCACCGACCTTGATCACCGCCACGCCGCCGGCCAGCTTGGCCACGCGCTCCTGCAGCTTCTCGCGGTCGTAGTCGGAGGAGGTCTCCTCGATCTGCGCCTTGATCTGGCCGATGCGCGACTGGATGCGCTCCGCCTCACCGGCACCGTCGATGATGGTGGTGTTTTCCTTGGTGATCACCACGCGCTTGGCACGGCCCAGATCGTTGATCGTGGCCTTCTCCAGCGACAGGCCCACTTCCTCGGAAATGACCTGGCCGTTGGTGAGGATCGCGATGTCTTCCAGGATCGCCTTGCGACGGTCACCGAAGCCCGGCGCCTTCACGGCGGCGACCTTGACGATGCCGCGGATGGTGTTGACCACCAGCGTGGCCAGCGCCTCGCCTTCCACTTCCTCGGCGACGATCACCAGCGGCTTGCCGGCCTTGGCGACGGCCTCGAGCACGGGCAGCAGCTCGCGCACGTTGGAGACCTTCTTGTCGTGGATGAGGATGAACGGGTCGTCCATCTCCACCTGCTGGCTCTGCTGGTTGTTGATGAAGTACGGCGACAGGTAGCCGCGATCGAACTGCATGCCCTCGACCACGTCGAGCTCGTTCTCCAGGCCCGAGCCTTCCTCGACGGTGATCACGCCTTCCTTGCCGACCTTCTTCATCGCGGTGGCGATGATGTCGCCGATGTTGGAGTCGCTGTTGGCCGAGATGGTGCCGACCTGGGCGATCGCCTTGTCGTCGGCGGTCGGCCGGGACAGCTTCTTCAGCTCGGCAACGGCGGCGATCACCGCCTTGTCGATGCCGCGCTTGAGGTCCATCGGGTTGATGCCGGCGGCCACGGCCTTGAGGCCTTCCTGGATGAACGCCTGCGCCAGCACGGTGGCGGTGGTGGTGCCGTCACCGGCCACGTCGGAGGTCTTGGAAGCGGCTTCCTTGACGATCTGCGCGCCGATGTTCTCGTACTTGTCGGCCAGCTCGATCTCCTTGGCGACGGACACGCCGTCCTTGGTGATCGTGGGGGCGCCGAAGCTCTTCTCGAGCACGACGTTGCGGCCCTTGGGACCCAGGGTGACCTTGACCGCGTTGGCCAGGGTGTTCACGCCCTTGAGGATGCGCGAGCGGGCGTCTTCGCCGAAGCGGACTTCTTTAGCTGCCATGATTTTTTTGCCTCAAAAAAATTGAATAGGAATGGACTTTGTCGCGAGGTGCTGCAGAAGGAGCCGAAGGCGACTGGCGTGCGCGCTTTTGATCCGCGCTCAGCCGGTCAGCCCGGAGCTCCAGCCAACTCACCCCTCGATCACGGCCACGATGTCGTCTTCCTTCAGGAAGACCAGCTCTTCGCCGTCGATCTTGATTTCCTGGCCGGCGTACTTGCCGAACAGCACGGTGTCGCCTTCCTTCAGCGACATCGGGCGGACGTTGCCGTCTTCCAGGATGCGGCCGGTACCGGCGGCGATCACCTTGCCGCGGGTCGGCTTCTCGGTGGCGCTGTCGGGGATCACGATGCCGCCGGCGGAGACGCGCTCCTCTTCCAGGCGCTTGACGATGACTCGATCGTGCAGCGGACGCAGTTTGCTCATGGGTGGCTCCAGCTCATGGATGGTTGACGAAAATTGGTCCCGGACCGGCGCATTGTTAGCACTCACGGTCGGTGAGTGCCAATTTTAGCGCCGCACCACGCCTGTGCAAGCGTTCGGTGGGGGTGCCTGCGAAGTTGGGCCGTAACCCTCGGTTATCAAGAGCGAATCGAGGCCACGGGAAGGCCGGGCTTGCTAGGCTGCCCGCTCCCCACCGGTTCCGCCACCATGCCCGATGACATCCTGGTCTGCCTGAGCACCTGCCCCGATACCGCCACGGCCCAGGAGATCGCCGGCGCGCTGGTGGAGGAATCGCTCGCCGCCTGCGTCAACCAGCTCCCGGGCGTGCGCTCCACCTACCGCTGGCAGGGTGCCGTGCACACCGACGAGGAGGTGCTGCTGGTGATCAAGACCACCGCCGGCCGCTTCGAGGCATTGAAGGAGCGCCTGCTCGCCCTGCATCCGTACGAGCTGCCGGAGCTGGTGGTGCTGTCCGTCACCGACGGCCACGCGCCCTACCTCGACTGGGTGCGCGCGCACGCCGCGGCACCGGTCGGCACCCCTCGGCCATAATGACGATCTGCCCGCCCCCACGGGCCCTGCGCCTGGAGTCGTGATGCTCTCTCTGCCTTCCGGACGGTTCGCCGCCCGCCTGCTGCTCACCCTTGCCGGGCTTCTGGCCGGCGTGCCGGCATCCGCCCAATCCACCCAGGACCTGCTGCCCGTCACCGAGGCGTACAAGCTCAGCGCCGACGCCAGCCAGCCGGGCGTGCTCAAGCTGCACTGGACGATCGCGCCGGACTACTACCTCTACCGCGGTCGCATGAAGTTCACCGGTGGCGACGGCGTCACCCTGGGCGAGGCGCAGCTGCCGGACGGAGAGAAGCATCACGACGAATACCTTGGCGACGTGGAGACCTACCACCACGGCATCGATGCGCAGATCCCCTACACGGTGGCCGCCGGCACCGCGCGCCTGACCCTGTCCGTGCAGTACCAGGGTTGCCACGAGGTCGATCCGAAGATCTGCTACCCGCCGCATACCGAGAAGCTGGACCTGGCGCTGCCGGCCGGCGCCGGCGCGGCAAGCGCCCCGGCACAGGGCTTTGGTGCGGCACTGCGGGCCATCGACGCCGGCCATGCACTGGGCGCGGGTTCGGCGGCGCTGCCGGCGGAGCAGGCTTTCCGCGTCGAGGCGCTGGCTACCGCACCGGATCGCCTGCTGCTGCGCTGGACGATGGCCAAGGGCTATTACCTCTACCGCGACCAGACCGCGCTGAGCGTGCCCGATGCGCCCGCGCTGAAGCTGGTGCCGGCCTGGCCGGCCGGCACCGCGCACCAGGACGAGCACTTCGGCCAGGTCACCGTGTACTTCGACCAGGTGGAGGTGCCGGTGGGCATTGCCGGCGACCTGCAGGGCCGCCGCCAGCTCACCGTGCAGGCCGCCTTCCAGGGCTGCCAGGACGGCGGCATCTGCTATCCGGTGATGACCCGCTCGCTGCAGGTGGAACTGCCGGCAGCCGCTGCTAACGGCGCGGCAGCGGCGACGAAAGACGACGCCATCGCCGCGCCGGAGACCGGCCTGCTGCTCGCGCTGCTGCTGGCCTTCGGCGGCGGCCTGATCCTCAACCTGATGCCCTGCGTGCTGCCGGTACTGTCGATCAAGGCGGTCAGCGTGCTGGAAAGCGGCGAGAGCCCGGCGCGCGCGCGACGCCACGCCCTGCTCTACACGGCCGGCGTGCTCAGCAGCTTCGCGGTGGTCGGCGGGGTGATCGTCGGCCTGCGCTCGGCCGGCCACGCGCTGGGTTGGGGCGCGCAGCTGCAGCAGCCGCTGGTGGTGGCGGTGCTGGCCTGCGTGATGTTCGCGGTGGGGCTGTCGATGTCCGGCGTGGTGCAGTTCGGCGCCTCGCTGGGCAATACCGGCGCCGCGCTGGCCAATCGCTCGGGTCCGGCCGGCGACTTCTTTACCGGCGTGCTGGCGGTGGTGGTGGCCAGCCCGTGCACGGCGCCGTTCATGGGCAGCGCACTGGCCTACGCCTTTGCCGCGCCGATCGCCGCGGCGCTGGCGGTGTTCCTGATGCTGGGCATCGGCCTGGCGCTGCCGTTCCTGCTGGTGGGCTTCGTGCCGGCGCTGGCGCGGCGGCTACCGCGACCGGGGCGCTGGATGGAGACGCTCAAGCAGGTGCTGGCGTTCCCGATGTACCTCACCGCGGTGTGGCTGGCCTGGGTGCTGGCGCACCAGCGCGGCGCCGACGCGATCGGCCTGCTGCTGGTGGCGATGGTGGCGCTGGCGATGGCGCTGTGGTGGTTCGAGCGCAGCCGCAGCCGCGGTGCCTTCAGCCGCGCACTGGTGCTGGTGCTGGCCGTGCTCGTGGCGGTGCCGCTGTATTACCTGAGCCAGGTGCCGGCGCCGACCCGGGCCGCAGCGACCGTCGAGGGCGTGGTCGCCTACACCCCGCAGAAGCTGGCCGAGCTGCGCCAGGCCGGCACGCCGGTGTTCGTCGACATGACCGCCGACTGGTGCGTGACCTGCAAGGCCAACGAGCACGCCGTGCTCGACACCGACGCCTTCCGCGCCCTGCTGACGAAGACCGGCGCGGTCTACATGAAGGGTGACTGGACCGACGTGAACCCCACCATCGCCGCCTTCCTGCAGCAATACCACTCGCCCGGCGTGCCGCTGTACGTGGTGTTCCCCAAGGGCGGCGGCGAAGGCAGGCAACTGCCGACCGTGCTCACGCGCGGCATCGTCGAGCGTGCCCTCACCGAGGCCAGCCGCTGATGTTCAACCGCTCGACCTGGATGATCCTGCTGGTGGCCACCCTGGCCGCCGCGCTCGGCGGCTGGCTGCAGCATCGCAGCCGCCTCGTCCACGTGCCGGCCGGCGTGACGGTGGCGAGCATCGGCGCGGTGGCACCCGATGTACCGCTGACCGGATTGGACGGCCGCACGCACCGGCTCGCCGACTACCGCGGCCACCGCGTGCTGCTGAACTTCTGGGCCAGCTGGTGCGGCCCGTGCCTGGACGAGATGCCGGCGCTGGATCGCGCAGCCCGCGCCCATCCGGACACCACGCTGCTGGGCATCGCGATGGACGAACCGGCCCGCGTGCAGGCCTTCCTCGCTGCCCATCCGGTGCATTACCAGGTGCTGCTGGGACAGCTCAATTCGCCCAGTACGTCCCTGCAGCTGGGTGATACCGCGGAGATCCTTCCCTACAGCGCGCTGCTCGACGCGAACGGCCGGCTGCTCGCCACCCATCGCGGACCTCTGGACGCCGCCACCCTCGATCGCTGGCTGTCTGGCGGCCCGGTGGATTGAGCGCGCGGACCGACCACATACGTCCGCGCACGGTTTAACGGGGACTTCTCCGGCAAACATCGCCGATCTGCGGCGAACTGGACAAGCCACGGCGGGGCTAGCACACTGCACCGCTTCCGGACCCGTCCGGCCTCCCGCGAAGGCAGTCGCATGGCGAAGATCCTGGCCCTGCATGGCCCCAACCTCAATCTGCTGGGTGTGCGCGAGCCGGACATCTACGGCCGCGAGACGCTGGCCGACATCAATGCCGCGCTGGCCGAGCAGGCGCAGGCCGCGGGTCACGAGCTGGGCTGGTACCAGTCCAACGCCGAGCACGAGCTGATCGGCCGCATCCACCAGGCGCGCGACGACCAGACCGCGCTGATCGTGTTCAACCCCGGCGCATTCACCCACACCAGCATCGCCCTGCGCGACGCGCTGGCCGCGGTGGCGATTCCGTTCATTGAAGTACACCTGTCCAACGTGCACGCCCGCGAGCCGTTTCGGCGCCACTCGTACCTGGCGGACATCGCCGTGGGCGTGATCGGCGGTTTCGGCAGCGACAGCTACCGGCTGGCGCTGGACGCGGCGATCCGCCGCCTCGCCCGCGCCGACGCCCAACCCGTCCGCTAGCCGGCACCGCGCCGGCTCGCATCCTTTCCAGCCGCCTGCGGGCGGTAACCCTGCAAGAAGGTTTGTCCCATGGACCTGCGCAAGATCAAGAAACTCATCGACCTCCTCGAGGAGTCCAACCTCGCCGAGCTGGAGATCAAGGAAGGCGAGGAAGTGGTCCGCCTGTCGCGCGTGCCCAAGGGCGGCGTGGCAGTGGCCGCGGCACCCGCGCCGGTGGCTGTGGCTGCGGCACCCGTGGCCGCCGCACCGGCCGCGCCCGTCGCCGAGGCGCCGGCCGCCGATGCACTGCCGGCCGGACACGTGGTGAAGGCGCCGATGGTCGGCACCTTCTACGCCTCCTCCACGCCGGGCGCGCCGGCCTTCGTCAAGGTCGGCCAGCAGGTCAAGGCGGGCGAGACGCTGGGCATCATCGAGGCGATGAAGATGTTCAACCAGATCGAGGCCGACGTGGCTGGCACGGTGAAGGCCATCCTGGTCGAGAACGGCCAGCCGGTGGAATTCGACCAGCCCATGTTCGTCATTGCCTGATCCGGCGGAACACATTCCCATGCTAGAAAAAGTCGTCATTGCCAACCGCGGCGAGATCGCGCTGCGCGTGCTGCGCGCCTGCCACAGCCTTGGCATCAAGACGGTCGCGGTGCATTCCACCGCCGACCGCAACCTCAAGCACGTGGGCCTGGCCGACGAGGCGATCTGCATCGGCCCGGCGCCTTCGGTCGACAGCTACCTCAACATCCCGCGCATCATCGCGGCGGCCGAGATCACCGACGCCCAGGCGATCCATCCGGGCTACGGCTTCCTCTCCGAGCGCGCGGATTTCGCCGAACAGGTCGAGCAGTCCGGCTTCATCTTCATCGGTCCCACCGCCGACGTGATCCGCCTGATGGGCGACAAGGTCCAGGCGATCAAGGCGATGAAGGCCGCCGGCGTGCCCTGCGTGCCCGGTTCCGGCGGCCCGCTGGGCGAGGATGTGGACACCAACATCAAGATCGCCCGCGAGATCGGCTACCCGGTGATCATCAAGGCCGCCGGCGGCGGCGGCGGGCGCGGCATGCGCGTGGTGCGCACCGAGGCCCACCTGGGCAACGCCATCACCATGACCAAGCAGGAGGCCAAGGCGGCCTTCGGCAACGACATGGTGTACATGGAGAAATTCCTGGAGAACCCGCGCCACGTAGAGATCCAGGTGCTGGCCGACGGCCAGGGCAACGCGATCCACCTGGGCGAGCGCGACTGCTCCATGCAGCGCCGCCACCAGAAGGTGGTGGAGGAAGCGCCGGCGCCCGGCATCACGCCGGAGCTGCGCGCGCAGATCGGCAAGGTCTGCGTCGACGCCTGCATCCGCATCGGCTATCGCGGCGCCGGCACGTTCGAGTTCCTGTTCGAGAACGGTCGCTTCTACTTCATCGAGATGAACACCCGCATCCAGGTCGAGCACCCGGTGACCGAGTGGATCACCGGCGTCGACCTGGTGCGCGAGCAGCTCCTGATTGCCGGCGGCGAGAAGCTGTCGATCCGCCAAGAGGACATCAAGATCACCGGCCACGCCATCGAGTGCCGCATCAACGCCGAGGACCCGGACAACTTCCTGCCCTCGCCCGGCACGGTGAAGCGCTTCGAGGCGCCCGGCGGCCCCGGCGTGCGCGTGGACACCCACCTGTACGACGGCTACCGCATCCCGCCGAACTACGACTCGATGATCGGCAAGCTGATCGTGCACGGTCCGGACCGCGCCACCGCCATCGCGCGCATGCGCCTGGCGCTGGCCGAGACGGTGATCGAGGGCGTCAAGTGCAACATCCCGCTGCAGCAGCGGATCATGGCCGACGTCGGCTTCCAGCAGGGCGGCCAGAACATCCACTATCTGGAAAAGCGCATGGCCGAGCAGAAGGGCCATCCGCCCGCGGATCACTGATCCCGTCGCGGTCAGCGGAAAGCTCGGAGGCAGGCGCGAACGCCCTGCCTCTTTTTCTTCCCCGCCGTCCCGCATTTCTCTCACTCCTCACTTCTCTTCGCTCACTCCTCGCCCTATGCCCTTTCTCGAACTCTCCCTCACCGTCCGCGCCGAGCAGCAGCCCAGCGTGGAAGACGCACTGGAAGAACTCGGCGCGCTCTCCATCACCCTGCGCGACGCAGATGCGGAAACGCCCGACGAACAGGCGATCTTCGAGCCCGGCGTGGGCGAGCTGCCGCTGTGGCCGACGATCACGCTCAACGCGCTGTTCGATGCCGACGCCGACCGTCGCGGCCTGACCGAGGCACTGAGCGACCTGCTGCCGTGGCTGGAGCCGGCGCAGCTGGCCTTCGTGCACGTGGAGGATCAGGACTGGGAGCGCGCGTGGATGGACCAGTTCCAGCCGATGGCGTTCGGCCGACGGCTGTGGATCTATCCGTGGAACATCGAGCCGCCGGCCGACGATGCGCTGGTGGTGGTGCGGCTGGATCCCGGCCTGGCCTTCGGCAGCGGCACCCACCCCACCACCGCGCTGTGCCTGGAGTGGCTGGATTCGCTGGACCTCGCCGGCAAGTCGGTGACCGACTTCGGCTGCGGCTCGGGCATCCTCGCCATCGCCGCCCTCAAGCTCGGCGCGAAGAGCGCGGTGGGCGTGGACAACGACCCGCAGGCGCTCACCGCCTCGATCGACAACGCCGAGCGCAACGCCGTGGCCGACCGATTGGCAGTGTTCCTGCCGCAGGATTTCGACGGCGCCCCCGCCGACGTGTTCGTCGCCAACATCCTCGCCGGTCCGCTCGGCGAGCTGGCGCCCACCTTCGCCGCCGCGGCCAAGCCCGGCGCGCCGTTCGCCATCTCCGGCATCCTCGACGGCCAGCAGGACGAACTGCTCGCGCGCTACGGCGAATGGTTCGACAATCTGCGCGTGGACAAGCGCGAGGACTGGGTGCGCATCAGCGGCCGCCGGCGCTGAATCGCCGATTCCACGCGCGCCGTCGATGATTTGTCGACGGCCCTGCACTAGGCTGGCGGCCTCCTGCCGAGCGGTTTCGCATGTACACCCAGTGCCCTGACTGCCTCACCGTGTTCTCGCTCGACGCCGACGCGCTCGCGCCGGCGGGCGGCCACGTGCAGTGCGGCCACTGCGACGCGGTGTTCGACGCGCTGGGCTGCCTCGCGTCGCAGCTGCCACCCGAACCGTTTACCCGACTGGCTGCCGCCGTCGCTCCCGGTCCCGCGCCGCGGCTGGAGCTCGCGGTCTACCGCCCGCGCCCGGAACCGGTCACCGCCGCGGTGGTCGGCGGCACCTCGTCGAATGACGCGGATGGGGGTGACTTCAGCCGGCTGGTGTTCACGCCCCGCTTCGCGCGGGCGAAAGGCAAGTCGGCACGCCGCGCTCGTGCGGGACGCGAGCGTAGCGGCGAACGACGCTGGCCGTGGGTGCTGGTCTGCCTCGCGCTCACCGTGCTGCTCGGGGCCCAGGTGGCCTGGGCGCAGCGCAATCCGCTGCTCGCCGACCCGGTCACCGGCCGCTGGCTGCGCGAAGCCTGCGCCATGCTCGGCTGCCGCCTGCCA
The DNA here is from genome assembly GCF_044904665.1 of Dyella ginsengisoli. Taxonomy (NCBI): domain Bacteria; kingdom Pseudomonadati; phylum Pseudomonadota; class Gammaproteobacteria; order Lysobacterales; family Rhodanobacteraceae; genus Dyella; species Dyella ginsengisoli. Next base: position 53,401 of record NZ_JADIKM010000006.1, read on the forward strand.
CTGGTGCCCAGCGTCGGCCAGCTGCACCTGATCGCGCGCGACGTGGAGGCGCATCCGAGCGTGCGCGGCGCGCTGATGATCAGCGCCACGCTGCGCAACGATGCGCCGTTCGCCCAGCCCTACCCGGTGGTCAGCCTGGTGCTGGCCGACGCCCAGGGCCACCGCGTGGCGATGCGCCGCCTGCGCCCATCCGAGTACCTGGATGACAACGAAAGCCTGCACGCCGGCATGGCGCCCGGCGCGGTGACCGCGCTGGTGCTTGAAGTGGAAGACCCGGGCAGGAAGGCCGTGGCTTTCGAGTTCGGCTTCGAATAGTCAAGCGCCGTGCGCACTTAATTTTATGGGACGGCGAGGGTACACTCGGCCCTTTCGCGCATCCGGTCATCCAGCCTGCGATGCACGCCGCCGACGCGGCAAACGCCATAACCAACGCGGTGACCCATGCAGTCGCCGTCTCAGGACGTGAGGGATATGTCAGTGAACGCCGTCAGACTGCCTGTCCACGAGGCCGGCCGGGAGTCCTCGTCGCAGAGCGCGCTGAGCGAATGCGTCAGCCGTACCGTGCGCCGCTACCTGGCCGACATCGGCGATACCGAGTGCAGCGAAGGCCTGCACGCGCTGGTGATCCGCGAAGTGGAAGGCCCGCTGCTGCGCGAGGTGATGGCGTTCCACGAAGGCAACCAGAGCCGCGCCGCCACGGCGCTGGGCATCAACCGCGCCACGCTGCGCAAGAAGCTGTCCCAGCACGGCATGCTCTGACCCGCCACGGCGGCCGCACGGGATCGACGACAAAGGCCCGCGAGGGCCTTTTTCATTTGGCCGTCCAGACGTCCACCGGCCGAGGCCGTGCCGCTGGGCTATAATCGTCGGCTCCCGAAGCCCTGGAAGCCGCCATGTCCGCCCCCGCCGTCACGCCCGTCCGCCGCGCCCTGCTCAGCGTCTCCGACAAGACCGGGCTGCTCGAACTGGGCCGCCGCCTCGCCGCGGCTGGCGTGCAGCTGCTCTCCACCGGCGGCAGCGCCAAGGCGCTGCGCGAGGCGGGTGTCGCGGTGACGGATGTGAGCGACGTCACCGGCTTTCCCGAGATCATGGACGGCCGCGTCAAGACGCTGCACCCGAAGGTGCACGGCGGCCTGCTCGGCCGGCGCGGCACCGACGACGCGGTGATGGCCGAACTCGGCATCGCGCCGATCGACCTCCTGGTGCTCAACCTGTACCCGTTCGAGGCCACGGTGGCCAAGCCGGACTGCACGCTGGAGCAGGCGATCGAGAACATCGACATCGGCGGCCCGGCGATGCTGCGCTCGGCGGCGAAGAACTGGAACGACGTCGGTGTGCTCACCGACCCGGCGCAGTACGACGAGGCGCTCGCCGAGATCGAGCAGCACGGCGGCCTGACCCGCGCCACCCGCTTCAAGCTGTCGGTCGCCGCGTTCAACAACGTGGCCAACTACGACGGCGCGATCAGCGACTACCTCTCCGGCCTCAAGCTGGACGACGCGCACGAGGCGATCGCCGGCCACGAGGCGTTCCCGGCGCAGAGCAACGGCCGCTTCGTCAAGGTGATGGACCTGCGCTACGGCGAGAACCCGCACCAGAGCGCCGCGTTCTACCGCGATCTGTATCCGCACGCCGGCACGCTGGCCACGTTCAAGCAGCTGCAGGGCAAGGAACTGTCGTTCAACAACATCGCCGATGCCGACGCCGCGTGGGAATGCGTGCGCAGCTTCACCAAGCCGGCCTGCGTGATCGTCAAGCACGCCAACCCCTGCGGCGTGGCGGTGAGCCTGGACGGCATCGGCAAGGCGTACGACCTGGCCTACCAGACCGACCCGACCTCGGCCTTCGGCGGCATCATCGCGTTCAACCGCGAGTGCGACGGCGCCACCGCGCAAGCCATCGTGGCGCGCCAGTTCGTCGAGGTGGTATTGGCGCCGTCCTACAGCGACGAGGCGCTCAAGGCCTTCGCCAAGAAGGGCAACGTGCGCGTGCTGGAAATCCCGGTGCCGCCGGGCACCGATCTGGTCGCCGCGCATCCGGGCAACAACGTCAAGCGGGTCGGTTCGGGCCTGCTGATCCAGACCGCCGACACCGGCATGGTCAAGGCCGAGGACCTCAAGGTCGTCACTCAGGTGGCGCCGACGCCGCAGCAGATCGACGACCTGATCTTCGCCTGGAAGGTAGCCAAGTTCGTCAAGTCGAACGCCATCGTCTACGCGAAGCATCGCCAGACCATCGGCATCGGCGCCGGCCAGATGAGCCGCGTGTACAGCGCGAAGATCGCCGGCATCAAGGCCGCCGACGAGAAGCTCGAAGTGCGCGGCTCGGTGATGGCATCCGATGCGTTCTTCCCGTTCCGCGACGGCATCGATGCGGCCGCCGCCGCCGGCATCAGCGCGGTGATCCAGCCCGGTGGCTCGATGCGCGACGCCGAGGTGATCGCTGCCGCCGACGAGCACGGCATGGCGATGGTGTTCACCGGCATGCGCCACTTCCGCCACTGATCGCCGCGACGCCGTGCATCCGCTCGACCGCCCGGTCTGGTCCAGCCTGTCGACGGCACACCGGCCGCTGTCGCTCGGTGACGACTTGGCGCGGCGCTACGTCATCGACGTGAACCTGTTCGCCTCGGCGCGCGACGACAGCGACGAGGCACTCGCCGCACTGGCTGCATTGGTCGGCTCCGGCGAGCAGGTCTACCAGCTGCAGGTACCGGAGATCACGGTGCCGCCCGGCCTGGTCGCCGTGAAGCGTGCCTGGGGCGTGCAGATGGTGGCGCAGCAGCCGCTGGCTGGCGAACCCAGCGCCGACATCGTCATGCTGGGCGACGAGGACGCCGCCGAGATGCTGGCGCTGGCGCGACTCACCCAGCCCGGTCCGTTCCTTGCGCGCACGCACCGCATGGGCCAGTTCCACGGCGTGCGCATCGGCGGCCGCCTCGCCGCGATGGCCGGTGAGCGCTTCCGCTTTCCCGGCTGGACCGAGGTGAGCGGCGTGTGTACGCATCCGGATTTCCGCGGACGTGGACTGGCGCGCCGGCTGTCACAACATGTGGCCACGCTGATCGCCGCACGCGGCGACACCGCCTTCCTGCACGCGTGGCGCGACAACACGCCGGCCATTCGCCTCTACGAAAGCCTGGGCTTCGCCTGGCGCAGCGACGTCCACGTCGCCGTGCTGGCGCGTGCATAACAGGCAAGCGAACACGCCGGCTTCAACCGGCAGCGATTAGCGTCGTGGCGACTCCCGGCGAGGACGCCCGCCATGCGCTATCAGCTCTACTACTGGACCGGCATCCAGGGCCGCGGCGAATTCGTGCGGCTGGCGCTGGAAGACGCCGGCGCGGATTACGCCGACGTCGCGCGCGTCGAGGGCGACCGCGTTCTGCAGCCCTTTCTCGAGGGCAAGATGCCCGCGATGCCGCCGTTCGCGCCGCCGTTCCTCAAGGCCGGGCGGCTGGTAATCGCCCAGGTCGCCAACATCCTGCACTACCTCGGTCCGCCGCTGGCGCTGGTGCCGAGAGCGGAGTCGCGCCGGCTGCAGGCACTGCAGTGGCAGCTGACCATCGCCGACTTCGTGGCGGAAATCCACGACAGCCACCATCCGATTGCCGGTTCGCTCTACTACGAGGAACAACGCAAGGAAGCGGCGCGCCGGGCCGAGGATTTCCGCCGGCAGCGCCTGCCGCACTTCCTCGGCTATTTCGAGCGCGCACTGGTCTGGGCCGGCGGGCGCCATGCGCTGGGGCAGCATTCCTACGTCGACCTGTCGCTGTTCCAGCTCGTGCGTGGGCTCGAATACGCCTATCCCCGGGCGATGCGCAAGCAGGCCCGACGGCTACCCCACCTGCGCGCCCTGGCCGAGCGCGTGGAGGAGCGCCCGCGCATCGCCGCCTACCTCGCGTCGCCGCGGCGGCTGGCATTCAACACGCAGGGCATCTTCCGCCACTACCCGGAGCTCGACGGCTGACGGTTTCCGCGCTGTGGCGGGGCTCGCTCGCGGGCGTTGCGCTAGAACAGCGCGATAACCATGGCGCCGGCGACGATCAGGCCGCCGCCGACGAGCATCGGCACGCTCGGCTTCTCACCCAGGAACAGCAGCCCGAACACGATCACCATCGCCACGCTGAGCTTGTCGATAGGCGCCACCTTGCTCACCGGCCCCAGCTGCAGCGCGCGGTAGTAGCACAGCCAGGAAAGGCCAGTGGCGATGCCGGAGAGCACCAGGAACAGCCAGCTGTGCCACGGCAGTCCGGACGGCCGCGCCCATTCCCCACGCAGGCTCAGGATGCCGGCGGTGACCAGCAAGATCACGATGGTGCGGATGAAGGTGGCGAGGTTGGAGTTGATCCCCGCCACGCCCAGCTTGCCGAACAGTGCGGTGAGCGCGGCGAAGAACGCCGAGCCCAGCGCGAAGAGCAGCCAGCTATCGCGCATCGGCATCGTCGGCTCAGTGCGAGCCGCTGTCGGTGTCGCCCTTGCTGTCGCGCTTTTCGTCCTGCGGCGGCGGGCTCTTGCCCCACTCCATGATCTTGTACATCACCGGCCGCACCGGCGGCTGGCCGGCCTGGTCGCGCAGCTTGCCCTGGTTGTCGACCATGTAGGTCTGCGGCACGCCGTTCTTCGGCGTCACCACCACCATGTAGAGGCGGCCGCTCTGGCGGTATTCCTGGATGGTCTGGTCACCCTCACGGTGCACCTGGACGTCCGGGATCGCCTCGCTCGGGCCGGTGTCGCCCGGCTGGCGCGGCAGCGGGATCGGCTTGCCGGGCAGGCGCGTGGGCGTCATCTCGGCGGGCGTGGACTGGGTCGGCGTGGCGCTCGGTGCCGGCGCCGTATCGGGGGTCGGCGTGACGCCCGGATCGTTCATGCCCGGCGGCGGCAGCGCGGGCTGGTTCGGCTTGGTCGGTGCGTCCTGCGCGTGCGCCTGGGCGAACAGCAGCACGGCGGCGAGGGCCAGGGGAAGACGGGCTTTCATGGCACACAACCTCACGCGGGGGGAGAGGCACGCAGCATAGCAGCGCGCTGCTTGAGCGCCGGATGAAGCGGCTGCGCCGCGGGCTGCGCGCAGGCACCCATGCCGGACACCCATGCGAGAATGCCGCGCATGGCCAAGCTCATCCTGATCGACGGTTCCTCCTACCTCTACCGCGCCTTCCACGCGCTGCCGCCGCTGAGCAACGCGCAGGGCGAGCCCACCGGTGCGCTGTTCGGCGTGGTCAACATGCTGCGCGCCACGCTGAAGGAGCAGCCGACCTACATGGCCTTCGTCAGCGATGCGTCGGGCCCGAACTTCCGCAACGACATGTACGCCCAGTACAAGGCGAACCGCCCGCCGATGCCGGACGACCTGCGCGCGCAGGTGCAGCCGATGCTCGACATCGTGGCCGCGCTGGGCTTTCCGATCCTGCGCGTGACCGGCGTGGAAGCGGATGATGTGATCGGCACGCTGGCGCTGGCGGCGCAGGCGCAGGGCATCGAGGTGGAGATTTCCACCAGCGACAAGGATTTTGCCCAGCTGGTGCGCCCTGGCATCACCCTGGTCAACACCATGACCAGCACGGTCACCGATCGCGACGGCGTGATCGCCAAGTTCGGCGTGCCGCCGGAGCGGATCATCGACTTCCTCGCGCTCACCGGGGACAGCATCGACAATGTGCCCGGCGTGGCCAAGTGCGGCCCGAAGACCGCCGCCAAGTGGCTGGAACAGTACGGCTCGCTGGACGGCATCATCGAACGCGCTGCCGAGGTCGGCGGCAAGATCGGCGAGAACCTGCGCGAAGCCCTGCCGCAGCTGCCGCTGTCGCGCGAGCTGGTCACCATCAAGACCGACGTGGCACTGGACGTGGGCGTCACCGACCTCGCGCCGCGGGCGAAGGACGTCGACGCCCTGCGCACGCTGTTCACCCGCTACGAGTTCAAGCAGGCGCTGAAGGAGCTGGACAACGGCAATGCCACTGTGGGAGCGCATCCCCGGATCGAGTCCGGGGCAGGCGCTGTGCGCGAGAGTCCTTCGCCGGATCAGGACCATGAGCAACCCTCGCAGGGTGCGCTCCTGCATGAGGACATCGCGCCGGGGAGCTACGAGCTGGTCACCACCCCGGCGCAGCTCCAGGCTTGGCTGGCCAAACTCGAGAAGGCCGAGCTGATCGCCTTCGACACCGAGACCACCAGCCTCGATGCGCTGCAGGCCGAGATCGTCGGCGCCTCGTTCGCGGTGGAGAGCGGCCACGCCTGCTATATCCCGCTGGCACACGATTACCCCGGCGCGCCCGCGCAGCTGGATCGCGAGGCCACGCTGGCCGCGTTGAAGCCGATCCTGGAAACCCCCGCGCGCCCCAAGCTCGGCCAGCACGCCAAGTACGACATCAACGTGCTCAGCCAGTACGGCATCGCGGTACAGGGGCTCAAGCACGACTCGATGCTCGAATCCTTCGTGTGGAACGCCACCGCCACGCGCCACGACATGGATTCGCTGGCGAAGAAGTACCTCGGCTACGACACCGTCAAGTACGAGCAGGTGGCCGGCAAGGGGGCGAAGCAGATTTCCTTCTCGCAGGTCGACCTGGACACCGCCTGCCGCTACGCGGCCGAGGACGCCGACGTCACCCTGCGCCTGCACCGCGCGCTGTGGCCGAAGCTGGAAAGCGAGCCGGCGCTGCGCAAGGTGTACGAAGAGATCGAGATCCCGCTGGTGCCGGTGCTGGCGCGGATGGAGCAGCGCGGCGTGCTGATCGACGCCCACGTGCTGCGCCTGCAGAGCCAGCAGCTGGGCAAGCGCATGCACGAGCTCCAGCAGCAGGCTTATGCCGAAGCCGGCCGCGAGTTCAACCTCGACTCGCCCAAGCAACTGCAGGCGATCCTGTTCGACGAACTGGGCCTCGCCGCCAAGGTGAAGACCCCGACCGGCCAGCCCTCCACCAACGAGGAGGCGCTGGAAGCGATCGCCGACGAACACGCGCTGCCGCGGCTGATCCTCGACTACCGCGGCCTGGCCAAGCTGCGCTCCACCTACACCGACAAGCTGTCGAGCATGGTCAATCCGCGCACCGGGCGCGTGCACACCAGCTACCACCAGGGCGGTGCTGCGACCGGGCGCATTTCCTCGTCCGATCCCAACCTGCAGAACATCCCGGTGCGCACCGAGGAGGGCCGCCGCATCCGCCAGGCCTTCATCGCGCCCGACGGCTGGCGGGTGATGGCGGCGGACTATTCGCAGATCGAGCTGCGCATCATGGCCCACCTGTCCGGCGACGAGGGTTTGCTGAAGGCGTTCCGCGAAGGCGGCGATGTGCATCGCGCCACCGCGGCCGAAGTGTTCGGCATCGCGCCCGAGGACGTCACCGGCAACCAGCGCCGCGCCGCCAAGGCGATCAACTTCGGCCTGATGTACGGCATGAGCGCGTTCGGCCTGGCCAAGCAGCTCGGCGTTGACCGCGGCGAAGCCGGCGACTACATGGCGCGCTACTTCGCCCGCTATCCCGGCGTGCAGGCCTTCATGGAGGCCACCCGCAAGCAGGCGCACCGCGACGGCTACGTGGAAACCATCTTCGGCCGCCGGCTGTACCTGGAGAACCTGACCTCGCGCAACCAGGGCCTGCGCCAGGGCGCCGAGCGCGCCGCGGTGAACGCGCCGATGCAGGGCAGCGCGGCCGACATCATCAAGCGCGCGATGATCGCCGTGGATGGCTGGCTGGCCGGCCGCGACGATGCGCGCATGCTGATGCAGGTGCACGACGAACTGGTGTTCGAGGTGCGCGCCGATGCGGTGGAGGCGGTGCGCGCCGGCGTGATCGCGCGCATGAGCGGCGCGGCCGAACTGAAGGTGCCGCTGCTGGTCGACGCGGGCGTGGGCGCCAACTGGGACGAGGCGCACTGAGGCGTTGAGGAAAACCCACTTGCAGCAGTTCGCACGGGCGCGACAGGGGTCGAATGGCTGGAGCGTCGGAGCCCGTGCAGTTGTTGGATTTTCGTCAAATGAATCGGCGCTAAATCTTTCCGGAAACCGGGGCAACTTTCCGCCGTCGGCGCGCTCTATATCCTCGGATGCACGCAACGGCGTCCGTGGGTCCCTCCCCTCCCTGGAGAACCCAACCGATACGAGCCTTCCCCTGGGCCTCCGTATCGCGGTGATCCGGTCTTCCCCTGGACCGTCTCACCACCCCGGCCCCGAAGGTTCCCCCTAGCCTTCGGGGCTTTTTTTGCCCGCACGACGAGGCGCCGCGCCTAAACGCTGGCCCTGCACCTCGCGTGCACATTCCCGGCGCCTATGATCACCCCTTCATCACAGGAGGAAGGTCCATGCGTGCAGGTCTTATCGTTATTGGCGTCGTGCTGCTCGCTGCGGGGGTCTGGATCACCATCGGCAACGGCAGCTACAAGCAGACCGACACGGTCGCCAAGCTCGGTCCCGCGGAGATCACCGCGACCCATCAGAAGTCCATTCCACAGTGGGTGGGCATTGCCGGCATCGTGATCGGCGGCGTGCTGGCCATCGGCGGCTTCGTCAGCAAGCGCTGAGTTTCACCCGCGCGTCACCCTCGACCGCCGCCTCCGGGCGGCGGTCGTCGTTTCAGCAGGGCGATCGGGTCGTGCACCGTTACAATCGTGCGGATGGATGTTTCCCACCTGATCGATTCGCTCAACGACGCCCAACGCGAAGCCGTCTGCGCCCCGCCCGGCCACTACCTCGTGCTGGCCGGCGCCGGCTCCGGCAAGACCCGCGTGCTCACCCACCGCATCGGCTGGCTCACCGAAGTCGAGCGAGTGCCGCCGTGGGCGATCCTCGCCGTCACCTTCACCAACAAGGCCGCCGGCGAGATGCGCGCGCGGCTCGGTGCCCTGATTCCCAACAGCACGCAGGGCCTCACCGTGGGCACCTTCCACGGCATCGCCCATCGCCTGCTGCGCCGGCACTGGGCCGAGGCCGGGCTGCCGGAAGGCTTCCAGATCCTCGACTCGGACGACCAGCAGCGGCTGGTCAAGCGCGTGGTCGCCGGACTGGGCCTGGACGACGCGAAATTCCCGCCGCGCCAGGCCTGCTGGCAGATCAACAGCTGGAAGGACGAGGGCAAGCGGCCGGAGAACATCGAGCACTTCGACCACCCGGTCACCCGCACCTTCGTGCAGATCTACCAGGCCTACGAGGACGCCTGCCGCCGCGCCGGCCTGGTCGACTTCGCCGAACTGTTGCTGCGTGCGCACGAGCTGTGGCTGAAGAATCCGGCGGTGCTGGAGCACTACCAGCACCGCTGGCGCTACCTGCTGATCGACGAGTTCCAGGACACCAACACGCTGCAGTACGCGTGGATTCGCGTGCTCGCCGGCGCCACGGGCCAGGTATTCGTGGTGGGCGACGACGACCAGGCGATCTACGGCTGGCGCGGCGCGAAGGTGGAGAACGTGCAGCAGTTCCTGAAGGACTTCCCCGGCGCGCGCACGATCAAGCTGGAACAGAACTACCGCTCCACCGCCACCATCCTGAAAGCCGCCAACGCGGTGATCGCGCGCAATGGCGGCCGCCTCGGCAAGCAGCTGTGGACCGATGGCGACACCGGCGAGCGCATCGCGCTGTACGCCGCCTACAACGAGCAGGACGAGGCGCGCTTCGTGATCGAGCGGATCCGCGAATACGTCGACGAGCACGGCAGCGCGAAAGACTGCGCCATCCTGTATCGCTCCAACGCGCAGTCACGCAACTTCGAGGAGCAGCTGACCCAGCGCAACATCCCGTACCGCGTCTACGGCGGCCTGCGCTTCTTCGAGCGCGCCGAGATCAAGGACGCACTGGCCTACCTGCGTCTCACCGCCAACCGCCACGACGACGCGGCCTTCGAGCGCGCGGTGAACACGCCGCCGCGCGGCATCGGCGATCGCACGCTGGACGTGCTGCGCCGGCGCGCGCGCAGCGAGAACGCCTCGATGTGGGAAGCCGCCCTGCACGAACTGGCCGGCGCCAGCGAGCTGGCCGGCCGCGCGAAGAACGCGGTGAAGGCGTTCCTGGCGTTGATCGACCAGATGGCGCGCGATTTCAGCCCCACCACGGTGGCCCCCCTCTCCCCCGGTATCGCCGGGGGAGAGGGTCGGGGTGAGGGGGCAGGCTCTTTCGACGATCAAGAGCCCCCCTCACCCTTCCCTCTCCCCCGAGCAGGCTCGGGGGAGAGGGAAAACCACGAGAACCTCACCCTCGCCGAGCAGATCGACCACGCCATCACCCACACCGGCCTGCGCGACTTCTACGAGAAGGACAGTCGCGGCAATGCCGAATCGCGGGTGGAGAACCTGGACGAGCTGGTCAACGTGGCCAGCCGCTTCGAGCTGACGCCCGACGACATCGACGCGGGCCTCAGCGAGCTGGCCGCCTTCCTCTCGCATGCCGCGCTGGAAGCGGGCGAAGGCCAGGGCGAAGCGTGGGACGACTGCGTGCAGCTGATGACGCTGCATTCGGCCAAGGGGCTGGAGTTCCCGGTGGTGTTCCTGGTGGGCCTGGAGGAAGGCCTGTTCCCCAGCCAGCGCTCGGTCGAGGACGAGGGCCGGCTGGAGGAGGAGCGCCGGCTCGCCTACGTGGGCATCACCCGCGCGCGCGAACGGCTGTTCATCACCCACGCCGAATCGCGTCGCATGCACGGCACCGAGATGCTGGCGCGGCCCTCGCGCTTTCTCGGCGAGATGCCGGCCGAACTGATCGACGAAGTGCGCCCGCGCGTGCAGGTGAGCCGGCCGCTGTACGGTGGCTACCGCGCGCCCGCGTCGGCCTCGCTGGAGGAAGCGTTGCCGGTGAAGCTCGGCCAGCGCGTGAGCCACCCCACGTTCGGCGAGGGCGTGGTGCTCAGCGCCGAGGGCGCCGGCGCGCACGCGCGACTGCAGGTGAACTTCGAGAACGCCGGCAGCAAGTGGCTGGTGGCCGCCTACGCCAACCTGACGCCGCTGTGAAGTAGTCCGGCGGACGCCGTTGTCCAACGCCCCGGTTTTCGCAACGTCGGGTGGCGGCAGGCAGCCCATGACCGAATCCAAGCCGTCCAGCCGCCTGCTGGACTACGACCTGTGCGTGCACATCTTCACCGCCTCGGCCGGCATGGTCGGCGTGTGCCTGACCGTCATCGGCATCATCCGGGTGGTGATCTCGCTGCGGAAGGCCGACCTATTCGTGGACGACCTGCTGGCCGGCGACGCGATCCTCTACCTGATCGCCTGCCTGCTCTCCTACTGGGCGCTGCGCACGCGCAACCTCAAGCGCAATCACCGGGTGGAACGGGTGGCCGACGTGATGTTCCTGGTCGCGCTCACGCTTACCGCGATCAGCGCAGGCATGATCGCCTGGGCGATCTCGGTGCGCTGAAGACCGCCTCCCGCACGCGTCACTCGCGCAGGCGCGGCACCCCGTGTTCGTCGCGATCCTCGATCGCGATCGGCCGCGTGTCGATCACGCCGGCCGAGGCCGTGGGCACGTTCTGGATCATGTCGCCGCGGGTCAGTGCCAGCGCGTTGCGGAAGCAGCGCTGCGCCATCACCGCGTCGCCCTGGCCGGTCCACATATCGGCCAGCGCCTCCCACGCGCCGGCACTGGGCGCCAGCGCGATCGAGCGTTCCAGGTGCTTGCGCGCCTTGCCCCACAGCTTGAGCTTCACGCACAGGCGGCCCAGCGCGAGCAGCAGGCCGGCGTCGTTGGGATGGGCGTCCAGCCAGCCCTCGGCGCGGCGCAGGCGCGCGTCGAGGTCTTCGTTGCCCAGCGCGCCCCACGCCTGCACCAGCGAGGACGACCACTCGCGGCGCAGCGCCGATTCCAGCTCGTCCATCGCCGGCAGGATCATGCCGAGCTCGGCCGCGCGGCGCGCGTAGGCTTCGACCACCACCGGCGCGCGGCGCTGGTTCTTCGGCAGCTGCGACCACAGCGTGTTGAGCGCGGCGGCATCGGCGGCGGATTGCACGCTGGCCACCAGCACCTGGTTTTCCAGCGCCTGGTAGTTGCGGCTGCCCAGCGCGGCGCTCTTCTGCAGCGGCGCCAGCGCGGCGCGCGCGCGGCGCGTGTCGCCGGCGGCGAGCGCGGCCAGCGCCAGCTCGCGCCAGCCGCCCGGAGGCAGGCTGCCGTTATCCGCTTCCGGAGCCAGCAGCGCCACGGCCTCGGTCGGCTTGCCGTCACGGCGCAGCAGCGCCGCGCGTAGCACCCGCGCGGCCTGCGGTACCGACTGCGCAGCCTGGTTGAGCGACTCCAGCGCGCGCGTGGATTCACCGCGCCGCGCCGCCGCTTCGGCTGCCGCCAGCAGGGCCGGGCCTTGCAGTGCGTCCAGTCGCGAGGCGCGCGACAGGTCGCGCTCCGCATCGCCGTTGCGCCCCTCGGCCAGGGCCACCAGGCCGTCGGCGAGACGACGGCGGCTGAGCCGGCGATGGCGGCGGGTCAGCGCACCGAACGGCCAGCGGGCCAGCTGCCACAGCGCACCGAACAAACCCCAGGCCAGCAGCAGGATCACCACCGCAGCGAGCACCGTGGTCTGCACGCGCCAGCCGCGCAGGCGCACCAGCACGTAGCCCGGGTCCTCGGCGATCCAGTGCCAGCCGAATGCGGCCAGCGCCGCGATCAGCACCAGCAGGAGAATCCAGCGCCACAGCTTCACGGCTTCGCTCCCGCCGGCGCCGGGCCGGGCTTGAGCGCATGCACGGCGCGCAGGTTGCGCAGTTCGGTGAGCGCAGCGCCCAGCTCCACCGGCTTGGTCGGCTGCGCGGCCTTGAGCAGGTCGGCCAGGGTGGCGCGAGCCTGCTTCACCGCCGCATCGTTGCCGTCGAACTGCGCGGCGAGGCCGGCATCGGCGCGCTGCAGGGCGGCGAGATAGCCCTCCGCATCGTGCGCCAGCAGCGCCGATTCGGCGTGCGCCAGATCCAGCGCCACCAGCTCGCGGGTGAGCCGGGCGTCGGCCACCGCCATCGGTGCGCCGCTGTCGCGCTCGATGCTCACCACGCTGGCCAGCGCATGGCCGATGCGTGCCCACACGCTGTCGGCAGCTACATCCGCCGGCGCATCGAGCGGCTTCAGCGGCAGCGTGTCGAGCCCGCCGCGCAGCTGCTGCAGCTGCTGCAACGTAGTGTCGGCGTGGATGCGGGCGCCTTGCTCCAGCGCCTCGCGCTCGGCGGTGACGCTCTGGCGCAGGCCGGAGAACGCGCCGTCGTCCACCGCGGACAGCGCCTGGTCGGCAAGCGCGTACGCGGCGGCCGCGCCGGCCGCGTCGTGGAACAGCTGGTAGCGCTCCTTGCCCATGCGCAGCAGGGATTCGGTCTCGTCCAGCAGCATCGCGTCATGGCCGGAGAGGCTCTTCTCCGACAGCTTGGCCACGGCATCTTCCAGGTTGCGCAGGCGCTCGTTCTGACCGAGCAGCTCCTCGCGCATGCCGCGATTGACGTCGTCGGCGTCGCGCAGGCGTTCGCGCAGAGTGCGGCGCTCGTCGTCCATCGCCTTGAGGGTGCTTTCCAGCGTCGCCGTGCGGGCGCTCAGGCCATCGAGCGTGCTGCTTGCGGCGGCATTCGCGCGGGCCTGCTGCCACTGCTGCCAGCCCACGTAGCCGGCGCCGCCGGCGGCCGCCAACGAGAGCAGCACCGCCAGCGCCAGCGCGCCGCCGTGGGACCGCGGTTCTGGCGCGCGCGGCGAGCTGGCGCGGGCCGGGGACGGAACGCTCGCCGCGGGCGCGGCGGACTCGTGGGAAGGGGCGTCGTTGTTCATGCGCGCATGCTAGCAGCCTGTCGAACTTGAGTTGACCGAGCTGCAAAGCCGTCTGCGCGGTCCATGTGTCCGCCGATTCCTGGTCCATGGAGCCACCATGGGCCGGCAGCATCTGTCCTCACGCAGACGGCCTTTCGCCTCGACTACTCAAGTCCGACAGAACTGCCGGGCGGTAGATACCAAGCGAGCGGGGCCGGGCATGAGCGGGAGATGGGGCGATCGGCCGGGCGATCGTCGCCGTCGACGAAAACGCGCACGGATACCGGACGAAGTGGCGATGCCGCAGCCGCTCGTGTTTCAGATGGCGTGCTTGAGAGGGCCGCCGCGCATCAGCTCTGCGTGACACCCGCCCCGCTCGCCGCCTCCACCAGATCCGCCGGCAGCGCCGAACGCGCCAGCACCAGACGCGTCCACCCCGCCGCGCGCGCCACCTCGCGCAGCCGTGCGCTGCTGACCACGGCGGTGATGCCGCACAGCGCCCGCCATGCCTCATCCGGCAACTGGCGGCGCAGGTGCGCGATCGCCTCGGCGCTCGACAGCAGCACGCAGGCGTCCGCCGGCAGCGCGTGCAGCAGGGGATCGACGTGGCGACGATCCAGTCGCGGCGGCACCCGCCGGTAGACGTGCACCTCGCGCAGCTCGGCGCCGCGCGCGGCCAGCGCCTCGCGCAGCAGGCCGCGCCCGCCTTCGGCGCCGATCAGCGCGACCGGCGTGCCCCGCAGCGCCTGCAGCGCGGGCAGCGCGAGCACGCCTTCGCTGTCCTGCCGGGATGGCGCCACCGGCGCACGCACCCCGGCGCGCTCCAGCGCACGCGCCGTGCCCTGGCCCACGCCGATGGCGGGGCAATCCGCCGGCAGCAAGGGCTGCAGCGCGTGCGCAAAACGCACCGACGCCGGGCTGGTGAAGACCACCCGCTCGGCGCGCAGTGCAGCGGCCAATGCCACGCGGGTTTCCGCATCGTCGATCGCGCGCAGCGCCATGCCCGGCACGTGCAGCGGGCAACCACCGGCGGCGCGCACCCGGCGCATCACCGCGGCGGCCGCACCGACGGGGCGGGTGATCACCACCACGCGGCCGTGCAGATCGTGTGGCGCTGGAGGTTGGGGCATGCGTGCGTCCCCTGGACGGTGGGCAACGTAGAGAAACAGGTACGACCTTTCGCGCGTCGCAGTCTAGCGGCGATGGGCCGTACACTGGTCCGCCCTGCCCGCTGCCCACGGCCGGCAGCGATCCATCCCCGCTTCGAGTGTCGACATGCCTGCAGCTTCCTCCCAACCCTCGCATCGCGCCGACGATGTGGCGGAACTCGCCCTGGCCGAAGCGCTGGTGCAGTTCATCCGCGACGAGATTCCGCTGGCCCGCGCGATGGACCTGTCGCTTGCGGCCGCCTCGCCCGACCACCTCAGCCTGGCCGTGCCGCTGGCGCCCAACGTGAACGACAAGGGCTGCGCGTTCGGCGGCAGCCTGGTGAGCCTGATGACGCTGGCCGGCTGGGCGCTGGTGGAACTGGCGCTGCGCCGCCGCGGCGAGGATTGCGACGTGTTCGTGGGCGAATCCACCGTGCGCTATCTCGCCCCGGTATGGAGCGACTTCCGCGCCGATGCGCAGCTCGCACCCGGGGCGGACTGGACCACCTTTTTCGATACGCTCGATGCCCGCGGTCGCGCCCGCATTGAGGTGGTCTGCGAAGTGCCGGGCGAGCCCGGCAAGCCGGCCGCCACGCTGTCCGCGCGCTTCGTCGCCAAGCGCCGCGCAAGCCACTGAGCCGCCGTACGGGCTTGCCCGCCCGGCGGCATGCGTCACAATGCCCGGGCCTTCATCCGGGAGACCGACTCCATGCGCCGCATCGCCACCCTGTGCGTCCTCGCCGGCTTCGTGCTGCTTGCCGGCTGCGCCACCGACCAGCGCAACACGACGCTCACCGCCACGCTCAACGCCTACGGCAGCACCGTGCGCTGGGGTGACTTCGCCAGCGCCGAGCAGTTCGTCGATCCGAAGGTGCGCGAAGCGCATCCGCTGACGCCCATCGAGCTGTCACGCTTCAAGCAGTACCGCGTCAGCGACTACGACGACGGCCAGGGCCCGGTGCCCACCGGCGAGAACGAGGCGCAGCAGGTGGTGCGCATCGGCATCGTCAATCTCAACACCCAGGCCGAGCGCACCCTGGTGGACAAGCAGACCTGGCACTACGACCCCAAGGCCAAGCACTGGTGGCTCACCAGCGGCCTGCCGGATCTCACCACTGCGCGCTGAGCGCCGTTCCCTGCAGCCCGTATAATCGCGGGCTTTCCGCCCCACTCCCGCGGCCTGCGGCTGCCCCAGCGAAGCACCCATGAACGATTTCCTGCACAAACTGCCCGCCTTCGTGGGCAACCATCTCGCGCTCTCGGCGCTGTTCGTGATCCTGCTGGTGGCGGTGATCGTCACCCAGCTGATGACCCTGCTGCGCAAGTACAAGGAGCTCACGCCGGCCGGCCTGACCCTGCTGATGAACCGCGAGAACCCGCTGCTGGTGGACATCTCCCCGCGCGACAGCTACGAGAAGAGCCACATCCCCGGCGCCAGGCACGTGCTGATGAGCCAGTTCGACCCGGAGAGCAAGGACCTGGCCAAGGCCAAGGACCTGCCGGTGATCGTCATCTGCCGCGCCGGCCAGACCGCCCAGGGCGCCGCCCAGCGCCTGGTGAAGGCCGGCTTCCAGCGGGTCTATTTCCTCGGCGGCGGCATGGGCGCGTGGACCCAGGCGCAGTTGCCGGTGGCGAAGGGGAAGTAGGGCTGCACTCGCCGCACACCGAAGATCACGCTGATCGGTGCAAGAACAGAGAGCGCACGAAACCCGCCCGAGGCGGGTTTCTTTTTGGGCGGGATCGTATGCGAACGGCTTTCTGCGTTTCCTTCCCTTGATCGACAGACCGCGACTCAGCTTACGTTCCTCACCATGGACAAGAGCCCGCCGCGGCGGGCGTCATCGCAATCGGTGAAGTCGCCGATCGCTCGATTCGCTTGACCGTGCCGACGCCCGGAGCGGACGATCGCCTCTTGCGGCCCGCGCCCATCGCGTACCGCCTGATTGCAGCGTGGGGTGCCATGAGCAAGAGGTCGACACGGATGTGGCAGATAGGGCCGGCGTTCCTGTGGGGCATCGTGCTGGCGGCGGCGTTCGCCACGACGAGACCGACGCCCTGGCTGCTCACGCTGACTGGTCTTGGCTGCGGCGGTCTGGTGGGTCATCTGCGGTCGCGGGCGATCGCCGCGGGCAAGCGGACCACGCTTGCCGCGGCATTGGCGTGGTTGTGTGGCATCGGCCTCCTTGTCCTGGCCATGGCTTTTGCCGAGGACATGTTTCTTGGCGCATGGGCGGCCAGCATTGCCGGTTGTCTGCTGGTGGGCAGCGTGTACTCGCTCTGGACCAGTCACCGCGCCAAGCGAAGGTCGTCGGCTATGCCCGCGGAGGGCGGCTGACTTTTCATTCGTGCCGGCGACCATGCCGCCGGGCTCCGACGCTCGTCGGGGACAGGCATTTCTGCCTCCCACGGGCGACCGGCTCGACGTCCCGGAGTCACCGTCTGCTCGGAGCCATCGGGGCACCCGCTTAAGGCTGACAATGCGCGGGAAGGGCTCCGATGGCAGTCACCCGTACTCTCCAGCGCCTGCGCCTCCTCCGTGCGGCGACCGGAGTACTACCCCTGCGCCCGAATCCCCGCCCTTCCCGCCAGAATCTGCGCCAGCACGTCCGGCGCGTATTCGAAGGAGTCGTAGTAGAGGCGGTCTTCCGGCAGGCCGGCCTCGACGAAGCGGTGGCGGGCAGTGTCGATCATGGCGGGCGGGCCGCTCATGTAGAGGTCGTGGCCGCTGAGGTCCGGGTGGTCGGCGAGCACGGCTTCGTGCACCAGGCCGATGCGAGCATGCGCATCGTCGGCTTCGGAGAGTACGGGGACGAACAGGAGATCGTGCGCGTCGCGCTGCCACTGTTCGGCCAGCGTGCGCAGGTAGAGATCGCCGCCCTGGCGGGCGCCCCAGTAAACCCGCATGGCGCGGCTCGTGCCCAGCGCGAGGAAGTGCTCGACGATGGCCTTGACCGGCGCGAAGCCGGTGCCGCCGGCCATGAAGATCATCGGCCGCTCGGAATCCTCGCGCGGCACGAAGGTGCCCAGCGGGCCTTCGATGCGCAGCGTGTCGCCCACCTTGGCCAGCTCGCTCACCCACGAGGTGAAGCCGCCGCCGGCGACGTGGCGCACGTGCAGTTCCAGCGCACCATCGGCGACCGGGCCGTTGGCGATGGAGAACGGACGGCGCTTGCCGTCGTCCAGCAGCACGTCGAGGTACTGGCCGGCGAGGTAGCGCAGCGGACGCTCGCCGGGCGCGGGCAGCAGGCGCAGGCCGATCACTTCCGGCGCCAGCGGCTGCTTGTGCGCAATCACCACATTGAGCGCGCGGCGGGCGATGTCTTCCACCGAGGCGACTTCGCGTGCGGCGATCACCAGATCGCTGGCCGGTACGGCCTGGCACAGCAGCACGGCGTGGTGCGCACGCTCGTCGGCGTCCAACGCCAGCGGCGGCTGATGCGGATAGCTGACGCGACCGGCCACCAGCAACGCCTTGCAGCTGGCGCATACGCCCGAGCGGCACGAGTACGGCAGCGCGATACCGGCGCGCTGCGCGGCGTCGAGCACGGTCTCGCCCGGCTGCGCCGCAAAGCGGTGGCCGGTTGCCTGGAGGGTGATGGTGAACACGATGCGATTGTCGCCGCGGCGGGAGTGCATCGACAATGCGGGTTCGCCTTACGAGTATCAAGCATGCGCATCTGGAAGCAGGACACCGACCTGGCCCGCGTCAACGGCTGGTGCAACAACACGATGATGGAGACGCTGGGCATCGCGATCACCGAGATCGGCGACGACTACCTGCGTGGCACCATGCCGGTGGATCACCGCACACACCAGCCGTTCGGCCTGCTGCACGGCGGCGCCTCGGTGGCGCTGGCCGAGACGCTGGGTTCCACCGCCGCCATGCTCACGCTGGACCCGGCGCAGGAACTCACCGTGGGCCTGGACATCAACGCCAACCACATCCGCGGCGTGCGCAGCGGCACCGTCACCGGCACGGCGCGGCCGCTGCACATCGGGCGCACCACGCAGGTGTGGGAGATCCGCATCGAGACGGAAGAAGGTTCGCTGGTGTGCATCTCGCGCCTGACCATGGCGGTGGTACCGGCGCGGGTGATCGGGGCGAAGGGGTGACCACGGCGCGTGCGCCGACGGGAGACGGACGGTGAGCGCCGAAGCGCCCTACGCCAACCTCACGCCCGACCTGGTGCTCGATGCGATCGAGGCTTGCGGGCTGTGGCCGGACGGCCGCCTGCTGGCGCTGAACAGCTACGAGAACCGCGTGTGGCAGGTGGGCATCGAGGATGCCGCGCCGGTGATCGCCAAGTTCTACCGGCCGGGCCGCTGGAGCGACGAAGCGATACGGGAAGAGCACGCCTTTGCGCAGGAGCTGATGGACGCGGAGCTTCCGGTAGTGGCGCCGCTGCGCTTCGACGGCCACAGCCTGCTGCAGCACGGCGGCTATCGCTACGCCTTGTCGCCGCGCCACGGCGGCCGCGCGCCTTCGCTGGAATCGCGCGACCAGCTGGAATGGCTGGGCCGGTTGATCGCGCGCATCCACACCGTGGGCGCACGCGCGCCGTTCGCCCATCGCGGCCGGCTGGATCGCGACACGATGGTGCGCACGAGCGTGCAGGCGGTGCTCGACTCCAGCTTGCTGCCGGCGTCGCTGGCGCACGGCTACCGCGCCGCCAGCACGCGGCTGGACGACGCCATCGCGCAGCGGCTGGACGCGGTGGGCCCGATACGCACGCTGCGCCTGCACGGCGACTGCCACCCCGGCAACGTGCTGTGGACCGACGCCGGCCCGCACTTCGTCGATCTGGACGACGCCCGCACTGGCCCGGCCGTGCAGGATCTGTGGATGCTGGCCAACGACGAGGCCGCCATGCGCGCCCTGCTCGACGGCTACACCACCATGCGCGAGTTCGACGAGGGCGAGCTGGCGCTGGTGCCGGTGCTGCGCGCGATGCGCCAGCTGCACCACGCCGGCTGGATCGCCCAGCGCTGGCACGATCCGGCCTTCCCGCTGGCGTTTCCGTTCGCCGCCGAGCCACGCTGGTGGGAACAGCACATCGCCGACCTGCACGAACAGGCCGACGATCTGGAATGATGCGCTGCCCTTGAAAACTTCCACCCCCTCGCTCCGGAGCACTGCATGCGTTCGTTCCTCTTCCGCCTGATCGGCATCCTCGAAATCGCCGGCGGCTTTCTCGGCGTGGTGGCGAGCGTGCGCCGACTGCTGCCGCTGGGCTCGACCTACGAGACGCTGATGGCGGTGATCGCGCTGGCGGTGTTCGGCTTCATCCTGGTCGCCGGCGTACTGCTGGTGGAAGGCAGCGAGCGCGGCGTGGCGTTCTCGCGCGTGGCGCAGTTGCTGCAGCTGCCGCTGCTGGCCACGCCGGTGCTGAGCTACGCGCTGCACGCGGGCGCCTTCATCAACGTGTTCGCCACGCTGCAGGCCGCGCCGCGGCTGGGCATCGACTGGCACCTGGGCACGCACGGTTTTGTGCTGGCAGTGGCCGGGCCGGCGGTATCGCGCATCGGCCTCAACCTGCTGGCGCTGCTGTCCTGGCTGGTGCTCAGGCTGCGCTGATCCTCCACCACGATCGTTCAGCACCAAGAAGAGGTTTCATGGCCCGCCCCAACTACATCGAACTGCCCGCCGCCGACATCGCCGCGTCGAAGGCCTTCTACACGAAGGCATTCGGCTGGACGCTGGCCGAGTTCGGCCCCAGCTACGCAGCCACCACCACCGGCGACGTCGACGTCGGCCTGCAGGGCGATGCAAGCGAGGCACCGGCGGCGCCGCTGCCGGTGATCCAGGTGGACGATCTGGACGCGGCGCTGGTCGCGGTCACCGCCGCGGGCGGCAACATCGTGCGGCCCACCTTCGCGTTTCCGGGCGGGCGCCGCTTCCACTTCCGCGACCCGCACGGCAACGAGCTGGCGGTGATGCAGGCCGACTGAACGTGGGTGACAGGCCGCTCGCTGAGCGCGAGCGGCGCCGGCGACCGGCGCGCAGCCGGTAGAATGCGGCGATGAACACGCCGATCAACCCGCCCGCCACGCCCGCCGAACTCCCCGTCATCCGCCTCAAGTCCGATCGCCCGCCGGGTCACCCGTGGGTGTGGTCGGCGCAGGTCTACAAGCCCGAAGGCCGTCTGCCGCCGGGCAGCGTGGTGGAGGTGCACGACGCGCGCGGGCGCTTCGTCGGCCGCGGTTTCTGGAACGGCCACGCGCGCATCGCGCTGCGCCTGCTGTCCACCGATGCCGCCGAGACCATCGACGCCGAGTGGATCGCCGCGAAGATCGCCCGCGCCGTGCAGCTGCGCCGCGAGCTGCTGCAGCTGGACGCAGTGAGCGACGCCTGGCGCGTGGTGCACAGCGAGGGCGACGGGCTGTCCGGCCTCATCGTCGACCGCTACGCCGACATCCTGGTGGTGGAGTATTTCGCCGCCGGCATGTGGAAGTTTCGCGAGGCGATCCACGCCGCGCTGCAGACGCACTTTCCCGGCGCGCGCATGGTGTGGTTCGCCGAGAGCCACGTGCAGAAGCAGGAGTCGTTCGACTGCCGCAGCGGCGAGATGCCCGCGCCGGTGGAAGTGCACGAGCACGGCCGGCGCTTCCACGCCGCGCCGGGGCTGGGCCACAAGACCGGCTTCTTTGCCGACCAGCGCGACAACCGCCAGCGCTTCGCCCAGCTGGCGAAGGGCCGCCGCGTGCTCGACCTGTGCTGCAACGCCGGCGGCTTCGCCGTGCACGCGATGGCGGCCGGCGCGCGCGAGGCGATGGGCGTGGACATGGATGCCGGCATCCTGGAGATCGCCCGCGCCAACGCCGCCGCAAACAACGTGGACGTGGCGTTCGAACAGGCGGACATCTTCGACTGGGTGCGCGCCGCGGTGGCGCGCGGCGAGCGCTACGACGCGGTGATCCTCGACCCGGCCAAGCTCACCCGCGACCGCTCCAAGGTGATGGACGCGCTGAAGAAATACTTCGCGATGAACCGCATGGCGCTGGACATCATCCCGCCCGGCGGCCTGCTGTTGACCTGCTCGTGCACCGGCCTGGTCAGCGAGGCGGATTTCCTGGAGATGCTGCGCCGGGTGGCGCTCAACGCGGGCCGCGAGATCCAGGTGCTGGACGTGCGCGGCGCCGGCGCCGATCACCCGTTCCGCACCGACGTGCCGGAAGGGCGCTACCTCAAGGCGGTGTTCTGCCGCGTGGAGTGAAGCGGCCGCGCGCGTCGCCTGCACGCGCGCTTGATCGCGATTGACCACACTCGGCGCATGCCGCGCCGCCTGTCGAAGTCTCCCGCCGTCGATCCCAAGGTCCTGCGCGAGGCGCGTGCGGCGGGCCTGGTCTACGTCAGCGATGACCAGCCCGGCATCACCCGCCGGCGGCGCGGCAAGGGTTTCAGCTATCGCGACGCGAGTGGCCGGCGCATCGACGATGCGGCCGAGTTGAAGCGCATCCGCGCGCTGGCGATCCCGCCCGCCTACGCCGATGTATGGATCTGCGCTCACCCGCGCGGCCACCTGCAGGCCACCGGGCGCGATGCGCGCAGGCGCAAGCAGTACCGCTACCACGCCGACTGGCGCGCGCTGCGCGACGCGGACAAGTTCAGTCGCCTGCTGGAGTTTGGCGCGGCGTTGCCGCGCCTGCGCCGCCGCGTGCGCGCCGACCTCGCCCGCCCCGGCCTGCCGCGCGAGAAAGTGCTGGCGCTGGTGGTGCGCCTGCTGGACGAGACGCTGATCCGCATCGGCAACGATTGCTACGCGCGGGAAAACGGCAGCTTCGGCCTGACCACGTTGCGGTCGCGCCACGTGCGCGCCGAGCGCGGGCGGCTGCGCTTCGCTTTCCGCGGCAAGAGCGGGCAGATGCGCGACCTGGCGCTTGACGACAGGCGACTGGCGCACATCATCCGCCGCGTGCAGCAGTTGCCCGGGCAGCGGCTGTTCCAGTATCTCGATGACGACGGCACGCAGCAGCCGATCGACTCGGGCATGGTCAACGACTACCTGCGCGAGGTCAGTGACGGCGAGTTCACGGCCAAGGATTTCCGCACCTGGGGCGGCACCGTGCAGGCGATCGGCGTGATGGCCGACACACCCGTGCCGGAACGCGGCGGCGAACGCGCCCGGCGCAGTGCGATCGCCGCTGGCGTGAAGGCGGTGGCTGCCGTGCTCGGCAACACGCCGGCCGTCTGCCGTAGCTCCTACATCCACCCGCAGGTGTTCGAGGGCTGGCGTGACGGCAGCCTGCACGGCGCGGTGCCGCCGGGCACGGCGCGGCACGCACGCCAGCTGGAGCAGCATGCGCTGCGCTGGTTGCGCCGACGCCTGCGCGCGGAGCGGTGAGCGCGATCAGCCCGCCGCGTCGGGCGCCCTGGCGGCGGCCGGCAGCAGGCCGTCCTTGCGGAACATCGCCTTGATGCCGCGCACCGCCTGGCGGATGCGGTCCTGGTTCTCGATCAGGGCGAAGCGCACGTGGTCGTCGCCGTAGTCGCCGAAGCCGATGCCGGGCGACACCGACACCTTGGCCTCGGCCAGCAGCTTCTTGGCGAACTCCAGCGAGCCCAGGTGCGCGTAGGGTGCGGGGATCTTTGCCCACACGTACATCGAGGCGCGCGGGTTCTCCACCATCCAGCCGGCCTCGTGCAGGCCCTTGACCAGCACGTCCCGACGCAGCTGGTACTGGTGGGCGATGTCGCGCACGCACTGCTGGTCGCCTTCCAGCGCGGCGATCGCGGCCACCTGCAACGGGGTGAAGGTGCCGTAGTCGTGGTAGCTCTTGATGCGCGCCAGCGCGGCGACCAGCTCGGCGTTGCCGACCATGAAACCGATCCGCCAGCCGGCCATGTTGTAGCTCTTGGACAGGGTGAAGAACTCCACCGCGATGTCCTTGGCGCCGGGCACCTGCATGATCGAGGGCGCCTTCCAGCCGTCGTAGGTAATGTCGGCGTAGGCCAGGTCGTGCACCACCAGCACGTCGTACTGCTTGGCCAGCGCGATCACCCGTTCGAAGAAATCCAGCTCCACGCACTGCGCAGTGGGGTTGGAGGGAAAGCCCAGGATCATCATCTTCGGCTTGGGGATCGACTCGCGGATGCCGCGCTCCAGCTCGGCGAAGAAGTCGATGCCGGGCGCCATCGGCACCGAGCGGATCTGCGCCCCGGCGATCACCGCACCGTAGATGTGGATGGGATAGCTGGGATTGGGCACCAGCACGGTGTCGCCGCGATCGAGCGTGGCGAGCATGAGGTGCGCCAGGCCTTCCTTCGAGCCGATGGTGACGATCGCCTCGCGCTCGGGATCGATCTCCACCTGGTAGCGCTCGGCGTACCAGCGCGCGATCGCCCGGCGCAGCCGCGGGATGCCCTTGGAGGTGGAGTAGCCGTGGGTGTCCGGCCGCTGCGCCACCGTGCACAGCTTTTCCACGATGTGCGCCGGCGTGGCGCCGTCGGGATTGCCCATGCTGAAGTCGACGATGTCCTCGCCGCGGCGGCGCGCCGCCATCTTCAGCTCGGCGGTGATGTTGAACACGTAGGGGGGAAGACGCTCGATGCGCGCAAAACGGCGCGGGGAAGCGGGCTCGCTCATGGTGACCTCGAATGTACGTAGGCGCCCGGAACCGTCCGAGCGACGCCGGCCGCAGGGCGGCCTGGCCGGCCCTGACAACGAACCGGTTGCGCCGACGATAGTCCGGCCGCGGGGCGCGCGTCGAGCGGTCGGTCCCAGGCGCTGAGACGCCAGGCCGTAGAATGGCCGCTTCGCTTGCCGGAGGCCGTCATGCCCCTCACCTCGCTGCTGCTGATCGTCCTCCTCATTGCCATGCTGGCGAGCCTCGCCCTGCAGGTCGCCCAGCTGCTGCGCGGCTGCGGTGACGCCGGCCTGCAGGCGAAGCTCGACGCGCTGAAGGACGACGGCGAACGCCTGCAGCGCACGCTGCGCGAGGAGCAGCGGGCCGGGCGCGGGGAGTTGCAGCAGGGCTTCGACCGCTTCCGCGTGCACGTGGGCGAGCAGTTGAACGCCGTGTCGCAGCAACAGGCCGAGCGCATCGACGGCTTCGGCCAGCGGCTGGGCCAGCTCACCGAACGCACCGACACCGGCCTGCAGAAACTGGCTGAGCGCCTGGCCGGCGACGCCCACCGCAGCCGCGAAGAACTCACCCTGGCGCTGACCCGCTTCGGCGAGCAGCAGCAGCAGCGCCTGGCCGCGCTCACCGCCGACAACGAAAAGCGCATGGGCGACGTGCGCGCCACGCTGGAGGCGCAGCTCAAGGCATTGCAGCAGGACAACGCGCAGCAGCTGGAAAAAATGCGCGCCACCGTCGACGAGAAATTGCAGAGCACGCTGGAGACGCGGCTGGGGCAGTCGTTTGCGCTGGTCTCCGAGCGGCTCGAAGCGGTGCAGCGCGGACTGGGCGAGATGCAGAGCCTGGCCACCGGCGTGGGCGACCTCAAGCGCGTGCTGACCAACGTGAAGAAGCGCGGCATCTTCGGCGAGGTGCAGCTGGGCGCGCTGCTGGAAGACTTGCTCACCGCCGAGCAGTACGCCGCCAACGTAATCACCGTGCCGGGCAGCAACGAGCGGGTGGAGTTCGCCATCCGCATGCCGGGCCAGGACGAGGGCGACCACGTCTACCTGCCGATCGATGCCAAGTTTCCGGTGGAGGACTACCAGCGCCTGCTCGACGCGCAGGAGATCGCCGATGCCGACGCCGCCAACGCCGCCGGCCGCGCGCTGGAAACCCGCGTGCGCGAGGAGGCAAAGCGCATCCACGCCAAGTACGTGGCGCCGCCGCACACCACCGATTTCGCCGTACTCTACCTGCCCACCGAGGGCCTGTACGCCGAGGTGATCCGCCGCCCCGGCCTGTTCGAGCAGCTGCAGCGCGAGCACCGTGTCACGGTGGCCGGCCCGACCACGCTCAGCGCCCTGCTCAACAGCCTGCAGATGGGTTTCCGCACGCTGGCCATCGCCAAGCGCTCCAGCGAGGTGTGGAAGATCCTGGGCGCGGTGAAGACCGAGTTCGGCAAGTTCGGCGACGTGCTGGACAAGGTGAAGAAGAAGCTCGACGAGGCCGGCCGCCACATCGACGCCACCGGCGTGCGCACCCGCGCCATCGAGCGCCGCCTGCGCGAGGTGGAGTCGCTCCCGGGCGAGGCCGCGGTGCCGCTGCTCGGCGAGCTGGCCGCACCGGACCTGGACGACGAGGAGCCCGGCGAGGCCTGAGCAAGCGTCGCCGCCCCGACCTGCGACAACCTGGCGCAGCGGCGGCGGCATCCGGTCATCGGGGTTTGCCGTATCCGTGATACGGCAAGGCAGCAGCACCGCCCGCCTCCCCCGAACACCGTCGGTGCGGCCCGCAGGACGCCGCCCCGGTAAACTTCTCGTCTTGATTTGTCTCAGGAACACGCATGAGCGACCACGCACCGCGTCACGACGTCACCCGCGAGCAGGCCGAAGAGGCCGTGCGCACCCTGCTGCGCTGGGCCGGCGAAGACCCTGCCCGCGAGGGCCTGCTGGACACCCCCAAGCGCGTGGTGAAGGCCTACGGCGACTGGTTCTCCGGCTATGCCGACGACCCGGCCGAATACCTCAAGCGCACCTTCAAGGAAGTGGAGGGCTACGACGAAATGGTCGTGCTGCGCGACATCGAGTTCGAAAGCCACTGCGAGCACCACATGGCGCCGATCATCGGCCGCGCCCACGTCGGCTACATGCCGACCAACCGGGTGGTCGGCATCAGCAAGCTGGCCCGCGTGGTGGAAGGTTACGCCCGCCGCTTCCAGGTGCAGGAAAAGCTCACCGCGCAGATCGCCCAGTGCATCAACGAGACGCTCAAGCCACGCGGCGTTGCCGTGGTGATCGAGGCCAGCCACGAGTGCATGACGACCCGCGGCGTGCACAAGCGGGGCGTGTCGATGGTCACCAGCCAGATGCTGGGCTCGTTCCGCGAGGATCCGCGCACGCGCGCGGAGTTCCTGCAGTTCATCGGCATCCAGCGCACCTGCTGAGGATGCGCCTGGCCGCACGGATGCTGGCTGCCGCGGTCGCACTGACCGCCGCGCCAGCGTGGGCGCAAAGCACGCCGGCGGCCTACCTGCGGCTGTTCGACCACGACGGCGACGGCCGGGTCAGCGAGCAGGAGTACGTCGACCGCCTCAGCGCCGGCTTCCTCGCCATGGACAGCAACCACGACGGCACGCTGGAGCCGTCCGAACTGCCCGGCCATCGCGGCCGGGCGGTGACCCTGGTGCAGCACCAGGCCAACCTGCGCCGCCAGTTCCGCAAGCTGGACCGCAACCACGACGGCGTGCTCGACGCGCGCGAGCTGGCCCAGCCGCCGCAATAGCGTTCACGACGACGAGCCGGCACTGCGAGCGCCACACCGCTTCGGTTATCGTGCGCGCTCCGCGCTTGTCGACCCCAGACCGCCTTGACCTCCCCGCCCGCTCCCCGCCGCGCCGCCCTCGCCTTCATCTTCGTGACGGTGCTGCTGGACATGCTGGCGTTCGGCATCATCATCCCGGTGCTGCCGCATCTGGTGGAGCAGCTGATCGGCGGCGGCACCGCCAGCGCCGCGTGGTGGGTGGGCGTGCTGAGCACGGTGTTCGCGATCACCCAGTTCGTGTTCTCGCCGATCCAGGGCGCGCTGTCGGACCGCTTCGGCCGGCGGCCGGTGATCCTGATCTCCAACTTCGGCCTGGCGATCGACTTCTTCGTGCTGGCGCTGGCGCCCACGCTGTGGCTGCTGTTCGTGGGCCGCACGGTGATGGGCATGACCGCGGCCAGCTTCAGCACCGCCAACGCCTACATCGCCGACATCACGCCGAAGGACAAGCGCGCCGGCGCCTATGGCCTGCTCGGTGCGGCGTTCGGCGTGGGTTTCGTGCTCGGCCCGGGCCTCGGCGGCTGGCTCGGCGCGATGCACCTGCGCCTGCCGTTCTACGTGGCCGGCTCGCTGGCGCTGTGCAATTTCCTCTACGGCCTGTTCGTGCTGCCCGAGTCGCTGCCGCCGGAGCGGCGCAGCGCGCGTTTCGAGCTGCATACCGCGCACCCGATCGGCGCGCTCAAGCTGCTGCGCCGCACGCCGCAGCTGCTGGGCATGGGCGTGGCGAGCTTCCTGGTTTTCCTGGCGCACTACGCGCTGCAGATCACCTTCGTGCTGTACGCCGACTACCGCTACCACTGGGGCCCGCAGTCGGTGGGCCTGGTGCTGATGCTGGTGGGCGCCTGCGACGGCCTGGTGCAGGCGCTGCTGACGCGACGGCTTACGCCGCGCTTCGGCGAACGGCCGGTGCTGCTGTTCGGCATGCTCTGCGGCATCGCCTCGTTCGTGCTGATGGGACTGGCCACCGAGGGCTGGGTGTTCCTGCTCGGCATCCCGCTGATGGCGTTGTGGGGCCTGTCCAACCCGCCGATCCAGTCGATCATGACGCGCCAGGTGGAACCGTCCGAACAGGGCCGCCTGCAGGGCGCCAACACCTCGCTGGGCAGCTTCGCCGGCATCTTCGGGCCGTACCTGTTCGCCCAGGTGTTCGCCTGGTCGATCGCTCCGGCCAGTCGCGTGCACGTGCCGGGCGCAGCGTTCCTGCTGGCCGCGTTGCTGCTGGTGTTCGCGCTACTGGCGGCCGTGCGCGCCACGCGCCACGGCGAGATCGAGCCGCCGGCGGCCACGCCGATCGACCCGGCCCACGCTTCCCACACCGCCGCGCTGCATGTCGCGGCGAACGACCTTCCCCCCCACGAAACCACGGAGCACCACCCATGACGATGTCGATGTATCAGGCTTCCGTTCCCGTCGCCGTGCGCGCGCTGAACAACCTCTCGGCCGTGCTCAAGAAAGGCCACGCCCACGCCCAGGGCAAGCAGGTGGAAGACGCCACGCTGCTGCAGACCCGGCTGGTGCCGGACATGCTGCCGCTGGTGCGACAGGTGCAGATCGCCTGCGACATGGCCACCCGCGGCATCGCCCGCCTCGCCGGCGTGGAACCGGCCGCGTTCGAGGACAACGAGACCACCTTCGCCCAGGTCTACGACCGCATCGAACGCGCCATCGCCTACGTGAAGGGCTTCACCGCCGAACAGATCGACGGCAGCGAGACCCGCGCCATCCACCTGAAGATGCGCAGCGGCGAGCTGCACTTCGAGGGCCAGGCCTACCTGCTGGACTTCGTGCTGCCCAACCTGTTCTTCCACTGCACCACCGCCTACAACATCCTGCGCGAAGCCGGCACCGACATCGGCAAGCAGGATTTCATCGGCCGCAGCTGATCGACCGGCCCCGGCGGCCTTGCCGCCGGGGCCTCCCGCCGCCGCCAACGGGGTGACCGGGTCGGGCTCGCCGTCTTGGTCACCGCGTTCGCGTCACTTCCCCGGCCGAAGGTGACGCGACGCGTCAGATCGGGTCACTGCGCTCGCCGCGCGCGACCTTTCCGGCGCAGAAACGGCGCCTTTTCCCTGAACGAAAGGCCACTGCGCGCCCCTCCTGTGCATGCTTGGCACGCCGCCATCGCGCGGCGCCATGGCGCGCATTTCAGACCGTTCCAGCGCCCCCGCGACCGACCGCCAAGCCCACGCGAAGACAGCGTGGAACCCGCATCGGACAAGCGTTCTGCGTCCTTGATGGTGCGCCCGCCCCGATTGCCTGCTGGCAGTGGAAGCGCCGACGCGTTGCCATGGCGATCGCGCAGGTCCGTGACGTCGATGCGCGGCCATCGCCGCGCCACTGCGCGCACCAGCCGCGCGAACTGTGATCGACCTCGCATTTACCCCTGGCACGCTGGCCTGCGCCCTGCATCTTCCCCAGCGAAGAGAAAGGCGGCTCCCCCTCCCCATGTCGATCACCGCTTCTCGCTTCGCATTCCCTCTTCACTTGTGCGTTTACCCAGCGAGCACACGGCCATGAACCAGATCATCGAATACGTCATCGTCGGCGGTCCCCAGCACGGCATGGTGTGCCGTCATCCGGTGCCGTCCGTGCCGGCCGACGCCATTGCGATCTCCAGCAACGACGGCCAGCTGTGCCGCGTGGCCGCCCGCCGCCGCGCCAGCCATGCCAGCACCCGCCTGCTGTTGCTGCACCCGCAGGCGACCGGCGAACAGTTCCGTACCCTGCTCGCGGCGTGATCGCCCGCTGAGCCACGCTTTTCAGCGCCCGGCGGGGAAGGCTCCCCCTACCCCCCGCCAACCCCGCCGGGCGCTGACCTTTCTTCCCTCGCCGCTCGACGGCACTTCCCCCCACCCCCCTGCCCGCGTGTCCGTCGCGCGGGCGCGCCTTGTTCCGGCATGGCGTGGCCCGGACAATGACCGGATGGCTGCCCCGACGTGGCGGCCCTCCGACCGATCGACCGAGCGCCCCCACGCATGCTGCGACTGACCGACCTCAAGCTGCCGCTGGATCACAGCGGCGCCGACCTGGAGCAGGCGATCCGCACGCGGCTCAAGCTCGGCAAGGGCGAGCTGCGCGGCTTCACCGTGGCCAAGCGCAGCCATGACGCACGCAAGCGCGGCGCGATCGCGTTGATCTACGCGCTGGATGTCGAGGTGGCCGACGAGGCCGCGGTGCTCGCGCGCTTCGCCGACGATGCGCACGTCCACCCCGCGCCGGATACGCGCTACCGCTTCGTCGCCCAGGCACCGGCGACGCTGGCGCACCGGCCGATCGTGATCGGGCTGGGGCCGTGCGGCCTGTTCGCCGGGCTGCTGCTGGCGCAGATGGGCTTTCGCCCGATCATCCTCGACCGCGGCAAGGCAGTGCGCGAGCGCACCAAGGACACCTGGGACCTGTGGCGCAAGCGCAACCTGCACCCGGAGTCGAACGTGCAGTTCGGCGAGGGCGGCGCGGGTACCTTTTCCGACGGCAAGCTGTACAGCCAGATCCGCGACCCGCAGCACCACGGCCGCAAGGTGCTGGAGGAGTTCGTGAAGGCCGGCGCGCCGGAAGAAATCCTGTGGATCAACAAGCCGCACATCGGCACGTTCCGGCTGGTGACGATGGTGGAGCACATGCGCGGCACCATCGAGTCGCTAGGCGGCGAGATCCGCTTCCAGCAGAAGGTGGACGACCTGATCCTGGAAGCCGAAGGGACTGATCGCCAGCGCATCCGCGGCGTGGTGCTCGCCGGCGGCGAGGAAATCCGCAGCGACCACGTGGTGCTGGCGGTGGGCCACAGCGCGCGCGACACCTTCGCCATGCTGCACGCGCGCGGCGTCTACGTGGAGGCCAAGCCGTTCTCGATCGGCTTTCGCGTGGAACACCCGCAGTCGATCATCGACCGCGCCCGCTTCGGGCCGCAGGCCGGCCATCCGCTGCTGGGCGCGGCCGACTACAAGCTGGTGCACCACGCGAAGAACGGCCGCGCGGTGTACAGCTTCTGCATGTGCCCGGGCGGCACCGTGGTGGCGGCCACCAGCGAGCCGGGCCGCGTGGTCACCAACGGCATGAGCCAGTACTCGCGCAACGAGCGCAACGCGAATGCGGCGATCGTGGTGGGCATCGATCCAGTCGATTTCACGCCCTTCGACGGCAGCGGCAGTCCGCTGGCCGGCATCGCCCTGCAGCGCGCGCTGGAAAGCCGCGCCTACGTGCTCGGTGGCGAGAACTACAACGCGCCCGGCCAGCTGGTCGGCGATTTCCTGGCCGGCCGCGCCTCGCGCGAGTTCGGCGAGGTGCTGCCCTCGTTCAAGCCCGGCGTGACGCTGGGCAGCCTGGACAGCGCGCTGCCCGACTACGCGATCGCCGCGATCCGCGAGGCGATGCCCGCATTCGACCGGCAGATCAA
Organism: Dyella ginsengisoli; assembly: GCF_044904665.1. Classification (NCBI taxonomy): domain Bacteria; kingdom Pseudomonadati; phylum Pseudomonadota; class Gammaproteobacteria; order Lysobacterales; family Rhodanobacteraceae; genus Dyella; species Dyella ginsengisoli. The sequence continues at coordinate 85,009 of NZ_JADIKM010000006.1, forward strand.
GGGCTTCGCCATGCACGACGCGGTGTTCACCGGCGTGGAGACACGCACCTCCTCGCCGATCCGCATCAAGCGCGACCACTCGCTGCAGAGCCTCAACACCACCGGCCTGTACCCGGCCGGTGAAGGCGCCGGCTATGCCGGCGGCATCCTCTCGGCCGGCGTGGACGGCATCAAGGTGGCCGAAGCCGTGGCTCGGAGCATGGTGGGCGGCTGACCCAGCGAGGAACAGGCGGATTGTCACCGTACGCTGACAAGAGTTAGGATGTCGTCGTTCGGCGACAATTCAAAATGTCGCCGTACAGCGACATGAGGATGCCGCCGTGCAAATCCGAACACCGCAGGACATAGGCGCCATCGTGCGCGAGAGTCGCCAGCAGGCTGGTCTGGACCAAGCCGAGCTGGCGCGCCGCGCGGGCGTGAGCCGGCAGTGGCTGGTGGAAGTGGAACGCGGCAAGCCGCGCGCCGAGATCGGCCTGATCCTGCGCGTTTTCAACGCACTGGGCCTGCCTCTGCAAAGCGGTTACGCACCGTATGCCGCGGGCGTGGCAGACGCCCCCGGCCCAGACATCGACGCCATCGTCGATGCGGCACGCCAGCCCCGATGACGAACCCGCGCCTGCTCGCCTGCCTCAATGGCACGCCCATGGGCACCGTCGAGCGCGATCGAGCCGGGCGGCTGCGCTTCGCCTACGACGACGCGTGGCGCCGCCGGCCCGACGCCATCGCGCTGTCGCTGTCGATGCCGCTGATCCGCAGCGAGCATCCGCACGCCGCCATCGATGCCTTCCTGTGGGGCCTGCTTCCCGACAACGAGCAGACACTGGGGCGCTGGGGCCGGCAGTTCCAGGTATCCGCACGCAACGCATTCGGCCTGCTCGCGCACATCGGCGAGGACTGCGCCGGCGCCGTGCAATTCATTCCGCCAGATCGGCTGGCCTCGATCCAGCGCGACGCCCGCGAGGACATCGCCTGGCTCAACGAGCGCGACATCGGCGAGCGGCTGCGCCTGTTGCGCCACGACCCGTCGGCCACGCGTCGCGCCGAGGACCATGGCCAGTTCAGCCTTGCCGGCGCACAGCCCAAGACCGCGCTGTTGTGGCGAGACGGTCGCTGGGGCGTGCCCTCCGGTCGCGTTCCCACCACCCATATCCTCAAGCCGCCCACCGACGCATTCGACGGCCACACGGAAAATGAGCACCTGTGCCTGAGCCTTGCCCGCACGCTCGGCCTGCCGGTCGCTCACTCGCGGGTGCATCGCTTCGACGGCGAGCCGGCCATCGTGGTGGAGCGCTTCGACCGGACCACGTGGCAAGGACAGTTGCTGCGCGTGCACCAGGAGGACATCTGCCAGGCACTCGGCATTGTCCCGACGCGCAAATACCAGAGCGACGGCGGACCCGGCCCCGTGGTAATCGCCGAACTGCTGCGCACGCACTCCAGTGCCGCCAGCGAGGACGTGCAGCGATTCGTCGACGCGCTGGCCTTCAACTGGCTGATCGCCGGTACCGATGCCCACGCCAAGAACTACTCGCTCCTGCTGGGCAGTCACGGGCGCATTCGGCTGGCGCCGCTGTACGACCTGGGCAGTGCCCTGCCTTACCCGGAACTGCGCCAGGACAAGCTGACGATGGCGATGAAGATCGGCAATACCTATCGACTGCGCGACATTCGTCGCCACCATTGGGAGAAACTGGCACGCGAACTGCGACTGCCGGTGGAGGCGACGCTGGCTCGCATCGTGGCGATGGCCGATGCACTCCCCGACCATGCGCAGGACGTGGCGCGCGACATGCGGGCAGGCGGCCTGGATCATCCGATCATCGACACGCTGCTAGACCTGCTGGCCGACAGCGCGCAGGAGAAGGCGCGACGGCTGCTTGGAACGGCGGCGCCAGACGCCTGATTCGGACAGCATTGAGTCCCTGCCCCGCGCCGCCATATCGGCGTGCTGCCCCTCATTCACGAATTGCTCCCATGACCGAACCCACAGCGCTGCGCATCGATTTTGTCTCCGACGTCTCCTGCCCCTGGTGCGCGGTGGGGCTGGCCTCGCTGGAGCGCGCGCTCGATGCGCTGAAGGACGAGGTACGCGCCGAGATCCACTTCCAGCCGTTCGAGCTGAACCCGCAGATGGCGCCGGAAGGCGAGGACGTGGGCGAGCACATCGCGAAGAAGTACGGCATGACGCGCGCGCAGCTGGCGCAGAACCAGGAGAACATCCGCCAGCGCGGCGCGGCGGTGGGCTTCATCTTCGCGAACCAGGACACGCGGCGCATCTACAACACCTTCGATGCCCATCGCCTGCTGCACTGGGCCGAGGACAGCGGTCGCCAGCACGCGCTCAAGCGCGCGCTGCTCGCGGCGTATTTCACCGACGGTGAGGACGTGGGCGATCGCGAGGTGCTCGCGCGCGTGGCCGAAGCGGTCGGGCTGGATGGCGCCGAGGCGCGGTCGATGCTCGCCAGCGACCGCTACGCGCAGGAAGTGCGCGCGCAGGAGCAGTTCTTCCAGCGCGCCGGCATCCATTCGGTGCCGGCGATCATCATCAACCGCCAGCACCTGATCTCCGGCGGCCAGCCGCCGGAGGTGTTCGAGCAGGCGCTGCGGCAGGTGGCCGGCGGCTGAAGCCTCTCAGGCCTCGATGCCCAGCCAGTGCGCCAGCGGGTGCGGGCGGCCAAGCAGGAAGCCTTGCCCCAGTTCGCAGGCCATGCCCTGCAGCAGCGCGCGTTGGCGCGGCGTCTCGATGCCCTCGGCGATCACCTGGATCTCCAGCGCGTGCGCCAGCGCGAGGATCGCCTCGACCACGGTGGAACTGTTGGTGCTGCCGGCATCCAGCGCCTGCACGAAGGTCTGATCGATCTTGAGCATGCGCAGCGGCAGCGAGTGCAGGTAGTTGAGCGAGGAATAGCCGGTGCCGAAATCGTCCAGCGCCGCGCCCACGCCGGCCTGACGCAGGCGTTCGAGCGTGCCGCGCACGCGTTCGGGATCGTCCAGCAGCGAGCCTTCGGTGACCTCCACGATCACCCGCGACGGCGCCAGCGCGGTGCGCCCGATCATCGCCAGCAGGCGCTGGTCGAAATCGGCATGGCGCAGGTGCAGCGCGGACACGTTGAAGGTGAGGAAGCTGCCGTGCTCCGGCAGCCGGGTCAACGCCACGCAGGCGCGCTCGAACAATTGCCAGTCGATCAGCTCGATCTGCCCGCAGTCCTCGGCCACCTTGAGGAACGCACCGGGAAGCAGCACGCCGCGCTCCGGATGGTGCCAGCGCAGCAGCGCCTCGTAACCCACCAGCTCGCCGGTCCGCAGCCGGCAGATCGGCTGCAGGTAGGGCTGGAACTCGTCGCGCTGCAGCGCGTGGCGCAACTCGCCCTCCATGCCCAGTTCGTCCACCAGGTTCTTCGCCAGCGTGTCGTCGAACAACGCATAGCGCTTGCGACCCAGCTCCTTGGCCCGGTACAGCGCGATGTCGGCATCGCGCAGCAGCTCGTCGGCCTGGCCGTAGCGATGGTCGCCCAGCGCGATGCCCAGGCTGGCGCTGGGCTGCAGCTCGCGGCCGGCCACCGGCAGCGGCTGGCCCAGCGCGTGCAGCACGCGATTGGCCACCGCCGTGGCGGTGTCCGGCCCGTCGACGCGATCAAGCAGGATCGCGAACTCGTCGCCGGACAGCCGCGCCACCACGTCCGGCTCGCGCACGCAGCTGTGCAGGCGCTGCGCGACCTCCTTCAGCACGGCATCGCCGGCGAGGTGGCCGAGGCTGTCGTTGATCACCTTGAAACGATCCACGTCGATGTACAGCAGGGCGCAGCGCGCGCCGCGGATGTCGCGCACCAGCGTCAGGCTGCGCTCGATGCGCTCGCGCAGGTAGTCGCGGTTGGGCAGGCCGGTCAGCGCATCGTGCATCACCTGGTGGCGCAGCTGCTGCTGGACGCGCTCGCGTTCGCTGATCTCCTTGCGCAGGGCGCGAGTGCGCTCGTGCACGCGCAGTTCCAGCTGGGCGTAGGCGTGCTGCAGGGCGTCGGCGACGCGGCGGCGCTGCAGGCTGGTGGCGATCTGCGAGGCGACGAAGCCGAGCAATTCCTGCTCCGCCGTGCCGTAGGTGATCTGCTCGGTGTAGCTCTGCACCGCGACCAGGCCGATCGCGTGGTCGCCGTCCCACAGCGGCACGCCGAGCCAGCAGATCGACGGCGTGCCGGTGGAATGGGCGTCGATGTCACCGCACCCGATCATGCGGTCCATGCCGGCGCGATCGACCACCAGCGCACCGTGCCTGAGCACGTACTCGCTCAGGCCACGGCTGAGCGGCCGGGCGCGGTACGGCTCGCCCATCACGTCGACCGCATAGGGAAAACTCAGGGTTTGCGAGGTTTCATCGACCAGCGCGATGAAGAAGTTCTTCGCGTTGATCAGGCTGCCCACGATCGTGTGCACCTGCTGGTAGAAGGTCTGCTGGTCGATGTCGGCAGTGGCCAGCTGGGCGATCTGGAACAGCGCCGCTTGCAGGCGCTCGGCGCGCTGGCGCTCGGCCACCTCCTGCTGCAGGCCGCGGTTGAGCTCGGCCAGCTCCAGCGTGCGTTCGCGCACGCGGCGTTCCAGGTCGTCCTTGCCCTGCTTGCGCTCCAGCGCGGTGAGGATGTGGCTGCCGACGAACTGCAGCAACGCGCGATCGTCGGCGCTGTAGCGGATGCCTTCCTCGTAGGTCTGCACCACCAGCGCGCCACGCGCCACGCCCTCGCGCAGCATCGGCACACCGAGCCAGTGCCGGCACTGCGGGCCCATCGCGCGCAGCGTGCCGCCGAGCTGGCGGTCGATCTCGTCGGTGGTGCCCATCAGCGACCGGCTGCCGGTGAGCAGATGCCAGGTGAGGCTGCCCTGCAGGCGCGCCACCGGCATTTCCTCGTCGGACTGGCCCGCCTCGTCCTCGGTGTCGGCGTAGTAGAGAAAGCGCATCGCGCCGCGCTCGGCGTCGTAGCGCACGATGAAGAAGTTCTCCGCGTACATCAGCGTGCTGACGATGCCGTGGATGCCCAGCAGCATATCGGGCATATCCAGCTCGGAGCCGGACAGGTCGGAGATGCTCAACAGCGCGCGCTGCAGGCTCTCGGAGCGCTCGAGCTGGTCGTGCGAGCGCTGCAGGTCGGTCAGCTCCAGCGTGCGCTGCAGCTGACGTCCGGCCAGCTGCAGCAGCGGCATCGGCAGTTGTCGGTCGGGCGGCGTATCGGCGGCGCCCGCGTCCAGCTGCACCAGCAGCACCGCCGCGCCGGGCCGGCACAGCCGGCAGGCCAGCAGCGACAACGCCGGATCGAGCTGCGGCCCATCGTTGTCCAGCGCGCGCTGCACCAGCGCCATCTCCGCCGCGCCCAGGCGGGTGGCGGGGCGGCATTCGGGCTGACTCTGGCCCGGCAGCCACCACAGCACGGTAGCCGCCCGGCACGTCGGACCCACGTGCACCATGTCCACAATCACCGCCGCCACCGCCGCGGGGCTGGACGCTTCCAGCAGCCGCTCCAGCCAGGCCACGGGGCTGGCGGGAGAACGGCTGGGCAGGTCGCGCGGCATGGGCTTCATGTGGCAGTAATGATCCTTCTTGGCGAGCCGCTGGGCTGGCGACGCGGCCCGATCCGATAAACTGGATGCTTGCTGCGAGCATCGCGTCCCCCGCGGATCGCGTTCCATTGCTCCTTATCGACCGTTCCCGCCCGGGCTTTACCCGCTTGCTCACCGACGCCATCAAAGACGCCATCCGCGCCGCCTACACCCGCCTCAAGGACGGGCTGCCGGGCTTCCGCGCGCGCGCCTCGCAGGGGCGCATGATCGCCGAGGTGGCCAGGGCGCTGGCGGAGACCGGCGGCGCGGCGGTGATAGAGGCGCCCACCGGCACCGGCAAGTCGATGGCCTACCTGATCGCCGGCCACGCGGTGGCACGGGCGCAGAAGAAGAAGCTGCTGATCGCCACCGCCACCGTGGCGCTGCAGGAGCAGCTGGTGCAGCGGGACATCCCGCTGTACCTGTCGCTCAACGGCATCGAGGCCAAGGTGGCGCTGGCCAAGGGCCGCGGCCGCTACGTGTGCCCGCGCAACCTGCTGATGGCCGGCAACAGCCTGGCCGCCGACGCGCAGCTGGGGCTGGGCTTCGACACCGACCTGGCGCTGTGGACGCGCCCGCCCGACGCGCGCGACAAGCACGCGCTGGGCAAACTGCTCACCGCGCTGGACACCGGCAGCTGGGACGGCGACATGGACGCCGCGCCGGAGCCGGTCGGCGACCTGCTGCGCGGCATGATCACCACCAGTGCCGGCGGCTGCACCAGCCGCCGCTGCGCGCAGTTCATGGGCTGCCCGTTCTTCGCCGCGCGCCGCGCGGTGGCCGACGCCGAGATCATCGTGGCCAACCAGGACCTGGTGCTGGCCGACCTCACCATGCCCGGCGGCGAGGAGGACAGCTGGGGCGGCGTGATCCTGCCCAAGCCGGACGAGACGCTGTACATCTTCGATGAAGGCCACCACGTCGCCGCCAAGGCGATCGACCGCGGCACCGCCGAGGTGTTCATGGGCGCGGCGGTGCGCCAGCTCAGCCGGCTCGGCCGGCAGGTGCACGCGGCCTATTCGCTGACCGACAAGGAGTCGCTGGGCAAGCTCGGCCTCGACCAGGGCGACGAGAAGCTGCAGGAGCTGAGCAACGCGCTGGAGGATCTGGAGCGCGAGATCCGCCTCGGCTGGGTACCGGACCCCGGCGAGAGCGAACCGATGTATCGCGGCTCGATGGGCCAGCTGCCGGAAAGCTGGGTGGAACACGCCCGGATTCTGGCCGTCTATACGGCCGAAGTGCAGCGTTGGCTCAACGCGGTGCGCCGCGCCGTGCTGGAAATGAGCGAGGGCGGCCCGACCCAGGAGGCGCTGTCGCGCGAGCTGGGCATGGCACTGGAACGGCTGGAGAAGCAGTCACGCTGCTGGCGCGCCTGGTCGACCAGCGACCACGAGCACGCGCCGCCGCTGGCGCGCTGGGTCACACTGGCCAACGACCAGCAGTTGGTCTGTCACGCCTCGGCGGTGTCCGCCGCGGGCATGCTGCGCAACGTGCTGTGGGGCAACGCCAGCGGCGTGGTGATGACCTCGGCCACGCTGAGCGCCGGCGGCAACTTCCGCCATTTCGCCGATGCGGTGGGCCTGCCCGACGAGGCGGTGACGCTGAGCCTGCCCTCGCCATTCGATCTCGCCACGCAGGCCAGGCTCGAGGTACCGGCGATGCGTACGCTCCCCGACGCGCGCGACGCGCACGCCGAGGAGGTGGGCGAATGGCTGGCCGAGCACCTCGACTGGGACGCCGGCAACCTGGTGCTGTTCACCTCGCGCATCAAGCTCGACCGCGTGCTGCAGAAGCTGCCGATCGCGATGGTGCGCAAGGTGCGCGCGCAGGGCTCGCTGGGCAAGTCGCAGCTGGTCGCCGAGCACTGCGCCGACATCGAGGCCGGCAAGGGCAGCACGCTGTTCGGGCTGGCCTCGTTCGGCGAAGGCCTCGATCTGCCGGGCAAGTTCTGCGAGACGGTGGTGATCACCCAGCTGCCGTTCGCCGTGCCGACCGACCCGGTCGGCGCCACCTACGCCGAATGGCTGGAATCGCGCGGGCGCAATCCGTTCATCGAAGTGACCATTCCGGAAGCCACGCGCTTGCTGATCCAGTACTGCGGCCGACTGATCCGCAACGAGACCGACCGCGGCCGCATCGTGCTGCTGGACCGCCGCGTGGTGGTGAAACGCTACGGCGAACGCATGCTGCAGGCACTGCCGCCGTTCGAGCGCGTGATCGAGCGCGCCGCATGAGCGCCGGCCGCCTCCTGCGCGCCGAGGCGCTGCTGCCGGTGCCGTGGCGCAACGGCCAGGGCATCACCCGCGAGATCGCCGTGATGCCGCCAGGCGCGGGCGTGGGCGATTTCCTGTGGCGCGTGAGTCTGGCCGACGTGGTCGGCGCCGCGCCGTTCTCGCGATTTCCCGGCGTGGACCGAACCATCGTGCTGATCGATGGCGCCGGCTTCCGCATGACGCTGGATGGCACGCAGGTCCACGACCTCACCACGCCGTGCGTGCCGTTCGCCTTCCCCGGCGAGGCGGAGGTGGCGGTGGCGCTGGCCGGTGGCCCCACGCGCGACTTCAACCTGATGCTGCGGCGCGGCCGCGCCACCGGCGACGTCGAGGTTTGGCGCGGGCCGGAGACTCACCGCCTGCCCGCGGACCTGAGGCTGCTCCATGTCGTGCAGGGCCGCGCCGAGACGCCGGACGGCATCCTCGCCGCCGGCGACAGCTGGCTGCCGGCTGCGGGAGCGCACGCGGAGATCCGCCTCGACGGCGTGGCCCTCGCCGTGCGGGTGCGCGCCGCCGGCTGAGCCGCCGCTACACTCGTCGTATTTCCCGTGCGGAGCGACCACGATGGCGATGCTGATCCTTGGTCTGGCGCTGTTCCTCGGCGTGCACTCGATCCGCCTGTTCGCCGACGGCTGGCGCACGCGGCAGATCGCGCGCCTCGGCGCCAACGGCTGGAAAGCGCTGTATTCCTTGCTTTCGCTGGCCGGCTTCGTGGTGCTGGTGTGGGGTTTCGGCCTGGCGCGTCAGCATCCGGTGGTGGTGTGGGTGCCGCCGATGGCACTGCGCCACCTCAATGCGCTGTTCACCCTGCTCGCCTTCGTGCTGCTGGCGGCGGCCTACGTGCCGGGCAACGCGATCAAGGCGCGGCTCGGCCACCCCATGCTGGCGGCGGTGAAGCTGTGGGCCTTTGGCCACCTGCTGGCCGCCGGCATGCTGCACGACGTGGTGCTGTTCGGCGCCTTCCTGCTATGGGCGGTGGTGGATTTCATGGTTTCGCGGCGGCGTGACCGCGCGGCCGGCGTCACTTATCCAAAGGGACCGGCCTCGCGCACGGTGCTGACGGTGGTGATCGGCGTGGCGGCCTGGGCCGCGTTCGCGTTCTGGCTGCATGTGCTGCTCGTTGGGGTGAGTCCGTTCGGCTGAGGGCGTATCCTGCCGGCTCCGTTACCGCTGCCTGCGAGGTGCGCCATGGTCGGCTTTCTGCTCTGGTTGCTGCTGCTGGTGTTCTGCTGGCCGATCGCGCTGCTGGCGCTGGTGCTGTACCCCATCGTGTGGCTGCTCGCGCTGCCGTTCCGGCTGGTCGGCATCACGGTGGGCGCGGTGTTCGCCTTCCTCGGTGCGCTGCTGATGCTGCCGGCGCGCGTGCTGCGGGGCCGTCCGGCGGTCTGATCCGATGGAGCGGCCGAGCTCGCCGGCCTGCGCGCGCAATCGCGCGCCGATCCTGGCGGTGCTGCAACCGTGGTTTGCCGATCGCCGGCACGTGCTGGAGATCGGCAGCGGTACCGGCGAGCACGCCGTGCATTTCGCCGCGGCGATGCCGCAGCTGGTCTGGCAGACCTCCGACCGGGACGAGTATCTGCCCGGCATCCGCGCCTGGCTCGATCACGCCCGACTGCCCAATACGCTCCCAACAGTGACGCTGGACGTCAACGGCCGCTGGCCGGAGGGTCCGTTCGACGCGGTGTTCACCGCCAACACGCTGCACATCATGGGCTGGCCCGAGGTGCAGCGACTGTTTGCCGCACTGCCGGCGGTTTGCACTGTAGACGCCCGGCTGGCGATCTACGGCCCGTTCCACGAACGCGGCCACCCCACCTGTGACAGCAACGCCGCGTTCGACGCGGCGCTGCAGGCGCGCGACCCACGCATGGGCCTGCGCGACCGCGCGGCCGTGGACGATCTTGCGGCCACGAGCGGATTCAAGTTGCAGCGTGTCGTGCCGATGCCCAGCAACAACCTGTGCATGCTGTATCGGCGGGAAGCCTGACCAGGCCGCGACTCTGGCACGGCTTTCGCAAGACATGCCGGGCCTGCCGGCTGTCCGCCTGTTTCGAGGAAATGCGCCATGAACTGGTCTCTTCCACTGCCCACCACGCTCAGCGCCAGCGTCGCCCTGACGATGTCCACGCCGACCGCGATCAAGGCGGTGCCCCAACTCGACATCGCGCAGTTCGCCGGGCGCTGGCACGAAATCGCGCGACTGCCGTCGCCGCTGCAGCGACTCACCGATCGCGACATCCGACTGGATATCGAGCCGCTGGAGGCGGATCACTACCGGCTGCGCCGCAGCTGCAACGACCCTGACGGCAGCGAGCGGCGGCAGGAATTCCACGCGCGCCGGCGCTATCCGGTGCAAGAACCCGGGCAGTTCCAGCGCACCGCGGCGCCCGCCTGGGCGCAGTGGCTGCCCTCGACGTGGAAGGACCTGTGGGTGCTGGCCGTCGACCGGCAATACCAGTGGCTGATGCTGGGCGAGCCGCGCCTGCGCGAGCTGTGGATGTACGCCCGCGAGCCGCAGATGGAGCGCCAGGTGCTGGAGGCGCTGAAATCCACCGCGCGCGGCCTGGGCTACGACCTCGCCCCGCTGATCGTCAGCGGCCAGCTGCGCAGCTTTCAGATGATGTGACGCGCGGGCGGACTTGGCAGCGCGGCGGCGGCCGTTCACCATCGCGGGCTCGTCACGCACCGGCCTCCGCCCATGGCTTCCACCCTCCGCACGCCCTGCCCCTGCGGCCGGCCCGCCGAGTACGCGCAGTGCTGCGGCCCGCTGCACGCCGGCACGGCCGTCGCCACCACCGCCGAACAGCTGATGCGCTCGCGCTACAGCGCCTACGTGCGGCGCGACGAGGCCTATCTGCTGGCCAGCTGGCACGCCAGCACGCGGCCGGCCGCGCTGGACCTCGCCGCGCAGCAGCCCGCGCCCACCTGGCTGGGGCTGGAGGTGAAGCATCACGCCCCCGATGGCGACCGTGCAGTGGTCGCGTTCGTCGCGCGCCTGCGCCACGGCGGCGGCAAGGCGCAGCGCATGCACGAGGTGAGCCGCTTCGTGCGCGAGGACGGACGCTGGTACTACGTGGACGGCGACCTCGGCGGTAGCTGAGCGCGCCTCAGAAGCCGGTCACGCCGGCTGCGTGCAGACGTGCCGCCAGCGCCTGCACTTCCTCATTGGCGAAGTAGGCGCGCAGACGCTTCGCGCGCGTGGCGCCAATGCCGTTCTCGCGTTGCCAGTCCGCCTCGCTGCGGGCGACCAGCGTGGCCCAGTCCGGTGCCGGCGCGTCGCCCATCGGTGGCGGTGCCAGCGCCGCCAGCCAGCGGCCGAAATTCGCATCACGCGCGACGGCAAAGGCATGGCTCAGCGCCGCCGCGCGTTCCGCACCGATGCCATCGACCGCGGCCAGCTGCACGGGCGTCAGGCGCATCCAGTCCAGCAGGCTTCGCACCTGTCCCGTGTCGATCAGCTGCTGCCACAGCGCGGCGCCGACGCCGTCGAGGTCCAGCCCGTGACGGCCGCCCAGCCACACCAGTCGCGCGCGGAACTGCCCCTCACAGCCCGGATCGGGATGCCAGCAGCTAAGCGCGTCGTGCTTCGCATCCGGCGCCTGCACCGGCGCGCGCTCGCGGGTACGCCACACCACCTCGTCCAGGCGCGGGATGGTGAGCCCGGCCAGCGACACGCTCACGCGATCCCCCGGCCGCACATCGAGTTCGCGCCAGCGCGTCAGCGCACCCACGCTCACGCGCTGCACCCGATGGTCGTCCAGCTGCACCGGCTCCAGCTCAAGCACCACGCTCACCCGACCGCTGCGGCCGGTGCGGAAATCCACCCCACGCACGGTGGCCAGCGCGCGGGCGGCCGGGTATTTCCACGCCACCGCCCAGTCCGGCGGCGCGGCCTGCCAGCGGTTGGCCGGCGGTCGATGCCCCTGGCGCAGCACCACGCCATCGGCGGCAAACGGTAGCGTCTGGCGATACCAGCGCTCGCGCCAGCGCGTCACGTCGGCCAGCGTCGCCACCGGCTGCACCAGCGCGGCGCTGTCGGTCAGGCCCATCGCGCGCAGACCGGCCAGGCGCGCGGCCATGTCGTCCGGCCCGCTCGGCCAGTCCCACACGAACAGATCGATCTGCGCCGCGGTGGCGTCGTCGAGCTCGCCCCGCGCCAGTGCGCCGGCCACTTTCGAGCGGGCGTTGGCACCGCCGTCGCGCGCCTGCACGTGGCCGGGCAGGCGCCACACCAGCTCGCCCTGCAGCACCACGCGCGCCGGCGCGTGGGCCAGCGTCTTGGGCACCGCGGCGATGCGGCGGGCGGCGGCTGTCCAGTCCGAACCGCGCCTGCCGTCGCCGCGGCTCACCGCCTCGCGCAGCGCGCCGTGCTCGTAAAGCAGGGTGACCGCCACGCCGTCGGCCTTGGGCTGGATCCACAGGTCGCTGTGGCCGCGCGCCTGCATCCACGCCTGCACGGCATCCGCATCGGGCAGCTTGGCCAGCCCGGTCTGCACCACCGGGGCACGCACGCTGCCGCCGGCGTCGGCCAGGTGCGGCAGGTCGGCCGGCGACTGCGCGGGAAAGCACGCGCGCCAGGCGCGGAACTGCACCAGCGCCTGGTCGTAGATGGCGTCGTCCACCGGCGAGCTGCCTTCCACCCGATAGGCGTGGTTCCACGCGGCAAGGCGATCGTGCAGGGCGGCGAGCTCGACGCGGGCGCGGGCGGGCGGCCAGTCGGGACAGCCCGCATGCAGCGGCGCCGCGACCCACAGCAGGCCCAGGACGAACGCGATCCCTCGATAACGCATGGCGTACCCCCCCGGCGCGCTCCGGCGCCGATCGGGCAAGCCTAGCCAGGGCATCGACGCGCCCGACAGCGGGTTCGCTCCGGGGACACTGTAGGGTCGCGCTGCCTGCCCGCTAAAGCGTTCGCCGACGCGTGCGCTCAGAGGCTGAGAAAAATTCGACCGCCGTAGCGAGAGCGCCGCCAAGCGTTCGTGACAAGGTGCGTTGGGAGCAAATCCGGGGAGTTTGGTGAGCCAAATGACCCGGATTTGCCCGCAGCGCGCCGCCGGCACGGGCGTTTGGCGACGGTCGCAGTAGGCGGACGATTTTTTCTCAGCCCTCAGTCGGCGGTGCCGAAGCGCAATTCGGTTTGGCCGTCCGGACGTCCGTTCGGGCCAAACCGCCGCTCGACGATGCGGCCCGCGCCGCGATGATCGATCAGCACCAGCGTGCTCGCCCGCGTGCCGTAGCGTTCGCCGCGGATGAACGCCGAGGACAGCCAGCGCTCGCGCTCCAGGCCGATGCCGGTGTCCGGCAAGTCCTCGTCCGGCGCCTGCCGCTCGTCGGCCAGCGCTGCAAACAGCGGCTCGATGTCGTCCGCTCCGGCATCGAGCCAGTATTGCAGGCGCCGCATCAGGGCCCGTGTCTTCGGCCACGGCGTGTTGAAGTCGGCATTGGAAAGGCCGTGCACGCCGGGGCCGATCGCCTGCAGCCGCGGCTCCGGCCGGTTGCCGAGGTAGAAGCCGTCGCGCACGTCGAAGGTGAGCAGGTTGAACGGCCGATAGTGCGCCGCATCGGCGCGCAGTCGCGATGCGTGGGCGGGGGCTTCGCCCGGACCGGTGAGGTAGTCCACCGCGAGCAGGCCGCGCGAGCGTCCGAGCTGGGGATCGCGCGGATCGCGCACGTTGGTCACCACCGCGCAGCGACCTTCGTCGGTGACGCCGAGCCAGGTTCCGCCGGCCTCCAGGTCGCGCCCGGCCGCCATCGTCGTATCCGGCCAGCGCGCCAGCGGTGCACTCGGCCGGCCGTGGAATTCATCGCGGTTGCCGGCGAGCACGAGCCGCCAGCGGGGATGGGCGTTCCAGGCGAAGCCGATCAGGCACATAAGGCGAGAAGTAAGGGAAGAGGAGTGAGGAGTGAGAGGTGGGGTACGAGGCGCAGGACGCTACGGGATCTGTCCGGGCCTCGCGGGCGCATCGTTTTATGGAGAAGCTTTCTATCACTGTCGGGCGGGGCGTGCCGCAATGAACAGCGCACGAGGCTTTCGCTCTCCACTCTCACTTCTCACTCCTCTTCCCTTACTCCTCGCCTCTCCGCTCCTCTTCACTGACTCCTCGCTCTGAGCCTTACGGCTTCCGACCAGCGCGCCGCCACCCGCGGGCTGGTCATGCATACGGCCTCGTCGGTCACCGTGGTGACGGCGCGTTCGAGCAGCTGGATGTCGGCTTCGTGCTGGCGCGGCACGTGCGGATCCTCGAAGAAGATCGCGCGCTGGCAGCGGTGCTCCAGCACCAGGTCGGCGATCTGCGCGTCGCCGCCCATCGGGCCGCTCTGGTAGCGCTGCACCCACTCCCGACCCGCGGGCCAGCCGCGGCTCCACGCCAGTTCGTTGAGGCGCTGGCCGGTGGTGCCGGTGGCCACGCGCGCGTCGAAGCGCGAGAGCACGTCGAAGTGCTCGGCGGCGAAGGCCAGCATCTGCGGCTTCATGGCGTCGTGGGCGATCAGCGCCAGCGTCTGCTTTTCCAGTGCGAGCAGATCGTCGGCGCCCGGGTCGGGGGCGAAGCCGGCGTGCACGCGTTCCATCTCGATCCAGTCGCGCGCCGAGGCCACGGTGGAGATGAAGGGCTTGCCGTGGATCACGCACTGACGCTTGAGCGCCACCGCCTCGGGGAAGATCGAGGACGGATCGACCGGGTCGATCAGGTAGATCGCGCCATCGAGCGTGCGCTCCGGACCCATGCCGACCACCTCGGCCACCAGCTTCATCAGGCCGCCTTCGCGGCCGTACGGATAACGCTGCAGGCCGTCGTAGCCGGCGAGCAGCCCGGCACGCACGATGCCGTCGTGGGTGCGCCCCACGGCGTGCAAGCCCAGGGCCAGCTCGCGCACGCCGCGCTCGCAGGCGCGCAGCCAGCGGAACAGCGCGGCATCGCGCTGGTTGTGGTGGAGACGGTTGGCAGCGAGGCCCAAGCGCATCGATGGCGATCCCGTGGTTGAACGCATCAGCCGAAGAACCAGTAGCACACCGCGATGGAAGCCAGCACGCCGGCGAGATCCGCCAGCAGCGCGCAGCCCACCGCGTGGCGCACGCGGCGGATGCCAACCGCGCCGAAGTACACCGCCACCACGTAGAAGGTGGTCTCGGTGCTGCCCTGGATGGTGGCAGCGAGCAGCGCGGGGAAGCTGTCCACGCCGCTGTGGTTGATCGTCTCGATCAGCATGGCGCGCGCCGCGCTGCCGGACAGCGGCTTGACCAGCGCAGTGGGCAGCGCGTCGACGAAGCGCGCATCCAGCCCCGCGTGCTGCACTGCCCAGCGCACGCCATCGAGCGCGAAGTCCAGCGCGCCGGACGCGCGCAGCACGCCCACTGCGCACAGCATGGCGATCAGGTACGGCAGCACCCCCTTGGCCACGTCGAAACCCTGCTTCGCGCCATCGATGAAGGCCTCGAACAGCGGCACGCGCTTGTACGCGCCCGCGCACAGGAAGGCGACGATCACTCCGAACAGCACCAGGTTGCCCAGCAGCGACGACAGCGAGGCCAGCGCCGCCGCCGACAGCGAGATCAGCACCGCGATGAAGCCGCCCAGCACCAGCGCGCCACCGAGCAGCCAGGCCAGCACCACCGGGTCGGCCAGCCGCAGCCGCTGCATGAAGGCCACACTGAGCAGGCCGACCAGCGAGGAGGCGCTGGTGGCCAGCAGGATCGGCAGAAACACCAGCGTGGGATCGTGCGCGCCGGCCTGCGCGCGGTACATGAACACGGTCACTGGCAGCAGGGTGAGCGAGGAGGCGTTGAGCACCAGGAACAGGATCTGCGCGTTGCTCGCCGTGTCCGTCGAGGGATTGAGCGACTGCAGCTCGCGCATCGCGCGCAGGCCGATCGGCGTGGCCGCGTTGTCCAGCCCCAGCGCGTTGGCGGCGAAGTTGAGCGTGATCAGGCCCACCGCCGGATGTCCGCGCGGCACCTCCGGCATCAGCCGCGCGAACAGCGGCCCGAGCAGCCGCGCCAGGCCATCGACCAGGCCGGCCTTCTCGGCGATTTCGAGGAAGCCCAGCCACAGCGTGAGCGTGCCGAACAGCAGCACCATCACCTTCACCGACAGCTCGGCCATGTCGAACAACGCAGCCACCACGGCGGCGAACACGCCCGCGTCGCCACCCACCAGCCAGCGCGCCAGCGCGGCCACCGCCGCCACGAGGAAGAAGCCGAACCAGAGGCGGTTCAGCATGAGCTGGCGCGGTAGACATGCAATGACATGCACGCATTCTCGGCCAGCGCGCAGGCTGGTGCCAGTGTGGTGCTACACGCTTGGCGACCCTTTCAGCGAGGCAGGCAGTGGTCAGCGGCAAGGGGCGTTCGCGCAAGAAGGTTGGCGCCCTTTCAAGCGGACGCGCCGCGGCCGATGGCTGCTGCCTGCCCTCGCCCGAAGGGAGCCCTCCTCCCTCGCAAGGGCTGCGCCTTGCCCAGACGCGCGAGGAAGGTTCTGAAAGGACCCCAAACGTGCAACACCCCGCTAGCGCCATCGGTCAGGTTTCGCCCGGCGCGCGCCCGGTGCACACTCGCCGCAGCTGCCGGCATCGAGGCCGCGGCGAGGAGACGACATGGTCCGTTGGCACCCCCTGCTCATGTTGCTGATCGGCGTGATCGCCATGGATCCCCGTGCCGCGGCGGCGCAAGAGGACAAGGCATGGCGCGACGCCCAAGTCGCCGCCGCCGAAAAATCCGAGCGGATCATGGCGACCGCCGCCCGACGCAAGGACCTGCTGGGTCAGTACCGGGTGATGATGGATGCGGCCACCGCCGCACCGGCGGAAGATCGCGCGTTCAACATCATCTTCAGCCAGTACCTGAGCTGGTATCAGAGCTTCATCGGCGACTACCCGAACGCGCAGGCCAGCTACTCCATCAGCCAGCCGACGCAGCCGGACGACGCACCCTCGCCGCTGGCCGCGGGCTGGCAGATGCAGGATGCGCGCGACGCCATCGCCCGTCTCGCCAAGGGCCGCCAGGTGGTGCTGTTCAACGAGGCGCACAACGTGCCGCTGACCCGTACGCTGACGGTGGCGATGCTGGCCACGCTGCGCGCCGAGGGCTTCAACTACTTTGCGGTGGAGACGCTCTACGGCGACGACCACGCGCTGGCCAAACGCGGCTACGTCACCGCCGACAGCGGCTTCTATACCCGCGAGCCGATCTACGCCGAGATGGTGCGCACCGCGCTCAAGCTCGGCTTCACCGTGGTGGCCTACGAGTCGGACCAGCCCGGCACCGCGGACGAGCGCGAACGGGCGCAGGCGCGCAACCTGTACGACCGCGTGTTCCGCCACGATCCCAAGGCAAGGCTGGTGGTGAACGCCGGCTACGCGCACATCCAGGAGAGCGGCGCCTACCTCGGCGGCCGCAGCATGGCGCAGTACCTTCAGCAGCTGGACGACATCGACGCGCTGACGGTGGAGCAGACCATGCTGATCCCGCATCCGCAGGCGACGCAGGACCACCCGTGGTACACCGCGGCGATGGCCACGCGCCACCCCGACGAGCCGTTCGTCTTCGTCGACCACGACGGCAAGCCGTGGTCGCTGCGCCCGGGCTACGACGTCAGCGTGTTCTTCCCGCTGCCGCGCATGCGGCGCGAACGCCCGACCTGGCTGAGCCTGTGGGGACTGCGCCGGCCGTACTTCGTCAGCGGCGACGCGGCCTGCGCGCAGCGCTGGCCGTGCCTGGTGGAAGCGCTGCCCGCGAACGAAGGCGACGACGCGGTCGCCGCCGATCGCCTGCTGTTCGATCCGCCGCCGAATCCGCCACCGCTGCACGACCGGGTGCGGCCATTGCGCGGCGCCACCGCAGGCGAGCTGTACCTGCGCCCGGGCGACTACCGCCTGCGCATCACCGGCGCCGACGGCCGCATCTCGGTGAGCCAGAGCGTGCGCATTCCGGCACGCTGAGCGCTCACGCGACCGCGGCCGCCACGGGCTGCTCGGCCAGCATGCGCACGATCGAGCCGGCCGCCTCGCGGCCGTCGTACACCGCGCGCACCACCAGGTCGGCGCCGCGCACGTTGTCGCCGCCGGCGAAAATCTGTCGATGGGTGGTCTGGTGCGGCAGCGCGCCGTGTTCGCCGGTGATCACGCGGCCGGATCGATCCAGTTGCACGCCATGCGCCTTGAGCCAGTTCGGCGGGCTGGGCAGGAAGCCGAACGACTGGATCACCACGTCGGCCTCGACCACCGCCTCGCTGCCCGGCACGTTCTGCGGGCGCGGGCGGCCGTGGCCGTCGGTCACCAGTTCGGTTGCGATCACCCGCACGCCGCGCACGTGGCCGTGGCCGTCGTCGAGGATCTCCAGCGGCTGGCGCTGGAACACGAACTCCACGCCTTCCTCGCGCGCGTGTTTCACCTCGCGCGCGGAGCCCGGCATGCTGGCCTCATCGCGGCGGTAGACGCAGCTCACCGCCGAGGCGCCCAGGCGCACCGCGGTGCGCACGCAGTCCATGCCGGTGTCACCGCCACCCAGCACCACCACGCGCTTGCCGTTGAGGTCGATCGGCGAGGGTTCATTGCGCAGCAGGCGCTCGGTGTTGGCGATCAGGAACGGCAGCGCGTCGTGCACGCCGTGCAGGCCGCGGCCGGGCAGCTCGCCGTCGACGAAGGTGTAGGCGCCGGTACCGACGAACACCGCGTCGTAGTCGTCCAGCAGCTGGCCGAACTCGATGTCGCGGCCCACCTCCTTCTCGAGGTGGAAGCGCACGCCCATCTCCTCCAGCACGGCGCGACGCGTGCGCACCACGTCCTTCTCCAGCTTGAACGGCGGAATGCCGAAGGTCAGCAGGCCGCCGATCTCGCTCTGCCGGTCGTAGACGTCGGCGGCGATGCCGGCGCGGCGCAGGCGGTCGGCACAGGCCAGGCCGGCCGGGCCGGCGCCGATGATCGCCACGCGCTTGCCGGTTTCCGTCACGTGCGAGAGGTCCGGCCGCCAGCCCTGGCGCAGCGCCTCGTCGGTGACCCAGCGCTCGATGCTGCCGATGGTGACCGCGCCGAACGCGGTCTGCTCCAGCGTGCAGGCGCCTTCGCACAGGCGATCCTGCGGACAGATGCGGCCGCAGATTTCCGGCAGCGGGTTGGTCTCGTGCATCAGCGTGGCCGCTTCCATGATGCGGCCGTCCTGCACCAACTTGAGCCAGTTCGGGATGTAGTTGTGCACCGGGCAGGCGTGCTCGCAGTACGGATTGCCGCAATCGATGCAGCGCTCGGCCTGGGTGCCCGCCTCCTTGGTGGCGAAGTCGCCGGAAATCTCGCCGTAGCCCAGCACGCGCACGTTGACCGGCACGGTGCGCGGCGGCTGTCGCGGCACGTTGAGGAACTGGAAGGTCTTGTCGGTCATTCTTTGAACCCGGAAGTGAGTGCAGAGGAGTGAGAAGTGAGAGAAAGCATGTGGAGTGCGGATTTCTCTCGCTCCTCACTCCTCTGCCCCCGCTCCTGCTTCATGCTGCGCTCCGCAGCTCTTCGGCGAGCGCCGCCAGGCTCGCGGCCTTCGGCTTGACCAGCCAGAACTTGTACTGCAGGCCGCGGAACTCGCGCAGGATCTGCCGGCCCCAGTCGCTGTTGGTGTATTCGACATGGCGCGTGACCAGTTTGCGCAGGTGCTGCATGTAATGCTCCATGCCCTCTGGCGAGATGCGCAGGATGTCGACCAGCTCGTGGTTGTAGCAGTCGACGAAGTCGCGCTCGAGGTCGAGCACGTAGGCGAAGCCGCCGGTCATGCCGGCGCCGAAGTTGAGGCCGACCTTGCCGAGCACTGCGACCACGCCGCCGGTCATGTACTCACAGCAGTGGTCGCCGGCGCCTTCCACCACCGCCAACGCGCCGGAGTTGCGCACCGCGAAGCGCTCGCCGGCGCGGCCGGCGGCGAACAGCTCGCCGTCGGTGGCGCCGTACAGGCAGGTGTTACCGATGATCGAGGCGTCCTGGCTGGCGAACGGCGAGTCGGCCGGCGGACGCACGATGATCCGTCCGCCCGCCATGCCCTTGCCGACGCCGTCGTTGGCTTCGCCGACCAGGTCGATGTGCACGCCGCCGGCGTTCCAGGCGCCCAGGCTCTGGCCGGCCGCACCGGTGAGCGCGAGCGTGATCGGCGATTCGTCCATGCCGTGGTCGCCGTGCGCGCGGGCCACCTCGCCGGAGAGCCGCGCGCCGATCGCGCGATCGGTGTTGGCGATGGCGTATTCGAAGCGGCCGCCGCGCTTGCCGAGCACGGCGTCGCGGGTGTCGGCGCTGATCCGCGAGGCCAGCGCGGCGGGGTCGCGCATCGGGTTGCGCGCCAGCGTGCAGGTGGCATCGGCGCTGGCGCTCAGGCCACGGCCGTCGATCAGCGGCGAGAGATCGAGCCGGTGCTGCACGGGCGTGGTGCCTTCAAGCTGGCGCAGCAGGTCGGTGCGGCCGACGATCTCCTCGATCGAACGCACGCCGAGTTCCGCCAGCTGGGCGCGCACGTCGTCCGCCACGAAGCGGAAGTAGTTCATCACCATCTCGGGCAGGCCGATGAAGTGGTCCTTGCGCAGCACCGGATGCTGGGTGGCCACGCCGGTGGCGCAGTTGTTGAGGTGACAGATGCGCAGGTACTTGCAGCCCAGCGCCACCATCGGGCCGGTGCCGAAACCGAAACTTTCCGCACCCAGCATCGCCGCCTTGATCACGTCCAGCCCGGTCTTCAGGCCGCCGTCGGTCTGCAGCCGCACGCGGCCTCGCAGGTCGTTGCGGCGCAGCGTCTGCTGCGTCTCGGCCAGGCCTAGTTCCCACGGCGTACCGGCGTACTTGATGGAGGTAAGCGGGCTGGCGCCGGTGCCGCCGTCGTGGCCGCTTACCGTGATCAGATCGGCGCCGGCCTTCACCACGCCTGCCGCCACGGTGCCCACGCCGGCGTGCGAGACCAGCTTCACCGAGACCAGCGCGGTGGGGTTCACTTCCTTGAGGTCGTGAATCAGCTCGGCCAGATCCTCGATCGAGTAGATGTCGTGATGCGGCGGCGGCGAGATCAGGCCGATGCCTGGCTTGGCGTAGCGCAGCCGGGCGATGGTCGCATCCACCTTGTGGCCGGGCAGCTGGCCGCCTTCGCCGGGCTTGGCGCCCTGCGCGATCTTGATCTGCAGCACCTCGGCGTTGACCAGGTAGTGCGGCGTGACGCCGAAGCGGCCCGACGCCACCTGCTTGATCTTGGACATCTTCTCGGTGCCGTAGCGCGCCGGGTCCTCGCCGCCCTCGCCCGAGTTGGAGCGCGCGCCGAGCCGGTTCATCGCGATCGCCAGCGCCTCGTGTGCCTCGGGTGACAGCGCGCCCAGCGACATGCCGGCCGAGTCGAAGCGCTTGAGGATCGCCTCCACCGGCTCGACCTCGTCCAGCGGGATCGCCGCCCCCAGAGGCTGCGGCCCGAGCAGGTCGCGCAGCGCCGACGGCGGGCGGTGGTCGACGTGGTGGGCGTAGGCGCGGTAGTCGGCCGCCTCGCCGCTGCGCACCGCTTGCTGCAGCGTGGCGATCACGTCGGGGTTGTACATGTGGTACTCGCCGCCGTGCATGTACTTGTACAGGCCGCCGGCGCGCAGCGGCAGCGCCTCGTCCCAGGCTTCGGCGGCGAGCAGGCGCTGATCGTGCTCCAGATCCTCGAACGTGGCGCCGCCGATGCGCGAGGGCGTGCCGGGGAAGCACAGCTCCACCACTTCCGGCGCCAGCCCCACGATCTCGAACAGCTGCGCGCCGCGGTAACCGGCGATGGTGGAGATGCCCATCTTGGAGAGGATCTTCAACAGGCCCTTGCGGATGCCACGGCGGTAGCTGCGCCCCACCTCGGCGCGGTCGGCGTCGATGTGGCCCTGGCGACCGAGCTCGAACAGGCTCTGGTAGGCCAGCCACGGATAGATCGCGGTGGCGCCGAAGCCGATCAGGCAGGCGAACTGGTGCGGGTCGCGCGGGGTGGCCGTCTCCACGATCAGGTTGCACTGGCAGCGCAGCCCCTCGTCGATCAGGTGCGCGTGCACCGCGCCGGTGGCCAGCAGCGCGTGGATCGGCAGCTTGCCGCGCTCGGGGTAGCGGTCGCTGAGGAACACCAGCACCTGGCCGTCGCGCACGCTCTGCGCCACCTCGCGACACAGCCGGCGCAGCGCCTGCTCCAGCCCTTCCTCCGGCGCGTACATCAGGTCGAAGCGCGGCGTGCCGGCGAACTGCGGCAGCGCCAGCAGCTGGCGCAGCTTGCGCTGGCTCAGGATGGGCGAGTTGATCAGCGTCTGCTTCGCGTTCTCCGGGCGGAAGTCGAACACGTTGCCTTCCGGGCCGAGCTGGGTCACCAGTGACATCACCAGCTTCTCGCGCAGCGGATCGATCGGCGGGTTGGTGACCTGCGCGAAGGCCTGCCGGAAGCGGTCGAACAACGGTCGCACCTGGCGCGACATCGCCGCGATCGGCGTGTCGTCGCCCATCGAGCCGGTGGCCTCGGCCTCCAGGTCGGCCAGCACCTTGAGCACCGACTCGCGCTCCTCGCGGGTGAGGCCGTACAGCTTCTGGTAGCGGTGGAGCTCGTCGGCCGGCAGCGGCTCGGCGGCCAGCGAGGGATCGATCAGGTCCGACTCGAGATAGCTCACGCCCGCGCGCAGCCAGTCGTGGAACGGCGCGCGCGCGCGGTTGATGGCGTCGATGTCGGTGTCGCGCAGCAGGCGATGCGCCTTCAGGTCGACCGCGATCATCTCGCCCGGCGCCAGCCGGCCCTTGGCGACGACCTGCGACGAGGGCACGTCCCACAGGCCCGCCTCGGAGGCGACGATCAGGTGGTTGTCGGCCGACAGCGCCCAGCGCGCCGGGCGCAGGCCGTTGCGGTCCAGCGTGCAGGCGGCGTACCGGCCGTCGCACATCACCAGCCCGGCCGGGCCGTCCCACGGCTCGCTGTGCAGCGCGTAGTACTCGTAGAAACCCGCCAGATCCTCGTCGATGCCCTCGCGCGCGGCGAACGCCGGCGGCACCAGCACGCGCATCGCGGCAAGCAGGTCGAGCCCGCCGGCGAGCAGCACCTCCAGCGCGTTGTCGAGGCTCTCCGAATCGGAGCCGGTCTGGCGCACCAGCGGGCCGAGGTCGGACAGGTCCAGCAGCGGCGAGCGCATGATCGACTCGCGCGACTGCATCCAGCGCCGGTTGGCGCGGATGGTGTTGATCTCGCCGTTGTGTGCCAGCAGGCGGAACGGCTGCGCCAGCCGCCACTGCGGCATGGTGTTGGTGGAGAAGCGCTGGTGGAACACCACCGCGTCGGAGGAGAGCGCCGGGTGCAGCAGGTCCGGATAGACCTCGCGCAGGCGACCGGGCGCGGCCATCGCCTTGTAGCCGACCACCTCGGCCGACAGCGTGATTACGTAGAAATGTTCGTCCTCGCGCAGCGCGTGCTCGGTGCGCCGGCGGGCGCGGAACAGCGCGCGCTCGAACGCTCCCTCATCCATGCCGTGCGCGGGCTCGACGAAGATCTGCCGCACCCGCGGCTGCGCCGCCGCGGCCAGCGGACCGCAGGCCTCGGCGTTCACCGTCACCTCGCGCCAGCCGGCGGGTTCCACGCCTTCTTCGCGCAGGTGGCGCTCCAGCTGCACCGCCGCCGCATCGCCACCGGCCGGATCGAGGAACACCACGCCGGCGGCGAAGCGCTCGCCCAGCGCGATGCCGGCTTCTTTCGCCAGCGCGCGCAGCCACGGCTGCGGCCGATGCAGCAGCACGCCGCAGCCGTCGCCGCTGATGCCGTCGGCATTGACGCCGCCGCGGTGAGAAAGTTTGGCGAGCGCGCTGAACGCGGTATCCACCACCCAGGCGCTGGCGCGCCCGTCCACCTGCGACACCAGGCCGAAGCCGCAGCTGTCGTGTTCGAAACTCGCGTCGTACATGCGCGGCGTAACCTGCTGGTGCAAGGTCGCCTCCCTCTCTCGCTCAATGAAACCGTTGGGGACACCAACGCCTGCAGCGCACGCGCTGCAGGCAATTGACAAGACGTGCGCTCCGACTGTACGCACATTTGATGCGCCGCGTCAAAGGCATTTGGGCGTCTAAACGGAAAAACGTAACAACGACGGAGGAAGCGACCGGGGCGCCGCCTCGCCGTCGCCGCGAGGCTCAGTGATAATCGCCCCATGCCCACGCCTCCCGCCTTCCGCCTGCTCATCCCACTGTGCCTGGCCAGCACCTTCATGCTCCTCGCCGCACCGTCCGTCCAGGCGCGGCGCGGCGGCCAGAGCGCCGCCGAGAAAGCCCGCGCCGAGCACAAGCTGGACGACGTGCGCAGCCGCATGGAGGCGCTCGCCAAGGCGCAGGAAGCCACCGCCAGCGAACGCGACCGCGTGAATGCCGAGCTGGCCAGGCGCGCCCGGGCGCTCGCCAGCGCAGCCGGCGCCGTGCGCGCCACCGAGGCGCAGATCGCCGCCAAGCAGCACGACCTCGAACAGTTGCAGCAGCAACGATCGACGCTGCAGGCGAAGCTGGACCGCCAGAAGGCCGCCATCGCCGACCTGCTGCGCGCCACCTACGCGCTCGGCCAGGGCTCGGATCTGCGGCTGCTGCTCGGCGACGAGGACGTGGCACGCATCGCGCGCGCACTCGCCTACTCCAAATACTTCCAGCAGGACCGCCTGCAGCGCGTGCAGCAGCTGATGGGCGACCTCACGAAATTGCAGGACGTCGAAAACGCCATCACCGCCGAGCAGCAGGCGCTGCAGGCCACCCGCGCGCAGCAGGCCGAGCAGGCGAGGGCGCTGGCCGCGCGCCGTGCGGAGCAGAAGAAACTCGCCGAGCAGGTCGACGCCACCTACCAGGACGAGGCAGCGCGGCTGGCCGCGCTCAAGCGCGACGAGGCCGCACTCACCTCGCTGGTGACCAAGCTGCAGGCAGCGATCGACCAGGCGGCCCGCGCGGCGGAGCGCGAAGCGGCACGCACGCACGGCGGACGCGCGCCCGCCGGTGGCGGCAAGACTCCGATGCTGGCCAATATCCGCGGCAATCTGCCCTGGCCGGCGGCGGGCGCGGTGCACAACTACGGCAACGGCGTGCTGATAAAGGCCCCGGGCGGCAGCGAAGTGCATGCGGTGGCGAAAGGCCGGGTGGTGTTCGCCAACTTCCTGCGCGGTTACGGCATGCTGGTGATCCTCGACCACGGCGGCGGCTGGATGAGCATGTACGGCAACAACGAGGCGCTGCTGCACCGGGTCGGCGACACTGTCGAGGCGGGCGAGTCGGTGGGCACCGCGATGGCGCCGACCGGGGTCAATACGGGCGCCTATTTCGAGCTGCGCCACGGCAACAAGCCGGTGGACCCGCGCAGCTGGCTGGCCAGCCATCGTTGACGCCGCCCCGCGCGGCACCGCAGGCTAGCGAAGGCGGGAATTACCGCTGCCACCGGCGGTCCAAGCCGCCACGCGCCATGCGCCTCCCCTCGATCGTCCGGAGTTTCCCCATGCGTCTATCCCCCACCTGCGGCCTGATCGCCCTTTTGCTGGCCGCGCCGCTTGCCCGTGGCCAGGACCTGCCTGCCGCGCCGTCGAGCACCGCCGCGCCGGTCGCCACTGGCACGGTCGCCGGCGCGCCCGATCCGGTGGACCTGGAGGACATCCGCAACTTCAGCCGCGTGTTCGAGGTGGTGCGCCAGGCCTATGTGGAAAAGGTCGACAACAAGACGCTGATGAAGGCCGCCATCAGCGGCATGCTGGCCGGACTCGATCCGCACAGCGAATACCTGGACAAGGACGGCCTGGCCGCCCTCACCGAGGACACCACCGGCGCCTACAGCGGCCTGGGCATCGAGGTGATCGAGCAGGACGGCCAGCTGCGCATCGTCTCGCCGATCGACGACACCCCGGCAGCGCGCGCAGGCATCAAGCCCGGCGACACCATCGTCAAGATCGACGGCAAGCCGGTCACCGAGGAGAACATCGATGCGATGTTCAAGGACCTGCGCGGCGAGCCCGGCAGCAAGATCACCCTCACCATCGTGCACGACAAGAGCGACCACCTGATCGACCTGCCGCTGGTACGCGAAAAGATCTCCGTCACCAGCGTGCGCACGCGGGAAATCGAGCCCGGCTACGCGTACATCCGCATCAGCCAGTTCCAGGAAGACACCGCGCCGGACCTGGAGAAGAAGCTAGGCGAGCTGATCACCAAGCACGGCCAGCCCAAGGGCGCGGTGCTCGACCTGCGCTCCAATCCTGGCGGCCTGCTCACTGCCGCCGTCGCGGTGAGCGACGACCTGCTCGACGCGGGCACCATCGTCACCACGCGAGGCCGGCTGGCCGATGCCAACATGAACTTCAGCGCGCATCCGGGCGACCTGCTCGGCGGCGCGCCGCTGGTGGTGCTGGTGGACAACGGCACCGCGTCGGCGGCGGAAATCGTTTCCGGTGCGCTGAAGGACAACCATCGCGCCCTGATCATCGGCAAGCGCACGTTCGGCAAGGGCGTGGTGCAGACCGTGCTGCCGCTGGACGCCGAGCACGCGGTGAAGATCACCACGGCGCGCTACTACACGCCCAGCGGCACCTCGATCCAGGCCGAAGGCATCAAGCCGGACATCGCGCTGGCCGACCTCACCGTGAACAAGGCCGACAGCGGCCCGCAGCTGATCACCTCCGAGGCCGACCTCAGCCATCACCTCGCCAACGAGGACGGCAACGCGCCGAAGGACATCAACAACGACGGCAGCGCCGAAAACGCCAAACTCGCCACCCAGGATTACGCGCTGTCGCAGGCGCTCAACGTGCTCAAGGGGCTGGCGCTGAACCGCGCCCCGGCCGCGGTGCCGGCCAAGCGCTGAAGAGACGGGGTCACGCGCCCGTGCCGTGCGCCAGCTCGCGCAGGCGCGCGGCGAGCGCGTCATCGTCCAGCAGGGTGAAGCCCGCGAATTCGAACGCGGGCGCGACCAGGCAGGTGCACAGCGCATAGTCGCCGAGCGGCCGGGCCGACTGCCAGGCCCCGGCGGGCACCACGCGCATCGGCAGCACGTCGCTACCGGACTCGCCCAGCGGTCCCAGCCGGAGACGCTCCAGCCGATCGGTGTCGGCGTGGTAGACCAGCAGCTCCAACGGGGCGCCCTCCACGAAATGCCAGGCCTCTTCCGCATCCACGCGATGCCAGCGACTGCATTCGCCGGCGGCCAGCAGAAAGTGGATCGCGCTCAGCGCCGGGCGCACGCCCGGAGGCGCGGCGGCGGTGTGGATGCGGCGGAAGTGGCCGCCTTCCACGTGCGGTGCCAGCGCGAGCCGTTCAATCAGGGCGGTGGCGCGGGGATGCACCGGGCGGTCAGGACCGGGCGGGGTTGTCCGCGGTGGGCTTGAGCAGCCACGCCACCGCAAGTACCCCCACCTCGTAGAGCAGACACATCGGCACCGCGAGCATGATCATCGAGGTGATGTCCGGCGGGGTGATGAAGGCGGCCACGGTGAACGCACCGACGATGGCGTAACGACGCCCGCTGCGCAGCTTCTGCAGGTTCACCAGGCCGATCGCGGCCAGGATCACCACCGCCACCGGCACCTCGAAGCACAGGCCGAAAGCGAAGAACATCAGCATCACGAAATCGAGGTAGTGGGTGATGTCGGTCATCATCTCCACGCCCTGCGGCGTCACCGCGGCGAGGAAGCGGAACGCCGCCGGCAGCACGAGGAAATAAGCGAACGCGCAACCCATGTAGAACAGCACCAGCGCAGCGGCCAGCAGCGGCCGCGCCAGGCGCTTCTCATGCTTGTACAGGCCGGGGCTGACGAAGGCCCACAGCTGGTACAGGATCATCGGCATCGAGATGAACAGCGCCGCGTAGAACGCCAGTTTCAGTGGGGTCACGAACGGGCTGGCCACCTCGGTGGCGATCAGATGCGCGCCCTGTGGCAGGCGCGCCACCAGCGGCGCGGCCAGCTCGGTGTACAGGCGGTTCGCCATCGGCACCAGCGCGAGCAGCACCAGCAGCACCGTGACGGCGGCGCGCACGATGCGGCTGCGCAGCTCCAGCAGGTGCGAGAACAGGCCCTGCTGCAGATCGATCGACGGCTCAGGACTGGCCACGCGGCACCTCGTCGGGTGGAGTCGCCGGTGCCGGCGCATTGGCCGCAGGACTGGCGTCCATCAGTTCGTCGAACGGGGCAGCATCGACCGGGGCGTCGGACGGGCCCGGAGCGGCGGGATCCGCACCGGCCAGCGTGGAGACATCCGCGCGCACGGCCGTGTCGACCTTGCGGGCCGCCTCGTTGAGTTGGGCCTGGACAGAATTGAGATGGGCCTGCGCCGCCTCCGCCTGCGCGGCGGCCTCACGCGCGGCCTTGCGGATCTCTTCCACCTGCAGCTCGCGCTCCACCTCCGCGCGCACGCTGTCCCAACCGGAACGCAGGCGGCGCAGCAGGGTGCCGGCAGTGCGTGCCGCCACGGGCAGCTTCTCCGGTCCCAGCACGATCAACGCGATGACGGCAAGCAGCAGCAGCTTGCCGAAGCTGATCTCGATCATGGCCGCACGCCGTCGACGTGCTTACTTGGCGTCGCTGGAGTCGCGCTGACTCTGCGTGGCGGCGTCGGGGGCTTTCGGCGGGTCGGCCTGCAGCCGCTCCTCCGCCTGCTTGCGCTTGGCCGCTTCCTCTTCGTCGCCGCTGAGACCCTTCTTGAAGTCGCGCATGGCCCCGCCGAGGT
This sequence comes from Dyella ginsengisoli, assembly GCF_044904665.1. Taxonomy (NCBI): domain Bacteria; kingdom Pseudomonadati; phylum Pseudomonadota; class Gammaproteobacteria; order Lysobacterales; family Rhodanobacteraceae; genus Dyella; species Dyella ginsengisoli. The sequence goes on from NZ_JADIKM010000006.1 coordinate 113,532, forward strand.
CGCCGCCGATGTTGCGCAGCTTGCCGGTGCCGAAAATCACCACTACCACGATAAGCAGGATGATGAGATGCCAGATGCTCATGATGTCCTCGAATGCAAAACCGGATTGGATGGCGCGCCACGCCTGTCGCGCCGCGCCGTCCGGATCAACGTGAAGTGTACTCCTCCAGCCGGTCGCGGAAATCGACCACCTGGCTCGGCACGTTGCTCACGCCACCCTCGAAAATGCGCCGCGGGGTGATGCCGGCGCCGTAGATCGAGGCGTTGGCGTCGTAGTCGATGCGCAGCGCCGAGCCGTCCAGCGCCACGCCGGCAAACAGGCCGCGCGAGCGCGAATAAGAATAGATCTCCGCTTTCATCTGGCTGTCGGTCGCCGCGCTGGCCGTACGGCCCACCGGGCCGGCCGCGGCCGAGGCATCGGCGCCGAGGGTGAACTTGCCGTTGACGATCGAATCCACCCCGCGCTGGGTGCGGAACACCAGCACCACGTCGGTGGACGACACGCCGATCTGGAAGCCCACGCTGCCGCCGGTCATCGTGATGAAGCTGGGGTTGGACCAGGTGCCGTCCGGGCTTTTCACCGAGATCAGCCCCTCGCCGCGGCGACCGCCGAAGATGAAGCCGGCCTTGACCATGTCCGGGATCACCGCGATCGCCCTGGCGTCGCGCAGCAGGTCCTGCGGGATCGCCTTGTCCGGCGCCTGCATGATTTCGTTGAGCACGCGCACCGCGTTCTGCGCGCGCACCAGCGGCGGATCTTCGGCGTGGGCGGCCATCGCCGGCAGCAGGAGAATCAACGCAAGCAGCGACCATCGACGCAGGGATGCTTTGAACATGGAAGGCTCCGAAATCAGGGGGAAACGGGCATCGTGCGACATCGCGTGCGATCAGGTCGGCGCGGCGGCCTGTGGCAGACTGGGCGGCCTTGTCACGACCGCCGCCGACGCCCATGAGCAGCAACTATACCGGCCTGGCCGGGTATGCCCACGACCAGAGCGCCAAGGCTGGCGTACTGCTGGTGAACCTCGGCACACCGGATGCGCCGACCGCAGCGAAGGTACGGCCCTACCTGGCCCAGTTCCTGAGCGACCCGCGCATCATCGAGCTGCCGCGCTGGCTGTGGAACATCATCCTGCACGGGGTGATCCTGCGCATCCGACCCAGGCGCTCGGCCCACGCCTACGCGCGCATCTGGACCGAGCAGGGTTCGCCACTACGCACCGGCAGCGAGGCGTTGCTGCGGGCGCTGCAGGCGGAGATTTCGGCGCGCCGGCCGGGGCCGGTCAAGGTGGAACTGGCGATGCGCTACGGCGAGCCGTCGGTGCGCCGGCAGATCGAGAAGATGCAGCGCGAAGGCGTGCGCCGGCTGCTGGTGCTGCCGCTGTATCCGCAATATTCCGCGACCTCCACCGGCTCGGTGATCGATGCGGTGGCCGACACGCTGAAAGTGCTGCGCTGGCCGCCGGAGCTGCGCCTGATCAACGACTACCACGACGACCCGGCGCACATCGAGGCGCTGGCCAAAAGCATCGAGGCGTTCTGGGCCGAGCGCGGCCGCGGCGACAAGCTGCTGCTGTCCTTCCACGGCATTCCCGAGCGCTACCTGCGCGCGGGCGATCCGTACTTCTGCCAGTGCCACGCCACCGCGCGCCTGCTGCGCGAGCGGCTGGGGCTGGAGGCGGGGCAAATCCTCACCAGCTTCCAGTCGCGCGTGGGCCGCGAGCGCTGGCTGCACCCGTACACCGACGAGACGGTGAAGCAGCTGGCCAAGGACGGCGTGGCCAGGCTCGACGTGGTCTCGCCCGGCTTCGCCGTGGACTGCCTGGAGACGCTGGAGGAAATCGCCATGCAGAACCGCGAGTTCTTCCTCGAAGCCGGCGGCACCGACCTGCGCTACATCCCCGCGCTCAACGACTCGCCCGACCAGGTGAAGGCGATGGCCGACCTGGTACTGCGCCACACGCAGGGCTGGCCGGAGTTCGCGCCCGACTACGACGCCGAGGCCGCGCGCGCCCGCCAGCTCGCCGCCAAGGCGCGCGCCGACGCCATGCACGGGCGCACCGGTTGAACGCATGAGCGAACCGCGCGAACTTCGCATCGATCTGCCCACCCTGCGGCTGGCCGCACTCACCTGGGGCGACGACGACGCGCCACCGCTGCTCGCCCTGCACGGCTGGCTGGACAACGCCGCCAGCTTCGCACGGCTGGCGCCGCGGCTGGCTGCGCAGTATCGAGTGATCGCGCTGGACCTGCCCGGCCACGGCCACTCCGATCATCTGGGTGAGGGCGCCAGCTACCACTGGCCGGACTACGTGCGCGCGGTGCTCGGCGCCGCCGACGCGCTACGCCTCGAGCGCTACGTGCTGCTTGGCCACTCGCTGGGCGCCGGCATCGCCTCGATGGTGGCCGCCGCCCGGCCCGAACGCATCGAACGCCTGCTGCTGATCGAAGGCCTCGGCCTGCTCGGCGACGACGGCACGCAGACGCTGCAGCGCTTCCGCGACGCGCTCACCCATGAGCCGGCCGGCAAGCGCCTGCGCAGCTTCGCCAGCATCGAGCAGGCGATCAGCGCTCGCACCCTGGCCAGCGGCCTGCCGGCGAATCAGGCACGACCGATCATCGAACGCGCGCTGCGTGAAGCCGACAGCGGCTGGCAATGGCGCAGCGACCCGCGCATCAACCGCCCCACCCCGCTGCGGCTGGCCGAAAGCCAGATCCACGCCCTGCTCGCCGGCATCGAGGCGCCGACGCGCCTGCTGCTGGCCGAACCGGCCACCGCCTACCTGCCGAGCGAACCGATGCAACGGCGTGCGAGGTGCGTGCGCGATATCCGCGTCACGCACATGGCCGGCGGACACCATTTGCATCTGGAGCATGCGGAGGCGGTGGCGGGTTGGGCTCTGAGCGAGGAGTGAGTGACCGGGAGCGAGGAGTGAGTGGAGAGGAGCGAGAAGTGAGAGAGAGCATGAGCTCCTGCTCACATGGTCACTCTTCGACGCCCCATGCTTGGTCTACCGTACCGTGCATGAAGAGCAGGCACGCATCCGATCAACGTGATTCCGCCTTTCTCTCACTCCTCACTCCTCTTCACTCACTTCTCGCTGTCACAGTCCAAGCACGTCCTTGCCCTGCTCGAACGTGATGTCCACCGGGATGTGCGCGGCATCGAGCTTCTTCAGGTCGCCGGCGAGCGTGGCGTCGACGTTGCCCATCGAATCGGTGAGCGCCTTGGCCGCCGCGTAGTCGCCGTCGCCCTGGATGGTGAGCAGCTTGGCCGACAGCGCATTCATCGCGGCGGTCATCTTGTCGAAGTCGACGCGGTAGCGGCCGGTGGCCGGATCGCGCGAGAACGCACCCTGCTGCTGGAAGAAGTTGAAGCGCACCATGTTGGCCCTGGCGTGCGCGTCGCTGGCGCCGAAGCGCACCGAGCGCAGGATGCCGGCGAGGAAGGTGACGTAGTTGTCCATCAGCCTGGCCTTGTCCAGCTCGCCCTTGTCGGCCAGCTTGGCGACCATGTACAGGCCGAGCACGTCGGCCTTGCCTTCCTCGAAGCTGGAGGCCTGGTCCTTCAGCGCCTCGCGCACGGTGCCCTTGCCATCGAGTGTGTTCTTGATCCCCAAGCCGTGGGCCACTTCGTGGAACATGGTGTTCTGGAAGAACGCGTCGAACGTGAGATGTTTCTGTTGATCCTCGGCGATCAGCTGCTTGGCGATCGGCAGCATGATGGTGTCGAACTTCGCCTGCATCACGTTCTCCAGCTGCAGCCGGCGAGTGCCCTTCTTCAGCTGCACCTGCTCGTCGTTGGGCAGGTTGATCGCGATGGTCTTGGCGCCGACGTTGGCGTCGCCGGCGTAGTACACGGCGAAGTAGGCGTTGAGGTCGGCGTCCGACCCCGGCGTTTCGGCCTTGTATTTCGCGTCGACCGGCAGCTCGCGCTGCAGCTCCGGCAGGTACTTGGCGAAGCGCGCCAGGCGCTTGCTCCAGGCCTGGTCCTTCACCAGCACGTAGCTCTCGTAGCTGGCCTTGTAGCCGAACAGCTGGTCTTCGTAGGTCTCGATCGGGCCGATCACGATGTCGATCGGGTTGCTCTTCATGTCCATCCAGGCGAGGTCGCTGGGCTGGTAGTCGTCGCTTTGCAGGGCATCGGCACGCATCGTGAGGTAGTGGGCAAAGCCCTTGTCCCTGGCCAGTTTCGCCGCCTCGCGCAGCAGGCCGGCGGCCTTGTCCAGCTCGGTCTTGTAGGCGACATGGTAGGGCACGGTGGTGAGCTTGCCGGCGTCATCGCGGCGCAGCAGGGTGTAGAGCGAGGCCTTGTCCTTGAGTTCGGCCTGCTCGAACTCGGCCTTGCTCATGTCCGCCGGGTAGAACTGCGCGCCGGCCGGACGCGGGCCGATGCCGGGGACGAATGGCTGGTCGTTGTCGAGGCGGTCCCACGGGCCGTAGTTCAGCTCGGCGAAGGCGCGTACGTCTGGATCGCTGATCTTGGCCATCAGCGCGGCCTTGTCGCCCCAGGACTGCTGCCAGTAGATCGCGTTGGTGACGTCGGCCGCATCGATCAGCAGGCCGAGCATCTTCTTCTGGTCGGCATCGAGGCCGGACAGGTCGGCGGTGAGCTTGACCTTGGCGTAGTCGGCCAGGTGCTGCTGCACGGCGCTGTCGGCGGCTGGCGTCGCGGCGGTGGCAGCGGCAGCGGGCTTCGCGGCCGTCTCGGCGTTTGCCGGCGCCTGGTCGTCATGCGCGGACGAGCATCCACTCAAGGTGGCGCTGCCCAGGGCGAGCAGCAGGCACAGCGGAAGCAGGCGATGGCGCATGGCGGTTCTCCGTGGAATGAAAACCCCATGGTAAGCGAGGGCGACGCCGGTGCGCCGCCCTCGCACGCCATCAACCGGAGATCGCCAGCCGCTCGGAGCGGTACAGCTGCATGGTGACGCCCGCCGCGACGATCGCCGCCAGCGCGCTGCCGCCCAGGCACCAGGCCAGATGCAGCGGGCTCACGCCGGTACCGCGCACCAGGTCGAGGATGCCCAGGTGCTGGCCGAGCAGCGGCACCGCGTACATCCAGTCCTGCGGCTTGATCGGCATCACCATCAACGCCACGCTGGGCAGGATCGGCAGCATCATCAGCAGCGACACATAGGTCTGCGCCTCGCGGTAGCTCTTGGCGAACGCCGCCACCATCGACTGCAGCGAACCGAGCAGCACGATCATCGGCAACTGCAGCAGCAGCACGTGCAGCGCGAACGACGGCCCCAGGTGCAGCTCCATGCCCAGCTTCTCGGCTGGCACGAAGCGCCCGACGATGCCGAAGCCGACCAGGCAGATCACCAGGCTGGCGGTGGAGAACGCGCAGATCGCCGCCAGCTTGCCGAGGAAGATCTTCCAGCGCGGCACCGGATTGGCGAATAGCGGCTCCAGCGATTGGCGCTCGCGCTCGCCGGCGGTGAGGTCGATCGCCAGGTACATGCCGCCGATGAACAAGGTGAGCACGAACAGGTATGGCAGGATGTTGAACATCAGCACCGCCCGCGACTGGGCGGTGGCCTGGTCGCGCTTGGCCACCACCACCGGACTGGCGGTGGCCGGCGACAGGCCGCGCGCCACCAGCCGCATCGCGCCCTGCACACGTGCATAGCCTTCGATCAGCTTGGTCACCCGTTCCACCGGCGTGCTGGCGTCGCGCTGGGAGGAGTCGTAGATCAACTCCACCTGCACCGGCTCGCCCCTGCGCCAGGCCTTGGGGTAATCGGCGCGGATGCGCAGGGCGAGGTCGACCTCCTGATTGCGTACCGCCGCTTCCGGATCGGCGATCGCCGGCTGCGGCAGTACGCCGCCGGCCTTGAGCGCATCGACCAGGTTCGGCGCGTATTCGGCGCCGATCACCGGCACCTTCAGCGGCTGCTCGGCCTTGTCCAGTTCGCGGTTGATGGTGAAGTTGATCAGCATCACGAACATCAGCGGGGTCAGCAGCGGGCCGGTGAGGAAGGCGCTGGTGAGCGTGCGGCGGTCGCGCAGGTTCTCGCGCACCTCCTTGAGGAACACGGTGAGCACGGCGCGCGTGCGGCGCAGGGGGTTGTTCAAGGTACTCATGCGGCGAGGCCCTCCTCGCTGCCGATCAGTTTCACGAAGGCTTCCTCCAGGTTGCTCTCGCCGGTCTGCGCGCGCAGCTCGTCCGGCGTGGCGTCGGCCACCACGCGGCCGCGGGCGATCACTACGATGCGGTCACACAGCGCACCGACCTCCTGCATGATGTGGCTGGAGAACAGCACGCAGCGGCCCTCCGCCTTCAGGTTGTGCATGAACTCGCGCAGCGCGCGGGTAGCCATCACGTCGAGGCCGTTAGTCGGTTCGTCCAGGATCACGTTGCGCGGATCGTGGATCAGCGCGCGGGCGATCGCGGTCTTCACCCGCTGTCCCTGCGAGAAGCCCTCGGTCCGGCGATCGGCGATGTCGGCCATGTCCAGCGCACCGATCAGGGCCTCGCGTCGCAGGCGCAGCTCGTCCTCCGGCAGACCCTGCAGGCGCGCGAAGTAGTCGATGTTCTCGCGCGCGGTGAGCCGCTTGTACAGGCCGCGCGCGTCCGGCAACACGCCCAGCCGGCGGCGCACCGCCAGCGGGTCGGCCGCCGCGTCGATGCCATCCACCAGCACCTGGCCACGATCCGGCTTCATTAGCGTGTAGAGCATGCGCAGCGTGGTGGTCTTGCCGGCCCCGTTGGGGCCGAGCAGTCCGGTGATCTGGCCGTCGCGGGCGGTGAACGTGACGCCTTCGACGGCCTTCACCGTGCCGAAGGCCTTGTGCAGATCCTTCACCTCGATCATGGCGTGGAGCTCCTGGTCAGGCACGAACCGGTTCGCGGCAGCAGCGATGTGGCCGCCAACAGCGGAAGCAGGATCTGCGAAAAGAACGCGGGGGTACCGAGCAAGGCCGCGGCGAGGATGGCCGCCGCCCAGAGCACTGCGGCAAGAAGGGTTTGCTGCTTGTTCACGGCGTCGCTCCATTGAAATCAATGAACATCGGGGTGGGCTGCAGGCGCTCCAGGCAGCTCGCGTCGAGCGTCTTCGGCTGCAGGTCTTCGACGAAATGCTTGACGATCTTCGGCATGCAGCCGGCGCCGATCACGTTGTGGCCCTGGCCGGTGGCGACGAGGTGGCGCGCATTGCCCAGCCCCTTGAGCACCTCCTCGCCGTAGCGCGGCGGGGTCACCGGGTCGTACTGGCCGGACAGCAGCAGCACCGGCTTGTCGGTCTTCAGCGGATCGTGGAAATCCTTCGGCCGCGTGCCGTGCGGCCACACGCTGCAGACCGTGGTGAGCGCATCGATCATGCGCGTGCCAAGGATCGTGTGCTCGTCCTGCGGGCGCGGGGTGAACAGGTCGGCGTCCTCGCTGCAGATCACCGAGGACTGCATGCCGCCATTCATGGTGTCGGCCAGGTCGCCCGAGAGCAGCTTGGCCTGGCCGAGCAGCGGGCCGACGTCGCCGTGCGCGGCCGCGTCGATCGACAGCGGCAGCAGCGCCGCGGTAACCGGCGAGTAGGCGAACATGCGCACCACGCTGGCCAGCGAGAACTCGCTCAACCGGCGCTGCACGGTCTGGTAGCTCTGCGGGTCGCGGAAGCTCACCGTGTGCGGGTTGGCGCGCAGCGCGTCGCGCAGCTGGTACAGCGTCTGGTACGGGTCGCCGAAGCGCTTGTGACATTCGGCGTCGGCGGTGCAGCGGGCGAACTGCGCCTTGAGTGCATCGTCGAGGTTCTGCGCGAAGTCCTCGCCCAGCACCAGCGAGTTCGGCACCACGCCATCGAGCACCACCGAACGCACGGCGTCGGGATAGCGCATCAGGTACTGCTGGGCCATGCGCGTTCCGTACGAGACGCCGACCAGATCGAAGCTCGGCGCGCCCAGCGCCTTGCGCACGTCCTCCAGGTCCTGGGCGGCGATGGTGGTGGTGTAGAAACGCGGATCGGCGTTCTTTTCCACCTGCGCCAAGCAGCGGGTGATCTCGGCCTTGAGCTTGTCCGGATCGCCCTCGGCATCGTCGTCGGGGGTGGCCGGCTTTTCCTCGTTCTTGCAGCTGAGCGGATGCGAGCCGCCGGTGCCGCGCTGGTCCAGCAGCAGCAGGTTGCGGTGCGCGAGCAGCGGATCGAGCGCGGCGATCGCCGGCCCCGCGTTCTCGGTGGCCGCCTGGCCGGGACCGCCGGCGAGGAACACCAGCATGTCCCTGGCCGCCACTTCCGCATTCGAGCGCACCACGGCCAGGCGCAGGCTGATCTTGCGACTGGCCGGATCGTCGCGGTTCTCCGGCACCTCGAACGGTGCGCACCACGCGGCGGTGGTCTGCCCGCTGTTGGGCTGGCCCAGCTCGCACGCGGTGAGCGTGAGCGTGCCGAGTTTCCAGGTGGCCGGCCGCGCCGGCTTGACTGGTGCGGCGGTGGCGGCTGGCGATGCAGCAGCAGGTGTGTCTGCGGCCTTGCGTCGATGAGTGACATGGTTGGCTGCAAGGATCGCGACCGCAATCGCGACCGCCACGCCCATGCGTCCTGCCTTGGGTTTCATGCTCACGTGCTGCTCCCCGGGTCAAAAATGGATTCGATCGACTGCCCGAACAGCCGGGCGATCTTGAAGGCCAGCGGCAGGCTAGGGTCGTACTTGCCCGTCTCGATGGCGTTGATGGTCTGGCGCGACACATCCAGCCGCTCGGCCAGATCCGCCTGCGACCAGCCCTGCTCTCCGCGCAGGTCGCGCACGCGGTTATTCATGTACGGGCGTACCGCCGCGACACCGCCCACCTGGCGAGGCCGTAGCTGCCGAACAGGCCCGGCATCACCAGGATCGCGACCAGGAATGCCGGCGGCGCGGGGAACGCGCCCACACTCAGCAACAGGCCGTAACTGAAGAAGCCGAACCCGGTGACCATGGCGGCGATGGCAAACGCTTCCAGATCGATGCGGCGCTCCAGCTCGTCCTCGTCACGGATCAGCCGCACCACGGCGCGGATCACGCCGGTCACCGGCAACAGCGGGGCGATCGCCAGCACGAAGCGCCAGGAGCTGGTCGGCAGCCGCGGCGCCAGTGCGCCGTAGAGCACGATCAGCACCACGTAGGCGCCCATCGCGGTGAAGAACTCGCGCAGGTAGCGGCGGTGGATGGGGCGCATCATGGCTGCGGCGTCCCGGGTGCGCCGGCGCGTTCACGACGGACGCGCCGCCAGCGGCGCACCGACTCGATGACGGCCAAAAGCAGCGAGGAGCTGCCGAGTCCGGCGAGCAGACCAAGGCTCAGATCATCCAGCCGCCCGCGCCACCAGGCGGCCAGCAGCACCACGCCCATCAGCGCCGCCACCAGCAACAGGCGCAGCGGCAGCGACCACACCGACGCCTGCTCGCATTCGGTGCTGCCGCCGTAGCGGCGGGTGATCACCCACCAGCGCGTGAGGCTGTAGGTCACCATCATCACCGGGAACACCCAGATCAGGATGCTGCCGTCCAGCGGCACGGCGCCGGCCGCTGCCAGCAGGCCGCCGGTCAGGCTGAGCGCCGCCAGCACGGCGCTGGCCACACCCAGCGCGACCAGGTGGATGCGCTGCTCGAACTCGTCGCTCTGCGCCACCTTGCGGGCCATCAGGGCGATCACGTAGAGCATCGGCAGTGCGGGAACCGCGGCCAGCGCGATCTTCAGCCCCAGCCCGGACGTGGTACGCGCCAGCGGCCAAACCAGCACCATCGACGCCACGTAGACCAGCATCGTCACGCTGACATGGCGCTGGTACTGGCGCTCGGTCAGGCGCTTCATCGCGCGCCCCCGCCGACCCGTTGCGCCCGGTCCGGACCCAACGCCCCGCCCTGCCTGCAGCTGTTCACTCCCTGCCCCATGGTCACCCCCCGTTCCCCGCCGTTATGTAAAGCACCCTTGACAAGGAGAGTACGTAGCCAGTGGCGTCATGTCAAGGACACTTTACAAGGCGGCAGATGTCGGCTCGCACCCGGAAAACTTGAGGGTAGAAATGTGATCTGGTTTGCAATTTGTGACGCTCTGTGGCGCAATCAGAGTCTTGTGCAGGAGCAAAAGTCGACTCACGGATGGTCGCATGCCCTTGTTTATCCATACTTTCGTGACGACGGCAGGGAAGATCCGATCGTTTGGCACGTCGTTTGCTGCCAGCCACGCACGAAGCAGAAACAGATACGCCGTTCCTGGTTTGAACATTTGTTGTACTTCTCGATCCAACAAGGGGGAATTTCATGTTCCAGAAGAAGATCGTGCTCGCCGCCGTGCTCGCCGCGGCCCTGGGTTCCGCACTGCCGGCCGGCCAGGCGAGCGCCGCCACGGCCACCGGCCAGACCAAGTTCACGGTAGCCCTGCAGCCGGTGCTGGTGCTCGACTACTACCAGCAGATCGACCTGACCGTGAATTCGGCTGCGTTGACCACACTGGCCGGTACCTCGACCAACCTCAGCGCCAGCAAGGCCATCACCGCCAGCGCATCGGGCACGGCTCTGACGGGCGATGCCTCACTGAACACCAGCGCCGCTGGTCTGACCAATGTCAGCCTGACACTCAGCAATGTCTGGTCGGTGCGTTCGATTCTCGCCAAGAGCAGCAAGACCACCGTGGCCATCGGCTTGGGCGCAACCAGCAGCGGCACCACGGCCACGCTGACCGCCGGTACCGACACCAGCTCGACCATCGGCCTGAGCAACCCGGGCACCACGTCCACCGTGCCAAACGGCGGCACCGGCTTCGCCACTCCGGTCTACGGCAACGTCACCATGACCATGGACCTGAGCAACGCGAAGACGGCGGACACCTACTCCGGCGGCAACATCTACATCACCGCCACCTCCACCTGATCGCTCCCGCAGCGCGCAGGTCATGAAGGGGAAGGCACGGACCGCGGCCATGCCGTGGCTGGTACCGCTGCTGCTGATCGGGGCATCACTGCACGCGGCTGCGCTTTCGCGCGGCCGCGTAGTCGGACCGGCCTCGCTATCGCAGAACCGGGCCGCCAGTGCGCCGCGCCTGATGGCGGCGCCGGCGGCAGCCGGTTGTGCGGTCTACTTCGACGCCACCGGCCAGCTGAGCTTCAACCCGCCGGCCAACAACACGGCACTTTTCCCCGGCATCCGCCCGACGGACGTCGTGGCCGGTGGCCCGGGCATCGCTCACGGCACGCGGGCCGTCCAGGCCACGCCCGGCGGACCGCTGTCGCTGGCGGCCGATGCCGGGATCGACGGCATCCCGCTGGCCCTGGTCGCTCCGACCGTGGGGCAGCAAGCCGTTCAGGGGATCGCCTACTTCGCGACCAGCACGACGTGCGCGGGAGCCTCGGACTTCACCACGACGGTGCAGAGCCAGCCGGCCGGCATCAACGCGCCACCACCTTCGGGCACCGTGGTCGCCAGGCTCAACGGCAACACCAGCATGGATGCCAGCTACGCATTGCAGTACGCCGACGAGGGAACCTACCTGTGCTCGGGAGTCAAGCCCGGCTACATCCTGTGTGAAGTCTGGCGGGTCGACGTGACGTTCAACTTCCTCACGTCCAGCTTCGATGCGGACGGCGCCGGCAATTACAGCCTCACCATCAACCAGGTTTCGATGACGTCGCCATGATTCCGTTCCGCCGCGCCGCCGCCCTCGCCCTTGCGCTCGCCTTCAGTGCATCTGCCTTTCCGCAGGTGGCGCTGTCGCCGCAGATCGCCGACATCTCGCTGGACGCGCCCGCGCAGACGCAGTCCTTCCGCCTGAGCAACCAGGCCAAGCTGCCCATGCACGTGGTGGTCAGCGTGCAGAACTGGACGATGGACATCGACGGCCGCGTGGGCGTGGCGCCGGCCACCGAGCAATCGCTGGCGCCGTGGGTGGAGATCAACCCGACCTCGTTCACGGTCGAGCCAGGGCAGTCGCAGGTGGTGCGCTATGCGATTCGTCCCGCGGTGAAGCTGGAGCCCGGCGAGCATCGCGCCATGGTGTTCTTCACCGAACAACCGTCGCCCGACGACCAGGCCAAGCCCACCACGCTGCGCGCCTACTTCAAGCTGGGCGCGGCGATCTACGCACACGTCGGACCGGTGCAGGAGAACGGCGAAGTGGTATCGCTGCGTACCGACGCCCGTGCCGCCACGTTCACCCTGCACAACAGCGGCAACGCGACCACGCGCATGCGCGGCCAGTTCGCGCTGTGGCAGCAGCAGGCCCATCCGAGCGCAAACGCCGTCACGCCGGCGCAGCTGGACAAGGACTTCAAGCCGCCCGCTGGACTGATCGCCTACGGCCGGCTGCCGCAGGACGCAGTGCTGCCCGGCGCCGATCGCCACGTCACGCTGGACTTCGACGGCAAGCCGCTGCCCGCCGGCCACTACGTGCTGGCCCTGCAGGGCACGCTGGGCGCGACGGTGATCGACCGCAGCGTGCGCTTCGACGTGCCCGGCACCGTGCGCCACTAGCGCCTTGCGATGATCGCCCCACCCCTCCGCGCCCGGCGGCGTCGGCTGCTCGCGTTTGCATTCGTGCTGGCAGCCGGCCTCCCGCTGGCTGCGGCGGCGCAAACCGGAGCGGCGACGGCCGACGCAGCAACGAACGCGCCGCGCAAGCTGCTGGCCGGTCTCACGGTGAACGACCGCCCCGCCGGCGTGGACCTCGACCTGCTGGATCGCGGCCACGGGCACTACAGTGCCAACCTCGACCAGTTCGCTACCGCCATCCAGAGCCGCGTGATCGCCCGCGACCGCGGCGTGGCACTGCCGACACCGCTGGGTGAGGCAGCCATTCCCGCCGCAGCGATCCAGACCATCGACGGCGCCCGCTACGTCGGCATCGGCACGCTGGCGCGCGCGCTGGCCGGACGCATCCGCTTCGACCAGGGCGAGTTCGCGCTCGCCGTCACCCTGCCCTGGACGCCGGGCGCCACGCCCGATGCCACCGATACCGGCGGCGCCTCCCGCGAAGCGCCGGACATCCGGGCACCGGCAGCGAGCCTGTCGGCCATCCACAGCGAGGCCTATTTCACCCGGCAGGATGGTCGCGACTCGCTGGCCACGCTCACCGACCTGCAGGGTGCGCTGGGACCCGGCGCCTGGCGCACGCGTCTGCTTACCAGCTCACCCGGCGGGCGGCAGAGCATGCAGGACTACGGCTGGATGCTCGACCGCGGCCGCAGCCGCCTGTACCTGGGCCACAGCCAGCTCGCGCTCGACCCGCTGCTGCCCTACGCCAACCTCACCGGCGCCCAGTACGCGTGGAGCAATCGCCCCGACCTCAGCTACGGCGACACGCTGGCGAACAACCAGCTGGTGGCCACGCAGACGCTGGGCGGCCAGTCGCTGAGCGGGCACGACGCCCCGCCCGGAGGCATCGCCGAGCTGCGCGTGGACGGCAAGGTGCTGGCGCGCACCGCGATCCGCCTCGACGGCAGCTGGTCGTTCCGCAATGTCACCCTGCGCGGCAGCGAGTTCGCCCAGGTGGCGCTGTACGAACGCTTCGGCGACGGCACGCCGAGCCGCGTCATCACGATCGATGGCGCCACCAGTCCGCGCGCCCTGCCCGGCGGCACGCTGGTGTCCTACGCGGGCCTGGGCGTGGACGGCAACCCGCTGGATCGCGCCATCGGCACGCACGGCCTGGGCGGCTTCTACCAGATGCGCTGGGGCTTCAGCGACCGACTCACCGTCGATGCCTCGGCGCAGCGCGCCGGGGGCCGCGACTACGGCGCCACCAACGCCATCGTGGGCCTGGGCGCGCTGGGTACCTGGGGGATCGGCGTGGCGCGCAGCGGCAGCGCCTCGGCGTGGAGCATGCAGGGCGACGGCCAGCGTGGCATGTGGTTCTGGAATGCCTACGCGCGCCGCTACGGCGCGAACTATTTTCCCGGCGTGGCGGCGGTGCAGTCGGACCGCTACGGCGAGCTGGGCGCACACCTCAGCGCGCGGCTGAATGTCTCGCTGGTCGGTCGCGATGCCAGCGATCCGTTCGCCGATCGCCGCTATGTGTTCGTCAAGCCTGCGGCGGACTGGGCCATGACCGATCGTTTCAGTGTCAGCGCCCGGCCCGACTACAACGGCCTCTACACCTATGCCGCGAACTGGGACGTGCGCAACGACACCCGCGTGATGTTGACCCGCTACGTCGGAATTTCCCAGCTGGAACTGGCGCATGCGCTGGACGGCGGACTGCAGCTGGACCTCTCGGTGACGCGCGACCCGCAGCGCGGCACCCGCTACGCGCAGACGCTGAGCGGGCTGTGGACGCGCGGCCACCCGGTGAGCTGGACCGCCAGCGTGCTGGAAAGCACCTCGCGCATCGGCTACCTGCTCGATGCGGCCACCGAGGCCATCCCCGGCCTGTCGATGCACGTACAGCTGTACAACGACCCGACCCGCGGACCGTCCGGCAGCGGCAGCGGCACCACGTTCCAGCTCTCGCTGGTGGCCGATTTCGCGGTGACGCCGTCGGGGCTCGCACGCGGTTCGTTCAACGCGGCAGCGGCGCGCCGCGGCGGCATTTCGGGCAAGGTCACCGGACAGCTGCCCGAGGGCGTGCGCTGGGCCGACCTGGCCGGCGTGCGTGTGCTGGTGGACGGTCGTCCGGCGGGCCAGCTCGACGCCCGCGGGCACTATCTGGTGAGCGATCTGGCACCGGGCGTGTATCGCCTGCAGATGGATCCGGAAAACCTGCCGATCGACCTGCAACCGCCGGCGCGGCAGCCGCTGGTCGAGGTGCGTTCGGGTGCCACCACGCGGGCGGATTTCGCCATGCAGCTGCGGCTCGGCATGGCCGGCAAGCTCATCGACGCCAACGGCCGACCGATGGCCTCCGCCGTGGTTCGGGTACTCGACGCCGACGGCCGGCTGGTCACGAGCGTCCGAAGCAACACGCTGGGCTACTACCGCGTGGATCAGCTGGCCCCGGGCACATACATCGTCCAGTCCGGCGAGGCGCGCCGGCAGGTTCGGCTGGATCGGCGCTTCGTCTACGGGCAGGATCTGCAGCCCTGAGCGCCGGCCGGGTTCAGATGCACACGCTGCCGGCTGTGGCCGCGGCCTGACCGGCCGCATCGGACGCAGACGCCGCCACGCTGCCGCCGGCTTGCCGGCAATGCTGCTCGAACGCGGCCGCGGGCGAAGACAGGCCCGCCTCCATCGCCAGCGCGGGCGCGCCCTCGGTCGAGAGACCGTGCGCGGCACGCCACGCGCGCACCACGGCGGCCGCCTGCGGGTCGATGCGCACGGTGAAGCGGGTACGGCCATCGGCGCCCTGAGCGGCCAAGGGCAGGGAAGCAAGCACAAGTGCCGCAGCGAGGCCGCGGATCAGCAGGTGGCGAAGCGGTGTGAGCATGTCGAAGCCCTCGACAGCCGCGGGGTTGGCGGGCGTCCGAAGGGGTTTTCGGCCCGCACCATCGCGCCTTGATAGGCTCCGCCCGGGCAACCTGCGCAATTGCGATGCAGATCACATAAACCGATCGCTCCAGCGGTCTACCGCGAAAACGTGCTTGACAGCACGCATTTCACGTCGACTTTTTGACGCCGCTGTGCTGCGGGGGTTCGATCCGACCCGGAGGGCACCGCCGCCCCGAGCCACGCGCAGCCGGACCCGCCGCCAGGCGCCGGCCCGGCCGGCCCGCAAAGGCCTGCTCAGCGTGAGGAGATGTACTTCTCGCGGCGGATCTGCGGCACCGGCAGGCCGAATTCCTTCAACGCGGCGAAGGCGGCGTCGACCATGTTGGGGTTGCCGCACAGGTAGGCGATATCACGGTCGGCCGCGGGCGCCAGCTCCGGCAAGGCGGCCTGCACGTGGCCCATGCGGTCGCTCGGACGGGGCTCGGTGCGGGCTTCGCGGCTGAGGCAGCTCAGGTAGGTGAAGCCCGGGTGCGCCTGGGCGAAGGCGGTGAACTCCGCGTCGTAGAGCAGCTCGGCTTCCTTGCGGGCGCCGTACAGCAGCACCACTTCGCGGTCGCCCGCGGCGAGCAGCCCGGCCAGCTGGGGCAGCATGGCGCGGTACGGCGTGACGCCGGTGCCGGTGGCCATCAGCAGGTAGCGCGGCAGCGCGTCGCCGTCCTGCAGGCAGAAGCGGCCGTAGGGGCCGCTGGCCTCCACCGTGCCGCCGTGCTCCAGGCCACCCAGCAGTGCGGTGGCGGCGCCGCCTTCCACGTAGCTCACGGCGATCTCGATCTGCTGCACCGGCGAACGGCCGTCGCCCACGGTGGCCACCGAATAGCTGCGCTTGGTCGGCGTGCCGTCGGCATAGGCGAAGTGGATCTGCAGAAACTGCCCCGGCACGAACGCCAGCGGCTGGCCATCGACCCGCTCGAACACCAGGTGGCGCACGGTGGGCGCCAGCATGCGGCTGTCGACGAGACGGAGCGGAAAATGGTCGGCCATGGGGTTTCCGGAAACGGTGCGTGCACCCGGCGAGCCCGGGCGGCGTGGGTCAGCCACGTATAATAGGCGGCTTGGCCCCACCGGTGCAGCCCATGTCCACGCAACCCAGCACAACGGTTCCGGCGCTCGTCGTCGACAACCTGCGCAAGACCTACGGCAATGGCGTCGAAGCCCTCAAGGGCGTCAGCTTGACCGTGCAGCCCGGCGACTTCTTCGCCCTGCTCGGCCCCAATGGCGCCGGCAAGTCGACCCTGATCGGCATTCTCTCCTCGCTGGTGAACTCCACCGGCGGCGACGCGCAGGTGTTCGGCGTGTCGGTGAACAAGCAGCGCAACGAGGCGATGAAGCTGATCGGCCTGGTGCCGCAGGAAATCAACTTCAACCAGTTCGAGAAGCCGTTCGACATCTGCGTGAACGAGGCGGGTTTCTACGGCATTCCGCGGAAGATCGCCGCCGAGCGCGCGGAGAAATACCTCAAGGAGCTGCGCCTGTGGGACAAGGCGCACCACCAGGCGCGCATGCTCTCCGGCGGCATGAAGCGCCGCCTGATGATCGCCCGCGCGATGATGAATGAGCCGCGCCTGCTGATCCTCGACGAGCCGACCGCCGGCGTGGACATCGAGATCCGCCGCTCGATGTGGCAGTTCGTCAGCGGCATCAACGCGGCCGGCACCACGGTGATCCTCACCACGCACTACCTGGAGGAAGCCGAGCAGCTGTGCCGCAATATCGCGATCATCGACCACGGCACCATCGTGGAGAACACCACGATGAAGCGCCTGCTGTCCAAGCTCGACTCGGAGACCTTCGTGCTCGACGTCACCGCCGCGCCCGAGCCGCTGCCGATGCTGGCCGACATCACCCTGCGCCGCATCGACGAGCACACGCTGGAAGCGGAGATGCCGCGCACCTCCGACCTCAACGCGCTGTTCGCGGCGCTGAGCACGCACGGCATCCGGGTGACCTCGATGCGCAACAAGACCAACCGGCTGGAGGAGCTGTTCGTGCGGCTGGTGGAGAACGGGCGGGACAAGGCGGCGTGACCGCCGTTCTCCCTCTCCCCTGACGCAGTCGGGGGAGAGGGCCGGGGTGAGGGGGGCTTTCAGTATGGCCTCCCTCATTCCCGCAAAAGCAAAAAAAGCGAACAGCTTCCCCCTCACCCCAACCTCTCCCGCGGCGCAGCCGGAGGAGAGGGAGCAACAAGCCAAAGGCGAAAAGCATGAGCAACACATCCGCCAACATGGTCGCGCTGTACACCATCGTGCGCCGCGAGATCGCGCGCATCACGCGCATCTGGACGCAGACGCTGATCCCGCCCGCGATCACCATGACGCTGTACTTCGTGATCTTCGGCAAGCTGATCGGCAGCCGCATCGGCACTATCGAGGGCGGCTTCACCTACATGCAGTACATCGTGCCCGGGCTGGTGATGATGTCGATCATCACCAACAGCTACGGCAACATCTCCAGCTCGTTCTTCGGTGCCAAGTTCAGCCGCGCGGTGGAGGAGATGCTGGTGTCGCCGATGCCGAACTGGGTGATCCTGCTCGGCTACGTCACCGGCGCCGTGGTGCGCGGCCTGGTGGTGGGCGTGCTGGTGCTGATGATCGCGCTGTTCTTCACCTCGCTGCACGTGGTGCACCCGCTGCTCACCTTCCTGTCGGTGCTGCTGGGCGCCACGATCTTCTCGCTGGCCGGCTTCGTGAATGCCGTCTACGCGAAGAAGTTCGACGACATCGCGCTGGTACCCACCTTCGTGCTCACCCCGCTGACCTACCTGGGCGGCGTGTTCTATTCGATCAACATGCTGGGCGAACCGTGGCAGGCGATCTCGCGGATCAACCCGATCCTGTACATGGTCAACGCGTTCCGCTTCGGCGTGCTCGGCGTGAGCGACGTCGGCATCGGCACCGCCTTCGCGGTGATGGTGTTGTTCGTGGTGGTGCTGTCGGCGGTGGCGCTGCAGCTGCTCAAGCGCGGAGTGGGGCTGCGCTCCTGACGAATTCTCGTAGGAGCGCACCCTGTGCGCGAATACCCTTCCAAGACCTGACAAAAAAGCGATCGCGCACAGGGTGCGCTCCTACACGAGTGCTGTTGCATGCGCGTCAATAAATACATCAGCGAAGCCGGCCTGTGCTCGCGCCGCGAGGCGGACGAGCTGCTGCTCGCCGGGCGGGTGACGATCAACGGCGAGGTCGTCTCCACCGGCGCCAAGGCACTGGAGGGCGACGAGGTGCGCGTCGATGGCGAGATCGTCAAGGCGCGCATCCTGGCCACCACGCCGTCGGCGAAGAAGGCGGTCTACATCGCGCTGAACAAGCCAGTGGGCATCACCTGCACCACCGACCAGAGCGTGGACGGCAACATCGTCGATTTCGTCGACCACCCGCAGCGCATCTTCCCGGTCGGCCGGCTGGACAAGGAGTCCGAAGGCCTGATCCTGCTCACCAGCAACGGCGACATCGTCAACGAGATCCTGCGCGCGGAGAACCACCACGAGAAGGAATACCTGGTGGCGGTGAACAAGGCGGTCACCGACGAGTTCCTCGCCGGGATGAGCAAGGGTGTGCGCATCCACGGCCAGATGACCCAGCGCTGCCGCGTGCGGCGCATCGCCAAGTTCGGCTTCGGCATCGTGCTGACCCAGGGCCTGAACCGGCAGATCCGCCTGATGGCTGCCGCGTTCGGCTACCGCGTGACCCAGCTGCGCCGCGTGCGCATCGACAACATCAAGCTCGGCCACCTCAAGCCCGGCCAGTGGCGCAACCTCACCGACGTGGAACTGAAAGGCCTGCTGCCGAACCGCACGCAGTGGTGACGCCTGCCGGCTGAAGCGCGGCGCCGTGCGATCATGGCGCATGACTTCCTTCGCCTCGCTCCCGCTCAAGCCCGCCCTGCTCGCCAGCCTCGACACCCTCGGCTACGCCGCCATGACGCCGGTGCAGGAGCAAAGCCTGCCGCCGATGCTGGCCGGGCGCGACGTGATCGCCCAGGCGCAGACCGGCTCCGGCAAGACCGCCGCGTTCGGCCTCTCGCTGCTGCAGAGCATCGACGCGGACACCATCCGTCTGCAGGCGCTGGTGCTGTGCCCCACCCGCGAGCTGGCCGACCAGGTCAGCAAGGCGATCCGCAAGCTGGCGGCGAACATCCCCAACGTGAAGCTGCTGACGCTGTGCGGTGGCATGCCTTTGGGGCCGCAGCTGGCCTCGCTCACGCATGATCCGCACATCGTGGTGGGCACGCCCGGCCGTGTGCAGGAGCACCTGAAGCGCGGCAGCCTGCACGGCGGCGGCATCAAGGTGCTGGTGCTGGACGAGGCCGACCGCATGCTCGACATGGGCTTTTCCGAGGCGATCGACGACATCGTGGGACGCATCGCCAAGCACCACCAGACCCTGCTGTTTTCAGCCACCTACCCGGACGAGATCCGCGCGGTGAGCGCGCGCGTGCAGCGCGATCCGGTCGAGGTGACGGTGGATGCGCCGGTCACCCAGCGGCCGTCGATCGAGCAGCGCTTCCTGCTGGTGGAACTGGCGCAGAAGCTGGACGCGCTGGCGCAGCTGTTGACCAACGAACGCGCCGGTCCGGCCGCACGCGCCCAGGCGCTGGTGTTCTGCAACATGCGCAAGGATGTGGATGCAGTGGCGCAAGAGCTCGACCGTCGCGGCTTCTCCGCGCTGGCCCTGCACGGCGACATGGAGCAGCGCGACCGCGACGAGGTGCTGGTGCGCTTCGCCAACCGCAGCTGCGCGGTACTGGTGGCCACCGATGTCGCGGCCCGCGGGCTGGACATCGCCGCGCTGCCGCTGGTGGTGAGCTTCGATATCGCGCACGACCCGGACACGCATACCCACCGCATCGGACGCACCGGCCGCGCCGGGGAATCGGGCCTCGCGCTCACCCTGGTCACGCCGCGCGAAGGGCCGAAGGCGGACAACATCGAGCAGGTGTTGGGCACGCCGCTGCGGCGCGAGGTGCTCAAGGTGCAGCCGCCGCGCGGCAAGACGCTGCAGCTGGCGCCGATGAAGACCCTGGTGATCGACGCGGGCCGGCAGGACAAGCTGCGCCCCGGCGACATCCTCGGCGCGCTCACCGGCGACGCCGGGCTGCAGGCGGGCGACATCGGCAAGATCGACGTGTTCGCCACCCGTGCCTACGTGGCAATCAGCCGCGAGCTGGCGAACAAGGCGCTGGAGCGACTGCGCGCCGGACGCATCAAGGGCCGCAATTTCCGCGTGCGTGCGCTGGGCTGAGCCGGCGACCGACCACGCGACCACCGACGACCGCAAGGGTCAACGCGGGGGGAAATCCGAATGCGCGCCGCGACCAGCGCGGCGCGCTCACGCCAGCGTCAGTGGCAGGTGCTGCAGGCCGGCATGTTCACGGCCGAACGTGCCAAACGCGCCACGTCGACATCCGTCAGTGCATCCGTCGACACACCGAGCGCCTGATGGGCCGGATTGGCCTGCACCGGGGCGGCCTCGTGCGCGGCGACGTGGACGGTTTCACCAGCCATCGCGCCTCCGGCAATAACCGCCAGGGCGAGCATCGCGGTCACGGAACGAATCTTCATGCTGTGCATCCTCTCTGCAATGAGACGCGCCGGGCTTGCGCCTACAGCACACTGCGCCCAAGGCGAGCACGGCGCCGGTCTCTGTCCTTACCAATTTCCGAGCGTAGCGCCGAAATCCGCGCGCCACCAGTGCAGCGGCGATGCTGCACTGCATGAAGATCCGTCAGCCCGCGCGGCCTTGTTTTGCCTCATTTGCGCCGTACCGAACGGCGCTCGCATCACGCCCCGTGCAGCCACTGCGCGGCGCCGTGCCCGGCCCGCCGTCCACTGGCAAAGCAGGCGGTGAGCAGGTAGCCGCCGGTCGGCGCCTCCCAGTCGAGCATCTCGCCGGCGCAGAACACGCCGGGACGCGCGCGCAGCATCAGGCGTTCGTCCACCAGCGCATCGAAACGCACGCCGCCGGCGGTGCTGATCGCCTCGGCGATCGGCCGCGGCG
Organism: Dyella ginsengisoli; assembly: GCF_044904665.1. Taxonomy (NCBI): domain Bacteria; kingdom Pseudomonadati; phylum Pseudomonadota; class Gammaproteobacteria; order Lysobacterales; family Rhodanobacteraceae; genus Dyella; species Dyella ginsengisoli. Next base: position 134,911 of record NZ_JADIKM010000006.1, read on the forward strand.
CGTGCAGGCGCAAGGGCAACGCCTTGATCAATCCGGCCAGTGCGACGTGGTTGGCCAACGTGGCCTTGTCGGCCACTTCGAACACCAGCGCGCACTTGGCGGCATCGAGCCCCGCGCGGCGGCGGAGCCAGTCGCCGATGCTGTGCTTGCGGCGCGGCGCGGCCAGCCGCGACACCAGCGTGTCGAGCGGGTAACCCGGTGCCAGATCCAGCGTGAGCCGCGCCTCGCCGCGCGCGGCGATCTGCTCGCGCAGCGCGGGGCCGATCGCGTAGACCAGGCTGCCCTCGATGCCGTATTCGGATATCACGCACTCGCCCTGGCGCTGGTGCCGCCAGCCGTTGCGGTCGTGCCACTGGGCCACCACCGCCTTGAGCGGCGCGCCGGCGAAGCGGCTGGCCAGATGCTCGCTCCATGGGCGCTCGAAGCCGCAGTTGGCCGGTGCGAGCGGTGCCGTGTCCACGCCGGCGGCCTGCAAGGTGGCCATCCAGGCGCCGTCCGATCCCAGCTGCGGCCAGCTACCGCCGCCGAGCGCCAGCACGGTGGCGTCGGCGCGCACCGTCGTCTCGCCGGTCGGCGTGGCGAAGCGCAGCGCACCGTCGTCGCTCCAACCCAGCCAGCGATGGTGCATGTGGAAGCGCACGCCTTCGGCGTGCAACCGGCGCACCCAGCGACGCAGCAGCGGCGCGGCCTTCATGTCCGCGGGGAACACCCGGCCGGAGCTGCCGACGAAGGTTTCCACGCCGAGCCCGCGCGCCCACGCACGCAGGGCATCGGCATCGAAGTCGCGCAGCCAGCCGCCCACCTCGCCGGCGCGATCGCCGTAGCGGCCGACGAAATCATCGAAGGCTTCACCGTGGGTGAGGTTGAGCCCGCCCTTGCCGGCAAGCAGGAACTTGCGGCCCACCGAGCCCATGGCGTCGTAGAGGTCCACGGCGATGCCGGCGTCGCGCAGCTGCTCGGCGGCCATCAGGCCGGCCGGCCCGCCGCCGATCACGGCGACGCGCGGGGGGGAGGATTCGGTCATGCCGCGCATGGTCGCATGCCGAAGGTCGAGTGGTACGCGACGCGCGCGCTGCGCATACTCGGGCAATGCGTCATGCGCGCACCGCCTGCTCGATCAACCGAGGTTCCGCCGATGTGCCGTCTCCGATTTCTGCTTCCCGCCGCTCTGCTCGCCGCCACCAGCGGCGCACCCGCCGCCCAGGACGCCGCGCAGCCGCGCGAACAGCCCGCGCTGCACGCACTGGCCAACGCACCGAGCGAGGCGCGCCTGCACGACACCATCGCCCGCCTGGTCGGCTTCGGCACCCGCCACACGCTGTCCGATACGAAATCCGACAAGCGCGGCATCGGCGCCGCGCGACGCTGGGTGAAGGCACAGTTCGAGGCGATCTCGCGGGACTGCGGCGGCTGCATCGAGGTGGTGACGCCATCGCAGGTGTTCAGCGGCGAGCGCATCCCCAAGCCCACCGAAGTGATGGACGTGGTGGCGATCAAGCGCGGCAGCACCGATCCCAAGCGCGTCATCGTGATGAGCGGACACCTGGATTCGCGCGTCACCGACATCATGAACAGCACCAGCGATGCGCCGGGCGCCAACGACGACGCCTCCGGCGTAGCCGCACTGATGGAAGCGGCGCGGCTGCTGTCGAAGCAGGACAACAGCGCCACGCTGGTATTCGCCGCACTCTCCGGCGAGGAGCAGGGCCTGTACGGCGGCAAGGTGCTGGCCGACTACGCAGTGGCGCAAGGCTGGCAGGTGGAGGCCGACCTCAACAACGACATCGTCGGCAACAGCCGCGGCCAGAACGGCGTGCGCGACAACACCACCGTGCGCGTGTTCAGCGAAGGCACGCGCAGCACCGAGACGGCGAAGCAGGCGCGCGTGCGCAACTACTTCGGCGGCGAGGTGGATTCGCCCTCGCGCAGCGTGGCGCGCTACATGGCGTCCATCGCCGACCAGTACTTGTCCGATTTCCACGTGAAGCTGATCTACCGCACCGACCGCTACGGCCGCGGTGGCGACCAGGTGGAATTCCTCAAGGCCGGCTACCCGGCGATCCGCGTCAGCGAGGGCCACGAGGATTACACCCGCCAGCACCAGGACCTGCGTACCGGGAATACTGATCAGGATCGGGGTGTGCACTACGGCGACACGCTGGACGGCATCGACTTCCGCTACCTCGCCCGCGTTACCGCGCTCAACACCGTGACCATGGCCGCGATGGCCAACGCGCCGGCGCCGCCGAGCGGAGTGAAGACCGAGGGCGCGCTGGCCACCGACACCACGGTGAGCTGGAGCAAGGTGCCGGGCGCGGCCGGCTACCGCGTGCACTGGCGCGACACCACCGCACCGCGCTGGCAGTACGCCCGCACCGTGGGTGACGTGAACCAGGCGGTGGTGAAGGACGTGGTGATCGACGACTGGTTCTTCGGCGTGTCGGCGGTCTCGGCCGACGGCTACGAGAGCCCAGTGGTGTTCCCCGGTCCGTCCGGCAGCTTCGAGCGGCAGGCACCGGAAGCGACGCCCGCGGCGAAGTGATCGTCTGCGGCTGGCGCCACCGGCGTCAGCCGCGCTGGAACGGCACCAGTTCCGGCATGTGCAGCGAAAAGCCCTGCGCGAGATCCACCCCCAGCTCGCGCAGCGCCTGCATCACCGCCTCGCTGGTCACCCACTCGGCCACCACGGTCAGGCCGATCTGATGGCCGATGTCGGTGGCCGCGCGCACCATGGCGTAACTCACCGGGTCGTCCAGCATGTCGCGGATGAAACTGCCGTCGATCTTGATGATGTCCACCGGCAGGTTCTTCAGATAACCGAACGAGGACATGCCGGCGCCGAAATCGTCCAGCGCCATCTTGCAGCCCGCCGTGCGCAGCCGCTGCATGAAGCGCGCGACCTGCGAGAGATGGCGCACCGCCACCGTCTCGGTGATCTCGAAGCACACCCGGGAAGGATCAACCCGATGCAGCGCCAGCAGCTCGATGATGCGATCGGCCAGCGCGTCGTCTTCCACGCTGGCGCCGGACAGGTTGATGGTGGCCAGCTGCAGCGCGGCTCCGGCCGGATGCAGCTGGTCGAAGTGCGACAGCGCCGTCTCGATCACCCAGCGGTCGATCACCGGCATCAGGCCGTAGCGTTCGGCGGCGGGCATGAAGGCGCCGGGCACCACCAGGCGACCGTTGTCGTCGCGAAAGCGCAGCAGCAGCTCGATGCGCACGCCGTCACCGGCGTGCGCCACCAGCGGCGTCAGCTCCTGGTAGGTGAGCAGCAGGCGGCCCTCTTCGGCCGCCCAGCGCAGGCGGTTGGCCCACTCCATCTCACTGCGCCGGCGTGCGGTTTCGTCGTCGTGCTCGGAGTAGAAGTGCACGCGGTTGCGGCCCAGCTCCTTGGCCATGTAGCAGGCGGTGTCGGCCTGCGCGAACAGCTCGTGCAGGTGCATCCCGGGCTGGTCGATCAGCACGCCGCCGACGCTTGCGCTGATCGAGTAGCTGCGCTGCTCCCACATGAACACGTAGCCGTCGATGCGCCGGCGCAGCTGCTCGGCGATCGCTTCGGCCGCATCGCGCGTGGCCACGTTCGGCAGCAGCACGCCGAACTCGTCGCCGCCGAGCCGGGCGAGCACGTCGTGGCGCGCCAGCTGCTCGCGCATCACCATCGCCAGCTGGGTCAGCAGCTGGTCGCCGGCCATGTGGCCGGAGGTGTCGTTGATCAGCTTGAACTGGTCCAGGTCGATGTAGAGCAAGGCCGCTGCCGGCGCACCGGCGGCCACCGCCGCCATCGTCTGGGCCAGCCGCCGCTCGAACTCGCGCCGGTTGTACAGCTCGGTCAGCGCGTCGTGGCTGGCCTGGTGGCTGAGGCGCTCGTTGAGCTGGCGCTGCTCGGTGATGTCGGCGGCCACCATCAGCAGCTTGGACACGCTGTCCAGCTCCACCCGCGCGATCGATACGCTGGCCCAGAAGCGCTCACCGCGCTCGTTGCGCAGCAGCGCGTCGAGTCGGCTGACTTCCTCGCCCGGCGGATCACGCAACCAGCGCCGCACCGCGACGTCGTCGAACATCTCCGGCAGCTCGCGTCCGATCAGGCTCTCGCCGAGCCGGTCGCGCGACGCCTGGTTGGCATAGGTGACCCGCCCGCCGACCGCGTCGGCCAGCACTACCAGCGCCGGCAGCAGCTCGTTGAGCGCACGGAAGCGCTCCTCGCTCTCGCGGTAGCGCCGGCTCATGCGCCAGCCCAGCTCCACCGCGCGGCGCTGGGTGCCGGCCACCGACCACACCAGCAGCGCCAGCAACAGGGTGACTAGCAGGCCCGACGGCAGCAGCGACTGCGACCAGCCGAACGTCGGCTCCGGCTGCGGCCGGTAGCGCATGGCCACCCGCCAGACGCGGCCGCCGTAGTGCAGGTCGCGGGTGAAGTCGCCACCGGCGATCGCCGCCGCGGGCTGCGAATCGAACAGCGGCTGGGGCGCTGCGGTCACGTCGCTGACCTCCACGTGCAGGCGCTGGAGCGCGTCGGTACTGAAGGCGCTGCCCACCCACTCGGACACCCGGAACGAGGCCGCGATGGAACCGACCAGCCGGGCACTGCGCTCAGATGCAGACACCGGCGGCGTGCCCTCGCTGTAGATCGGCAGCCGCAGCGTGACGCCCAGGATGTGCTGTCCAGCCGCATTGGTCTGCACCAGTTCGAACGGTGCGGACAGGCTGGACTGGTCGCTGTCGCGTGCGGCGACCAGCGCGGCCATGTTGCGCGCCTGCCCCCTGATGTCGAGCCCGAGCAGCCGTTCGTTGCCGGCGCGCGGCTGCACGCGGCGGGTGATGTAGTGCTCGCCGTCCGGACGCGTCTCCCGTTCGGCGTAGGCCAGCGCGACCAGACTCGGAAACAGTTCACGCGGGCGCAGGTTCTCGTAGAAGTGGGCAAAGTCGTCCTCGGTGACCTCATCCGAGGCGATGAACAGCGTCTGCACCGCGCGCATCAGCAGTTCGGAAGAGGACAACCGGGCCTGCAGTGCGGCAAAGTTCTTGTCGGCCAGCTCGTGCATCGCGGCCCGGTCGGCCGCCTGCTGGCGCGCGCGCTGCTGGTGATGCAGCAGCAGCGTGAGGCCCACCCCCAGCAGCAAGGTGAGCAGCACCCAGAGCCCCGTCCACGAACCCTGCGGCGGACGGGTGGCCATGCCGTCCGCGGCGACGGCTGGCAGCGAGGCTTGGGTGGGCAGGGATGAAGCAGGTGGCTGGCTCAAGCGGTTGTCCGTGTCGCTGGCGGGCACTGCCGGCTATCTGAGCACATCCGACCCGTGCGCGCAGTACGGTTTTGTGAAGGGGTGGCGCGCCCGCTGGGCACCACCTGCGCGCTCTGCTACAACGTCGGCGGGACGCGCCGAGGGGAGCGCCCGCGCCACCGGGAAACCGCCGCGCATCGATGGAACGAACGCCACAGGGGATCACACATGACACGCTGCCTCACCGTGCCGGCACGCTTCGCGCTGGCCGCATTGTTTTGCCTGCCGCTCACCTTCAGCCGCACGGCCGACGCCGCCGATTCGTCCGCCGCGCAGACCGAAAGCTTCATCGCCTCGCTGCATCCGGCCAGCGGCACGGTGGCCATTCCCGGTGCCAACGCGCATCTCGCACTGAAGCCTGGCTACGGCTTTCTCAACGCGCATGACGCCCAGCGCGTACTCGGCCAGCTGTGGAACAACCCGCCGGACAAGGACGTGCTGGGCATGATCCTGCCCAGCGACGATCCGCACGTGCTGCTGGACGACAACAGTTGGGCAGTGGTGGTGACCTACGTGGACGAGGGCTACGTATCCGATGCCGACGCCGCCGGCATCGACTACGACAAGATGCTGCGCGACATGCAGGAGAGCGCGCACGACGAAAACCCCGAACGGCGCAAGCAGGGTTTTCCCGAAGTGGAACTGGCCGGCTGGGCCGAGCCGCCGCACTACGACTACGCCAGTCACAAGCTGTACTGGGCGCGCGACCTGATCTTCAGCCAGGACGGCCACAGCGGGCATTCGCTCAACTACGACATCCGTGTACTCGGCCGACAAGGCTACCTGTCACTCAACGCGGTGGCGCCGATCGGCCAGCTCGACCAGGTCAAGGCGGACATGCCCGAGGTGCTGGCGATGACCGACTTCGACGCCGGCCAGAGCTACAACGACTACGACAAGAGCACCGACAAGCTCGCCGCCTACGGCATCGGCGCGCTGGTCGCCGGCGGCATCGCGGCGAAGGCCGGGCTGTTCGCCAAGCTCGGCGTGATGCTGCTGGCGCTGAAGAAGTTCGTGATTCTCGGCATCGCCGCGGTGGCCGGCCTGTTCAAGAAGCTGTTCCGCCGCAAGCAGGCATGAGCCACGCGCCGTGCGGTACCGCCTAGGGGTGCTCTGATCCACTAGACGTAGGCGGCATGATGTTCAAAAGGCCGGCAGGATGCGTCGCGCGGCGCTGGGCAGACAGGCCGTCTGTTCAAGCCGCGCGGCACAGCATGACGGCCTTTTGAGCATCACCCTTCAGCATTGAATTCGACCGGTTGCGGCCAGTTCTGTTTGTCCACAGGCCTTCCTCGCTCCTCAAGGCCGTGACCATCCTTGGTCACTCCCCGCGTGCGGTGCGCCGGCTCGACAGATGGCTGTCCGCACTCGCATCAACCTTGCGGCCTGCGAACAAACAGAGCTGGTGACGCCTGCGTCTAGTGGATCAGAGCATCCCTAGGTGCCGCGCGGCTTGGCCCGGTGGGTGGGCGTGGCGCTCCACGGATCGTCCGGCCACGGGTGGCGCGGGTAGCGGCCCTTGAGCTCCTTCTTCACCTCCGGGTAGGTTCGTTCCCAGAAGCCCTTCAGATCCTGCGTGACCTGGATCGGCCGGCCCGCCGGCGACAGCAGGTGCAACGTCACCGGAACGCGACCGCCGCCGACCCGCGGCGTGTCGGCGAGGCCGAACAGCTCCTGCAGCTTCACCGCCAGTACCGGCGGTTCGCCGGGCGCGTACTCGAGTCGACGGCTCTGGCCGCTGGGCACCACGAGTTGATCGGGCGCCTGCGCGTCGAGGGTGCGGCGCTGCTCGTAGTCGAGCATCGCGGCGAGCGCCTGCGACAGCGATTCGCCGGCCAGCGCATCGAGCCCGCGCTTGCCTTCCAGGTGTGGCGCCAGCCACTGCTCCAGCGTGGCCAGCAGGTGCGCGTCGTCGACGTCGGGCAGGTCCAGCTCGGGCATCCACTGGCGCAACGCCTGGATGCGCGCGCGCAACCGACGCGCCGACTCGCTCCACGGCAGCGCCTCCAGCCCGCGGCTGCGCACCGCCGCTAGGAGCGCCGGCAGCGCGTCGGCCGGCTGCACCGGCACGCTGCGCCGCTCCAGCACGATGGCGCCGAAGCGCTGCTCCTCGAACGCCTCCACCGCGGCGCGCGCCTCGTTCCAGCGCAGCACCCGCTCGCGCGCGAAGGCGGCGGGAAAGTCGCGTTCGAGCTGGCGCGGATCCAGCGGCGCGGCGGCGAGGATCAGGCTGTCGCGCGCCTCGTGGCGCAGGTCCAGCGCCACCAGCCACGGCTCGCCGAGCAGCACGGTCTGCTCGTGCAGCCGCGCACCGCGACCGTTCGCCAGCGTGTAGCGCAGCGGTTGGCTGGCATCGCGAAAGGCGATGCGGTCGGGAAAGGCGTGCGCCAGCAGGTCGCCTACCGCGTGGCTGTCCGGTACGCCGCTGGCGGCGGTGCGCACGTCGAGGCGGCGGCGCCAGCCCTTGGCCGCCTGCTCGATCGCCGCCAGTGCGCCGACGTCGGCCTCGGCACGCCCGCCGCCGCGGCGATCGCGCCACACGTGCAGCGCGCCGACGCGGGCGCGGAAATCGTCGCTGCGCGCGAGTTCCCCGCGCAGCGGCGAGCGCGCGTCCATCAGCGCCAGCAGGTCGGCGACCAGCGCGAGGCGCTCGGACGGTGCGCGCAACGCAGCGGCGGCCAGCCGCGGGCTGGCGCCGAGCTGCAGCATGCGCCGGCCCAGCGCGGTGATGCGGCCATCGCCGTCCAGGGCGCCGAGCAGCGCAAGCAGTTCGCGGCCCTGCGCCAGCGCGCCGGCCGGCGGCGGGTCCAGCCACGGCAGACCGGCGGCACTGGCCGCGGTGATGCCCCACGCGGCCAGCTCCAGCGCCAGCGCGGACAGCTCGGCCTGGGCGATCTCCGCCGTGCGCGAGGGTTCCAGCCGCTTGCTCTGCGGCCACAGGCGATACGCGGTGCCCGCGGCCACGCGGCCGGCGCGACCGGCGCGCTGGTCGGCCGAGGCCTGCGAGATCGTCACCGTCTCCAGCCGGGTGAAGCCGGAGTTGGGGTCGAAGCGCGGCTCGCGCGCCAGGCCGGTGTCGATCACCGCGCGAACGCCCGGCAGGGTGACGCTGGATTCGGCCACGTTGGTGGCCAGCACCACGCGGCGCGTGCCCGGTTCGGCTGGCGCCAGCGCCAGCTGCTGCTCGGCCAGGCCGAGTTCGCCGTGTAGCGGCATCAGTTCCACCTGTTCGTCGAGCGTGGTGGCCAGCACGGTCTGCGCACGGGCGATCTCGCGTCGGCCGGGCAGGAACACCAGCACGTCGCCGTCGTTCTCCGCCAGCGCCTGCCGCGCGATGCGCGCGACGTGATGCTCGACGCTTTCCTGCGCGCGCGCCGGCGGGTACTCGATGCGCACCGGAAAGCTGCGCCCCGGGCTGCTGATGCGCGGCGCATCCAGCCACTGCGCGATGCGCTCGCCGTCCAGCGTGGCCGACATCACCAGCAGGCGCAGCTCGGGCCGCAGCGTGGCCTGCACGTCCAGCGCCAGCGCGGCGCCGAGGTCGCCGGCGAGATGCCGTTCGTGGAATTCGTCGAACACGATCGCGCCGATGCCGCTGAGTTCCGGATCGTCCTGGATCAGCCGCGTCAGGATGCCCTCGGTGACCACCTCGATGCGCGTCGCCGCGCTGGTGCGCGACTCGAAGCGGATCGAGTAACCCACCGTCTGCCCCACCGTTTCACCGAGCTGCTGCGCCATGAACTGTGCGGCGGCGCGCGCGGCGATGCGGCGCGGTTCCAGCATCAGGATCTTGCGCCCCTCAAGCCACGGCGCATCGAGCAGCGCCAGCGGCACCTGGGTGGTCTTGCCGGCGCCGGGCGGCGCTTCCAGCACCAGCCGCGGATGCGCGGCGAGCGCGTCGCGGATCCCGGGCAGCAGCGGGGTGATCGGAAAGGCGAGAGGCGGCGAGATCATCGCGTGGATGATACGTGCTGGCTCGACTGAGCCTTACGCCGAAACGAAAGCATCGCCCGCGAGCGGGCTCCTACTGGATCTTGCAGTAGGAGCCTGCTCGCGCGCGATGCCCTTGCTCTACGGCTTGGCCTTCGCCCGCAGCGGCGCCAGCGACTCGAACTTCTGCTGGTATTCGTTGGTGATGTCGCGGGCGTCGTCGCTGCTGGCGATCACGCGCGGGGTGATCAGCACGATCAGCTCGGTGCGGTTGTGGTTGCGGCTGGTCTGTCCGAACAGCCGGCCGAGCAGGGGGATGCGGTTGAGGCCGGGCACGCCGGTATCGGTGTTGCCCTCGTCCTGCTGGATCAGGCCACCGAGCAACACGGTCTGCCCGCTCTGCACGGCGACCTGGGTGGCCAGCTCCCGCTGCGAGATGGTCGGGTTGCCGTTGACCAGCGCAGTGGTGCGATCGACCTGACTCACCTGCTGGCCGATGTTCATGTAGACCAGGCCGCCGGGATTGACCCGCGGCTGCACGTTGAGGATCACGCCGGTATTGAGATAAGTGACCTGGCTGTATTGCTGCGTACCAATGCCGGTGCTCACGCTGGTCTGATTGATCGGCACCTGGTTGCCGACCTGGATGTGCGCGGTCTGGTTGTTCATCACCACCATCGATGGCGCGGACAGCGTCTTGGTGTTGCCGCTGGTCTCCATCGCGTGCAGGGCGACCTGCAGGTTGGAATTGACGAAGGAGTAGAACAGCGCGTCCTGCGCCGGATTGAAGCCGGCGCCGCCGCGACCCAGCGCGTACTGCTGCTGGTTGCCGGGCTGGCCGGGGGTGTAGCTGCCGTCGCTGTTGCTGTGCCCGCCGATCAATCCTTCCAGATACCACTGCACGCCGAACTGGAACTCACCGGTGAGGTTCACCTCCAGGATGCGCGTCTCGATCTGCACCTGCAGCGGCACGTTGTCCAGACGCTTGATCGCGTCCTGGATCTCATTCCACTGCGACGGGCGCGCGCGCACCAGCAGCTGGTTGTTGGCGTCCACCGAGCTGATGCGGATGCTGCCATCACCGGAGCTGTACTGCTGGTCGCCCGCGCTACCACCGCCGGTAGCGCCGACGTTGTTGATCAGCGCGCCGGCGTTGCCACTACCCGTGCCACCGGCGCCGCCCGCGCTGCTGCCCAGCCCGCTACCGCCGCCCATGCTGCCACTGGCGTCGCGCCCGCTGGCGCCGCTGTTGAGGCCGCCGCCGGTGTTGCCAAAGCTGCCGGCGGTGCTGCCCATCGCCGCGCCGCTGGCACCGCCGGTGTTGCCCAGCGTGGCGCCGGTGAGCCCGGGGCCGACTTCGCCGCCGGCACCGCCGCTGCTGCCGCCGGCGTTGTCGGTGTAGATCTGCGCCAGGTAATGCGCGAGGTCGGACGCCTTGATGTTGCGCACGTCGTACACGTACAGCTGCGGCTCGTTGCCGCCGCCGCGGTCGATGCGGGCGATCCAGTCGCCGACTTCGCGCAGGTAGTCCGGCTGGGTGGAGATCACCACCAGCGCGTTGGTGCGCTCGATCGGAATGAAGCGCAGCATGCCGGCCAGCGGCGTGTTGCCGTCCTTGCCGAACAGGCTGTCGAGCTTGGGCATCAGGTCGGTGACGCTGGCGCGCTCCAGCGAGAACACGCCCACCGACATGCCGCGCAGCCAGTCGACATCGAAGGTGCGCACGGTGCGCGCGTAGTTGGCCAGCTCCTGCGGCGTGCCGGAGAGCACCAGCAGGTTGCGCGCCGGGTCCACCAACAGCACCGAGTCGGGTCGTGCGAACGGCTTGATCAGCTTCTGCATCTCGGTGGCGCTGATGTAGTGCAGCGGGAACAGCCGCGCCTGCAAGCCGCCGGCCGGCGCGCTGGCGCCCAGCCCCGGCACCAGGTTGCCGGCCGCGGCGTCCTTGGCCGGCATCACCACGTAGCCGCCGTCGCCGCTGACCAGCGCGTTGCCGGTCCACGACAGCAGCATCTCCAGGATCGGCAGCGCCTGGCTGGTATCGACCGGTTCGGCGGTGGCGAAGGAGATGTTGCCCTGCACGCCGGGCGCGATGGTGTAGTTCTTCTTGAGCAGGTCGCCGAGCACCGCCTTCACCACCGCCTGCACCGGCTGGTTCTCGAAGTTGAAGGTGACCGCGCCGTCGCCCTTGGCCGCCGGCCGCGGCCTGGCCAGCGCGGTGGGCCGGATGAACTGGCCGTTGCCGGCGCTGACCTGCGGCTGCACCGCCGTGGTGACGGCGGTGCCGGCGGAGGTGTTGAGCGGCAGCGGCGTCGGCGCCGGCTTCTCGGTGCCGGCCATCGCCTCGCGCTGCAACACGCCATCGTCGGGCGGCGGCGGCAGCGTGGCGCAGCCCGCCAGCCAGACGACGACGGCCACGAGGGCGACCAGTCGTAACAGCGGAGACTTCTGCGTGCGGAACATCAACGAACTCCTTGCTGGGTCGAGTCAGCCTGCTCGGCCCGACGTTTCTGGATGACGGCATTGAGCTGGCGGATGCGTTCCGCCTGCAGTTGGGCCTGGGTCTGGCGCGCGCGCTGGGCGCGCCCGGCCTGCGGATTCACGCCCATCCGCAGGTCCTGGTCGCCGCCACCGGGGCCGGGACCGGGCTCGACCTCGCCCTGGCGCATCTCGGCAGCGCCGGGGGCGTTGTCGACGGGCGGGGCGGTCTTGTCGAACGGCGCGCCGGCCGGCAGTTTCAGTTCGACGCGGCCGTCGGGCGCATCGAATACCGCCGAACGTGGGTGCACTTCCACCAGCGTCCAGCGGCCGTCGGGCGTGGCCTTGCCTTCGACGATCTGCAGGTCGCGGTTGTTGCTCTTGTCGTGCACCAGCGCGATGTGTACGTCGCGGGTGAGGATCACGCCGGTAAGCGCCAGATCACCCACCGCGCCGCCGCCATCGGCCAGCGCGGACGGGCGGCGGTCCGGACTGAACAGCGGTTTCTGCCAGACCAGCGCAAAGCGATCCAGCGGCTGCGGCGGCGGCAGCGCGGCGCCGCGTCCGGGCGGCGGCAGCGGCGCCGCGGCGCGCGACGGATTCCAGCGCACGCCCTGCCCTGTGCCCAGCAGCAACGCGGCGAAGATCGCAGCCAGCAGCGCAGCCAGCAGCGCCAGGGCTGGAGTGAGGCGACGCTGCGCGGCGGCCCTCACGGCGCGGCTCCGGCGGCGGACGGCGCCGGCGCGTTGCGCGACGGGCGCACGTAGCCGGTGAGGGTGAACTGCACTTCCAGCGGCGCCTGCGCGTTCTGCTGGGTGATCACCGGGTTGCGGAAGATGCTCAGGTCGCCCACGAACAGGTACGGCGTGCCCTGCTCCAGATCGTGCAGCACGGCGCTGAGCGGCTCGATGTCGCAACGCAGGCTGATGCTCACCGCGGCCTTGCGGTAGGGCTCGGAGCTGTCGGCGGGCGGTTCGGGCAGGGGCATCTTCTGGGTCACCTCGCAGCCGCCGTTGCGCGGATGCGCGGCGGCGACGTCGACTACGCGCTGCATCAGCCCGGCGCTGGCGGCATTGGGATCGTCCTCGGGCAGGAACGCGCTGCTGGCGGCCTGGCCGGCGCCCAGCGTGGCGAGGCGCTTTTCCAGCTCGGGCTTCTGCGCGATGGCGGCGGCGTAGCGACTCTGCGTGTCGCGCAGGTCGGCCATCTGCGCGTCGATGGCGCGCAACGGCGCCACGAACCACCAGTGCAGCAGGACGAAATAGGCGATCACCAGCACCACCAGCAGCAGGCCGATCGCGGCGAGCCGGCTGTCGCGCGGTTTCAGCACGAGACGCTTCATGGCGTGGCTCCGGCCGCGGTGGCGGCGGGCGCGGGTGTCGCGGAGGGCGGCGTGCGCACCTTGCCGACCATGTAGAAGCGCTCCTTGCCGGTGGTCGGATCGGCCTGGATCGATCCCTGGAAGCCGACGTCGCGGATCAGCGGCGAATCCTTCAGCGCATCGACCAGCTTGGCCGCCTGCACGCTCTGCCCCTGGAAGCCGATCGCTCCGCTGGCATCGAGACTGAAGCGCTCCAGCCACGCGGTGTCGGGCAGCCGGTGGGTCAGCTCGTCGAGCAGCGCAAGCACCGGCACGCTGTCCTTTTTCTTCTGCGCGAGGAAGCCGGCCGCGCCAGCGTTGTCCTGCAGCTGCTGGCGCAGCGCGGCCACCTGCTGCGCCTCGCCGCGCATGGTATCGACCTGCGCCTGCATGGCGTCCAGGGCCAGTTGGCGGTTGTGCAGCCACTGGCCCAGCGCCAGCACCAGCAGCACCGCGCTGGCGACGGTGAGCGCAAGGTTGAGGCGGCGTCGCGGATCGCTGCGTCGCGGCCGCTGCGCGGGCGCGAGCAGGTTGGCGCCCACGCGGCGCCCGTCGGCCGTCAGCAGATCCACCGCGTCGACGCGGATGCGCAGGGCGGCGAGCCGTTCGAGCAAGGGATCGAGCGCGGCGCGCGGCAGCACGATCAACTCGGCGGCAAAACGCCCTTCTCCGGCCGGCTGGTCCAGCTCGCGCACGTCCACCGCCACCTGCTCGGCGCGGAACGGCGTCTGCCGGTCGATCTCGAAACCCACCACCTGCGCCAGGTTGTCGCGCGCCGCCAGCGGCAGCGCCAGCGTGCGGCGCAGGCCGGCCGCGGCGGGCAGGCACAGCGCCAGGCGCAGATCCTGCGGATCGACCGCCGCCAGCGCCTGGCGCAGGGTCTGGTGCTGCATGGCCGGATCGTCCGCATCGGACCACTGCGCCAGCGCGGCGGATTCGCCCGCGCGGCGCAGGTGCCAGATCCCGTCGCGTCGTTCGAGCAGGTGCCAGTCGGCTCCACCGGCCAGCGCCCTTTGCATCGTGGTGGGCAGCAGCGCGCGCAGTTCGCCGCCCCACCACGCCAGGAACGCCGGCAACGGCGACGCGCGCCAGGCGCGCCGTGCGCGATCCAGCTGCGGGCGCAGCGACTGCGTTGCGGTACTCATTCCCCGTCTCCCTCCTGCCAGCGCAACACCGCGTAGGGTTGCGCGCCGGCCCCGATCCCGCGCAGGCGGATCGTCGCCCGTACGACGGCCTTGGTGCCGTCGGCGAGCGTCGCCTGCGAACGAATACTATGCGTCACCCCGCCACCGGACGCCATCGCGGTGGCCGGATCGAGCGCCGCGCGCGCCTGCTGCGCCTGCGCGATGTGTGCCGCGTCCATGCCCGGAATGGCCGCCAGCGCCAGCGGCGGCGCGGTGGCCGGGTTGGGCGTGTCGCGGCCGGACCACAGCGTCACCTGTGGTGCGACAGTGCGATAAACCGCCGCCGGCATCCCCAGCACCATGCGCAGCTCCTCGATGCTGGCGAACGGACCGTGCCGCGGGGCGTAGTCCAGCCCGGCCGCGGCGTACGCCGCGTCGCCCGGATCGGGCCCCACGGTGCTCTTGAAACTGCGCCAGGTGACCACCCGGTCGGTCAGCACCTGCGCGGCGCGCGGCTCCATGCCGGCGGCGGTAAACAGGCCGGTAAGCACCACCGGCGCGGCCGCGTTGAGATCGACCTTGCCGCTCTCGTCGATCACCGCCACCTGCACGTTCGCCGCGCCGTAGCGGAAGGTGTACGGGCGGCCGTCCGGAATCCAGCGCTGCGCCGGCTGCGGATCCTGCAGTGCATAGATGGCGCGGGCGATGCCGGCCTCGGCGGCGTAATGCGCCTGCGTCTGCGCGAACGCATAGCGCGCCTGCAGCCCCTCGGTGCGCGCGAGCATGGCGTAGCCGCCCAGCAACACGGCGAGCAGGGTGCATGCCCACAGCACCACCAGCAGGGCGACGCCGCGTTGCGTCGCATGCAGGTCCAGCCGCCTCATGGCCCACCGCCCATGCCGCGCAGGCGCTGCAGCGGGCCCTGCAGCATCAGGCCGCTGGACGGATCGATGCGCAGCGGCACGGTCAATACCGGCCACGGCGTGGTACCCAGCGGGGTCAGCTCGACGCGCACCAGCTGCGGCAGCATCCGGCCATCGGGCCAGCGGTCCTGCCAGTCGCCGGGACGGCCCTGGGCATCGACGCCGCGGTACTGGAAGCGGCCGCTCTTGATGCGGTCCAGCAGCAGCTGTGGCTTGCCCAGCGGCTTCGGCGGCTTGCCGTCCGGCGGCAGCATCGCCAGCTGCATGTCCAGCCGCAGCGCGCCGTGGCCGTCGTCGACCAGCGACAGCGCCATCAGCTGCGGGCCGAGCTTGTCGAGGTAGCCGGGCAGCGGTGCGACGAAGCGCATGCTGCGCGCCTTGCCCTCGAAGAAAACGCTGTCGCCGTTCGCGTCGTGGCCGATCGGCGCCACCATGGTTTGCGCCAGCTCGCGGCGCAGCAGCTGCTGCGAGGAGCGCACCTGATCGAGCCGCTCCACCGCGACCGTGCCCGAGCGCACGCTATGCGTAGCGGTGCGGATGCCCGAGTACACACCGAGCAGCAGCAAGGTGAGCAGCACCAGCGCCGCCAGCACCTCCAGCAGGCTGAAGCCGGCCGTGCGCCTCACGGGGACGCTCCGCCGCCGGACGCGCCGCCGGGGTTGTCGCTCGACGGCTCGTCCGGCGGATTGGCGGGGGCGCCGGCGGGATGGGACGCGCCCAGGCGCAGCGTGCTGAAGTGCGCCACCTGATCGTGGCCGGCGCCACTCCAGCTCACGTCCAGATCGAGTTGGTACAGCTGCAGCGCCACGTTCGGTGCCGGCTTGCCGGCCGGGTTCCACGGCGTTACCCGCAACTGCCAGCGGTACTGCTTGTTGAACGCGCCGCGACTCGTGCCGGCGCGAATCGGCTCGGTGACGAAGGCGCTGTCGAGCAGGCTGCGCGCCCACATCGCAGCCTCGCTGCGCTGGGCCGCGTGCTGGGTGAGTCCGATCGCTCCGCCGGCCACCTTCATCAGCGCGGTGAAGGTGATCGCCAGCAGCAGCAACGCCGCGATCACCTCGATCAGGCTGAAGCCGCGGGCGCGACGGGGCGACATCACGGCTGCTCCACGCTCACCGCACCGGTGAGCCACGCCACGTTGACCTGCCAGCGGCGCTGTCCTTGCTGCAGTGTGACGTGGCCGCCGGTGGAGCTGCCGTCGGGAAAGAAGCGGATGCGTCCCACGCCCGGGCCGACCTGGTCCTCCTTGGCGCTGGTGATGCTCAGCGCCAGGCCGTCCGGCAGCTGCACCGTACGGCCGTTGGCACCGCGGTAGCTGCCGGCACGGGTGTCCACGTCGAAGTGCTGCTCCCGGCCTTTCACGATCGCCTCCGCGCGGGTGGCGCGCAGCGCGGCGGCCAGCTCGCCGCTGGCCGCGCTCACGCGCGCACCCTTCAGGCCCTGCGACACCGATACCGACACCGCTGCTGCGGCGATGCCGATCAGCAGGATCACCGCCAGCATCTCGAACAGGGTGAAGCCGCGCGCACGCGGCGCGCCCGGGAGGCGGAGGGAAGAGCGGGCGTTCACGTCAGGCGGGCCGCGCAGGCGGCGCTCATTCCCAGTTGCCGATGTCCTTGCTGAAGCCGTCGCCGCCGGCCTGGCCGTCCTGACCGTAGAACACCAAGTCGAAGCTGCCGTGCTCGCCGGGATACTTGTAGCCGAAGGCGTGGCCCCACGGATCCTTCAGGTCCGAGGCCTTGGCGTACGGACCCTGCCAGTTGGCGGCACCGGCCGGCTTGGTCACCAGGTCATCGAGCTGGCGCGGCGGCGTGCCGTTGTCGAGCGCGTAGTTCTCCACCTTCTGGCCGAGCGTGGTGAGCTGCGCCTTGCCGGCGCCGTACTTGCCCTTGTCGACGTTCTTGCCGACCTGGGTCACCACGACGGCGCCGATGATGCCGATCAGCACGATCACGGCGAGCATTTCGAGCAGGGTGAAGCCGGCGCTGCGGCGCACGGCGCGGAGAGACCTGGACTGCATGGGATTACCTCGGGTCATACGGAACGGATACATGGGACATCGCCGATCACTGGATGTTGCTGGTGAGGCTGAGCAGCGGCAGCAGGATCGCCGCCATGATGATCGCCACCAGCACGGTCATCACGATGGTCAGCGCCGGCACCAGCGCGGCAAGCAGGCGGTCGATCGCGCGCTTGCTTTCGAGCTCGAAGGTGTCGGCGACCTTGAGCAGCATCACATCGAGCTGGCCGGCCTCCTCGCCCACCTGCACCATCTGCAGGGCGAGTCGCGGGAAGCGCTGCGATTGCGAGAGCGCGAAACCGAGCCCGGCACCGCCCTTGACCTGCTCGGCGGCCTTCGCCAGCGCCTCGTCCAGCGCGCGATTGGAGGTGACCTGCCGCGCGATGGTCAGCGAGGACAGCAGCGGCACGCCGTTCTTCAGCAGCGTACCCAGCGTGCGCGCGATGCGCGCGGTCTCCACCTTCAGCAGCAGCGGGCCGACCACGCGCATCTGCAGCAGCTTCGCGTGCCACGCCAGCCGGATCTCCGGATCACGCAGCCGCGCGCGCCATGCAAAAGTGCCACCGACCAGCAACAGCAGCACCAGCCACCACCACGCCTGGATGAAGTTGCCCAGTCCGAGCACGGCTTGCGTGATCAGCGGGATCGGCACCTGCATGTCCTGGAAGATCGGCACGAACTGCGGCACCACATAGGCCAGCAGCAGCACCAGCGAACCGAGCACGCCGACCAGCAGGAAGGCCGGATAGATCAGCGCGTTGACGATGCTGCCGCGCAGCTGTTGCGCGCGCTCCAGATAATCGGCGAGCCGGCGCAGCGTCTCCTCCAGCGAACCGCCCGCCTCGCCCGCGCGTACCAGCGACACGTAGAGTTTGGGAAACACGCCGTGCTCCTCGTCCAGCGCCTGCGACAGCGTGGTGCCGCCGCGGACGCGGTCGCGCACGCGTTCGATCAGCTTTTTCGCCCGCTCGCCTTCGGGCAGCTCCAGCAGGATGCCGAGCGCGCGATCGAGCGGCTGGCCCGCGCCGAGCAGGGTGGCGAGTTGATGGGTGAATTGCGCCAGCTGGTCGCCGGTGAAGGGGCCGCGCGCAAACAGCGCGGCGAGGCCGCTGCCGCCGCCCGGCGCGTCGGCGGGCTGCGCTTCCAGCGGCGTGTGGCCCTGGTCCTGCAGGCGCGCGATCACGTCCTCGACCGAGGCCGCCTCCATCTGCCCCTGCAGCATGTCGCCGGCGTCGCTGACCGCGCGGTAGCGGAACTGCGCCACGTCAGCCTTCCTGCGTCACGCGCAGGACCTCTTCCAGCGTGGTCACGCCGGCCACCGCCTTGGCGATGCCGTCCTCGTACATGGTGCGCATGCCTTCGGCGCGGGCGGTGCGCTCGATCTCGCCGGCGTCGGCGCGCTGCATGATCATGCGGCGCAGCGGGTCGGTCATCACCAGGAACTCCATGATCGCGCGGCGGCCGCGGTAGCCGGTGGGGTTGGCCGTGCTGCTGCCCGGTTTCCACAGCCGGATCGGCCGCTCGCTGGTGTATTTCTCCAGCTCGAACTCGGCGATCACCTCGGGTGACGGTTCGTAGGGAATCGCGGTCTCCGGATCGAGCCGGCGTACCAGCCGCTGCGCCAGGATGCCGTTGACGGTGGAGCCGAGCAGGTAGTCCTCCACGCCCATGTCGAGCAGGCGGGTGACGCCGCCAGCCGCACTGTTGGTGTGCAGCGTGGACAGCACCAGGTGGCCGGTGAGCGCGGACTGGATCGCGATCCGGCAGGTTTCCAAGTCGCGCATCTCGCCGATCATGATCACGTCCGGGTCCTGGCGCATGATCGAGCGCAGCGCGCCGGCGAAATCCAGCCCGATCTGCGGCTTCACCTGGATCTGGTTGATGCCCTCGAGCTGGTACTCGACCGGATCTTCCACCGTGATGATCTTCACGTCGGGCGTATTGATCTGCGACAGCGCGGTGTACAGCGTGGTGGTCTTGCCCGAACCGGTGGGACCGGTGACCAGCAAAATGCCGTGCGGCCGCTGCAGCACGTCGACGAAACGCTGCTGGAAGTGCTCGGTGAAGCCCAGCGAGGCGAAGTCGAACACCACCGATTCGCGATCCAGGATGCGCATCACCACCGACTCGCCGAAGGCGGTCGGCACGGTGGACACGCGCAGGTCCAGCTCCTTGCCCTGCACGCGCAGCTGGATGCGGCCGTCCTGCGGCAGGCGGCGCTCGGCGATGTTGAGCTTGGCCATGATCTTCACGCGCGAAATCACCGCCGCGGTCGAGGACGAGGGCGGCGCCTCCACCTCGTGCAGCACGCCGTCGATGCGGTAGCGCACCTTGAGCCGGTTCTCGAACGGCTCGATGTGCACATCCGAGGCGCGCTGCTCCACCGCGCGCTGCAGGATCAAATTGACCAGGCGGATCACCGGCGCCTCGGAAGCAAGGTCGCGCAGGTGTTCCACGTCTTCTTCTTCGGTCGCGCCGGCGCCGTCGAGGTTCTCCACGATCGAACCCATCGCCGAACGGCCCTGGCCGTAGTAGCGCTCGATCAGGTCGTCGATCTCCGAACGCAGGCCGATGCACAGCGCCACCGGCTTGCCGGCGGCCAGCTGCACGGCGTCGAGCGGATACGGATCGGCCGGATCGGAGACGATCAGCGCCAGCCCATCCTCGCCGTGGCGCATCGGCACCACGTGCTGCTGCTTCAGGAAACGCGGCGAAATATCGACCTCGGCCGGCGGCAGGTCGGGCGCCTCGCGGGTGGACACCAGCGGCGCGCCGAGCAGTTCGGACCAGGCCAGCGCCAGATCGCGCTCGGACACCAGCCCCAGTCGCGCCATCAGGGCCGTGAGCGTGCCTTCCGGGGCCTCTTCGTGCAGGCGGCGGGCGCGGGCCAGGTCGCCGTCCTTGAGGGCACCACGCGACACCAGCAGGGCGCACACCGCTTCCTCGCGATCGTGCATCCCCGACTGTGCTGCGTACTCCGACGCGGTCACCACTGCCGACATCACCCACCCCGCTCCATTGCATGGACAAACAAATGCTGCCGATCGGCGCCCCCGCCCCGATCGGGACCGGCATTGTTATCACATCCGGCCGGTGCCGGCGCGATACCACCGGCGCTGGCGTTCACAAAAAGAGGCCGACGCCCTGCGGCGCCGACCCCGTCACGCATGATCCGGCAGCCCGGGCTTACCAGCCCATGCCTATACCCACGCCGGCACTGCCCTGGTTGCCGCTCACCGCACCGCCGAAGGTGACATTGGTGTTGCTGCCGACCTGGCGCGAATAGCCCACCGCCAGCGCGGTGCGGCTGCCGTAGCCGCCGATGCCCACGCCCAGCCGGTTGGGCTGGTTGATGCCCTGCGTGCTGAAGGCCATCTGCGACATCGCCGTGCCCATCGCGCCCACCTGGTCCAGCCGGCGATCGACCGCGCGGAACTGGTCGCTGACCTGGTTGCGGAAGCTGTTGAAGTCGCCATTGGTGACGAACCCGGTGGCCAGCTTCTGGTCGGTGTAGGCCTTGGACGCGCTCAACGTCTGCACGTCGCCGGCGTCGGCATAGGTCTTGGCGGTGGCCAGCGCCTCGTCGACCTGGCCGACGTTGGCCGCGTCGGTCGCCTGCGTGCCGGCGGCCACGTTGGTGATCTGCCGCTGGCTGGTCGCCGTGCCCACCGACACCGTGTTGGCGCGGTTGGCCACCGAGCCCTGGCCCAGCGCCACCGCGTTGGCGGCGGTCACCGATGCACCCTGGCCCACGGCCGTGCCGGAAGCTGCGCTCACCGAGGCGCTCTCGCCTACCGCCACCGCGTTGGTAGCGCTGGCGGTGATGGTGGTGTTCGCACCCACCGCCGTGCTGCCGTCGGCGTTGACCTTGGCATTGCCGCCGATGGCGGTGTCGTTGGGACCGGCCGCGTAGCTGTCGCCGCCCACCGCCGTGCCGTGGTCGCCGCCCACGGTGGCGTTGGAGCCGACCGCCACGCCCTTGCTGCCGGCCAGCACCGAGGCGGTATCGCTGCCGTCGCCGGCACCGTCGACCACCAAGTGCGAGCCGCCCACCTGCTGCAGGTAGTCGATGCCGGACAGCGCGCTGCTCAGCGCCACGTCCAGCGCGCCCAGCGCGTCGCCGACGTTGTTGTAGCTGGCGCCCTGGATCAGGTAGTTCGGCGCCACGAAGGCCCCGCCCGCATCCAGCCCGGCGCCGCCGCCGAGCGCGGCGAACACGCCGTCGAGCTGCATCGTGCTGTCGTTGACGGTGCGCACCACCGCATTGAGCTGGCCCACGTTGACGGCGTCGGTGTCGTCCACGCCCGCATCGACGTTGACGATGCGCCGCTCGCCGCCCGCGCTGCCCACCGACACCGTGCTGGCCTGGTCGGCCACCGAGCCGGCGCCCAGCGCGATGCTGGAGTCCGCGCTCGCCGCGGCACCGTCGCCCAGTGCCACCGAATCCGCTCCGCTGCTGGTGGCACCGATGCCGGCGGCCAGCGAGTAGTCGCCGATGGCCGCGGCGCTGTAACCGAATGCCGAGGAGAGGAAGCCCTGCGCCACGCTGTAACCGCCGACCGCGGTGGCGGCCGTGCCCAGTGTGCCGCTGTTGAAGCCGATGGCCACCGACTGCTGGGTGGTCGCACCGCCGTAGCCGTTGGCGTTCTGGCTGCCGATGGCGATGGCGTAGCTGCCCGCCGCATTGCTGTCCGCGCCGAGCGCGGTGGCGCCGGTGGCGGTCGACACGGCGTTGTTGCCCACCGCGGTGGCCGAATCGGCGCCGGTGTAGGCCGAACCGCCCACCGAGGTGGTCGCCGCGCCCATCGCGAAGGCGCCGTTACCCAGCGCGGTGGCGTTGTCGCCGATGGCCGCGCCCTGGTAGCCCAGCGCCAGCGCACCGCGTCCTTCGGCGGCGGCGATCGAGCCGATCGCGATCGAACCTTCGCCCTGCGCCTCGGTGGCGAGGTAGTTGTTGGCCGGATCCGGATCGCCACCGCCGATGGCGATGCTGCCGACATCCGACGCCTGCGCGTTGGCGCCGAGCGCCACGCTGTTGTAGCCGTTCGCGCCGGCGTTGTAGCCGCCGGCGAAGGCGTTGATGGCAGTGGCGTAGGACAACGCGCCCACCGCAGTGCTGTTGGCACCGTCGGCGCCGGCGCCGGCGCCGAACGCGCTGGCGCCGATGCCGCTGGCCTCGGTGGCGTAGTCGACGCCGTCCACCGTGTACACGCCGCCCAGCGCGGTGGTGTAGTCGGCCAGCGCGTTGCTGCCCTGGCCCAGCGCCGTGGCCTGCACGCCGGTGGCCACTGCGTTGGCGCCCACGGCGGTGGCGCCGGTGCCGCTGACGGTCTGGTTGGGGCCGCACGACAGAGTGTCGTTGTCGGCCGGCACCACCTGGTTGCCGCTGCTCAGCACGCAGGCATCCGGCAGCTGCTGCGCCTGGGCGACACCGACCGGCGCACCGGCCAGCAGTGCACCGAGCAGCAGCGCACCGACCGCGCCGGTGACGATCGAACGACGAGCGCCCGCACGACGCGACGAGGCCAGTTCACTGGCCACCACCAGGGTGCCGAGCGCGCAATTCCAAACCTTGCTGTAGATCTTGTTCATGAATGATTTCCTGCATCGGAACGCCCGGTCCGCTGCGCGGCGAGGCGCCCGTGATCGACGGGAGGCGACGCACGCCGGGGCCGGCGCGACGGTCGCGAGAGAGAGTGCGTGTGGCCCGACGCGGCCGCTGCCGCGCCGGGCCGGGCGGGATCAGCGCGGCGCGGCGCAGGTCACGCCGACCGCGGTGAAGGCCGCGGTGACGTCGGCCACGGCGTAGCCGCGATCCTTGGCGGCGCCTTCCACGCCGCAGGCGCCGGTGTCGAAGGTTTCGCTCGGACCCCAGTACAACGCGTTGGCGTCGTGGAACACCTCGAACGCCTTGCGCGTGTCCCAGCCGGCGGTCTTGGCCAGCGTGCAGAACGCGCGGTTGTAGACGCCGCTGGAGTAGTGCACGTCGATGCCGTCGTAGTACTGCGCGGCGTTGTCGATCGAGGCGCCGTCGTTGCTCGGCGTGCACATGTCGCGCAGCGCCGGCAGGCCGAGCAGCGGCACGGTGGACGGCTTGACGATGTCGGCACCGACCATGAAGTCGTTGGCGCCGCGGTCGTAGAACTTCACCGCCTCGCCGGCCATGTCGGAGAACGCCTCGTTCATGCCGCCGGACTGCGCGGTGTATTCCAGGCCCGAGTGCTGCTCGGTGAAACCATGGCTGATCTCGTGGCCGGTGATGTCGAGCACCACGAACGGATAGAAGTACTGGTCACCGTCGCCGAACACCATCTCGCGGCCGTCCCAGAACGCGTTCTCGTAGTTGGTGCCGTAGTGCACCCACATCGCCAGCTGCATCGGCGTGCTGCCATCGGTGGTCAGCGCCGGCTCGGCGAACCAGTCGCGGTACATGTTCTGCACGACGCCGCCGAAGTGGTGCGCGTCGTTGATCGGCGAGAACGCGCCGTTGATCGCATCGCCGCTGCTCACGTAGCGCGACGGATCGCTGCCCACGCAGCCGAACGACCACTGCACCACGCGCTGGCCGCCGGCCAGATTGTAGGTGGCGACATCGGCGTCCTGGAGGTAGCAGGTGGTGCCGGACTTCTGCGCATCGAGTTTCTCCTGGCCCGGGCCGGAGCCATCGTAGAAGTACTCGCCGGTGAGCTGGTTGCCGCCGGGGCCGGTGGCCGAGACGGCGACGGGCGTGGTGCTGCCGCCGGGCGGCAGGCGACCGGTGGTGATGCCTTCCCACTGCCGGATCACGGCGCCGGTGTTGGCATCGACGATGGCGGTCGGGCGCGACATGTGGCCCTTCACCGGCACCAGGTAGGAGGTGCGATACGCCAGCGTCACTGCACCGCCGGCTTTGGGATAGACGAACAGCGTGGCCTCGCCGTTGCGCAAGCCGGGGGCGGCGAGCTGGCCCATGTGCTGCTTCAGCGCCGCCTGCGCCTGCAGCGCGGTGAGCCGCGGCGTCACCGAGGCGAGCTGCTTGCCGGGATCGCGCTGCACCTCGCCGGCCACCGCCAGCACGTTGCCGCTGCGATCGCGCTCGACCACCACGTGGCTGCCGTACACCGGCACGCCGCGGAAGGTCTGCTGCTCGCGCGTCTTGATCGTGCCGTGGCGCGTGGCGATGGCCTCGCGCTGCACGAGGCTGGTGTTCACGCCCAGCCCCAGCCGGCTGGCCAGCGGCGCGGCGGACAGGCGGCCAAGGCGGCCGGCCTCGATATGCGTGGTGCCGGCCGCGCCGGCGACCGAGGTGGCGCCCGCGCCGAGCACGGCCAGGATGGCACCCATGAGTTTCTTCTGAAGCATTGACGTTCCCCAAATCGGATTCGTGACCGGCCGGCCCGGTCGACGACCAGGCTGCAGCACCGGAACATGTGGCCGACTGACCTCCCCCCCGGGGGACAGTGACGTAGATCACACTAGGTAGCCGCCACGCATCGGGTCAATTCGAAAGATGCCTATGGGGTAAGACGCACGCGCCGCGTTCTGGTCCGTGGATCGCAACTTCGACGAGGGCTTGCGACAATCGCGTCTTTGTCCGCCGCGGGACTTCGCGATGCTGCTCGACATCGGCGCCAACCTCACCCACGAATCCTTCGCCCACGACTTCGACGCCGTGCTGGCACGCGCGCGGGCACACGGCGTGGCGCGGATGGTGGTGACCGGCGCCAGCCGCGACGCCAGCCGCGATGCGCTGGCCCTGGCGCAGGCCCATCCCGGCGTGCTGTACGCCACCGCCGGCGTGCATCCGCACCACGCGGTGGACTACGACGATGCCACCGACGCCCTGCTGCGCGAGCTGGCCACGCATCCACAGGTGCGCGCGGTGGGCGAAACCGGCCTGGACTACCACCGCAACTACTC
The DNA here is from genome assembly GCF_044904665.1 of Dyella ginsengisoli. Lineage (NCBI taxonomy): Bacteria > Pseudomonadati > Pseudomonadota > Gammaproteobacteria > Lysobacterales > Rhodanobacteraceae > Dyella > Dyella ginsengisoli. The sequence goes on from NZ_JADIKM010000006.1 coordinate 159,924, forward strand.
GCCGCACGACGTGCAGCGCGACGTGTTCGAGCGCCAGCTGCGCATCGCCGCCGAGCTGGGCAAGCCGCTGTTCCTGCACCAGCGCGATGCGCACGGCGACTTCATTGCCCTGCTGCGCCGCTACCGCGACCGGGTGCCGGCCGCCGTGGTGCACTGCTTCACCGATACCGCCGCGGCGCTGCGCGACTACCTCGCGCTGGACTGCCACATCGGCATCACCGGCTGGATCTGCGACGAGCGCCGCGGTACGCACCTGCGCGAACTGGTGAAGCAGATCCCGGCGAACCGGCTGATGATCGAGACCGACGCGCCGTACCTGCTGCCGCGCACCGTGCGCCCGCTGCCCGCCCACCGCCGCAACGAGCCGATGTACCTCAGGCACATCGCCGAGGAGATCGCGCGCGACCGCGGCGAGTCGTTCGAGGCGCTGGCCGCGCACACCACGGCCACCGCCGAGGCGTTCTTCGGGCTCGCCGCCACCACCGGCTGAGCGCAGCGGCGCTACACCTCTGCCTTGAAGGTGCGCCCGAGCGCCGCTCCACCGCCGACGTAATGGCGGAACACATACAACAGCGGCCGGAACCGCTGCGGATCGATGTGCTCACTGCCGGCGAGGACGACGTCCTGGTGCGCATGCACCCGCAGCACTTCGGTCTCGACCGTGACGAAGCCGCCCGCGCTGGCCTGCCAGGCATCGAGCGATCGTTCGTGCCACGCCGTCACGCGCGCCTCCATCTGCAACGGGCACTCCGCGACGCGCGGCGCCTGTACCTGCTCCGAAGGCAGCGGCGTCAATCCGGCCAGCGCGAACTTGTCGGCCACGTGGCGGTAGCCGGTCTTCCAGCCCGGCACCGGGTCGCATCCGGTGGTTGGTGCCAGCGCTTCCACCGCTCGCCATTGCTCCGGCGCCACGACGTTCAGCGTGCACTCGCGCTCGCGTCGCAGGTTGGCCAGGCCCTGGCCGCCTTCGGCCAGACCCAGCACGACGCGGTCGGCCAGTGCCCACGCGGAAGACATCGGTGTCAGGTTGGCGCTGCCGTCGACGTTGCGGGTGACGATCAACAGCACCGGGGTGCCGAAATAAAGGATGTTCGGGCGGATGGTGCGGACGGGAATCGGCGTGTGCATGGTCGCCACTGTCGCGGCGCGGCACTCGCCGATGGTGCGGCGGGCAGCGAAACGTCGGCGTCCGGCGCGCGCTAGCATCCACGCATGCATGCCAGCCCCACCCGCCACCAGCTCGCCGAGATCGGCAGCCTGCTTGCCGATTCGTCGCGGGCCGCCATCCTGCTGGCCCTGGTGGACGGCCGCGCACGAACAGCCGGCGAACTGTCACGCATGGCCGGCATCGCTCCCAGCACCGCCAGCGCCCATCTGGCTCGCCTCGTCGAGGGCGGCCTGCTGCAGGTGCTGAGCCAGGGCCGGCATCGCTACTTCAAGGTCGCCAACGACAACGTCGCCCAGGTGCTCGAGGCATTGCCCCTGCTGCGTTCGCCGCCGGCCTGCGCGCCGATGCGAGCGCCCCGCGCGCAGCCGCTGGCGTTCGCGCGCACCTGCTATGGCCATCTGGCCGGACGGCTGGGTGTGGCGGTCTACCAGGGGCTGCGCGAGCAGGCATGGATCGAGCTCGGCGACCACTCCGTGCGGCTCACCGAATCCGGACGCGAGGCGCTGCCGAAGGGCGGCCTGCTGGCGGACGCAAGGGCGTCGCCATCCCTGTCGGGCCGCGGTTGCCTGGACTGGACCGAGCGCCGCCCCCACCTTGGCGGGCCGCTCGGCGTGGCGATCGTCGACCACCTGCTGCGACGCGACTGGCTGCGCCGCCAGGACGGCTCGCGCGCCCTGCTGCTGACACCCCCGGGGCGGACCGGCCTGCAGAAGCTGGGCATCGTCCTCGACGACTGAGCCGCGGTGCCGGCTCAGTCGAGCCGCCGCCACTCGCCCGGTGCGAGGCCATCGAGCCCGTACGGACCGATCCGCTCGCGGATCAGCCGCAACGTGGGAAAGCCGACCGCCGCGGTCATCCGGCGCACCTGGCGGTTACGGCCCTCGCGCAGCGTGATGCGCAGCCAGCTGGTGGGAATCGCCTGGCGAAAGCGCACCGGCGGATCGCGCGGCCACAGCCAGTCCGGCTCGGCGGCGTGCTCGGCAGTAGCCGGCAGCGTGGGACCGTCCTTCAGCACCACGCCGCGGCTCAGGGTGGCGATCGCCGCATCGGTGATCGTGCCGTCCACCTGCACCAGGTAGGTCTTGGGCTGCTTGTGCTTCGGGTCGGTGAGCCGGTGCGCCAGCGCGCCGTCGTCGGTGAGCAGCAGCAGGCCTTCGCTGTCCTGATCCAGCCGGCCGGCGGCGTAAACGCCCTTCTGCGTGACGTAGTCGGCCAGCGTGCTGCGGCCCGCCTCATCGGTGAACTGGCACAGCACGCCGTACGGCTTGTTCAGCGCGAGCAGCACGGGCCGTCGGTCAGTGCGCCGACGACGCCGGAGCCGGCGCGTCCGGCTTCACGAAGCGCAGCGTCATGCGGTCGGACTCGCCGATCGCCTGGTACTTCGCGCGATCGACATCGCCCAGCGTGAGCGTGGGCGGCAGTGTCCAGACACCCTTGGGGTAGTCCTTGGTGTCGGCCGGGTTGGCGTTGATCTCGCTCGACTCCTCCAGCGTGAAGCCGGCCTCGGTGGCCAGCTTCACCACGCTCGCGGTGGGCAGGTAGCCGCTGGACTTCACCGCGGCCAGCGAGGTGCCGTCGGCGGCGCGATGGTCGACCACGCCCAGCACGCCGCCGGGGCGCAGCACGGCAAAGAACGCCTTGAACATGGCCGGCGCGGTGTCGGCCATCACCCAGTTGTGCACGTTGCGGAAGGTCAGCACCACATCGGCGCTGCCGGGCGCGCCGAACACCGGTGCCTTCGGATCGAACGTGACGATCTTCGCCTTGCCGTAGGTGGCCGCATCGGCGGCGAACCGACGCTGCAGCGTGTCGCTGGCCGGCTTGCCCGGCGGCGGCGCGGACACGGCCGCGATGTACTGGCCGTTGTCGCGCAGCAGCGGCGCCAGGATTGCGCTGTACCAGCCGGCGCCGGGGGTGATCTCCACCACCGTCTGGTCCGGCCGCACGCCGAAGAACTGCAGCGTCTGCTTGGGATGGCGGTAGCGGTCGCGGGCGCGCTCGGCCTCCGGGCGCCAGGCGCCGGCGATCACGCTGTCGAGCTGGGCGGCGGTGAAATCCTGCGCGCTGGTCGGCGGCACCAGCTGGTCGGTGGGCTGGTCCTGCGCCAGCGGTTCCGCCTCCGCCAGCGTCTGCGCGGCGGCCGGTGCGGCCAGCGCCAGGGCGCACAGGGCGACCGGCAGCCATTTGCGTGAAACCCGTGATGTCATGAAGCACTCCCTGTTGGATGGCACCTGCCCCGCCGCGCACGCTGCCGCGGCCGGGGTGATGGCGAGGTGCAGATACGTGGCGCCGCTCAGAACGGACGCGGGCACACCGACTGCAGCCCGTCGATGTGCTCGTGCAGGTCCGGCGCGATGCCCTGCCACATCGGATCGAGGATGAAGTCGATGCCCTCGTAGCGCGCCAGCTTGGCCGCGGGTATGAAGTCCGCATCGCCGGCCACCAGGATGATCTGGTCGACCTGCTTCTTGTAGGCCAGCGCGGCGATGTCGATGCCGATCTTCATGTCCACCTGGGTCTGGCGCATCTCCGGCTCGAAATGCTCGTCGCCCAGCGCGCCCCATGCCAGCGAACCTTCGCGCAGCTGCTGGAACGCGCTGCGCTTGAGCTGCCACTCGCCGCGCTCGGCCAGCCGCCCCAGCCGCAGCGCCATCTTGCGCTGGCGGCGCAGCTGGTCGTGCAGCTCGCGCCGGAACGCGGCCGCGCCGGTGCGGCCGAAATCCAGGCTGTCGCCGCTGACCGGCTTGACCAAGGTTCGCTCCAGCGGCGGGCAGTCGTAGAAGAAGATGCGGTACAGCGCCTCGCGCGGGCGATCGAGCGCCTTGAGATGCTCCAGCGCCATGCCGAACACGGTCTTGGCGACGGTGCGCGCGTCGTTGGGATCGCGATCGCTCCACACCTTGCGGTAGCGGGCGAGAAAAAACGCGCCATCGACCAGAAACGCAGTGGTGGTCATGCAGTCCTCGGAGCCGGATCGACCCGGCGCCGATCGTCACCCGACGCACGCGCGGGCGGATCGTCACCGGTGCAAAGGAGATGCCGCGGGGGCGCGGCAGGCGCGCATTGTACATCGGCGCTCGAGCGGCTCAGCGCGCCGCCAGCGCCCGTGCCAGTGCAGCCAGACCCTCACCGTAGAGTCCGCGCATGGCGTGTGCGGCGGCCGGCCCGCCGTCGCCCAGTGGCTCGAAATCGCACGACCAGTCGACCCGGCACGCCGCGCCTTCCGGATGCACCGCCAGCGTGGTGCGGCAGGTGTGAAGCGGCAGCGAGCCATCCACCAGCACGTAGACGCAGCGACAGGCCGCCTCGTTGCGCGCCTCCAGCCGCTCCACCACGCGCCCGCCGTCGGCCAGGTGCAGGGTGCGGATGCGCCCCTCCCACGACAGGTCGAGCCGGCGCACCTGCGGGTGCCAGCGATGCAGGCCGCCGAAGTCGCCGATCACCGCCCAGACGGCCTCGGCCGGATGATCGAACCGCTGGCTGACGTGGATGCCGGTCATGCCTACCTTCCCTGTCCAGCGCGCAACACCCCGCAGAGGCACGCAAGAGCCGCGCCAGCCCGGTGGGCGCCGCCGCACGGCATGGGTGGCCGTGACTGTTGCTTTTGTGGCGCAGCGCGGCCGTGACAGCCCGTGCCAAATGCTTCACGCGGCACACGTCGCCGGCCGGCACGGATGCTGCAGTGCAGTTTGCGGCGTGCGCGGGCGAGCGCGATGCTCGAACTCTTCCCTCGCGCGCCGGGCCATCCGGCCTCCTGCTGGCGCGCACGGACCGAAGGAGTCACGGTCATGAGCAACGCCATGTCGGCCAGCCAGCCCTCCTCGCGGATCGCCAGCCTGCTGCAGGCACGCATCGGCACCAGCCAGGTGCTGCCGCATGTCGCCAAGTCGTGGGACCGCTGCCTCAACCGCTACAGCATGGAACCGGACGCCGAGCGCCGTACCGTGGTGCTCGACGCCGCCTCGGTGCGCGCCCGCCAGGAAACCATGGGCGAGCTGCTCGGCGTGGCGCGCGCGGAGATGGAAAACCTCTACGAGCAGATTGCCGGCTCCGGCTATGCGGTGATCCTCAGCGACGCCGAGGCGGTGGTGCTCAGCGCGATCACCGATCCCCAGGCCAAGCGCGACTTCCGCAGCGCCGGGTTGTGGGTGGGCGCGGTGTGGAGCGAGCAGAACGAGGGCACCAACGGACTGGGCACCGCGATCGCCGAGCGCGCGCCGGTCACCGTGTACTGCGGCGAGCATTTCCGCCGCTACAACGCGGGACTCTCGTGCTGCGGCGCACCCATCCTCGACGTCGACGGCGGCGTGCTGGCCGTGCTCGACGCCTCCGCCGCCAGCACCAGCGACACGCGCCTGGTACAGAGCCACACGATGGCCTTGGTCAGCATGTCGGCCAATCTGATCGCACGCTGCCACTTCCTCAGTCGCTTCCGCGACGCCTGGGTGCTGCGCTTCCACAGCCGCGCCGAGTTCGTCGGCCTGCTGCACGAGGCGCTGATGGCGATCGACGAGCACGGCTGCATCCTCGCCGTGAACGATGCGGCGATCGTGCAGCTGGGCATGAGCACGCGCGAGCAGCTGGTCGGGCGCGGCATCGACACCGTGCTGCCGCTCGACTTCGCCGCGCTGGAGCAGCGCGCGGCAAACGAGCCGGCCACGCTGTGGCCGATGCGCGACATCGCCTATGGGCGGCGCTTCTTCGCCAACGCGCGCGCGCCGCAGGGGCGCCGCGTGACGGCCAGTCAGGCTGCGGCGGCACCCGCGGAGGCGCAGGTAGCACCCTCGCGTCGCCACGTCGGCGGCGATCCGCGCATGCAGCACAACCTCAACTGCGGCCGGCAGCTGTTCGGCCGGCGCGTGCCGATCCTGCTGCAGGGCGCCACCGGCACCGGCAAGGAGGTGTTCGCCAAGGCGCTGCACCGCGCCAGCAGCTGGGCCGAGAAACCCTTCGTGGCAGTGAACTGCGCGGCGATTCCCGAGGCGTTGATCGAGAGCGAGCTGTTCGGCTACACCCGCGGCGCGTTCACCGACGCGGCGCGCGAAGGCCACATGGGCAAGATCCGCCAGTCCAGCGGCGGCACGCTGTTCCTGGACGAGATCGGCGACATGCCGCTGGCGCTGCAGACGCGCCTGCTGCGCGTGCTGGAGGAGCACGAGATCGTGCCGCTGGGCGGCGACACGGCGATCCCGGTGGACCTGCACGTGATCAGCGCCAGCCATCACGACCTGCTGGCGATGGTGCAGGCCGGCACGTTCCGCGAAGACCTCTACTACCGCCTCAACGGCATCACGCTGGAACTGCCGCCACTGCGCGAGCGCACCGACAAGCGCGAGCTGATCGTCACCCTGCTGCGCGAGGAGCGCGGCGACGGCGAGCCGCCGCGCATCGACGATGCGGCGATGGAGCGGCTGCTGACACATCCGTGGCCTGGCAACATCCGGCAGCTGCGCAATGTGCTGCGCACCGCCGCCGCGCTGTGCGGCGAGCGCGGGCGGATCGGGCTGGAACACCTGGGGCGCGAGTTCGAGCTGCCGCGCGAGCACGGCAGCTCCGCTCCCGCCGAGACCGCGCGCGGCGACGACGCGGCCGGCCCCCTGCGCACCGCCGAGCGCGATGCGCTGATGCACGAGCTCGAACGCATGCACTGGAACATCAGCCGCACCGCCGCCACGCTGGGGGTCAGCCGCAACACGCTGTACCGCAAGATCCGCAAGCACCGGATCGTGCTGCCCGGCTGAGGCGGCGGCGCCTCAGTCGTCGGCGGCCGCCGCGTCGCCGAAGGCGTAGCTCACGCCCAGCAGGAACGTGCGCGGCGCACCGGGCGAAACGAACAGCGTGGGCGTGCCGGGACCGGTGGTATCAAGCAGCCGGCCCGACGTGTCGAACACGTTGCTGCTGAGCTGGCCACCGTTGACGTAGTGCCGGTCGAACAGGTTGTCCACGCTGGCGAAGAACGCCAGTGCGCGGTTCGGCCGGTAGTGCAGGTCCAGCGACACCACGCCGTAGCCCGGCAGCGCGCCGTGCCGGTCGGCATTGTTTTCGTCGCCCACTGCGTACTGGCCGGAGTAAGCGCGCAGGTTGGCGCCGAACGACCAGTGCGACGTGAGCCGGTATTCGCCGGAGAGGTTGAACAGCCGTCCCGGCACGCCGGGCAGGCGATCGCCGCGGCTGACCCGGATCGCACCGTCGCCGTCGGCGCTGGAATTGGCGCCGCTCACCGTCTCGAACGCCGCGCCGTAGGTGGCGCGCACCAGGCTGAGATTGGCCTGCCACTCCAGCCGTCCCGTCACGCCTCCCACGCCCATGTCCACGCCTTCGCGGCGCGTGCTGGGCACGTTGGCGAAATAGCCCTGCGAACTGCCACCGGTGAACACGGTGAGGATGTCGTTGGAGGCGCGGCTCAGATACGGCGACACGTTCCAGCGCAACCGGCCGTGCGCCGCGGTGCCGCGCAGGCCGCCGCTGAGCGTGCGCACCACCACCGCTTTGAGCGGCGGATCGCCGGTGAAATCGTTGGGCAGCGCGCACGGCGCGGCGGGGTCGGCGCACTCGAACTCGATCGGCGTGGGCGTGCGCATGCCCTCGTCGTAATTGGCGTAGACACCCAGCGCCGGCGTGATCGACCAGGCGATGCCGAGGCTGGGATTGAAGCGGTGGAAGCGCTGCGCGCCGTTGATGTCCGGCTCGCGGCCGGAGCGGTCGGTGACCGCCAGGCGGCTCACGTTGTAGCGGCCGCCGGCGCTCAGGTGCAGCGCGTCGGTGAGCGCCAGCACGTCCATCGCATACAGGCCGACGCTGCGGTTGGTGGCGCCGGCATCGGTCAGCGCCTGCGCGCCGAACGGCGCCAGTCCGATCGCCGCGCCGCGCTGCGCCGGATCGAGCGGAAAATACGCCGGCTGCGTGTACTGGCTGAAGCCGCTGGCGCCGACGTCCAGGCTCACGCCCGCGGTGAGCTGGTTGTCGTGGCCGGCCAGCGGCTGGCTGTCCACCGCCTGCAGCGAGACTCCGTAGCCAAGGGTGCGCACGTGGCCGAGCACGTTGCTGGCCGGCACGTTGTTGATGGTGGCGGCGGGGTTCGCCGGGTCGTAGGCGGGACTCACGCCGGCATACCAGAACTGGCCGATCGAGGCCGGGTCGAACGGCCCGTCGACTGTGTAGCCGAGCGGGCCGTCGGCGGCCGGATCGTAGGCGGCGAAGTCATTGGTGTTGGAGTTGAAGCTCGCGCTGCGCGAGAGGCGCAGGTAGCCGTTGGCCTGCACCGCCCAGTCGGCACCGAGCTGGCGCGTGCCCTGCACGGTGAAGGCGTTGAGCCGGTTGTGGAAGTTGTCCGGCCAGGTGAAGCCGACCTTCGGCGTGTCGATCCATTCCACCGGCAATGACTGCGTGCCGGACAGCCGTCCGATCGCGCCGGTGTAGCTGAGCATCAGCGAGGTGTTCTCGTCCGGCCGCCAGTCGCCGCGTACGAAAGCCTGCTGCACGCGGCTGGGCGAGTAGTCGCGCCAGCCGCGTTCGTAGTCGCTGGCCGCGCCCACGTAGATCGCCATGCGGTGGCTGTGCGCACCGAAGTCCGCGTCGGCCTGCAGCCGGCCCCACGATCCGCCGGACACATTCACCGTGCCGCCCGGATCAGTGAAGCCGCTCTTGCTGGTCATCAGCAGCGCGCCGGCCAGCGTGTTGAGGCCGTACAGCGGGTTGGAACCGGGCACCAGCTCCACGTCGCGCACGGCGAAGTCGGGCACCGACTCCCAGTTCATCGTCTCGGCGAAGGGCTCGTTCTGGCGCACGCCGTCGAAGTACACCGAGATACCCGACGGCGAACCGAGCAGCGGCGACAGCGTGAAGCCGTGGAAGATCAGGTTGCCCTGCCACGGGTTGCCCTGCGACTGGGTGACGTTGACGCCCTGGAAGCTGGACTGCAGCAGGTCGGTGATCGCCTGCCCGTGCAGTTGCGCCATGTCGTCGGCCTGCGCGCTCTGCACGTTGAGCGGGATATCCAGCGGCGGCACCTCGAAACCGGGCAGCGGCGCAATGGCGATCACCCTCACCTCGTGCAGCTGCTTCACCGGGCGATCGGCCCATGCCGTCGGGCTCATCGCGAGCGCGCATACCGGCGCGCAAAAACGCCCGACGCGCAGCACGAGGCGGGCGAGAAAACAAACAGGCGAGGTGGCGCGAATCGCGGGCATCGCACGATCATGCCCGTCGCCGCGGTGTCGCCCAAGCCGACCTGGGTCGAGCCCGGGCGACGACGCCCTCATGCGCCCTTGTACAAGGTGCCCTTGGCCTTGGCGGTGTGCGTGGCGATCGCGTCCATCAGCGCTGGCGAGAGGCAGTCGTAGGGCGGCAGGCCCAGGTCGTTGAGGCGACCGCGCACCGCGTCCATGCCGGCCGGGTTGTACCCGGACTCGATGATCGAGGAGACGAACGCGGCGAAGCCCGGCGCGGCCCAGCCGTCCTCTTTCGACAGCTCGGTATGCACGAAATCGAGGCCGTAGAACGGATGCTCCTTGTTCTCGATGCGACCGATCATGTGCGTGCCGCAGACCTTGCAGGCGTGGCGCTGGATGGTCGCGCTGGGGTCGACGATGGCCAGCTTGTCGCCGTTCTCCAGCACCTCCACCTTGTCGCGACCGACCACGGCGATCTGCGCGAACACCGCTCCCTTGGGTTTCCAGCATCGGGAGCAGCCGCAGACGTGGTTGTGCGCGGTCTGCGCGCCTACCTTCACCTTCACCGGCTTGTCGGCGCACAGGCAGGTGAGCGTGCCGCCGGCGAAGTTGTCCTTGCCCGGTTTGACGCCGTGATCGACGGCGGGATGGATCGAGACGCTAGCCATGGTGTGACCTCCAGTGAACGTGGGTGGCGGTGGATCGCTGCCGCGCGGTTAACGCGGCGCAAAGGCTCGGGTGGGGCGGCGGATCAGGGCGTGAGGGTGACTCCCGTGGTGCGGTCGAGCAGCTGGGCGGCGCCGGCCTGCCAGGTGGCGTCGGTGTCGCCGCGCAGGTCGATCGAGCCGCCGGCAGCGGGACGATCCGGGTGCGCCAGGTCGATCAGCGCCATGTTGATCATCACGATCAGCCGGCTCTCCTTCTGCACCCAGGTCACCAGCGCGACGTCGGCGCCCTGCCCGCGCGCCCAGTCGGCGAGGCAGGCCTTGCAGTCGGTGTAGCGGTACGGCGGCGTGGCGGCTTTTTCCACCACGCGATAGCGGCCGGAACGGGCGAGCGCCGCGTGCAGCTGCTGCCCGAGCGCGGCGGCGCGGGCGGCATCCTCGCGCTGGTCGTAGCGCTGGTCCGGCGGAGCCAGGTCGACCAGCTCCACCGGCGTCACCAAAAGCCGTGGCGTCGCTGCTGCTGCTGACCGCGCGCAGGGCGCGATCAGCAGCATCACGGCGAGGGCGGCGAGGCCACGCATCGGCTCAGTACTTGATCACCGAGCGGATCACCTTGCCTTCGTGCATCAGGTCGAAGGCGCGGTTGATGTCCTCCAGCGGCATCACCTCGGTGATCATCTCGTCGATCTTGATCTCGCCATGCAGGTAGCGCTCCACATACCCCGGCAGCTGGCTGCGGCCCTTCACGCCGCCGAACGCCGAGCCGCGCCACACGCGGCCGGTGACCAGCTGGAACGGCCGCGTGCTGATCTCCTGCCCCGCGCCGGCCACGCCGATGATGGTCGATTCGCCCCAGCCCTTGTGGCAGCACTCCAGCGCCGAGCGCATCACGTGCACGTTGCCGATGCACTCGAACGAGAAGTCCACGCCGCCGTTGGTCATGTCGATGATGACCTGCTGGATCGGCGTGTCCGGGTAGTCCTTCGGATTGACGAAGTCGGTGGCACCCAGCGCCTTGGCCATCTCCCACTTGGACGGGTTCAGGTCCACGCAGATGATCCGCGAGGCCTTGGCCATCACCGCGCCCTGCACCACCGACAGGCCGATGCCGCCCATGCCGAACACCGCCACGGTGGAGCCCGGCGTCACCTTGGCGGTGTTGAGCACCGCACCGATGCCGGTGGTGATGCCGCAGCCGAGCAGGCACACCTTGTCCAGCGGCGCGGCGGGGTTGATCTTGGCCAGCGAGATCTCTGGCAGCACGGTGTACTCGGAGAACGTGCTGGTGCCCATGTAGTGCAGGATGGTCTTGCCGTCCTTGGAGAAGCGCGAGGTGCCGTCCGGCATCAGGCCCTTGCCCTGGGTGGCGCGGATCTTCTGGCACAGGTTGGTCTTGCCCGACAGGCAGTACTCGCACTCGCCGCATTCGGGCGTGTACAGCGGGATGACGTGGTCACCGACCTTGAGCGAGGTGACGCCCTCGCCCACTTCCTCGACGATGCCGCCGCCCTCGTGGCCGAGGATCACCGGGAACGCGCCCTCGGGATCATCGCCGGACAGCGTGTAGGCGTCGGTGTGGCACACGCCGGTGGCGACGATGCGCACCAGCACCTCGCCTTTCTGCGGGCCCTGCACGTCGACCTGCTCGATGCTCAGCGGCTTGCCTGCTTCCCAGGCGACGGCGGCTCTGGATTTCATGGGTGCAACTCCTGGACTAAGTGAAGACGAAAAAGGGAGACCGAAAAGAGGTGGCGGCGGTCCGCGCCACCGCCCAGCGTAGCAACCCGGCTCATTCCTGCGCGCTGGGTGGGCGACCGGGCGCGATCAGGTCGAGCTGGCGCGCCTTGATGTAGTCGTAGATGGCGCGAATGTCCTTCTCCTCGAAGAAGCCCGCCCAGGAAGGCATGCCCTTGTCCTGGCGGCCGGCCATCGCAGTGCTGAGGAACTGCTGCCACGTCATGCCTCCGGCCAGCGACTTGCGCAGGTCCGGCGCGTACTCGCCGCCGATCGCGTCGCCGCCGTGGCAGCGGAAGCAGTACGAGTTGTACTGCTCGAAGCCGTGGAACACCGCGTCGGTAACCTGCTTCTGGTCCGGCCCGGTGAACACGTTCACGTCGGTCTGCACGCTCTTGCCGTCGGTCGTCTTGTAGGTGTGCATCTGCGCTGTCGGTGCGTTGCCCGTGGTGGCCGCCGAAGCCGGCGCGGCCTGCCCGTGCAGCGAGAGGATCCAGTGCACCATGTCGGTGAGGTCCGCATCGCTCAGCTCGGGATGCGCGGTCATCGGAACATCGCCCCAGTTGCCGGCGCCGCCCATCTTGATCTTCTTCACCAGCATCGCGACGGTGGCGTCGCCCTTGCCCGCGTAGCGGTCGGCCACGGCCTGGTAGGCCGGGCCGACCAGCTTGTGGTCGACCGCATGGCAGGCGAAGCAGTTGCTGGCGCGCGCCTTGGTTTCGCCGGTGGACATGCCTCCCTCGCCCGCGTTCGCCGCCAGCGGCGCCGCGATGCCGGCAGCGATCAGCGCGAGCATGGCCAGACGCGACAGGAAGAAGACGGGCGTGAACGAATGACGCATGCGCAGGAACTCCATCGGGCGGAATCGGGCGGTGGGAAGGATCAGAGGCCGGCCATGCCGTCCATCGCGGCATCGGTGCCGGCCGGCGTGGCCACGCCGTGGCGGTGCAGGATCGCGCGCAGGTCGGCGTCGTGCGCCTTGATCAGCGCATCGAGCTTCTGCTTGAGCGCGGTATCGCCCTGGCGCACGGCCATCGACATCGGGAAGGTGTACATCTCCGGCGAGCCGGTGGCGCGCGAGTTGGGCAACGTCACCGTGGTGAGGTCGGGGTAGTCCTTGAGGAACGCGCCGATCGCCGGTTGCCAGGTGATCATCACGTCGATCTTGCCGCTCTCCAGGTCGTCCAGCACGTTGCGCGGCGAGCTGCCGCTCTCGCCGCCCACGTCGTAGGCCTTGGCCGTGGTGACCATGCCGCGCAGCTGCAGGCCCGCCTCCACCGGCGTGTCGGACTCGAAGCCCACCTTGAGCTTGCGCAGGTCCGGCGAATTGAGGTCGGCCAGGTCGTAGCCCTTGTCCTTCTTGAACACGAACACGTACGAGGACACGTAGTACGGATCGGTGGTGAGCTCCTCCTGGTTGCCGTAGGGCATGTTCATCACCACGTCGCAGTGCCCGTTGTCGAGGTTGCGAGAGAGGTATTCGGCAAAGCCGCCGTGGCCGCGCGAGTCGGCCCAGGTGTAGTCGACGGTGGCGCCGAGCTGCCTGGCCACATACTGGGCCACGTCGTTCTCGAAGCCCTGGCCGTCGCGGTTGGAGTACGGCAGGTAATTGGGGTCGGCACACACTTTCAGCGTGCCGGCCGCATGCGCCGGCGGCGGTGCCGCCAGTGCGGCCAGCGCCAGCAGGCTGGCGGCCAGCGCGGCGGTGGATTTGGTGTCGATCATGGCGTTCTCCCTGCGCGAAGCGTGGACACGATGGCGCCACGCCTCCCGCGGGAGGCATGGCGCCGGGGCTGCTTGTCAGTCGAGGGCGAACACCATCAGGGTGCCGCCGAGGTTGGTGTAGTCGCCGAGCGTGGCGGTGGCGCCCACTGCGCCGAGGCCTTCGCTGGCCTTGGTGAGGTTGTTGGACAGGCCGATCGCCGCCCAGCCGCCCACGCCGCTCAGGATCGCCACGTACTGCTTGCCGTCATGCGTGTAGGTGATCGGGTTGCCGATGATTCCCGACGGCGTCTTGAACTGCCACAGCACCTTGCCGGTGTTGATGTCGACCGCGCGGAACCAACCGGTGAGCGTGCCGTAGAAGGCGATTCCGCCCTTGGTGGTGAGCACGCCGGACCAGTCCTGGAAGCGGTCGTTCACAGCCCACTTGGTCTGCCCGCTGATCGGGTCGAAGGCGATGAAGCGCCCGCCCACTTCGCCGTGGTCGGCCGGATACATGTTCACCAGCGCGCCGACGTAGGGGAAGCCGGCCTTGTACTTCACGTTGAACGCCTGGTAGTCCATGCAGACGTGGTTGGTGGAGACATAGAACAGGCCGGTGTTGGGGTCGTACGAGGCCGGCTGCTGGTCCTTCGAGCCCTGCGAGGACGGGCATATGTCCTTCACGTTGAGACCTTCCTTGGTCATCTTGTCGGCGACCACCATCGGGCGGCCGGTCTTCATGTCGATGCCGCTGGCCCAGTTCACCGCCGGGTCGAACTTGTGCGCGGCGATCAGCTTGCCGTTGGCGCGGTTCCACACGTAGGCAAAGCCGTTGCGGTCGAAGTGGGTCAGCGTGGGGATGGTTTTTCCATCCACCTTGGAGTCGCTGAGGATGCTTTCGTTGACGCCATCGTAGTCCCAGCCGTCGTGCGGGGTCATCTGGAACACCCACTTGGCTTCGCCGGTATCGGCATCGCGCGCGATCACCGACATCGAGTACTTGTTGTCGCCGGGGCGCTGGGTCGGGTTCCAGGTGCCGGGGTTGCCGGTGCCGTAGTAGAGGAGGTTGAGCTTGGGATCGTAGGTGTACCAGCCCCAGGTGGTGCCGCCGCCGAGTTTCCACTGGTCGCCCTGCCAGGATTTCAGGCTGGAGTCCTTGCCGACCGGCTTCTGGGTGGCGCCGTCGATGGTCTTGCGCGGATCGAACATGATCTGGTCGTCCGGCCCGGTGCTGAAAGCACGCCACGCCTGCTTGCCGGTGTCGATGTCGTAGGCGGTGATGTAGCCGTGCACGCCGTACTCGGCGCCGGACACGCCGGTGATCACCTTGTCCTTCACCACCAGCGGAGCCATGGTCATGGTCTGGCCGAGCATCGGGTCGGCGTTCTGCGCCTTCCATTTCACCGCGCCGGTCTTGGCGTCGAGGGCGTACATCACGCCGTCGAGCGCGTTGGCGAAGATCATCCCCTTGCCGTAGGCCGGACCGCGGTTGACCACGTCGCAGCACGCCACCGACGGCGCGAACTTGTTCTGGTCGGGGGTGAAGCTCCACACGATCTTGCCCGGGTCATCGAGCGACACGGCATAGACGTGGTTGGGGTAGGAGCTTTCGAAATACATCATGTTGCCGATCACCAGCGGCTGCCCCTCGTGGCCGCGCAGCGAGCCGGAGGACATGGTCCAGGCCACGTGCAGGTTCTTCACGTTGTCGGCGGTGATCTGGTCCAGCGAGCTGTAGCGCTGGGCGGTGTAGTCGCCCGATGGCATCACCCACTGGTTGTGGTCCTTGGCCATCTGCATCAGCTCGTCGTTGGCCATCGCGCCGGTCGCGGCCAGGCCCAGTCCCAGCCCGAGCACGATCGACCATGGGCGGGAACGTACGGATGTGTTTCGCATGGTGGATTCCCTTGTGTCTGCCGTGGAACGAAAGCGGGCCGCAACGAACGCCCGCCGTCGGAGTGCGTGCCGAGTCTTCTGCAGGCGCCGTGCCAGCGCGGCGGCCACCGCGAATACGCAACACATTCATCTACTTGGCATTTTTGTGGCGGCGCAGCAGAACCGGGGCGCGACACACCGGGTGTGCTCATTCCGCAACAGTGCCTGCTGCACTTTTGGCTCAGCGAAAGAACGCGCGGCCGCGGTCGTTCCGACCGCAGGTCCGGAGAGCTCGGCGTAGGTCGCCCGAGCGATCCGTCAGTGGCTCGTCCGTGTCGGTCCGGCGGATCGCTGGTCCGGCCCCTGTGCAGCGGGCGGTTCGCGGGGCGCCGCCTTCAGTCAGGCGGCGAAATCGGCCGGTTCGGGCAACTGGCGGCAGTAGCTGTCCGCCTCGGCGAGCAGCCATTCGCGGAACGTGGCGAAGCCGCGATGCTCGAGCGAGCGCGGCGGATACACCAGCCAATAGGCGTCCAGCACCGGCAGGTAGCGTTCGCCCAGCACCACCAGACGACCGGCATCGATCAGCGACTTGGACATCACCATGCGCCCCATGGCGACGCCCAACCCCTCCAGCGCCGCGTGACGCTGCGCCTCGAAGCTGTCGAAATGCGCAACGTAGCGATGCGGCAGCTCGCCGCCATAGCGGGCGAACCAGTCCCGCCAGCGATTGGCCGGATTCGGATCGCCGAGCAGCGGCCAGCGCGAGAGATCGTTCGCGTCGGCGCCGGCCATCCTCGCCACCAGCTCGGGCGCGGCCACGGGCGCGATCCACTCGCCGAACAGGCGCTCGCTGTGCAGTCCAGCCCATTCGCCGCGGCCGTAGCGCAGGGCGGCATCGACTGGTTCGCGCTCGAAGTCCACCAGGGCCGAGCCGGACTGCAGGCTGAGCTCCAGTTCCGGATGCGCCGCCACCAGCCGCGGCAGTCGCGGTACCAGCCAGCTCGACATGATGCCCGGGCTGGCGCTGAGCCGCAGGGTGTGATCGCGGGGCGTGCGCAAGCGCGAAAGCGCGCGCTCGATGGCGTCGAAATGCTCGCCCACCGCTTCGAGCAGGCGGCGGCCGTCCACCGTCAGCGCTACGCCGCGCGGCCCGCGGACGAGCAGGCGGCGTTCCAGCCGTTCCTCCAGCTGACGCATCTGGTGGCTGAGGGCACTCACCGTGAGATTCGCCTGCTCGGCGGCGCGCGACAGATTGCCCAGCCTGGCGACCAGCACGAACTGTTGCAGCAGACCCAGCGGCAGCTTGCCCATCTTGAATATCTCTCAAGCCTTTCTTGCCAATTTATCGCTTTTGCGGCGCATATGCCGCTCTTATCTTGAGCGCTCCCCAAGTCAACGCCCCCACGGGAGGCGCCATGAATTCGCTCTGGAAAGACCTGCTGATCCTGCACGGCCACCTCGTGCAGAAGGAGGAGTTGCTCTGGAAGGCCGGCACCGGCAGCGAGGCGGATCAGGACGAAAGCCGCGCAAAGAAAGCCAGATCCGCCGCGGTGAAGTGCTGCATGGCGGTCGCCTGGCCGCGGCTGGCTGCGCCGCGCTGACCGGTGCCCGCTGCGCGTCCGCTCGGTGATCGCTGCGGATGCATCACGCATCCTTGCGCGGACGCGTGCATGCTTGTCGCTTTCTGACCGTCCGGGGTGTTCCGCCGTGCACAAGCGTCCACTTGGCAAATCGTCGTTCTCCATCGCTCCGCTCGCCTTCGGCGGCAACGTGTTCGGCTGGAGCGTCGACGAGGCGCGCTCGTTCGAACTGCTCGACGCCTTCGTCGACGCCGGCTTCAACCTGATCGACACCGCCGACATGTACTCCTCGTGGGCGCCGGGCAACCGCGGCGGCGAGTCGGAGACGATCATCGGCAAGTGGCTCAAGCAGAGCGGCAAGCGCGAGCAGGTGGTGATCGCCACCAAGGTGGCGAAGTGGAACGAGCAGCCGGGGCTGTCGCCGGTGAACATCCAGCAGGCGGTGGAGGGTTCGCTCAAGCGCCTGCAGGTGGACTGCATCGACCTGTACCAGGCGCACGAGGACGACGCCAGCGTGCCGCTGGCCGAGACGCTGGGCGCGTTCGCGCGGCTGATCGAGCAGGGCAAGGTGCGCGCGATCGGCGCCTCCAACTATTCCGCCGACCGCTTCGCCGAGGCGCTGGCGACGTCACGCGAGCACGGCCTGCCGCGCTATGAAAGCGTGCAGCCGGAGTATCACCTGGCCAACCGCGCCGGCTACGAGGCGGAGTTGGAGCCGCTGGTGCGCCGCGAGCAGATCGGCGTGATCAGCTACTACTCGCTGGCCAGCGGCTTTCTCAGCGGCAAGTACCGCAGCGAGGCAGACCTGGCCAAGAGCGCGGCGCGCAGCGGTGCGGTGAAGAAGTACCTCAACCCTCGCGGCATGCAGATCCTCGCCGCGCTCGATGCGGTCGCCGCTGCCCACGGCGCCACGCCGGCGCAGGTCGCGCTGGCCTGGCTGATGGCCCGCCCCGGCATCACCGCACCGATCGCCAGCGCCACCAGCGTGGCGCAGCTGCACGAGTTGATGGGCGCCGCGCAGCTCACGCTGGCGTGGGAAGAGATCGCCGCGCTGGACCTCGCCAGCGCGTAACCGCCCGAGTCAGCGCGACGAGGTCGTGGCGGCGGCCGGCACGGCGGCCTCGGGCGCGTCGTCGGCCGGCACTTCGTCGGGCGCGGTGATGGTGTAGCCGCGCGCACGCAGCTGCCCCAGCGTGCTGTCCGGCCCGATCAGCGCCTCCAGCGGCAGCATGGCGAAGCTCTGCGGGTGTTCGGCCAGCGCCTTGTCGGCGGCGGCGAGCCAGGTGTCGCGCACGCGTGCGGGCAGATCGTTCAAGCCCAGCTGGCGGGCGAAGCCGGCTTCGGTGATGGCGTTGAGGCAGGCCTGCCGGGCGCCGTCCGGCGGCAGCGTGCGCAGCGCGTCGATGTCGCCGGTGGCCCAGGCGTTGGCGCGGGCGCGGATCAGCGGCAGCTCGATCTCCAGCCCGGTGACCGCGCGGTGGAAGCATTCCAGGTCGTTCGGGCCGCTGCGGGTGAACGCCTTGATCGCCCCGCGCAGATCGTCCATCTCCACGTGATAGGCCACCTTGGTCAGCTGCATGTTGTGCCGCTTGGCCAGCCCGCGCACGGTGTCGGTGACGCTGGTCTTGCTGTCCAGGTCGCTTTTCTTCAGCGCCTTGCGGTACAGCTCCAGCGCAGCGAACAGCGGGCGCCAGCGTTCGACGCCGCCGTCGCGGCCGATGTACTTCGCCTTCAAGGCCTGCCACTTCGCGTAGTCGTCGGCGTTGACCAGGTCGACCAGCCTGGCGCCGTCCGGATTCTTGCGCGCACTGAACAGCGAGGGCAGCAGGAAGAGCTTGCCGAAGAAGCCGACCTTGGTGTCGATCTTCGCCGTCGGCGCGCCGAGCACCACCTGCGACGCGGCGATGGCCCGCTCCACGTCGGCGGTCTGCCACTGCATCTTCTCCGGCAGTGGTGAGAGCGTGGCGAGGATCCACAGCACGTGGTCGCCGCGCCGCACCTGCCACAGGCCTGGCCCCGGCTGCACACCGCTCACCGTGACGGCTTCGAGCTGGGTCACGCTGCCGGCCGGCGCCGGCGCGACCGCCTGTGCCGCAGCGAGGAAGGGAGTGAGCAGCAATGCGGCGAGGGCCAGCAGGCGCAGGGGCATGAGACGTCCTTGAATCATCGCGGGGGCAGGTAGGACCATCGCACGACAGCGCGGGTTCCACGCGTGCCAATAGGCAGAACGACCGCGGTCGCCATGCGAAAAAAAGAGCGCCCGATGGGCGCTCCCTGGTTCGAGCCATCGCGCGCGGATCAGTGCAGCGTGGCCAGCGCCTGGTTGAAGGTGGCGCTGGGACGCATCGCCTGGCTCACCCGCGCCAGGTCCGGGTGGTAGTAGCCGCCGATGTCCACCGGCTTGCCCTGCGCGCCGTTGAGCTCGGCCATGATCGCCGCCTCCTGCTCCAGCAGCGCCTTGGCCAGCGGGGCGAAGGTGGCCTTGAGCGCGCCGTCCTCGTTCTGGTCAGCCAGCGCCTGCGCCCAGTATTGGGCGAGGTAGAAGTGGGTGCCGCGGTTGTCGAGCTGGCCGACCTTGCGCGCTGGCGAGCGGTTGTTGTCCAGGATGCGGCCGTTGGCCTCGTCCAGCGCCTTGGCGAGCACCTTGGCTCGGGCGTTGCCGGTCTTGTCGCCGATGAATTCCAGCGAGGCCTGCAGCGCAAGGAACTCGCCCAGTGAATCCCAGCGCAGGTAGCCCTCTTCCACGAACTGCTGCACGTGCTTGGGCGCCGAACCGCCGGCGCCGGTCTCGAACAGACCGCCGCCGGCCATCAGCGGCACGATGGAGAGCATCTTGGCGCTGGTGCCCAGCTCCATGATCGGGAACAGGTCGGTGAGGTAGTCGCGCAGCACGTTGCCGGTGACCGAGATGGTGTCCTGACCCTGGCGAATGCGCGAAAGCGACAGTGCCATCGCGTCCACCGGCGACAGGATGCGGATATCCAGCCCGACGGTGTCGTGGTCCTTCAGGTAGCGCTGGACCTTGGCGATCACCTGCGCGTCGTGCGCGCGCTTCGCGTCGAGCCAGAACACCGCCGGCGTGTTCGACAGCCGCGCGCGGCTGACCGCGAGCTTCACCCAGTCCTGGATCGGCGCGTCCTTGGTCTGGCACATGCGCCAGATGTCGCCAGCCTCCACCGCGTGCTCGAACACCACCCGGCCATCCTGGTCGGTGACGCGCACGGTGCCAGCAGCGGCGATCTGGAAGGTCTTGTCGTGCGAGCCGTATTCCTCGGCCTGCTGCGCCATCAGGCCCACGTTGGGCACCGAGCCCATGGTGGCCGGATCGAACGCGCCGTGGGCGCGGCAGTCGTCCAGCACCGCCTGGTAGATGCCGGCATAGCTGCGGTCGGGGATCAGCGCCACGGTGTCCTGCAGCTGCCCCTGCGCGTCCCACATCTTGCCGGAGTCGCGGATCATCGCCGGCATCGAGGCGTCGACGATCACGTCCGACGGCACGTGCAGGTTGGTGATGCCCTTGTCGGAGTTGACCATCGCCAGCGCGGGGCGCTTGGCGTACTCGGCGGCGAGGTCGGCCTTGATCGCCGCCTGCCGGTCTTCCGGCAGCGACCCCAGCCGCGCGTACAGGTCACCGATGCCGTTGTTGGGATTGAAGCCGATCGTCTGGAGCGCGGCGGCGTGCTTGGCCAGCACATCCTTGTAGAACTCCTCCACCACCACGCCGAACATGATCGGGTCGGACACCTTCATCATGGTGGCCTTCAGGTGCAGCGAGAACAGCACGCCCTCGTCCTTCACACGGGCGATCTCGGCCTGGACGAAGCGCGCCAGCGCGGCGCGACTCATCACGGCGGCGTCGACGATCTCGCCCGCCTTCACCGCGACCTTCTCCTTCAGCACGCTGACCGCGCCGTCGGTGCCGTGCAGCTCGATCTTCAGCACGCCCGCCTTGTCCAGCGTGGCGGACTTTTCGCTGTCGTAGAAATCGCCGCCGTCCATGTGCGCCACGCGGCTCTTCGAGGCGCCGCTCCACGCGCCCATCTTGTGCGGGTGCTTGCGCGCGTAGCTCTTCACCGACGGCGGCGCGCGACGGTCGGAGTTGCCCTCGCGCAGCACCGGGTTCACCGCACTGCCCTTCACCTTGTCGTAGCGGGCGCGGATGTTCCACAGCTCGACGTCGCTGCGCGGCTCGTCCGGATACTCCGGCAGCGCGTAACCCTGCGACTGCAGCTCCTTGATCGCGGCCTTCAGCTGCGGCACCGAGGCGCTGATGTTGGGCAGCTTGATGATGTTGGCCTCGGGCGTGGTGGCCAGCTCGCCCAGCTCGGCCAGGTCGTCGGCGATGCGCTGGTCGTCGCGCAGCGATTCGGGAAACTGGGCCAGCAGGCGCCCGGCCAGCGAGATGTCGCGCGTTTCCACCGCGATGCCCGCCGTTCCGGCGAAGGCCTGCACGATCGGCAGCAGCGACTGCGTGGCCAGGAACGGCGCTTCGTCGGTAAGCGTGTAGATGATCTTGGGGGTGTCGGACATGAGGAAACTCTTTCCTGGACAGGGGGCGGATATCGGTCAGCCGCAAACCATGGTGGCTTGCCCGGTGATACGCAAGACCGGGCGGAACGAACGACCATTTTGACGCCAGCGACGCGCATTGGACACCGGCCGCATCGACCCAGGCCCGCGACGCAGGCGCCGCCTGCTGCATCGCAGCGCCCGCCAACGCCCAGGCATGCCACCGCGCCGCCCCGGCATGCTGGTGGCACCGCGTCATCTCTCTGCAGCGTTTTGATGCGACCTATGTCGAGTAGCCGCCCCGCTCAGGCGGGCGGCATGATCAAAAGCGCTGTGCCACTCGCGGCGGAGTAGCGAAGGCACGCGTCCGTTTTTCCACTTTCACAGGGGGAGAGGCTTTATGGCCAGTGTGCCGGCGGCAAACAGCAACGCAGGATTCTTCGCGCGGGAGGGCACCATTGCAGGCCCGGCCTATAACCGATGGTGGGTGGTGCCGGCGGCACTGGCGATCCACTTGTGCATCGGCATGGCCTACGGCTTCTCGGTGTTCTGGTTGCCGATGACCAAGCTGGTCGCCACCGCCGATCCGGCGATGTGCACCAACCTGAGCTTCATGGCCGCGCTGACCACCACCAGCTGCAACTGGACGGTGCCGCAGGTCACCCACATCTTCGAGACCTTCATTGCCATGCTCGGCATCTCGGCTGCCCTTTGGGGCGGCTGGCTGGAGCATGCGGGCCCGCGCAAGGCCGGCTTCATCGCCGCGCTGTGCTGGGGCGGCGGCCTGGTGCTGGGCGGCATCGGCGTATCGATGCACCAGCTGTGGCTGGTCTACCTCGGCTGCGGCGTGCTCGGCGGCGTCGGCCAGGGCCTGGGCTACATCACGCCCGTGTCGACCCTGATCAAGTGGTTCCCCGATCGCCGCGGCATGGCCACCGGCTTCGCCATCATGGGCTACGGCGGCGGCGCGATGGTGGGTGCCCCGCTCGCGGTGGCGCTGATGAAGCACTTCTCCGCCACCAGCCCGCAGGGCGTGGCCACCACCTTGATGGTGATGGGCGTGATCTACCTGCTGGTGATGTCCGCCGGTGCGTTCGGTTTCCGCGTGGCGCCGGTGGGCTGGAAGCCGGTTGGCTGGACGCCGAAGGCTGCCGACAGCAGCGCCATGATCACCAAGCGCCACGTGCACCTGAACCGCGCGTGGAAGACCCCGCAGTTCTGGCTGGTGTGGGGCGTGCTGTTCCTCAACGTGACGGCCGGCATCGCGGTGATCTCGATGGCCAGCCCGATGCTGCAGGACGTGTTCGGCGGCAAGCTCGCCGGCCTCACCGAAGCGGCGGCAGACCTCACCCCGGCGCAGAAAGCCGCGGTGGTGGCGGCAGCGGCCGGCCTGGTCGGCCTGATCAGCCTGTTCAACAGCCTGGGCCGTCTGTTCTGGGCATCGCTGTCGGACAAGATCGGCCGCAAGAACACCTACTACGCGTTCTTCATCCTCGGCATCGTGCTGTATTGCCTGCTGCCGACCTGGGGCCACATGGGTGTCGCGGGTCTGTTCGTGATCACCGTGTGCGTGATCCTGAGCATGTACGGCGGCGGCTTCTCCACGGTGCCTGCCTACCTGGCCGACCTGTTCGGCACGCAGATGGTGGGTGCGATCCACGGTCGCCTGCTGACCGCCTGGTCGGCGGCCGGCATCTTCGGTCCGTTCGTCATCGCGGCGATCCGCGAAGGCCAGCTTGCCGCCGGCGTGGCCAAGAACCTGGTCTATGACCGCACGCTGTACATCATGGCCGCGCTGCTGTTCGTGGGCCTGATCTGCAACCTGCTGGTGAAGCCGGTCAAGGAATCGGCGTTCATGACCGACGAGGAGCTGGCCCGTGAGCGTTCGCTGCAGCACGACACGGGCGGCAGCGCCGGTGCTGAGACCGCTGCGCGCGGCAACTTCGGTGTCGCAGGCGTGATCTTCTGGCTGGCCGTGGGTGTACCGTTCCTGATCGGTTTGTACATCGCGCTGGCCAAGGCTGCTGCACTGTTCTGAACGTTTTGCTCCGAGAAGGTTTGAAGCAATGAATCACCCGGCACGGGCGGGCTCCGGCCCGCAGGAAAACTCCAAGTGGCTCTCCCCGGAGAGCCACGCCGCGGTGCTCGAGGTCACGGCCCGGCTGAAGGATCAGCCGGGCGCCCTGCTGCCGATCCTGCACGGTGTGCAGGAGGCGCTCGGTTACGTGCCTGAAGGCGCCATTCCGCTGATCGCGCGCGAGCTCAACCTGTCGCGTGCCGACGTGCACGGCGTGGTCAGCTTCTATCACTTCTTCCGCACCCGCCCGTCGGGCAAGCGGATCGTCTACCTGTGCCGCGCCGAGTCCTGCCAGGCGATGGGCGCGGCGGCGCTGGAGCAGCACGTCAAGCAGCGGCTGGGCGTGGATTTCCACGAAACCACCGATGACGGGCTGTTTACGCTCGAACCGGTCTACTGTCTGGGCAATTGCGCCTGTTCGCCGGCCATGTTGGTCGACGAGGAATTGCACGGACGCGTCACGCCGGAGCGCTTCGATGCCTGGCTGAAGACCGCCCGGGAGGCTTCATGAGTTTCACTGTCTACGTTCCCCGCGATGCCGGCGCCCTCTCGCTGGGCGCGGAGGCTACCGCCGCCGCGATCGCCGCCGAGGCCGCACGCCGCGGCGTGGATGTCACCGTGGTGCGCAACGGCTCGCGCGGCCTGTACTGGCTGGAGCCGATGGTCGAGGTGGCCACCGACGCCGGGCGCGTGGCCTACGGGCCGGTGCTGGCCGATGACATCGCCAGCCTGTTCGACGCCGATTTCCTGCACGGTGCCCAGCACGCGCTGGGCCACGGGCTCACCGAGAAGATTCCCTATCTGGCGAAGCAGGAGCGGTTGACCTTCGCCCGCGTCGGCATCGTCGATCCGCGCAGCCTGGATGACTACCGCGCGCACGGCGGCTACCGCGGCCTGGACAACGCGCTGAAGCTTGCGCCGGCCGAGATCGTGCAGACGGTCACCGACTCCGGCCTGCGCGGCCGCGGTGGCGCCGCCTTTCCCGCCGGCATCAAGTGGAAGACCTGTCACGACGCGCCTGCCGACCAGAAGTACATCGTCGCCAACGCCGACGAAGGCGACTCGGGCACCTACGCCGACCGCATGGTGATGGAAGGCGATCCCTTCGTGCTGATCGAAGGCATGACCATCGCCGGCCTCGCGGTGGGCGCCACGCAGGGCTACATCTACCTGCGCTGCGAATACCCGCACGCACGCGACGCGCTGAACGCGGCGATCGCCGCGGCCGCGGCCGAGGG
Organism: Dyella ginsengisoli; assembly: GCF_044904665.1. Lineage (NCBI taxonomy): Bacteria > Pseudomonadati > Pseudomonadota > Gammaproteobacteria > Lysobacterales > Rhodanobacteraceae > Dyella > Dyella ginsengisoli. Next base: position 184,645 of record NZ_JADIKM010000006.1, read on the forward strand.
CTACCTCGGCGACAACGTGCGCGGCAGCGGCAAGGCCTTCCACCTGGAAGTGCGCATGGCCGCCGGCGCCTACATCTGCGGCGAGGAAACCTCGCTGCTGGAATCGCTGGAAGGCAAGCGCGGCCAGGTGCGCTTCAAGCCGCCGCTGCCGGCGATCGAAGGTCTGTTCGGCAAGCCCACGGTGATCAACAACGTGGTGACGCTGGCCTCGGTGCCGATCATCCTGGACAAGGGCTCGGCGCATTACCGCGACTTCGGCATGGGCCGTTCGCGCGGCACGCTGCCGTTCCAGCTGGCCGGCAACCTCAGGCACACCGGGCTGGTCGAGAAGGCCTTCGGCGTAACCATGCAGGAACTGCTCGAGGATTTCGGCGGCGGCACTGCCACCGGCCGACCGATGAAGACCGTGCAACTCGGCGGCCCGCTCGGTGCCTACATCCCGCCGTCGCGCTTCGACACGCCGATGGATTACGAGGCGTTCGCGGCGATCGGCGGCATGATCGGCCACGGCGGCCTGGTCGCCTTCGACGACAGCGTCGACATGGCGGCGCAGGCGCGCTACGCGATGGAGTTCTGCGCCATCGAGTCGTGCGGCAAATGCACGCCGTGCCGCATCGGCTCGACCCGCGGCGTGGAGGTCATCGACCGCATGCTGGCCAGCAAGGATCGCGACAAAGACGAAGCGCTGCTGCGCGACCTGTGCCAGACCATGCTGCACGGCTCGCTGTGCGCACTGGGCGGCATGGCGCCGTTCCCGGTGCTCAGCGCACTGGATCACTACCCTGAAGATTTCGCGCGCACCGCCTGACGGCACACGCGCGCCGGAGGTTCCACCATGCTTTCCATCGTCGAAATCGATCGCGGCACGCCGGCGGTCACGTCCGCCAAGACCGTCTCGCTGGAGATCGACGGCCGCACCATCGCCGTGCCGGAAGGCACCTCGGTGATGCGCGCGGCCTCGCTGGCCGGCATCGCCATTCCCAAACTGTGCGCCACCGAGATGCTCGATGCCTTTGGCTCGTGCCGCCTGTGCCTGGTGGAAGTGGAGGGCCGCCGGGGCTATCCGGCGTCGTGCACCACGCCGGTGGCCGAAGGCATGAAGGTCGCCACGCAGACGCCGAAGCTGGCCGAGATCCGCCGCGGCGTGATGGAGCTGTACATCTCCGACCATCCGCTGGACTGCCTCACCTGCCCCGCCAACGGTCACTGCGAGCTGCAGGACATGGCCGGCGTGGTCGGCCTGCGCGAGGTGCGTTACGGCTACGACGGCGCCAACCACGTCCACGCCAAGCAGTCCGATGGCAGCGCGAACCCGCTGTTCGTGGCCAAGGACACCTCCACCCCGTACTTCACCTTCGACCCGTCCAAGTGCATCGTCTGCTCGCGCTGCGTGCGCGCCTGCGACGAGGTGCAGGGCACGTTCGCGCTGACCATCCAGGGCCGCGGCTTCGACTCCAAGGTGTCGCCCAGCCAGAACGAGGATTTCCTCGGCTCCGAGTGCGTTTCGTGCGGCGCCTGCGTGCAGGCCTGCCCCACCGCCACGCTGAGCGAAACCACGCTGATCGAGCGCGGCCAGGCCGAGCACAGCGTCACCACCACCTGCGCCTATTGCGGCGTGGGCTGCAGCTTCCGCGCCGAGATGAAGGGCGAGGAGATCGTGCGCATGGTGCCCAACGTGGACGGCCAGGCGAACCACGGCCACTCCTGCGTCAAGGGCCGCTTCGCGATCGGCTACGCCAGCCATCCGGACCGCATCACCACGCCGATGATCCGCAAGAAGATCTCCGACCCGTGGCAGGTGGTGAGCTGGGACGAGGCCTTTGCCTACACCGCCAGCGAGTTCAAGCGCATCCAGGAAAAGCACGGCAAGCACGCGGTGGGCGGCATCACCTCTTCGCGCTGCACCAACGAAGAAACCTACCTCGTGCAGAAGCTGGTGCGCGCCGGCTTCGGCAACAACAACGTCGACACCTGTGCCCGCGTCTGCCACTCGCCCACCGGCTACGGCCTCAAGGCCACGCTGGGCGAATCGGCCGGCACGCAGGATTTCGACTCGATCCGCTCCACCGACGTGGTGCTGGTGATCGGCGCCAACCCCACCGACGCGCATCCGGTGTTCGGTTCGCAGATGAAGCAGCGCCTGCGCCAGGGCGCCAAACTGATCGTGGTCGACCCGCGCCGCATCGACCTGGTGCGCTCGCCGCACATCCAGGCCGACTACCACCTCAAGCTCAAGCCCGGCACCAACGTGGCCGTGCTCAACACGCTGGCCCACGTGATCGTCACCGAGGGGCTGGTGAAGGACGACTTCGTCGCCGCGCGCTGCGAGCCGGAAGCGTTCGAGCGCTGGAAAACCTTCGTCGCGCAGGACAAGTACAGCCCCGAGGCGATGGAAGCGACCACCGGCGTGCCTGCCGAGATGGTGCGTGATGCCGCCCGGCTGTACGCCACCGGCGGCAACGGTGCGATCTACTACGGCCTGGGTGTCACCGAGCACGCGCAGGGTTCCACCGCAGTGATGGGCATTGCCAACCTCGCCATGGCCACCGGCAACATCGGCCGCGAGGGCGTGGGCGTGAACCCGCTGCGCGGCCAGAACAACGTGCAGGGTTCGTGCGACATGGGCTCGTTCCCACACGAGTTCCCGGGCTACCGCCACGTCAGCGACGTCGCCACCCGCGAGCTGTTCGAGAAAGCGTGGGGCGTGCCGCTGCTGGACGAGCCGGGCCTGCGCATCCCCAACATGTTCGAGTCCGCGCTGGACGGCACCTTCCTCGGCCTGTACGTCGAGGGCGAGGACATCGCCCAGTCCGACCCGGATACCCAGCACGTCACCGCCGCGCTCAGCGCGATGGAGTGCGTGGTGGTGCAGGACCTGTTCCTCAACGAGACGGCCAAGTACGCGCACGTGTTCCTGCCAGGCAGCTCGTTCCTGGAGAAGGACGGCACCTTCACCAACGCCGAGCGCCGCATCTCGCGCGTGCGCAAGGTGATGAAGCCGCAGTCCGGCCTGGCCGACTGGGAGATCACCCAGAAGCTGGCCCAGGCGATGGGCTATCCGATGAACTACGCGCACCCGTCCGAGATCATGGACGAGATCGCCGCGCTCACGCCCACCTTCCACGGCGTCAGCTTCGACAAGATCGACCAGCTCGGCTCGATCCAGTGGCCGTGCAACGATGAGCACCCGGAAGGCACCCCGGTGATGCACGTGGACGAGTTCGTGCGCGGCAAGGGCCGCTTCATGCTCACCGAGTACGTGCCCACCCGCGAGAAGGTCAACGCGGAGCATCCGCTGATCCTCACCACCGGTCGCATCCTCAGCCAGTACAACGTGGGCGCGCAGACCCGCCGCACCGAAAACTCCATGTGGCACGAGGAGGACCGGCTGGAGATCCATCCGCACGACGCGGAAGAACGCGGCATCAACGACGGCGACTGGGTGGGCATTTCCAGCCGCAGCGGCGAGACCGTGCTGCGCGCCAAGGTGGCCGAGCGCATGCAGCCGGGCGTGGTCTACACCACGTTCCACTTCCCCGGCTCCGGCGCCAACGTGATCACCACCGACAACTCCGACTGGGCCACCAACTGCCCCGAGTACAAGGTCACCGCGGTGCAGGTGCTCAAGGTGAGCCAGCCCTCGGCCTGGCAGAAGCGCTTCCAGAGCTTCGACCAGCAGCAGCAGGGCCTGCTCAAGGCCGCCGAGCCCGTCACGCGCTGAAGGCACCGAACCCCGCGGGCTCACGCTCGCGAGGCTCGCTTCGACACGCGCCCCGCTCAACCCGCATCACGAAACGGCCCGCCATGAACATCGAACACCTCTCCCAGATGGTCAACGACATCGCCAACTATTTCGCGGCCGAGCCCGACCACGCGGCCGGCGTGAACAGCGTCGCCGACCACCTGCGCAAGTTCTGGGACCCGGTGATGCGCAAGCAGATCATCGAGCACCTGCACGCGGGCGGCGAAGGGCTTGAACCGATGGCGAAAGAGGCCGTGCGCGAGCTGGAACGTCGCCAGACGGCAGCAGCCTGACTCGACGGAAGTCTTGGCAATGCCACTCGCTGTGACGGCGTTCCGATCCTGGCCGCATCCTTCCAAGTTTCGTATCGGAAAGCGCGCACGTCTGCCGTAACATCGCCAGCCACCACACCACGGATGGCATGGCATGAACAAGGCAAAGGCAATCGCCGCCGCGGCGCTGGGTATGGCGGCGGTCGCAGGCGGCAACTACGGCGCAGGCTGGCTCACGCTGAGCTTCCTCCGGCTCGATACCTCAGCGCTGCGCTGGAACACCTATCTCCAATACGTGCGCGCGCTGCACGACCCGCAGGTGCACGCATACGCCGGCCGCATCAGCGCGGCCGGCTACCTCGGTTTCGGCATCCCGCTGCTGCTGTGGCTGCTGATCGTCTATTTCCTCTACCGCAGGAAGGCCGCCGCGCTCCACGGCGATGCACGCTTCGCCCGCGCGAGTGACCTCAGCAAGCACGGCCTGTTCAAGCCGTCCGGCAACGGCATCCTGGTGGGCAAGTTCCGCGGCCGGCTGGTGCGGCTGAGCGGCCAGCAGTTCGCGATACTGGCCGCGCCCACCCGCTCGGGCAAGGGCGTGGGCGTGGTGATTCCCAACCTGCTCGAATACGCCGAGTCGATGGTGGTGCTGGACATCAAGCAGGAGAACTTCGACCTCACCAGCGGCTGGCGCGCCAGCCAGGGGCATGAGGTGTTCCTGTTCAATCCGTTCGCCGAGGATCGCCGCACGCATCGCTGGAATCCGCTGAGCTACGTATCGAGCGATCCGGCGTTCCGCGTGTCGGACCTGATGAGCATCGCCGCCATGCTGTACCCGGACGGCGCGGACGAGCAGAAGTTCTGGGTCAGCCAGGCACGCAATGCGTTCATGGCCTTCACGCTGTTCCTGTTCGAAGCCTGGGATGACGCGGCCAAGCGCGGCGTGCCGATCTCTTTGCGCACACGGCCCACGCTGGGCGAGGTGTACCGGCTTTCCTCCGGTGACGGCACCGAGCTCAAGGCGTTCTATCAGCTGCTGTCGCAGCAGCCGTTCCTGAGCACCAACGCCAGGTCCGCCTTCGCCAACCTGCTCTCGCAGGCGGCCGAGACGTTCGCCTCGATCCTGGGCACCTTCAAGGAGCCGCTCAACGCGTGGATCAATCCGGTGCTGGACGCGGCCACCAGCGCGGACGACTTCCTGCTCACCGACGTGCGCAAGAAGAAGATGACCATCTACATCGGCATCCAGCCGAACAAGCTGGCCGAGAGCCGGCTGATCGTGAACCTGTTCTTCAGCCAGTTGATCAACCTCAACACGCGCGAACTGCCCCAGAACAACCCGGCGCTGAAGTATCAGTGCCTGCTGCTGATGGACGAGTTCACCTCGATCGGACGAGTGGAGATCATCGCCTCGGCGGTGTCGTACATGGCCGGCTACAACGTGCGCCTGCTGCCGATCATCCAGAGCATGGCCCAGCTGGACGCCACGTACGGCAAGGACGTCTCGCGCACCATGATCACCAACCACGCGCTGCAGATCGTCTACGCGCCGCGCGAGCAGCAGGATGCCAACGACTACTCCGACATGCTTGGCTACACCACGGTGCGCAAGCAGAACATCACGCGCGGCAAGAGCCGCGGTGATGTCTCGCGCAGCCAGTCGGAGGAACGGCGTGCACTGATGCTGCCGCAGGAGCTCAAAGCAATGGGTGCGGACAAGGAGGTGTTCTTCTACGAGGGCATCCCACATCCGGTGATGTGCCACAAGATTCGCTACTACCAGGACAAGCACTTCACCTCGCGCCTGCTGCCGAAGCTGACCATTCCGCCCCTCTCCGTGTAGTCCGACGCCGACAATGTTTCAGCGATTGCTTCCATGTGACACGTCGTCGAAGTGATCGAGGGCCCAATCAGTGCGTGATCGCGATCGCAGAATCGGCTGATGAATTTCGGCGCGATTCTCATGCGGCATTTTGTTCACGCACGACGCGGGCGCCGATTGGATCCGCGGACATTCCGCGACTGAAAACTTCCGTGAAGTCAAAAGGCTCCAGTGCGGCAAACCCATATTCCACGCGGCTTGCGCACGGTTTTCCTCGCGTAATGCAGACCCGCTTCGGGTCGACTGAAACGCGTGTGGCGAAGGCGCCAACGGCACGTCCGGGACTACCATCGAGCGGCGCCGTTAGGAAAATTTCCTAATGGACATGGCCTCTGGCGGCCGAACAATCTTTGGGCAAGACTTCGCGTCCGGGTGATCACGGTCACCCACAGGGGGACGTTCTTCGACCAGCCACCGAGTGGCTACGCCAGCCATCGAGATGGCCACGTCGAAGGCGTCGGGCAACAGGCTCGATCGAGCCACGGCAAGGACTGCTGATGATCACGCATATCGTCAATCACCCACGAAACCCTAGCTCCCCCGGCGTTCTCCCGGGCCGCTCCGTTTCGCGCAACTGACATGTTCGCGCGCCATAAAGCGCGGCGGGTCATCGGCAAGTGATCTCGACACAGGCGACCAGGCACGGGTCACCAGCAAGGCACACAGGCAGGACGCACGTGAAAGCTTCAGCAGCAGAGCGCATCGGCTCGCCCCCCTCTCGCGAACCATCGTCAGCGTGCGCTGCGTCGACGCGGCGCGCTTCTTTTCTTCCATCCGGGGTTGACGTGAACTCAGTGCTATTCAAACGAATGCTCGTCGGACCGGTGCTGCTTGCATCACTGGCGATGACTGCCTGCGGCACGCCGCCGGCGAAGGATTTCCGCGGCAGCTGGAAGCCGGTCAACCGCTTCCAGGATGCGCCCGTAGAGATCCCACTGGATCAGCCCTACACCTTCTACGCCGCACCGATGGACGAGACGCTGAAATCCATGCTGGACCGTTGGGCGAAGGACACCGGGCGCACGCTCACCTACGAGCTCGGTTTCGACGTGACGCTGTACAAGCCGGTGGCCGACATCCACACCACGAACCTGGAAGATGCGGCCTCCCGGCTCAACGAGATCTATGGTGCGCAGGGCGTGTTGGTAATCGCCCATCCGCGCGAGATCGTCGTGCGGGCTCCGGCTGCCGCCGCGGCCCCCACTGCTGCGCAAACGACACCGCGCGCTGCGGGGGTGCAGCCATGAATCTCGGGAAATCGTCCACGCCCGCGATCGAGCGTGCTGTCGCCAAGTCGGTGAACTTCGAGCTCAGCATCGCCGACCTCGCCCGTCGCAGCGAGCGGCGCGCCTGGTGGGTGGCCTTCTCGGCAATCGGCATGTCGCTGATCCTCGCCGGCGGCTACTTCTACATGCTGCCGCTGAAGCAGAAGGTGCCTTATCTGGTGATGGCCGACGCCTATACGGGTACCGCCACCGTGGCGCACCTCACCGGCAATTTCGGCCCGCGCGGAATCACCACCAGCGAAGCGATCAATCGCAGCAATGTCGCCCACTTCGTGCTCGCGCGCGAGTCCTACGACCTGGCCATGCTCAACCTGCGCGACTGGAAGACGGTGCAGACCATGGCCGCGGCCGGGGTCAAGGCCGAGTACACCAGCCTGTATTCGGCGCAGAACGAAAACAGCCTCTACAAGCAATACGGCAAGGACCGCGCGATCCGCATTCGGCTGCTGAGCATCGTGCTGCTCGGCGGCGGTCCGGGCATCACGCCGAAGGGAGCGACCGTGCGCTTCCAGCGCAGCCTCTACAACAAGTCCACCGGCGCCACCCAGCCAATGGACAGCAAGATCGCCACCCTCGAATTCACCTACAAGCCGAACCTGGACATGGACGATCAGAGCCGTATCGAGAACCCGCTCGGGTTCTGGGTCACCAGCTATCGCGTGGACAACGACTATGCAGCCGCACCGCCGCAGGAGATCGTCGACACCACGGCCGTTGCTCCGGCCTTGCCGGAACCGGCCGCCGTGGGCACGCCTGGCCAGGAAGGCAGCCCAGCGACCGCAGCTCCGGCAACGGCCGGTACGGTGAGCGGAGCGGAGCGCCCATGAATCGATCGACGTCCTGGCGCCTGATCGCCCCGGCGCTGCTCGCTGCCGCCTGTATCCCGCCAATGGCGCGCGCACAGGCGCTGGAGCAGTACGACTACCAGCCCGATCGCATCTATCCGGTGCGTACGGGCCTGGGCATCACCACGCAGATCGAGCTTAGTCCGAACGAGAAGATCCTCGACTACAGCACCGGCTTCAGCGCGGGCTGGGAGCTCACCCGTCGCGGCAACGTGTTCTACCTCAAGCCGAAGAACGTCGACGTGGACACCAACATGATGGTGCGCACGGAAACGCACTCGTACATCTTCGAGCTGAAGGTGGTGGCTACCGACTGGAAGACGCTCGACCAGGCCCGCCGCGCCGGCGTGCAGTACAAGATCGGCTTCAAGTACCCCGCCGATGCCAGCTTTGCCCAGGCCAAGAAGGCGCAGGAAAAGGTCGCCATGCAGAGCGCCGCACTGGTGCCCGGGCGCAGTTACAACTTCGACTACGACTACGCCACCCGCAACGGCAAGAAGGCGCCGTGGCTGGTGCCGGTGAACGTCTACGACGACGGCCGCTTCACCTATATCCGCATGAGCGACCTCAAGGCGTTCCCCACCGGCGACTTCCCGGCGGTGTTCATGCGCGAGCGTGAGCACGGCGAGGATTCGCTGGTGAACACCACGGTGGAAGGCAACACCATCATCGTCCACGGCACCTATGCCTATCTGGTGATCCGGCACGGCGACTATGTCGTGGGTCTGCGAAGGAACGCGAAAAAGTGAGCGCTCAAACTCCCCAAACGCCCGGTGACGCGCACGGCGCAGGCAGTGCTCCTGCAGCGACCGAACATGCCGAAGCGCTGGCCGGCAATCCGTACGCCAGCCAGTACCAGCAGCGCGCCGAAGAACCCGACCTCGATGCCGGATCGCCGCAGCTACGGGCGAGCGAACTGCGCCGCATGAACCATCGTGCCCTGCTGTTGCTCGGCACCGTGGTGCTGCTGCTGTTGTTCGTCGCCTACTGGATGATCCAGAGCGCAACGGCATCACGCGACAAGCCCAAGCCGCGCGAAGAGAAGGTGACCGTCGCCGAAGCCCCGACCGCCGTGGCGCTGCCGCAACTGCCGCGCCCGACACCGCCCCCGGCACAACCCATCCCGCTGATGCCGGCACCCGTGCGTACGCCGCCGCTGCCGCGCGAGCAGGCACAGGGACCGCGCGAACCCAGCCTGGTGCAGCGTCGCATCCTCGCCGCGGAAGCGGGTGGTGCCGAGGCGCCGCCGTCGGTCCCGATGCCGGCCGCTGCGGGCAATGGCCTGCCGGGCAGCGCGGATTCGGACATTACCAGTGCGCAGCCGCTGACCAAGCCGGACACGCTGATGCAGCGCGGCACGTACATCCGCTGCGTGCTGGAGACCCGCATCATTTCCGACGTACCGGGCTACAGCACCTGCCTGGTGACCGAGCCGGTGTATTCGTTCAACGGCCACACGCTGCTGCTGCCCAAGGGCTCCAAGGTGCTCGGCAGCTACCAGAAGCAGCAGAACCAGCGCCGCGTCGAGGTGATCTGGGACCGCATCATCACACCCACCGGCATCGACGTGAACATGAAGAGCCCCGGCATCGACAACCTCGGTGGCGCCGGCCTGCCCGGCCACTACGACGCGCACTGGGGCGAGCGGATCGGCGCGGCGCTGCTGATCAGCATGCTCAGCGATGCCTTCAAGTACGAGGCGGCCAAGCACGGTCCGACCACCACCACCATCAGCAACGGCTACGTCACGCAGGAGCCGTTCGAGAGCAACACCGCGCGCACCGTGCAGGATCTGGCCAACCAGGCCGTGCGTGAAGCCGCCAACCGCCCGCCGACGGTGACCATCAACCAGGGCACGGTGATCTACGTCTACGTCGCCAAGGACGTGGACTTCAGCGGCGTGGTCGCGCGGTTCTGACGGGCAAGGCCATGGACGATATCGCAGCCGAGATCTCCAACGACTTCCTCGACTACCAGTACCAGGTGCTGGGGGTGCGGGAGTTCATGGCCTCGCCCGACGTTACCGAGATCTGCATCAACCGCCCCGGCGAGATCTACCTTGAGAGTCGCGGCGGCTGGCAGCGCGTCGAGGTGCCCTCGCTGACGTTCGAACGCGCACGGCAGTTCTGCACGGCGGTGATCAACGAGAGCAACACCGGCCAGCGCATCACCGACGTCGACCCGGTGGTGTCGCTCACCTTTCCCACCGGCCAGCGCGCCCAGTTCGTGATCCCGCCGGCCTGCGAAGCGGGCAGCGTGTCCATCACGATCCGCCTGCCGTCCAAGCAGCTCAAGACGCTGGAGCAGTACCAGCGCGACGGCTTCTTCGACGAGATCGTGGAAGTGAACCACGGCCTCGGCGAGCACGACAGCGAGCTGCTAGAGCTGCGCGCCGCACGCCAATACGCCGACTTCTTCCGCCAGGCGGTGCTCAACAAGAAGAACATCGTGGTGTCCGGCGCCACCGGCAGCGGCAAGACCACCTTCATGAAGTCGCTGGTCAACCACATCCCGGCCGACGAGCGACTGGTGACCATCGAGGATGCCCGCGAGCTCTTCATCGAACAGCCCAACGTGGTGCACCTGCTGTACTCCAAGGGCGGCCAGAGCGCGAGCAATGTGACGGCCAAGAGCTGCATGGAAGCCTGTCTGCGCATGAAGCCCGACCGCATCATCCTGGCCGAGCTGCGCGGTGACGAGTCGTTCTATTTCATCCGCAACTGCGCCTCCGGCCACCCCGGCTCGATCACCAGCTGCCACGCCGGCAGCACCGAGCAGACCTGGGACCAGCTGGCGCTGATGGTGAAAGCCTCCACCGAAGGCGCCGGCCTCGAGTTCGCCACGATCAAGCGCCTTCTGCGCATGACGATCGACATCGTCGTGCACATCAAGGCGCACGCCGGAAGGCGTTGCATCACGGGGATCGACTTCGATCCGGGACGCACGTTCCCCGAGCACTGAGAGTTCGCAACCACCCGTTCGCTGCAGCAAGGAATGATTCCGATGTTTACCGCCATGGACATGACGATGTGCCCCAACCTCGCCGTACCGGCCGAAGTGATGCACCACGTCGTGCAGGTGGAATCCGGGTCCAACCCGTTTGCAATCGGCGTGGTCGGGGGCCAGCTGGTGCGCCAGCCCACTTCGCTCGACGAGGCGCTGGCGACCGTGCAGATGCTCGATGCGAAGGGCTACGACTATTCGCTTGGAGTGGCCCAGGTGAATCGACGCAACCTTGGGCGCTACGGGCTGAATAGCTATGCGAAGGCCTTTGATGCCTGTGCCAACGTGGCCGCTGGCGCACAGATCCTCGCCGAGTGCTACGACCGCTCCGGCAACGACTGGGGCAAGGCCTTCAGCTGCTACTACTCGGGCAACTTCGTCACCGGCTATCGCGACGGCTACGTGCGGAAGGTCTACGCGTCGATGCAGGAGGATGCATCGGCCGGCACATCCCTCGCGGCGGCACCGATTCCTTTGAGGCCGGCAAACACCGTACGGCAAGACGCCGTCGCCCGGCTGCGGCACACCGCGGGGACGCCGGGCTACCGCATCGCGATCCGCAGCGTGGCGCTCGACGCGGCGGCGAATGCGGCGGTGTCAGCTGTTGCCAATACGGTCAACGTGCACGCTGCCATCGCGCCAGAGCCCGCAGCGGAAGCGTCGAATGTGGCATCGGGCACCCTGCCCCCGTCGAGTTCCGCGCCAGGAATATTCAGGCCGGTGGTACACGGCCCCAACGATCCGGTTGCAGCACCTGCGCAGGGCGCGTCTCCTGCTCTTGCGGCAGCGCCTGTGGCAACCGATCGGGCCGACCTGCGTCAGGAGCAGCGCGATGCCGCATTCGTCTTTTGATCCGGGCCGGCGTCCGCGCCGTTCTGTGCCCTCTCGTGGCTGTGCGAGCAGCCGCTGTCTTTGGCCATCTGGCCACCTCACCGTCCGGGCCTCGCTCCGGACACATCGCAACGAATCGACTGTATCCATCGCAGTCGCGAACCCAAGTGGCCATCGCCCGATAGCCGCCGCCATCTTCAACACCTGATAGGGAACTTCACCATGGCACCGACCTCGTCCAGCAACCACAGCATCCTCCACTCGCAGCGCACGCGGCTGTTCCTTTTCATGTGCCTCGCGGCCCTGCTCGTGTTCGTGTTGCCCGGCACGGCCTTCGCTCAGGACGCCACCGACACGATCGACACCACCTGCAAGTTCGCCAGCAACATCAACAAGATCCTCAACGCCGTGTCAATCGTGGTGGTGACGATCGCGGTGATTTTCTCCGGCTACCAGATCGCCTTTGCCCACAAGCGCATCAGCGACGTTGCCCCCGTGATGATCGGCGCGATCCTGATCGGCGCGGCCGGCCAGATTGCCAAGATGTTCCTGGCTGGCAGCACGTCGGCATCCGGTGCCACCGCGTGCACCGCGCAAGTGATCACGCACCTGCTGAATCACTATGCATAAAAACGCGCTGTTCAGAGGCTGCACCCGTCCGCCCATGTTCATGGGCGTCCCCTACGTGCCGTTCTTCATGGGCGCGGGTGGGTGCTTTCTCCTGGCCGTGTACACCAACTTCTTCTACCTGCTGCTGCTGCCGGTGGTGATCTTCGTGATGCGCCAGATGGCGCGGCGCGACGAGATGATCTTCCGGCTGCTGGGATTGCGCCTGCAGTTCCGCACTCGCGTGCGCAATCTCGGCGACAACGACGGCATGTGGGTGTTCACGCCCAACAGCTATCGCGATCCGTCCAAATCGAAACCGTGAGTCCATCAAGGCTCCCCGGCCGCCAGGCGGGGAGTCGCCTCGGATCCAAATCATGCCCAAGCCCGCCTTCCTGCCCGACGCCCCGATCAGCGAGTTCCTGCCGCTGTCCACGCATGTATCGCCTACCGTGCTCAAGACCACGGGCGGGGATTTCCTGCTGGTCTGGCGACTGGGTGGCCTGCCGTTCGTCGGCCGTGAAGAGTGGGAGATCGAGCACCGCCACAACACCTTCAACCGCATGCTACAGACGCTGCGTGCGCCGGACTTCGTCAACGTGGCGTTCTGGGTACACGACGTGCGCCGGCGGCGCCGGCTCAGCGATCACAGCAAATTCTCCCAGACCTTCAACCAGTCACTGTCGGACAGCTACTACGAGGCGCTGTCCAGCCAGAAGCTGATGCAGAACGAGCTCTACCTCACGCTGATCTATCGGCCGGTGGTGAGCGGCAAGCGCTTCGCCGAAAAGTCGGCCGACCTGGCACGGCTCGAAGCTGAACAGCTGGAGGCCGTCAACACCATCCTCGAACTGGCTGGCAACGTGGAGGCGGTGCTGAAGGACTACGCCCCCTACCGGCTTGGCATGTACGAGGCCGCCAACGGCGTGGTGTTCTCCGAGGCGCTGGAGTTCTATGGCTACCTGCTCAACCGCATCGACGAGCCGGTGCCCGTACTGCCGGCGCCGGTGCCCGAGTACCTACCGATCAGCAAGCAGCGCTTCTCCGCCAAGACCGGCGATTTCGTGCTGACCGCCCCGGATGGCAAGAACCATTTTGGCGCCATCCTCAACATCAAGGAATACACCGACGGCACCTATCCAGGCATCCTCAACGGACTGAAGTACCTGGACTTCGAATACGTCGTCACTCACTCCTTCAGCCCGATGGGGCGACAGGATGCGCTGAAGGCGCTGGACCGCACCAAGGGCATGATGATCTCCTCCGGCGACAAGGCCTTCAGCCAGATCGCCGAACTCGATCACGCGATGGACCAGCTCGCCTCGGGCAACTTCGTGCTGGGCGAATATCACTTCACCCTCGCCATCTATGCCGCCAGCCAGGAAGCTCTGTCACAGCAGATCGCCACGACGCGCGCCGAGCTTTCCAACGCCGGCTTCGTCTCGGTAAAGGAGGATCTCGCCGTCACCGCGGCGTTCTATGCGCAGTTTCCCGGCAACTGGAAGTACCGCACGCGACTGGCCAACGTCAGCTCGCTGAACTTCCTGGGCCTGTCGCCGCTGCACAACTTCGCCACGGGCAAGAAGAGCAACAACCCCTGGGGCGACTGCGTCACCACTCTGCAGACCACCAACGGCCAGCCCTACTACTTCAACTTCCACGCCACCCATCCGGCGGAGAACTCGCTGGGCGAGAAGGCCATCGCCAACACCATGGTCATCGGCAAGTCCGGCACGGGCAAAACCGCGCTGATCAACTTCCTGCTCAGCCAGGTGCAGAAGCTCAAGCCCTCGCCGACGATCTTCTTCTTCGACAAGGACCGTGGCGCCGAGATCTTCGTGCGCGCCTGCGGCGGCAACTACCTTGCACTGGAGAACGGCCAGCCGACCGGCTTCAATCCTTTCCAGTGCGAGCGCAATGAGGCGAACGTGCAGTTCCTCGCCGAGCTGATCAAGGTGCTGGCGGGCAAGAGCGTGTACAGCTCGCGCGAGGAAGAGGACATCTTCCGCGCCGTCGAGAACATCCTCGACACGCCCATGCACCTGCGCACCATGACCAACTTCCAGAAGAGCCTCCCCAACATGGGCGACGACGGGCTCTACATCCGCATGCGCAAATGGACGGCCGGCAGCTCGCTGGGGTGGGTGTTCGACAACCCGGTCGACACCATCGACCTGGAAAAGGCCAACATCATCGGCTTCGATTACACCGACATCATCGACAACCCCGAAGTGCGTGCGCCGGTGATCAACTACCTGCTGCACCGGCTAGAGGCGCTGATCGACGGACGGCCGCTGATCTACGTAATGGACGAGTTCTGGAAGATCCTCGACGGCAAGGGTGGCCTCAAGGAGTTTGCCAAGAACAAGCAGAAGACCATCCGCAAGCAGAACGGTCTGGGCATTTTCGCCACCCAGAGCCCGGAGGACGCGCTGGCCAGCGACATCGCCGCTGCGCTCATCGAGCAGACCGCCACCATGATCCTGCTGCCCAACCCCAACGCCAGCCGCGAGGACTACGTCGGCGGCCTCAAGCTCACCGACGCCGAATACCAAGTCGTCGTGAGCCTGGACGAGCGCTCGCGCTGCTTCCTGGTCAAGCAAGGCCACGCCAGCGCCGTTTGCCAGCTCAACCTGCGCGGGCTGGACGACCACCTCGCGGTCATCTCCGCCTCGACCGACAACATCGAGATCATGCATGAGGTGCTTCAAGCACGCGCCGAGGCCGAAGGCCGCAGCCCTGAAGATCTTCGGCCAGAACATTGGCTGGCCGCGTTCTACGAAAATCGCAAGGGCAGCGGAAAAGCCAAGACCACGCCCGCGCTACGCATTAGATCTTCCACCCAGCAGGCCGGCGCCTAACCCCGCACTTATTCGAGGGAGACACACCATGATCCAGGCATCCGACAAGTACGATCACGGCAAGCTCGCGCGCAAAACCGCATGGTCGCTGGTGACCGCGATCGCGGTGTGTCTTTTGAGTCCGAGCACGCGAGCTCAATGGGTCGTTATCGATCCCACGCAAATCACACAGGACGCCACGAACTTTGCAGAAACAATCGCCCAGTACGGCAAGGAAATCGCTCAGTACCAGGCCGTGCTGGAACACTATCGGCAGCAGCTCGTCAGCCTGACGCAAATGAATTTTAGCCTGCCTACGATGCAGAACTCATATCAGGAAATCTCCCAGAGCGACATGCAGAAACTGGCTGCCGACGCCTGCCCGAGCGCAACCGGGAACAGCCTGAGCGGCACAGTGACCGGCCTGCTCCAGATCTTCACGCCAGATGCAAACAAATCGATTCTCGAGAACCAGCAGAAGATCTGCTTCCAGATCCAGTTTCGCCAGATGGATAAGTACAACCTCACTGTGAAGATGCTCACTCGGATCCATGACTATTCGTCGAAGATGCAGTCCATCTCGGGGCAGCTCGGCCAAGTGGGCACCAGTCAGGGCGCCATGGACGGGGTCAAGGCAAACATCGCCGCCAACAATCTCGCCATGAACACCGAAATGCAGCTCTGGGACAAGCAGGTTCAGGCCGACGATCAAATGATCAGCTATCTCCAGAATCAGCAGGCCGTGCAGGCGAGGACGATGCTCAATGGAAGCAGCACTTTGCTTGGCAACGTCATCCAGGCAGCAACCTTCGCGACGGCTTTCCATTGATTCCCAGATATTGTTGGCCTGCGGACATCCAATCGCCGGCACCATGACAGGAAGTTAGCGATATGGGTTTTGTCTACTACGTTCTCATCTACAACTGGCTGAGCGACAAGATCAACTCGTTCGGCATGGACCTCATGCACAGCCTCATGTCGTGGGCCAGCGCGGTGGCGCTGGTCCTCGTGACTTTATGGATCATGATCCAGGGCTACCGGATGATCACCGGTCAGTCGCGAGAATCATTGATGGCCATGGTGACGAACATGACTCGCATCGTGGTGATCGTAACCGCTGCAACGACTATGGGCATTCTCGGAAGCGACCTCCATACACTGCTGACGACCGAGCTGAGCACAGACATCAACCAGCTCTTTACCGGTAACGATCAAACCGCTGCGCAGACGATTGACGAAAATCTTGCGTGGACTCAGCTTGCCCTGGCCTCCATCGATGCGGTGCAGATCGAACCGGGCAACGAGGATCTTGCCACCACGAAATCCCGTGCCCTGCTCATGGCCGGATTTGGCACGGCCAGCCCCCCAATGGCAGCCGGTGCGATGCTGCTGCTTTACCAGTTCACGCTCGCACTCTTCATCGGGCTTGGACCCTTGTTCATTCTTTGCCTGATCTTCGATCAGACCAAGGATCTCTTCCGACGATGGCTTCTTTACGGAATAGGCACTGTTTTCTCGATGGCAGCCTTGTCGTTCGTCAGCTCGATCGTGCTCCAACTCACGCTACGTGTATCGGCGGCGTTGTGGACGTCGAACGCAATCAACAATTTGACCGGTCAGGGCGCAGAAGGCCTGTCGAGCCAGGCCCTACAGCAAGGCGGCCTGGGGCTACTCCTGACCGTGCTCATCATTTCGGTCCCACCTCTGGCAGCCAACTTCTTCCAAGGAACCATGGGCGCGTTCTATTTCAATTCCGCATTCGGGCAGCCTGGTGCAGCACGACAGGGACCGAACGGACAGCTTCAATCTGGGCTGTCCCCCAGATCCGACTATCCGCCCTCTGAAACAGCAACGGGCCATACCAATCCAAGAATGCAAGCCGGAGGAGGGCCGCTGAGCGGGAATGCCTCTGCGGTGCGCACTTCACCCTCTTCTGGCCAGCCTCTACATGATGTGGTGAAAAGGCAACTCACATGAATCCAAATAATTCTATTAAGCGGCCATTCGCACTGCTCGCCTCTGGCGTCCTCCTTTTGCTGGTCATTCCGAACTCGGCGGCCGCTCAAGCTGCGTGTCCGCCCGGCATGATTCCTTATGGAACTGGCACCGATGTTTCTAGTTGCGGCCCTGACGGCAGTCAGAATCAGGGGACCAATGCAAGCACAAGTATTGCACCCGCTCCAATTTGGCAGTCACGCTGGGGAGCAATTGCGACTTACGCTCCAACAGGAGTTCTTGGCGTTTCCACCTATCTGCCTACCCGCGATCAGGCCATTCAATCTGCTATCGCAGATTGCAAGGCAAAAGGCGGTCCAACTTGCAAGCTTGAGGTGGCTTACGACAATGAATGCGCTGCAGTGGTGGTGGGCAGTACCGGCTATAACGTTGCTGCCGACCCAACTTTAGGAGGAGCAATTGACTCTGGCATGGAAACATGTCGCAGCTCCGGCGCCGAGGGGTGCCATACGTATTACTCAGCCTGCAGCCTGCCGGTAAGAGTCAGATAACGATGCGAAGCGGCTTCCCACTTTTTCTGCTCTTCGACTTGGCGTTGCTCACATCGGCAGCTGCCCAAGGCCAAAATGTCTGCCCCAAGGATCAGTACCAAGCACTGCCCCTTGGCATGAGCGGTCCCGGTCGATGTGTGCCGATACCACGCAACCTGCGTGGCGAGGCACTCCAACCACCGCCGGCTGCTACGCACTGGGGTGCCATCGTAGTGGATGAAACTAGCGGCAAATTTAGTTCTGCGGGTGACTTACCGACCAAACGTGTGGCAACTGAGACCGCACTGACCGAGTGCAACCGGGATGGCGGGGCGCGCTGCGTGGTGGTGGCGACATACGGCAATGGCTGCGGCGTAATAGTCATGGGTGACAAGACACGGCACCAAGGGTTTGCTGATGTCTCAGCCGATCATGCAAAGCAGACAGCAATGGCCACCTGCAAGAAGGATGGCAATCAAAGCTGCACGGTCGTCTATTCGGAGTGCAGCCTCGGGCAGTGAATTCGAATAACACATGGAGGGATTCGCGTGAAGAAGCTTACTGTGGTCAGGAATTTGGCCTTTGCCTGCATGCTCGCTTGCAGCGGTGGAGTGGTGGCGCAGGGCTACTACGAGCCTATACCGTACTATGGAGACGATCCCTTTTTGTTCTGTACATTCGGCGTTCCCGCCGACTGCTGGGTTCCTCTCAATCCAGCCACCGGTACATTCGTGGTCTGGGACGATGAGTGCTTCAATCCGGTATCAGCTGCGCAGTACGCGCGCGTTTGTCCACATGCTTTCGTCCCGTTAGGCAAAGCAGAAGACGAAGAGCGCGCTTACGATGAAGAAACAAGCCATTCGAGGCCCAGTTTGTCGTAAGCCTTCGAAAGGCTATTTACTTCTGCTCCTACATACCACCACCAATTCTCGCTCGTCCTCCTGCAGCCACCGGTAAGGTGGCTTACAAGAAGCCGGCGTATGCGTCCGTTGGACGCGGAGCCGGTGCACCCGATGACATCAATACTCCTTTACAAGGATGCCGGTAAGGAGGATTTACCTGGACGCTCTTCGACACCCCGTTACCGCGATGCACTGAATTTTTCCTACGTGAGCGAGCTCACAAAGCGGCGTGGATCTCAGTTCGCATTGTTGAATCCCTGCAGGCTACGCGCGTCCAGCGCTGGCACGTGTGAGCGAGAAGTACATACCGACCAAGCATGCTGACATTGCCAGCGCGAGTTTTGTGTGGACCTTACCGTAGCCAGTGTTGGAGCTTGTGGTCTCCGCGGTGATGCAACGGCAACGGCAACCTCACCCGACATGGAAGATGTTTGAAATTGCTTTGGAGTAATACCCATGAAGGTCCCCCTTCTCCCCTTCTCCCTGCTGCTTTCTCTCAGCTTGAACGCCTGCCATGCCGGTCCAGCGCCGACTCAGGCGTCTGCTTACAAACAGGCATCGATGGCGAGCGCTGCCGCGTCGACCGAACGATCTCGCGCGCGAGGCCGCCAGCCAGATCCGACTGCGCTGCTCAGCGACAAACTCCGCAGCGGCATGACTTACAACGAATTCCGGAAGGTCGTGCTAGACCAAGGCTGGCTGCCGAAGGGCGACGCTCAGTGCATGGCTAATGTAGTCGGCGGCAATTACGAAAAACTGTGTTCGGCACATCCGGAGCTGGCCTCGTGCAGGGCCTGCGCGGAAGTCCCCGAGCTCAGCGCCTGCAGCGGTGACGGACATTGCCAGGTGCACTTCGCGCAAGAGAGTTCTGGCGCTGTGCTGGAAGCGAACACCTACGGGCCGATCAGCGACTGGAACGCGCCGGGTGAGCGCTCGCGGCTGACCGTGACCGAATGGCAGGTTGATGCCAAGCCTGCGCATTGACCGTTATCGCGCCGCTGTGCAGCTTCGGGCGTATCCAGAGGACCGGTCAGCCCTTAGTGCAGCGAAGACGTGAAGCCACTGGCGTAATAGAGATGGCCGAGCAGTGAGGTGCGGCGCGACTTGATCCTCAAACGAACAGAAGGAAGGGACTCCATGAGTAACCAGCCACTTCGCGATCTGATCCACCGCGGTGAGTCGCAGAACCGCGGCTACGACGACTACAACAGCGGCACGTACACCGGCAGTGACGGCCGGCAGCACATCCGCGAATCGAGCCAGTCGATCGATTTTTCCAGCATGACGCTGGGCGAAGTGCAGGCGAGGCAGCATCGTGGCGAGTTTTTCGCCGTCGGCCTTTATCAGGTGATCCCTGACACGATGGACAGCGCGGTGGCGAGCCTCAATCTCGATCCGAGGCAGCGCTTCACGCCCGAGCTGCAGGACCGGATCTTTTACGAGTACCTCGTCACCGACAAACGCCCCGAAGTGCGCGACTACATCACCGGCAAACCAGGCGCGAGCCTGCACGCGGCCAAAGTGGCGATGTCGCTGGAATGGGCGAGCTTCGGCGATCCGAACAAGGGTGGCGCCAGCCATTACGGCGGTGCCAACGCGGCCAGCATTTCCGTGCGCGAATGCGGCGAGGCGCTGCAGCAGATGCGGGCCGATTACCAGGCGGACCTGGCGAAGGGGCTCTCGCCAGCTGCCGCCTTCAAGGATGTGACGATCGGCGACGCGCCGCTGCGGACGCAATCGCAGGGCCGCGGCGGTGTCGAAACCGGCGTGCTGATCGCAGGCGGCCGCGGTGCGCAGGTGACTGAGCTGCAGACCGAACTGCATCGTCTCGGGTACACCGACGGCGCCGGACACCCGCTCGGTGTGGACGGCGATTTCGGGCGCGACACGCAACATGCGGTGGAAGCGTTCCAGCGCGACCACCGCCTCACTGTGGACGGCAAGGTCGGCCCGCAGACGCAGGCGGCGATCGACCAGGCGCTGAAGACGCTGGGCGTACGAACCCTGCAGACCGAGCTGGATTCGCTCGGTTACACCGATGCCCAGGGCCATCGCCTGAAGGTGGATGGTGAGTTTGGCGCGAACACGCGCCATGCGGTGGAAGCGGTCCAGCGCGACCACCATCTCGCCGTCGATGGCCGCGTAGGACCGCAGACGCAGGGCGCGCTGGACCAAGCGGTGAATGCACGCGGTGGCGGTGAACGCGCGCAGGGTGTGCTGCCGATCAGCGATCCGAAGTCGCCGGACTACACGCTCTATCAGCAGGCGCTGGCCGGTGTGCAGAAGATCGATGCCGATATGGGACGCGCGTCCGACCAGCTCAGCAGTAACCTCGCCGCTTCGCTGGCCGCGGCTGCGAAGGCCCTGGGGCTGACGCGCATCGACGCGGTCGCGATCAGCGAGGATGGCGCGCGCACGTTCGCGGTGCAGAACGACAGCGGCGTCCGGCGCTACGCCGATGTGACCACTGCGCAGGCGGTGCGGACGTCGATAGAGCAGAGCAGCGCCCGTGCCGCCAATGCACACGCCGACCAGCCACCGATGGAGCGCGCGGCCTTGATGTCGCAGATAGCCGGCCACGCCACGCCATCGCCAGACCTCAACGCGCCGCGCGTCGCCTAGCCGGCCTCGCCCCCTCGCGCGGCCGGTGCCGCGTGAGGGGACGCGCCACGCGCCCTGACCTCCAGTTCGGACCGACACCCATGCGCACGTTTTTCATCACCCTGACGATCGCCCTGCTTGCCACCGGCTGCAGCCGTGCGGACTCCGCGTCGACCGACACGCGTGCGGGCACACCGTCGATCAAAGAAGCCCGAAGTCCCACGCTACCCGCGTCCTACAGCGCGCTGCGCAAACGCCTTCTGCTCGATGGCTGGCTGCCGCTGCAGAACGCCGGCTGCGCGGAGGATGCCGGGCGGCCGCTAGCCTGCAACCGCTGGCTGGAACTGCAGCGCTGCGACGCCGACGGCCGCTGCAGCATGGCCTGGGGCGACGCCGCCGGCCGGCTGGTGATGGAAGTGCAGGTGAGCGGCATGCCGACGAGGGACGGTGGCGAGGTACGCACGGCCGACCTGAAGCTGATCGGCTCGCAGCAGGCACCGGTGGCCGACGCGCCAAGCGACGCGCCGACCTGCCCGGGTACCGACTTCGCCACCTTCCTGCCGGCGTTCGCCGCCCAAAGCGCGGTGCGCCAGGCATTCACGGCCCCTCTGGTGCGCGCGAAGGTGCTGATCTCCGACGGCGACGGCGATCGCACGGAAACGGTCTACGTGCGCGGCAACCGACCGGACGTGTTCGACGTGGTCTACCGTGGCGGCGCATTCCATCACGTGGGCGTGGACGGCATCGATCCGGCGCCGCTGCCGCTGGACATCCGCCAGCCGTCGGCCAATCTGCGCGAAGTGAGCTACCTCTACGGCTCGTCGGAAGGGCGCGGCTTCCGCTTCAGACTGCGCGACGGCTGCTGGTACCTCACGGGCAATCCCCAGCCGACCGGGCCCTGATCGCTCGGGGCATGTAACCCATCATCGACTACTACATGGAGGTAGACGATATGTCCCGCTACACCATCACCGAAAACGTCGGCTCCAGCGTTCTGCCGGTCCACTCCTACGAGGATCTGCACAAGCATCATCCCAGCGCCGGCCGCCAGCCGAACCGCGAATACGGCACGATCCACGGCGAGTTCGAGGAGATCCGTCACGCCGACGGACGCACCTTCGTCAAGAAGGATTTCATCCTCTCGCAGGATGGTCGCGGGCCGGTGGAGATCCCCGCACCGGTGTCCGGCTACGCCCACTTCCTGCACGACGACTACAACACCGTGCAGATCTACGACAAGCCCTACGGCACGCCCGGCGCGAAGCGCGAGGGCCAGGTGCTTCACATGGTCCGCGGCAGCTCGCCGTTCGGCGAGGGCGCGCACGTGAGCTACGGCCAGCCGCTGGGCGAGATGGGACAGACCGGCAGCCCTGGCTCGATCCACGCGCACGTCGAGCTGGAAGTGGGCCAGTTCCAGCGCTACATCCGCGACATCAACGACGGCACGATCCGCCCGGGCGTCACCCCACGCGGCGTCGGGGCGGACCAACCGGCGTCGATCGGCGGTGAGGTGCTGGCCAACGGCAGCCGCGGCCCTGCGGTCACCGCGTTGCAGCAGCACCTGTCGACGTTGGGCTACACCGACGCGCAGGGTCACGCGCTGAAGGTGGACGGCGCGTTCGGTCCGGCCACGCAGCATGCGGTGGAAGCATTCCAGCGCGACCATCGGCTCACCGTCGACGGCAAGGCGGGCCCGCAGACCGATGCCGCGATCGAGCAGGCGCTGGCGAAGCAGAGCGTCACCCGTTTGCAGACCGAGCTCAATGCGCTGGGCTACAGGGATGCCCGCGGCCAGGCGCTGCAGGTCGACGGCGACTTCGGCGCCAACACGCGCTTTGCCGTGGAAGCGTTCCAGCGCGACCACCGGCTGACGGTGGACGGCAAGGTGGGGCCGCAGACGCAGGGAGCGCTGGAGCAGGCGCTGAAATCCCAGCCGGCGCAGGCGGCGCAGGCGGCGCAGGCGGCGACAGCGACCGTGGTGCTGCTCAGCGATCCGAAAAATCCGGACCATGCGCTGTACGAGCAGGCCCTCGCGCAGGTGAAGCACATCGACGAGCAGATGGGTCGCCCGTCCGACGAGCACACCCAGCACCTCGCCGCCGCGGCAGTGCCCGTGGCCAAGGCACACGGCCTGACCCGCATCGACGCGATTGCGCTCAGCGACGACGGTTCGCGCACCTTCGTGGCGCAGAACGACTCGCCGGTGAAGCGGATCGTGGAGCTGCCCACCGCGCAGGCCGTGGCCACGCCGATCGAGCAGAGCAGCGCGGCCGCCCAGCGCATGAAGGCACCCCCGGCGCAGCCACCGATCCAGCCGCACGGAAACGAGCTGCCGGCGCCGACGCAGGGTCAAGCGCGCGGGGCGACCCTCGTGGCGTGAGTCGGGTGAGCGTGCGCTCCGGCGCGCGCTCCGGTCCTGGATGGCCACGGTGCGGGAGGCGGCGCGACGCCGCTTCTCCACGATGAACCAGGGCGGAGCGAGCACGGCCGCATCGCGGCCGTAAGGCAATCAGGCGTTCGCCAGCTTCTGTCGCCGGCGCGCCGCACGACGCTCGCGGCGCGCCTGGCGTCGCACCCGCACGCGCTCGGACAGGCACGAGAAGATCACGTACAGCGCCGGCGTGCTGAGCAGGGTCAGTGTCTGCGAAATGAGCAGGCCGCCGATCAGCGCGATGCCGAGCGGGCGGCGCAGCTCGGAGCCTTCGCCCAGGCCGATGGCGATCGGCAGCGCGGCGAGGATCGCCACCATCGAGGTCATCATGATCGGGCGGAAGCGCACGATGCAGGCCTCGCGTGCGGCCTCCAGCGGGCTCTTGCCGTGCTCGCGCTGCGCCACCAGCGCGAAGTCGATCATCATGATCGCGTTCTTCTTGACGATGCCGATCAGCAGCACCAGCGCGATCATCGCCACCACCGACAGCTCGGTGCCGGTCACCACCAGCGCGGCCAGCGCACCGACGCCCGCCGCCGGCAGCGTGGAGAGGATGGTGATGGGGTGGATCAGGCTCTCGTAGAGCATGCCCAGCACGATGTAGACGGTGACGATGGCGGCGAGGATCAGCCACAGCATGTCGCCCTGCGACTGCTGGAAGCGGCGGAAATCGTCGCCCAGCGAGAGGCGGATGTCGCCCGGCACGCGGATGTCCTGCACGGTTTTCTGGATTGCCGGCAGCGCCTCGCCCATGCTCGCGCCCGGCGCGAGGTTGAAGCTGAGGTCCATCGTGGTCTGCTGGCCGGAATGGTGGATCTGCGAGGGCGCCAGCCCGGCTTCCTGATGCGCCACCGCGCTGATCGGCACCATCTTGCCGCTGTTCGAGCGCACGTAGATGCGATTGAGCGCCTCGGGCGTGGCGGTCTGGTCGGGCAGCGCGTTGACCACCACCTTGTACTGGTTGATGTCCGAGTAGATGGTGGACACCTGGCGCTGGCCGAAGGCGTCGTACAGCGCGCCGTCGATGGTGCCGACCGACACACCCAGGCGCGCGGCCTTGTCGCGGTCGATCACGATGTTCTGGCGCAGGCCGCCCTCTTCCACGTCGGAGCCGACGTCGCGGAACATCGGGTTTTTCGCCAGCGCCTTCACCAGCCGCGGCAGCCACAGCTGCAGCTCGTCCAGGTCGTCGCCCTGCAGCGACACCTGGTATTGCGCGCCCTGGTTGCCGCCCCCGCCGCCGCTGGGCAGATCCTGGATCGGACGCAGCCGCAGGTTGAGGTCCGGATAGGTCGCCGCCTTGGCGCTGAGCCGGTCGAGCACGGCGAAGGTGTCGTCCTTGCGGCCGGCGGCGCGGGTCTTCAGCTCGATGTCGAACGAGCCACTGGCGCCCAGCCGGCTGGTGCCCAGCCGCGAACCCACGCGGGCCACGTCCGGATCGGCCAGCAGCATGTCCACCAGCCGGTGCTGGCGCTTGACCATGTCGTTGAACGACACCGTGGCGCCGGAGTTGGCGAAGCCGTGGATGAGGCCGGTGTCCTGCGGCGGAAACAGGCCGCCCTTCACCTGCCCGGCCAGCACGAAGGTCAGCGCGATCAACGCCAGTGGCGTGAGCGACAGCGCCAGCGCGTGGCGCAGCGAGAAATCCAGCGCCCGCGTGTAGAGGCGCAGCATGCCGCCGTGCATGCGGTCGATCGCGGCATTGAGGCGGGCGAAGCGCGCCGGCCGGTTCGCCGGTGCGGCGTGGCCGAGCAGGAAGCGTCCGCACAATGCCGGCGTGAGCGTGAGCGAGACCACCGCCGACACGGCGATCGCCGCGATCAGCGTCATGGTGAACTCCTTGAAGAACATGCCCACGATGCCGCTGGCGAACAGCAGTGGAATGAACACCGCGATCAGCGAGGCGGTGATCGAGACGATGGTGAAGCCGATCTCGCGCCCACCCTTGAGCGCGGCCTCCATCCGCGGCATGCCCTCGTCGATGTGGCGGATGATGTTCTCGATGACCACGATCGCGTCGTCCACCACGAAGCCGATCGCGATCACCAGCGCCAGCAGGGTGAGGTTGTTGAGCGTGTAGCCGAGCAGGTACATCGCCGTCGCCGCACCGGCCAGCGACAGCGGCACGGCGGCCGCGGCGATCATCGTGGGCGCCAGCCGGCGCAGGAACAGCGCCATGGTGAGCACCACCATCGCCAGGCTGATCAGCAGCGTCATCTGCACCTCGCGCAGCGAGGCGCGGATGGTCGGCGTGCCGTCGAAATACGGGGTGAGCGTGGTGGCCGGCTGCAGGAAATTTCGCAGCTCGGGAATCGCGGCGCGCACGCGGTCGACCGTTGCGATGACGTTGGCGTCGGCCTTCTTGTAGACGTACAGCAGCACCGCCGGCTTGCCGTCGAAGGTGGCCGCCTGGTACGCGTCCTGCTGGCCGGCGTAGACGTGGGCGACGTCGGACAGGCGCACCGGCGTGCCGTCCTTCACCGAGACGATCAGCCGGGCGAAGTCGTCGGCGGTCTTCAGCTGGTCGGTGGCGGTGACGAACATGTTGGTGATGCCGTTGCTCAACGTGCCCAGCGGCGAGCTGACGTTGGCCGCGGTGAGCGCGTTGCGCAGCTGGTCGGGCGACAGGCCCATCGCGTTGAGCTTGCGCAGGTTCACGTCGACGCGGATCGCCGGCGTGGCCGCGCCGGCGATGTCCACCGAGGAGACGCCGTCGAGCTGGCGCAGGCGCGGCATCAGCAGGGTGTCGGCGACGTTGTACAGATCCGCGGCGGACTGCGTCTGCGAGGTGAGCGCGAACACGATCACCGCATCGTCGTTGGGGTTGGCCTTTTCCAGGCTGGGCGCGTTGGTGAGGCCGCTGGGCAGGTCCGGTGCGGCCGCGCTGATGGCCGACTGCACGTCGCGGGCGGCGGCGTCCAGGTTGCGGTCGCTGTTGAAGATCATGAAGACGAACGCGCGCCCTTCGGAGCTGTTCGAGCGCAACGTGTCGATGCCGGGCACCTGGCCCAGGTGGCGCTCCAGCGGCGCGGCCACGGTGGCGGCCATGGTGCTGGCGTCGGCACCGGGCTGGCTGGCCTGCACGAAGATCACCGGAAACTGGATCGCCGGCAGCGCCGAGACGCCAAGCAGGCCGTAGCAGAGCGTACCGACCGCGAACAGCCCGATGGCCAGCAGCGAGATGCCGATGGGGCGGCGCACGAAGAGAGCGGAGAGGTTCATGCGGAAAGCGGGGCCTGGTCGCGGGGGAGGACGCGGCGCGCGTGGCGTTCGCGAATCATCGCACTCCCAACGCATGAGGGCGAGAACGGTTGAACCGCGGCGCGCATCCGAACCCTGCGTCGATGGACGTCCAAACGACGACGGCCCGCCATGAGGCGGGCCGTCGGGATGAATCGCTGCCGGCGTCGGCCGGCGAGCCGCGGCATTACGCCGCGTGAGCCGCCAGCGCGCGCTGCTCGCGGCGGTAGCGCAGCCAGTCGGAGAACCGCTCCATGTAGAGGTAGATCACCGGCGTGGTGTACAGCGTTACCAGCTGCGACAGCAGCAGGCCGCCGACGATCGACACGCCCAGCGGCCGGCGCAGCTCCGCGCCGATACCGTTGCCCAGCGCCAGCGGCAGGGCACCGAGCATGGCCGCGGCGGTGGTCATCATGATCGGGCGGAAGCGCAGCAGGCAGGCGCGGCGGATCGCCTCGCGCGGGCTCATGCCCTCGCGCTGCGCCTCGATCGCGAAGTCGATCATCATGATCGCGTTCTTCTTCACGATGCCGATCAGCAGCACGATGCCGACGATGCCGTCCACCGACAGGCTCATGCCGCACAGGATCAGCGCCAGCAGCGCGCCCACGCCGGCCGGCGGCAGGGTGGAGATGATCGTGATCGGGTGGATGTAGCTCTCGTACAGCACGCCCAGCACGATGTAGATCACAATCACCGAGGCGAGCAGCAGCAGCACCTCGTCGCCCAGCGAGGAGGAGAACTCCGCCGCCTTGCCGACGAACTCGCCGCGCACCTGCGGCGGCAGATTCTGCTGCTTGACCACCTCGTTGATCGCGTCCACGCCCTGCGACAGCGAGTAGCCCGGCGCCAGGTTGAACGAGATCGTCACCGCCGGCAGCTGCTGCTGGTGGCTGACCACCAGCGGCGCACTGGTGTACTCGGCGGTGGCCAGCGAAGAGATCGGAATGGTGCCGCCGCCGCCGACCTGGAAGCCGACGTTGCCGGTGTTGCCGATGCCCGACGGCGTGGCCGAGTTGCTCGAGGTGAGCTGGCCGAAGCTGGTGGCGTTGGAGCCGGTGAGCGCGCCGTTGCCGTTGCCGCGCACGGTGAGCTTGTTCATCAGGTCGTCGCTGTTGCGGAACTGCGGCGCGACCTCCAGCACCACGCGGTACTGGTTGAGCTGCGTGAAGATGGTGGAGATCTGGCGCTGGCCGAACGCGTCGTACAGCGTGTCGTCGATGCTCTGCACCGGCACGCCGAGGCGACTGGCCTTGTCGCGGTCGATGGTGAGCTTGAGCGCGTTGCCCGCGTCGGCCAGATTGTTGTCGACATCGGCCAGCTCCGGGCGCTGGCGCAGCGCCTGGGTCATCTTTTCGGCGTAGCCGGCCAGCTCGGTGGAGCTCACGTCGGACAGCGCGTACTGGTATTCGGTGGCCGACACGCGGCTGTCCAGCGTCACGTCCTGCACCGGCTTGAGGTACAGCGCCACGCCGGGAATGTTCGCCACCGCGGCCTGCAGGCTGGGCAGCACCTTGTCTAGGCCGTCGCGGTCGCCGCGATCCTTCAGCACGATCGACAGCTGGCCCTGGTTGAGCGTGGGGTTGATCGAGCCGGCGCCGATGAACGCCGCCACGCCGGTTACCGCCGGGTTCTTGCGCAGCGCGTCGGCCACCGCCTTGGTGCGCGCCTCCATCTGCGGGAAGGCGACGTTCTCGTCGGCCTGCACCACGCCGGTGATCAGGCCGGTGTCCTGCTCGGGCAGCAGGCCCTTGGGGATGGCGATGTACAGGAACACGGTGAGCACCACCGCCGCACCGGCCACCAGCATGGTCAGCCGGCGATGGTCGAGCACCCAGTCCAGCGTGCTGGCATACAGGTCCACCGTGCGCGTCCACAGGTCGCGCTTGCCACTGGCGGCCTGGCGCTCGTGGGTGTCGTCGCCCGGCGGCAGCTGGTCGGGCTTGAGCAGGTAGGCGCACATCATCGGCGTCAGCGTCAGCGACACCAGCATCGAGATGGTCACCGCGATGGTCAGCACCCAGGCGAACTCGTGGAACAGCCGTCCAGTGACGCCGGGCATCAGCAGCAGCGGCAGGAACACCGCCACCAGCGACACGGTCAGCGACAGCACGGTGAAGCCGATTTCCTTGGCGCCGATCTCGGCCGCCTCCTTGCCGCTCTTGCCCTGCTCGATGTAGCGCACGATGTTCTCGATCATCACGATCGCATCGTCCACCACGAAGCCGGTGGCCACGGTGAGCGCCATCAGCGAGAGGTTGTCCAGCGACATGCCGGCGAACGACATCACGCCGAACGTGCCCATCAGCGACAGCGGCACCGCCACCGACGGGATGATCGTCGCCCACAGTCGACGCAGGAACACGAAGATCACCGCCACCACCAGGAAGATGGTGAGGATCAGCGTGAACTGCACGTCGTGCACCGAGGCGCGGATGGTGATGGTGCGGTCGGCGAACACGTCCAGGTGCACGTCGGCCGGCAGCACGGCCTTGAGCGAGGGCAGCGTGGCGCGGATCTGCTCGACCGTCTTGACGATGTTCGCGCCCGGCTGGCGGCGGATGTCCAGCAGCACCGCCGGCTTGCCGTTGGCCCACGCGGCGAGCTGGTCGTTCTCCACGCCGTCGACCACGCTGGCCACGTCGGACAGGCGAACCGGCGCGCCGTTCTTGTAGCTGATGATGGTGTTCTTGTACTGCGCGGCGTCGACCAGCTGGTCGTTGGTGCCGATCGAGTAGCTCTGTGTCTTGCCGTTGAGCGTGCCCTTGGGCGCGTTGACGTTGGCCTGGCTGAGCGCGCTGCGCACGTCCTCCAGCGTGAGGCCGAGATTGGACAGCTGCGCCGGGTTCACCTGCACGCGCACGGCCGGCCGCACGTTGCCGGCGATCGACACCAGGCCCACGCCCTGCACCTGCGAGAGCTTCTGGGCGATGATCGAATCGGCCAGGTCGTTGACGTCACGCAGCGCGCGGCTGTCCGAGGTGAGCATCAGCGTGAGGATCGGCGCGTCGGCCGGGTTCACGCGGTTGTACACCGGCGGGTACGGCAGGTTGTTCGGCAGCGTGCCCTTGGAGGTGCTGATCGCCGACTGCACGTCCTGCGCGGCGATGTCGATGTCGCGGTCCATGTTGAACTGCAGCACGATCGTCGACAGCCCGGCGGACGAATCCGAGCTCATCATCGCCAGCCCGGAGATCTGCCCGAACTGGCGTTCCAGCGGCGTGGTGACCAGCGCCGCCATGGTCGCCGCGCTGGCGCCCGGATACTGCGTGGTGACCACCAGGCTGGGCGCATCGATCTCCGGCAGCGCCGACACCGGCAGCTGGCGATAGCCGAGCACGCCCAGCAGCAGCACCGCCACCATCAGCAGCGAAGTGGCGATCGGGCGTCGGATGAAAAGCGATGAGAATCCCATGGTGTCCTGGTCTGCCTTCAGTGGCGGGGCACGTGCCCGATCGTCAGTGGTGCGCCCGGGCGCGTGATGCCCGCACACCGCATCCGGCCGGGCCGGATGCGATGCGTCGGCGGATCAGCCGCGGCGACCGCCGCGACCGCCCGCCTTTTTGTCTTTCGCAACCTTCTTGAGCTCTTCCTCGGTCGGCGCGGCCGGCACTTCGCCCGGCTTGAGCGCCTTGACCTTGCTGCCCGGCTTGAGCCGGAACTGGCCCTCGGTCACCACCTGGTCACCGGTCTTCAGGCCCTGCGTCACCATCACGTGGCTGTCGCCCACTTCCTGGCCGGTGGTCACCGGCTGCATCTTCACCGTGCTGTCGGACGGCTGCAGCTGGTAGACGTAATCGCCGTCCGGGCCGCGCTGCACCGCCTGCGAGGGAATCACCAGGCCGCCCTGCACCGTGTTCACCTTCATTCGCACGTTGACGAACTGGCCGGGGAACAGCGCGTTCTCCTCGTTGGGAAACTCCGCCTTGAGGTTGAACGTGCCGGTGCTGGTGTCGATCTGGTTGTTGATCACCTTCAGCACGCCCTTGCCGGCGATCACCTTGCTGCCGGCGCTGTCGAGCGCGGCCACTTCCAGCGGCTCGCCGCGCTGCTGCGAGGAGCGCACCAGCTCCACGTTCTGCTCCGGCAGCGGAAAGATCACGTTGATCGGATGCACTTCGGTCAGCGTCACGATGCTCGACGAGGTGGTGACGATGTTGCCCGGGTCGACGCCGCGGATGCCGGCCATGCCGCTGATCGGCGCGATCACCTTGGTGTAACCGAGCTGCACCTTGGCGTCATTGATCGCCGCCTCGTCCGCCGCCACGGTCGCCTCGTACTGGCTGACCGTGTTCTGCAGCGTGTCCATGTCCTGCTTGGAGATGTAGCCCTGCTTGGCGAGATCGAGGCTGCGCGCCAGGTTGCTGCGCGCGGTGGCCAGTTGCGCCGCGTCCTGGCGCTTGCGCGCGGCGGCCTGGTCATAGGAAGCCTGCAGCGAGCGCGGGTCGATCTCGGCCAGTACCTGGCCCTTGGTCACTTCCTGGCCCTCGGTGAAGTTGAGCTTCATCAGCAGGCCGCCGATCTGCGGACTCACCGTGACCGTGTTGAGCGCCTGCACGGTGCCCAGCGCGGTGAGGTACACCGGCACGTTCTGCACGCTCACCGGCTCTACCGTGACCGGCACCGGATCGGCTTCCTTCGCTCCGGGACCATCCTTGCCGGCGGCAGCACCGGCCTGCGCGCGTGGTCCGGCGGCGGGCTTGTGCAGCAGGCGGACTCCGACCGCCGCCACCACGAGCACGGCAACAACGATCAGCGCGATCTTCCAAAAACGCGACATGTAAAACTCCCGGTTTGAACGGCAGGGCCCGAGCCCCGGCACGCGACGTGCGCGCACTGTCTGAGTGGCAGGAAAAGAATAGGTTCAGATCAACGACCCCGGACACTGCCGGTTGACATGGGTCCGCCATGACCGATGGCAGGGGGCGAGGCCTCGCAAACCCATGCATGACGGGGGACTGGGTGCGATTCGATCCCGCGCACGATACCCCGGGCTGCGACCGGCCGCCACGTCGACGCGCTGAAACTTGCGCCGGGCTTCGTCTATAATCCCGCGGCTGCCGCGACGCCGCCCCCTGCGGGATGGCGTCGTTCCGCGCCTGGGGCCAATGGTGGCCCCACATTTTGACTGGAGTACGTTCGTGAGCGGTTCCCTGACCAAATCCGATCAGAGCTTCATGCGTCAGTTCTCGATGCTGATCGCGGGCCTGAGTGTGCTGACCGTATTGCTGATCAGCCTCGGCTGGGCGATCTACAACCACGAGCCGAAGGAAACCAACCCGAACGCGCCGCAGCAGGTAGAAGCGCGCATCGCGCCGGTCGGCGCCGTGTACGCCGGCGACACCGGACGCGCGGCGATGGCCGCCGCCGAGGCAGCCGCGGCCAAGGCCGCCGCCTCGCAGGTGGCCTACGGCGGCACCACCGACGGCAAGACGATCTACGAGAATCTCTGCCACAGCTGCCACACCGCCGGCGTGGCCGGTGCGCCCAAGCTGGGCGACAAGGCTGCCTGGGCTCCGCGCCTGGCGCAGGGTCTGGATACGCTGGTGAAGCACGCGATCGAGGGCTACAAGGGTCCGGACGGCAACATGATGCCGGCCAAGGGCGGCAACCCCTCGCTGACCGACGCACAGGTCAAGGCCGCCGTCACCTGGATCACCGACCAGGCCAAGTAAGCCCGGCTTCGATCAGTTCAGAGCAAAACGCCGCCGCGAGGCGGCGTTTTTCGTTCGCCCCTTCGCCCTCGCGCGGAGAAGGTCGGGGTGAGGGGTGACGGAACCACCGATCCCCGCCCGGTCTGCGGACGATCCGGCGAGGTGGTCAGCGGACACCGCCTGCCTCAATCCGGGCGCGCCTTCGCGTGATCGATCCCGGCCTGGTAGATCCAGCTGCGCGCAAACGCCTGCAGCTCGGGAAAGAACACCTCGAAATGCCCGTCCAGCGCGCTCGCCTGCGCCTGCAGCACCGGCAAAGCGTCGGCCAGCGGATTGGCCCGCTGCAGCCGCTGGCCGATGCCGGCAAGCGCACGGCCCAGCACCTGCGTCCGCGCGTAGGCGGCCGGCAGGTCGTGTGCCTGCATGTAGGCCAGGAAGCGCTGCAGCGCCGGCGGCAGCTGCGGCTCGCGGTCGTGCAGCAGCGCGCGCAGGTCGGTGGAGAAACGCGCCAGCGGCACCGCCGACCAGCGCGGGAAGTCGCGCGCCAGGCAGTGGTCGAACCACATGTCCAGCAGGATGCCGGCGTAGCGGCGGTACGGCGGCGCCAGCTGCGCCTTCGCCGCCAGCACCTCGGGATGCGCGTCGGTGTACACGTCGATGGCGCGATGCAGGCGAATGCCCATGACCACCTCGCGCGGCCACGCGTCATCGGGCGCACCACGCACGAAATCGCCGAGCATGCCGCCCAGGCGCAGCGCGTCGTCGTCACCGGCCAGCAGGGCATGCGCGAGATGGTTCATGGGCCGAGAAATGCGGGCATACCGGGCGATCGACAAGCCGGCCGGTTATCATCCGCGGGATGAACATGCTCTCGCTTCCCGCCGATCCGGCGAGCTTTCCCGACGAGGCGGCCGGCTTCATGCTGCGCGGCCCGGCCGGCATGCTGGAGACCATCACCGACCTCGCCGAGCGCCCCGGCGCGCGGCGCGGGGTGGCGATCGTCTGCCATCCCAACCCCGTGCAGGGCGGCACCATGCACAACAAGGTGGTGACGATGGTCGAGCGCGCGCTGCGCGAATCGGGGCTGGACACGGTGCGCTTCAATTTCCGCGGCACCGGTGAATCGGAAGGCCACTACGACGAGGGCAACGGCGAAGGCGACGATCTCGCCGCGGTGGCCGACTGGGTGCGTCGCGTGCGCCCCGGCGAAGCGCTGTGGCTGGCCGGGTTCTCCTTCGGCAGCTACGTGACCATCCGCAACGCGGTGCGGCTGGGCGCCGAGGCGCTGATCAGCATCGCCCCGCCCGCCGGACGCTGGCCATTCGAGGGCTTCGAGCTGCCAACCTGCCCGTGGCTGGTGGTGATGGGCGAGGAGGACGAGGTGGTCGAGCCGCAGGCGGTGTTCGACTGGATCGACAGCCTCGAGGTCAAGCCCGAGCTGGTGCGCATGCCCGAGACCGGGCACTTCTTCCACCGCCGCCTGATGGACCTGCGCGGTGCCGTGAAGGCCGCCGCGCGCCGCTGGCTGCCGCCCGAGCGCGCCTGACCCGTCCCGTCCCCGCCATGACCGATACCGCATCCGGCGCGCCCAGCGCGCGCTACCACGAGGGCGTGGCCGCCCACCGCTGGGAGAGCGATCCGGCCCAGCTCGCCGTGCTGCCCGAGTTCGACCGCATGCACGCGGCGCTGAGCGCCGTGCCGGAAAGCCCCGGCCTGTTCGGACGGCTCAAGAGCCTGCTCGGCGGCGACCCGGTGGATGCCGTGCCGGGGCTGTACCTGTGGGGCAGCGTGGGCCGCGGCAAGACCTTCCTGATGGATCTGTTTGTCGCCGGCCTGCCGGCAGGTACCGCGCTGCGGCGGCATTTCCATCGCTTCATGGGCGAAGTGCACGCCGAGCTGCGCACGCTGGGCGAGCGCGCCGATCCGCTGGTGGAGGTGGCTGCCCGCATCGCCGTGCGTTGCCGCGTGCTGTGCCTGGACGAGTTCCTGGTCAGCGACATCGGCGACGCGATGATCCTGGCCAACCTGCTCGACGCGCTGTTCGCGCGCGGCGTGAGCCTGGTCACCACCTCCAACACGGCGCCGGCCAACCTCTATCGCGACGGCCTGCAGCGCGCCCGCTTCCTGCCGGCGATCGCACTGCTGCAGAAGCACTGCCACGTGGTGGAGATGGCGTCCTCGCGCGACTGGCGCCTGCGCGCGCTGAGCCAGGCGCCGGTCTACCTCACACCGCCCGGCGCGGAAGCCGAGCGCGCGCTGACGCGCATCTTCGCCAGCCAGGCGCAGGACGAGCCGGTCGACGGCGGCGCGATCACCCTCAACGGCCGCGACGTGCCGCTGCGCCGCCGCGCCGAGGGCGTGCTGTGGTTCACCTTCGACGCGCTGTGCGAAGGTCCGCGCGCGGTGGCCGACTACATCGCGCTGGCGAAATCCTCGGCCACCATCCTGGTCTCCAACGTGCCGCAGTTCACCGTGTACAGCGAGGACGCAGCCCGGCGCTTCGTGCAGTTGGTGGACGAGTTCTACGACCGCCGCGTGAAGCTGGTGCTGTCCGCCGCCGCGCCGATCACCGAGCTGTACGACGGCGAGCGCCTGCGTGCCGAGTTCGGCCGCACCGAATCGCGGCTGATCGAGATGCAGAGCGAGGACTACCTCGCCGCGCCGCACCGGCCCGAGTAGCACCTACGAAAACGGCCGCCCGGAGGCGGCCGTCGATAAGCGTCTGGCGAACGCTACGGATCAGAAGCGGTAGCCCGCGCTCACGCCGTAGATCCACGGGTTCACCTTCACCTCGCCGATCCCCGCGCCGTTGAGCTGCACCTCGCTCTTCCAGTCGAAGTAGCGGGCATCCGCGCGGATGAACACGGCGGTGCCCGGCGGGGCCCGGGCAGCGCTTCAGATACGGAGCAGCCCGCCGAAAAGACTGAATCTGCATTAAATTCATGTGCATGCCGGGCATACGACCGGCCCGGCGGCAGCGCCGCGCAGGGATGCACAGAAACAGGGGAAGGCAATGGCAAGCGAGTCGGACACCGCTCCGGACGACACGCCCGGCGAGGTGCTCAACCCGATCGACATGGCGGACGGCTTCGCCGTGCCGGGCTTCGACGCGGTGGCGCGACTGGCCGCCCATTCACTGCGCGTGCCGGTGGTGTCGCTGGTGCTGGCCACCGGCAGCGCGTACTGGTTCAGCGACGACGCGCGCAGCCCGCACTCGCCGCAGGCGCTGCATCCGCTGTACCTGGAGGCGGCCCGCCACGGCGAAACCCAGGTGGTGCCCGATACCAACGCCGACGAACGCTTCGGCGGCGTGCCGCTGCTCACCGACCTGCGCACGGCATCGATGCGTTTTTTCGCCAGCGAGCCGGTGTACACGCTCAGTGGGCAGCATGTCGGTGCGCTCTGCGTGATGGACTACGCCCCGCGCGATGGGCTTTCCGAGAAAGAGCACGACGACCTGCGCGATGCCGCCGAGCTGGCCGGCACCGGACTGGTGCTGGGCAGCTATCTCGGCCGCACCGATCCGGTCACCCAGCTACCCCATCGCAATGCCTTCTTCGAGGACCTGCGCGCACGCCAGCGCAGCGGCGCCCATCGCGCGTGGCTGATCGCCATCGACGTGGCCCCGGTCAGCCGCTTCAACGCCTTCATACGCGCGATGGGCCACGCCTACGCCGATGAACTGATGCGCGACGTCGCCGCCCGCATCCAGGTGTGGATGCCCGAGCACACCCACCTGTACCAGGTCGGCATCCATCGCTTCGCCGCCGTGTTGCCGGACTCGCCGCACGCGGTCGACGGCGCACAGATGGACGAGCTGGTGCACCGTCTGCGCCAGCCGTTCGATTGCCTGGGCATTCCGCTCACCATCCAGCCGGGCGTGGGCCTGCTCAACCTGGAGGTCGGCGAACTCGACGGCGGCGATCCGCTGCGGCTGGTGATGAGCGCCACGCATGCGGCCCAGGACAGCGTGCGCGGCTGGTCGGTGTACGAGCCCGCGCATGACGAACAGCACCGGCAGGAGTTCTTCCTCGTCACCGAGCTGGCCGCTGCGCTCAACGACCGCACCGAGCTCGAACTGCACTACCAGCCGCGGGTGGAACTGGCCAGCGGCCGCTGCGTGGCGGTGGAGGCGCTGGCGCGCTGGCGCCATCCCACGCTGGGCGCAATCCCGCCCGGCCGCTTCATTCCGCTGGCCGAGCAGGCGGGGCTGATGCGCACGCTCACCGAGTGGGTGCTCGACCACGCCATCGCCCAGCTCGGCGCGTGGCAGCGGGCGGGGCTGGCGCTGAAGCTGTCGCTCAACGTGTCCAGCAGCGACCTCGGCAGCGAACTGGTGGAGCGTCTGCGCAGCGCAGCGCGACGCCACGACGTGGCGCTGGACGCGCTGGAGCTGGAGTTCACCGAGAGCACGCTGCTGGAGCATTCGGACACCACGCGCGAGCATCTGGCGGCGATTCGCGCGCTGGGCATCGGCATCGCCATCGACGACTTCGGCACCGGCTACAGCAACCTTGCATCGCTGCGGCAGATGCCCGCCACCAGCCTGAAGATCGACCAGTCGTTCGTGCGCGCCATGGAGGCCAGCCGCCACGACGGCGCGATCGTGCGCGCGATGACCGAGCTGGCGCGCGAGCTGGGTTTTCGCGTGGTGGTGGAAGGCGTGGAGACCGCCCAGATCTACGCCGCCGTGTGCGGCATGGCCTGCGACGAGGTACAGGGCTTCCACATCGCGCGACCGATGCCGGCCGGCGAGTTGCCGGGTTGGCTGGCGCTGCGCGATGCCGCAGTGGGCTGATCCGCCTGCGTGAACCGCCGCCCAACCGGACGTAGGCAGACGCCGCGGCGCGCACCCGCGTGACGGCCGGCACAACCTGCCGACCGCCGGCACGGCACAGTGCGGCGTCCCTCCTCCCCAGGCACGCCATGCACGGCCCCTTGCCCGCCCGCGATCCGGTGTTTTCCCGTCCACTGCAGCCCCGCGTCCATCCGGCCGGCGCCGGCGGACGACTGCGCCAGTTCCGCCACGATGCGTTCGATCGCGACATGTCGCCACTGCTGGTGGTCGATCACGTGCAGTCGGCCGGACCGGACGTCGAGCCGTTGCCGCATGCGGGCCTGTCGGTGGCTACGATGGTGTTCGAGCACGCGCAGGGCGAGATCGAAACCACCGACAGCGCCGGCGCCAGCCACTGCGTGCGGCCCGGTGATCTGCACTGGACGCTGGCCGGGCGCGGGGTGGTGCGTCAGGCACGCGCGCGCGGCGACTCGCTCTCGCTGGACGTGCTGCAGATCCTGGTCAACTCGCCCAGCGACCTGAAGCAGCAGCCGCCAGCGAGTTTTCACCTGGCGGCGGCCGACGTGCCGCTGATCACCCTGCCCGGCAGCCGGCTGCGCCTGCTCGCCGGAAGCTTCGGCGCGCTGCGCTCGCCGCTGGGGCTGCCGCAGTCGCTGCTGATCCTGGATGGTCGCATCGACGCCGGCGCCACCTTTCCGTTGACCCTGCCGGCCGGCTGGAACGCCTGGTGCTACGCGGTTTCCGGCGAGCTGGCGCTGGCCGCCGACGGCGCCAGCACGCGCGCCCTGCCCGCCACCACCGCGGTCACGGCGGGCGCCCACGGCGCCGACGTGTTGCTGCGCATCCGCGGCGTAGGCACGCGCTCGCACGTGGTGGTGGTGGCCGGTGCCGCGATCCACGAGCCGCTGGTGCAGCACGGTCCGTTCGTGATGAACACGCATCAGGACGTGATGCGCGTGGTGCGCGACTACGAAGCCGGACGGCTCGGCCGCCTCTGATTCAACCGCGCGCGGCCAGCTCGGCCGCCATCGCCTCGCGCATCAGGTACTTCTGCACCTTGCCGGTGACCGTCATCGGGAACGCGTCGACGAAGCGCACGTAGTGCGGCACCTTGTAGTACGCCAGATGATGGCGGCAGTAGTCCTGGATCTGCGCCTCGCTCGCTTGCATGCCCTCGCGCAGGCGCACCCACGCGCACACCTGCTCGCCGAACTTCGCGTCGGGCACGCCGAACACCTGCACATCCTGGACGGCTGGATGGCCATACAGGAACTCCTCGATCTCGCGCGGATAGATGTTCTCGCCGCCGCGGATGACCATGTCCTTGAGCCTGCCGACGATGCGGCAGTAGCCGTCGTCGTCGAGCGTGGCGAGATCGCCGGTGTGCATCCAGCCCTCGGCGTCGATCGCCTCGCGGGTGTGCGCTTCATCGTTCCAGTAGCCGCGCATCACCGAGTAGCCGCGCGTGCACAGCTCGCCCGGCGCGCCGCGCGGCACGGTGACGCCGTGCTCGTCGACCAGCTTCACCTCCAGGTGCGGCTGCACGCGACCCACGCTGTCCACGCGGCGCTCCAGCGGATCGTCCGGCACGGTCTGGAAGCTCACCGGGCTGGTCTCGGTCATGCCGTAGGCGATCGTCACCTCGGCCATGTGCATCTGGCCGACCACCTTGCGCATCACCTCCACCGGGCACGGCGAGCCGGCCATGATGCCGGTGCGCAGGGTCGACAGATTGAACTCGGCGAAGCGCGGATGCTCTAGCTCGGCGATGAACATGGTGGGCACGCCGTGCAGGCCGGTGCAGCGTTCCTCCGCCACGGTTTCCAGCGTGGCCAGCGCGTCGAAGCCCTCGCCGGGAATCACCATGCAGGCGCCGTGGGTGACGCAGGCGAGGTTGCCCAGCACCATGCCGAAGCAGTGGTAGAACGGCACCGGAATGCACAGCCGGTCATGCTCGGTGAGCCGCATCGCCTCGCCGATGAACCAGCCGTTGTTGACGATGTTGCGGTGGGTCAGCGTGGCGCCCTTGGGCGCTCCGGTGGTACCGGAGGTGAACTGGATGTTCACCGCGTCGTCGGCGCGCAGCGTCGGCTGCAGCGCGCAGGCGGTCGAGCGCGGCCGCGTCGGCGGACAGATCCGCCCAGCGCCGGGTGCCCGGCTGCGGCTCGTCGTCCAGCACGATCACCTCGCGCAGCGCCGGCAGCTGCGTGGCGTGCAGCTCACCCGGCGCGCACG
Organism: Dyella ginsengisoli; assembly: GCF_044904665.1. Lineage (NCBI taxonomy): Bacteria > Pseudomonadati > Pseudomonadota > Gammaproteobacteria > Lysobacterales > Rhodanobacteraceae > Dyella > Dyella ginsengisoli. Next base: position 224,296 of record NZ_JADIKM010000006.1, read on the forward strand.
CGGCCAGCTCTGGCGCCAGCGCGGCAAGGATGTCCAAGTAGTGCGAGGTCTTGAAGCGCCGCGGCAGCACCAGCGCGCGGCAGCCCACGTGGTTGAGCGCAAAGGCGAGCTCGTGCGAGCGGTAGGCCGGGTTGATGTTCACCAGGATCAGCCCCGCCATCGGCGCGGCGAACTGCAGCACCACCCACTCGGCGCGGTTCGGCGCCCAGATGCCGACGCGCTCGCCCGGCGCCAGGCCCAGCGCCAGCAGCGCGGCGGCAACGCGCTGCACCTCGGCGCGCAGCGTGCGGTAGCTCATCCGCACGTGCTGGCTGCGCACTACCAGGGCGTCGCGCTCCGGCCAGCGCGCCGCGATGCGCGCCAGCAGGCCGCCGACGGTGTCGTCGAGCAGCGGCAGGTCGGTGCGGCCGGCGACGTGGCTGGGGAGTGCATGCATGCGCGACATCCTCGGGAACGGGTGCAACCCGTCACGTGTACCACTGCGCGCTGGCGACGTCAGCTGCTAACGTCCGCGCTTTGCCGGCACTGGATCACCCATGACTGCCCTGCTCGCCCTGGCCCTGCTGTTGAACCCCGCCACCACGGGCGGCGACGACTTCCACGACCGCGTCACCCAGGGCCGGCTGGCCGAAGCCGCGGCGACCGGCCCGGCCTACCAGAAGGCGCTGTGGGCGAAGATCGGCAACCCGATGACCGACGCGCTGAAGGCCTGCATCGCCCGCAACGCGCCGGCGGACAAGTCGCCGTTCACCCTGGTCGCCGACGTCGGCGCGGACGGCCGCCCCGCGCACATCGACGTGCAGCCCGCCACGCCGCTGGCGACCTGCCTGGCCTCCAGCTTCGTGACGTGGACGCTGCCCGCGCCGCCAAGACAGCCGGCGCCGTATCCGATCGAGATCGACGTCAGCATCACGCGCTGACGCCGGCCGCGTTCACTCGCCCGGCGGCTGGCGCGCCTCCAGCCGGCGGTACAGCGTGCTGCGGCTGATCCCCAGCTTGCGCGCCGCGGCGGCCATGTTGCCGCGGCATGCGGCCAGCACCTGGTCGATCGCCTGCGCTTCGAGATCGTGCAGGTTGCCGGCCACCGGTTCGGCCGCGGCCGCCGCCGGCAGTGCGCCCGTCAATGGAGCGACCGCGCCGCGCCAGCCGTCGGGCAGGTCGTGCTCGGTGAGCGTGGCGCCGACCGTGCCCAGCGCCATCAGGCTGCGCAGCACGCCGACCAGCTCGCGCACGTTGCCCGGCCAGCGACAGGCCGCCAGTTGCTGCACCAGCCCGGGCGCCAGCCACATCGGCACCTGCTCGGCGCCCAGCGCCGCCCACAGGCGGCGCACGGTGTCGGCCACGTCCGGATGCGCGCGCAGCGGCGGCAAGTGCAGCACCGACTGCGCCACGCGGAAATACAGGTCGGCGCGGAATTCGCCGCGCTCCACCCCCTGCTGCAGCTGGCGATGGGTGGCGGCGATCACGCGCACATCGATGGCGTGCGCGCGACCGCCGCCCAGCGGCGTCACCTCGCGCTCCTGCAGCACGCGCAGCAGCCGGCTCTGCAGGGCCAGCGGCATGTCGCCCAGCTCGTCCAGGAACAGCACGCCGCCGTGCGCCTCGCGCAGCAGACCCGGCGAGCCCTCGCGCCGTGCGCCGGTGAACGCGCCCGGCTGGTGGCCGAACAGTTCCGATTCGATCAGCGCCTCCGGCAACGAGGCGCAGTTCACCGCCACGAACGGCGCCTGGGCGCGGGCGCTGCGCCGGTGCAGTTCGCGCGCCACCACTTCCTTGCCCGTGCCGGTTTCGCCCTGCAGCAGCACGGTGATGTCGGCGTCGAGCAGGCGCACCTGGCGATCGATCGCCGCATCCAGCACCGGATCGAACACCGCCGCCGGCGCGCGCAGCGGGCGGATCGCCTGCTTCGCCGGCGCCGGCTCGCGCGGCGCGCGCACGGTGCTGGGCACGTGGATGCGCGAGCGCTGCGCATCGCGCCGCGCGTGCACCATGTCGCCGGTCTGGCAGCGCATGCTGCCCACGCTGCCGGGCACCGGCAGGGCGGAGGCGAACAGCTCGTCGTAGCGGCGCTTGCCCAGCTCGCTCCAGTCCAGCCCGAGCAGGCGCAGCGCATGACGGTTGGCGGCGGCGAGGCGATGCCCCTCGAACACCAGCATGCCCTCGCGCGCGGTGCCGATCAGCGCCGGGTCGGGCTGGATGCGCACGATGTCGGCGCCGTCGAAAGCGGTTTCGAACAGGCGATGCTCGATCTGCTCCACCGCCAGCTGCACCATGCCCAGCGCATGCAGATGGTGCACCGAGGCGTGACCGGAGAGGTCGAGCACGCCGACCACCCGGCCCTGCGGATCGAAGATCGGCGAGGCCGAGCAGCTGAGCACGCGATGCGGCGCGTGGTAGTGCTCGGCGCCGCGCACTTCCACCGAGCGACGCTCGACCAGCGCGGTGCCGATCGCGTTGGTGCCGGTGGCCTGCTCGCTCCACGGCACGCCGGGGCGCAGCGACACGCGCGCGGCCTTGTCGAGAAAATCCGGATCGCCCAGCGCATCGAGGATGAAGCCGTCCGGCGCGGTCAGCACCACGATGCTGCCGGCCTGGTTGGCGCTGGCGTAGAGCGCCTCCAGCTCCGGCCGGCACAGCCGGCGCAACGCCTCGTGGCGCTCCTGCATCTCGCCCAATGCGCCGCGTTCCACCGGTGCCACGCTGGGCCGCGCGCTGGCCACCAGCCCCTGCTCCAGGCAGCGTCGCCACGAGGCGAGGATGGTGTCGGACACCAGGCCGCGAGGCGCGGCGCCATCACCGAAAAAGCTGCGGCGGGCGGCGTCGATCGAATCGGATATCGCGTTGTGTCGCATGGAACACTCCGGGGTGTCGCAGATTGCGACACCTGTTGCGTTGCGTGTTCCGATACAAAGCACACGCTTTTGCGAAGCGCAACGCGACCTTCGCGAGCGACGCTGCTGCGATGCAGCGGCAGGATTTTTTTCCCCAGCGCACCGGCGCTGCGCGCGGTTGGCACGGTGCAGCAAAGAGCGATGTCGACAGCTTGCTGGCATGGCTCCTGCTCCATCCCCCTCACCTTCCACCAGACGCGGAGCCACGCCATGACCAAACTCGAACAGCAGCATCTCGCCGTGCAGGTTCCCTTCAAGCAGCGCTACGACAACTTCATCGGCGGCCGGTGGGTGGCGCCCAAGGCCGGCCGCTACTTCGAGAACATCACCCCAATCACCGGCAAGCCGTTCTGCGAGATCGCCCGCTCCGACAAGGACGACATCGAGGCCGCGCTCGACGCCGCGCACGCCGCGAAGGACGCCTGGGGCAAGACCTCCGCCGCCGAGCGCGCGCGCATCCTCAACCTGATCGCCGACCGCATGGAGCAGAACATCGAGCTGCTCGCCCACGCCGAGACCTGGGACAACGGCAAGCCGATCCGCGAGACGATGGCCGCCGACCTGCCGCTGGCGATCGATCATTTCCGCTACTTCGCCGGCTGCATCCGCGCGCAGGAAGGCAGCCTCAGCCAGCTCGACGACGACACCGTGGCGTACCACTTCCACGAGCCGCTGGGCGTGGTCGGGCAGATCATCCCGTGGAACTTCCCGCTGCTGATGGCCACCTGGAAGCTCGCGCCTGCGCTGGGCGCCGGCAACTGCGTGGTGATCAAGCCGGCCGAGCAGACCCCGGCCAGCATCCTGGTGTGGGCCGAGATCATCGGCGACCTGCTGCCGCCGGGCGTGCTCAACATCGTCAACGGCTTCGGCCTAGAGGCGGGCAAGCCGCTGGCGTCGAGCAACCGCATCGCCAAGATCGCCTTCACCGGCGAGACCACCACCGGTCGCCTGATCAGCCAGTACGCCAGCCAGAACCTGATCCCGGTGACGCTGGAGCTGGGCGGCAAGTCGCCGAACATCTTCTTCGAGGACGTCTGCGCGGCCGACGACGACTTCTTCGACAAGGCGCTCGAAGGCTTCACCATGTTCGCGCTCAACCAGGGCGAGGTGTGCACCTGCCCCAGCCGCGCGCTGATCCAGGAGTCGATCTACGAGCGCTTCATGGAGCGGGCGATCAAGCGGGTGGAGGCAATCAAGCTGGGCAACCCGCTCGACCCGTCCACCATGATCGGCGCGCAGGCCTCCAGCGAGCAGCTGGAGAAGATTCTTTCCTACCTCGACATCGGCAAGCAGGAAGGTGCGCAGCTGCTCACCGGCGGCGCGCGCGCGATGCACGGTGGCGACCTGAAGGACGGCTATTACGTGCAGCCGACCGTGTTCAAGGGCCACAACAAGATGCGCATCTTCCAGGAGGAGATCTTCGGCCCGGTGCTGTCGGTGACCACCTTCAAGGACGAGGCCGAGGCGCTGGAAATCGCCAACGACACGCTGTACGGCCTGGGCGCCGGCGTGTGGAGCCGCGACGCCAACCGCTGCTACCGCTTCGGCCGCGGCATCCAGGCCGGGCGCGTGTGGACCAACTGCTATCACGCCTACCCGGCGCACGCGGCCTTCGGTGGCTACAAGCAGTCGGGCATCGGCCGCGAGAACCACAAGATGATGCTCAACCACTACCAGCAGACCAAGAACATGCTGGTGAGCTACTCGCCGAAGAAGCTCGGCTTCTTCTGACGGCGCAGCACGGGCGCGGATGCGGGCCATGCCGCCATCCGCGTACCGCCGCCATACCGGCACGACGGACGCAGAGGGGCGTCCGTCATCCCCAGCCAAGCGGGACACCGGGGCCCTGCCCCGCCGGCGACTCGCCCCGGGCGAGCGCGCTGGAGCCGTGCGGCCTGCAGATACCGGTGACGCGGAAACGGCAGCACGGCCACCCGGCCACGACAGCGGCGCTCGAACGAAGCCACCGCGCACATCACATCCACGGGGAGAGGGGCATGAACCAACGCACACGCGACACCGGCGCCCGACAGCGCCGCGCACATCAACGCGGGGCACTGCCGGCAGGGCTGCTGCTGATCGGACTGGCAGCGAGTCCGCTGACCGTCGGCGCCACCGAGTTCAAGGGCGACAACTGGACGGTGGACGTCAGCGGCTACGTCAACGCGTACTACACCACCGTCAGCTGCTCGGGCGACAACGTGGGCGGCACCGCGCTGGCCGGCCGCGCGCTGGGTTGCGGCGGCCAGCCGAACCGCACCACGGTGGGCAACGGCCTGCTGCCGAACGCGCTGGTGACCAAGTTCACCACCCGGCAGGAAGGCATCGACGTCAGCGCGCAGATCGGCATCATGGCGCACACCGCCACCGGCGACGCGCTGTCGGCCAACAGCGGCGTGGACGTGCGCCAGGCGTACTTCACGCTGGGCACGCCGGACTTCGGCACAGTCAAACTCGGCCGCGACTACGGCGTGTTCGGCGCCAATGCGATCCTCAGCGACATGACCCTGGTGGGCGCCGGCGCCCCGGTGCAGGCCACCCAGCGCGGGCGCGTCACGCTCGGCCACATCGGCGCCGGCTACACCTATCTGGGCAGCTACGGGCAGATCGTCTACACCTCGCCGAGCGCCAGCGGCTTCACTTTCACCGGCGGCGTGTTCAGCCCGGTCGACAACACCGGCGCGTACGACTCGCGCTCGGCGCCGCAGGTGCAGCTGCAGCTCGGCTACGCCGCGGGCGCATTCAAGGCCTGGGTCGGCGGCAAGACGCAGCGCTTCTACGCGAAGGACGGCACCGGCGCGATGCCGGCCCAGTTCACCATGAGTGCGGCCGAGGTCGGCGCGTCGTACACCCTCGGTGGCTTCAGCCTGCTCGGCAACGTGCAGACCGGTCGCGGCATCGGCATCCTCACCGACGGCGACCAGGGCGACCTGAAGGGCATCAACTACCTGGTGCAGGGCACCTACGCGCTCACCGACAAGCTCAAGCTCGGGCTCAGCGACGGCCTCAGCCGCAACCGCGACGACCGCACCAGCGCCGCCGACTTCAAGTCCAACAGCAACGTCACCGCCGGCGCGTACTACGCGCTGACCAGGAGCGTGACGCTGAGCTTCGAACTCGGCCAGACCCGCTCGAAGGACTTTGCCGGCCACACCGCCCGCCTCAACGGCGGCTCCGTCGGCGGCATCGTCTTCTTCTGATCAGGCCCCGCCTGATCGACCCGAACCGCTCGACTCGACCAACACGAGGATCATCCACATGAAGCGATCTGCATCCCTGCGCCAGACCACCCTGTTCGTCGCCATGCTCGCGCTCAGCGGAGGCGTCGTCGCCGCCGACTACGCGCCGGTGACCGACGCGCGCCTGGGCGCCGCGGCCACCGACAACGGCTGGCTGATGTACCGCCGCGACTACACCAGCTCCGGCTATGCGCCGTTCGAGGGCATCAACACCGCCAACGTGACCGGCCTGAAGCAGGTCTGGGACTACAAGACCGGCTTCGACCAGGGCCACGAGGCGCCGCCGATCGTCAACGGCGACACCATGTTCATCACCACGCCGAAGAACGAGCTGATCGCCTTCCAGGCCAGCACCGGCAAGCAGCTCTGGAAGTACCAGCACGACCTGTCCAAGGTCGGCCTGAAGACGGTCTGCTGCGACGTGGTCAACCGCGGCGTGGCGCTGTACGGCAACGACGTCTACATGGCCACGCTGGACAACTACGTGGTGGCGCTGGACGGCCCCACCGGCAAGGTGGTGTGGAAGCAGCAGCTGGCGCCATCGGACAAGGGCACCGCGATGACGCTGGCACCGCTGGTGGTCAAGGGCAAGGTGATCGTGGGCCTGTCCGGCGGCGAGTACGGCGCGCGCGGCTTCATCACCGCGCTCGACGCCAAGACCGGCAAGACGCTGTGGAAGCAATACACGATTCCCGCGCCGAACGAGCCGGGCGGCAAGACCTGGCCCAAGGGCGCGTACAAGACCGGTGGCGGCGGCGCCTGGCTCACCGGCACCTACGACACCGACACCGACACGCTGTTCTGGGGCGTCGGCAACCCCGGCCCGTGGCTGGCCACTCTGCGCCCGGGCGACAACCTGTACACCGATTCGGTGATCGCGATGAACCCGGCCACCGGCAAGATCAAGTGGCACTACCAGTACACGCCCAACGACACCTGGGACTACGACGGCACCAACGAGACCGTGCTCACCGACATCACCTACGAGGGCACCGCCCACAAGGCGCTGGTGTCGGCCAGCCGCAACGGCTGGTTTTACGCGATCGATCGCGTCGACGGCAAGCTGATCTACGCCAAGAAGTTCGCCACCGCCACCTCGGTGAGCGGCTTCAAGGACGGCAAGCCGGTCACCGACCCGGCGTTGCGCCCCACCGTCGACAAGGAAGTGTTCACCTGCCCCAGCTTCCTCGGCGGCAAGAACTGGTGGCCGATCTCGGTCGATCCGCAAACCCACATGGCCTACGTGCCGACCATGCACACCTGCATGACCATCAAGGGCGCCACCGTGGCGTACAAGGCAGGCCTGCCGTTCCTGGGCGAGACCTTCAAGGTGGTCGCCGATCCGGCGCACAAGGAAGGCTGGGGCTCGGTGCAGGCGATCGACGTCAACACCGGTGAGCAGGCCTGGACGCATCCGTCCAAGCTGCCGTGGAACAGCGGCATGCTCAGCACGGCCGGCGGCCTGCTGTTCTCCGGCAGCGCCGACGGCCACCTGTACGCCTTCGACGCCAAGACCGGCAAGGTGCTGTGGACCAGTCCGCAGATGACCTCCGGCTCGATCGGCGTGCCCAGCACCTGGGTGGTCGACGGCAAGCAGTACGTGGGCATCTACGCCGGCTGGGGCGGCGCCACGCCGATCTGGGGCGGCGACATGGCCAAGGACGAGGCGGTTGCCAACATCCCGGTGGGCGGACACCTGTACGTGTTCTCGCTGTAAACGGAGCCCTGCATGAAGAACCATCCCGAGCAACCCAGCCACCGTCGGTGGCTGGCAGCGATCGCCGCCGTGCTGCTGATGCACGGCGGCCTCGCCGTCGCGGCGGACCTGTCGGTCTGCATCGACTCCAGCAGTCCCACCGCCAGCATGGACACCGCGCTGGCGCACGCCGTGGCGCGGCAGGAAGGCGCCACGCTGCGCGTGCACGCGTTCGACGGCAGCGGCGACGACGACGGCTTCGCGCTGAAGCAATTCAACACGCTGGCGGCCAGGAGCTGCTCGCTGGTGCTGGGCTTTCCGATCGACGCCGACGCGCACGGGCTGCCGCCCGGCCTGCTGGCCAGCGCGCCGTACGGACACACCGGCTTCGTGCTGGTGACGCCCCGCCGCAGCAAGGCCAGCACGCTGGCGCAGCTGCCGGCGGGCAGCGACGTGGCGGTGACCTACCAGACCACGCCCAACCTGTACTTCGTCGACCACGCCAACGTCAGCGCCGACGTGCACCTGAGCGACGCCGAGTCGCTCAAGGCGCTGGAGACCCACGCGGTGGGTGCGGCGATGCTGTGGCGGCCCACGGTGGTGCGCTTCCTGGCCGAGCGCAAGGAGGCAGGGCGCTTCAGCGTGCACGAGCTCAACGAACCGCACGCACGCTTCAACCTGGTGGCGCTGTACGACGCCGACCACGCGGCGCAGGCCGCGTCGTTCCAGCAGGCGGTGGCGGCGCTGGAAGCCTCCGGCGAGCTGGCGCGCGTGCTGTCGCCCTACGCGCAGACCGGTGCCGCCGCGCCGACCCGGCACGGCAACTCGGCCATGCTCGGGCGCAGCGCGGGCGGGCGCAGCGGCCGCACCTGCGGTGCCGAGCGCAAGAGCGCGGGCAAAGGCGCAAGCAAGGGCAAGGCGCCGCCCGCGCTGTTCACCACCGTGCAGGCCGACAACGGCAAGGCGAAGTTCAAGGAGCACTGCGCGATGTGCCACGGGCCGAACCTGGAGGGCCGCGCCGGCCCGGCGCTGAAGGGGGCGAACTTCGCTTCCGACTCGTCGGACTTCCACGTCCGCGACATCTTCAACATCCTCACGCACAACATGCCGGCCACGGAGCCGGGCAGCCTGGCGCATGCGGACTACGTGGAGATCATGGCGTTCCTGCTGCAGCAGAACGGCTACCCGTCCGGCAGCAAGGCGCTCACCTACGAGGAGGCGGAAAAATCCAAGGTTCCGCTGATCTACCGCGGCCAATAGACTGGCCGCGCCGCGCGCATCCGGGCCACCGCATGCACGCGGCGGTGGCGTCATTGCGTCAACTCCACAGGAGATCGATTTGAAGCACGCGCCGAAGGTCTCGCCTCACCTCCTGCCGACCTCGATCCATCGCACGGCCGCGCGACGGCTGCTCACGACCGCCATCGCCGGCATCTGCGCGGTGATGCTGGCTCCGGCGATGGCGCAGCAGGCGCCCGCCGCAGACGACACCCGGCTGCTGCCCGCCGTGCAAGTCAACGCCAGCCGGCTGGACATTCCGCCGTTCGACGTGCCCGCGTCGCTCAGCGTGGTGCAGGTGGCGACCGCCGCATCCGGCCAGCCCGGCGTCAATTTCTCCGAGGTGCTGGTGGGCGTGCCGGGCATTCTCGCCCGCGACCGGCAGAACTACGCGCAGGACGAGCAGATCTCCATCCGCGGCTTCGGCTCGCGCTCCACCTTCGGCGTGCGCTCCATCCGCGTGTACATGGACGGCATCCCGTCCACCCTGCCCGACGGCCAGGGCCAGGTGGCGCAGTTCAACCTCGATTCGGCCGACCGCGTGGAAGTGCTGCGCGGGCCGTTCTCGGTGCTCTACGGCAACGCCGCCGGCGGCGTGGTGCAGCTGTACAGCGCCGACGGCACCGCGGTGCCGCAGACCACGCTGGGCGTGTACGGCGGCAGCTACGACAGCTTCCGTTTCCTGGCCAATACGCGCGGCATCGCCGGGCCGGTGAACTACAACGTTGCCGCCTCGGAATTCCTCTCCGGCGGCTACCGTGCGCACAGCCGCGTGCGGCGCGAGTCGGACAACGCCAAGTTCGGCATCGACCTCGGCCACGAGCGCAAGCTCACCGTGCTGCTCAACCGCATCAACCAGCCCGACACGCAGGACCCGCTCGGCCTGACCCGCGCCCAGCTCAACCAGGACCGACGCCAGGCCACCGCGGTGGCGGCGCAATACAACACGCGCAAGAGCGCCGAGCAGAACCAGCTCGGGCTGATCTACGAGCAGGCACTGAGCCAGGCCGATCAGCTGCGCGCCATGGCGTACTACGGCCAGCGCAGCATCATCCAGTACCTGTCCATTCCCCCCTTCGTGCAGAAGAACCCGCTGCAGTCCGGTGGCGTGATCTCGCCCGCCACCAACTACGGCGGCGCCGACCTGCGCTGGACCCATCGCGGCGAACTGGCCGGCGGCGACTACGAAACCGTGCTCGGCGCCAGCGGCGACTACCAGATCCAGCGCCGCACCGGCTACGAGAACTTCATCGGCTCCACCCTGGGCGTGCAGGGCGCGCTGCGCCGCAACGAGCACGACAACGTCAACAACGTGGCCGAGTACGCGCAGTTCTACTGGCACTTCGCGCCGCAGTGGTCGCTGCTGCTGGGGCTGCGCAACGATGAAGTGCGCTTCGCCGAGCACGACTTCTACATCACCGCGAACAACCCCGACGACAGCGGCCACGTGAGCTACCGGGCCACCACGCCGGTGGCCGGGCTGCAGTTCCGCCCGGCGGAGAACGTGCGCGTGTATGCCAGCTTCGGCAAGGGCTTCGAGACGCCCAGCTACAACGAGCTGGGCTATCGCAGCGACGGCCAGACCGGGCTGGCGTTCGACCTCAAGCCCTCGCGCAGCCGCAACTATGAGGTGGGCGCGAAGTGGCAGGCGACCCGGGGCCTGGAGTTCGACACCGCGCTGTTCCGCGCCGACACCAGCAACGAGCTGGCGGTGGCGACCAACGTCAACGGCCGCTCGACCTACCGCAACGTGGGCGACACGCGCCGCGAGGGCGTCGAGCTGTCCGCGACCGGCGAGCTGGCAACGAACTGGCGCCTCAGCGCCGGCTACACCCACCTGCGCGCGCGCTTCCGCAACGGTTTCCTCGCCTGTACCGGTTCGCCCTGCACCGTGCCCAGCACGCCGATCGCCGCCGGCTCGCGCCTGCCCGGCGTGCCGGAGGACTACGGCTCGCTGCGGCTGGAGCACGGCGACGGCACGGGCTGGCGCGAGGGCATCACGATCACCGGCGTGGGCGCGGTCACCGTCAACGACACCGATACCGACCGCGCCGCCGGCTATGGCCTGGTCGACGTGGACGCGGGCTATACCTTCGCGCTGGGCGACACCACGCGGCTGGACCTCAGCGCGCGGGTGAACAATCTCGCCAACCGCCGCTACATCGGCTCGGTGATCGTCAACGACGGCAACGGCCGCTACTTCGAACCCGGCCCCGACCGCAGCTACATGCTGGGCGCGCGGCTGACGTTCTGACGCCGCATCGCACGGGAGAGCCGCATGTCCGACCACGCCGCCGAGATCGCCAAGGTACTCGCCACACCCGCCGCCGAGGCGCTGATCGAGCGGCTGCGCGAACGGCACGGGCCGGTGCTGTTCCACCAGTCCGGTGGCTGCTGCGACGGCTCCTCGCCGATGTGTTATCCGCAGGACGACTTCATCGTCGGCGACCGCGACGTGCAGCTGGGCAGCATCGCCGGCGCGCCGTTCTACATGAGTCCGTCGCAGTACGAATACTGGAAGCACACCCAGCTGATCATCGACGTGATCGAGGGGCGCGGCGGCATGTTCTCGCTGGAAAACGGCGAGGGCGTGCGCTTCCTCACCCGCTCGCGCCTGTTCACCGACGCGGAAGTCGAGGCGCTGCAGGCGGCCGGGCGCTTCTGAGCGGCGCGGCGCCCTAGAATCGCGGCATCCCGATCACGCATGGATGCCGGCATGTCGTTGCCCCTGCCCCGCTGCACCCGCCTGCCGCTGCGCTTCGACGTGGCCGCGCTGCAGGCGGCCGTGCGTGCCCTGCCCGCAGACGCCTGGGAGCCGCACTTCAACCGCGGCTACTACGTGGGCGACTGGAGCGGCGTGGCCCTGCGGGCACCGCGCGGCGCGCATCTCGCGCTGGCCCCGGGCGAGGGCGACGGCTGCGACACGCCGCTTTGCGACACGTTCTGGCGGGCGCAACTGGCGCAGCTGCAGACCCCGCTGCGCAGCGCGCGCCTGCTGCGGCTGGGACCGGGCGGCTGCATCCGAGAACACTGCGACCACGATCTGGGCCATCCCGACAGCGACCGGCGCCTGCACGTGCCGATCGTCACCGACGAGGGCGTCGACTTCCTGCTCGACGGCGCGCGCGTGCCGATGCGGCCGGGCGAATGCTGGTTCCTGGATCTGGCGCGGCCGCATCGGGTGGAGAACCACGGCGGCACCGTGCGCGTGCACCTGGTGGTGGATGCGCGGCCCTCGCCCTGGCTGGATGCCCAGCTGGCCGCCGGCGCCAGCGACACGCCGCCCTGCGCGCCCAGCCGGGGCAGCGCGGCCTTCGCCGCGTTCCGCGATCGCGTGCACGCCGATCCCGCGCTCGAACGCGCGCTGATGGCGCACGGCGATGCCGCGGGCTTCGTCGCCGCGGTGCTCGCCCAGGCCGCCGCGCTCGGCCTGCACTTCAGCGCCGAGGAGGTCGATGCCGCGATGGCGCAGGGCCGGCGCGCGTGGAAGGCGCAGCGCCTCGCATGAAGCACCCCGCCATCGACCAGCGCGGCTGGCTGCCGATCCGTCTGTGGCGCGCCGCGGACGGCTGGCGCCTGGACTGGTGCCACTTCGGCGCGCAACCGCTGCGTGAACCGTTCTTCAGCGACGACGTCGACCTCGCGTTGCGCCAGCCCTTCAACCAGGCAATGCGGCGGGAGACCTCGCTGCAGGGGCTGCTCGACGGGCACGCGCCGCAGCCCGCGCTGGCGCCACGCGCCTTCGTGTTCCACATCTCGCGCTGCGGCTCGACCCTGCTGGCGCAGATGCTGGCGCGGCTGGACAGCCACATCGTGCTGTCCGAACCGCCGCCGCTGGACGCGCTGCTGCGCGCGCCCTACGACGATCCCGCCATCGCCGCCGTGCAGCCGGACGCCCTGCGCGCCCTGCTCGCGGCCTACGGCCGGCCGCGTGGCGGCAGCGAGCGGCACATCGTGATCAAGCTCGATGCCTGGAACATCTTCGAGCTGCCACGACTGCGCGCCGCGTTTCCCGACACCCCGTGCCTGTTCCTGTATCGCCATCCGCTGGAGGTTGCCGTGTCCCAGCTGCAGATGCCCGGGCGGCACACGGTGCCCGGCCTGCTCGGCAGCAGTCCGCTGGCGCTGCCCGCGGACGAGGCGGCGGGCATGCATCGTTCCGTCTACGTCGCCCGCATCGTGGGCCGGCTACTTGAGGCGGGGCTGGAAAGCTGCCGCAGGCACGGCGCGCTGCCGGTGAGCTACGAGGAACTGCCCGGCGCCGTCGGCGGCCGGCTGGCCGCATGGCTCGGCCTGGATGCCGATGCGGCCGCGGCGGCGATGGCCGGCGCGCGCGACCACGCCAAGCGCCCCGGCGAAGCGTTCCAACCCGACCGCGAGCGCAAGCGTCAGCAGGCCGACGAGGCGCTGCGCGAAGCCGTGTCCACCTGGGCGCTGCCGCACTACGAAGCGCTCGAAAACCTGCGGCTCGCCGGCCACGACGGGCCCCTGCCAGCGGATTGAGCGTGCCTGCGCGTCGGCGCGCTATTTTGCAGTTATCCACAAGATATTGGGTTGACCGCGCCTCCACAGGCCACTATGTTGCGCTCGTTGGTGCACGACCAGACGCGACTGTCGGTCGGGCTTAAAAGGGAATCCGGTGCAAATCCGGAACTGCCCCGCAGCGGTAAGTGGAAACGAAACTCCTCACATGCACTGGGCCGCCGCGCCTGGGAAGCGAGGGGGATTAGGTAGGCGCAAGCCTGGGTCCGCGAGTCCGAAGACCTGCCAGCACGTCGGGCCCCACGGGCCGGTGGTCGCGTTCAGTGAGACGCGATGCGCCGATGCTCTCGCGACCCGACGCAGGTGGCCGCTTCCGCGGGGAGGCGCGTCGCATCGCAGGCCGTCATGCGCCTGCGTGTCGACGCGTCGTTCCCATGGAAGCCAAGCCTCAGGCCCTGCGCGCGGGAGCAGGCGTTTGAGTTTCGGAACCGTCGCGTCGGCCCAGGAGCCTCGGCGGTGGAAATCAAGGGAGCGAGGCAAAGCGATTTTGAGTCAGATTTTTTGATCGTTTGAGGAAGATAGCTGTAGCTATCTGACGAAAAGGAGCGAAAAAGCTGGCCAAAAGCGCGAAGCCGCAGCCCCTTGAGTTTCTACCGTCGAGGCTCCTAACCCCTCCCGGGCCGGCGCGGCGGATCCACTTCTGGAGCATCGACCATGGAAACCCTCGATACCGCGACCCGCGAGCACGCCGTGCCCGCGCCTTCCGTCGTCGCACGCGACGGCGCATCGGACTTCGCCCTCACCCCGCCGCACAACCCCGGCACCATGCGCGTGACCAAGCGCAACGGCGGCCAGGAGATCGTCGACGTCAACAAGATCGTCAAGGCGGTCACCCGCACGGCCGACGGCCTGCATGCGGTCGACCCGCTGCGCGTGGCGCTGAAGACCATCGGCGGCCTGTACGACGGCGCCACCACGGCCGAGCTGGACCAGCTCTCGATCCGCACCGCCGCCGCGCTCACCGCCGAGGAGCCCGAGTACGGCCAGCTCGCCGCGCGCCTGCTCAGCGCGTTCATCGACAAGGAAGTGTCGGGCCAGGAGATCCAGAGCTTCTCGCAGTCGATCGCGCTGGGCGCCGAGGTCGGCATCCTCAACGAACGCCTGCGCGAGTTCGTGGCGCTCAACGCGCGCAAGCTCAACGACGCGATCGATCCGCTGGCCTCGCGCCGCTTCGAATACTTCGGCCTGCGCACGGTGTACGACCGCTACCTGCTGCGCCATCCCACGAAGCGCCATGTGATCGAGACGCCGCAGTACTTCTTCATGCGCATCGCCTGCGCGCTGGGCGGCAACGACATCGCGGAGACCCTGGAGCTGTACCGGCTGCTGTCGTCGCTGGAATACATCGCCAGTTCGCCCACGCTGTTCAACGCCGGCACCACGCATGAGCAGCTGTCCTCGTGCTTCCTGCTCGACTCGCCGGTCGATTCGCTGGAGTCGATCTACGACAAGTACGCCGACGTGGCCAAGCTCAGCAAGTTCGCCGGAGGCATCGGCATCGCCTGGTCGCGGGTGCGCTCGCGCGGCTCGCTGATCCGCGGCACCAACGGCCACTCCAACGGCCTGGTGCCCTGGCTGAAGACGCTGGACGCCTCGGTGGCCGCGGTGAACCAGGGCGGCAAGCGCAAGGGCGCCGCCTGCGTGTACCTGGAGCCGTGGCACGCCGATATCGAGGAGTTCCTCGAACTGCGCGACAACACCGGCGACGAGGCGCGCCGCACGCACAACCTCAACCTCGCCAACTGGATCCCCGACGAATTCATGCGCCGCGTGGAGCGCGACGGCGACTGGTCGCTGTTCGACCCCAAGGTGGTGCCGCACTTCGTCGACAGCTGGGGCGAGACGTTCGAGGAGGCGTACAGAAAGGCCGAAGCCGACGGCCTCGCCGTGAAGACGGTGAAGGCGCGCGAGCTCTACGCGCGCATGCTGCGCACGCTGGCGCAGACCGGCAACGGCTGGATCACCTTCAAGGATCGCTGCAACGCCACCAGCAACCAGACGGCCAAACCGGACAATGTCATCCACCTGTCCAACCTGTGCACGGAGATTCTCGAGGTCACCAACGCCAGAGAGACGGCAGTGTGCAACCTCGGCTCGATCAACCTGGCGCGGCACGTGGTCCACAGCGCCGATGGGAGTGCCGCGTTCGACTTCGACAAGCTCGCCGGCACCGTGCGCACCGCGGTGCGCCAGCTCGACCGCGTGATCGACCTCAATTTCTACCCCATCGACACCGCCGCCGTGGCCAACCGCAAGTGGCGCCCGGTGGGGCTCGGCGTGATGGGCCTGCAGGACGTGTTCTTCAAGCTGCGTCTGGCCTTCGACTCACCCGAGGCGCTGGCGCTGTCCAGCCGCATCGCCGAGGAGATCTACTTCCACGCGTTGAGCCAGTCCAACGAGCTGGCGGTGGACTTAGGCATGCACCCGGGCTTTGCCGAGAGTCGCGCGGCGAATGGCGAGCTGCAGTTCGACTACTGGCCCAACGCCACGCCGCACGAGCCCACGCGCTGGGAGACTCTGCGCAGCACGATCCAGCAGCACGGCCTGCGCAACTCGCTGCTGATCGCCATCGCCCCCACCGCCACCATCGCCTCGATCGCCGGCTGCTACGAATGCATCGAGCCGCAGGTGAGCAACCTGTTCAAGCGCGAGACGTTGTCCGGCGATTTCCTGCAGGTGAATCGCTACCTCGCCGACGAGCTGAAGTCGCTCGGGCTGTGGACGAGCGAGGTGCGCGACCAGATCAAGCTGGCCGAAGGCTCGATCCAGGGCATCGCGGCAATCCCCGAACGCCTGCGGCAGATCTACCGCACCGTGTGGGAGCTGCCGCAGAAGGCACTGATCGACCTGGCCGCCGCCCGCGCCGCCTTCATCGACCAGAGCCAGTCGCTGAACCTGTTCATGGAAAACCCGAACATCGGCCAGCTCAGCTCGATGTACATGTACGCATGGAAGGCGGGCATCAAGACGACGTATTACCTGCGTTCGCGGCCGGCGACGAAGATCGCCAAGGCGACGGTGGCGGCGTCGAAGGCAGCTGCGCCGGTGGAACAGGACCAGGCCAATGCGGCGGTGTTCTGTTCGCTGGAGAATCCCGAGTACTGCGAGGCTTGCCAGTAACCGAGTTCCTGCCATGAAGCCCTACCGGAACCTCAGCGGAAAGTCGGGCGTCGCCGCCTACGAGAGCGGCGACGGCTTCATCCGGGTGCGCTTCGTGCACAACGGCACCTACGAATACACCCACGAACGGCCCGGCCATCGGCACGTGACGAACATGCAGCAGCTCGCCGAGGCGGGCCGCGGCCTGGCCACCTACATCAGCCGCTTCGTGCGCGAACGTTACGCGCGCAAGCTCGATTGAGCGCCGCCGGCGCCCTCAAGGAATTTTCAATGTCGCACCTGCTCGACCCCGGCTTCGAACTCACCCTGCGCCCGATGCGCTACCCGGCGTTCTACGAGATGTACAAGAACGCGATCAAGAACACCTGGACGGTGGAGGAGGTGGATTTCTCGCTCGACACCAGCGACCTGACCTCGAAGATGTCCGACGCCGATCGCCACCTGATCCAGCGGCTGGTGGCGTTCTTCGCCACCGGCGACACCATCGTGTCGAACAACCTGGTGCTGAACCTGTACCAGCACATCAACGCGCCCGAGGCGCGCATGTACCTGTCGCGCCAGTTGTACGAGGAGGCGCTGCACGTGCAGTTCTACCTCACCCTGCTCGACACCTACATCCCTGA
Source organism: Dyella ginsengisoli (assembly GCF_044904665.1). Taxonomy (NCBI): domain Bacteria; kingdom Pseudomonadati; phylum Pseudomonadota; class Gammaproteobacteria; order Lysobacterales; family Rhodanobacteraceae; genus Dyella; species Dyella ginsengisoli. Next base: position 241,685 of record NZ_JADIKM010000006.1, read on the forward strand.
TCCGGCCGAACGCAACAAGGCGTTCTCGGCGATCGAGAACATCCCCTCGATCCGTGCCAAGGGCGAGTTCTGCTTCCAGTGGATCGACTCGATCCAGAGCCTGCAGCGGCTGGAGACACGCGAGCACCGCCGGCAGTTCCTGCTCAACCTGATCTGCTTTGCCGCCTGCATCGAGGGGCTGTTCTTCTATGCCGCGTTCGCCTACGTCTACTTCCTGCGTTCGCGCGGCCTGCTGCACGGGCTGGCTTCGGGCACCAACTGGGTGTTCCGCGACGAGTCCGGGCACATGGCGTTTGCCTTCGAGGTGGTGCGCACGGTGCGCGCGGAGGAGCCCGAGCTGTTCGACGACGCCATGCGCGCGCAGGTGGAACAGATGCTGGAAGAGGCGATCGCCTGCGAGACGCAGTTCGCCGAGGACGTGCTCTCCGGCGGCGTCGCCGGGCTGTCGGTGAAGGACATGCGCCAGTACCTGGAGTACGTCGCCGACCAGCGGCTGGTGCAGCTCGACCTGCCGAAGAAGTACGGGGCCAGCAACCCGTTCGACTTCATGGACCTGCAGGACGTGCAGGAGGTGACCAACTTCTTCGAACGCCGCGTCTCCGCCTACCAGGTGGGGGTGCAGGGCGAGGTGGCGTTCGACATGGCTTTCTGAACGAATCGCAGGATCTTTCGACAACCAGGTGATACCCGGTTGTCATCAAAGCTCGTTAAAATAGCGTGAGATGCAAACGCCGAGTCCCCGCCGGGGCTCGGCGTTTGTGCGTTCCGGCGCGGCCTACGGACGGGCGGCCGGCGCGTTCCCCGTGCTTTTCCACTACCCGAGGTCCGTTGATGAAATCCACCCTTCGTACGCGGCTGCTGCCCGTAGCCATCGCTGCCCTGCTCGTCGCCGGTACGGCGTCGGCGCAGAACGTCACCACCTCCGGCGTCGCCGGCCGGGTGCTCGACGCCGCCGGCAAGCCGGTTGCCAATGCCACGGTCACCATCGTCCATCAGCCGTCCGGCACCACCAAGACGGTGACCACCGATACCGACGGCCGCTACGCCGCGCAGGGCCTGCGCGTGGGCGGTCCGTTCGAGATCACCGCGAGCAAGGACGGCGTGGCCGCCGCCGAGCAGGACAACGTGTACCTGCAGCTGGGCCAGCCCTCGTCGATCAACCTGAGCATGGGTGCCAGCGCCGCGCAGGCGAGCAACCTCTCGGCGGTGACGGTGAGCGCCTCGACCCTGGCGCAGACCTTCTCCTCGGAGAACAAGGGCCTGTCGACCAACATCTCGCAGGACCAGCTCAAGGCCACGCCGCAGGGCAACCGCTCGGTGGACGACGTCGCCCGCCTCGACCCGCGCATCACCGTGCTCGACCAGGGCGTGGGTTCGATCTCGGCCAACGGCATGAACAACCGCTACAACAACATCGCGGTGGACGGCGTGACCCAGGGCGACCCGTTCGGCCTGAACGCCAACGGCCTGCCGTACCAGAAGGCGGCGATCTCGCCCGAGACGATCGCCGAGTACAACATCTCCACCGCCACCTATGACGTCACCTCCGACACCGTCGGCGCCGACGTCAACGCGGTGACCAAGTCCGGCACCAACGAATTCCACGGCTCGGCGTACTACTCGTACCGCAACGCCAACCACCTGGTCGGCGACGCCGGCTGGCTGCCGTCGGACAACAAGGGCTACAAGTACAACGGCTACGACAAGGACTCGACCTACGGCGTGACCGTGGGCGGCCCGATCATCAAGGACAAGCTGTTCTTCTTCGTCGCCGCCGAGCACGAGAAGACCACCGGCATCGGCGCCGACTCGGCCAACGGTCTGGACCAGTCGCTGGGCAACGGCGCCTCGACCAGCGGCAAGGTGTCGCCGGGCGACCTGCAGAAGGTGATCGATACCGCCACCGCGCTGGGCCTGATGCCCGGCAACTTCGGCGGCGCCACCGGCCTGACCTACGACGACAAGCGCTACCTCGGCAAGATCGACTGGAACATCACCGACAACCACCGCGCCAGCTTCACCTACCAGAACACCAAGGAGCTGCTGCCTGCGGTGGGCGGCAACGGTCCGAGCAGCGTGGGCCTGTCGAGCTACACCTACACCAAGGAAATCAAGACCAACAACTACGTCGCCCACGTGTTCGACGACTGGACCGAGAACTTCTCCACCGAAGCGAAGGTGGGCTACCAGAAGTACACCCAGGACACCACCGCGCCGTTCCAGCAGCCGTCGGTGACGGTGAACCTGTCGCCGGACGGCAAGGGCCCGTCGGTGAACCTCGGCGAGGAGCGCTACCGCCACTACAACCACATCGATACCAAGAAGCTCAGCGTCTTCCTGGCCGGCACCTACTACCTGGGTGACCACACCATCAAGGGCGGTATCGACTACCAGCGCAACAAGATCAACAACCTGTTCGGCCAGGCCGAGTTCGGCGTGTACACGTTCTGGGGCCTGACCAACTTCGCCGCCGGCAACTACAACAAGTACGAGCTGTACCACCCGGCGCCGGGCTACCAGCTCAACGACATCGCCGGCAAGTGGACCTACAGCCAGTACAGCCCGTTCCTCGAGGACACCTGGCAGGTCAACGACCAGCTCTCGCTGCAGTACGGCGTGCGCGTGGACATCCCGCACTCCAGCGGCAAGCCGGCCTACAACGCCGGCTTCGAGCAGGCGTTCGGCTACCGCAACGACTACACCGTGGGTTCGAGCAACCGCGTGGTGGAGCCTCGCGTGAGCTTCAACTACTCGTTCGACTCCGAGTACAAGACCCAGCTGCGCGGCGGTGCGGGCCTGTTCCAGACCTCCCCGCCGACGGTGTGGATGACCAACCCGTTCCAGAACAACGGCGTCACCCTGCTCTCGTACACCTCGTTCGATCCGGCCACCGCGCCGTTCAGCCCGGATCCGCTGAACCAGCCGATCCCGGCCGGCGGCGGTGCCGGCTCGATTGACACCATCGACAAGAACTTCAAGCTGCCGACGGTGTGGAAGATGAGCCTGGCGCTCGACCGTGAGCTGCCGTGGTGGGGCCTGGTCGGCTCGGCCGAGTACCAGCACATCCAGGTGCGCGACGGCATCCTGTACCAGGCGGTGAACTTCGGTGCGCCGACCGGCGTGCTGCCGGACGGCCGCGAGCAGTTCTGGGCGACCCCGGGCGAAGCGCCGAATTCTAAGGACGCACAGGCCAACCGCAACAAGGCCTTCAGCTCGGCCTCGACGCTGCTGACCAACACCCACAAGGGCAAGTCCGACAGCTTCACGCTGGCGATCAGCAAGCCTTTCACCGAGGGTCTGTCGGGCACTGCCAGCATCACGCTGAACCACGCCACCGACGTCGATCCGGGCACCGACACCATCGCCTACAACGGCTACTCGCGCGTCGCACGCCTCAACCCGAACAGCGACGTGTCGGCCACCTCGAACTACAACACTGCCAAGAGCATCAAGCTGGCGCTGAACTGGCAGCACAAGTTCTTCGGTGACTACGCCACCCAGGTGTCGATGTTCTACAACGGCCGCACCGGCAACCCGTACACCTGGGTGTTCGGCAACGACGCCAACGGTGACGGCGTCAGCGGCTGGGATCCGGCCTACATCCCGACGGCGAACGACGCCAAGGTGAGCTACGGCAACGCCACGGCGCAGCAGATCCAGCAGTTCCAGGATTTCCTCGCCAGCGACAAGTACCTCAAGGACCACCGCGGCCAGATCGCGTCGCGCAACGGCGCGCACACGCCGTGGGTGACCACGCTGGACATGAGCTTCTCGCAGGAGATCCCGGGCCTGTTCAAGGGCAACAAGGGTGAGGTCCGTCTGGACGTCTACAACTTCCTCAACCTGATGAACAAGAACTGGGGCCAGCAGCGCAACACCGGCATCTACCCGACCCGCAAGCTGGTCAACTACGGTGGCGTGAACGCGCAGGGCCAGTACGTCTACAACCTGCCCACCGACCAGAACGGCAACTACCAGCCGCAGCAGCTGCAGGTGTACGACGGCGGCTTCTATGACCCGAGCCGCGTGGTGTCGCGCTGGTCGGCCATGCTGACCGTGCGTTACACGTTCTGATCCACCGCTTCACCGCAACAAGAGAACGGGCGCCCTGGTGGCGCCCGTTTTTTTGTGCGGCATCGGGAACGGGGAACCGGCATGACCGACGACCTATTGACTACACCTGTAGTCACGGCGTAGCTTGACTACAACTGTAGTCAATAAGGCTCCGCGCATGGCCCCCTCCACCATCGGCGACCAGGAACTGGCGCTGCTGCATTACCTGGACGAGCACCCGGCCGCGTCGGTCGGCGAGGTCGCCGTCGGCTTCGGCGAGCCGCGCGCGCTGGCCCGCTCCACCGTGCTTACCATGATGGAGCGCCTGCGCAGCAAGGGTTACCTGCGCCGCCGCCAGGTGAAGGGGATCTACCGCTACAGCGCCGCCACCGGCCCGGCCGAGGCGATGCGCAGCGCCGTGGGCAGCTTCATCGAGAAGACCCTCAGCGGCTCGGTGTCGCCCTTCGTGGCCTACCTGTCCGAGCGCGCCGAGGTGAGCGACGCGGAGCTGGCCGAGCTCGAATCGCTGGTCGCGCAGCTGCAGTCGCAGCGCAAGGAGCGCTGAGATGCACGCGCTCGACAATTTCGCCGCGCTGCTGCTCGAACGCCTGCTCTGGACCTCGCTGCAGGCCACCGTGCTGATCGGCGCCGTGACCGCCACGATCCACTGGCTGCCGCGACTGTCCGCCGCCACCCGCTGCCTGCTGTGGTGGCTGGTCGGCCTACAGCTGCTGCTGGGCCTGGCCTGGCCCGCGCCGATCGCGCTGCCGCTGGCGCCACCGGTGCCGGCGACCGCATCGATGGTCGTGAACGCGCCGATGCCGACACGCGACGACGCGCAGACATTCGCGCGACCGGTCGCGTCCACCCCGACCGCCGCCGCGACGTCCTCGCTCGCCACGCAGATCGCGCAGACGGCCGCGCGCCACGCACGCAGCGGACTGCTCGCTGCCTGGCTGGCCGGGCTGGTGCTTGCGCTGGTGCCGCTGATCGCGCCTTGGCGGCGCGCGCACGCGCAGCGCCGACATTCCACGCCGGCTTCCGATCCCGCCCTGCTGGCGCTGTGCGCGCGGCGCACGCGCGAGCTGGGACTGACCCGTGCGCCGGCACTGCGCGTCTGCGCAGCGATCGACTCGCCGCAGGTGATCGGGCTGTGGCGACCGACGGTGCTGCTGCCGGCCGAGCACGCGCTCAGTGCGGGCGAGCTGGCGATGGCGCTGGATCACGAGCTCGCCCACCTGCGCCGCGGCGACCTGTGGATGGCCTGGGCGCCGGCGCTGGCGCAGCGGCTGTTCTTCTTCCACCCGCTGGTGCGCTGGGCGATGCGCGAGTACGCCCTGCACCGCGAGGCCGCCTGCGATGCGCAGGTGCTGCAACACGCCCACGCCGCGCCGCACGACTACGGCCGCCTGCTGCTGCGCTTGGGCGTAGGCCATCCCCTCCACGCCGGCCTCGCTGGCGCATCCCCCACGTTCGAGAACCTCAAGAGGCGACTGACCATGCTCCAGCACATCGAACCCTCGTCCCGCGTGCGCGGCTGGCTGCTGGTGCTAGCGGTGGCCGCCATCGGGCTGGTGCCCTACCGGGTCACCCGTGCCAGCGCGCCGATCGACGCGACAAACGCCACGACGCCGGTCGCGGCGGCGGTGCCGGCGGCCAGAGCCACTCCGGCAGTGGCAGTCGCTCCGGCTGCATCCGCGACGCCGCAGTCGCGCACCGTGCCACCCGCGCCGCCTGCTCCGCCGCCCCCGCCGCCCGCCATCGATGCGCTGCCGCCCCCTCCCCCGCCTCCGCCGCCCGCGCCGCCCAAGGCCCTCGAAGGCCTGTCCGCCAGCCACGTCGAGATCAATACGGACGAAAGCGCCGCCAACGGCTTTGCCCTGTTCGACGGCGACTCGATCACCATGAACGGCAACTCGCGCGACATCGCGATGGCGCGCGGTCTGCGCAAGCACGACGAAGCGCTGCTGTGGTTCCGCCGCGGCAAGCAGGCTTACGTGATCCGCGATGCCGCGCTGCTGGCGCGGGCCAGGGCGCTGTATGCACCGGTCACCGCGCTGGGACGCGAACAGGGCAAGCTCGGCGGCCGGCAAGGCGAGCTCGGCGGTCGCCAGGGTGGACTGGGCGCACAGCAGGGTGAGCTGGGACGCCAGCAGGCCGAACTGGCGAGCGAACAGGCCGAGCTTGCCGCAAGCGCCGACCGCCAGCCGCGCATGGCCGCGTTGCAATCGCGTTTGCAGGCGCTGCAGGCGAAGCAGGAAGCGTTGGGACGCCAGCAGGCCGAACTGGGCCAGCAGCAGGCGGCGCTCGGCGAGCAGCAGGCCGCGCTGGGCAAGCGTCAGGCGGAGGCGTCCGCGCAGGCCAGTCAGGGCATGAGCAAGCTGCTCGATGAGGCGATCGCCAAAGGCCTGGCGCAGCCCGTCGCGGCGCGCTGATCGCGCATCGATCGGACGATCCACGCCTCACACGGCGATGCGTCGCCCGCATCCGCAAGGCAAGAAAAACGAAGGGCCGGTCATGCGACCGGCCCTTCGTGCTTTTCCATCACGCCGAATGTCGACGTGGACCGCTTACATCTTCGGCGGCGTCACCTGGTACTGCGCCGGCGGCGTGTCGCCGGCGAGGTTGCGCACGAAGTAGTCCCAGCGCCGACGCATCACGTACGGCGCGTCCTTGGCGTAGCCGTGGTGCGCGTTGGGGACCAGCAGCAGGTCGAAATCCTTGTTGGCGTCCATCAGCGCACGCACCATCAGCATGGTGTTGGACAGCGGCACGTTGTCGTCCATGGAACCGTGCACCAGCATCAGGTGGCCCTTGAGCTTGGCCGCATGGTTCTCGTTGGCCTGGTCGTCGTAGTTGCTCTTGCCGTCCTTGTCGACGGTGAGCTCGCCCTGGTACTTCTCGGCCCAGTCGTCCTCGTAGTTGCGGTTGTCGTGGTTGCCGCTCTCGGACCAGGCGACCTTGAAGAAGTCCGGGTAGCGCAGCATGGCGTCGGTGGACGCGTTGCCGCCGCCGGAGTGGCCCCAGATGCCGACGCGGGTGAGGTCCATCCACGGATAACGCTTGCCCAGTTCCTTCAGTCCGACGACCTGGTCCGGCAGGGTGTTGTCGCCCATGTCGCCATACCAGGTGTCGTGGAACGCCTTGGAGCGCCACGGCGTACCCATGCCGTCGATCGCCACCACGATGAAGCCCAGCTCGGCCAGCGCCTGGTGGTCCACCCGCGCGGCGTTGAAGCTGCGCGAGCCGACCGAGCCGACCTGCGGACCGGGATAGATGTAGTCCACCACCGGGTACTTCTTCGACGCGTCGAAGTTCGTCGGCTTGAACATCAGGCCGTACAAATCGGTCTTGCCGTCGCGCCCCTTCACCGTCACCGGCACCGGAGGCACCCAGCCGGTGGCCTGCAGGCGGCTGATGTCGGCCTTGGCCACGGTGGCCAGCGTGTGGCCGTCGTTGCTGGCACGCAGCACGGTGACCGGCGGCACGCTGGGGGTGGAATACGCATCGACGAAGCTGGCGCCATCGGGCGACAGGCTGATGTCGTGGTTGGCCGGCTCGGGCGTGAGCAGGGTCGGCTTGCCGCCGTCCAGGCTCACTTTGTAGAACTGGCTGAAGTACGGGTCCATGCCCTTCTGCCGACCCACCGCCTCGAACCACACGGTGCGGGTCTTGGGATCGACCTTGAGCATCTCGGTGACTACGCCTTCACCGGTGGTGATGGCGCGCTTGAGCTTGCCCGTGTTGAGGTCATACAGATAGAGCTGACCCCAGTTGCTGCGTTCGGAGTACCACACCGCCTCGTGCGTGGCCGGCAGGTAGGCCCAGTTGGCGCGGCCGATGCCGCTCTCGTAGTAGGTCTTGGCGCTTTCCTCGAACACCGTGCGCACCTTGCCGGTGGCCGCATCGGCAATGCGGAACCACTCGTGCTTGTGGAAGCGCGAGGTGGAGACGAAGGCCAGCGTCTTGCCGTCCGGCGCCCACTTCACGTCGTCCCAGCCGCCGTCGGAGCCGCAGCTGACGTCGTCGCACAGGGTGGATCGGTGCTGGTCGGCCGGCATGTCCAGTCGCAGCACTTTCCTGGTCGGCACGTCGATGATGACGCGCTCGATCATGGTCACGTCCTTGTCGCCGGCCAACGGGTACTTCCACGCTTCGAGCTTGGGATGGCCCACGTCGGTGGAGACCATGTACATGTCGCCCGTCTTGCGCTGGTCCTGCTGGAAGGTCGCGATCTTGGTCGAATCCGGCGACCACTCCACGATGGCGTTATCGGTGTGCTTCCAGCCGGCGTTGTCGGTGGCGTAACCGAAGTTTTCCACGCCGTCGGTGGTGAGCTGGGTCTCCTTGCCGGTGGCGACGTCGCGCACCCACAGGTTCCAGTCGCGGATGAAGGCCTCGCTCTTCTTGTCCGGCGACAGCGCGCCCGGCTCCTTGCCTGCCGCCGGCTTGGTGCAGGTGGCATCGGCGCTGCACACGTAGGTCTTGCCGTGCACGCTGAACTGGTAGCGGCCATCGGCGGTAAGCGTGATGTCCTGCAGGCCGAGCTTGTTGGCTTCCAGCGGCTTGCCGGCGGCCAGCTGGCCGAGCGCCGCGGCGATCTTCGCCTGATCGAACAGCGGCTCGGCACGGCCGGTGGCGGTGTCCATGCGCAGGTAGCGGTCGCCGCTGGCATCGTGGTCGAGGTAGACGAAATGCGTGCCGTCGAGCCAGTCCACCTTGGTGACGGCATGATCGACCAGCGGGATCGCCTTGTAATTGACGAAGCGTTCGGCGCGGGCGTAGTCGGCGTCGGTGAGCGTGCGGCCGGTGGCACAGGCGCCGGTCGACAGACCGGCCAGCACCAGCGCGGCGAGCAGCCGCGGTGTACCGAGGGGAGATGACATGGGGAACTCCGCTGACGTGAAGACGGACGCCCGCAGGCGCCGGAATATACGGGACAGCATTCCCTGACTCGCGGCGTGCCCGCCAGGCGGACGCCCGCAGCGCCCCTGACGCTGCCCAGCCCCGGATCGTAGTCCGGCCCATGCGGGGGGACCCCTGCCAGAAGTCCTGTCGACAAGCGCGCCTTGACGCTGTCCGCGGGAGCATCGCACCCTGCCCGTCCCGCCACCGCCCCGAAGGAATCGCGCCATGTCCGAGCCCGTCAGCGTCATCGGCAGCCCGATCTCCCCCTACGTGCGCAAGGTGCTGGCCGTGCTGGAGCTCAAGGGCGTGGCGTACCGGCTCGATCCGATCGCGCCGTTCGTCGGCAACGAGGCGTTCACCCGGCTCAGCCCGCTGCGGCGCATCCCGGTGCTGATCGACGGTGAGCTGGTGCTCAACGACTCCAGCGTGATCTGCCAGTACCTGGAAGAGCGCCACCCCGCGCCGGCGCTGTATCCGGCCGACTTCGCCGATCGCGCCCGCGCACGCTGGCTGGAGGAATACGCCGATACGCACCTGGGCGACGTGCTGATCTGGCGGCTGTTCTTCCAGCTTGGCGCCAAGCGCTTCCTGTTTCGCGAGGAAGCCGACGAGGCCGTGGTGCGCAAGGCGCGCGAGGAGGAGATTCCCGCCGCGCTGGATTACCTGGAGGCGCAGCTGCCGCCTTCGGGATTCGCGTTCGGCGAGCTGTCGATCGCCGACATCACGCTCGCCAGCTTCTTCCGCACCGCGGCGTTCGTGAAGTACGCCATCGATGCCGCGCGCTGGCCGCGGATGGCGGCACTGGTCGCCGCGGTGATGGCGCTGCCGGCGATGCAGAAACTTTCCGCCATCGAAGACCGCATCGTGCGCCTGCCGCTGGCCGAGCAGCGCCCCGCGCTGGCGGCGATGGGCGTGGCGCTCACCGCGGCGACGCTGGGCGACGCCCATCCGCAGCGCGGCTTTCGCTGAACACCCGTCGCGGCTGAAGCCGCTCCCACAAAAAGCGGAATCCCACCTATCCCAGTGGGAGGGGCTTCAGCCCCGACTCGCTTCAGCTGCGGATGCAGCTCGATTGCCGCAAACGCCACGAGCCCCGTTAGCGCCTTGCCTCACTCCAACCCGTGCGCGGCAAACAACTCGGCCAGCCAGTCCACGAACGCCCGCAGCCGCGCGGGCATCTGGTGCTGCTGCGGATAGAGCACGGTCATCGGCAGCGCGGGCGGCGGGGTGTCGGGCAGCAGCTCGACCATGCGGCCATCGGCCAGCGCGTCGGCCACGTGGTAGCGCGGAAACTGGGCGATGCCCAGCCCCACTTCGCAGCAGCCCAGATAGGCGTCCACGCCGCTGACGGTGACGCGCGAGGGCAGCACCACTTCGCGCCGCCGCCGGCTCACCATGAATTCCAGCGGCTCGACGCGCCGCGTGGTGGGCGAGGCCCAGTTCACCGCCACGTGGCCGTGCGAAAGCTCGGCCAGCGTGCGCGGCGCGCCGTGAGCGCGCACGTAATCGGCGCTGGCGATGGTCACCTGCGCGAGCCGGCCGACCTGGCGCCCGATCATCCCCGAGTCGCCCAGCTGGCCGGCACGCAGCACGCAGTCCACGCCCTCGCGCAGCAGGTCGACGAAGCGGTCGCCGGTGCCGATGTCCAGCTCGATCTCGGGATAGCGCGCGCAGAACGCCGGCAGATGCGGCAGCACGCGCATGCGGGCGAACGCGCCGGGCAGGTCCACGCGCAGCCGGCCCTTGGGCACGGTGGCGGCCTCGCGGAAGTCGGTCTCCACTTCATCCAGGTCCGCCAGCAGCCGACGGCAGTGGCCGTAGTAGACCTCGCCGTCGCGGGTGGTGCGCACGCGACGGGTGGTCCGCTGCAGCAGCTGGGCGCCCAGGCGTGCTTCCAGCCGCTTGATCGCATGGGTGACGGTGGCGCGCGGCAGGTTGAGGTCGTCCGCGGCGGCGGTGAAGCTGCCCAGCTCGACGATGCGCGCATACAGGCGCATGGCTTCGATGCGATCCATGATTGTTTATTTCCATGGAATGGTGTTGGCCATTATTGATCATTTATCCATCACCGGCAGCGGCGCAGAATGGAAAGCTTGACGGTGCCCCGCGCGCCGTCTCCACCACCAACACCATCCACACAAGGAGCACACTCATGCAGATGCGCACGCTGGGCCGCCACGGCCCGCAGGTTTCCGCCCTCGGCCTCGGCTGCATGGGCATGAGCGACTTCTACAGCGGTCGCGACGACGCCGAGTCGATTGCCACCATCCAGCACGCACTGGATCGTGGCGTCACGCTGCTGGACACCGCCGACATGTACGGCCCGCACACCAACGAGGTGCTGGTGGGCCAGGCGATCAAGGGGCGTCGCGACGAGGTGGTGCTCGCCACCAAGTTCGGCATCGTGCGCGATCCCAACGACCCCACCGTGCGCGGCATCAGCGGCCGCCCGGAATACGTGCGCGCCGCCTGCGACGCCAGCCTGAAGCGCCTCGGCGTGGAGACGATCGACCTGTACTACCAGCACCGCGTCGATCCGGCCGTGCCGATCGAGGAGACCGTGGGCGCGATGGCCGAACTGGTGCGCGCCGGCAAGGTGCGTTATCTCGGCCTGTCCGAGGCCTCCGGCGCCACGCTGGAGCGCGCCTGCAAGGTGCACCCGATCGCCGCTCTGCAGAGTGAGTTCTCGCTGTGGACGCGCGATCCGGAAACCAACGGCATGCTCGAGGCCTGCCGCCGCCTCGGCGTGGCGCTGGTGGCTTATTCGCCGCTGGGCCGCGGCTTCCTCACCGGCGCGATCACCAGACCGGAGGATTTCGACGCCGACGACTACCGCCGCCACAGCCCGCGTTTCCAGGGCGAGAACTTCGCCCGCAACCTGGCGCTGGTCGAGCGGGTGCAGGTGCTGGCCAACCGCAAGGGCTGCACGCCCGCGCAGCTGGCGCTGGCCTGGGTGCTGGCGCAGGGCCAGGACATCGTGCCGATCCCCGGCACCAAGCGCCGTGCGCGGCTGGACGAGAACCTCGACGCGCTGCAGGTGAGCCTGAGCGCCGCCGAGCTGGCCGAGATCAACGACGTGTTCCCGCCCGACGCGGCCGCCGGCACGCGCTACCCCGAGGCGATGATGGCCGCGGTCAACTCCTGATCGCGCCGCTGCCGCGCCCCGCCCGCCACGCATAGCGGGCGGGGCGCGACGCCGCAGGCGCGACCCGCGTCGCGGCCCGGTCACGCCCGCCCGCTACACTTTGCCGATGAACACGCCCGACGACTCCCTGCTCGGCCAGACCACCGTCTACGCCGATCGCTACGATCCCTCGCTGCTGTTTCCGATTCCGCGCGCGACCAAGCGCGCGGAGATCGGCGTGTCCACGCCGCTGCCGTTCCACGGCGTGGACGTGTGGAACGCCTACGAGTTCTCGTGGCTGGACGCGCGCGGCAAGCCGATGGTGGCGCTGGTGGAAATCCGCGTGCCGGCAACCTCGCCGAACATCGTCGAGTCCAAGTCGTTCAAGCTCTACCTCAACGGCTTCGCGCAGGAGCGCATGGCCGACACGCCCACGCTGATCACCGTGCTGGAACGCGATCTCTCCGCCGCGGCCGGCGCCGCGGTGAAGGTGGAGCTGAGCGTGCCGTCGGCGGTGATCCATGCGGTGCGCGACCTGGGCGGCGCCTCCATCGACGACCAGCCGCTGGACATCGACGACTACGGCCCGCCCAAGGCCGACTACCTGCGCACGCACGATGCCGACGTCATCGACGAAACGCTGGTGTCCGACCTGCTGCGCTCCAACTGCCCGGTCACCGGACAGCCGGACTGGGGCAGCGTGCAGATTCGCTACCGCGGCCGTCCGATCGATCGCGAAGGGCTGCTGCGCTACCTCGTCTCGTTCCGCACGCACAACGAATTCCACGAGCAGTGCGTGGAGCGCATCTACGTCGACCTGATGGCGCGCTGCGCGCCCGAGCAACTGAGCGTGTACGCACGCTACACGCGGCGCGGCGGGCTGGACATCAATCCGTACCGCAGCAGCGCGCCGGCGACACCGGTGAACCTGCGTGGCGCGCGACAGTAATCGGACGCCGTTCACCTCGCCGTGACGTGAACGGCGCGCCGTGGTGGTAATCAGGGCTTCAGCCGGTCAGGGATAGCCTCTCCGTCCCTGCGGCGCGTTCCGCGTCGCCAGGGCCACGGACGGCGTCATCCCCTCCCTGCTGAAGACGGAAGATTCCCCATGAAAACGTCCGCTCGCCCCCTTCTCCTGTGCAGCCTCGCCGCCAGCGGCCTGCTGATGCTCAGCGCCTGCGGCAAGCACGACGCCAGCACCGACGCGCCGGCCCCGGCCAGCACCGCCACTACCACGCCAACGACGCCAGCGATGACCCCGGCACCGGCGGCCACCGCGCCCGCACCCGCCGGCACCGCCGTCATGCCAGCTATGCCCGCCAGCACCGCGCCCGCACCGGCCAGCACCACCGCCAGCGCCGCACCGGCTGCCAGCGATGCGTTCGCCGTGAACAAGGTGGTGGTCGGTGACGCCGTCACCGCCGCGCACACCGTGAACCAGGCCAAGGACACCATCGCCGCCACGCAGAAGGCGATCTACGCCAGCGTCGAAACCAGCGGCCGCACCGATGGCGCCACGCTCAGCGCGCGTTGGAGCTACGACGAAGGCAAGGGCCAGCTGGTCAGCGCGATCAGCCAGTCGATCGCCACCAGCGGCCCGGCCGTCACCACGTTCAAGATCCAGAATCCGAACGCCTGGCCCGAGGGCAAGTACACCGTGGAGATCGCGCTCGACGGCAAGCCGGTGTCGACCCGCTCGTTCGAGGTGAAGTCGTCCAGCTGATCCACGGAACGATCGCTGCACTCCGAGAGGCGCCCCGGTGGCGCCTCTTTTTTCGCAACGACAGGCGCATGCTCGAAGCACCGACCACCCGGATGATCAGCCCTCTCCCCTGAGCATCGCTCGGGGGAGGGAGAGGGAGTCATGGCGCGACCAATTTCTCCATCACCTTGCCTGCGGCCGCGAAGTCGAAGCGCAAGCGCCACGCCCGCGCTTGCGTCCTTGCCCTGTTGAAGCCTCACACATCCCCTCACCGCGTTCACGCCGCGCGAAGACGCAGTGACTGCCCGCTGCACCAGCGTGAACGCCCGCTGCGACGGCCTTCGCCGACGCACGCCCCCTTCACGGCGCGCCCGCTGGAATCGATGACGGACGAGGCGACAACGCTTCGTCCTATCCCCAGCAACGAGGTAAACGCCATGAACGAGGACACCATCAAGGGCCAGTGGAAGCAGCTCGGCGGCAGCATCAAGCACAAGTGGGGCAAGCTCACCGACAACGATCTCACCGTCGCCGAGGGCAACGCCGAGTACCTCACCGGCAAGGTGCAGGAGCGTTACGGCATCGCCCGTGACGAGGCGGAAAAGCAGGTCCGCGAATTCCAGAAGACGCTGCGCCACTGATCGATCGGAACCGCGCGCCGCCACGGTGGCGCGCATCGATCATCTACCCAGGAGACAACCCCATGCTTCACTACGCCATCGTGTTTCTCGTCATCGCCCTGATCGCCGCCGTGTTCGGCTTCACCGGCATCGCCGCCGGCGCCGCCAGCATCGCCAAGATCCTGTTCGTGGTGTTCCTGGTGCTGTTCGTGCTGTCGCTGATCTTCGGCGGCCTGCGCCGCGGTCCACGCGTGTAGCGCCTCTATCGGCTCGGGTCTTGTCACCGGGCGCCGGGGCGGCATCGAGGGATGCCGCCCTTTTTCTTTGCGCGACACACGACGTCGCGCAGGCGCAATCAACCGGCCGCGTCGTGCGGCTCAGGTGAAAACGAGCCGATCAGTTCGCGCGTGAGCGGATTGGGGAAGCGTCGGCTCAGCGTCACGGCGAAAAACGTCTCGCTGAGTTCGGGCAGTTGCGCCAGCTCGACCAGGCTGGCGTTGGCCAGCTCGTCGCGCACCACGATGGGCGGCACCACGGCCAGCCCGATGCCCTCGCGGGCGAGCAGACGCATCATCGCCATGTCCTCCACCTCGGCGGCAATGCGCACCCGCACGCCGAGTCGGTCGACCAGGGAGTCGAAGCCGATGCGGATGCTGCTTTCCAGCGTGGGCAGCACCAGCGGCTCGCGCGCCAGCAGTTCCTTCAGCGCGAGTCCGCGGCCGGCGTGCGCCGGCGTGCCGATCAAGCTCACCGGCTGCTCGGCGATCGGATGCGAAATCCACGGCGTGGCCGCGTCGCGATGCGGCGGCATGTTGATCAGCACCACGTCGAGCCGGTGCGATTCCAGCGCGTGCAGCAGCTCGGTGGTGGTGCCCGAGCGCAGCACGAGTTCCACGTCATCTCGCCCCAGCAGCGGCCGCAGGAAGGCCATCTGGAAGTTGCGCGACAGCGTGGCCAGTGCGCCCACGCGCAGGATCTGCCGACGCGCGCCGGGGCGGTTGCCCAGCATGCTCAGCAGCTCGCCGCCCGCACTGAAGATGGCGTCGGCATGCTCCAGCGCGATGCGGCCAGCCTCGGTCAGCACCAGCTGCTTGCCGGTGCGCTCGAACAGCGGATGACCGAGCTGTTCCTCCAGCTTGCGGATCTGGATCGACAGCGCCGACTGCGAAACGTGCAGCTTTTCGGCGGTGCGGGTGAGGTTTCCCTCATGGGCGACCGCCCAGAAGTAGCGCAGGTGGTTGTAGTTGAGCGCGGCCATGAACGTTCTCTTTCATAGATTCATGTGCTTCATATTATGAATTTTATGGAATGAACGTGCTCCGTTAAGGTTCCGCCGCCCCGAAGCCGTGGAACCGCCATGCCTGCCCTGCTTGTCCTGCTCGCACCCGCCACCTTCGTCGTTGCCGCACTGCTGGCGATGCGCGACGCCGCCGGCCACGGCCGCGCGTCATGGCCAGCCATCCGCGCGGCCAGCGCGCTGTCGCTGCTGTTGGCGCTCGGCGCATTCGCACTCGCGCTGACGCGCGGTCCGCTGTCCGCCGCGCTGGTCGGGCGGCACGGGATCGACCTCTCGGTGCGACTGGATGCGCTGAGCGCCAGCCTGTTCCTGCTGGTGTCGTTCATCGGCGTCATCGTGCTGCGCTACAGCCGCAACTACCTCGACGGGGACCCGCGACGCGGCATGTTCCTGGGCGAGCTCTGCCTGACCCTGGCTGCAGTGATGACCCTGGTGCTGTCCGGCAACCTCGCGCTGCTGGCCGCCGCGTGGATCGCCACCAGCCTCGCGCTGCACCGGCTGCTGCTGTTCTATCCCGAGCGTGCGGCGGCGGTGCGGGCGGCCCGGCGCAAGTTCATCGTCGCTCGTACCGGCGACGTCTGCCTGCTTGGCGCGTTCGCCCTGCTGGGCTGGACCTGCCGCAGCGCGGACCTCGTCACCGTGCTGGCCCAGGTGCACGCCCTGCCGCACGCCGGGCCGGCGGTATCCGCCGCGGCGGTGCTGCTGGTGCTGGCCGCTGCGCTGAAGTCCGCGCAGTTTCCCGCCCACGGCTGGCTGCCGGACATCATCGACACGCCCACGCCGGTGTCGGCGCTGCTGCACGCCGGCATCATCAACGGCGGCGGCTTCCTGGCGATCCGCTTCGCCGAGGTGCTGGTGGCGGTGCCGGCGGCGATGCACCTGCTGGCCGCGATCGGCGCGATCACCGCGGTCTACGGCTCGCTGGTGATGCTGACGCAGACCAGCATCAAGGCCGCGCTGGCCTGGTCGACCATCGCCCAGATGGGCCTGATGCTGCTCGAATGCGGCCTGGGCGCCTTCCCGCTGGCGCTGCTGCACCTGCTGGCGCACTCGTTCTACAAGGCACACGGCTTTCTCGCCTCCGGCACCGCGGTGGACGCGGTGGCCCGTCGTCGCGCCGCCGCGCCGGCCGCGGGCGGTCCCGCGCGTGCGCTCGGCCCGGTGCTGGCGATCGTGCTGTACCTCGCACTGCGCCCGCTGCTGGACCGCATCGACGCGGAACCGGCCGCGATCCGCGCGCTCGGCCTGCTGGTGGCGATCGGCGTCGGCATGCTGCTGGCGCGCGCCACGCCGGCGAAGCAGCCCGCCGCCAATCTCGCGCGGGGGCTGATGCTGGCCACCGTCGCCATGCTCGCCTATGCCGCGCTGCACGCGGTCACCGGCGCCGCGCTGGCGGGCACCGTGCCCGGCGCACCGGTAGCGAACTGGGTCACCTGGGCGATTCTCGTACCCACGCTGATCGCCTTTGCTGCCATCGCGCTGATGCAGCTGTGGCCCGAGCGCCTGCAGGCGCGCCCTCGCTGGCGCGCGGCCTACGTGCACCTGAGCCATGGGCTGTACGTGGACGCGCTGCTGTGGCGACCGTTCGACCACTCCCCCACGCCCCGAAACGCGCCGAGCGCGGAGGCCACCCGATGAACGCGATCCTTCGTCCCGCCGACCACGATGCGACTCCCGACACCGCGGCACCGAGCCGGCAAACGATCCAGGCCGCCGTCGCCCAGGCCTGTCGCCAGGTGGCCCCGCTGTGGCCACTCGCCCACTTCGTGGCGGTGAACCCGTTCCTCGGCCTCACCCATCTGCCGTTCGCGGAAGCGGCACAGCAGGTGGCCGCCAGCGAGGGGGCGCGCATCACGCCGACGCGCCGCTTTTACGCCGAGGCGATCGCCCGCGGCGAAGTCACCCACGCCGATCTCGCCGACGCGCTTCGACACACCACGCCCGGCCCGCTGCGCCCGGCCAGCGTGGCCGAGTTCAAGCAATGCCTGATCGAGCCGCACGATCCCCGCGGCAACGCGCTGCCCACCGTGCTGGCGCTGAGCGCCACCCTCCGCGGTCACGACGACGAAGCCCTCGCCGACGCGCAGCTCGCGCAGTGGGCGGCAGCCCACTACGACCAGGGCCAGGCAATGTGGGCGTCGCCGTGGCGCGCGCTCGGTGCCTATGCCGCGTGGCGCGAACAGGCACTGCTCGATCGCCGCCCGGAACTTGCCGGCTGGCGCGGCTTCCGCGCCGCGGTGCGCGCACTGCCCGCACAGGCCGAGGCCCTGATCGCGGAGGCGGTCGACGCGCTCGCGCTGCCGGCCGACGCGCTGCCGCGCTACTTCGCCCGCCTGCTGGCCAC
The DNA here is from genome assembly GCF_044904665.1 of Dyella ginsengisoli. Classification (NCBI taxonomy): domain Bacteria; kingdom Pseudomonadati; phylum Pseudomonadota; class Gammaproteobacteria; order Lysobacterales; family Rhodanobacteraceae; genus Dyella; species Dyella ginsengisoli. The sequence goes on from NZ_JADIKM010000006.1 coordinate 259,733, forward strand.
GCTCGGCGGCTGGGCCGGCCACGCGCGCTATCGCGACTGGCAGGACGAACTGCAGGGTGGCCCGGGCGGCGAGCTGGCCGAACTGCTGGCCGTGCGGCTGGCGTGGGAGCTGATCGCGCTGCGCCGTGGCGGCGCCGATGGTCGCCTCGCGCTGGCCTGGACCGGCGCGCGCGAACGGCTGGTGGAACACGGCCGCGATCCGCGCCGGTTGCGCGCCTTCGTGATCGACGAGATCGCCCAGCGCGCCTACGAAACCGCCTGGCAGCGCGCGTTCGCCGCCCAGCTCGCCGCGAGCGCGACGCCGGCCGCCGACGCCGCGACGCGTGCGCCGGTGCAGGCCGCGTTCTGCATCGACGTGCGCTCGGAAGTGTTCCGCCGCGCGCTGGAAGCCGTCCTGCCCGGCGCGCAGACGCTGGGCTTCGCCGGCTTCTTCGGCATGCCGATCCAGTTCGTGCCGTTTGGCCACGACACCGGCCGCGCGCAGTGCCCGGCGCTGCTGGCCCCGCCGCTGACCATGCACGAGCATCCCAAGCACGCTGGCGCAGACGAGTGCGCGTCGCGGCTCGATCGACTGCGCGCGCGCAACCTGCGCGGTGCCGGCTGGCAGGCGTTCAAGCGCGCGGCGGTGGCCTCGTTCGCCTTCGTCGAGAGCGTCGGCCTGGTGTACGCCGCGCGCCTGCTGCTGGACGGCTTCGGGCTGGTGAAACACGCGCCGCACGGCCGCACCCGCGACAACATGGAGACTGCGCTGCCACCGCCGGACGTGCGGCTGGAGCTGGCCACCAACTTGCTGCGCGGCATGTCGCTCACCGATCGCTTCGCGCGGCTGGTGCTGCTCGCCGGCCACGGCGCCAGCAGCACCAACAACCCCTACGCCAGCGGCCTGGACTGCGGCGCCTGCGGCGGCCACAGCGGCGACGCCAATGCGCGACTGGCCGCACGCGTGCTCAACGACGTGGCAGTGCGCGGAGGCCTCGCCGCGCGCGGCATCGCGATTCCCGCCGACACCGTGTTCGTGGCCGGCCTGCACGACACCACCACCGACGCACTCACCCTGTACGACCGCGACGCCGTGCCGGCCAGCCACGCCGACGACCTCGCCCGACTCGAGCAGGCGCTGGCCGAAGCCGGCGCCATCACCCGCGCCGAGCGCGCCGCGCGACTGGGCCTGGACGCCTCGCCCGAGGGCCTGCGCGCCCTGCTCGCGCGCAGCCAGGACTGGAGCCAGACGCGGCCGGAATGGGGCCTGGCCGGCTGCGCCGCGTTCATCGCAGCACCGCGCGAGGCCACCCGCACGCTCGACCTCGGCGGCCGCGCATTCCTGCACAACTACGCGTGGGAGCAGGACCCCGAGGGCCGCGTGCTGGAGCAGATCATGAGCGCGCCGATGGTGGTCGCCAGCTGGATCAACCTGCAGTACTACGCCTCCAGCGTGGACAACGACGCCTTCGGCAGCGGCAACAAGACCCTGCACAACGTGGTTGCCGGCGTCGGCGTGATGGAAGGTGCCGGCGGCCACCTGCGCAGCGGCCTGCCCTGGCAGTCGGTCTCCGACGGCACATCGCTGGTGCACGAGCCGCGCCGGCTCACCGCGGTGCTGGCCGCGCCCACCGAAGCAATCGACCGCGTGCTCGCCAGGCAGGCCGGCGTGCGCGAGCTGGTCGAGCACGGCTGGCTGCATCTGTTCGCGCTGCCCCCCGGCGGCAACGGCAGCCTGCAGCGCCGCTGCAGCGACGGCCGCTGGGAACGCTTTGCATGAACGCCGCGGGCGGCCGCCGGCTGGGCGGCCACCTCGACGCGCTGGAAAACGAAGCGATCCACATCCTGCGCGAGGGCGTGGCGCAGGCGCAGCGGCCGGTGCTGCTGTTTTCCGGCGGCAAGGATTCCACCGTGCTGGCCCACCTCGCGGTGCGCGCGTTCCATCCCGCCCCGCCGCCGCTGCCGCTGCTGCACGTCGATTCCACCTGGGAATTCCGCGAGCTGCTGGCATTCCGCGACGCGTTCGCGCGGGCGCATCGCTTCGAGCTGCACGTCTACGCCAACGAGGCCGGACGCGCCGCCGGCATCAACCCGTTCGACCACGGCGAGGCGTACACCAACACCATGCGCACCGACGCGCTGAAGCAGGCGCTGGAGCGCGGCCGGCACGACGTGGTGTTCAGCGGCGCGCGCCGCGACGAGGAGCGCACCCGCGCCAAGGAGCGGGTGTTCTCGGTGCGCAACGCCACCCACGCCTGGAACCCGCGGCAGCAGCGGCCGGAGCTGTGGAACCTCTACAACACGCGGCTGGCGCCAGGGCAGTCGCTGCGCGCCTACCCGCTGTCCAACTGGACCGAGCTGGACATCTGGTGCTACGCGCTGCGCCGCGAGCTGGCGCTGGCGCCGCTGTACTTCGCCGCCGCGCGTCCGGTGGTCGAGCGCGACGGCGGCCTGCTGGTGGTGGACGACCCGGCGCGGATGCGCCTCGCGCCGGGCGAGACCGTCACCCGGCAATCGGTGCGATTCCGCACCCTGGGCTGCTGGCCGGTGACCGGGGCGATCGCCTCGGACGCGCGCGACCTGCGCGCGGTGATCGCCGAAACCGCGCGCGCCAGCGGCTCGGAGCGGCAGGGCCGGCTGGCCGACCGCGAGGGCGCCGGCAGCCTCGAACAGCAGAAGCTCGAAGGCTACTTCTGATGGCCGACACGGAGCCCTCGCTGCGCGGCGAGACCGCCGTGCTGGCCACCATGCACGGCAAGGAGCGAGCCATCGCGACGCTGCTGGAGCGTTTTCTCGGCGTGCGCGTGGTGGTGCCGGACGATTTCGACACCGACCGCTTCGGCACCTTCAGCCGCGACGTGGCGCGCGTGGGCACCGCGCTGGACACGGCGCGAGCAAAGATCCATGCCGGCTTCGAGCGTGTGCCCGAGGCGCGGCTCGGGTTGGCCAGCGAGGGCAGTTTCGGGCCGCATCCGGTCGTGCCGTTCCTGGCCTGGGGCAGCGAACAGGTGGTGCTGATCGATCGCGCGAGCGGGCTGGAGCTGGTCGGCCGCCACGCGGCGCCGGCGTCGCATTTCGTGCATGCGCAGGTGGCCGACGTGGATGCCGCTTTGGCCTTCGCCGCGCGGGTGGGCTTTCCGCGCCAGGGCGTGATCGTGATGGGCGTGGAGCACGGTCAGCCCTCGCCCGCCGTGGCGCTGGCCAAGAACGCGTCTGACCGCGACACGCTCATCGCCGCGGTGCGCCGCGCGCTGGATGCCTGCGGGGCGGCCTCGCTGGAAACCGACATGCGCGCCCACCGCAACCCGCGGCGCATGCGCTGCATCCGCCGCGCCACGGTGGACCTGCTGCGCGCCTGGCGCAGCCGCTGCCCGGCCTGCGCGCGACCAGGCTTCGTGATCACCGCCCGCCTGCCCGGCCGACCCTGCGGCTGGTGCAGCGCGCCGACCCGGCAGATGCTGGCCGACGAGCGGCGCTGCGCCGGCTGCGGCCACCTCGAACGGCGGCCGCGCGACGACGGTCCGGCCGAACCGGCGCACTGCGACGCCTGCAACCCCTGACGCACCCACCGGACTTTTTCCGCCGGACGCGGGACACTATGCGTCTTTGATTTCCCATCCAACGAGGAACGGCCCATGAGCACGGACCGACTGGACATCGTCCGCCCCGACGACTGGCACCTGCACCTGCGCGACGGCGAGGCGCTGGCCTCGGTGGTCGGGCACACCGCGCGACGCTTCGCCCGCGCCATCGTGATGCCCAACCTGAAGCCGCCGGTGACCACCGTGGCGCAGGCGCTGGCCTACCGCGAGCGCATCCTCGCCGCGGTGCCCGCTGGCATGTCGTTCGAGCCGCTGATGACGCTGTACCTCACGCGGCAGACCACGCCGGAGGAAATCTTCGCGGCCAAGGCCAGCGGCCAGGTGTTCGGCGTGAAGTTCTATCCGCAGGGCGCCACCACCAATTCCGCCGCCGGCGTGTCCGATCTCTCCACCGTCTACCCGGTGCTGGAGGCGATGGAACAGGCCGACCTGCCGCTGCTGGTGCACGGCGAGGTGACCGACCCGGCGGTGGATGTGTTCGATCGCGAGAAGACCTTCATCGACCAGCACATGGTGCCGCTGCGCGCGCGCTTCCCCAAGCTGCGCGTGGTGTTCGAGCACATCACCACCGCCGACGCCGTGCAGTTCGTGCAGGCGCAAGGCAGCCACGTGGCCGCCACGATCACCGTCCACCACCTGCTGCTCAACCGTAACGCGCTGTTCGACGGCGGCGTGCGCCCGCACCACTACTGCGCGCCCGTGCTCAAGCGAGAGCAGCATCGCCAGGCGCTGCTGGGGGCAGCCACCAGCAGCGACCCGCGCTTCTTCCTCGGCACCGACAGCGCGCCGCACCCGCGCGAGGCCAAGCTGGCCGACTGCGGCTGCGCCGGCATCTTCACCGCGCACGCCGCGATCGAGCTGTATGCGGAGGCGTTCGAAGAAGCCGGCCGGCTCGACCGGCTGGAGGGCTTCGCCAGCTTCCACGGCCCCGACTTCTACCGCCTGCCGCGCAACACCGAGCGTCTCGTGCTGGAACGCCGCGCCTGGACCGTGCCCGACACCGTGCCACTGGGCGATACCGTCTGCGTGCCGATGCGTGCCGGCGGCAGCGTGGCGTGGTCGATCGTTTCCTGATCGGCAACATCCACGGGCGCTCGGCCGGAGGAATCAAACGCGGGGAGCATTCGATGCATCCGACTCCGATCGTGCGCCATGTTCGCGGCCTGGCGTCGCTTTCATCCGGCCTGCGGCAACAGCGTCGACACAGTGCGCCTTGCCGCGCCGCGGCTCGGCAAGGCGCAAGCCCTCACCCGTCTCGATGCGACGACGCGCCCTCCACCAGCTCCATGCCGAACCGACGTTCCACGGACTGGATGCGCCAGCCCGCCGCGAGGCGAACGTAGCCGACGATGTCCTCCATGAAGACAAGGTTCGCCGGACCGCGATGGCGTCGGCTGGCGATATACAGAAGCCACCGCGCCGTGGCCGCGTCGCCGTCGATGCGGATCGCTGGATTGGTGTAGCTGTGCATCGCGAAGTCGGTGGCGCGCGTCGCGTGATCGGCCGCCGTGACGATCGCGTCCAGCCCCTCGACGCGCACGCCCATGGCCTGGCTGTGCCACACCGCGTCCGGCGCGAAGACCTCGGGCAGCGCGGCAAGATCGAAGGTTTCCCCCGCCCAGCCCTGATTGGCGGCGATGGCGTAGCGCGCGGTGAGTTCGGCGATGGCCGCCCGGTCTTCCAGCTGGCGCAGCCGCGCTTCGATCTGATCCCACCGATCGCCGGTCATCGGCCGACTCCCTGCGCCGAATCGCGACGCGTCGCGCAGGCCACCCGAGCGAAGGCGTCCGGCAGCGCGGCGACATCGGCCACATCGCTGGCCCGCCAGGCCACGATGCCGTCGGGACGGACCAGGGAAGCCCCGGCCGGTCCCACACCGAAATGCTTCGGGAAGGATTCGGCATCGGGGAACGTTACGTCTTCGCCGACCATCACCAGCTCGATTGGCAGCGCATCCGCTACCGAGCGCCATGCCGGATCAGCCGTCAGCAGCACATAGCCGCGCCCGAACAGATCGAGCGTCGACATGGCCTGGCCGCGGCGTTGGATTGCGACGTGCGGCGCGCGCGTACCGGGCTGGCCGGCCCACTGCACAGGTGACGCCGCGGCGGGAAGCTCGTCCGTGGCGCTGATCACCGCGGACGAGCGCACCAACTGTCCGAACTCCATCGCATCGTTGTCGAACAGCGGCTCCGGGATGAAGCGGTCGCCGGTCCAGCTGGCGTAGTCGGGCCGCGAGAACGTTTGCTGATGGCGCAGCCAGCCGATCGGCCGCCGCTCCTCGTCATAGGTGGCGAGCAGCGCCGGTGAGGAAGTCCCGGTCAGCACGCGCTCGAGCTTCCAGGCGAGATTCCACGCATCGTCGATGCCCGTGTTGGCGCCGAATCCGCCGCGCGTGGGCGGCAACTGGTGCGCCGCGTCGCCGGCGAGGAACACGCGCCCGCTGGCGTAGCTGTCCGCGATGCGGCCGGCCATCTCCCAGCGGCCCGTGGTGATGATCTCGAACGGCAGGTCTCGCCCCAGCGCGCGCGTGACCGCGTCTTCGAGTTCCTGCGCGCTGCGCTCGCGGTCGTCCTCGAACATCAGCACCCAGCGGCCGTCGCCGTAGGTGGTAAGGAACGCACGGAAATCCGGCTGCTCGATCGCGAACTGGCGGATGCCCTGGTCGAGCCAGGCATCGGCCGCGGGGCAGCGGAACAGCACGCTGCGCAGCGTGCGCAGATAACCCACGCCGCTGCAGGCAATGCCCAGCGTGGCGCGAGTCGCACTGCCCGCACCGTCGGCCGCGATCATGTAATCGGCCACGATTTCGTACTCGGGCTGGCCGTCGCGCGGGCGCAGCCGCGCCACCACGCCCGATTCGTCCTGGCGGAAGGACACCATCTCCACGCCCAGCCGCATGTCCGCGCCGAGCTCGAGCGCGGCCTCGCGCAGGATCGGCTCCAGCTTGTCCTGCGCGATGGCCGCGCCCGTGCAGGGCGACACCTCGGCGCTGCGTTGCGTGGGCTTGCCCGGCGTCCAGTCGGTCTCCTCGATCCACTCGCCGCAGAGGCTGGTTACCTTGGCGCGGCGAAGCCGCGCATTGGCCGGCTCGGCCGGGATGCGATCGGCGATGCCGACGGCGCGGAAGTGCTCGAGGGTGGTTTCGGTAAAGCCCATCGCGCGCGGATGCGCCGAGCTGCCGTGATGCTTGTCGACCAGGACAAGGTCGATGCCCCGCCAGGCAAGAAAAAGCGAGGCGGACAAGCCGACGAGGCTGCCCCCGATAACGAGAACGGATGTGCGTTGCATGGTGGTGAGTCCTTCAATGACGATGCCGCAGGCACGGCGAAGGACGTGGCACAGATTCTTGTTGCGGCTGGAGCGTCGACTACTTTTCCAGCGCGACCCAACGAGAGAACGGCACACGTCCGCCTTCGTCGCGGTCCGCGGCCCACCAGGGCTGGATCATGTCCCGTCGCATTGCGCGGCGGGATGACCGGGGCTCACCAAACCGGTCCACCATTTTCGACCGGCGGAAATTAGCAAAGGAAAAGTGCAGGGGCAAGTCGAGCGGATCGTTATCAGTCCAGCGACGTGCACCGAGGCGACGCCGGCTATATCGGAGCTCTTGCTCGGTCGGATTGCCGCATCGGCTTTGACGCCACGCTCGATTTGACGGGGCGTGAGGTGCCTGACTGTCATTCGGGCTCACGCTCGGCGATCGGGCACGGCGCCAAAGTTTCCGCTGGCCGTCACGCCCGCGCGCGCTCATGACGTATCCCACGAGTGGCGGTACGGAGCGCGAGCGAACGTCAAAAACGAGAGGCCCCCGGAGATCCGGCGGTGCTCTGAGGCAACGCCTGATACTCAGGCCTTCCCGGGGTTAGCCGATGCCTGAGTCTGTGTGCGTTAAAGCATAAATTCGCCGCCTCACTAAACCATAAATTAGCCGCAGGGGCTGGGGCATCGCACCGCCACTGCCTCAAGCACCCAGCCGACGTCCACTCGCTTTGAGCAGCGGGACGGTTTAGAGTCCGGCGTCGCTTAACTGCCTGGCGTAGGCGAGGGTGCCAGCCCTCCCAATCAGGTTGCTGATGTCTGTTTGATGTCCGACTCACGCCGTAACTTCAAGCGACCCGCTGTTCGCGCGGGCTCGTCTCACTTCAACAAAGGGGGAGTGCTTGGAGATCGTTTTGCACACCGATGAGCGGCGCAGCACGCTTGGCCGTCACTATCGAGCAGCATTTGCGGACGCAGTCGAACTTTACGTCGTGTCGGCCTACCTGACGGAGTGGGATGTCGCGATCAAATTGGCGCCTAGCTGCAAACGATTTCGCTTCATCATCGGAAAGGACTTTGGCATCACCCGCAAAGAGGCCTGCCGAAAGGTCTTGAAATGGCTCCCAGCTGGGAGGAAGTCGGATTTCATGGTCGCCGACGAGATTATAGGCTTTCACCCCAAGGCGATCATTTGGCGGACTTCCGCGGGGCAGACCTTAATGCTGATCGGTTCGTCCAATCTGAGCCGGGCTGCGTTCGACAGTAACGTGGAGGCCAACGTGGTACTTGAGGTGTCGGAGAACCAGTTCGAGGAGGCGAAAGTCTGGATCGAGTGGATCGAGGCGCGTTCGGTGCCCGTCTCTGAGGACTGGCTCGACCAGTATGTTGAGGCTGCGCGTAAACCAGGTCACGGCAATGGCAAGCGGGGGCCCGCGCGCCATCACGGGGCCGCCGTCACGGCCTTCAAGTTGCCACTACCGGCACAGGCCGCCAAGCTATTGCGCGATCGCAGAAATAATCTGGCGGCGTACGCGCGACGACGCACCGGACTAATGCGGCTGTTTCAGCGCGCGGCCGACAAAAAGATCACTAGCAAGCAATTTTTCGGGGAGCTTCCTGAGCATTGGAGCTGGAAGCTTGGGAACCGTTTGCAAGGCAGAGGCTGGGAGCGGCTCGGCAAGCGGGCCAACTTTCAGGAACTGGCTAGATCGTTCGTTGCCATCGTGAATACCCCCAAGCGTGATCGTGATGACGTCGTGAGGGTCGAACTCGATCGACTCGATACCCGAGGCAACCAGGCACGCAAGGCATTCCTGTCGGAAATGCTGTGCCTCCAATTCCCCGAGGAGTACCCTGTACTCAATAAGCCGGTGCGCGTATTTTTGGCAAAGAATCTGTTCACTGCGCCACGTGGGTCCAGCGAAGGTGGCATGTACATCGACTTGGCCAGGAAGCTTCGCCTCGCGTTGCGGGCTAATCCGGCCTATCCGGCCAAGAATTTGGCCGAACTTGATACGCTGATCTGGGCATCCTCGGAATACAACCCCTCGAAGTGACGCGGCAGGGCTGTTTAGCACGGCCGCTGCTTCATTGGTAGGGAAAAAAACAATTCACGCAGAATGCTGAGCACCCTGTCAGGGCGGGTGAAGCCCGAGCAGTCTGCTGCCGTCAGGCTCGCCCAAATACCTTTAAAAGGGTCGACTTCCGACCCGAAGGCGCCCCTCCAGGGGCGTGTGCCGCTGTCCGGCTTTGCGCTCGCGTAAGCTCCCCCGTCAAGCAGACACTTCAAAAGTAGAACCGCTGGCGGCTTGTTGACGGTACTCGGCAGGCGTCAGGTCGCCGAGTGATTCGTGGGGGCGTTGCTCGTTGTAGTCGAGCATCCACCAGTAGGCTGCTTCACGCACATCCTCCAGGCGGGCGAACAAGTGCTGGTCGAGGACCTCCTCACGGAAGGTCCGGTTGAAGCGTTCGATGTAGGCGTTCTGGTTGGGCTTGCCGGGCTGGATGTACTGGATGGCCACGCCGCTGGCCTTGGCCCACTGAGTAAATGCCTCGCCCAGGAACTCCGGCCCGTTGTCCGAGCGCAGCACTTGCGGCAACCCGTGGTCGCGTTTGATCTGGTCGAAGATGCGCACCAATCGCGTCGAAGTGATCGAGGTGTCGACCTCAATGTGCAGCGCTTCGCGGTTGAAGTCGTCGACCACGTTGAACGTGCGAAACCGGCGGCCGCAGGCGAGTGCGTCGCTCATGAAATCAATCGACCACACCGTATCGGGCAGCCGTGGTACGTACAGCGCCACGCGTTCACGCTTGGGCAAGCGGCGCCGGGCGGCCCGCCGGAGGTTGAGCTTCATGGCCTTGTACACCCGGTAGATCCGTTTGGGGTTCCAGTCCGGCCGCGCCTTGCGCAGCTGGGCACAGCACTTCCAGAAGCCGCGGCTCGGCCGATCCTCGACCAGGTGAGCCAACGCAGCGATGAGCTCGGCATCGCGTACCGTCCAATCCAGCGGCGGGCGGTAGTACGCGGCACGCGACAGTCCGACGCACTCGCAGGACCGGCGTAGCGGCCGCGCGTGCACCTCGACCAGGTACCGCACCGCCTCGCGCTTGCTCGCCGGCCCTACAGTTTTTTTGCGATTAGGTCCTTCATCGCGGCGTTGTCTAGCGCCAGCTCGGCGTACATCCGCTTCAGCCGGGCATTCTCGGCCTCAAGTTCCTTCACGCGCTTGAGGTCGGAGGCCTCCATGCCGCCGTACTTGCTCTTCCACTGGTAATAGGTCGGCACGCTGATGCCGGCCTGGCGACAGATGTCCTTGATGGGCACCCCGGCGTCGGCTTGCTTGAGGATCGAGACGATCTGCGTCTCGGTGAACTTCGACTTCTTCATGGAACCTCCTGGCTAGGGAACGATGCCAGAAAGTTCTACTTTCGNGGTACCGCACTGCCTCGCGCTTGCTCGCCGGTCCTACAGTTTTTTTGCGATCAGGTCCTTCATCGCGGCGTTGTCCAGCGCCAGCTCGGCATACATCCGCTTCAGCCGGGCATTCTCGGCCTCAAGCTCCTTGACGCGCTTGAGGTCGGAGGCCTCCATACCGCCGTACTTGCTCTTCCACTGGTAGTAGGTCGGCACGCTGATGCCGGCCTGGCGACAGATGTCCTTGATGGGCACCCCGGCGTCGGCTTGCTTGAGGATCGAGACGATCTGCGTCTCGGTGAACTTCGACTTCTTCATGGAACCTCCTGGCTCGGGAACGATGCCAGAAAGTTCTACTTTCGAGATGTCTGCTTAGCGGGGGAGCTTACGGGGTCAGAGGGAGTGATCGACGTCGTGATCGATCGGCGGAATCACAGTGAGCACTTCCTTCACCGTGGTCAGCCCTTGCGTCACCTGATCGGCCGCGGAGATGCGCAGCGGCCGCATGCCTTCTTTCAGTGCCGCCGCCGAGAGTCCCGCCAGATCGAGCTGGCTGGAGATCCGCGCCCGCAGCGGACGAGTAAGTTGCAACATCTCGTAGATACCGGTGCGTCCCATGAATCCGGTGTTGCGGCACTCCAGGCAGCCGACCGGACGATAGACCGTCGCCGGCAACGGCATCGACCAGCCGTGGGTCAGCGCCTCCCATTCGTCCGGATCCTGCGCCTCCCGCGCCTTGCAGTGCGCGCAAAGCGTGCGCACGAGTCGCTGCGCCACCACGCCGGTCAGCGTGGATTGGATGAGATAGTGCGGCACGCCCAGATCGAGCAGGCGGGTGATCGCGCTGGGCGCGTCGTTGGTGTGCAGGGTCGACAGCACCAGGTGGCCGGTCAGCGAGGCCTGCACCGCCATCTGCGCCGTTTCCAGGTCGCGGATCTCGCCGACCATGATGATGTCCGGGTCCTGCCGCAGCAGGGTGCGCACGCCGGCGGCGAAATCGAGGTCGATCGACGCCTGTACCTGCATCTGGTTGAACTCGCCGCTGACCATCTCGATCGGGTCCTCGACCGTGCAGACGTTGAGCTCGGGCGTGGCCAGATGCTTCAGCGTCGAATACAGCGTGGTGGTCTTGCCCGAGCCGGTGGGGCCGGTAACCAGCACGATGCCGTGCGGCCGCTCCACCATGGCGCGCCAGATGCGGTCCTCCATCGGCGAGAAGCCCAATTGCTCGAAGCTCTTGGACACGATATCCGGATCGAAGATGCGCATCACCACCTTCTCGCCGAAAGCGGTGGGCATGGTGGAGATGCGCAGTTCCACCTCGCGCAGTGAACTGGAGCGCGTCTTGATGCGCCCGTCCTGCGGGCGGCGCTTCTCCGACACGTCCATGCGCGCCAGGATCTTGATGCGCGAGGTCACCGCAGTCATCACCGGCGGCGGCAGCTCGAAAACCTTGTGCATCACGCCATCGATGCGAAAGCGCATGTGACCGGCCTCGCGGCGCGGTTCGAGATGGATGTCCGAGGCGCGCTGTTCGAACGCGTACTGCAGCAGCCAGTCCACGATGTGCACGACGTGGCGATCATCGGCGCCGACCTCGCCCGCCTTGCCCAGCTCCACCAGCTGTTCGAAGTTGAGGATCGCCGAGCTGTCGTAGCCGGCCGCCTTCGCATCCTGTGCCAGCTGGATCGAGCGCTGGACACCGTAGAACTCCTGCAGGTAGCGGTTGATGTCCAGCGGGCTCGACACCACGCGCTGCACGTCCCGCCTGAGCATCTGCGCGAGGTCGCCGGCCCAGCCGTTGTCGAACGGCTCGCAGGTGGCAAAGGTGATCTCGCCGGGGCTTGCCGCCACCGGCAGGATGCGGTGGCGCTGCGCGTAGGCCAGGCTGACCGTCTGGGTCACCGAGGCCACGTTGATCTTCATCGGATCGATCTTGAGGTATGGCAGCCCGGCCTGTGCAGCCAGCCATTCGGTCAGCGTTTCCAGCCCCAGCGGGCGGCCCGGTTCGCGCTGGTTCGGCAGCTTGGCGTTGGCGATCACTACCAGCGGATGCAGCTCAACCGTGCTGCGTCCGGCGCGGCTGCCCATGCGCACCTGGCGGGCGTCCTCCGCCAGCAGGTAACCATTCACCACCAGTGCCGCCAGCGTCTCGTCCAGTTCCAGCCGGCCGCGACGGCCGAGCAGTGGTGCGCTGTGCGGGGATGCTGCCATGGGCGGGGTGCTCCGGACGTTCGGCACGGCGTGAAAAGCGAGCTGCCATGCGGTCGCGGCTATACTAACGCGCTTTATCCCAGGTCACGGAAAGCCATGTCCGCGCGTACCTTCCAGGACGTCATCCAGACGCTCAACCGCTATTGGGCGGCGCAGGGCTGCGTGCTGCTGCAGCCGCTCGACACCGAGGTCGGCGCCGGCACGTTCCACCCCGCCACCTTCCTGCGTTCGCTCGGGCCGGAGCCGTGGTCGGCCGCCTACGTGCAGCCCTCGCGTCGTCCCACCGACGGTCGCTACGGCGAGAACCCCAACCGCCTGCAGCACTACTACCAGTACCAGGTGGTGATGAAGCCGAACCCGGAGAACATCCTGGAGTTGTACATCGGCTCGCTGAAGGAGCTGGGGCTCGATCCGCTGGTGCACGACCTGCGTTTCGTTGAGGACAACTGGGAATCGCCCACGCTCGGTGCCTGGGGCCTGGGCTGGGAGGTGTGGCTCAACGGCATGGAGGTGACCCAGTTCACCTACTTCCAGCAGGCTGGCGGCCTGGAATGTCGCCCGGTGACCGGCGAGATCACCTACGGCCTCGAGCGCCTGGCGATGTACCTGCAGAATGTAGATAACGTTTATGACTTGATCTGGACTGACGGTCCACGTGGAGTCGTCACCTACGGCGACGTGTTCCATCAGAACGAGGTCGAGCAGAGCACTTACAACTTCGAGCACGCCAACGTGCCCGAGCTCTTGCGCTGGTTCGACGTGTGCGAGGCCACCGCCAACCAATTGATCGCCGCCAACCTGCCGTTGCCGGCCTATGAGCAGGTGATGAAGGCCAGCCACACCTTCAACCTGCTCGATGCGCGTCGCGCGATCAGCGTCACCGAACGCCAGCGCTACATCCTGCGCGTGCGCACGCTGGCCCGCGCCGTGGCGGAAACCTATGTGGGCCAGCGTGAGAAGCTCGGTTTTCCGGGCCTGAAGAAGCACCAGGAGCAGGCTGCATGAGCGCCGCCAAGTCGTTGTTGATCGAGCTGGGCACGGAAGAGCTGCCGCCCAAGGCGCTGGACGAACTGGCCGCCGCGTTCGCGCGCGGCATCTGCGACGGGCTGGCCCGGCGCGGCATCGACGCCGGCCTCGATGCCGCGCGGACTTTCGCCACGCCGCGTCGTTTGGCCGTCCATATTCCGGCCGTCGCCAAAGCCCAGCCCGAGCAGACCATCGAGCGCCGCGGCCCGGCGGTGAGCGCCGGCGTGGACGCGGACGGCCAACCGGCCAAGGCGCTGGTCGGCTTCGCACAGTCCTGCGGGGTCAGCGTGGATGCGCTGGAAAAGCTGGAAACCGACAAGGGTGCGTGGTTCGTCTACCGCTCGGTGAAGCCGGGGCAGCCGGTGGCCGCGCTGTTGCCGGAGATCGTCGCCGAGGCACTCAAGGCGCTGCCGATCCCCAAGCCGATGCGCTGGGCCGACCACGACTACAGCTTCGTGCGCCCGGTGCACTGGCTGGTGATGCTGCACGGTTCGGAGATCGTCGACGGCGAGGTGATGGGTCTGACCAGCGGCCGCAAGTCGCGCGGGCATCGCTTCATGCGCCCGCAGCCGATCCACGTGGTGGACGCCGACAGCTGGGAAGACGCGCTGCTCGCCGCCAAGGTGATCGTGGACCCGGCCGCGCGTCGCGACCGCATTCGCGACGAAGTCGCCCGTGTCGCCGCTGAGATCGGCGGCACGCCGCGCCTGGACGACGCGCTGCTGGACGAGATCGCCAACCTCACCGAGTGGCCGGTCGCCATCGCCTGCACGTTCGAGCGCGAGTTCCTGGCGGTACCGCCGGAGGCGCTGGTCACCACGATGGAAGCGAACCAGAAGTTCGTGCCGGTGTTCGATGCCGAGGGCCGGCTCACCGAGCATTTCATCGGCATCGCCAATATCGAGTCCAAGGAGCCGTCCGAGATCCGCAAGGGTTACGAGCGCGTGATCCGCCCGCGCTTCGCCGACGCCAAGTTCTTCTGGGACGAGGATCTGAAGACGCCGCTGGCGGGCTATCAGGAGGCGCTGAAGAACGTCACCTACCAGCAGTCGCTGGGCAGCCTGTGGGACAAGACCGTGCGCGTGGCCGAGCTGTCGCGCGTGATTGCCAGCCGTGTGGGCGTGGACGCCGGCGCGGCCACCCGCGCCGCCAGCCTGGCCAAGTGCGATCTGCTGACCCGCATGGTCGGCGAGTTCCCCGAACTGCAGGGCGTGATGGGTCGCTACTACGCCAGCCGCCAGGGCGAACCCGCGGCCGTCGCCGACGCATTGGACAGCTTCTACCAGCCGCGTTTCGCCGGCGACGCGATCGCCGCCGACGCGGTGGGCCAGGTGGTCGCGGTCGCCGAGCGGCTGGACACGCTGGCTGGCATCTTTGCCGTGGGTCTCAAGCCCAGCGGCAGCAAGGATCCGTTCGCGCTGCGTCGCGCCGCGCTGGGTCTGGCGCGCACGCTGGTGGAGGCGGGTCTCGAACTCGATCTGCAGGCGGCATTTGCCGAGGCGCTGGAGCTGCTGCCCGAGGCGGCGCTGCAGGCGGGCATCAAGCCGGGCAAGGATGGCCAGGCCGGCGCATTCGATGCGGGCGCGCGGCGCACGGCGCTGCAGCGCGAGCTGCACGATTTCGTGCTCGATCGCCTGCGCGGCTACTACGCCGAGCGCGGGTTCGACGGCCAGTCGTTCGAGGCGGTGCTGGCGGTGGCGCCCGCCAGCCTTGCGGACTTCGACCGCCGCCTCCGTGCCGTGGCTGACTTTTCGCGCCGTCCGGAGGCCAGCAGCCTCGCCGCGGCGAACAAGCGCGTCGCCAACCTGCTGCGCAAGCAGGCCGAGGAGTCCGGAGCAGTCGCGCTGGCCGATGGCATCGATGCCGCGCGTTTCGAATTGCCCGCCGAACATGCCTTGGCCGACGCCTTGGCGGCCGCGGATCAGGACAACGCCCGAGCCTGGACCGAGCGCGACTACGGCCGCGTGCTGGAGCGCCTGGCGCAGCTGCAGGCGCCGGTGGATGCGTTTTTCGACTCGGTGCTGGTGAATGCGCCAGACGCGGCCGTGCGCGCCAATCGTCTCGCGCTGCTGGCCAGGCTGAAGGACCAGTTCAGCGCGGTCGCGGATATCGCCCTGCTGTAAACGAACGCGGGGCCGGCACAGGGGGCGTCACCCCTTGCGCCGGCCCCGCGGATCGACGGCTCAGGCGATCGCGTCGCGGCGCAGGCGCATTGCCAGTCGCTGCTGGAACGCAAGCAGGGCTCCAGCGTCGATCTGCGTGCCGCCCGGCCCCATGATTTCGTAAAGCTCGCCGAGCAGCCGTTCGTGCTCCGCGGTCCCGAGCTCACTACCGGACAGCGACAGGTTGGCGCGAAGAATGGCGCGGGCCGCATCCAGCCGCCGGGTGTCGGCCACCCGCACCACCGATGTCTCATCCAGGGCCGCGATGGTGGTCGTGGCGGTGCCGCCACGGCTGCGGTTTTCCCGGGCCTCGCTGGTGGTCTGATCTTCGCCCGGGCCGCTGCGCGGCTCCGGCTGGATGGCGCCTTCACCGGCCACCAGCCATACCAGCGAAATCCCCAGCGTGCGGGCCAGCGTAACGCAGCGGGCGCGCGACGGATCGCTGTTGCCGTCGCGCCAGCTGCGCACCACGCCCTCCGAAAAGCCGCACATGCGGGCGATCTCGGTAGCACTGCCCACGCGCTGGATCAGCAGCCGGATGCGGTCGGCGAAGCTGTTGCCGGGGCCGGTCGCGTCGCTGGTGACGGGGTGACTGATCGATGCGGCCTGCGCGAGTGCGGCGTGAGGCATTGCAGGGTGCTGACGAGAATTCATGGGCGTGCCTGGGGGGAAAAGTACCGCCGTGCGCGATCCGGGCGCCAGCCGCGGCAACGGTGAGAGGGAACACTGCCTGACGTTATAAAATAGCTCGGTCAAAGTGTCGCGAATCTTTCGTCTGCCGGCCCATGTTTCTGTCGACGCATGCTGTCTGCGTTAGAGGGGGCCGCATGGGCGGGGTCATCGAGTCGCTTGACTTTTCCCCTTCATGCTTTATCGGCTAAGCTTGACCACTTCCCCCGCGGTGCTTTGCGTGGCGCGTCGCGTCAGGCGAGGTTCGTGCCCGTTAAAGATCGTTTGATGAGGTTCCACGATGCGCAAGGTAATTTGGTCGCTGGTTTCGGTGGCTGCGCTGGCGATGGCCGGCTGCAACAGCTCTTCTTCACCCCAGCAGGCGCCGGGCAAGGCCGATGACGGCGCTGCCGCCACCGCCGCGCCGCAGGCGGGCAACAAGGTGACTGGCCAGATCACCCTGCGCGAACCGGCCCAGCTGTCGCCGCAGGCGAAGCTGGAGATCAGCCTGGTGGACGTCTCCGCCGCCTCGGCCGGCACCACCGCGGATGCGACGGCCACCCCGTCCGCAGCGCCGGCGCCGCTGGCAACCAAGACGATCTCGCCGGTGGGTGCGTTCCCGGTCAGCTTCGAGCTGGAATTCAATCCGGCCGACGTGAACCCGAACAATCTCTACGTGGTGAAGGCCAATCTGGTCGATGGCGACCGCACCTACGAGATGCCGCTGCAGGCGCCGGTGCTGACCAAGGGCGCCAGCAACCAGGTCAGCATCCAGCTGGTGGCCCAGCAGACCCCCGCCGAGAAGGATCTGGCCGCGTTCGAGGATCTGAAGAAGCAGATCGGCGGCATGAAGATCAAATCCGGCACCAAGCTGGAGAAGGATGCCTCGCGCGGCTGGCAGGTCTTCCGCAAGGACGGGCAGGTGCAGTTCATCCGCGAGCAGGTCGATTACGGCGACAAGGGCTTCACCGAGACCGACTACGCCTACAAGACCGGCAAGGCCTGGGTCGCCGTGCAGCAGAAGAAGTCCAGCAAGGACGCCAAGCCGAATGCCACCGAGCGCGTGAGCTGGGACGTGGACGGCAAGCCGGTGCTCAAGCAGGTGGTGAGCGGCGGCAAGACCAGCGACCTGTCGGATGACGAGGCGGCCAGCCTGAAGGGCCAGGCCGAGGCGATCCTGAAGCTCGCCGGCAAGTAAGCGATTCGCGCCGGCTCCTGTACCAGGGGCCGGAACGCCGAAAGCGGGATACAAAAAAGGCCGTCCGCGTCGCGGACGGCCTTTTTCATGCGCGGGGCGGATGGATCAGAACGCGACCTTGAAACCCAGGTTCACGCTGTTGTCCTTCTGCGTGCTGTCGCTGAAGCGGCTGTTGACCGCGATCCAGCTGGTCACGCTGGGCGTGAGCTGCGCCGACAGGCCGATGTTGGCGCTGCCCCAAGTCTTGTCCGGCGTGTAGCCCGACAGCGCGAAGCTGCCGCCCATGCTGCTGAGGCCGGCGCGCACGCTGCGCGGATCGGCCTTGCCGTCGTGGTTCCACGCCAGCTCGACGAACGGCGCCATCTGCAGGTCGTTGACCTTCCACGAACCCATCAGGCGCCAGCCCAGCGAGCTGATCAGCGCATCGCGCTGCTGGCGGCCGAAGTACATCGCGGTGGAGTCGTTGCCACCCTCGGTGTAACCGTTGACCTTGATCGACTGCCATTCCACGTGGGCGAATGGGCCGGTCTTGAGCGACTGCCCCATGTTGAACCACCAGCCACCCTCGACGCCGCCGCCCAGGTGCGAGCCGTCGGCCTTGCCGCTCTCGATGCGCAGCGACGGGCCGAGCTGGATGCGGCGCTCGATGTCCTTGAAGTTGGACTGGCCGAAGCTGGCGAAGCCGCCCACGTAGCCGCCGCCGTTGCTGTACACGCCGAACAGCTGGCCGGAGATGTCCTGCAGCTTGTAGCCGCCGCCATTGCCCTTGAAGTCGGCCTTGCTCTGGCCGATGCCCAGCGACACGCCCACCGTGGTGTGCTCGCTGGTGCGCACGTCGGCGCCGAGCGTCAGGTTGACGTTGTCGCTGCTGGTCTTGGGCGTGCTGCTGGTGCCGTCGAAGCGCTGCTGGCCGTAGTCGATGGCGGCGAACATGCGCGTCTCGCTGCCCTGGCTGTCGGCGAGCATCTCGTTGCGGATCGCCCGGTACTGCGCCGCGGACGACGCCAGCGGCGCCTCGCCCAGCAGCGAGATCTGTCCAGGCGCGGCCAGCTCAGCCAACACCACCTGCGAGAGCAGGCGATGTGCTGCGGTGGTGGGGTGCACGCCGTCGGCAAACAGGTAGCTCTCGTCGGTGCCGGCCGCGTAGGTGTACGGCAGGCCCGAGCCCGCGGGGCCGCACTGCACCGAGCTGGCCGCCAGGCCGCAGGCGGCGTCGGTGACGTTGCTGAAGCCGAACGCGGCGGGGTTGGCGACGACCTCGTTGATCAGCCCGTAGGTGTTCACCGGCACCACGTTGAGACCCTGGCTGCTCAGCTGCGACAGGCCGCTGCTCAGCGTGCTGTTGTAGAGCACGGCCAACTGCGTGGCGCCCGCAGAAGCCGCGGCGCCCTGGGCGGCGGCTGATGGCGTCTTGCCGAGGTCCGGCAGGTTGTACACCACCACGTAGTTGGCGCCGGCGGCCTTGAGCTGGCCGAGCATGCCCACTTCGGTGATCGCTGCATTGGCGGTACCGGTGGCCAGCACGGTCGAATCGGTCGAGGTGCCCGTCAGGTAAAAGATGTCGTTCGCGCCGCCCCACACCTGGTAGAGGGCGTTCGGATCGGCCTGCCCGCCGGTGGCGGTGAGATACATGCCCAGCTGCTGCGGCAGGGTGGGGACGGCCGCCACGTTGTTGACCAGGCCTGCGCCGCCCCACGCGAAGTCGGTGCCACCGGCCAGCGAGGCGGTGATCGGATGGCCGATGCCATCTGCAACCAGCTCGGCGGCGGTCTTGCCCGGGTTGGTGGTGAAGCGCAGCGGCGGCTGGATCTGCGGTGCAGTGGCGAGCGAGATGTTGCCGGCGTCGCTCAGGCTGTCGCCGAACACGACGACCTGGCTGAAATCGGTGGCGCTGGCAGCCTGGCTGGCCAGCAGGCCGGCGACGATGGCGCCGGCGAGAAGACGGGTACGGGGCATGTTGTTGGAGCTCCTGGGCCTGGGTGGCTTGTTATGACCGAGTTACGGTAATCCACTCCATACCGGAGCGCATGCTGCGTTGCATCGCAAGCGGGCAGACCACTCCGGTGAAGCGGTTTCAGCGCTGTTTGGCGCGCAGTAGCGCGTCGGCGAAGGCACTGTTGGCGGGCGGTGCGGCGGGCTTGGGCGCGCCGCCGCCGGGCCGCGGTCCGCGGTTGTCGCGGCGTGGTTCGGTGGCGCCGGCGGCTGGTCGGGCGCGACTCTGGCCCGGCTCGTCATCCAGCCGCATCGACAGGCCGATGCGCTGGCGCGGCAGGTCGACCTCCATCACCTTGACCTTGACGATGTCGCCGGCCTTCACCGCATCGCGCGGATCCTTGACGAAGGTGTGCGACAGCGCCGACACGTGCACCAGCCCGTCCTGGTGCACGCCGATGTCGACGAAGGCACCGAACGCGGCGACGTTGGTGACGCGGCCCTCGAGGATCATGCCGGGGCGCAGGTCCTTCACGTCCTCCACGCCCTCGGCGAAGCTCGGCGCCACGAAGCTCGGGCGCGGATCGCGGCCGGGCTTTTCGAGCTCCTTGAGGATGTCGCGCACGGTCGGCACGCCGAACTGCTCGTCGGTGAACTGCTCGGCCTTGAGGCCGCGAAGGAAGCCGGTGTCGCCGATGATGTTGCGCACCTCGCGGCCGCACTGGGCGATGATCCGCTCGACTACCGGATAGGCCTCCGGGTGCACCGCGCTGGCGTCCAGCGGGTTGTCGCCGTTGGGTACGCGCAGGAAGCCGGCGCACTGCTCGAACGCCTTGTCGCCCAGCCGCGGCACCTTCAGCAGCGCCTTGCGGTTGGGAAACGGGCCGTTCGCGTCGCGGTGCTTGACCACGTTCTCGGCGACCGACGGACTGAGGCCGGCCACGCGCGAGAGCAGGGCGGCCGAGGCGGTGTTCACGTCCACGCCGACGGCATTCACGCAGTCCTCCACACGAGCATCCAGCGCGCGCGCCAGCTTCACCTGGTTGACGTCGTGCTGGTACTGGCCCACGCCGATCGCCTTGGGTTCGATCTTCACCAGCTCGGCCAGCGGGTCCTGCAGGCGGCGGGCGATCGACACGGCGCCGCGCAGGCTCACGTCCAGGTCGGGGAATTCCTTCGCGGCAGTCTCGGAGGCCGAGTACACCGAGGCGCCGGCCTCGCTGACGACTACCTTCGACAGCTTGTGCTCGGGATGGCTCTTGGCCAGGCCCTTGATCAGCTCGCCGGCCAGCTTGTCGGTCTCGCGCGAGGCGGTGCCGTTGCCGATCGCGATCAGGTCCACGCCGTGCTTCTGGCACAGGCGGGCGAGGGCGGCCAGCGACTCGTTCCACTGCCGGCGCGGTTCGTGCGGGTAGATGGTGTCGGTCGCCAGCAGCTTGCCGGTGGCGTCGACCACGGCCACCTTGACGCCGGTGCGGATACCCGGGTCCAGGCCCATGACGGTCTTGGCGCCGGCCGGAGCAGCCAGCATCAAGTCCTTGAGGTTGTCGCCGAACACGCGGATCGCCTCGTCCTCGGCGCCTTCGCGCACGCGGCCGAACAGATCCAGCGTGAGGTGCAGATGCAGCTTCACCCGCCAGGTCAGGCGCACCGTCTCGCGCAGCCACGCGTCGGCGGCGCGGCCGCGATCGTGGATGTTGGCGTGCGCGGCCACGCGGCCCTCGCCCTCGGCATGGCCCTGCTCGGGGTCCAGCGCAGGCGACAGCTCCAGCTCGATCACGCCTTCGTTGCGCGCGCGCATCAGCGCCAGCAGGCGGTGCGAGGGGATCTTGCCGATCAGCTCGACGTGGTCGAAGTAGTCGCGGAACTTGGCGCCCTCGTTCTCCTTGCCAGCGACCACCTTGGCGCGGATCTGCCCCTTGTCCCACAGCCAGTTGCGCAGCTCGCCGACCAGGGCGGCATCCTCGGCGATGGACTCCATCAGGATCGCGCGGGCACCGTCGAGCGCGGCGCGCACGTCCGCCACGCCCTTGTCGGCGTCGATGAAATCGGCGGCGAAGCTTTCCGGATCGCGCGTGGGATCTTCACGCAGCGCCAGCGCCAGCGGCTCCAGGCCGGCTTCGCGGGCGATCTGTGCCTTGGTGCGGCGCTTGGGCTTGTAGGGCAGGTAGAGGTCTTCCAGCCGCGCCTTGGTGTCGGCGGCGAGCAGGTCGCCTTTCAGTGCGTCGGTGAGCTTGCCCTGTTCCTCGATGCTGGCCAGCACGGCGGCGCGGCGGTCTTCCAGTTCGCGCAGGTAGCGCAGGCGCTCTTCCAGCAGGCGCAGCTGGGTGTCATCCAATCCGCCGGTGACTTCCTTGCGGTAGCGCGCGATGAACGGCACGGTGGCGCCGCCGTCGAGCAGGTCCACGGCGGCGCGCACCTGTTCGGCCTTCGCGGCGATGTCCTGGGCAATGCGTTGTTCGATGCTGAGCATGGTCGAGCGTGATTTCCTGGGCTGGGGCGCAGCGCGCCGTCGAAAGCAGAACTGACCGCCGATCATAGCAAGCGGCCAGGAGCGGTCCGATGCATGCGGCAGCAAAGAAAACGCCGCGGCAGGCCGCGGCGTCGGAAGTACGTAAGGAGGCTGGTCAGGCGTCGAAGCGGCCCGGCGCGCTGCCTTCCTTCCTCGCGTCGTGTTGCTGGAATTCAGACGCGCGGCCGTTCAGCACCAGCGTGCTGGCCACCATGTCGTGCAGCGCCTGCTTGCGGCTGGTCCAGCCGGCCATCAGAAAGCCGAAGCCCAGCGTAAACACGCTGAGGAACTTCGCCGGATAACGGCCGAGCGCGCGCGGGAGGCTGATGCGCGCGCCGTGCAGGTCGGTAACCCGGATGCCGAGGGCGAGCTTGCCCAGCGTGCCCTGCCAGGCCGAGCTCTCGCAGAATGCAAAGTACATCCAGGCCACCAGGGCCACGACCAGGTTGGCGGTGCTGACCTCGGAAAGGAAATGACGGTAGGCGTCGAGCACGGCCGTGACGTTGGTGCCGGCTGCCTGCACCGCATCGGTCAGCCGGGCCTGGGCAGCGTCTGCTCCCATGGCGCCGGCGATCAGCTTGTTCGGGATGTACAACACCAGTGCATCGAGGATGTAAGCGAGCAGGCGCTTCCAGAATCCCGCGTAGTTCTCCAGCGCCACCGTGGTGGTCGGCGGCAGCGGCGCGGCGGCGATCGGCGGCGGTGTGGCCGCGGCGGGGCGCTGCACTTCCTCGGGAAAAAGCACGGACAGCGGCTGCCAGTCGGCCAGGCCGTCGTGCCAGCCCAGGTCGTCGCCGCTGGCCTCGCCGCTGCGCAGCCATTGGCGGACGTCCGCTTCCTTGTACGGGCCGTGTCGTTCGCCGTTGCGGCCGATCCAGATATCCATGCCGGGTGATCCTCGCGCGTCGATGGCAAAGCGGCATGATGCCATGACGCCCACGGCGCCATGGCATCAGGCGGCGCGGCGCTTGAGATGCACCAGCAGCAGCGAGATCGCCGCCGGCGTGACGCCGCTGATGCGCGCGGCCTGGCCCAGCGTGGCCGGCTGCACGCGCTTGAGCTTGAGCAGCACTTCGGCGGACAGGCCGCGCACTTTGTCGTAGTCGAAGCTCGCCGGGATCGCGGTGTGCTCGTGGCGGCGCGCGCGCTCGATCTCCTCGCGCTGGCGTTCGAGGTAGCCGGCGTACTTGGTCTGCACTTCCACCTGGGCGGCCACGTCCTCGTGCGCCACGGCCGGACCCAGCTCGGGCACCGCGGCCAGCCGGGCGTAATCCAGCTCCGGCCGGCGCAGCAGGTCCAGCGCGTTGGTTTCGCGGCTCACCGCGATGCCGAGGTGGCGCTCGATCGCCGCGCCCAGCGCGTTGTTCGGCGCAGCCCACAGCGCGCCCAGACGCTGCGTCTCGCGTTCGACCGCGTCGCGCTTGCTGCGCAGTGCGTCGTAGCGCTCGGTGGGCACCACGCCCAGCGCGTGGCCGGTCTCGGTGAGGCGCAGGTCGGCGTTGTCCTCGCGCAGGTGCAGACGGTATTCGGCGCGCGAGGTGAACATGCGGTACGGCTCGATGGTGCCGTTGCTGGTGAGGTCGTCGATCAGCACGCCGATGTAGGCCTCGTCGCGGCGCGGGTACCACGGCGCTTTGCCCTGGGTCGCGAGCGCGGCATTGAGCCCGGCGATCAGGCCCTGCGCGCCGGCTTCCTCGTAGCCGGTGGTGCCGTTGATCTGGCCGGCGAAATACAGGCCACCGATCGCCTTGGTCTCCAGCCAGGGATGGAGACCGCGCGGATCGAAGTAGTCGTACTCGATGGCGTAGCCGGGGCGGGTGATGTGGGCGTGCTCGAAGCCCTTGATCGAGCGCACCAGCGCCAGCTGCACGTCGAACGGCAGCGAGGTGGAGATGCCGTTGGGGTAGATCTCGAAGGTGTCCAGCCCTTCCGGCTCGATGAACACCTGGTGCGAGCCCTTCTCCGCAAAGCGCACCACCTTGTCCTCGATCGACGGGCAGTAGCGCGGCCCCACGCCTTCGATCTGGCCGCTGTACAGCGGCGAGCGGTCGAGCGCGCCGCGGATCAGCTCGTGTGTCTGCCCGGAGGTGTGAGTGATCCAGCAGCTGACCTGGCGAGGATGTTCATCGCGGCTGCCGAGGTAGGAAAACACCGGGGCCGGATCGTCGCCGGGCTGCTCCTCCAGCTCGCTGAAGTCGATGCTGCGCAGGTCGATGCGCGGCGGCGTGCCGGTCTTCAGGCGGTCGGCCGCCACGGGCAGCTCGCGCAGCTTTTGCGCCAGCGTGCTGGCCGGCGGATCACCCGCGCGGCCACCGGCGTACTGCGCCGGACCGATGTGGATCTTGCCGGCGAGGAAGGTGCCGGCGGTCAGCACCACGGCCGGCGCGTGGAAGCTCAGCCCCATCTGGGTGATCACGCCGGTGACCCGGCCGCCCTCGATGATCAGGTCGTCCACGGCCTGCTGGAACAGGTCGAGGTTGGGCTGGGTCTCGACGATCCGGCGGATCGCAGCTTTATAGAGGGAACGATCGGCCTGGCAACGGGTGGCACGCACGGCCGGGCCCTTGGAGGCATTGAGCGTGCGCCACTGGATGCCGGCGCGGTCGGCCGCGCGAGCCATGGCGCCACCCAGCGCGTCGATCTCCTTCACCAAATGGCCCTTGCCGATGCCGCCGATGGCCGGGTTGCAGCTCATCTGGCCGATCGTCTCGATGTTGTGGCTGAGCAGCAGCGTGCGTGCGCCGCTGCGCGCGGCAGCGAGCGCGGCCTCGGTGCCGGCATGGCCGCCGCCGATCACGATGACGTCGTAGGGTGTCGGGTGACGCATGGAACTGACCTGCTGGGTCCAAAAGTGGACGTGATTGGGCGATATGGTAAGTCGGCGTCAGTCGATGCGCCGGGCTCCCTGTTGCTGGCACGAATCGTGCAAAACCTCGGGCGCACTTTTCACGGGCAGACGCAGCGCAGTCGATGCGCGCCGAGACGGAACGACAGGGGTTCCGCCGCGTGCCGGGGAAAGGAAGCAATGACGGCGCCTTCGGGCGCCGTCTCCCTTTGTGGGGTCCGCAAATACAAAGCCCCGCGCCATGTGGCGCGGGGCTTTGTTTTGAGAGATCTGGCGTCCGGCGGTCTCAGGAACAGGGGGAATCCAGGATGACCGTGTTGCCGGACGCCAGAAACCGGGAAATCGAGTGTTGCTGGCGACCAAAACGTCGGTGACGTGGGCTCGATATTCGACTCGTGCGCGTGAACCCGGTGTGACTGAAATGGCCCTTTTGGCCTTATGGCGGCAGCACCTGACGCGATGCGTCAGTTCCGGTGGCGTACGCACAAAAGAGACGTGACGAGCATCACATTGTTGGCACGCCGAATGCATTCCCCCTGTCGGGACAACCGCATCAATCCGAAGGGGTACGCGTCATGGACATGAGCATCAATTTCGAACCGGTCTATCAGCAGCACGATCTGTGGATGGAGATTGGTCGCGTCGAGATGGCGATGGAGCAGCTCGAGCGCCGCGGCGAGCGCGAGCGCAGCACGCTGCGTCCGCGTCTGGAGTCGCGCCGCCACCGTCTGCTCGAACAGCTGCAGCAGCTCTCCGCCTGAGCTGACCAACCGTACCGGTCACGGTACGAGCTACCTTCGGTACGACGTGGAGCAGGCACTGCTCCGTCGCGCCGAAGGTCGGCGAGGGACGCCAGGCGTCTCCGCTTCGCGGATCGATCAGCTCTTCAGCACGCCCGCGACGATTTCCGCCAGATTCCGCGACAGCTCCGGCTTTTCAGCCAGCGCTGACAGCACCCGTCTGGCCGCGTCGCGGCGCACCGGCTCCAGCCTCTGCCAGCCATTGAAGGCGGTGGCCAGTCGCGCGGCAATCTGCGGATTGAGTGCATCGAGCGCCACCAGGCGCTCGGCCAGCAGCTGGTAGCCCGCGCCGTCGGCGCGATGGAAGCCGCTCGGGTTGCCGCTGGCGAAAGTGCCCAGCAGGGCGCGCGCGCGGTTGGGATTCTTCAGTGTGAAGGCCGGATCGCTCTCGAGCGAGCGCACGCGCTCCAGCGCTCTCTCGCCCGGCAGCTGCGCCTGCACCGCGAACCACTTGTCCAGCGCCAGCGGATTGTCCGCGTGGCGGCGACGGAAATCGGCCAAGGCGTCGGCGGCCGATGCCGCGTCGCTGCGCACCAGCACCGACAGTGCGGCCAGGCGATCGGTCATGCCCTGCGCCCGCCGGTATTGGGCGTCGGCACGAGCCTGCGCCGTGGGCGCATCGATCAGCGCGAGCAGTTCGAGCACGCGGCGCTTGAGCCGCCGCTGCGCCTTGGCCACCGCATCGAGCTGCAGCGGTCCGGCCACCTCGAGCGCGGCCAGGCGTTGCGCCAAGGCGAATGCGCCGATCGTCTCGGCCAGCTGCTTCTGCAGTTGCTGTCGCAAGGCGTGGATCTGCGCCGGATCCACCTCCTGCTCGCGCTCTGCCAGCTCCACCTCGCCCGGCGGCGTCAGCAGGTCGGCCAGCAGGGCCGGGTCCAGCGTGGGGTCCGCAAACAGCTGCGCCAGCGCGTTACACCATGCTTGCAGGGCGATCTGCCCGCCATGGCGGCAGTCGTCGAACGCCAGCGCGGCCAGCTGCTGGCCGGCCTCCCAGCGGTTGAAGCCGTCCGGATCATGGGTGAGCAGCAGGGCGAGGTCGGCCGGGGCGTAGTCGCACTCCAGGATCACCGGCGCGGAGAATCCGCGCAGCAGCGAGGGCACCGGCGAGCGCTCGATTTCGTCGAACGCGAACGTCTGTTCGTCCCGGTCGAGCACCACCACCGCCTCATGGCCGACCGTCTGGCCGTCCATGCGCAGCGCCAGCATGCGGCCATCGCGATCGAACAGCGCCAGCTTCACCGGGATCGGCAGCGGCGGCTTCTCCGGCAGGTCGGCATGGGCCTGCGCGTGCTGCGACAGCGTGAGCGTGTAGCGGCGCGCGCCGGCGTCGAAGTGTCCGCGTGCGCGCAGTCGGGGCGTGCCTGCTTGGCCGTACCAGGCGAGATAGGGCATCAGGTCCAGATCGTTGGCGTCGCCCAGCGCGGCAAGGAAATCCTCGATCGTGGCGGCGCGGCCGTCGTTGCGTTCGAAGTAGCGGTCCATGCCGCGACGGAAGCCCTCCGGTCCCAGCTTGCCGGCCAGCATGCGCACCAGTTCCGAGCCCTTCTCGTACACCGTGGCGGTGTAGAAGTTGTTGATCTCGCGGTACTCGGCCGGGCGCACCGGATGCGCCAGCGGGCCGGCATCCTCGGGGAACTGCGCGCGGCGCAGCAGGGCCACGTCCTCGATGCGCTTGAGCGCGGTCGAGTTCATGTCGGCGGAGAACTGCTGTTCGCGGAATACCGTGAGCCCTTCCTTCAGCGAGAGCTGGAACCAGTCGCGGCAGGTCACGCGGTTGCCGCTCCAGTTGTGGAAATACTCGTGGGCCACCACCGCCTCCACCGCCTTGTATTCGTCGTCGGTGGTGGTGTCCGGGTCGGCCAGCAGGTACTTCGCGTTGAAGATGTTGAGGCCCTTGTTCTCCATCGCGCCCATGTTGAAGTCGTGCGTGGCGACGACGTGGAACACGTCCAGGTCGTAGTGGCGCCCGTAGGCCTGCTCGTCCCAGCGCATGCAGCGCTCGAGCGCATCCATCGCGTAGTGGCAGCTGTCGATCACGTTGGCTTCGGACCAGATCACCAGCTTCACCGTGCGGCCTTCGCCGGTGAGGTAGTCGCGCTCGATCTTCTCAAGCCGTCCGGCGACCAGCGCGAACAGGTAGCAGGGCTTGGGATGCGGATCGACGAAGCGCGCCCAGTGGCGACCGTCCGGCAAGTCGCCCGCACCGTCCGGGTTGCCGCCGGCCAGCAGCACGGGAAAGCGCGCGCGGTCGGCCTGCAGCGTCACCGTGTAGCGGGTCAGCACGTCGGGGCGATCGGGGAAAAACGTGATGTGGCGGAAGCCTTCCGCCTCGCACTGCGTGAGCAGGAACCCGGCCTCGCGGCTGCCGGAGAGATACAAGCCTTCCAGTGCGGTGTTGGCGGCGGGGTGGGTGCGCACGCGGGTAGTCAGCACGCTGCCGTCGCTCACGCCATCCACCTCCAGCACGCCGTCGGCGTAGCGCCATGCGCCGGCGTCCAGCGGCTGCTCGTCCAGCGCGATCGCCAGCAGCTCCAGCCCCTCGCCGTCCAGCCGTAGCGGCCTGCTGGCGTCGCCGCGCAGATGCAGGCGGGCGGTGACCTCGGTGGTGTCGATGCCGAGCTCGAAGCTCAGCTCGATCGATTCCACGCGCCACGCGGGCGGGGCGTAGTCGCGCAGGCGGATCGGAGCGGTGGCGTGGTCGTGACGGTCGGACATGGGAGAGCGGATCGGGTGGGGCCGATCAGGCTAACATGGCCGGCCTTGTGGCCAGGTTCACGTCGATGCCGTCCTTCGAGGTTGCCCGCGACGCGCTGGGAGCGAACGCACTGATCGTGCTGCATGACGCCGCGCGGGGTCGCCGTGTGCGGATCGCCCACCGTGGCGCCACTGTGCTGTCGATCGAGGTGCGCCACCGCGGCCGCGCGATCGATCTGGCCGACGGCTACCGCGACGCCGCCGAACTCGACGCGCGAGCCAGCTCGCGCTTCGCGGTGATGGTGCCGTTCGCCAACCGCATCGCCGATGCGCGCTACCGTTTCGATGGCACCGACCACGACCTGCAGCCCGGCGTGCCGGAAACCGAGCGCGCGGCCCGCCATGGGTTCGTGCGCGGCGTCGATTTCGATCTGCAGGCGCTCAGCGCAGACGACGACGGCGCGGAAGCGACGTTCACCACCGCGATCCCGGCGAACGCGCACCCCGGCTATCCGTTCGCGATCGCGCTGGCGATCCGCTATCGGCTCGACGCGCGCGGGCTCACCCTCGAGGCCACCATGCGCAACGTCGGCGATGACGCCGCGCCGTGCTTCTTCGGCTGGCATCCGTATTTCCGCCTCGGCGACACGCCGCTGGCCTCGTGGGAACTGCAGGTGCCCGCGCGGACCGTGATCGCCGCCGGCGCGGACTACATTCCGCTGGCCGGCGCGGCAGCGCATGTTCCGATCGAGCGCGCGCCTCCGCTCGATTTCCGCACGCCACGCGCGGTGGGCGCGCTGGAGCTCAACCACGCCTTCGCCGACCTCGCGTCCGACGCCGACGGCCTGCTGCGCAGCCACCTGCGTGACCCTTCCAGCGGCCTGGGTCTGGCGCTGTGGCAGGAGCGCGGCGTGATGCTGGCATTCACCGCCGACACGGTGAGTCGCGACGTGCGCGGCTCGCTGGCGCTGGAGCCCATGGAAAGCTGGGCCGACGCTTTCAACCGGGCCGATTGCGCCGACGCGATCCGCCTTGCCCCCGGCGCCGAGCGCCGCTTCCGCTGCGGCGTGGAGTTCGAAATCGCATGAATCAGCACGCGCTTCCCACCATCGAAACCATCCGCGACGCCGCCGCGCGCATCGCCTCGCATGCCGTGGTCACGCCGGTGCTGCGCAGCGATGCGCTCGACGCGTTGGCCGGCGCCCAGCTGCACTTCAAGTGCGAGAACTTCCAGCGTGGCGGGGCCTTCAAGTTCCGCGGCGCCTGCAACGCGGTGTGGTCGCTGGATGACGCCGACGCCCGCCTCGGCGTGGTCACCCACTCGTCCGGCAACCACGGCAGCGCGCTGGCGCTGGCGGCCGCCACGCGCGGCATCGCCGCCCACGTGGTGGTGCCCGAGGGCGCGGTGCAGGCCAAGCTCGACCTGATCGCGCGCGCCGGCGCGGTGCTGCATCGCTGTGCACCGAACCAGGCCGCGCGCGAGGCGATGGCCGAACACGTGCAGCGCGACACCGGCGCCGTGCTGGTGCATCCGTATGCCGACGCGCGGGTGATGGCCGGGCAGGGCACGATCGCGCTGGAGCTGCTCGCGCAGGTGCCCACGCTGGATGCGCTGGTCACGCCGGTGGGCGGTGGCGGACTGGCCGCCGGCGTGGCGATCGCCGCGCACGCGCTGCGCCCGGGCCTGCCGTTGTTTGCCGCGGAGCCGGCCGGTGCCGACGATGCCGCGCGTTCGCTGGCCGCCGGTCACCGCATCGAGAGCGTTGCTCCCGATACCGTCTGTGACGGCCTGCGCGCGCTGGTCGGCGAGCCGAACCTGCACGCGTTGCGCGAGCACGCGGTGGAGGTGATCACGGTCACCGACGCGGAAACCATCGCCGCGATGCGGCTGATCTGGGGCGAGCTCAAGATCATCGCAGAGGTCTCCTGCGCCACCGTGCTGGCCGCGGTGCTGAAGGCGCCAGAACGCTTCGCCGGTCGCCACGTCGGCCTGGTGCTCACTGGCGGCAATGTGGATCTCGACGCGCTGCCCTGGGGCACGACGCCGCACCCCTGATCCGTGCCGGCGGCCGCAGGCCGCATCAAAAAACGGTTTTCGTCAGGTCGCCACGCATCGCACGCGTTCGATGCCGCGTTCGCGTGCATCCGCCACCGGCGCCCGCGCGTAGACGCTCGTGCCTCGCGTTGCCGTCACGGGACTGACGCCGCCACGGCAAGCCCATGTCCCGACACGCGAACCGCCGGTTCGCCAGCGGCGTTCGGGCGTCATTCCTCCGCTCCTTTGAAAAGGTCACGCAACGGCCATGCACCACTACAACTATCTGCTCGTGCTTCTTTCCTACATCGTCGCGGCACTCGGCTCGTTCACCGCGCTGCGGCTGATCGGCGGTCTCGCCCACGCGCGCGCTGGCCGCGAGCGCACGCTCACCATCCTCACCGCCAGCGTGGTGATGGGGCTGGGCGGCATCTGGGCGATGCACTTCATCGCGATGCTGGCCTGCCACATGCCCGGGCCGGTGACCTACGATATTCCGCTCACCGCGCTGTCGGCCGCGGTGGCCGTGCTCGCCTGTCTGGTGGGCTTGACGCTGGCCTCGCGCGAGCATCATTCGGCGATGACCCTGGTCACCTCCGGCAGCTACATGGGCATCGGCGTGGCCGCCATGCACTACCTGGGCATGTACGCCATGCGTCTGCCGGCCGCGGTGGGCTACGACGGCGGTACGGCCGCGCTGTCGGTGGTGGTGGCCATCGTGGCGTCGATCGCCGCGCTGTGGATCGCGTTCGACCAGCGAGGCCCGGTGAAGACCATCGTCGGTGCGCTGGTGATGGGCCTGGCCGTGTGCGGCATGCACTACACCGGCATGGCGGCGGCGGACTTCGAGCCCAACCAGATGGTCGTGCGCGCCGGTGGCCTCGGCGGCGAGTACCTCGGCCTGGTGGTGTTTGCGGCGGTGGGAGCGCTGCTGCTGGTGGTACTGATCGGCGTGGTCAGCCGCCAGCGTCGGTTCGCGTTCGACGGCTGAGATCGCGGATCATCAGGCCGTATCAATGCCGTGCGCCGCATGCTTACGCATCGGCGCGCGGCATCGGCTCAGTCGCTGATCGTCTCGCTTTGCAGGGACGCTGCGTGCTGGCCCGGCGGCGCGTCGTGATCGACCGGCACCGGCCGGTAGCCCGGGCCGAACGACACCTCGCCCGGCTTCCAGCCATCGAGCGTGCGCACCGCGCCCCAGAAGCGCTTGAACGCCGCCCAGTGCAGGCCGACCAGGCCGTGCTCGTTGTCCGCATCCACCACCGGATCGCCCACGCCGGTGGGACGGATCGGCTCGCCGTACAGCGCGGTGCCGAACAGCACGTCCCAGATCGAGAACACCTGGCCGTAATTGCAGTTGTGCAGGCCCGGCCGGGTGGGGTCGACCCGCATGTGGTGCAGGCGATGGAAGGTGGGGTCGACGAACAGCCGTCCAAACACCGGCCCGAAGTGCAGTCGCGTGTTGGTGTGCGAGAAGTTCTGCACCAGCTCGCCCAGCAGCATCAGCCAGGCGAAATCGGTGGGCGCCACGCCGATCGCCAGGCCCACCACGGCCAGGATCATCGACTGGATGAAGCCGTCCACCAGGCTGCCGCGGTCGTTGGTCCAGCAGCTCATCTGGCGCGTGCTGTGGTGCATCGAGTGCAGCGCCCACCACCACGGCAGTGCGTGCTGCACGCGGTGCATGGTGTAGTACACCAGGTCGTAGATCACGTAGTAGACGAGGAACAGCGCCAGCGGATGCTGGCCCAGCACGGGGAACCAGTGCGTGATGCCGAGGATCGAGTCGCGGCTGGAGGTGTCCGTGCCGCTGGACACGCCACCGAAGTAGTTGGCGAACGGCGTCAGCACCAGGTAGGAAAACAGCGGGAAGATTCCCAGCAGCATCCACAGCGTGTATTGGCGATCGACCCGGGTGAGCTTGCGGTCGCTCCAGCGTTCGGCCGGCCAGAAGGTCTCCAGCGGGCGGAACAGGCAGGCGATGATCGCCACCTGCACCACCGCGATCATCAGCGATTCGGCGATCTCGCGCGGGTCGCCGGCAAGCCGGTCGATGTGCAGCCACTGCAGCAGCGGCAGCACGCCGTGCCGGGAAAAGGCATCGACCAGGGCGGTCCAGGCGTGCACGAGGGAAGGCATCGAAACGGCACCGGCGGAAATCAGTCCACCCGTTAGCTTCGCCGCTGCGTCTTTCCGGCGGGTTTCTCCGGAACCGTCGATCCGGCGTGACGCATCGATGCAAAGGGCGAGCCTGTCGGCTCGCCGTTCGTCCCCGGGTCGTTCCCAGGGGCAGGTTCTCGCCGTGGCTTTTGACGGGGTTGCAGGCCGGGCGGATCGCTTCAGCGCCGCCGCAGGCGCAGGCCGCTCACCGCCAGCAGCCCCAGCAGCACGAACACGATGCCCACGCCCTCCATCGGCGACGGCTGCTCGCGGGTGATCGCCCAGGCCAGCAGCACCGCCAGCACCGGCACGCCGAGGCTGGACAGGCTGGCCACCGCAGTCGGCAGCCGCTGCAGCACGATCAGCCACAGCCACCACGCCAGGCTGGAGGCGAACAGCACGCTGTAGACCAGCGCGCCGACTAGCGCGTGGTTCCACACCATCGGCTTCTGCGGCACCGCCAGCGCGACCACGCCCAGCGCCAGCCCACCGCACAGCATCTGCCACGCGGTGAGGTTGAGCGGCGCCACCGCATGGCGCTGGAACAGTCGCTTGCTCAGCACCGTGCCGGCCGCCCACGCCGCGCCGCCGGCGATCGCCAGCGCGGTGCTGAGCGGGCTGCCCAGCCCGCGCCACGGATCCAGGATGAATACGAGGCCGATCGCCGCCAGCGCCGTGCCCGTCCACTGTCGGCGCGTGGGCCTGTCGGCCAGCAGCGGCCACGCCAGCAGCACCGCCCAGAACGGCATGGTGTAGGCCAGCAGCGCCACATGGCCGGCGCCGCCGTCGACCAGCGCCCACTGCTCCAGTCCCTGGAAGGCGGCGGTCTGGCACAGGCCGATCAGCGCGGTGGCGGCCAGCGGCGGTGGCGCGATGCGCTGGCGCGTGGCGGCCAGCGCCAGGAACAGCACGCCCGCGCCCAGCAGGTAGCGCAGCGCGGCGAAGTCGAACGGACCGGCATAGGCCAGCGCCTGCTTCATCACCACCCAGCTGTACGCCCATAGCACCAGCGTGGCGAGTAGGGCGGCGATGGCGCCGCGGCGGGAGGAGTCGTTCGACATGAGCGTGATGGCCGTGGGTAATGCGCCAGTCTAGCCAGGCCGGGGCGGCGCGCTTGCGCTAGATTGCAGCTCCGCTGTCACCGGAGTTTTCCATGCAACGCTGCCGCTGGGCCGGTCAGGACCCGCTGATGTGCGCCTATCACGATCACGAGTGGGGCACGCCGCTGCACGACGACCGCGCGCTGTTCGAGTTCCTCTGCCTGGAGGGCGCGCAGGCGGGGCTGTCGTGGCGTACCGTGCTGGCCAAGCGCGAGCGCTACCGCGAGGTGTTCCACGGCTTCGCCATCGACCGCGTGGCGGCGATGAGCGACGCCGAACTCGACGCGCTCATGCTCGATCCCGGCATCATCCGCAATCGCCTCAAGATCACGTCCGCCCGCGACAACGCGCGCGCTGCGCAGGCGGTGATCGCCGAGCACGGCAGCCTGGATGCCTGGCTGTGGTCGTTCGTCGACGGCACACCGATCCGCAACGCCTGGCGCAGTCCGGCGCAGGTGCCGGCCACCACCGCGCACTCCGACCGCATGAGCAAGACGCTGAAGAAGCGCGGCTTCCGCTTCGTCGGCAGCACCATCTGCTACGCCTTCATGCAGGCCACCGGCATGGTCGACGACCACACGGTCGACTGCTTCCGCCACGGCGTGCGCTGAATCGGCGGGCTGTGGCACGATCCCGCGCTCGCCACGTCAGACATGGATGCTCGCATGCTCGGCTCATCATCGCTGGTCGGCTCGTCACTTTCCCTACGCCCTGCCGCGCCGGCCGACGAGGCGTTCCTGGCCCGGCTGCATCGATCCACCCGCCCCGACCTGGAGCAGCTGCCGCTGCCGCCACCGCTGCTCGACGCGCTGATGGCACAGCAATACCAGGCATTGATCCAGGGCGCCGGCCATGCCTACGCCGGCGCGATGCACTGCGTGATCGAGCGGGCGGGCGAGCGTGCCGGTGCGCTCATCGTGGACATCGGGGCGAACGAAGTGCGGCTGGTGTATCTGGCCCTGCTGCCGGTGCTGCGCTGTCAGGGCTACGGCGCCGAGATCCTGCGCGGACTGCAGCAGGCCGCCGCGCAGGCGCGGGCGCCGCTGGTGGCTACCGTGTGGCACACCAATCCGCGCGCCCGCTCGCTGTACCTGCGGATGGGATTTGTGGTGGATGCGGCGGAGCCGGGTGTCGAGCGGCTGGTGTGGTACCCCGAGGCGCGCCCGATGGTGATGCTGCCCTGAACCGGCCGGCTCAGCCGAACACCATCTGGAAGCAGGGCGTGTGCGGGTCGGCGGTCCATGGGGTCACGCGCTGGATGCGGATGCCTTCGACCCAGCCCAGCTCCGGCAGCTCCATCGCGCAGGGGCCATCCAGCAGCGGTGTCGGATCGATGCCGACCAGATCCACCCGGAACGGCGTGCGCGCACCCTCCGGAGCCCCGGGTCGCTGGGCGAGCGGCTGCGCGTCGACGCGCTCGACGCATACGGTGAGCGACTGGCCATCCTCCAGTCGCAGTTCACGGCGTTGCCCCACCAGCGGATGGAAGTGGCTTTCGGCGATGCGGTCGAGCATGTAGCGGATTCCTGCGAGCCGGGGCGACACCGCGGCGTCGCCCCGGAGAGATCAGTTGCGCGAGGGGAAGATGCCGAACAGGGCGATGCTGAAGTTGATCGCCAGGAACGGATTCATGACGCCCACCGGCTGGCTGCCGCCGGCCACGCCCACGTCAACTTGCGTCGAGACGCCGGCCATCGCCACCGGCGTGTTCAACGCGTTCGACCAGATGGTTGCCGACCCCGTGCCAGCACCACTGGCGCCAAGGTAGTTGTTGGTGTCGCTCGGCGCGTTGGCCGGCGCGGTGGGTACACCGCAAACCTGCGCTTGCGTGCTGGCCGTGGCCGTATGCGAATGCACCGGCATGTTGCCGGTGGTCAACGTCACGTTCTCGGTGCCACTCACCTCGCCGATGGTGCGCGGGGTGAGCCCGGCGCCGTTGCCCATGCCGATCGGCATGCGGCCCTGCAGATCCGGCAGCTGGAAGGTGGTCTGCCCGTTGCCGCCGTAGTAGGTGCCGAGCAGTGAGAACAGCGCCGAGTTCTGCGAGATAGCCATGGTCTGGCCTGCGCACAGCGCCCAGTTCTTGGGCGGAAAATTGAACCCGAACGGCAGGATGGTTCCGATGAAGACTTCCATTGCGTGACTCCCCTATTCCCTTGCAAAGGCCGTGGCGGCCGTAATGGACGCGAAGCTCCGCGCGTGGCCGCGTGATGGCGGCCGCGGCGGGGCGGTCCGGATGGCTGCCGGGCGTTGGTCGACACCCCTGAGGCGCGCGGCAGCGGCGGCATGTTTAGCTCACCGTCGTGCAAAAGGGAACTGCCGTCAGCGGGAGGTCGGCCTGTCCTTTCCGGCAGTAGACGCCGCGTGGGCCGGTGCTACCATCGCGGCGATCAAGGGGCTGTGCGCAGGCGCACGATCGGGGCAGGGGCGTGGCAGGGAAGATCCACTTCATTTCGGGATTGCCGAGGTCGGGCTCCACCCTGCTGGCCGCCTTGCTGCGCCAGAACCCCCGCTTCCAGGCCGGCATGACCAGTCCCGTGGGCAGCCTGTTTACCGGCATGCTCAACCAGCTCGGTGCCGGCAGCGAGTTCGGTCCGGTGGTCGATCGCCAGACGCGCCGCCGCCTGCTGCGCGGCCTGTTCGACAGCTACTACGCCGGTGACGACGACCGCGAGGTGGTGTTCGACACCAACCGCCTGTGGAGTGCGCGGCTGCCGGCCATCGTCGACCTGTTTCCCGATGCCAAGGTCATCGCCTGCGTGCGCAACGTCGCCTGGGTGATGGACAGCATCGAGCGGCTGTATCGCGCCAATCCGTTCGAGCAGACCAAGCTGTTCGTCGATGACAGTGAGCGCAACACCGTCTACAGCCGCGTCGACACGCTGGCCCAGCGCAACCGGCTGGTCGGCTTCGCCTGGGCCGCGTTGAAAGAGGCCTACTACGGCGAGCAGGCCGGCTCGCTGCTGCTGGTGGACTACGACTTGCTCGCGCAGGCGCCCGAGCGCGTGCTGCGGCTGGTCTACGACTTTCTCGGCGAGCCGTGGTTCGCCCACGATTTCGAGCACATCGCCTACGACGCGCCCGCGTTCGACGAGGCGCTGGGCATCAGCGGCCTGCATCGGGTGCGCCCGCGCGTGGCGATCGAGCCGCGCCGCACCGTGCTGCCGCCGGACCTGTTCGAGCAGTACAGCAAGTTGTCGTTCTGGCAGGACGGGCAGGGCAGTGCCGCGCACGTGATCCGCAACAAGACCGATTGAAATCGCGCGGGCCGCCGGCCCGCGCCAGGGGGATAGTCCGATGGCATGGTGGAAGCGCAGCAAGCCTGTTCGCACGCCGGTGGAAAACGTCCGCGCACCCGCGCGGCGGCCGCTGGCCATGGCACTGGAGCCGCGGGTGATGTTCGACGGCGCCGTGGCCGCCACGGCGGCCCAGTTGCCGCACGGCCCGGAGCCAGCCGTCGCCGCCGGGCCGCACGCACTGGCCGCCGAGCGTGCCGAGTTCCGCTTCGCGCCGGCCGGGCTGCGGCCGGACATGCTGGCGACGCGGCCGATCGCCGAGCACGACATCGCCCCGCTGGCGGCCTCTTCCGCCGGACGCGACGTGCTGTTCATCGATGCGCGCGTGAAGGACGCCGACAGCCTGCTCACCCACGTCGCCGCGGGCACCCAGGTGGTGTTCTTGCAGCAGGGCGTGGACGGCCTGCAGCAGATGGCCGATTACCTCGACGCCCATCCCGGTGCACGCTCGGTGCAGATCATCACCCACGGCAACGATGGCGACCTGTGGCTGGGCAGCACCTATCTCTCCGCCGACAACGTCGGCCAGCATGCCGATGCGCTGGCGCGGATCGGCGCGGACATGCAGGCCGGCGGCGACATCCTGATCTACGCCTGCGATACCGCGGCGGGTGCCAAGGGCCTGTCTTTCGTCGACTCGCTGGCCAGCCTCACCCATCGCGATGTGGCCGCGTCCAGCAACCGCGTGGGCGCTGGCTACGACTGGAACCTGGAAGTGACCACCGGCAGCATCGAGGCGCGCCCTGTGCTCTCGGCGGTGGACGAGGCGGGCTACACGCACGACCTGGCCACGATCACCGTGACCAGTAACGCCGACTCCGGCGCGGGCACGCTGCGCCAGGCCATCATCGACGCCTCTACGTCCGTCAGCGACACCATCACCTTCAGCAGCAGCATGACCATCAACCTGTCCACGATCACGTCGGGCAACTCGTTGCTGGTGGTGAGCAAAAACCTGACGATCGAGGGTGATATCGACGGGAATGGCACGCCTGACGTCACGCTCAACGGCCAGTACCTTGGCCGCGTACTTGAAATTACCTCCGGATCCAACGTGCATCTCGATGGACTGGTCATCGAGCACGGCCTTGTCTATGGAAACGGCGGCAACGCCACCAGTACGAGCCTTTCCGTGCTCAATGGCGGTGACGCGCTGGGTGGGGGCATCTTCAATGCCGGCACGCTGACGCTCTCCAATTCCACCGTTTCCGGTAACCGTGCGGCAGGCGGCGGCGGCGCTTCCTACACAAACAGCAACCCCGCCAGCCCTGGTACGTTCTACGGCTTTGGCGGCGGCGGCGGCGGCGGGTACTCCGGTCGAGGCGGCGGTAGCGGCGGTCTCGCCAGCACTTCGTTCACTCCCGGTGCGCCGCGCACGTTCGGCGGCAGTGGCACCGGTGGAAACGGTGCCGAGGGCTTCAACAATACCAGCGGCGCGCATTTCTACGGCGGCGGCGGCGGCGGCGCCACGGCAGGTATCGGTGGCTATCAGGGTTCCTCCTTTGGTGGCGGCAGCGGTGGCAGCGCCGGCGGTATCGGCGGTGGCGGCGGCGGCTGGGGAAACTCGGGTGGCGTGTCGGGCAAGGGCGGCGACGCAGCTGGCGGCATCTACAACTCCGGAGCCCTGACGGTTCTCCACACCACCATCAGCAACAACGCAGCGGCCGGCGGCGGCGGAGCGGGCTGTTCATACCGAGGAGGCGCATACGTCGCGGGAGCCGGCGGCGTCGCCGCTGGCGGCATTCTGAATCGCGGGACATTGCAGATCGATGCATCCACAGCTAATGGGTTCACCGGTAACGCGGCCCAAGGGGGACAACGCGGCGAGAACGGAGCGTCCGATCCTTCCCGGCCGCTCGCAAGCAGTAGTGCTAATTCGTACGCGGACAGCGGCGGCACGCAGGTCACGCTTCCTTCGGTGAGTTCGGTTTCCGCGATCACGGCCAACGGCACCTATAGCCCGGGCGACGTGATCTCCATCACCGTGAGCTTCAACCAGGCGGTAACGGTCACCGGCACACCCTTGTTGACGCTGGAAACCGGCACCGTGGACCACACTGCCAGCTACAGCAGTGGCGGCGGCAGCAATGTCCTGACGTTCACGTACACGGTGCAGTCGGGGGATACGAGCAGCGACCTCGACTACGTGAGCAGCAGCTCCCTGAATCTGAACGGCGGCACGATCAAGGACTCGGCGGGCGGCACCCACGATGCATCACTGGCCTTGCCCACCCCGGGTGCGACGGGCTCCCTTGCTGCGAACAAGGACATCGTGATCGTCCCGGATCTCGCCCCTGTTGTCGCCAACCTCAACGGCGACAGCGTCAGCTACACCGAAGGTGGCTCGGCGGTATTCATCGATTCCGGCAGCAACGCCACCGTCACCGACAGCGACAACGCCAACTTCAGCGGTGGCAACGTCACCGTGACGATCGTCACCAATCGGGTGTCTGCCGAGGACGTGCTCGGCATCCAGAACCAGGGCACCGGCGCCGGGCAGATCGGCGTATCGGGCAGCAACGTCACCTACGGCGGCGTCACCATCGGCACCTTCACCGGCGGCACCGGTACCAGCGATCTGGTGATCAGCCTCAACGCCAGCGCCACGCCGACGGCGACCACCGCGCTGGTGCATGCGCTCACCTATACCGACTCCAACAGCACCGACCCCGCGACAGCGGCGCGCACCGTGCGCGTCACGGTCAACGACGGCAGCGGCGGCACCAGCACCGCATCCGATGTGACGGTCTCGGTGATCGGCGTCAACGATGCGCCCACGATCAGCGCCACCGGCGGCACGCCCACCTACACCGAGAACGGGGCGGCGGTCGACTTGTTCAGCGGCGTCAGCATCAGCACGGTCGAGGCGGGCCAGACCGTGAAGGCGCTGACTTTCACGGTGAGCAACGTCAGTGACGGCAGCAACGAGATCCTGGCGATCGACGGCAGCAATGTGGCACTCACCAACGGCAACAGCCTGACCACCGCGACCAACGGCATGACCGTGACGGTCAGCGTCGTCGGCAGCACGGCGACGGTTAGCGTCAGCAAGGGCGTCGGCATTTCCTCGGCGGCCGCGCAGACCCTGGTCGACGGCATGACCTATCTCGACGCCGGCAACGCTCCCACCGCCGGCAACCGCGTGGTGACGCTCACCAGCATCCAGGACAACGGCGGTACCGCCAATGGTGGCGTCGACACCACGGCGACCTCGATCGCCGCGACCGTTACCGTCGTCGCGGTCAACGACGCCCCGGTGACAACCGCCAGCGGCGGCTCGGCGGCCTTCGTGGCGGGCGACAATGTCGCCAGTACGCCGGTGGTGGTCGATGGCGGCCTCACCGTCACCGATGCGGACAACGCCACGCTGGCCAGCGCCACGGTAGCGGTCACCGGCAATTTCCACAGCGGCGAGGATGTGCTGTCGTTTACCAACGACAGCGCCACGATGGGCAACATCGCGGCCAGCTACAACGCCGCGACCGGCGTACTCACGCTGACCTCTGCCGGTGCCACGGCAACGCTCGCGCAATGGCAGTCAGCCTTGCGCTCGGTGACCTACACCGATACCGCGATCACGCCCAATGCCGCCACGCGCACGATCAGCTTCAGCGCCAGCGACGGCACCGATAGCAGCGTCGCCGCGGCCCGCACGGTGACGGTGACGGCCACCGACCAGACGCCGATCGCCACCACCAGCGGCGGCACCACGGCGTTCACCGAAGGCAACAACGTCGCCAGCACCCCAGTGAACGTGGATGGTGCGATCACACTCAGTGACCTGGACAACACCACGCTGGCCAGCGCCACGGTATCGGTCACCGGCAACTTCCACAGCGCCGAGGACGTGCTGGCATTCACCAACGACGGCGCCACGATGGGCAACATCGCCGCGTCCTACAACAGCGCAACCGGCGTGCTGACCC
This sequence comes from Dyella ginsengisoli, assembly GCF_044904665.1. NCBI lineage: Bacteria > Pseudomonadati > Pseudomonadota > Gammaproteobacteria > Lysobacterales > Rhodanobacteraceae > Dyella > Dyella ginsengisoli. Next base: position 300,559 of record NZ_JADIKM010000006.1, read on the forward strand.
TCACCTCGTCGGGCGCGACGGCGACGCTGGCGCAGTGGCAGGCAGCCCTGCGGGCGGTGACCTACACCAACGCGTCCGACACGCCCAATACCGCCAACCGCTCGATCAGCTTCGCAGTCAACGACGGCAGCAAGAGCAGCGCGGCGGCGAGCAAGACAATCAGCGTCACCAGCGTGGACGACACGCCGATCGCCACCACCAGCGGCGGCACCACGTCGTTTACCGAAGGCAACAACGTCACCAGCACACCGGTGGCGATCGACGGTGGCCTCACCGTCACCGACGCGGACAACACCACGCTGGCCAGCGCCACGGTAGCGATCACCGGCAATTTCCACAGCGGCGAGGACCTGCTGGCGTTCGCCAACGATGGCGCCACGATGGGCAACATCGCGGCCAGCTACAACGCCGCGACCGGCGTGCTCACGCTGAGTTCTGCCGGTGCCACGGCAACGCTGGCGCAATGGCAGTCGGCGCTGCGTTCGGTGAGTTACACCGACACCTCGGACGCCCCCAACACGGCCAGCCGCACCATCAGCTTCACGGCGAACGACGGCAGCGTCGACAGCGCCGTCGCCACCAAGGTGGTCAGCGTGACGGCAGTGGACGACACGCCGGTGGCCACCACCAGCGGCGGTACGACCGCTTTCACCGAGGGCAACAACGTCACCAGCACGCCGGTGGCGATCGATGGCGGCTTTACCGTCAGCGACCTCGACAACACCACGCTGGCCAGCGCCACCGTGTCGATCACCGGCAATTTCCACAGCGGCGAAGATCTGCTGGCGTTCGCCAACGACGGCAGCACGATGGGCAACGTCACGGCCAGCTACAACGCCGCCACCGGCGTACTGACGCTCACCTCCGCCGGCGGCACGGCAACGCTCGCGCAATGGCAGTCGGCGCTGCGCTCGGTGACCTACACCAACGGCTCGGAGCTGCCGAATACCGCCACGCGCACGATCAGCTATGTGGTGAATGACGGCACCGTCGACAGCGGGGCGTCGACCAAACTGGTCAGCGTTGCCAGCATCAATGACGCGCCGATCAACGGAGTGCCCGCCGGCCAGTCGTTGAACCAGGACAGCAGCCTGGCCTTCAACAGCGGCAACGGCAACCTGGTCGCGGTCAGCGACGCGGACGCCAACGGCGGCATCGAGCAGGTCACGCTCACCGTCACGCACGGCGCACTGAGCCTGAGCGGCACCACCGGCCTGAGTTTCCTGGTCGGCTCGGGCAGCGGCGACGCCACCATGACCTTCCAGGGCACGCTGGCGGACATCAACGCGGCGCTCAACGGCATGGTCTACACGCCCACCGCCGGCTACCACGGCGTCGACGGCCTGCAGATCACCACCAGCGACCTGGGCAACACCGGCAGCGGCGGCGCGCAGACCGACACCGACACCGTCGCCATCACGGTCAACTCGATCAATCCGCGGGTCACCGATGTCAGCTCCACTTCCGCCGACGGCGGCTACAAGGTGGGCGACACGATCTATGAAACGGTGACCTTCGATCAGGTCGTCACCGTGGACACCTCCGGCGGCGCACCCACGCTGCTGCTGGAAACCGGCACGATCGACCACAACGCCAGCTACGTCTCCGGCTCCGGCACCAACACGCTGACGTTCGCGTATACGGTGCAGGCCGGCGATGCCTCGGCCGACCTCGACTACGCCTCCACCGCCGCGCTCGCGCTCAACGGCGCCGTGATCCGCAACGGCAGCGGCGACAGCGCCATCCTCACCCTGCCCACGACGGGCAGCGCGCAGTCCATCGCTGGTCAGAAAGCCATAGTCGTCGACGGCGTCGCACCCGCCGTCACCAGCGTGTCCGCACCCGCCAACGGTACCTATGTCGCCGGGCAGAACCTCGACTTCACGGTCAACTTCAGCGAAGCGGTCGTCGTCGATACCGCGGGCGGCACACCGCGCCTGGCGGTGACGCTGGACACCGGTGGCACCGTCTACGCCGACTATGTGAGTGGTTCCGGCAGCACGGCGCTGGTGTTCCGCCTGACCGTGACTACCGGCGAGAACGACGCCACCGGCATCCAGGTCGGCGCAACACTCGATGCCAACGGCGGCGCCGTGCGTGACGCCGTGGGCAACGACGCGGCCAGCGCGCTGAACGCGGTGGCCTCGACCGCCGCCGTCAACGTCGATGCGATCGCGCCCTCGCCCACGGCGATCGTGCGGACGAACCCCAGCCCGACCAACGCCGGCGGTGTGGACTACACGGTCACCTTCTCCGAGGACGTGACCGGCGTGGACGTCACGGACTTCACCCTCGCCTCCACCGCGACGGCCGCGGGCAGCATCGCCTCGGTGACCCAGGTGGACGGCCATACCTACACCGTGCATGTCGGCACGATCAGCGGCACCGGCACGTTGCAGCTCAACCTCAACGCGTCGGGCACCGGCATCGCCGATGCCGCGGGCAACGCGATCACCGGCGGCCTGGCCGGCGCCAGCTACAGCGTCGACCGCGACGCGCCGACGATCACCAGCGTCAGCGTGCCTGCCAACGGCACCTATGTCGCCGGACAGAACCTGGACTTCGTCGTTCACTACAGCGAGAGCGTGACGGTCGATACCACGGCCGGCACCCCGCGCCTCGCGGTGACGCTCGACACCGGCGGCACGGTCTACGCCGACTACGTCTCCGGCAGCGGCACCAGCGCACTGGTGTTCCGTCTCGCCGTCACCGCCGGGCAGGCCGATCCGAACGGCATCGCGCTGGGCGGAACCATCCAGCTCAACGGCGGCGCCATCCATGACGTCGCGGGCAACAGCGAAGTCGACACGCTCAACAGCGTGGCGTCCACCGCCGGCGTGCGCATCGATGCGATCGCCCCCATCGCCAGCATCGCGCTGTCGGACACGGCCCTGAAGGCCGGCGAGACCTCGCAGGTGACGATCACCTTCAGCGAAGCGGTAAGCGGACTGACCACGGCGGACTTCAGCGTCGCCAACGGTACGCTCGGCGGTCTGAGCAGCGCCGACGGCGGCGTGACGTGGACGGCCACGTTCACCCCGAGCGCCAACGTCACCGCGGCCGGCAATCGCATCACCCTGGACAATGCCGGCGTCAACGATGCGGCGGGCAACACCGGCCTGGGCACCACCGCCTCGGCCGCGTTCGCCATCGATACCCAGGCGCCCCAGGTGGTGTCGATCGCCCGCAACGATGCGGCCATCACCAGCGGACAGCAGGGCGTGGCCTACACCATCACCTTCAGCGAGGACGTCAGCGGGCTCACCGCCGGCGATCTGCAGCTGGTGCTGGGCGGCAACGCCAAGGCGTCGATCGACAGCCTGGTGGCGGTGGACGGCCACACCTACGTGGTCACGCTGGGCGGTGTGGCTGGCAACGGCACGCTGCGTCTGGATCTCGCCGCGGCCAACAGCGGCATTGCCGATCTGGCCGGCAATGCGCTGTCGTCGAATGCGCAGGGCGAGGTGTACACGATCGGTGGTGTGGCGCCGGTGATCCTCCCCGTTGCGTCGGTCACGCCGCTTGGGTTGCCGACGCTTGCGCCGGCACCGGACGCCTTCTCGCCGCTGTCGCCGGACGTGCTGCCCACGATCTATTTCCGCGATGCGGCGCCAATGACTTCTCCGGCGCTGCTGACCGGCGGTGGCTTCGACGGCCTGCCATTGTCGCTGTCGTCGCGCGCGAGTTTCGCCGACCAGGTGCGCGACGGCCTCGTGCTACCCAGTTCGCTGGAGATCACGCCGGGGCGTCCGTTCGTGGTCGCGTTGCCGGGGATGCCCGGGCGCGGCGGCGTCGTGCAGGTGCAGCAGGCCGATGGCCGTCCGCTGCCGGGTTGGCTGCGCTTCGATCCGGCGGCGGGCACGCTCGAAGGCCGGGCGCCGGCTGGCCTGCACGGCAGGATCGCGTTGCAGGTGCTGGTCATCGACGCCGACGGCCGGGTGCACACCACCGTGGTGGAGCTGGATCTGTCCGCGCGCGACACGCGTGGCGCGGCCACCGGGTCGCCGGATCGGCGCACCACCGCGGACACTCCGCGCGCCGTCACGGCGGGCAAGCCCGCGCTGCAGGCCCAGTTCGGCCAGCAGCGACACGCCGGTCACGCCGACCACGCGGCGCTGCTGCATCAGCTCGCCGTCGCCCAGCGCCACCAGCCGGCACCGGTGACGCCATGACCCGTTGCCCGATCGATTCGCGCCGACGTTCCCTTTTCGTTTCCTCTGCCCTGGAGAGATGCGCCTTGTCGCCCATCATGATGCCCCGGAAGATCCTCGCCGCCGCGCTCGCCACCGTCGTGCTCGGCGGCTGCGCCATCCACCCGCGTCCGATCACCGACGATGAGCGCAAGGCGGCGATGCAGGCCGACGCGCAAGCCATGTTCGGCGAGCAGGAACCGGTCGCCGCGCCGATCACGCTCGACGAGGCGATGGCTCGCGCGCTCAAGTACAACCTCGACCATCGCGTGAAAATGATGGAAGAGGCGCTTGCCCAGCGGCAGCTGGACCTGGCCAACTTCGACCTGCTGCCGCAGCTCACCGCGGCGGCGGGCTACACCTCGCGCGACAACGTGCTGGCCTCGTCCTCGCAGGACATCGTCACCGGCCAGCAGTCGCTGGTGCCGTCCACCTCCAGCCAGCGCCAGGCGACGCGCGCCGACCTCGGCTTCTCGTGGAACATCCTCGACTTCGGCGTGAGCTACTACACCGCCCAGCAGCAGGCCGACCGCGTGCTGGCCACCGCCGAGCGCCGCCGCAAGGTGGTGCAGCTGCTGATGCAGCAGACGCGCCAGGCCTACTGGCAGGCGGCCGGTGCGCAGAAGCTGCAGGGCCAGATCGAGCCGCTGCTGGCGCAGGCGCGCCAGGCGCTGGACGATTCGCACGCGATCGAGACCAAGGGCCTGAGCGATCCGCTGCAGTCGCTCGGCTACCAGCGCGAGCTGCTGAGCCTGGTGCTGCAGCTGGAATCCATCCGCGATGAACTGGCCCAGGCCAAGCCGAAGCTGGCGTCCATCATGAACCTGCCCCCGGGCAAGCCGTTCGAGCTGGCCCCGCCGGATGCGCTGGACACGCCCACGCTGGCGATCGCCCCCGAGGCGATGGAAGAAACCGCGCTGCTGCACCGCCCGGAGCTGATCGAGGCGAACTACAACGAGCGCATCGGCCTCAACGAAACGCACAAGGCACTCGCCAAGCTGCTGCCGGGCGTGCAGCTGAGCGTCGGTGCGCACTACGACAGCAACGACTTCCTGGTGAACAACTCCTGGCGCGATGCCGGCGTGCAGGTCAGCTGGAACCTGCTCAACCTGCTCAACGCCAGGAACATCAAGGGCGCCGCCAAGGCCCAGTACGAGCTCGCCCGCGAGCAGCGCCTGGCGCTCAACATGGCCGTGCTGACCCAAGTGCACGTGGCGTGGATCGACTACGACAGCCGCCGTCAGCAGTTCGAGCTGACGCGCGATCTGAACGACGTCGAGCAGCGCATCCTCGAGCACACCCGCAACGCGACGAACGCCAACGCGCAGGGCAAGCTCGCCGAGATCCGCGCCGCCACCAGCGCGCTGATGTCCGAGCTGCGGCTGTACCAGAGCTACGCGGCCTATCAGGGCGCCTACGGCCAGATGATCGCCAGCCTGGGTCTTGATCCGGTGCCGAACGCCGTCGCCGGGCACGATCTGCCCACGCTCGAAAAGGCCATCGCCGAGACTGAAAAGCAGTGGGAGCGCCCGCTGGTGACGGAGGCGGCGGCCAAGTGAGAGTCGGTGTTGCAGCAATCGTGTGGATGGCCGTGGCGCTGCCGCTGGCCGCGCAGACCAGCGATGCAGGGGCGCCGGTCGATGGCGGCAGCGGGCGCATCCGCACGCAACTGGTAGCGCAGAATGATGTGGAGATCTCCAGCGAGGTGGCCGCCAAGATCGATCGCCTGCCGCTGAAGGAAGGGGATGCCTTCGCCAGGGGCGATCTGTTGGTCGGCTTCGACTGCAGCCTGTACCAGGCGCAGCTCAACAAGGCGGCCGCCACCGCCGCGGCGGCCACGCGGCAGCTCGACGTCACGCGCCAGCTGGCGAGCCTGCACTCGGTGGGTGCGATGGAGGTGGCGCAGGCCGATGCGCGCGCCAAGGAGGCGGCGGCCGATGCCGCCTACATGCGCACGACGGTGGGCAAGTGCGCCATCCGCGCGCCGTTCGCCGGGCGCGTGGCCAAGCGCGATGCCGCGCCGTTCGAGTACGTCACGCCGGGCAAGCCGCTGCTGGAGATCCTCGATACCGGCACGCTGGAAGTGAAACTCATCGTGCCCTCGCGCTGGCTGGCGACGATCGAGCCGGGTTCGCGTTTCGTGGTGCATGTGGACGATCTCGACCGCGACGTGGATGCCGAAGTGGTGCGGCTCGGTGCACGCATCGACCCGGTGAGCCAGACCGTGTCGCTGAGCGGCCGCATCGTGGGCGCGCAGGCGCAGTTGCTGCCGGGCATGAGCGGCTGGGCGAGCTTCCCCGGCCATCCATGAGTACGGTCAACGCTTCCGTGCAGGGGCTGCTGGGCCTGCTGCAGCTCGGTCAGCGCGTGCGCGCCGCCACCAGCATCGAGGCGCTGGGCTTCGTGGCGGTGAACGAGACGCGCGCCGTGCTCGGCTACCGTCAGGCGGCGCTGTGGCGCGAGGGTTCCGGCGTTGCGGCGGTCTCCGGCGTGCCGCAGGTCGAGCACGACGCTCCTTACGTGCAGTGGCTGGCGCGGCTGTTCCGCGCGCTGGGTCCCGTGCATGCGCCGCGCGTGCTGGATCCGGCCACGCTGCCCGCGCTGGTCGCCGAGGAGTGGACGACCTGGCTGCCGCTGCACGCGCTGGTGATGCCGCTGCCGCAGGCCGGCGGCGGGCCGCAGGCGTTGCTGCTGTTGGCGCGCGAACAGCCCTGGCTGGACGAGGAGCTGGCGCTGGCCGGCGAACTCGGCGCCCTGCTCGGGCACGGCCTGTATGCGCTGCGTCCGCGCGAGGCGCTGTGGCGGCGCGGCGTGGCGCTGCTGCGTCGGCGCAAGGCGTGGTGGAAGATCGCGCTGGCGCTGCTGGTGGTCTGCCTGATCCCGGTGCGGCTGTCGGCGCTGGCGCCGGCCGAAGTGACGCCGGTGGACCCGTTCGTGGTACGCGCGCCGCTGGACGGCGTGATCGACAGCCTGAAAGTGGTGCCGAACCAGCCGGTGAAAACCGGCGCGCTGCTGTTCAACCTCGACGCGACCACGCTGCGCAGCCGCTATGCCAGTGCCCGCAAGGCGTACGAGACGGCCCAGGAGGAGTACCGGCAGAGCGCGCAGCAGGCGGTCACCGACGACAAGAGCAAGCTGCAGATGGCCGAGCGTCGCGGCGACCTCGCACAGAAGGCAGTCGACGTGGCGTACAGCGCCGACCAGCTCGCCCGCGTGCAGGTGAAGGCCGAGCGTGACGGCGTGGCCGTATTCGCCGACGTCAACGACTGGACCGGCAAGGCCGTGGTGGTGGGCGAAAAGGTGCTGGTGCTGGCCGATCCGGCGGGGGTCGAACTGACCGGCTTCCTGCCGGTAGGTGACCAGATCGCGCTGGCGCCCGGCGCGGACGTCACGTTCTATCCCAAGGCCTCACCGTTCACCGCCTATCACGCGACCGTGGAGAGCGTGGCCTACAAGGCAACGCCGACCGACGAGGCCGTGCTGGCCTATCGCGTGAAAGCGCGCTTCGCTGCCGGCGAAGCGCTGCCGCGGCTGGGCCTGATGGGCACCTCGCGGCTGTATGCCGGACGCGTGCCGCTGATCTACTACGTGCTGCGCCGGCCGCTGGCCAGCCTGCGGCAGTGGCTGGGCTGAACCGATGCAGGCGATGGCCGACCCCGAGGCCCTGCGGCTGCCGCCGCTGCGGCAGGAGCTGACGCTCCACGCCGCGCCGGCCGCACCCGACGGCGCGCCCACCTGGACGCTGCACGATCCGGCCGCCAACCGCTTCTACCAGCTCGGCTGGCCGGCGTTCGAGATGCTCTCGCGCTGGGGCCTGGGCGATGCCGAGGCGGTGGTTGCCGCGGTGAACGCACAGACGACCCTCACCGTGGAGCGCGACGACGTGGTGTCGCTGCTGCAGTTCCTGCTCGGTCATCACCTGGTGCTGGCGGTCAGCGCGTACGACACCCAGCGCCTGCAGCAGGCGGCGCAGCGGCAGCAGCTGTCGCCGGCGATGTGGCTGCTGAAGAACTACCTGTTCCTGCGCGTGCCGCTGGTGCGGCCGATGCCGTTCCTGCGTCGCGTCTCGCCGTGGATCGCCGGTGTGTATCGGCCCGGCTTCTGGTGGCTGGTGGCTGGTGTCGCGCTCACCGGCCTGTACCTGGTGTCGCGGCAGTGGGACAGCTTCGTGCACACCTTCCGCGCCTACACCACCTGGCAGGGCCTGCTCGGGCTGGCGCTGGCGCTGAGCTTCGCCAAGGTGCTGCACGAACTCGGCCACGCGTTCACCGCGTACCGGCACGGCTGCAAGGTGCCGACCATGGGGGTGGCGCTGCTGGTGATGTGGCCGGTGCTGTACACCGATACCAACGAAGCGTGGAAGCTCGCCTCGCGCCGCCAGCGCCTGCAGATCGGCGCGGCCGGCGTGCTGTCGGAACTAGCGCTGGCCGCGTTCGCCACGCTGGCGTGGAATTTCCTGCCCGATGGCCCGCTGCGTGCCGGCGTGTTCATGCTGGCCACCAGTACCTGGCTGGTGACGCTGGCGATCAACGCCAGCCCGTTCACGCGCTTCGATGGCTATTACCTGCTGTCGGACTGGCTCAATGTGCCGAACCTGCACGAGCGCGCGTTCGCGCTGGGCCGCTGGTGGCTGCGCGAGCAGCTGTTCGACTACGGCGATCCGCTGCCGGAAACCCTGCCGCCGCGGCTGCAGCGCACGCTGATCGCATTCGCGCTGGTGACCTGGGTGTACCGCTTCGTGTTGTTTCTCTCCATCGCGCTGCTGGTGTTCCACCTGTTCTTCCGTGCGCTCGGGATCGTGCTGATGGGCGTGGAGATCGGCTGGTTTCTCGGCCTGCCGATCGCGCGCGAGATGCAGGTGTGGTGGCGGCGGCGCGCCGAGCTGCGCTGGAACCGGCGCACGCTGCGCACCTCGCTGCTGGCCGTGCTGCTCGGCGTGATCGCCTTCGTGCCGTGGCAGGGCGTGGTGCATGCGCCGGCGGTGGTCGGCCAGGTGCAGGCGCAGACGGTGTACGCGCCGCGTCCGTCGCAGGTGCTCTCCGTGAACGTACGCGAAGGCGATCGCGTGACCGCGGGCCAGGTGCTGGTGGCGCTGGCTTCGCCGGACCTGGATTACCAGCGCAAGAGCGCCGAGCAGCAGGCCGCACAGTGGAAATGGCAGCTCGACCAGCAGCCGTTCGACGCTGACCTGCGCGCACTCGGCCCGGCCCTGCGCAAGCGCTGGGAGACCGCGCAGCAGGCGGTCGACGGCTACCGCGACGAACAGCAGCGCCTGCTGCTGCGTGCGCCGTTCGACGGCCGCGTGGTCGACGTCAACGACGCGCTGCACGCCAATGGCTGGCTCAAGGGCGGCGAACCGGTGCTGGGCGTGGTGGGCGGCGGCGGCGTCAAGGGCGAGGCGTTCGTGGGCGAGTCCGATCTCGCGCAGCTGGCGGCCGGTCAGCGCGTGCGATTCGTGGCGGCCCTGCCGGAGTCGCCGACCCTGCATTGCCGGGTCAGCGACGTCGATCGACTCAATCTTGCCGCGCTGGACGAACCCTACGTGGCCAGCGTGTACGGCGGCGCGGTGCCCAGCGTGCATCGTCCCGATGGCAGCCTCGCCCCGCTCGACTCGACGTTCCGGGTGCGCTTTGACCACTGCGAAGGCGCCCCGGCCACGCTGACGCGCGAATGGTCCGGGCGCGCGGCGATCGCCGGCGAGTCGCGCAGTCTCGCCATGCGCTTCGTGCGCTGGCTGGCCGCGCTGATGCGGCGCGAGGCGAGTTTCTGAAGGCTTGTCCGCGCGCGCCCAGCGCGAAAGTTTTTGCGGAGCGAGTGCCTGCGTGCACATCGTGTGACGCAGTTGGCACGAATCGTCTCGATTCCCGCACAGGAGCTGAGCGAAGCCCCAACGCTGTCTAAACAAAGGGCTTCGCAAGCCTTGTTGTTGCGTCGGTACTGCGAAACGATGCAGCGGGTTTTGCTGCACGCGGTCGCCATCGGCACACGATGCGCGACGGGACACAGGGGCGTGGCAGGGACGGCAGCAAGCATGACCTCCACTCATCCACCCATGGAGAACCCGCATGAAGACCAAGCAGCTTGCGCTTGCCTGCGCCATCGCACTGTCCGCGCTCGTCGCGGCTCCTGCTTTCGCGCAGACCTCGGCCGACGACACCACGGACGCCCAGACCAGCACCACCATCGGTCCGGAGTCCACTCGCCTGAGCACCGAGTTCTCGACCTTCGCCGGTTCGGACACCAACTCACAGGCGCTGGTCACCGGCCTGCGTGACGGCACCGCCATCACGCTGGACCAGACGGTGACCAATGCCGACGGCACCACCAGCACCACGCAGACGACCATCCAGCCGGCCACCGGCCCGCTCGGCTACGGCAACGTGCGCATCGCGCTGGCGCTGGCCGAAGCCAGCCTGGCCCAGCAGGGCATCACCGATCCCACCGCCGAGGAAATCGCGGCCGCTCTCAACGGCGGCACGCTCACGCTCGCCGATGGCACCACCGTCGACCTCAACGGCGTGCTCGCCGATCGCGCCGCGGGCCAGGGCTGGGGCCAGATCGCCAACGCGATGGGGTTCAAGCTCGGCGACCTGATGCGTTCGCCGAACGCCGTCGCCCACGCCGCCGCCGCGGCGCACGGCCACGCCGACGCGAAGGTGGCCAAGGTGGATCTCGCCACCCACGGTCGCGCCGGAGCGCACGCCTCGGTGCCCGATCACGTCGGCGCGATGGCAAAGATCGATCGCCCCGAGCGTCCGACCCGCCCCGAGCGTCCGGAGCGTCCCGAGCGCCCGCAGCTGCCGGATCATCCGACCCACGTCGGCCGTCCGGGCGGCTGATCGCCGTTCTGTCCCACGGGTCCGTCGCACTGCCGACGGGCCCGCTCCCATTCAAGACATCAGGAACCACACGACATGCGCAACACAGCGTATTGGATCGCCCTTGGCTCGCTCGCACTGATCGCCGCCCCGGCGGCCCATGCGGCTGACGGCGAAGGCCAGTTCAGCCTCAGCGGCGGCGCCGACTACAGCAGCGGCAAGTACGGCACCAGTGTCACCACCGACATCTGGTCGGTGCCGGTCACCGCGGCCTATCAGACCGATCGCTGGACGTTCAAGCTGGTGGTGCCATACGTCAGCATCAGCGGCGCCAGCAACGTCATTCCCGGCACCGGCCCGGTCAACAACGGCAACCCGATCGGCCGCGGCCTGGGCCGTCTGCTCGGCAATGGCGGCGGCAGCACCACGCCGACTACCACCTCCGGCTCCGCCTCGGGTCTGGGTGACGTGGTGGCCTCGGCCGGCTATCAGGTCTACACCAGCCAGGATGGCACCTTCGGCCTGGATCTCACCGGCAAGGTCAAGTTCGGCACCGCCGACGAGAACAAGGGCCTGGGCACCGGCAAGAACGACTACGGCGTGTCGCTGGACACGTACAAGGTGGCCGGCAACTGGACCCCGTTCGGCGGCGTGGGCTGGACCAAGTACGGCAGCTCGCAGTACATCAAGCTGAAGAACGCGTTCAACGCCAACCTCGGCGTCGACTACAAGCTCGATGCCGCCAACAACTTCGGTGCGTACTACTACTACCGCGAGCGCATCGCCGAGGGCGGCGCCTCACAGAGCGAGCTCACCGGCTACTGGAACCACAAGATCGGCACCAACTGGCGCCTGCAGGCGTATGCATTGACTGGTTTCAGCAACGGCAGCCCGGACTGGGGCGCCGGTGCCTCGGTGAAGTTCCTGTTCTGAGCCCGGCGCGGACGACGCACCCGTCGCCCGCGCGTCTTTCAGCCCCGCCGTGCACGTCGCGGCGGGGCTTTTTTTGGCCCCGCCGCGGAGCCTCAGGTGCCGCGCCGCGATCGCGCACACGCGCGGTGCGCGGGGTGCTCGGGATCCTCGTGCAGCAGGCGGCGGGTGACGCCGTTGGTCCAGCCGAAGCCGTCCTGCAGCGGATACTCGCCGCCGTCGCCGCCGTGCGCCCCGTCGTCGTCGTGGGTGAGCACGTATTTCTCCACCAGCTTGCCCTCGCGCTGATACAGGCTGCCCACGGTGTGCAGCCAGCGCTGCGCGATGTCGCGCGCCAGCGCCTGCTGGCCGCAGCGGGCGAAGCCCTTGATCGCCAGCCACTGCAGCGGCGCCCAGCCGTTGGGGCTGTCCCACTGCTGGCCGCTGTCCACCTCGCTGGTGGCGATGCCGCCCTGCGCCAGCAGGCGCTCGCGCACCGTGGCGGCCACGCGCTCGGCGCGCGGGTCGTCGTCCACCAGTCCCGCGAACAGCGGCGCGGCCGTGGCCGCCGTGACCAGCTCGCGCCGGCTGCCGTGCTGCCAGTCCAGGTCGACGAAGGCACCCTGCGCTTCGTCCCACATCCAGCGCAGCATCGCGTCGCGTCGCGCCCGCGCGCGCGAAGCGAAATCGGCCGCGTCCTCGCGCCGGCCGGCCGACTCGCTCAGCCGCGCGAGCTGGCGCTCGGCGATGTACAGCAGGCTGTTGAGGTCCACCGGCAGGATCGCCGTGGTGCGCGTGGTGGAAAGATCGTCCGCGCGATCGCACCAGCGCGCGCTGAAATCCCAGCCGGAGGCGGCCGCCGCGCGCAGGTCGCGATACACCTCGTGGGCCGGGCGCACGCTGCGCGAAGCGGTGGTCTCGTCTTCCAGGAACGACTCCTCGCGCGGCGTGTCGCGGTCGTCCCAGTAGCGGTTGAGCACGCTGCCATCGTCCAGCCGCACGCCGTGGCGGTGCGCGTCGCCGCGCCGCAGATCGTCGGTGCCATCCATCCACCACGCGTACTCGCGGCGCAGCTGCGGCAGGTAGCTGAGCGCCTTGCACAGCCCGCGCTCCTCGAATAGCGAAATCATCAGCGCGAACACCGGCGGCTGCGAGCGGCTGAGGTAGTAGCTGCGGTTGCCGTTGGGCACATGGCCGTAGTGGTCGATCAGCCAGGCGAAGTTGTCGGCCATCGTCGCGAGCAGGTCGCGTCGGCCGCTCTCGACCAGGCCGAGCATGGTGAAGTACGAATCCCAGTAGTAGATCTCGCGGAAGCGCCCGCCCGGCACCACGTAGTCGTTGGGCAGCGGCAGGATCGAGCTGCCGGCCGGATGCTCGTGCGGGTGGCGGGTGAGCACGCTCCACAGGCCGTCGATGTGCGCCTTGAGCGACTGGTCGGGGTCGGAGGTGTAGTGGCTGGCCACTGCTTTCTCCTCTGCGAAGTGCGCGTGCACGAAGTCCGTCAGCTTGAAATCGTCGCGATGCTGCTGCGCGCGATAGCGCTCCAGGATGCGCTGCGGATCCTGCCGCGGGATGCAGTCGACGAACGTCTTGCCGTCGGGAAACACCCGCGTGCGCTGCACCGCCTGGAACAGTTCCTGGTAGCGATCGGCCGGCGTCAGCGGATCGGCGGCCGGCACCGCGGCCACGCGTTCGGCCGTGTCGCGCGAAGAAGCGTCGGCCCCCGTCATTGCTCGGCGTAGTTCCACAGCAGGCCGCCGTCGACGAACAGCGTGGTGCCGGTGACGTAGGCCGCCTCGTCGCTGGCGAGGAAGGCCGCGGCGTTGGCCACGTCCTCGGGCGTGCCCAGCCGTTTGAGCGGGATGTTGGCCAGCAGCGCCTTCAGCTTCTCCGGCTGCGCCATCAGCGCGGCGTTGATCGGCGTCTGCACGGCGCCCGGCGCGATGTTGTTGACGCGGATGCCCAGCGGCGCGAGCTCGATGGCCAGGTCGCGCATCAGCATCTTCAGGCCGCCCTTGCTGGCCGCGTAGCTGGCGAAATGCGGAAACGGCAGCTCCTCATGCACCGAGCTGACGTTCACCACCACGCCGCCGTCGCCGCGCTCGCGCACGTGACGCACGAAGGCCTGGGTCATGAAGAACGCACCACGCAGGTTCACGCCCATCACGGCGTCGTAGTCCGCCTCGGTCACCTCGACGAACGGCGCGCGCTTTTCGATGCCGGCATTGTTGACCAGGATGTCTACCCGGCCCATCGCGGCGACGGACTGCTCGATCACCCTACGATCGATCTGCGCATCGCCGACGTCCCCGGCGATCACGCAGCCAGAGCTGCCGACCTGACGCACTGCGGCCAGCGTTTGTTCGGCGGCGGCGTTGTCGCTGCAGTCCTCGACCACTACCCGTGCTCCGTCCTGCGCCAGGCGGACGGCGATCGCGCGACCGATGCCTTGGCCGCTGCCGGTGACCAATGCCACCTTGCCCTGTAGTCGCATGCTCGCTCCTTAAGGTCGCCTCGTTACCGACGAACGAGCATGCGGGGTCGCCCGTGAAGGGCACGGCAGAATGGGCAGCGTTGGCGGCGCAAGAACCAGCGAGGTGGTGCCGCGTTGCCACTTCGTGGTCGCCGAGGCGGAGTCGGCAGGAAGGGTCGGGCAGGCTGCTGCCATCCGCCGTCAGCAGCCTGTGCCGCGGGGCATGGGCGAGGCGTCGCGAAGCTGACACCATGCGCATCCCGCTCCGGTGTGGCTCTCCATGTCCCCGACTTCCCATCAGCCGCCGCTGTGGCTGGCGATCGCCGCGCTGCTGGTCAGCATGGCGTCCTACCAGTGCGGCGCGGCCCTGGCCGAACGGCTGTTTCCGCTGGTCGGTGCGCAGGGCGCGACGGCCTTCCGGCTGGGCCTGGGCGCGCTGGTCCTGCTGGTGCTGCGCCGGCCCTGGCGGCGCTGGCGCGGTGGCCGCAACTGGCGCGTGCTGTGGGGCTACGGCCTAGCCATGGGCGCCATGAACCTGGTGTTCTACATGGCGCTGCGCACGATTCCGCTGGGCATTGCGGTGGCGTTGGAATTCACCGGGCCGCTGGCGATCGCGCTGTTCGGCTCGCGTCGCCTGCTGGACGTGGCGTGGGTCGTGCTGGTGGTGATCGGGCTGGCGCTGCTGTTGCCCTTGCATCGACAGGAACACGCGCTCGATCCGGTGGGCGTGGCCTACGCTCTGGCGGCCGGCGTCGGCTGGGCGCTGTACATCCTGTTCGGCCAGCGCGCCGGTGCGGCTTATGGCGGCGACGCGGTGACCTGGGGCATCGCGATCGGCGCTCTGCTGGCCGTGCCGGTCGGCGCGGTGCACGCCGGCGCAGCGCTGCTCTCGCCGGCGTTGCTGGCGCTGGGGTTGGGCGTGGCGGTGCTGAGCTCAGCGTTGCCGTATTCGCTGGAGATGATTGCCCTCACCCGACTGTCGGCGCGCCATTTCAGCGTGCTGCTGAGCCTGGAGCCGGCGATCGCCGCGCTGGCCGGTGCGGCCTTCCTCGGCGAGCAGTTGGGGCCGCGGCAATGGGCAGCGGTCGTGGCGATCATGGTCGCTTCCACCGGCACCGCCTACACGGCGCGTGCGCCGGTGGCGGAGCCGCTGGCGAACTGACTCAGCGCCGGCGCGAACCGCGCAGGCTGTCGACCGAGAAGCTGGCGATCTCGCCGCCGTCGCGGCTGCGGCGCGACTGCCCCGGCGGCGGGCCCCAGGCATGCGCGGTGACCACTTCCCAAGTGGCGGGAATGCGCCCATCCACGCGCATGCCCTCGTAGGCGGCGAGCATGCGCTGGTAGTGCGCCTTGCCGGTGAGGTGACGTTCGCGGGCGCGGTCGGCGTGGGTGGCGCCGAGGCCCTTGAGCTCCTTCAGCAGCATCGTCGGCGAGCTGTAGGTGAGCGTGTAGCGGTCCACGTCGAGCACCGGGTCGCGCAGGCCGGCGGCGATCAGTGCGTCGCCCACGTCGTGCATGTCCAGGAAACGGCTCACGTGCGATTGCTCGTCGGCGCTGGCCCAGGCGGCGCGCAGTTCCTTCAGCGTGTCCGGGCCGAAGGTGGAGAACACCAGCAGGCCACCGGGCTTGAGTACGCGCGCGCACTCGTTGAACAGCGCGGCGAGGTCGTCGATCCACTGGAAACACAGGCTGGAGTGCAGCACGTCCACGCTGTGGTCGGGGAAGGGCAGGCGGGTGGCCTCGGCGCACACGCGCTGGAACGGCTTGAGCCACGCGCTGTGCTTCTTCGCCACCTTGAGCATGGGCAGGGCAAGGTCGACCGCGATCACCTCGGCCTTGGGGTAGCGCTTCTTCAGCAGTGCGGTGCCGCGGCCGGTACCGGCGCCCACGTCGAGCACGCGCGCGGGCGATTCCAGATAGAAGTCCAGGCGTTCCAGCAGCGACTGCTGCACCTCGCGCTGCAGTGCGTCGTGTTGCTCGTAGGTCTGTGCGGCGCGGGCGAAGTTGCGCTGCACGCGCGCGCGGTCCAGGTGGAACTCGTTCATCGAACCGTCTCCAGCAGCGGCCGCAGGGCGTCGACCACGGCGTCGACGTGGCCCAGGAACGGCGCGTGGCCGGCGTGCGCGATCTCGTGGAAGTCGCCCTGCGCGCGCGCGGCGGACCAGCGCATGGCATCGGGATGCACCAGCCGGTCACGGCGGCCGGCGATCCACGCGTTGGGCAGGCACAGCGTGGCCAACGTATCGCGCCAATCCGTATTTTCCAGCAGCGCGATGCCTTCTTGCAGCACGCGCAGGTCCGGCTCGCCGTACGCAAACACCAGCTCGCGCAGGTGGCGCAGCTCGGCGCGCGGATCGGCGCTGCCCATCGCTTCCAGCGCGAGGAAGCGCTCCAGCGTGGCGTGGTAATCGGTTTCCAGGTCGGTGGCGAGTTGGCGCACCAGCGCACCGTCGCTGCCGTGCGGCCAGCTCGCGTCGCGCACGAACTTCGGCGTGGCGCAGAGCATCGCCAGTCCGCGCGTGGGAATCCCCGCCTCGCGCACCGCAGCCAGCGCCACCAGTCCGCCCATCGACCAGCCCAGCCACACCGCCGGCGGCACGTGTTCGGCGATGGCGCGTGCGATCGCCGTCGGCTCCAGCGGCAGGCCGCAGTCGCGCGAGCGGCCGTGGCCGGGCAGGTCCACCACGTATAGCGTGCAGCGTTCGCGCAACGCCTCGACCAGCGGCGCGAACACGCCGCCATGCATGGCCCAGCCGTGGATCAGCACCAGCGGCACCGGGCCGCTTCCGCTGCGCTCGATGAAGAGGCTCATGCGTCGGCGCTCCTGGCTTCGCTTGCCGGCATGCTGGGCGCCAGCGACGGATCCACCGCGCCGCGTTCGTCGAACACGAAGCAGTCGCCCTGCCAGTGCGCGCCGCCGGTCTCCTCGAAATATTTGAGGATGCCGCCTTCGAGCTGGAACACGCGCTGCATCCCCAGCGCCTGCATGTGCAGCGCGGCCTTCTCGCAGCGGATGCCGCCGGTGCAGTACGACACCACGGTCTTGCCGGCGTAGCGGTCGCGGTCGGCGGCGATCGCCTCGGGGAATTCGGTGAAGCGGGCGAGCCGGTAGTCGACTGCCTGCGGAAACTTGCCGGCGTCGGTCTCGTAGTCGTTGCGGGTGTCCAGCAGCACCACCTCGCGGCCGTCGTCGTCGTGGCCCTGGTCGAGCCAGCGCTGCAGCGTCACCGCATCCACCGCGGGCGCGCGGCCGGCCTCGGGGCGGATCACCGGCTGGCGCATGGTGATGATTTCCTTCTTCAGCCGCACGCGCATGCGGCCGAACGGCACGGCCTCGGACAGCGACTCCTTCGCATCGAGCCCGGCGAAGCGCGGGTCCTCGCGCAGCCAGTGCATGAAGGCGCCCACCGCCTCGCGCGGCCCGGCCAGGAACAGGTTGATGCCCTCCGGCGCCAGCAGGATCGTGCCCTTCAATGCCAGCGCCTCGCAGCGCGCCAGCACGCGCTCACGCAGCGCGGGCAGGTCGTCCAGGCTGACGAAGCGGTAGGCGGAGAGATTGACGATCGACATGGGGGAGGTCGCGGCGCGGAGCCCGCAATTATAGCCGGCGGCTCCGCATCACCCGGCGGCGGGAAGCCGCAGCGTGGCCAGTGCGTCGAGCAGGCGGTCGACATGCTCCTCTTCGTGCGCCGCGCTGAGCGTGATGCGCAGCCGCGCCTGTCCGGTCGGCACGGTGGGCGGACGGATCGCGGTGACCAGCAGACCCTGCGTTTCCAGCCGCAGCGCGGCGGTCAGCGCGGCATCGGCATCGCCCAGCAGCAGCGGCTGGATCGGTGTGTCCGAGCGCATCAGCGGCAGGCCGAGTTCGCCGGCGCCGCGGCGGAAGCGGGCGATCAGGACGGCGAGCTTCGCGCGTCGCGCGTCGTCCGCACGGGCGATCTGCACCGCAGCCAGCGCGGCGGCGGCCAGCGCGGGCGGCAGCGCGGTGGAGTAGACGTAGGGCCGGGCAAACTGGGTGAGCCCTTCGATCAGCGCGGCCGAGCCGGCCACGAAGGCCCCGGCGCAACCCAGCGCCTTGCCCAGCGTGGCCATCAGCACCGGCACCTCGTGCGCGGACAGGCCGGCGGCCGCCACGCTGCCCGCGCCGTGCTCGCCCAGCACGCCCAGGCCGTGCGCATCGTCGACCATCAGCGTGGCGCCTTCGCTGCGGGCGAGCGCGGCCAGTTCGCGCAGCGGCGCCACATCGCCGTCCATGCTGAACACGCCGTCGGTGGCAAGCATGGCGGGGGCCTGCGGTCGGCTGCGCAACTGGCGCGCGGCGCCGTCCACGTCGGCATGCGGATAGCGCTTGAGTTCGGCGCCGGCCAGCCGCGCGCCGTCGATGAGGCAGGCGTGGTTGAGCTTGTCCTGCACGCAGATCGCGCCCTCGACCCCGCCGAGCAGGGCCTGCAGCGCGCCGAGGTTGGCCGCGTAGCCGGTAGAGAACAGCATCGCGCGCTCGCGGCCGGTCCACTCGGCCAGCGCTTCCTCCAGCATCGCGTGCTCGCGGCGGTGGCCGCATACCAGGTGTGCCGCCGTGCTGCCCACGCCCTCGTCGTCCGCCACCCGCTTGAACGCGGCGATCAGCTGCGGATGCTGGGCGAGGCCCAGGTAGTCGTTGCTGCAGAAGCCCAGCAGGCGGTGGCCGTCGATTTCCAGCCAGGGGCCGTCGGCGTGATCCATGGTGCGGGCGCGACGCAGCAGCGATGCCTGCGCGCGTTCGGACGTCCGGACGTCCAGACGGGCGAGCAGGTCCGCGCGCTGTGCCCCCTCTCCCCCGGCGTCGCCGGGGGAGAGGGGGGGGGTGAGGGGGGCTTTGGCTTTTTGGTTGCTCATCACATCAAGGCGAGAAGCCGCCCCCTCACCCCAGCCCTCTCCCCCGAGCTTGGCTCAGGGGAGAGGGAGCCTGCGAGCTGCGGCGGGGAGAAGTCAGGCCGCGCAGCCGCAGCCCTGGCCGCAGCTGGCCGCTTCGGTTTCCAGGATGTCGGCGTGCACGGTGCCGGATTCTTCCACCGTCTCCAGCGCGTGCAGGTCGAGGCGGCGGAACAGCGCGCGGTCGTGTTCCACGTCGGGGTTGCCGGTGGTGAGCAGCTTCTCGCCGTAGAAGATCGAGTTGGCGCCGGCGAAGAAGCACAGCGCCTGCACCGCGTCGTCCATCTGCTGACGACCCGCGGACAGGCGCACCATCGAGGCCGGCATCAGCAATCGGGCCACGGCGATCGTGCGCACGAACTCGAACGGGTCCAGCGCCTCGGTGCCGTGCAATGGCGTGCCTTCCACCTGCACCAGCTGGTTGATCGGCACCGACTGGGGATGCTCGGGCAGGTTGGCCAGGGTCTGCAGCAGGCCGGCACGCTGGCCGCGCGTCTCGCCCATGCCGACGATGCCGCCACAGCAGGTCTTCAGGCCGACCTCGCGCACGTGCTCGAGCGTGTCGAGGCGGTCCTGGTACTCGCGGGTGTGGATGATCTCGCCGTAGAACTCCGGCGCGCTGTCGAGGTTGTGGTTGTAGTAGTCCAGCCCGACCTGCTTCAGCGTGGCGGCCTGCTCGCCGGTCAGCATGCCCAGCGTGGCGCAGGTCTCCAGGCCCAGGCCCTTCACCGCGGACACGATCTCGGCGACCTTGGCGACGTCGCGGTCCTTCGGGCTGCGCCAGGCCGCGCCCATGCAGAAGCGGCTGGCGCCGGCGGCCTTGGCGGCCTGCGCGCGGGCCACCACGGCGTCCACGCTCATCAGTTTCTCGGCCTGCACGCCGGTGGCGTAGCGCGCCGCCTGCGGGCAGTAGGCGCAGTCCTCGGGGCAGCCGCCGGTCTTGATCGAGAGCAGGGTCGACACCTGCACCGCGTTGGGGTCGTGATGTTCGCGATGCACGCTGTGCGCGCGGTGCAGCAGCTCGTTGAACGGCAGCGCGAACAGCGCGGCGACTTCCTCGCGCGTCCAGTCGTGGCGCAGGGCGGATACGGTCATGCGGGGGACTCCTTCAAGCAGGGCGCGAGTGTGGGAGCCGCTTCCGGGGGTGTCAACTCGATGCTGTAGCGTATGGTTGACGGGCGGCGTGCGCGGATTCGCTACCATCGACCCACCTTTCAGGAGAGAACGGCCGATGAGTGCAGGACAGGGCAGTAGCGGCAACGTGATCGCCGCGGTGTGCAGCTTCTTCATCCCCGGCCTGGGCCAGCTGGTGCAGGGGCGTCTGCTCAAGGCGATCGTGATGTTCGTGCTGGCTGGCGTGCTGTGGATCTTCTGGCTGGGCTGGATCATCCACCTGTGGTCGATCCTCGACGCGGCGCTGTTCAAGCCCACGAACTGACGCCGCGATCCCGCGCATGGATGCGCTCCGTTCCCGCCTCACCGCCATCGGCCACTGGCTGCTGCCGCCGCGCTGCCTGCTGTGCGGCGATGCCGGCCACGAGGGCCTGGACCTGTGCCGCGACTGCGCCGCCGAGCTGCCGCGCAACGCGAGCTGCTGCGCGCGCTGCGCCCTGCCGTTGCCGCTGCCGGCCGCGCTGTGCGGTCGCTGCCAGCGCCATCCGCCGCCGTGGGAGGCGGCGTGGGCGCCGTTCCGCTACGGCTGGCCGCTGGACCGGCTGGAGGCGCGCTTCAAGTTCGGCCGCGATCTCGCCGCGGGCCGTTCGCTGGTGGCGCTGTGGCGTGGCCAGCCGCGCCCGCTCGCGCTACCCGAGGTCGTCGTGCCGGTGCCGCTGCATCGCGCGCGGCTGCGCCAGCGCGGCTACAACCAGGCGCTGGAGCTGGCTCGCCCGCTGACCCGTGCGCTCGGCGTGCCGCTGCGCCACGACCTGCTGGCGCGCACCCGGTCCACCGCCGCGCAGAGCGAGCTGGATGCGCCCACGCGCCGTCGCAACGTGCGCGGCGCGTTCGTCGTGCGCGCCGAGGCTCCGTTGCCCGCGCACGTGGCCGTGCTCGACGACGTGATGACCACCGGCGCCACCTTGGCCGAGTGCGCCCGCGTGCTCAAACGTGCAGGCGTCGCGCGGGTGGACGTGTGGGCGCTGGCGCGGGCGCCGGCCTCGCGGCGATAACCCGGCCGCGGTGCCCGCCGGGTGGAGGCTTCCAAGCCAACGAGTGGCCAGCACGGGCGACGCCGACCCGCTCAATGCACGCGTCGCCACAGCCACCACGCCACCGATCCCAGCGCCAGCAGCCACAGCAGCACGATGACCACCGCGGCCGCGCGGCTGGTGCTTCGCCCGTGCACCGCACGCGCGCGCCGCCGCGCATCGAGCACCAGCGCCCGCGGTGCCAGGCGCAGGATCAGCGCCAGCCCCAGCGGCACGATCAGCAGGTCATCCAGATAGCCCAGCACCGGGATGAAGTCCGGGATCAGGTCGATCGGGCTCAGCGCATAGGCCGCCACGGCGAGCGCCAGCAGGCGCAGCGGCGTGGACAGGCGCGGATCGCGGGCGAGGAAGTACACGGTCAGCGTCTGCCGCTTGAACCGGCGGGCCCAGCGCCGGAGCGCGGCGATCACTTGAGCGCCAGCGCCACCACGATGCCGGCCCAAAGCGTGAGGCCGAGCCAGTTGTTGTGGCGGAACGCGGCGAGACAGGCATCGCGATCACGGCCGCGGATGCGCCACAGCTGATAGCCGAACAGGGCGACGCTGCCGGCCAGCGCCAGCCAGTACGGCCAGCCCAGCTGGGCCCGCTGCCCGACGAACACCATCGCCAGCTCGAACGTGGCCATCAGGATCGCGAGGATCGGCAGGTCGGCGTCGCCGAACAGGATCGCGGTGGACTTGGCGCCGGCCTTCAGATCGTCGTCGCGGTCGACCATCGCGTATTCGGTGTCGTAGATCACCGACCACAGGATGTTGCCCAGGAACAGCAGCCAGCCCAGCGGCGGCACGCCGTGGGTCACCGCCGCGAACGCCATCGGGATCGCCCAGCCGAACGCCGCGCCCAGCACCACCTGCGGCAGGTAGGTGTAGCGCTTGGTGAATGGATACACCGCCGCCAGCGCGGCACCGGCGAACGACAGCTTGATGGTCAGCGCGTTGGTGAACAGCACCAGCACGAAGGCGAACGCCAGCAGTGCGCCGAACACCAGCAGCGCTTCGCGCGGCGTGACCCGGCCGCTGGCGATCGGCCGCCCGGCGGTGCGCGCCACCTGCGGGTCGAGCTTGCGGTCGGCGTAGTCGTTGATGGCGCAGCCGGCCGCGCGCATGGCGAACACGCCGAGGGTGAAGATGATCAGCGTGGACCACGGCGGAAAATCGCCGGCGGCCAGCCACAGCGCCCACCAGGTCGGCCACAGCAGCAGCAGCGCGCCAACCGGGCGATCCATGCGGGTGAGCACCAGGTAATCGCGTGCCTTCTCACGCACAGGCGGCGGCAGCGGCGCGAGCAGGCGGTCGAGCACGCGGGTGGCGCGCTGTGAGGCGTCGGCCGGTCGAGCGGGCATGCGGCCGGTGGCGGTCGGGCGTAGCCGTGAGGCCGGCGGCGGCGCGGGACGCCGGGGGTGTTTGCGCGAGGTCGGAGCCATCGCCGAAGTCTAGCGTGCCGCCCCGCCCGATTTGGCGAGCCGTGACCCATCCCGCGCAGTCGCCGCGGGGCGCGCGCACGCCGCTTTCCTGTCCCGAGGTCGAGCGCCGGTGCGATGCCCGCACCGCGCCGTCCGGGCATCACGCTTGCGCATCGGAGGGTGCAGTACATCGCCCTGGCGAACGCCCGCTCAAGTCGCCCCGGCGCCGGTCGATACGTCATGCGTAGGCATCGTTCCGACTCGCACCGCGGGCCGGGGCGGTGCCGCTGCTCGACACCGGGAGTGCCGTGTCCACCGAAACCGCCCATGCCGCCGATACCCTGCCGCCGCTGTTCGCGGAGCTCGCCGCGTGGGCCGGCAACGACGGCTCGCCGCAGCTGCGCGTGCTCGATTCGGTGGCGCAGTTCACCCATCACCGCGACATCGACGCGCTGGACCACAGCCTCACCCTGTCGCTGGCCGAACTGGCCGACGCCGACGTGGTGACGCTGTACAAGCGTGACGGCGAGCGCGGCGCGCGGAGCGATCCGGACGAGCGGCTGGTGCGCTGTGCACGCGCGGCCAACGGCCGCTACGGGGTGACGTCGCTGCCGCAGGCCGCCGACACGGCCAGCGAGGCGCTACTGCGCCAGGGCGAGCGCGACGGCGGCTGCGTGCGCCTGCGCGACGGCAACCACGGCATGCTGGTACCGATCCGCCGCGAAGGTCGCGTGATCGGCGCACTGATGCTCGAAGGCGAGCATCCGATGCAGCACCTGCGCCCGCTGGTGGAAGGCTTCGCCCGCATCTATGCCAACTACATCGCGCTGCTCGACGAGAGCGAGCGCGACAAGCTCACCAGCCTGTACAACCGGCGCACGTTCGAGCGCCACATGCAGCAGCGGCCGCACGTCAGCACCGGCCGCCCCGATCCGCGCGGCCTGCCCGCGCGTCGCTGGCTGGCGATCCTCGACATCGACCACTTCAAGCGCATCAACGACAGCTGGGGCCATCTGTATGGCGACGAAGTGATCCTGGTGATCGCCCAGCAGATGCGCGCCAGCTTCCGCCAGGGCGACGGGTTGTTCCGCTTTGGCGGCGAGGAGTTTCTGGTGCTGCTGGAGGCCGCCGACGAATCCTCCGCCGGCACGGCGCTGGAACGCTTCCGCCAGCGCGTGCAGGACCATGTCTTTCCGCAGGTCGGCCAGGTGACCGTGAGCGTGGGCTATGCCGCGGTGGGCGAACAGGACTACCCCGCCACCGTGCTCGACCGCGCCGACAAGGCGCTGTACTTCGCCAAGAACCACGGCCGCAACCGCGTGTGCAACTACGAGACGCTGCGCGCGCAGGGTGCGCTCGAAGAAGGCATGGCGCCGGGCAGCGTCGACCTGTTCTGACGCGCGTCGCGCTCAGCGCGGCGGCAGGCGCGGATGGGTTTCCTCGGCGCGCCACGCCATCCACCCGCCCGATACCAGCAGCAGCACGGCGGTGAAGCCGAACGCCGGCAGCAGGCTGCCGCGCGCCTGCGCGATCAGGCCCAGCACCAGCGCGCCCAGCGCATAGCCGGTGTCGCGCCAGTAGCGGTACGTGCCCAGCGCGGAGCTGCGCCAGTCCGGATGGGCGATGTCGGCCACGGCGGCGATCAGGTTCGGATACAGCAGCGCCATGCCGGTGCCCATCACCGCGGCGATCAGCAGCCAGGCGGCGACTCCCTGCACCAGCGTGACGGCGCCGATGCCCAGCGCCAGCAGCCACAGCCCGGCGATCACCGGCCGCTTGCGCCCGATGCGATCGGACAGCGCGCCGGTCCACAGCTGCGAGGCGCCCCACGTCAGACCGTAGGTGCCGGTGATCCAGCCGATCTGCACCAGGTCCAGCCCCTGCTCGTGCAGGTACAGCGGAAACAGCACCCACAGCAGGGTGTCGGCCACCTTGTTGGCCACGCCGGCCTGGCACAGCGCGGCGAAGGTGGGGTGGCGGAACGAGACGAAGGCGAACACCTGGTGCCAGCCCGCATGCGCGGACAGCCCCTGCGCAAAGCGCGGCGGCGGCCCGGCGTGCTGGCGCTGCGCGTGGCGATGGCTTTCCGCGCGCGCCCACGGCAGCGTCTCGCGCACGAACAGCGCGGCAGTGATCAGCCCTGCCGCGATCACCGCCAGCGCAAACCACAGCAGCGCCGCGCGCGGGCCGTAGTGGTGGCCGAGATAGCCGGTGGCGATGCCGGCCAGACCCACCGCCGCGTAGCCGGCGAACTCGTTGATGCCGGTGGCCAGGCCGCGCTGCTCGGCCTTGGCGATGTCCACCTTGCTGGTCACCGTCATGCTCCAGGCGAGGCCCTGGTTGACGCCGAGGAACAGGTTCGCCGCCACGATCCACCACCAGTTCGGCGCGAAGTAGATCAACAGCGGAATCGGGATCGCCGCCAGCCACCCCATCAGCAGCACCGGCTTGCGCCCGATCCGTTCGGACAGCCGCCCGGCGACGAAATTGAGCACGCCCTTGACCAGTCCGAACGAGATCACGAACGCCATCAGGTACACGAACGAGCGCGGCGGCACGCCGAAGTCGTGGCTGGCCACCACCGGCAGCACGTTGCGCTCCATGCCGATCACCATGCCCACCAGTGCCACCTGCAGCGCCTGCCAGACGAACTGCTGCAGGTTGATGCGGATGCCGGGCTGGTGGGCGTCGTGCGGCGAGCTGGATGGGGGCGGGAGTGCGGACGGGCTCATGCGCGCATCGTAGCGCCCGCTGTCCGCCGCGCAGCACGGTCCGTGTGGACCCTCAGCGCGCCAGCGCCACGCCGCCACTCATCGCGTGGCCGGCTGCCTGCGGCGGCTCGCACAGCAGCAGGCGATACGCCGGGTTGGCGCTCTCGTCGCGGTACGGATAACCCAGCGTGGCGAGGAAGCGTGCGAACAACGCGCGCTCGGCCGGCGGCACCTGCAGGCCGACCAGGATGTGGCCGTGGTCGGCGCCCTGGTTGCGGTAGTGGAACAGGCTCACGTTCCAGTCCGGATGCAGCTGCGCCAGGAAGCGGGTCAGCGCGCCGGGACGCTCGGGGAAGTCGAAGCGGTACAGCAGCTCGTCGTGCGCCAGCGGCGAGCGGCCGCCCACCATGTGGCGCAGGTGCAGCTTGGCCAGCTCGTCGTCCGAAAGATCCAGCACGCCGAAGCCCTGTGCCTCGAACGTGTGGGCCAGCGCGCGGCTCTCGGCGCGCCCGCCGGTGCGGATGCCGACGAACAGGTGCGCCTGCCGCGCGTCGCCGATGCGGTAGTTGAACTCGGTGAGGCTGTGCCGGCCCAGCGCCTCGCAGAAGCGGCGGAAGCTGCCGCGCTCCTCGGGAATGGTGACGGCGAACAGCGCCTCGCGCTGCTCGCCCACCTCGGCGCGCTCGACAACGAAACTGAGCCGATCGAAATTCATGTTGGCGCCGGAGCAGATCGCCACCAGCGTGGCGTCCTTCAGGCCGTGCGCGGCGGCGTACTGCTTGAGCCCCGCCACGGCGAGCGCGCCGGACGGCTCGGGCACGCTGCGGGTGTCGGCGAACACGTCCTTGATCGCCGCGCAGATGGCGTCGGTGTCGACCCGGACCATGCCGTCCACGTGCCGCCGGCAGATTGCGAACGTCTGCTCGCCCACCTGCTTCACCGCGGTGCCATCGGCGAACAGGCCGACCTCGTCCAGCAGCACGCGCTCGTCCTTCGCCAGCGACTGCGCCATCGCATCGGCAGCGGCGCTCTGCACGCCGATCACCTTCACCTCCGGCCGCACCGCCTTGACGAACGCGGCCACGCCGGCAAGCAGGCCGCCACCGCCGACCGGCACGAAGATCGCGTGCAGCGGCCCGGCGTGCTGGCGCAGGATCTCCATGGCCACCGTGCCCTGGCCGGCGATCACGTCCATATCGTCAAACGGATGCACCAGGGTGTAGCCGTGCTTCATCTGCAGCGCGGCCGCGGCGGTCTGGGCGTCGCTGTAGGAGTCGCCGGCCAGCACCACTTCCACCGCATCGCCGCCGATCGTGCGCACCGCGTCCACCTTTACCTGCGGCGCGGTCTGCGGCATGACGATCACCGCGCGGATGCCCAGCCGCGCCGCGGCCAGCGCCACGCCCTGCGCGTGGTTGCCGGCCGAGGCGGTGATCACGCCGCGCGCCCGGGCCGCGGCATCGAGATGCACCATCTTGTTGTAAGCGCCGCGCAGCTTGAACGAGAACACCGGCTGGTTGTCCTCGCGCTTGAGCAGCACCGTGTTGCCGAGCCGCCGCGACAGCGCGGGCGCGGCGTCGAGCTCGGTCTGCCGCGCCACCTCGTAGACGCGCGCGGTGAGTACGCGGCGCAGCAGGTCGAGGTGGGCTTCGCGGACGCCCATCGCGTTCACGCGCCGGCGGCCGGGTCCGACGCCAGCGCCACCGGCGCCGGCAGTTCCACCGCCTCGATCACGTCCACCAGCTTGCGCGCCTGCTTGAGGATCTGGTCGATCGAATCCTCGCCGCCGTGGGTCACCACGATCAGCCTTGAGACCTCGATGTCGGTGGTCGGCGCCACGTTGAGCGAGTCGATGTTGTAGCCGCGCGAGGAGAACAGGCCGGCGACGCGCACCAGCGCGCCGGCTTCGTTTTGCAGGAGGATGGAGAGGGTGTGCTTCATGGGTGGTATCGGATAAGGCCGGCGTGGTGTGGGCGTCAAAACATGTCCGCCGGCGAACCGTCCGCCGCTTCCGGCGGCGTGCGCGAGGCGATGTGCTCGCCGGTGATCATCTGTGCGTAGGTCATGCCGGGGCCGACCATCGGATAGACGCCCGCATCCGGATCGATGATCACCTCGAGGAAGGCCGGGCCGTCGAAGGCGAGGAAGTCGGCGATCACGTCGGCGATCTGCGCCGGCTGGTCCAGCCGCTGCGCCCAGGCGAACCCGTCGGCCTGCGCGGCCTTGACGAAATCCTTGGTGTGCAGGGTCTTGTCCGACGAGGCGAAGCGGCTCTCGAAGAACAGCTTCTGCCACTGCCGCACCATGCCGTCGCCGGCGTTGTTGAACACCACCACCTTCAGCGGCAGGCCGTAGGTGGTCACCGTTTCCAGCTCGCCGAAATTCATGCGGATGCTGGCGTCGCCGTCGATGTCGATCACCAACGCATCCGGCCGCGCGAACTGCGCGCCGATCGCCGCCGGCAGGCCGAAGCCCATCGTGCCCATCGAGCCGGAGGTGAGCCACTGGCGCGGTCCGCGGAAGTCGAAGTACTGCGCGGCCCACATCTGGTGCTGGCCGACGCCGGTGGCAATGATCGCGCGGCCGTCGGTGATGCGGTTGATCGCCTCGATCACCGCGTAGGGCTGGATCATCGCGCTGCTGCGGTCGTAGTTCATCGCGTGCACGCGCTTGAGATCGGCCACGTGCGCGTGCCACTCGGCGTAGCGGCGATCGCCCTGCGGGCGAAAGCCCTGCGCCTTGCCGTAGCGGCGCAGCCGATCCAGCGTGCGCACCATCGGGCCGCAATGGTGCCAGTCGACGGCCTTCACCTTGCCGATCTCGGCCGGGTCGATGTCGACCTGGGCGATGTAGCGCGCGCGCGGGGCGAACTTGGCCGGGATGCCGGCCACGCGATCGTCGAAGCGCGCACCCAGCGCGAGCACGAAGTCGCAGTCCTCCACCGCGTAGTTGGCGTACGCGGTGCCGTGCATGCCCAGCATGTGCAGCGCCAGGGGGCCGGTGGTGTCGACCGCGCCCAACCCCATCAGCGTGGTGGTGACCGGCAGGCCGAACGCGTCGGCGAACGCGCGCAGCGCCTCGGCCGCCTCGGCCGCGATCACGCCTCCGCCGGCATAGATCAGCGGGCGCTTCGCCCGGCCCAGCGCGGCAAAGAACGCGGCGCAGTCGGCGTCGGACAGGTGCGACTGCTCCACCGCCCGCATCCGCGCGCGGTAGCCGGGGATCGCCAGCTGCCCCTCGCCCTGGAAAGTCAGCGCCGCGTTCTGCACGTCCTTGGGGATGTCCACCACCACCGGGCCGGGCCGACCGCTGCGCGCCAGCTCGAACGCGGTGCGCAGGGTCGATTCCAGCCTGGCCGGCTCGGTGATCAGGAACACGTGCTTGGCGCAGGCACTCATGATGTTGGTGATCGGCGCCTCCTGGAACGCGTCGCTGCCGATCGCCGCGGTGGGCACCTGACCGCAGATCACCACCATCGGGATCGAGTCGGCCATCGAGTCGCGGACCGGCGTCACCGTGTTGGTGGCGCCCGGGCCGGAGGTCACCACCGCCACGCCGACCTTGCCCGAGGCGCGCGCGAAGCCCGCCGCCATGAACCCGGCACCCTGCTCGTTGGCCGGCACGATCAGCGGCATCGGCTCGCGGCCGTCCTCACGCGGGTGCTCGGCGTTGTAGCGGAACACCGCGTCGTACACCGGCAGGATCGCCCCACCGGAATAGCCGAACAGCACCTCCGCTCCTTCGTCGGCGAGCACCTGCACCACGATCTCGGCACCGCTCATGGCGCGGCCGGCGAGCGGATGCACGCCCGCCGGCGGCGCGAGTGCCGGCGCAGCGTGCGGAGCCTGACGGGTGTCCGGTGCAGCTTTCAGCGATGGCGCATTCATCAGCAAACATCCTCAACGGTGAGTAGGCCTTTCACGCCCTCCCCCGCTTGCGCGGGGAAGAGGGCTTGAAGCAACAGCGACCGGCATCCCGCAAGGCGCCGGCTTCTGGCTCCCTCTCCCTTGGTGGCGAAGCCGCCGGGGGAGAGGGCCTCGAGCGGCGTCAGCCCACCTTCTTCAGCGCCTCGGCGGCTGGCTTGGCGGCCGGTGCGTTGCCGGTCTGCAGCCACGGCATGCGGGCGCGCAGGGCGGCGCCGACCTGCTCGATCGGGTGGTCGAGGTCGGCCTGCTTGAGGCGCTTGTAGTTGGGCAGGCCGGCCTTGTATTCCTCGGTCCAGTTCTTCGCGAAGGTGCCGTCTTGGATGTCGGTGAGCACGTCCTTCATGCGCGCCTTCACGCCGGCGTCGATCACCCGCGGGCCGCTGACGTAGTCGCCGTACTGGGCGGTCTCGGAGACGAACTGCAGCATCTTGGTGAGGCCGCCCTCGTAGAACAGGTCGACGATCAGCTTCAGCTCGTGCATCACCTCGTAGTAGGCGATCTCCGGCTGGTAGCCCGCTTCCACCAGGGTCTCGAAGCCCGCCTTCACCAGCTCGCTGGCGCCGCCGCACAGCACGGCCTGCTCGCCGAACAGGTCGGTCTCGGTCTCTTCCTTGAAGTCGGTCTTGATCAGCAGCGCGCGACCGCCGCCGATGCCGTCGGCGTAGGCGTGCGCCCTGGCCTCGGCCTGGCCGCTGACGTCCTGGTAGACCGCCCAGATGCTCGGCACGCCGCGGCCGCGCTCGTACTCGGTGCGCACCAGCGCGCCCGGGCCCTTCGGCGCGACCAGGATCACGTCGATGTCCTTGCGCGGCACGATCTGGCCGAAGTGCACGTTGAAGCCGTGCGCGAACAAGAGCGCCGCGCCGGGCTTGATGTTCGGCTCGATCGATTCCTTGTAGAGGGTGGGCTGCACCATGTCGGGGGTGAGCACGGCGACCAGGTCGGCGCCCTTCACCGCCTCGCCGGGTTCCACCACGGTGAAGCCCTCGGCCTTGGCCTTGTGCCAGGTCGGGCCGTTCGGGCGCAGGCCCACGACCACGTCGAGGCCGGAGTCGCGCAGGTTCAGCGCATGGGCGCGGCCCTGGCTGCCGTAGCCGAGTACGGCGATGCGGCCCTGGGCGAGGAGGTTGTCGTTGTTCGTGCTCATGCGGTGACTCCTTGGGTGTGTGCTTGCGAGGATTTGGCCGTCTGGACGGTCGAAGCGGAGGGAGCGTCGGCGCGGGTGGTGGCGCCATCGGAGGCGGAGCCGACCAGTCGCGCGTACTTGGCCAGCGCGCCCTGGGTGACCTTGGGGGGTGGCGCTTTCCAGCCGGCGCGGCGGGCGTCGAGGTCGGCGGTGGTGCGCAGTTCGCGCCGCTCGCCGTCGATGACGATACGGTCGCCGTCGTGCAGCAGGGCAATCGGGCCGCCGCGCACGGCTTCGGGCGCGATGTGGCCGACCATGAAACCGTGGGTGGCGCCGGAGAAGCGGCCGTCGGTGATCAGCGCCACGTCGTCACCCAGGCCGCGACCGACCAGCGCCGCGGTGACGCCGAGCATCTCGCGCATGCCGGGGCCGCCGGCCGGGCCCTCGTTGCGGATCACGATGACGTCGCCCTTGGCGATGCCGCCGGACTGCACGGCGGCGAATGCGGCCTCTTCGCTCTCGAACACGCGGGCCGGGCCCTCGAACTGCGCGCCGGTCTTGCCGGCCAGCTTGAGAATGCAGCCCTCCGGGGCGAGGTTGCCGTAGAGGATCGAGTAGCCGCCGCGCGGCTTCAGCGGCGCGCTGACCGGATGGATCACGTCCTGGGTTTCGGCACGCGGCGCGGCGGCGGCTTCGGCGAACAGCGAGCGGCCGGTGACGGTGGGCGTGTCCTGCAGCATGCCGGCAGCGATCAGCTCCTGCGCCACGCGGGCGGCGCCGCCGGCACCGAACATCTCCACTGCGGTGTAGCGCCCGCCGGGCAGCAGGTCGGCGATCACCGGGGTGTGCACCGAGGCCGGCTCGAAGTCCTCGATGCTCCACTCCACACCGGCCTCGCGGGCGATCGCCAGCAGGTGCAGCACCGCGTTGGTGGAGCCGGCGGTGGCGGCGACCATGCGCGCGGCGTTCTGGAACGCGCTGCGGCTGAGCAGGTCGCTCGGGCGACGGTTGGCCTTCAGGCACTCCATCACCAGTTCGCCGCAGCGGTAGGCCGCCTGCTGCTTGGCCGGATGCGTGGCGGGGATATCGTTGAAACCCATCGGCGACAGGCCCAGCGTGCTGAGCACCATCGCCATGGTGTTGGCGGTGAACTGGCCGCCGCAGGCACCGGCGCCGGGGCAGGCGTCGCGCTCGACCGAGGTGAGTTCGGCGTCGCTGATCTTGCCGGCGCCGTGCGCGCCGACCGCCTCGAACACCTGCTGGATGGTGATCGGATGGTTGTCGTGGTTGCCGTGCGCGATCGAGCCGCCGTACAGCGCCACGCCGGGAATGTTCAGCCGCGCCAGCGCCATCGCGGCGGCGGGGATGGTCTTGTCGCAGCCGCACAGCACCACCATCGCGTCGAGCGAATGGCCGTCCACTGCCAGCTCTATCGAGTCAGTGATCACCTCGCGGCTGACCAGCGAGGCGCGCATGCCGGGCGTGCCCATCGCCATGCCGTCGGTGATCGCGATGGTGTTGAACTCCACCGGCGTGCCGCCGGCGGCGCGCACGCCTTCGATCGCCGCGTTGGCCAGCTCGCGCAGGTTGAGGTTGCACGGGCTGACGTTGGTCCAGGTGTGCACCACCGCGACCAGCGGCTTGGCGATCGCCGCGTCGTCCAGGCCGGTGGCCCGCATCATCGCCCGGGCCGGCGCGCGGTCCGGGCCGGTTTTCATCACATCACTGCGCATCACATGCTCCATCGGAACCAAGAGAAAGGCTTCCCCGCGCGCCCGGGACACGTCTGCGAGTACCGGGGAGGTGGGCCGCGCAGCGCGACGGGGGGTTGCCGGCGGGCGCGCGGGGCAAGCCAAACGGAGCCGGGTTCAGCCGCATGCGCGGCCGCCGGCGAAAAAGGCGTGGTGGATCGAGGCGTGTTCTTCCACCGCCATCAGCACGGCATCGCGCACCGCGGCGGTGCCGGCGTGGCCGCCGATGTCGCGGGTGCGCGGGCCGTGCTCCAGCACGTGGGCCACGGCGGCCTCCACGCACTGCGCCTCCTCCTCCAGGCCCAGCGAATGGCGCAGCAGCAGCGCGGCGGAGAGGATGGCGCCGGTCGGATTGGCCACGCCGGTGCCGGCGATGTCCGGCGCCGAGCCGTGGATCGGCTCGTACAGCCCGCGCGTGCCGTCGCCCAGCGAGGCGGACGGCAGCAGGCCGAGCGAGCCGGCCAGTGCGGCGGCCTCGTCGGTGAGGATGTCGCCGAACAGGTTCTCGGTGACCACCACGTCGTAGCGCGAGGGCTGGGTCAGCAGCAGCATCGCCATCGAGTCGACCAGCTGGTGCTCGACCTTCACGTCGCGGTATTCCGCGGCGAGACGCTGCACGACGTTGCGCCACAGGCGCGAGGTCTCCAGCACGTTGGCCTTGTCCACCGAGGTGAGGTGGTGGCGGCGCTCACGCGCCAGCGCGAAGGCGCGGCGCACCACGCGCTCGATCTCGGCTTCGGTGTAC
The DNA here is from genome assembly GCF_044904665.1 of Dyella ginsengisoli. Classification (NCBI taxonomy): domain Bacteria; kingdom Pseudomonadati; phylum Pseudomonadota; class Gammaproteobacteria; order Lysobacterales; family Rhodanobacteraceae; genus Dyella; species Dyella ginsengisoli. The sequence continues at coordinate 333,728 of NZ_JADIKM010000006.1, forward strand.
TTGCACTCGTCGGTGGCGGTGTCGGCGGTGCGCGTCTTGGCGCCGAAGTAGGCGCCGCCGGTGAGCTCGCGCACGAACAGCACGTCGACGCCGGCGAGCTTCTCGTTCTTCAGCGGCGACAGCTTGGCCAGCGCCGGATGCACCTGCAGCGGGCGCAGGTTGGCGTACACGCCCAGCGCCGCACGCAGGGCGAGCAGGCCCTGTTCCGGCCGCACCGGTGCATTCGGGTCGGACCACTTCGGGCCGCCGACGGCGCCCAGCAGCACGGCGTCCGCCTTCCTGCATGCCGCCAGCGACGCGGCCGGCAGCGGCTCGCCGGTGGCGTCGATGGCGCAGCCGCCGATCGGGTGCTCTTCGAAGCTGAACTCATGGTCGTAGTGCTCGGCCACGGCCTCGAGCACGGCGACCGCAACGGCGGTCACCTCGGGGCCGACGCCGTCGCCGGGCAGGGTGACGATATGGGCTTTCATGCGTGCGACTCCGGGAGGGTGGGTGAAGTGGGGGAGGGGCGGGTATCGGCGAACGTCATGCCGCCTCTCCCCTGCGTGCTTCGAACGCCGCGATCGCCTCGTCGTGCTGCAGCAGGAAGCCGAGCTGGTCGACGCCTTCGAGCAGGCAGTGGCGGGCGAAGGGTTCGAGCTGGAAGGCGATGCGGCCGCCGTCGGGCAGCGCGACGTACTGCTCGCGCACGTCGATGCTCAGCTCCACGCCGGGATGCTCGAGCAGCCAGCGGTGCTCGGCTTCGCTGACCATGATCGCCAGCAGGCCGTTCTTCAGCGCGTTGCTGCGGAAGATGTCCGCGATCTCGCTGCACAGCACCGCCTGGATGCCGTAATCGAGCAGCGCCCACGGCGCGTGCTCGCGCGAGGAGCCGCAGCCGAAGTTCCGCCCGGCGACCAGGATCGCGCAGCCCTTCGCTTCCGGCCGGTTCAGCGGGAAGGCGGGGTTGTCGCTGCCGTCGGCCTGGTAGCGCCAGTCGTGGAAGCACAGCCTGCCCAGGCCGTCGCGGGTGGTGGTGGTGAGGAAGCGCGCCGGGATGATGCGGTCGGTGTCGATGTTCTCGTCCGCCAGCACGGCGGTGCGCGAGTGGATGCGGGTGACGGGTTTCATGCGGCCTGCTCCTGACGGACGTACTCGCGCGGATCGGCGATGCGCCCCGCGACAGCCGAGGCCGCCGCGGTGGCCGGGCTGGCCAGCACGGTGCGCGCCCCCTTGCCCTGGCGGCCCTCGAAGTTGCGGTTGGAGGTGGACACGACCAGCTGGCCGGGCTGGGCGAGATCGCCGTTCATCGCGATGCACATCGAGCAGCCGGGCACGCGCCATTCGGCGCCGGCGGCGGCGAACACCTCGTGCAGGCCCTCGCGTTCGGCGTCGCGGCGCACCGCCTCGGAGCCCGGCACCACCAGCATGCGCACGCCGTCGGCGATGCGCCGGCCGCGCAGCACGCCGGCCGCTTCGCGCAGGTCGGACAGGCGCGAGTTGGTGCAGCTGCCGACGAACACCACGTCCACCGGCGTGCCCTGCATCGGCTTGCCGGCTTCGCTGTGCATGTAGTCGAGCGCGCGCTTTTCCTGCGCGTTGCGGGCGGCCGGCACCGGCGCGTCCATCGCGATCGCCATGCCCGGATGGGTGCCGTAGGTGACGGTAGGCTTGACTGCGGCTGCGTCGATGCGCACCTCGCGGTCGTAGGCGGCGCCGGCGTCGCTGGGCAGCTGCTTCCAGCGCGCCACGGCGGCATCCCAGGCGGCACCCTGCGGCGCGTGCGGGCGGCCCTTCAGCCACGCGAAGGTGGTCTCGTCCGGGGCGATCAGGCCGGCGCGCGCGCCCGCCTCGATCGACATGTTGCACACCGTCATGCGTTCTTCCATCGACAGCGCCTCGATCGCCGGGCCGCGGTACTCGATGACGTGGCCGGTGCCGCCGTCCACGCCGATCTGGCCGATGATGTGCAGGATCAGGTCCTTCGCACCCACGCCCTGCGGCAGCGCACCGTCGACATGGATCGCCAGCGTCTTCGGCTTGCGCTGCAGCAGGCACTGGGTGGCCATCACGTGGCCGACTTCGGTGGTGCCGATGCCGAATGCCAGCGCGCCGAACGCACCGTGGGTGGAGGTGTGGCTGTCGCCGCAGACGATGGTCATGCCCGGCCGGGTGGCGCCGAGTTCCGGGCCGATCACGTGCACGATGCCGCGGTCGGCGCTGTCCCAGCCGTGCAGGTCGATGCCGAACTCGCGGCAGTTCGCTTCCAGCTGCGCGACCTGCGCCCTGGCCTCGGCATTGGCGTAGGGGCGCTCACCGTCCGCGCCGGCGGGCAGGGTGGGGGTGGAGTGGTCCAGCGTGGCCAGCATGCGGTCGGGCCGGCGAGGCTTGAGGCCGCGCTCGCGCAGCTCGGTGAACGCCTGCGGCGAGGTCACCTCGTGCACCAGATGCAGGTCGACGTAGAGCACCGCCGGGGTGTCGGCGCTTTCGGGCGCCACCACGTGGGCGTCCCAGATTTTTTCGAACAGGGTTTTCGGAGCCGTCACGCCGGGATCTCCATGGAGGCGGGTTGGGAATGGGAAGCGCGGACGTGGGCGGCCGCGGCGGGCGCATCGACCGCCTCCAGCCAGCCCCAGCGATCCGCGGTGCGGCCGTCGAACAGGCCGAAAAAGGCGTCCTGCAGGGCGCGGGTGATCGGGCCGGGCTTGCCGGCGCCGACGGCCTTGCGGTCGACCGAGCGCACCGGCGTGATCTCGGCGGCGGTGCCGGTCATGAAGATCTCGTCGGCGCTGTACAGCGCCTCGCGCGGCAGGTCGCGCTCTTCCACCACGAGGCCGAGATCCGCAGCCAGCGTGATCACGCTGTCGCGGGTGATGCCGGCGAGGATGCCGGCGCTGGTCGGTGGGGTGAGCAGCTTGCCCTTCTTGACCAGGAACAGGTTCTCGCCGGCGCCCTCGCTGAGCAGGCCGTTGTGGCCCAACGCGATGCCTTCGTCGTAGCCGCCGCGGCGCGCTTCGGCCGCGATCAGCTGGCTGGACAGGTAGTTGCCGCCGGCCTTGGCCCAGCTCGGCAAGGTGTTCGGCGCGGGCCGATGCCAGGACGACACGCACACGTCGGCGCCCTTCTCGCGCGCGTCGCCGAGGTAGGCACCCCACTCCATCGCCATGATCGCCACGTCGACCGGCGCGCCGTCCTTCGGCAGCACGCCGAGCCCGCCGGCACCGCGGAACACGATCGGCCGCACGTAGGCCGAAGGCATCGCGTTGGCGCGGATCAGTTCGCGGCAGGCTTCGTTGATCTCCTCCTCGCTGTAGCCGATGGCGATGTCGTACACGCGCGCGGATTCGAACAGCCGCGCGGTGTGGTCGGCGAGGCGGAAGTACGCCGGGCCGGCCGGCGTGGCGTACACGCGCTCGCCCTCGAACACCGACGAGCCGTAGTGCAACGCGTGCGTGGTGACGTGGACGGTGGCGTCGGCCCATGGCACCAGGCGGCCGTTGTGCCAGAGGAAGGGCGTGCTCATCGGGGGCTCCGGAGGGACGGTGGCATGGGAGTGCTCACAGGTGCGCCACGGCGGCGGCTTCGCGGGCCGGCGCCTGGCGTTCGATGCGGTTGACGATGGCCAGCGCGGCCAGCGCGGTGGCTTCGACGATGTCGGTGCTGATGCCGTGGCCGCGCCAGTCGCGGCCGCCGTGGCGCGCGGTGAGCTTGGCCTGCCCCTGCGCGTCGCCGCCTTCGCTGACCGCGCGCACGCTGAAGTCGGTCAGTTCCACCGCGTGACCCGTGGCGCGCTCGATCGCGCGCAGCACCGCGTCGACCGGGCCGTCGCCGATCGCCGCCTCGCTGGCCTCGTGGCCATCGTCATGGGCCAGCTTCACCGAGGCGGATGCGCTGCCCTGATGCGTGCTGCTGTTGAGCTGCACGATCCGCCACGGCCCGGTCGCCTGCGGGTCCTGGCCCAGCGCGAGGGCTTCCAGATCCTCGTCGTGGATCTCGCGCTTCTTGTCGGCCAGCGTCTTGAAGCGGGCGAGGATGTCTTCCATCGCCGCCTCGTCCGGCGCGTGGCCCAGCGCTTCCAGCCGTTGGCGCAGCGCGGCGCGGCCGGAGTGCTTGCCCAGCACCAGCTTGGTCTCGGCGATGCCGACATCCTGCGGGCGCATGATCTCGTAGGTGCCGCGGTGCTTGAGCATGCCGTGCTGGTGGATGCCCGACTCGTGCGCGAACGCGTTCTCGCCGACGATCGCCTTGTTGCGCGGCACCGCCTGGCCGGTGAGCTGGGTCAGCAGGCGCGAGGTGGGGTAGAGCCGGCGCGTGTCGATGCGGGTGTCCACGCCGAAGTGCGGCGCACGCACCTTCAGCGCCATCACGATCTCCTCCAGCGCGGCGTTGCCGGCGCGCTCGCCGATGCCGTTGATGGTGCACTCCACCTGGCGCGCACCGGCGCTGATCGCGGCCATCGAATTGGCCACCGCCATCCCCAGGTCGTCGTGGCAGTGGCTGGAGAAGATCACCTTCTCCGCGCCCTGCACGTGGGCGCGCAGGTAGGAAAACAGCTCGATCATTTCCGAGGGCGTGGTGTAGCCCACGGTGTCCGGCGCGTTGAGCGTGGTGGCGCCGGCGGCGACCGCGGCGCTGAACACCTCGGCCAGGAAGTCGGGCTCGGTGCGAAGGGCGTCTTCGGCGGAGAACTCGACTTCGTGGCAGAGCTGCACGGCGCGCTCGACCGCCTTGATGGCGGCATCGACCACCTGGGCCTTGCTCATGCGCAGCTTGTGCTCGCGGTGCAGCGGGCTGGTGGAGAGGAACACGTGGATGCGCGAGCGCTGCGCCTTTTCCAGCGCGCGGGCGGTGGTATCGATGTCGCCGTCCTGGCAGCGCGCCAGGCCGCACACGGTGGTGGTTTTCAGCGTGCGGGCGATCTCCGACACGGCGGCGAAATCGTCCGGCGAGGCCTGCGGGAAACCCGCTTCGAGCACGTCCACGCCCAAGGCCTCCAGCGCCTGCGCCATGCGCAGCTTGGCCCGGCGGTCCATCGAGAAGCCCGGCGCCTGCTCGCCGTCGCGCAGGGTGGTGTCGAAGATCCGCACGCGGTCTTCGGCAGTGGGTGTGGCTACGTCGTGCTCGGGGTTCATCGGTGTCTCCGGGAAAGGCGGGACGCGGGCCAAAAAAAACCCCGCGCCGGTGTCGGTGCGGGGTCTGGGGGTGTCTCAGGTGTGTTTCTTTTGCCTGGACGCAGCCGCTAGCCCGCACCTCCGCTGGTAATGAGGAGTACGAGTACAAGGGAAAGAAGAAGGAGGCCGCCGCCGATCAGCAGCGGGTCGCCGACCGTCGTGGGACGACGGCTCAGGGCGAGGCTGTGATGGCTGTTGCGCTGCGACATGAAACCGACCTTAGGTCACCCGAAAAGGCCGCGTCAACAGTTTCATGTGAATCCATGCGAAAAAAGTTGTTTGGACGTCCAGATGTCCAATTGAAATTGGCCGCCAGCCTTTGTGCCACAAGGGCTGAGGCCCCATTCGCATGAACTGGCGTTTCTTCCGCTTCAAGTCTCGCCGCCTCTCCACACAGGCGCGGGAACGGGCGGCGGTGTGTCATGACGCGTCGCCGCAGCTTCCGTTCGCGCAGGTACGGATCAGCCGGGAGACGATCGCAGCCAGGCCTTCAACGCCGCATCGTCCGCGGCCATCGGCGTGGCGTGCGCCGGACGCGCCAGCATCGCAGACAGCGCCGCCGGCACCGCAACCGGATGCCCGATCAGCGGCTCCACCACGCTCTCGAACTTGGCCGGGTGCGCGGTGGCGACTACGGTCCAGTCGCTGTGGTCGCCGGCTGCGCGCAGTGCGTCGAGCACGTGCACTGCGGTGGCGGTGTGCGGGCAGAACACCTCGCCGTGGTCGCGGGCGTGGCGGGCGAGGGTGGCTCGGATGGCATCGTCGTCCACTGCGGTGGCGGGCAGGTCGCGGCGCAGGGTGGCGTCGTCGAAGGTCCAGCGCAGGCGCTCGACGTTGCTCGGCGCGCCCACGTCCATCGCGTTGGCGATCGTGGCTACCGCTTCGCGCGGCCGGTAGTCGGCGCCGGCCAGGAACTCCGGCAATGTGGCGTTGGCGTTGCAGGCCAGGTGCACGCGGCCGACCGGCAGGCCGAGCGCGCGCACCCACAACGCGGCCAGCGCATTGCCGAGATTGCCGGTGGGCACGATCAGCTGCAGCGGCTCGCCGCGTTCGCGCCACCAGGCCAGCGCGGTGTGCGCGTAGTAACTCATCTGCGGCAGCAGTCGGCCGAGGCTGATGCTGTTGGCCGAGGACAGCGGCACCTCGGCCTGCAGCGCGGCGTCGTTGAGCGCGGCTTTCACCATGCGCTGGCAGTCGTCGAAGCGGCCGGCCACGCGCAGCGCGCTGACGTTGTCGCCGAAGCAGCCAAGCTGGTGCGCCTGCCGCGGCGAGACCTTGCCGTCCGGATACAGGATCACCACGCGCACGCCGGGCCGGCCGAGGAACGCTGCGCCGACTGCCGCGCCGGTGTCGCCGGAGGTGGCGACCAGGATGGTCAGCGGGCGCGAATCCGTCCGCGGCAGACGTGCCAGGCAGGCGGCGAGGAAGCGCGCGCCGACGTCCTTGAACGCGGCGGTGGGGCCGTGGAACAGCTCCAGCACGTGGGCGCCGTCGGCCGGCAGCGCGCGATGCGGCACCGGGAAATCCAGCGCCTCGGCGCAGATCGCAGGCAGCGCCCCGGCCAGCGGGTCGCCGGCGAAAAACGGCGCGAGCAGGGTGGCGGCGGTGTCGGCCAGCGAGCCGCGCGGATAGAAGTCGGCGACGTCAAGCCGCGGCATCGTCTGCGGCACGTACAGGCCGCCATCGGGAGCGAGCCCGGCGGCGATGGCCTCGCTCAGGCCGGCGGCCGGACTGCCGCCGCGGGTGCTGACGTAACGCAGGGTGCTCATCAATGCCCCGCCTGATGGATGTTGGAGCGGCTCATGCATCGACTCCGGCGTCGAGCGAGGCGAGCACGCTGGCGGCCGGCCCGTCGACCGGGGCGACGAAGCTGTCGCTGTCCAGCCCGGCTTCGGCGAAGGCGGCGCGCATGGCGACGGCGGCGTTCTCCGCGTCGGCGCGGTGCTCGTACCAGCCGAACACGCTGGGGCCGGCGCCGGAGATGCTGGCGCCCATCGCGCGGTGATCGAGTGCGGCCTGCTTCACATGGGCGAAGTTCGGCACCAGCGGCGCGCGGCGCGGTTCCACCAGCACGTCCTTCAGGCCTTCGCGCACCAGCGCGGCCTCGCCGCGGTAGCAGCCGGCCAGCACCAGTGCGAGGTTGGCGCTCTGGCTGACGAAGCTGCCCAGCGGGTAGTCGCCGGCCAGCGCGGCGCGCGCCTTGCGCGTTTCCAGCACGAAGTGCGGATGCACCAGCGCGCAGTGCCAGCCGGCGGGCACGGGGATGCGCACCAGCCGGTCGTGCGTGGCCAGCACCAGGCCACCGAGCAGCATCGGCCCGATGTTGTCGCCGTGGCGACTGCCGCTGGCCACCGCCTCGCCGTCCAGCGCGAAGCCGTACAGCGATTCGGGCGGCAGTGGTCGTTCCAGCAAGGCGTTGGCAGCGACCAGCGCGGCCACGCAGGACGCGGCCGAACCGGCCATGCCCGAACCCAGCGCGATGCCCTTGTGCAGGGTCAGTTCGAAGCCGTGCGCCAGGCCCAGCGCCTTGCGCAGCGACACCAGCGCCATGCCGGCGGTGTTGCGCATCGGGTCGAGCGGCAGCTCGGTGACCACGCCGTGGATCGCGGCGATGCGCACCACCGGCTCATCGATGCGGCGCACCTCGGCGCGATCGCCGGCGCCGGCCATCGAGTGGCCGAGGATGTCGAAGCCGACGCCGACGTTGCCCACGCAGGCGGGGGCGAAGGCGTAGGCGTGCAGGGCGCGTTGCGGGGCGGTGGTCATGCGGTCTCGCAGTTGGGCGTTCATGCGCGCAGCTCCAGCGATTCGGCGATGCGCAGCAGGTCGGCGAAGATGCCGGCGGCGGTGACTTCGGGACCGGCACCCGGCCCCTGCACCAGCAGCGGATTATCGCAGTAGCGGCGGGTGGTGAACTGCACCACGTTGTCGGTGAGCCGCGAGTGGGCGAACGCGTGCGCGGCCGGCAGCACGGCGAGCTTGACGCTGGCGCAGCCGCGGGCGTCGAGATGGGCGACATGGCGCAGCACGCCGCCGCGCGTGCGCGCCTCGGCCAGCTTGGCGGCCATCGGGGCGTCCAGTTCCGCTAGCCGCTCCATGAACTCCTCGCGCGACAACGACGCCAGCGCGGCCGGCACCAGGCTTTCCACCGCCACGTCGTCCAGCGACAGTGCCCAGCCGGCTTCGCGGGCGAGGATCACCAGCTTGCGCGCCACGTCCAGGCCGGAGAGGTCGTCGCGCGGGTCCGGCTCGGTGTAGCCCAGCGCGTGCGCCTCGCGCACCAGCGCGGAGAACGGCTGCGCGCCGTCGTGGCGATTGCACAGCCAGGCCAGCGTGCCGGAGAACATGCCCTCGACCGCGAGCAATTCGTCGCCGGTGTCGAGCAGGTCGCGCAGCGTCTGCACCACCGGCAGGCCGGCGCACACCGTGGCCTCGTAGCGAAAGCGCGCGCCGCTGGCGGCACTCGCCGTGCGGATGGCCTGCCAACGCGCCAGCTCGCCGCTGCCGGCGAGCTTGTTCGGGGTCACCACGTGCAGCCCAGCGGCGAGCCAGCGCGGATAGTGCGAGGCCACCGCGTCGCTGGCGCTGCAGTCGATCAGCAGCGCATCGCGCGGTTCGAGGCCGCGCACGTGGGCGGCAAACGCATCGAGATCGTTCGGTCGCCACACCTGGGCGCCGCCGGCGCGGCCGTTGAGCTCGGCGTCGTCGCAATCCAGCCACATGCGCTTGCTGGCGACCACGCCGCACAGCTTCACGTCGACGCGGCCCTCGCGTCGCAGCCGCGGCTGGGCGGCGCGCAGCTGGTCGAGCAGCGCGCTGCCCACGCGACCGGGCCCAATCACGCCGACGGCGAGCTGGCGGCAACGCAGGGAGGGAGCCGCCGGCGCGAACGCCGACGGCAACGGTTTGGGATGTTCGAGCAGCTGGGGTGCGCAGGTATTCACGTAAGCCTCCGGATGAGGCCCGTGCTCGCTGCTGGCGGTGTCGGTGGTGTACGCCGGCCCGCCTCGTCGAGGGCGGGGCCGTTGCGTGATGGTGAAGCTAGTCGCGCACGGACACCCACCCCGACCGAGTGGTAATGGTCGTGGTGGTAATGGTGGCCGCGGCGCAGAAGAGGGTGTCGACGCAGCGCGCGCCAGCGCAGCGCACCACGCCGGGGAGGCGAGCGGGGCGGAGGCTGGCAGGGGCGTTGTCGATCGACATGCGACCGACGTTACGGGCGATGTTGCGCTGCGGTCAACAGGTGCAATTGCAACCATCCGCGCAGCGTGACGGCCGTCGCGCCCGACTCCGGGATCAGCGCTGGTAGTGGAAGCTGAGCAGGAAGTAGCGCCCCGCCACGTCGTCGAACGACGGACTGTAGGCCAGCGAGGGACGGCTGTAATACTGCGGCCGATGGTCGAGCACGTTGTGCACGTTGATGCCGATCCGCCAGTGCGCCAGGCCGCCGTAGTCGAGATTGAGATCGAGCAGGGTGAAGGCCGGCGTGTTGCAGTGGCCGGCGCTGCGCAGCCCGTCCGGACAGGTCAGCAGGCTGTTCGCACTGGCCTGGTAGGCGTAGTGGCCGGTGTAGCGCAGGTTGGCCGTGGTGACCCAGTCGCCGCGCGTCCATTCCACGCCGGCCAGCGCGGTGGCCTTGGGCTGGTCGGCGTAGCCGTCGTAGGGCTCCGGTGGCGCCTCGGGCGCGATCTGCCGGCGCAGCTTGGACAGCCAGTCCACGCCGAGGTTGAAGCTGAAGCTGCCCAGGTGCACGGTGTCGAGCCGGTAGCGCACGTCCAGGTCGAACGAGCGCACCATCGTCTTGCCCAGATTCACCAGTTGCTGGTCGAAGGCGTACAGCGCGCCCTGGGCGTCGCGCCGGAACAGTTCGGGATAGGCGTCCGGATGATCCAGCGCGTAGGACACCGGCAGTGCGCGAATCTCGTTGCGGCGGTCGACCTGGTAGACGTCCAGCGCGATGCCCAGCGCCGGCGTGGGCGCCAGCACGACGCCGAAGGTGAGGCTGCGCGAACGCTCCGGCTGCAGGTCGGGGTTGCTCACACTGTCCAGCCGCAGCGTGCACAGCGAATAGCCGTGGCCGACCGAGCGGGCGTTCACGCACGGCAGCAACGCATCGGGCACTTCCACCCGCACGCCGGTGGGCAGCAGCGCCTGCGGGCGATCGAGTTCGGGCAGGGTCGGTGCGCGGTAGCCGCGCGCGATGGTGCCGCGGAAACTCACGCTGTCGGAGACGTCCCACTTCAAGCCCAGACGCGGCGAGAACGCCCAGCCGAAGCCGCCGCTATGGTCGGCGCGCGCGGCCACGTTGGCAGTGAACCCCTTCGCCAGCGGGGTTTCCATTTCCACGTAGGCGGCGGAGATCCAGCGGTCGCCGCGGCGCACGTAGGGCGGCTGGAACTGGAACACGTCGCTGGCGATCAGCAGCGGATCGGGCTGGTCGTCCAGCTGCTCGCGGTAACCCTCGATGCCGGCGGCGAGGCCCACTTCGCCCAGCGGCCACTGCGCCAGCGGGCCGTCCGCGCGCAGGCTGAAGCCACTCTGGCTGGTGTGGCCGGTGCGCAGCAGCTCCGGCGACAGCGCGGCGAGCAGGGCCGGGTCATTGTGGCCGCCGGGCTGGTAGCTGCCGTCGGCCAGCGCCCGCTCCAGCACGCTGGAGCGCAGCAGGCCGCGCGCGCGGTCGGTGCCGGCGTTGTGCTGATCGTCCAGCCGCAGATCCCACTGCCAGTCGCCGGGATGGCCGCGCAGGCCGGCGCTGAGCTGGGTGCTGCGCGATTGCGTGATATCGCGGATCGGGCCGACGTCGCTGAAGGCGTAATTCACCACCCGCGCACCCCGCGGGGTGGCCGGGTCATAGACCAGCAACTGCTCGGTGGCCGGTCCGGTCTGCTGGCGCTGGCGCACCATGTTCCAGCGCAGGTCGGCGTAGGCCTCCAGCGCGCCCAGCGGATGGTCGACGTGGGCCAGCAGCGAGCGGCTGTCCAGGCCGGTCTGCAGCGTGGTCAGCGGACCGGAGGTGTTGGTGCACGGACCGTCCAGCGTGGTCTGCGTGCAGCCGCCGCCGGTGTTGCTGTAGCCGATCTGCCCGCCATCGAAATAGTAGGTGCCATCGCCACCGTCGCCGCCGTTGCGGGCCCAGCGGCGCGCGCTGCCCAGCAGGGGCGCGCGGTCGAGATAATCGGCGCCAAGCACGAGATGGCCGTCGTGGCCGAACGCCGTGCCGAAACTTGCCGTGCCGCGATGCTGCGCGGCATCGCCGCGCGAGGAGATGCCGGTGTTGCCGTCCAGCGCCACGCCTTCGAAGTGCTTGCGCAGGATGATGTTCACCACGCCGGCCATGGCGTCGGAGCCGTAGATCGCCGAGGCGCCGTCGCGCAGCACTTCCACCCGCTCGACCAGCGACAGCGGGATGCTCTCCAGGTCGTTGACCAGGCTGAACTCGCCCTGCGACAGGCCGTAGCCGGCCATGCGCTGGCCGTCGACCAGGAACAGCGTGGCAGTGGCGCCCAGCCCGTGCAGGTCCACCGCCGCCGCACCGGTGGCACCGGACAGCCCGTTGGCCTGGTAGAGCGCGTTGTCGCTCAGCGCGACCGGGGCGTTGTTCACGCGCACGCCCGGCTGGGCGCGCAGCAGCTCGAACAGGGTCTGGTAGCCGCTGTGTTCGATCTGGCGACGGTCGATCACGGTCAGCGGCGAGGCGGTTTCCATCGCGGTGCGGCGCAGGTGGGTGCCGGTGACTTCCACCGCGAGCAGCGGCACCGGCACGCTTTCCAGCGGCGCCGGCGGCAGCGCGCGTGGCGCCGGGATAGGCGCGGTTGGAGAGGCGTCCGCGCGGCGCAGCACGAAGGTATCGGCGTTGACCGCCTCGGCGGTGAGTCCGCTGCCGCGCAACAGGCGCGTGAGTGCCTCGCCGGCGGTGAAGTCGCCCTCCAGCGCCGCGGCGCGGCGACGGCTGGTCAGGTCCGGTGCGTACAGCAGCTGGATGTTGCCGCGCCGGGCCAGGAGGTGCAGCGCGTCGTCCAGCGACGTGCCGGCCGCAATGCGGTAGTGCCGGGTGGACGCGGCGGGTGCGCCGAGGGCGGCCGGCGGGCAGGCGATCAGCAGCAGCGCCAGCGCGAGCCCGTGCGCGGCGAGTCGACGACCGGGCGCGGCGAACGCGACGTGGCGCCGGGGCATTGCGATCAGCGCGCCCCGGCGGCGGATGGCAACAGGGTCAGCTCGTCGGTGCCGGTGCGCTCCACGCGCAGTTTCCAGCCCTGCGCCAGCGCTTGCGCCAGCGCGTCCTGGTCACCGGCATGGAAGCTGCCGCTGACCTTGAGCGAGGCCAGCGCGGGGTCGCCCAGGCGCAGCTGGGTGGCGGAGTAGCGGTTCATCGACTGCAGCAGGTCGTCGAGCCGGCGCTGGTCGAACGACAGCTCGCCGCGCGTCCAGCCGCGCGCCTGGTCCAGATCCAGCGGCGCCACGTCGGCCGCATGGCCCTGCGCATCGATGTGCAGCTGCTGCGCCGGGGCCAGGTTGCTGCTCCAGGTTTGCCCCACGGTGTCGCGGCTGACCGACACGCGGCCTTCCAGCAGCCCCACCGTCACACCCTCGGCGCGCCGGCTGACCTGGAACGTGGTGCCGATGTCGCGGATCACGTTGCCGTCCACCAGCACCACGAACGGGCGCGCGGCGTCGTGCGCCACGTGGAACTGGGCGCGGCCGTTGCGCAGGATCACCTCGCGCTGGTGCGCACTGAAGCGGGTGACCAGGCTGGACTGCGCATCGAGCTGCACCTGCGTGCCGTCGGTGAGTGTGACCGCCTGCGGCAGACCGGTGCCCGCCGCGTAGCTCTGCTCCACCGGCGCGCCGAGGCGCACCATCTGGGTCAGCCCCACCGCCACCAGCACGCCGGCGGCGAGGCCGGCGGCCATCCACCAGGTGCGCTGCGGACGCGCGACCGGGCGCCGGGCCAGGTCGCGCCGGGCGGCCCGCGCCACCGCGCGCAGCAGCGGGTCCTCGGCCAGCATGGCGGCATTGCGGTGCAGGTAGTCCACCTCCGCGAATGCGGCGGCGTGATCCGGGTCGGCGGCGCGCCAACGCTCGAACGCTTCCTCGTCCTGCGGGCTGCGGGCCGGCGAATGCAGCCTGGCCAGCCAGGCTTCGGCACTGTCGGGAAAGCCGGCGGCCGGCGGATCCATCGCGTGACGGTTCATCATGATTCGACCTCCGTGTGAAAGGCGCCCAGACGCTCGCGCAGCGAGCGCAGGGCCCGGCTGATGTGCTTCTCCACCGCCTTGACGCTGATGCCGCAGTGGTCGGCGATTTCGGTGTACGTCATGCCTTCGATCCGGTTCAGCAGATAGATCTGCCGACAACGCTGCGGCAGGCGCAGCAGGGCGCGCTGGAGTGCCACCAGCTCCTGCTGCGAGGCGGTGCGCTGCTCGTGGCTGGGCTCGTTGGCGGCCAACTCGCCGGCCTCGTCGTCCAGGCTCACGTGGTGCGCATCGAAGTGGCTGGCGGCGCGCCGGCTGCGGTCGTGCAGGGCATTGACGGCGATGCGATAAAGCAGCGCCATCCAGGTTTCCGGCGCGTGGCCGCGGTAACGCATCAGCCGGGTCAGGCTTTCCTGGGCCAGATCCTCGGCGTCGTCCGCCGAGCGCGTGCGCCTGTGCAGGAAGCGCACCAGCGTCTCGCGCTGCGATCGCACGAAGCCGTCGAATTCGTTTGAGTGACCGGTGCCGGCAAGCGTCTGCTCGGGCTCGGCCGCGCCCAGGGCCATGCGGAGGCACCGTGTGTTGACCAGAGATATAGTCGTCACGATATCGCAACCGCCGCCGCTTGTGGCCACCGATGAAGTGCTTCCGCGTCCATGCGGAAGGCTTGAGGGCCGCAATCCCTGCGCGGGGGGATGCCGGGACCGGGATGGCTGATGCCGCCAAACCGGGCCCACACCCCTTCAACGCGATCGGCGCCGATCCCCCCTACCTCCCATTTCGCCTGCGCCCCCGATCCTCAGGGGGACAGGTCGATCGCGTAGGTGGCGGTGCCGTCGCCGTGGTCCTTCAGCTGGCGTACGTGGTTCAGGCCAGCGGCTGCCGCCACCGCCTGCTTGCCCGCGGCGGCGCGGAACACCACCGGGCCGCGGGTCTTCAGCGGGGCGAAGTGCCAGGAGGTCGGCTCCAGGTCGGCGGCGGTGAGGTGCTGTTTGCGCTCGATCCAGCGCGCCAGGATCTCGCGCGCGCCGTCGGGCGAGGCCAGCACGATGTTGCTGCCGTCCAGACCGGGGAAATGCCCGCCGCCGCTGGCCCGGTAGTTGTTGGTGACGATCACGAACGGCTGCTGCGGGATGACCGGCTTGCCGTCATAAGTGAGTGAGGTGATGCGCTCGCCGGCCGGCTTCGACACGTCGATGGTGTAGGCGATGCCGCCCTGGATCTGGTCGAAGTTGTAGCCGACGTAGTGCGGGTTGATCAGCGCCTGCTCGCCGGCCTTGGCCGGGTCGATGCGGTTGAAGCGGCGCGCCGACTGTTCCAGCCAGGCCTTGAGCCCGGCCCCGTCGGTCTTCACCGCGGCCAGGGTGTTCGGATAGAAGTACAGGTCGGCGGCGCTGCGCAGGGTGAGCGGGCCGGGGGCCACGTCGGTGTAGTCGTCCGGGCCGCCGAAGCCGGTGCGGAATGCGGCGGCGGCCGACAGCACCGGCACATCTGCCAGCTCAGGATGGGTCTTGGGCAGCTCGGCGCGCACGTACTCCGCCTGCGCGGCGTTGATCGGCGCCAGCGCGGTCATGTCGCCCTCGTCGGCAAAGTAGCTGCTCAGCCGCACGCGGCTGTCGCCGATCGGCGTGTTGACGTAGGCGATGGCCGCCTCGTGCACCTTGGCCACCAGCGGGGCGATCGCCGGATCCGGCGCCACGCAGTCCGGTGCCTTGCCCTTCACGGCCGGCTGGCAGATCGGACGCACCTCGCTATGGGTGTCGGCCTTGTCCACCACCCACTTGCCGCCCTGGCGCACCAGCGCCAGCTTGATCACGCCCAGGTCCTTGCCGAAGAAGCCGCCCATCACCGCCGGCACGCCGCGCACCAGGCCGCGCTCGGCGTCCACATCCTGCATGCCGGCGTAGTGCGGGCCGGGGAACTCGGTGTGCGAGTGGCCCAGCAGCAGGGCGTCGATGCCCGGCACGCCGGCCAGGTGCCAGCCGCCGTTTTCCATGTCCGGCGTGTAGGGCCGGTCGTCCAGGCCGCCGTGCAGCACGGCGACGATCAGGTCCGGGTGCTGCGCCTCCAGCGCCGGCAGGTATTTCTGCGCCGCCTCCACCACGCCGCTCACGGTCACCCGGCCCTCGAGCTTCTGCTTGTCCCACTGCAGGATCGGCGGCGGCGCGAAGCCGAGGATGCCCACCTTCAGCGGCACCGCCAGCTTGCTGCCGTCCGGGGTGTAGGCCTCGATGGTCTTGCTCACCAGCGCCCACGGCTTGAACAGCGGCTTGCCGTCGCGCGCGCTGGCCACGTTGGCCAGCACCAGCGGGAAATGCGGGCCGGCGCAGCGCTTGGATGTGCCGCCGTCCACGTTCATCGGCGTGCCGGTGACCTGCGACAGGAACGGCAGGCCGTAGTTGAACTCGTGGTTGCCGGCGGTGGCGCCGTCGTAGCCGACGCTGTCCATCGCGCGGTAGACCGCCAGCTCCTCGTTGCAGCCCACCGGCCTGGCCAGCGCCTGGTAGTCGGCCAGCACGGAACCCTGGATGGTGTCGCCGTCGTCGAACAGGAAGGTGTTGGGAAATTCCTGCCGCGCCCGGCGGATCAGCGTCGCCGTGCGCTCGTAGCCCAGCGTCGGATCGGCCTTGAGCTTGTAGTAGTCGTAGCCGAGCAGGTTGGAGTGGATGTCGGTGGTTTCCAGGATCGCCACGTCGGCCCGAGCGCCGTCGACCAGCGCGGGGTGGCGAGACAGCAGGCCGCTGCAACCGGCCAGCAGGCCCGCGGCGAGCACGCCCAGGACCAGCGTGGAAACGGGGCGGGGGCGGGGTGCGGACATGGCGGGTTCCGTCGATCAGAAGAGGAGCGAAACCTAGCAGATCGGCGTGTCGTTTCGCCCCGCGATCGCTTCCCTAATGGCCGACAACGACCAAACGTGCGGCACTCACCGGAGCTGTCATCGCACCGTAAGATTCGCGCCGGATCACCTCGATCCGCACAGGGGCCGCCTCGATGAATGCACTCTCGTCCCGCACGGCACGCCTGCGGGCTGGCCGGTGGCTGGCGGCCGCCTGGTTTGCCGCCTGCGTGGGATTCACCGCCTGGCAGGAGCCGGCGCCGGGCCAGCAGCTGTTCGTGCTGGTGGTGATGCTGTGCAGCCTCGGCGTGGCCGTGTGCCTCACGGCGCGACCCGCGCTGGCGCTGGTGCTGACCGGCGCCGGCTTCGTGCTGCTCAAGGCGCTGGGCCAGCTCAAGCTGCGCTACCTCGATTCCTCGCTGATGCCGGCGGATTTCATCTACTTCGTGCGCTCCAGCCTGGTCGAGACGCTGGAGCACTACCCGCCGCTGCTGGCCGCCGCCGCGGCCGTGGCGATCGGCCTGCCGCTGGCGGTGTGGCTGCTGTGGCGGCGCGAGCCGGCGGTGGATGCCATGCAGCGCCGGCCGCGCGCGCTGGCGACGCGGGCGCTGGGCGTCGCCGCGGCGGTGTTCGCGCTGCACCTGGCGCTGGCCGCCAATGGCCCGTTCGCGCAGGTGCACAACCGCAACGCGTGGCAGAAGCTGTCCGATGCCGCGCAGCTGACCAACTTCTTCGTCAACCTGGAAGACGACGACGTGCACCTGCCGCCGCGTTCCAGCGATGCGATCGCCGAGCAGGCCTGGGCGCATACCGCCGGCAGCGCACCGCCAGCCGTGCCAGCGCCGGCCGCCCGTTACCCGGACATCGTGCAGGTGCTGGAGGAGAGCACCTTCGATCCGTCGGTGTTCACCGCCTGCAACCTGCCGCCGTGCCGCGTCGGCATGTTCCGCGCCGACGCGCACACCCGCGCCCACGGCGCGCTGCGCGTGCACACCTTCGGAGGCGGCACCTGGGTGAGCGAGTTCGCCTCGCTGACCGGCCTGCCGCAGAGCATCTTCGGCCCCGGCGGCATGTATGCGCCCTACGTGCTGGCGCCGCGCGTGCACGACACGCTGCCGCTGCAGCTGCAGCGGCTGGGCTACCTGACGGTGGCGATCTATCCCACCGCCGGCGGCTTCATCAACGGCCGCAACGCCTACCGCGACTATGGCTTCGAGCAGTTCTACGACGTCAACGACCTGGGGCTGCAGGCCTGGAAGAGCAGCGACGCGCAGATGTTCGCCGCGGCGTGGAAGGTGTACCAGCGCGTGAAGCAGCCGGGCCGTCCGGTGTTCATGATGATCCTCACCCTGGCCCAGCACGGCCCGCACGACATCCACCCGCTGTCGTCGCTGCCGCCGCCGTACAACCGCGGCCTGCTGCACGGCCTGCCCGAGCAGGCGGCGCTGAACTTCGACACCTACCTGTCGCGGCTGCAGGCCTCGGACCGGGCCATGCGCGAGCTGGAAGCGCGCTTCCTGCACCGCCCGCAGCCCACCGTGCTGATGACCTTCGGCGATCACCAGCCGGCCTTCAGCGGGCTGATCCGCGAGCTGACGCGCACGTTGCCGGCCACCGCGCCGGCGAGCGTGCGCGAGAAGCAGGACTACCTCACCTACTACATGCTCAAGAGCAACCTGGTCGATCCGCCGCTGCTGCCGTCCTACCCGCTGCTGGACATCGCCTACCTGCCCAGCATGGTGCTGCAGGCGGCGGGGTTGCCGACCGATCCCTACTTCGCCGCCGAGACGACGCTGCGCGATCGCTGCGACGGCCTGTACACCGATTGCGCCCAGCCCGACCTGCTCGCCTCGTACCACGCCTGGATCTTCGACCGGCTGCACGTCTACCAGTGACGCGCAGCCGATCACCCGCCGCCGCGCTCAGTGGCGGTCGGCGGCGGCCTGGTCGAAATAGGTCCAGCTGCGGCCGTCGAACGACAGCCGCTTCTGCTGCACGGTAAAGCTGTAGCGGGTGGCGGGCAGCGGCGCACCGTCGATGCGCACGGTCTTCAGCCCCGTCGCCGGCTGCGCGGGGCGGATCGCCGCCGGCTTCACCGCGTAGTCCGACAGCGGTCGCGCCAGCGCGCCGGTGAGCGCCTCGTGCAGCACGCGGCCCTGCGCGGTGTGCAGCGGCAGGTTCAGCAGCGCGGCCAGCGTGGGTGCCACGTCCACGTTGCCGCTGGGCAGCGGATCGCGCATGGCCTGGCGGAAATCCGGGCCGCTGGCGATCAGCGTGTTGTGCACGTCGCGCGGGCTGAAACTGCCGTGCTGGCCGCGCTCGGTGGACACCGTGCCGACCTCGGTGCCGGGGAAGCCCTGCACCACGGCGTTGGCGTCCCACGCGTAGCTGATGATGATGTCCGGCCCGCGGCGGGCGTTGTCCAGATGCACCGCTTCGGCCGGCAGGGTGCCGGGGATGGCGCCGTAGCGTTTGGCCACGAACACCGTGTTGACCACGGCGCGCGACTGCAGGAAGCGCACCACGCGCTTGACCACCGCCGCATCGTGCGTGGGTACGTACAGGTAATCGGTGCCGTCGTTCGGCGCGATCACCACGGCGTCCTTCGGCAAAACGTCGGGCACCACATAGCTCGGCGTGGTGTACGGGCCGGGCTTGCCGCACACGCGGCCGTCGTCGTCGTAGTGGGTGGGATGCAGCGGCGTGCCGTCGGCGCGGATGCCGCTCATCACCGGAGCGTAGATGCAGCCCTCGCCGTCGTAGGCGTGGAAGCCGGCACGGGTGAGGTCGTCGGCCATGCGCACGCTGCCGGACACCGAAAAGCCCCAGTCGCGGTCGATGCCCGCCACGCGGCCGTCGTTGATCGCGCGCAGCGGAAACAGCGCGGCGGGGCCGGCGACGTTGCTGTGGCCGTGGTCGGAAACTACGACGAGGTTGGTGTCCTGCGTCATGCCCAGTTCGCGCAGCTTCGCCTCCAGCTGGCCGAGCAGCGCGTCCTGCGCCTGCAGCGCGAGGTGGAACTCCGGCGAGCCCACACCGTACTGGTGCTGGGTGGTGTCGGGATTGCGCAGCCACACGATGCTCACGTCCGGCCGGTGCTTCGGCAGCACCTCGTCCAGGTAGACCTTCATCATCCATGCGTTGGCTGGGCCGGGCGTGGTCTCGCCGGCGGCGGTGGCGTCGGAAGTGACGCCGTCCTTGAGCTTGACCAGCTTGCCGGCTTCGGTCGGCACGTCGTTGTCCTCGCGCAGCTGCAGCTGGCGGGCCTCGTAGGTGTAGGCGGTGTGCGCCGGAAGCGGGTAGCCGGCGCTCTGCAGCTCCTTGGCGAAGGCCAGCGGCAGCACGGTGTTCTCATCCAGCAGTACGTTGTTGCCGCCGACGTTCGGCAGCTTGTAATCCTGCAGGAAGGCCGGGCCGGACTTGCCGATCACCGCCGTGGTCAGGCCGGCCTTGTGCGCGGTGGCGAGCAGGGTCGGCACTTCCAGCAGCGCGCCGTCCTCGTGGCGGTCGAGGTCGCGCAGCACGGCGTAATCCTCGGTGTAGATCGGGTCCTGGAAATCCGCCGCCTCGCCCTTGGCGTTGAGGCCTTCGCCGCCCGGCGCATAGAAGCTGTTGCCGTAGAAGCCGATCGGCCCCGGAAACGCACCGGTGGCGAAACTCGACGCGTTCGCCATGGTGAAGGTGGGGTAGGTCGAGTGGTTGTCGGTGAAGAACACGCCGCGCTGCGACAGCGCCAGCAGGTTCGGCGTGTCCTGCGCGCTGATCGCGTCCGGCCGCATGCCGTCCCACACGAACACGATGATGCGGTGGTGCGGCGTGGGTGCCGCCGCGTGCGCCGATCCGGCCAGTGCGGCCATGCAGGCGAAGGAGACCAGCAGACGACGGAGCAGGGACATGCACGAGCCTCGCGGAAGACGGACGAATCAGCCGCGCATCATCGCATCGCGTTGTTTGCAGTTGAGTGGCAACGCGGCTTGGAGGTTGCGAAAAAATCGATCGCCCCGCAGTAGGCGCGCGATTTTTCGCATCCTTTTAGTGCGCGGCGTGATTTCCTGCGATCCAGCTGTCGTGCACGAGCAACGCATCGTCCAGTGCGACCAGGTCGGCCTGCTGCCCGGCGTCGATGCGCCCGCGCGTGGCGGCGAGGCCCAGCCAGTCGGCAGGATAGGCGCTGGCCATGCGTGAGGCTTCTTCCACGGACATGCCGACCATCCGCACGAGATTGCGCAGGCCGGTGGCCATGTCCAGCGCGGAGCCGGCGAGCACGCCGTCGTCGCTCTGGCAGATGCCGTCCTTCATCACGATGGTCTGGCCGTTGAGTGTGTAGTCGGGACGATCCGAGCCCACCGGCGGCATCGCATCGGTGACCAGCACGCACTTGCCGCGCGCCTTGGCCGCGATCGCCACGCGCAGGCTCACCGGATGCACGTGGTGGCCGTCGACGATCAGTCCGCACCAGCTGTGCGCGTCGTCCAGCGCGGCGCCGACCACGCCGGGCTCGCGGCTGGTGAGCGGGGTCATCGCGTTGTAGAGATGAGTGAAGCCGCACAGGCCGGCGTCGAGCGCGGCGCGGGTGGTGGCGTAGTCGGCGCCGGTGTGGCCGGCGACCACGAGCACGCCGGCATCGGCGAGGCGGCGGATGGTCGCCGGCGGCACGCATTCGGGGGCCAGCGTGAGCATCACCTTGCCGCGGCGCGGCGCGCTGATCAGTGCGAGATCTTCTTCATCCAGCGGACGGAACAGCGTGCTGTCGTGGATGCCCTTGCGCGCGCCGGCGAGGAACGGGCCTTCCAGGTGGATGCCCAGGATGCCCGGCACGCCTGCCTCGATCGCCGCGTCCACCGCGTCCAGTGCGCGGCGCATGGTCTCGCGCGTGTCGGTGATCAGCGTGGGCAGCAGCCCGGTGGTGCCGAAACGGCGGTGCGCGGCGGCGATGCCGCGCAGCGTGTCCACCGTGGGCGCGTCGTTGAACAACAGCCCGCCGCCGCCGTTGACCTGCACGTCGATGAAGCCGGGCAGCAGCTGTTTTCCGCCCAGGTCGTGCCGGGTCGCCTGCGCCACGCGCGGATCGTCGGCCGGACAGACGGCGGCGATGCGTGCGCCGTCGATCAGCACGGCAAGCCCCTCCCGCAGGCCGTGCTCGCCCATCACACGAGCGTTGACGAGGGCAGTGAGCGAAGCGGACATCAGACGGTCTCCGTGACCTTGCGCAGGTGGGGCGGTACGTCCGGATCGTAGCCGCGCGCGAGCGACAGCGCGCTGGCTGCCTTGTAGAAACTCTGCACCGCCAGCAGTGGTGCGGTGAGCGGCGACACGCCCGAGGCCAGCGGCAGGCTGTCGTCGCCGCTCACGCCCGGCGCGGCCAGCAGCACGCGGGCGCCGCGGGCGCGGAATTCGCGCGCGACGGCCACGGTGTTGTCCATGGTGCCGTCGTCCTGGGCGAAGAACAGCACCGGGAAGCCGGCGCCGACCAGCGCCATCGGCCCGTGCTTCACCTCGGCCGCGCTGAACGCCTCGGCGTGCAGGCCGCAGGTTTCCTTGAGCTTGAGCGCGGCCTCCAGCGCTGCGCCGAAACCGAAGCCGCGCCCGACCACGAACAGGTTCTGCACGCCGGCGAAGCCTTCCACCATCGGCGACCAGTCGGCGTTCCAGCCTGCGCGCAGCTGCTGCGGCAACGCGGCCAGCGTGGCGTCGAGCGCGCCGTCGCCGCGCCAGCTGGCGGTGAGCTGCAGCACGGCGGCGAGCGAGGCGAGGTAGCTCTTGGTGGCCGCCACGCTTTTTTCCGCGCCGGCGTGCAGCGGGATGCAGGTGTCGGCCATCGCCGCCAGCGGCGAATCCTCCACGTTGACCAGGGCGAGCACGCGCGCGCCGGCGTCCTTCGCCGCCCGCGCCGCGCGCAGCAGGTCCGGGCTCTTGCCCGACTGCGAGATCGCCACGAACAGCGCGTCGCCCAGCGCCAGCGGCGCGTCGTAGATCGACGACACCGAGGGCGAGGCCGAGGCGGTGATCAGGCCGAGCTGGGTCTCGAACACGTACTTGGCGTAGGCGGCGGCGTGATCGGAGCTGCCGCGCGCACAGGTGACGATGAAGCGCGGCGGCTTCGCGCGCAGCTGCTCGCCGAGTGCGCCCAGGCGCGTGGCGTTGCGCGCGAACTGCTGCGCGATCACCTCGGCGCTCTCGCCGGCCTCGCGGTACATCAGGGTGGTGCTGGCATCTTTCATGAAACGGTCCGTCGGTGGGGGCGGGGCGCAAGCGCGCACACCGCGAGGCCGGGGGCCGGCGTCGCGGGTGGCATGAGCGATGGGAGGGGATGCGCGTCGCGGAACTGCGCGACGCGCGCGGTCAGCCGGGGCGCTTGGCCGGCGTGGCGCCGCGCGGCGGCGCGGTGGAGCCGCGCACCACCAGCTCGGGCACGAAGCCCTCGTTCGCCGGGGGCGGGCTGTCGTCGTCGCTCTCGGCGTGCTGCAGCTCGGCCATCAGGCGCAGCGCGGCGTGCCGGGCGATTTCGCGGGTGGACTGGCGCGCGGTGGTCAGCGCCGGCCAGGCCTGCTTGGAGAACGGGTTGTCCTCGAAGCCGGCAATGGACAGGTCCCACGGCACGTCGAGCCCGGTCGAACGTGCTGCGGCCAGCACGCCGGCGGCGATCTCGTCGTTGCTGCCGAAGATCGCGGTCGGCGGCTCCTTCAGCGCAAACAGCTTGCGCGCGCCGCGAAAGCCGTCGTCGAAGGCGTAGCGGCCCGGCAGCACCAGCTTCTTGTTGAGCGCGATGCCGTAGTCCTTCAGCGCGTCGGCGTAGCCCTGGTAGCGCTCCGGGCTGGAGCGGTGGTGCGGCTCGCCCCACAGGAAACCGATGCGCGTGTGGCCGAGCTGGATCAGGTGCTCGGTGATCGCATAGGCCGCGTCGCGATCGTCCACGTAGACGCAGGGGTAGCCGTCCTTCGGGTCGTCGCGCGAGGCGATGATGCGCACGAAGTGCACATCGTGTTCCTTCAGCGTGGCGATCAGTTCGGGCTGCTCCGACATCGGCGGCGCCAGCACCAGCCCGGCCAGCCGCGCGCGCTTGACCAGCGCCACCAGCTCCTCGGCCAGGTGCGGCGAGCTGGCGTCGCAGGGATGGATCTGCAGACCGAAGCCGCGCTCGCGGCAGGCGGAGAGCACGCCCTCCTGCAGGCTGATCACGTAGTGCGCGTTCGGGTTGTCGTACACGAGGCCGATCGCGTACGAGTGCGCCGCGCGCAGGCTGCGCGCCGACAGGTTGGGCCGGTAGCCCAGCGCCTCGACCGCGCGCTCCACCTTCTGCCGCGTGTCCGCGCGGACGGACGCTTCCTGGTTGATCACCCGCGAGACGGTCTTCAGCGAGACACCGGCTCGCTTGGCGACGTCCTTGATGGTGGCATGACGCAACGCAGGGCACTCCTTCGGATGGGCGACGCATCGTAGCCCACCCGGACCGGCAGATGGCGGCGACAGGCTTGGACTTTGGCCGCATGCCGGCGGGTCAGCCCGCCCGCAGGCCCACGCGGTGGCCGCGCACGCCGTAGAACAGGATGTAGAGGTAGCAGGGCACCATCAGCAGCGCGAACACCGCCTGGAAATCGAAGTGCTGCTTGAGGTGCGCGAACAGCTGCGGCACCACCGCACCGCCGGCGATGGCCATGATCAGCAGCGCCGAGCCGGCCTCGGTATGGCGTCCCAGCCCCTTGATCGCCAGCGGGAAGATCGCCGGCCACATCATCGCGTTGGCAAAGCCCAGCGCGGCGACGAAGCCCACCGAGAGGTAGCCGCTGGTGGCGTACGCGCCCGCGCTGAACAGCACGCCGAGCACTGCCGATATCGCCAGGTAGCGCTGCTGGGTGAACACGCGCGGGATCAGCAGCAGCCCGGCCACGTAACCCACCAGCATCGCGCCGAGGGTCAGCGCGGTGAAGCGGCTGGTCCATTCCAGCGGCAGATGGAAGCCGGCGCCGTAGGTGCCGATCGCGTCGCCCGCCATCACCTCCACACCGACGTAGAGGAACAGACACAGCACGCCCAGCCACAGATGCGGGAAGCTGAAGATGCTGCCGTCCGCGTGGCCCACCGCCGCCTCGCTGTTCGCACCGGACGGCTTGATCTCCGGCAGCGACGAGCGCACCACCCACACCGCCAGCAGCACCAGCAGGCCGGCCATCACCAGGTAGGGCAGGTGCACCTTGGCCGCGAACGCATCGAGCAGGCCCGTGCGCGCCTCGGGCGTGGCCGCATCGCGCACCTGCTGGTCGATCTTGTCGATGCCCTTGAGCACCAGCGCGCTGAACGTCAGCGGGGCCAGCACGCCGGCAAGCTTGTTGCAGATGCCCATGAAGGCGATCCGCTGCGCGCCGCTCTCGATCGGGCCGAGGATGGCGATGTACGGGTTGGACGCCGTCTGCAGCAGCGACAGTCCGGCGCCGATCACGAACAGCCCGACCAGCGCCCCGGCAAACACGCGCAGGCTGACGAACTGGCTGAACAGCACCGCGCCCACCGCCATTGCGAACAGCCCCAGCGCCATGCCCTTCTTCATGCCGGTGCGCCTGAGCAGTGCGGATGCCGGCAGCGAAAACACCAGGTAGGAGATGTAGAACGCGAACGGCACCAGGAACGCGTAGGCGTCCGGCACCTGGAAGGCCAGTTTGACGAAGGCGATCAGCGGTCCGTTGAGCCAGGTCACGAAGCCGAAGATGAAGAACAGCACGCCGATCATGATCATCGGCCCGAGGGTGGAGCGGCCCGTCATGGGCGATGCGTCGAGCGTGGTGGACGACATGCGGAACTCCCCCGAACCGGTCTGCGGACAGTGATGCGATGCGGGTGGATCGCGCTCGGCGACCACCCTCCCCGAAGTCGGCTTTATGGACGTGCAGGCATAACGTTGTCAATCGGAATGTCCCGCGCGCCGTCCCGCAGCGTGTCGTCGTGGCGGCTGGCGGAGGTGTCGGTGCGCGCCGCCGCTGGTGCACCGCGACACGGCTTTTCTGAAGCCTTGAAGTGGCCATGATCCGCGCAGTGGCGGGTCCTTTCGCCTTGCTCATGAGGTGCGCCCGACCTTCATTCATGCGCGCCTGTTGCGGCGCGAAAGCGTCCGTTTCAGGCCCTGCCACGGAAATGGTTGACAACGTTGTC
The DNA here is from genome assembly GCF_044904665.1 of Dyella ginsengisoli. NCBI lineage: Bacteria > Pseudomonadati > Pseudomonadota > Gammaproteobacteria > Lysobacterales > Rhodanobacteraceae > Dyella > Dyella ginsengisoli. The sequence continues at coordinate 359,050 of NZ_JADIKM010000006.1, forward strand.
ATGCCTTGCACACACTCCGGCCATGCGTGTCTTCGCCGAGCACTGGCGCAGGACCATCGGGAAAGGGGGAATACGGCGTGGCGGAAGTGGCGGGACACAGCGCAGTGGCGAGTGCGGCGGCCGCGCGGCCGTTTCTGGCCGCCGACGTCGGCGGCACCCATGCGCGCATCGGGCTGGTCAGCCGTGACGCGGACGCCGCGCAGCCGGTAAGCGTGCACGCCTACCAGCGCTACGCCTGCGCCGAGTGGCCGAGCCTCACCGCGGTGCTGGAGGATTTCGTGGCGCACGTGGCGCCCACCGCGCCGATCGAACGCTGCGCCGTCGCCAGCGCCGGCTACGTGCTGGGCGACGCCATCGTCAACGACAACCTGCCCTGGCCGGTGTCGATCCGCGAGATCCGCGAGCGGTTGGGGCTCGCCCAGCTCGCGGTGATCAACGATTTCGAGGCGGTGGCCTACGCCACCCAGTTCCTCACCCGCGCCGACACGCTGGGCGTGATCGACAACACCGCGCCGGCGGCGCCCGGTCCGGTGCTGGTGATGGGGCCAGGCACCGGCCTGGGCTCGGCGGTGCTGCTGCCCGGCGCGCACGGACCCAGCGTGCTGGCCACCGAGGCCGGGCAGATCGCGCTGGCGCCGGGCAACGAGCGCGAGATCGCGGTGCTGCGCATCCTGGCGCGCGAGCGCTCGCACGTCTCGTTCGAGCATGCGCTGTCCGGTCCGGGCCTGATCAACCTGTATCGCGCGCTGTGCGAACTGCGCGGCGTCGCGCCCGCGCTCACGCTGCCGGCTGAAGTCACGCGCAGCGCACTGACTGGTTCCGATGCGGCGGCGGTGGAGGCGGTGGACATGTTCTGCGGCCTGCTGGGCAGCTTCGTCGGCGACCTGGTGCTGCTGTACGGCGCGCGCAGCGGGGTGTTCCTCGCCGGCGGCATCCTGCCGCAGATCCGCGAGCTGCTGCTGGCCAGCACGTTCGCCGCGCGCTTCTTCAACAAGGGCGTGATGCACGCCTACCTGCAGCAGGTTCCGGTGCGCCTGATGGAGCACGGCCAGCACGGCGTGATCGGCGCTGCCGGTCTGTACCTGGACGGCCATTCCGCGGAACTGCGCTGAGCGGCCACGACAACCCACGGCTTTTGTAACGCGACCACCAAGCAATCGACGTTCCACACCACCGGGCAATCGCCCAGCAACTACACCGGCCACGGCAGCTCCACACACAACAACCGTTGCCGATCCGGCTCTGAGGGGAGGACACCATGTCACATCGCAAAACGCTGTTAGCCGCGAGCATCGTCGCCAGCTTGTGCCTTGCCGGCACGCTGCAGGCACAGGATGCCAACCAGAACACCGCACCGCGCAAGGACAAGGCCAAGGAGCTGGCCGCGATCACCGTCACCGGCATCCGCGACAGCGAGGCCGAGTCGCTGGCGCTGAAGAAGGACGCCGCCTCGCACGTGGAGATCGTCACCGCCGAGGACATCGGCAAGCTGCCGGCCAAGAACGTGGCCGACACGCTGCAGCGCCTGCCCGGCGTCAACATCAGCTCGTCCAGCGCCAGCGAGGGCGGCTTCGACGAGAGCGACCGCGTGAGCCTGCGCGGCACCAACCCCAGCCTCACCCAGACCCTGGTCAACGGCCACACCGTGGGCACCGGCGACTGGTTCGTGCTGAGCCAGGTGCAGACCGTCGGCCGCAGCGTGAGCTACAGCCTGCTGCCGTCGGAGATCGTCAGCCAGGTGGTGGTGCACAAGGCGTCGGAGGCGCATCTGGTCGAGGGCGGCAGCGCCGGCTCGGTGGACATCATCACCCGCAAGCCGCTGGAATTCGCCAAGCCGTACACCGCCGAGGCGTCCATCGGTGGCGTCTACTCCGACCTGCCCGGCACCACCAAGCCGCAGTTCAGCGGCCTGTTCAACTGGAAGAATGATGCCAACACCGCCGGCGTGCTGGTGCAGGCGTTCTACGAGAAGCGCGAGCTGCAGCGCAACGGCCAGGAGATCGTGGGCGGCTACAGCCAGATCGGCGCCAACGATCCGATCGCCGTCGCCCATCCGGACCTCGCCGGCGTGTACTACCCGAACCTCACCGGTGCCGCGCTGTTCACCCAGCAGCGCGAGCGCAAGGGCGGCGTGATCGACTTCGAGATCAAGCCCACCGACAACCTCACGCTGGACCTGAGCGGCTTCTACTCCAAGCTCAAGGCCGACAACTACAACCGCAACTATCTGATGTGGGCCAGCCAGTTCGTGCCCTCGGGTGCGGGCCTGCAGCCGGGTTACACGGTCAGCAACAATGTGCTGACCAACGCGGTGTTCGCCCCGGTCGCCGGCAGCACCACGCCGTACGGCGTGTACGACCAGATCTCCCGTCCCGGCGCGTCGTCCGAATCGAAGTACCTCACGCTGGACGCCGACTGGCGCGTCACCGATCACCTGGACATCAAGGGCCAGATCGGCACCACCCGCGGCAGCGGCGCCAGCCCCACGCAGGACGTGATCGAGCTGGGCGTGGGTGCCGGCGCGGGCGCCAGCTGGGGCATGAACGGCATCGGCAAGCCGACCAACTGGACGCTGGGCGGCGACAACAGCTCGCCCTCGGGCATCCTGCCGCAGGCCGGCTGGATCTTCGGCGGCCAGGGCATCAAGGTGAAGGACAAGGAGGACTGGGCGCAGTTCGACGGCGAGCTCGATTTCGACGACGGCGCGCTCACCTCGCTGCAGTTCGGCGCCCGCTACGCCAAGCACGAGCGCAGCAATCCGTTCGAGGTGGCGCAGGGTCCGAACTGGGCGTCCGACTGGCAGAACCCGGCGGCGTATCCGACCGGCCACCAGAACTACCCGAGCGATTTCGGCAGCTCGCTGGGCGGCAGCTTCCCCGGCAACATCTGGTACTACACGCCGGGCCAGCTGGCGCAGATCGACGCGCAGTTCGCCAACCGCGATCCGGTCAGCCGCTTCTACTTCAACGACATCTACAAGGTGCAGGAGAAGGACTCGGCGGCCTACGTGCAGCTGAACTTCCAGTCCGGCATCGCCAGCGGCAACGTGGGCGTGCGCTACGTGCAGACCAAGGAGACCATCGGCTACACCAGCACCGCGCCCGATGCCGAGGCCAGCTCCGTCACCGGCCCGATCACCGGCTCGGCGTTCGGCGACTACTACTGGAACGTCTACAAGCACGACTACGGCAAGTTCCTGCCCAGCGCCAACCTCAAGTTCGACATCAACGACCAGTGGGTGGCGCGTTTCGCCGCCTCGCAGACGATGACCCGTCCGGACTACTCTGCGCTGGCCGGCTCGGTCTCCGCCGACGACCTCACCCACACCGGCAGCGGCGGCAACCCCAAGCTCAAGCCGCTGATCTCCACCAACTTCGACGCCGCGGTGGAGTGGTACTTCGCCCCGCGCGGCCTGCTCTCGGCCAGCGTGTACGCAATGAACCTGAAGGACTACGTCAACTTCGGCAACGAGGTGCGCACCTTCAAGGATCTGCAGGCCACCCAGAACGCCGGCCAGGACGTCTACTCCGACTACCTGATCAGTGTGCCGACCAACGTCAATGGCCAGGTGCGCGGCGTCGAGCTGAACTACATCCAGCCGATCGGCGACAACTTCGGCGTGCAGGCCAACTACACCTACGCTGACGGCCACGCCTCCGGCGACAAGCCGCTGCAGGGCACCTCGAAGAACACCTACAACGTGTCGGGCTACTTCGAGAACAAGCAGTTCAACGCGCGTGTCAGCTACACCTACCGCTCGGCGTTCTATGCGGGCGTGAGCCGCACCGACACGTTCTTCCAGCAGGGCATCGGCAACCTCGCGGTATCGCTGGGCTACCAGATCAACGACCACATCGCGCTGTCGCTGGACGGCATGAACCTCAACAACCCCAAGCTGAAGTACTACACGCAGAACGCCGCCTACGGAAAGCAGCCGTACGCGTTCTACGTCAACGGTCGCCAGTACTACCTCAACCTGCGCTTCAAGCTCTGACGCGCCCGTCGCGCCGCCGCCTCGACCCCGGCGGCGCGGCCGGCACCCGGCCACGGACGGCCACCCCTTTTCCTCCCCGCGGGTCCGACGTTCGGGCCCGTTTTTTTGGTGGGCGTGGCAGCATCGCGAATCGATGCGGCCACCACCCGCCAAGGAGACCTGCATGACGCGTCGCCCGCTGCTGCATCGCCTCGCCCTGCTCGCCGGCATCGCATTGGTACTGGCCGCCTGCGCCATCGCCCCGGCGCCGCGTGCCGTGCCCGACGCCCCGGCATCGCCGGCCGCCGAAGCGCCGCTTTCGCTGATTCCCCAGGTCGCGCGGCTGGTCCGTGCACCGGGCCAGTTTCCGCTGCGCGACGGCGTGCCGCTGGTGGCTGCCGCAGGTGACCGCGGCGCCGTCGCCGCCGCCCGCTGGCTGGCCGATGCCGCGCAGCGCAGTCGCGCGCTGGTGTTGCCGCTCGCACCGTCTGCACCGGCAACGCCGTCACCCGCCGTGCGCTTCGTGCGCGATGCTTCCATCGTCGGCGACGAGGCGTACCGCCTCTCCGTCGCACCCGACGGCGTGCAGATCCGCGCGCGCACCGACGCCGGCCTGTTCTATGGCGCGGTGACGCTGTGGCAGCTGCTCACCGCCGTGCCGGCCGGCGCGCCGCTACCCGCGCTCACCATCGACGACGCGCCGCGTTTCGCCTGGCGCGGACTCATGCTGGACTCCGCACGCCACCTGCAGACGCCGGAGGAGATCCGCGCGCTGATCGAGCAGATGGCCGAGCACAAGCTCAACGTGCTGCACTGGCACCTTACCGACGACCAGGGCTGGCGCATCCAGATCAAGCGCTACCCCGCGCTCACCCGCGTCGGGGCGTGGCGCGTGCCGCCCGACGCCGGCCGCGACGGCGAGCCGAAGCGCTACGGCGGCTTCTACACCCAGCAGCAGATCCGCGAGATCGTCGCCTACGCCGCCGCGCGGCACATCACCGTGGTGCCGGAGATCGACCTGCCCGGCCACGCCACCGCGGCGGTGGCGGCGTACCCGCGGCTCGGCGTCACCGGCAAGCGCATCGCCGTGTCGCCGGACTGGGGCGTCAACACCACGCTGTACAACCCCAGTCCCGCCACCGTGCGCTTCATGCAGCACGTGCTGGACGAGGTGATGGCGCTGTTCCCCTCGCGCTTCATCCACCTCGGCGGCGACGAGGCGGTGAAGGATCAGTGGCAGGCCTCGCCCGCCGTGCAGGCGCAGCGCAGGCGCCTGGGGCTGGCCAGCGACGACGCGCTGCAAAGCTGGTTCATGGACCAGCTGGGCAGCTACCTCGCCGCGCACGGGCGCCGCATGATCGGCTGGGACGAGATCCTCGACGGCGGGGTGCCGGGCAATGCCGCGGTGATGTCCTGGCGCGGCAACAAAGGCGCCGTGGCTGCCGCGCAGAAGGGGCACGACGTGGTGCTGTCGCCGGCGCCCGATCTGTACTTCGACCAGCTGCAGAGCGATCGCGCCGACGAGACCACGGGCCGCATCCCGGTGAAGTCGCTGGCCGACATCTACGCCTTCGAGCCGGTGCCTAAACAGCTCGATGCCGCGCAGGCCAGCCACGTGCTGGGCGCGCAGGCGAATGTGTGGACCGAGCACATGCCGAGCTTCGCGCACATCGAGCATGCGGTGTTCCCGCGCCTCGACGCGCTGGCCGAGGTGACCTGGACGCCCGTCGCGCGGCGCGACTGGCCTGATTTCCTCGCCCGCCTGCCGGTGCAGCTGGCGCGCTATCGCGCCGCCGGCATCGGCTATGCCGACAGCGCGTTCGCGCCGTCGATTGACCTCGATGCCGAGGCCGCGCTGGCCAGCGGTCGCGCCGTGATCACGCTCGCCAACCAGGCGCGCTTCGGCACGCTGCGCTACACACTGGACGGTAGCGAGCCCGGCGCGACTGCACGGCGTTATGTGGCTCCGTTCGAGGTGATGCTGCCGGCTACGATCCGTGCAACGGCGTTCGCGCCCGACGGCATTGAGCTCGCCGCGCCGCGCACGCGGGTGATCGATCGCCGCGCACTGCTTACGCGCTCGGGCAACGCGCTCCTCAACTGCCCCGGGAGCGCGTTCCGCCTGCGCGTGCAGCCCGAGGCGGATGCCACCACGCTGGCGCCGGTCTACACCGTGCCGCTGTTCAACAGCTGCCAGCAGTGGCCGGCCGCACCGCTCGATGGCATCACCGCGTTGCGCGTGACACTGCAGCGCCTGCCCAACAACTACGCCCTGGCGCACGAGGCCAGCCTCGTCGTGCAGCACCCGCACGCCACGCCGTTCGGCGAGCTGGTGGCACACGTCGACGGCTGTGACGGCAAGGTGCTGGCCAGCTGGCCGCTGCCCGATCCGGCGCACTCGCCGCGCGCGTTGCACTTCGACTCTTCCATTGCGCCGCCCGCCGGCAAGCACGACCTCTGCTTCGTCATCACCGCGCCCACCGACGGTCCGCTGCATGCGTTTGACCGGGTGGAGTTGGGGGAGGGCGGGAAGTGAGGCTGGTCGGGCGAACGGGCAGTTGTTCGGATGGGCGATCGCGCAAAAGACGCTGGATTCCGGCTTTCGCCGGAATGACGACTTGGAGAGTTCGAGGTGGCTGGGCAATCCGATGCAGCACGAACCGCCTCACCGTCATTCCGGCGAAAGCCGGAATCCAGTGACTTCGGCTCCTGAGATCCGGCGCGCGACAAACATCCGAGCCATGCCTGAATCCACCTGCCATCCATCCGGCCCACGCTTCGCCTCCGTCGACGCCCTGCGCGGCATCACCGTGGCCGCCATGCTGCTGGTCAACGACCCGGGCGACTGGGATCACGTGTACTGGCCGCTGGAGCACGCGCAGTGGCACGGCTGCACGCCGACCGACCTGATCTTCCCGTTCTTCCTGTTCGTCGTTGGCGTCTCGATCGCGCTTGCCTTCGGTCCGAAGCTTGAACGTGGCGACGCGCGCGCACCGCTGCTGCGCGGTGCGTCGCTGCGGGCGCTGCGCATCCTCGCGCTTGGCCTGGCGATCAATGTCCTCGCCGCGTGGCTGATGCCCGGCGCGCACCTGCGCCTGCCGGGAGTGCTGCAGCGGATCGCGCTGTGCTTTGCGCTGGCCGCGTCGTTCGCGCTGTACACGCGGCCGCGAACCCAGGGCGCGACGATCGTGGCGATCCTCGCCGGCTACGCATGGCTGCTGCATCTGGGCGGCACGCTGGCGCCGTGGGACAACCTGGTCAGCCGCAGCGACAGCGCGCTGTTCGGCCGCTTCGTCTACCAGATCGATCCGCTCACCGGCCGCGGCCACGATCCGGAGGGCTTGCTCGGCACGCTGCCGTCGCTGGCCACCACGCTGCTCGGCCTGTTCGCCGGGCGCTGCCTGCGCGCTGGACGCGCGCGCTGGCTGTGGCCGGCGGGCCTCGTGCTGCTGGCAGCAGGCGCGGCGTGGTCGCTGGTGTTGCCGTTCAACAAGAACCTGTGGACGCCTTCGTTTGTACTGTGGACCGGCGGCTGGGCGATGCTCGCCCTGGCGTGGTGCCATGTCGCCGTCGACCACCGCGGCTGGCCTCCGATCGGTCGCCGCTTCGGCGTCAACGCCATCGCAGCGTACGCCGGCTCGGAGCTGATGCAGATCCTGCTGCCGGCCTCGGGCGCACAACAGGTGCTCTACACCGAGGGCCTGGCGCGCTGGCTCACCCCCGTGGCCGGGCCGTACGTGGCGTCGCTGGCGTGGGCGATCGCCTTCGTCGCGCTGTGGTGGTTCATCGTGTGGGCGATGGACCGGCGCGGGATCCATCTGAAACTCTAGGAGCGTGGGCCGTAGAAGCCATTCGGACTGCAAACCCCTCTGCGCGGTCCATTTTTCCGTCGCTTTTTGGCCCATGGAACCACCATGGGCCGGCAAACCGCCGAAAAACTGTCCTCGCACAGAGGACTTCTCGCCGCGAACGTTTCTACGGCCCACGCTCCTGGCCCGCGCGGTCGCTGCGGCGGGCGCTCGTTATCATCGACGCCCCTGCCTGTCCCCGAGGAGTCGACGATGAACCGATTGCCGTCCGCGCTGCGCCGCGCACTGTGCTCTGCCGGCTGCGCCGCGCTGCTGGCCGGCTGCGCCGGCGTCGCCACTGCGCCCGCCGCTGCCGACCGGGGCGCCGCCACCGCGGCCGCCATCAGCGTGCCGGCGATCGCGCGCCCGTCCGGCGAAACACCCGCCTGGTGGTTCCGTGCCGGCGCGGCGCAGGCGGCGGCCGCATCGGCACAGGCGCAGGCCGGCGGCCAGCGTGCGAAGAACGTCATCGTCTTCCTCGGCGACGGCATGAGCCTGCCGACCATCGCGGCGGCGCACATCCTGGCCGGCCAGCGTGCGGGAGTGGACGGCGAGAGCTACCGGCTGAGCTTCGAACAGTTTCCCTTCAGCGCGCTCAGCCGCACCTATGAGACCGACCAGCAGACGCCCGACTCGGCCGGCACCATGACCGCCATCATGACCGGCGTGAAGACTCGCGCCGGCTACATCGGGGTGTCGCAGGTACCGCGGCGCGACGACTGCGCCGGCAGTCGCGGCCAGGAGCTGGTGACCACGCTGGAACTGGCCGCCGCGGCGGGCATGAGCACCGGTGCGGTGACCACCACGCGCATCACCCACGCCACGCCCGCGGCCACCTACGGCCATCTGCCCGAGCGCAATTGGGAAGTCGATGCCGAGCTCACGCCGGAAGCTAAGGCGCAAGGCTGCAAGGATTTCGCCGCGCAGCTGGTCGACTTCCCCGGCGGCGGACTCACCGTGGCGATGGGTGGCGGACGCACCGAGTTCCTGCCGGCGGGCGCGGCCGATCCGGAACACGCCACCGCGGTGGGCCGCCGCCTCGATGGCCGCAATCTCGTTGCCGAATGGACGGCCCGACATCCGCAGGGCCGCTACGTATGGAACCAGCACCAGCTCGACGCGCTGGATCTCGCGCACACGCCGCAGCTGCTGGGCCTGTTCGAGCCCTCGCACATGCACTACGAGCACGAGCGTCTCCACGACGCCGCCGGCGAGCCCAGCCTGGCGCAGATGACGACCGCCGCCATCACCGTGCTCAGGCAGAACCCGAACGGTTTCTTCCTGATGGTCGAAGGCGGGCGCATCGACCACGCCCTGCATGCGGGCAACGCGTTCCGCGCGCTGGACGAAACCATCGCCTTCGCCGAGGCGGTCAAGGCCGCGCAGGCGGCCACCGATCCGGCCGACACGCTGATCGTGGTCACCGCCGACCACAGCCACACGATGACCTTCGCCGGCTACCCGCGTCGCGGCAACCCCATCCTGGGCAAGGTGCAGGGCCACACCAGCAGCTACGACGAGGGCAGCACGCCCGGCAACGCACCCGACGCCACCGGCCTGCCGTACACCACGCTCGGCTTCGCCAGCGGCCCCGGCTACACCGGCGCCAGCGATCGCCAGAGCGAAGGCCCCAAGCACTACCCGCACGCGCCCAACCACATCAGCCCCGCCACGCAGGGACGCCCCAACCTCACCGACGTGGACACCACCGATCCCGATTACCTGCAGGAAGCCACCGTGCCGCTGAAGGCCGAGACGCACGGCGGCGAAGACGTGGCGATCTTCGCCAACGGCCCCGGTGCCGCGGCCTTCCACGGCGAGCTGGAGCAGAACGCGATCTTCCACATCATCGTGCAGCACACGCCGCGCCTGCGCACCGAGTTGTGCCAGCTCGGCAGCTGCAACGCCGCCGGCGTGCCGGTCGAGCGCCCGCTGTATTCGCGCTGGCTGCAGCAGGAACAGCAGGGCAGGTAAAGCACATGGATAAAGCCCCTCTCCCGCCGGGAGAGGGGTGGGGTGAGGGTACGGCCGGCGCGTGATGAGGAGCGCCGTTGCCATCCCCCTGCAACCACCGATCCGTAAAACGCACGGCATCTCCCTGCCGGAATCGCCCATGCGTCGCCTAAGCTGTCTCACCCTCCTGCTCGGACTGCTGCCGATGGCCACTGCCGCATTGCACGCCGCCGAGAAACCGCTCGCGTCGAAGGTGCTGGTGATCGGCCACCGCGGCGCCAGCGCGCTGCGGCCCGAGCACACGCTGGCCTCGTACGCCAAGGCGATCGCCGACGGTGCCGACGTGATCGAGCCGGACCTGGTGATGACCAAGGACGGCGTGATGGTGGCCCGCCATGAGAACAACATCGCCGGCACCACCGACGTGGCCAGCCATCCCGAGTTCGCCGCGCGCAAGACCACCAAGGTGATCGACGGCCAGCGCGTCACCGGCTGGTTCACCGAGGACTTCACCCTCGCCGAACTGAAAACCCTGCGCGCCCGCGAGCGCCTGCCCGAGCTGCGCGGCACCGCCTGGGACGGCCAGTTCCAGATCGCCACGCTGGACGAGATCATCGACTTCGTCGCCGCCGAGTCGGCCGCGCGCGGGCGAGTGATCGGGCTGATCCCGGAGATCAAGCACGGCACCTACTTCCAGCACATCGGCCTGCCGATGGAAGACGCGCTGCTCGCCACGCTGGCCGCGCATGCGTACACGCGCACCGCGCCGGTGGAGATCCAGTCGTTCGAGATCGCCAACCTGAAGTACCTGCGCGGCAAGCTGGGCAAGGCGCATCCCAACATTACGTTGCTGCAGCTGATCGACGAGCCGGCGATGCACCCGGGCGACGTGCTGGCGGCCGGCGGCACGCTCACCTACGCGCAGATGATCACGCCGGCGGGGCTCAGGACGATCGCCCGGTACGCCGATGCGATCGGCCCCGACTACCACGCCATCATCCCGTACACCGCCGATGGCCACCTCGGCACGCCCACCGCGCTGGTGCACGATGCGCACGCCGCTGGCCTGCAGGTGCATCCGTACACCTTCCGCCCGGAGAACACCTTCCTGGCGAAGGACTTCTGGCAGGGCGACGACCCGAACACCTTCAATGCCGCCGGCATGCTGGCGCAGCTCAAGGTGTACCTCGATGCCGGCATCGATGCGTTCTTCACCGACGATCCGGCGCTGGGACGGCAGGCCGTCGACGCGCGCTGACGCGGGCGGACACGTGGCTGTCACCACCGTGTAGCGCGCGGCGGCAAGCATGCGCGGCTCCCTTCCCCGGATCGCCGCCATGCCTCGCCTGTTCCGTTCCTGCCTGGGCCTGCTGGCCCTCGCGTTCGCTCTGCCCAGCGCCGCCGCGCCGGTGCTGCTGATCTCCATCGACGGGCTGCGTCCCGGCGACGTGCTGCATGCGAAGGAGCGCGGCCTGGCGCTGCCCAACCTCACCCGCTTCCTGCGCGAGGGCAGCTATGCCGAAGGCGTCACCGGCGTGCTGCCCACGCTCACCTATCCCAGCCATGTCACCCTGCTCACCGGCGTGTCGCCGAGCGTGCACGGCGTCGGCGGCAACCTCAGCTTCGATCCCACCAACAAGAACCAGCTCGGTTGGGACTGGTACGCCAGCGACATCAAGGTGCCCACGCTGTGGCAGGCCGCGCACGACGCGGGACTCTCCACCGCCAACGTGCACTGGCCGGTGAGCGTGGGCGCCGTGGGCGTGGACTGGAACCTGCCGCAGATCTGGCGCACCGGCACCGACGACGATCGCAAGCTGCTCGCCGCGCTGGCCACGCCCGGACTGCTGCCGGCGCTGGAGAAAGACCTCGGCCCGTATCCGCAGGGCATCAACGAGGAGCTCGACGGCGACCAGGCACGCGCGCGCTTCGCAGTAGAGCTGCTGACGCTGCATCGGCCGGATTTCATGACCGTCTACTTCGCCTCGCTCGACCACGAGGAGCATGCCAAGGGCCCCGGCACGCCCGACGCCAACCGCGTGCTCGAGCAGATCGATGCCCTGGTCGGCGAAGTGGCCGCGGCCGCACGGCGCGTGCATCCGGACGGCGTCGTCGCGGTGGTCTCCGACCACGGCTTCGCGCCGGTCACGCAGGATGTGAACCTGTATGCGCCGTTCCTCAAGGACGGTCTGGTGACGCTGAAGGACGGCGCCATCACCGACTGGCAGGCGGCGGTGTGGAACGACGGCGGCAGCGCGGCCATCGTGCTGCGCGATCCTTCCAATGAAGCGGTGAAGGCGCGCGTGCAGGCGCTGCTTGATCGTCTGCGCCAGGACCCGGCCTACGGCATCGCCGAGATCCTCGATCGCCAGCAGCTGCTGGCCAAGGGCGGCAGCGACAAGGCAAGCTGGTTCGTGGTGCTCAAGCCCGGCTACGAGCTGGGTGTCACCCTCGATGCGCCGCTGCCGGCACCCTCGCATTACCACGGCATGCACGGCTATGACCCGTCGCGCCCCGATCAACGCGCCACGCTGCTGATCGCCGGTTCCGGCGTGCCGGCCGGCCGCGACCTCGGCGTGGTGGACATGCGCGACATCGCGCCCACGCTGGCCGGTTACCTCGGTGTGACGCTGCCGACGGCGCAAGGACATGCGCTGCTCGCGCCGAAGCGCTGAACGATCCGGCGCATGTGACAGAACGGTTTAGCCGTCCAAACGCGCTGACACACCGGTGTAAGCGTCGCTTCACACGCGCCACTCATGCTTTCGCGATTCGCCCGATCGGGGCGATCGCAGATTTCCCGTTTCTCCCACTGATGCCGCGAGGGCCGTGCCCCCGCGACGAGGATGTGCACGCATGTCGAACCGCCTGATCTCCCATCGCCGCGCCGTGCTGGCGCTTGCCCTTTTCGCCGCGCTGCAGGGAAGCGCGCTGGCCACCGACACGCCGAGCGCCACGGATGCCGCGCCCGCCGATGCCGCCGCCGATGCCAGCAAGGTCAAGCAGCTGCAGACGGTGTCGGTGATCGGCCAGGGCGAGTCGCGCCAGGTGCAGCGCATCACCAGCGAAGACGTGAAGGTGCTGCCGCCGGGCAGCAGCCCGCTCAAGGTGCTCGAAGGAAAGCCCGGCGTGCACTTCGAGTCGGCCGATCCGTTCGGCAACTACGAGTGGTCCACCCGCATCAGCCTGCGCGGCTTCAACCAGAACCGCCTCGGCTTCACGCTGGACGGCATTCCGCTGGGCGACATGAGCTACGGCAACCAGAACGGCCTGCACATCAGCCGTGCGCTGATCGCCGAGAACCTCGGCGGCGCCGAGCTGGCCGAGGGCATCGGCTCGCTGGGCACGGCGTCCACCAGCGACCTCGGCGGCACCGTGCAGTTCTACTCGGCCGATCCCACGCCCGACTACGGTGTGACCGTGGCGCAGAGCATCGGCAGCGACTCGGCCCGCCGCACCTACGCGCGCCTCGACACCGGCGACCACCACGGCTTCGCCATGTACCTGTCCGGCGCCTACGCCACCGTCGACAAGTGGAAGGGCCAGGGCGACCAGACGCAGAAGCAGTTCAACGGCAAGGCGGTGTACGACTTCGGCGACGACAGCCGCGTCGGTGCGCTGCTCACCACCTCCAGCCGCCACGAAAACGACTACCAGGATCTCTCGCTCGCGCTGGAAAAGCGCAACGGCTGGAACTGGGACAACTTCCGCCCCGACTGGAACCGCGCCGTGGCCGTGGCCACCCAGTACCAGACCACCGGCACGGTCAACGACGGCAACGTGCAGAGCGTGGATGACGCCTACTACGACGCCAGCGGCCTGCGCGACGACACCGTGGCCAGCGTGTTCGGCGATTTCGCCCTCAGCGACACGGTGCGCCTGAAGGCCACCGGCTACTACCACAACGATCGCGGCCAGGGTCACTGGTGGACGCCGTACGTGCCCTCCTACCCGGGCACGCCGCAGCAGACGCCGATCTCGATCCGCACCACCGAGTACGGCATCGACCGCGGCGGCCTCACCGCGGCGCTGAGCTGGGACATCGGCAGCCACCACGTGGAGGCGGGGTTCTGGTACGAGGACTCCAACCACAACGTGCAGCGCAACTACTACTACGTCACCGGTCCGATCAGCGACAACTACTTCCTCGAAGATCCGAACCTGCGTCAGTTCTACCAGCACTACGAAACCACCACGCGCCAGTTCTACGTGCAGGACAGCTTCAAGCTGCTGGACGACCGCCTGAGCGTGGACGTGGGCTTCAAGTCGCCGCACAGCAAGGTTACCGCGCGCGCCGTGCCGGGCACGCTCACCTACGGCACCGCCGGTGCCTACGCAGCCGGCACGCTGACCGCGAAGAAGACCTTCCTGCCGCAGATCGGTGCCAGCTATCAGCTCGGCGGCGGCTTCGAGGTGTTCGGCTCGTACGCCAAGAACATCGCCGCCTACCAGGCCGGCATCACCGGCCCGCTGGCCACCACCCAGGTCGCCTTCGACACCTTCGGCAAGCAGTTGAAGCCCGAGCAGTCGCGCACCATCGAGGGCGGCCTGCGCCAGGTCAGCGACTTCTACCAGGCCTCGCTGGCGCTGTACGACGTGAAGTTCGACAACCGCCTGCTGGTGATCTCGCAGTGCGCCGGCATCGTCGGCTGCGCCAGCGGCTACGCCAACGTGGGCTCGGTGAGCAGCCGCGGCGCCGAGCTGGCGGTGAACTTCAAGCTGGCCGACGACCTGCACTGGTCCAACTCGCTCTCCTACAACCGCTCGCGCTACGACAACAACTACGTCAGCGGTTTCGATGCGCAGAACAACCCGATCGTGGTGCCGACCAAGGGCAAGACCGTGGTCGACAGCCCCAAGCAGCTGATCGCCTCGGAGCTGGTGTGGACGCCCGGCCCGTGGGACGTGCGCGTGTCTGCGCACTACACCGGCAAGCGCTACTACACCTACATCAACGATGCCGGCGTGCCGTCGTACTGGCTGTTCAACGCCGAGGTGGGCTACGACCTGGGCAAGGTCGGCTTTGCGCAGGACATCAAGCTCGCGCTCAACGTCACCAACCTCGCCAACAAGCGCTACTTCGGCACCATCGGCTCCAACGGCTTCGTGGTCAGCGACGCCGGCGGCACCTACCAGACCCTGCTCGCCGGTGCGCCGCGCGCCAGCATGCTGACGGCGACCGTGCGGTTCTGATCCACCCGGCGCCGCCCGGCCCTGCGCCGGGCGGCGCTATGATCGAGCGGACCTGCCCCGAAGGATCTCCGGCATGACCGATGCTCGTCGCGGGAACGTGCCGTCCACGGCTCGTTCCCTGATCGTCCCGACCATCGCATTCGCGGCGACCGGGGCCATCCTCGGCGGACTGATGGCGGGGCCGGGTGCCAGCGGTGGGTGGTATTGGCTGCACTGGACATTCAAGCCGCTGGCCACTGTGCTGGTCATCGGCGTGGCTTTGCGTGCGCCGTCGCCACTGTCGTTGCGCTACCGCCAGCGTGTCGTGATTGGCCTGGCCTTCGCGCTGCTCGGCGATGTGCTGCTGATGCTGCCGGGCGACTTCTTCGTGCCGGGGCTGGCCGCCTTCCTGCTCGCCCACCTGGCTTTCCTCGCCGCGTGGCTGGACGACAGCCGCTTCGCGGTGCGTCCGCAGGCCTGGCTCGCCTGCCTGCTGGCCGCCGTCGGACTGTTGTGGCTGCTGTGGCCGTTCGTCGCGCCCGCACTGCGTGTGCCTGTGGCGGTCTACGCGCTGGTGCTGGCAACGATGGCCGGGCAGGCGGCAGGTCGCGCCTGGCAGCACGCGGCGATGGCTGACCCGCTGGCACATCCCGCGCGTCGCGCTGCGTTCGGCGCTGTGCTGTTCATGGTCAGCGACAGCCTGCTGGCGTGGGATCGTTTCCGCCATGCACTGCCGCTGTCGGCGTTATGGGTGCTTGGCACCTACTACCCGGCGATCGGGTTGATCGCCTGGTCGGTCAGGCGCGAA
The DNA here is from genome assembly GCF_044904665.1 of Dyella ginsengisoli. Classification (NCBI taxonomy): domain Bacteria; kingdom Pseudomonadati; phylum Pseudomonadota; class Gammaproteobacteria; order Lysobacterales; family Rhodanobacteraceae; genus Dyella; species Dyella ginsengisoli. Next base: position 374,804 of record NZ_JADIKM010000006.1, read on the forward strand.
TTCGGCCACGGGCGCTGATCGGCGGTGACTCAGCGTTCGCAGCGAGGGGTGCTCTCGGGCGCCTCATCGATCAGAGGGTGTCCTGCAGGGTTCGCAGACGGCGTTGCTCCCGGGGGAGTCTGCTTGCCAAGGTAACGGTGCCCGTCGAAGTCCAGCACGGCGTCGTGCGCGGCACCACCCCCGCCGCCCACATGGACCTGCAGCGAACGCCAGCCATGGTGACGTTGCTCCAGCAGTCGGACCGGCAGGCGAGTGGCCGGTATCTGTGAGACCCGAAGCCAATTTCCCCGCTGCCCGCGAAGCACCAGCAGAGTACAGCCGCCGCTTCCGCACCACTCGCTGCCACGCAGGTATACGAGCGCCTCCGATCGTCCGTCGCTGTCGAGATCGGCAAGGGCGACCAGTCGATTGGCGGGATCGAACCCCTGCGCATCGAGGAACTGCTCCAGACCGAGGGGCAGTCCGCCCCGCGCGTGACAGGTAGGTGGGGTTTCCCGGGCGCTGGCAGTGCCTGCCATGCAGAGCGCGACCACACAGGCCATGCCACGCAGGTGAAGCCTGCCGACTGAGCTCATGGCGTCAACCCAAGCGGGCCTCTCGTGCGCCTCATGTCGTCCAGCCGCGCGCGTTGGCGTAGCCCGCAAGCGGCACCAGGCCGATCGCCACGAGCAGCACGACGCCCTGCAGCAGCGGAGCCACGCCGCTTGCTGCTTTCAAACTTTCCAGCATGACGAACAGGCCGACATCCTGTGCCAGCACGCCCAGCAGGGAGGCGATGAGCAGGCCGGTGGCCCAGCGCTTGCGCAAGAGCAGGCAGAGGCTTCCCAATGCGCCGCCGATGGTCGCGATACCGGTGGCGCCGATGGCCCAGAGCGGGCGAGCGCGATAGAGCGCCTGCTGCGCATCGGGCAGCTTGGCGATGTCCTCGGGGGTCAGGTGCAGGTCGGCCACGAAGGCCACGCAGCCGGCCAGGTTCCACAGCAGGGCGAGCGTGGCGACGACGTAGAACCAGGTGGGAGGCTTGCTCATGGCGTGCTCCTTGGACAGGGGCCGGACCGATCGGCCGGCGACGAGATTAGACCGCTCTGCCCCAAGCAGCCGTCAAGCCGCGCTGCAAGGTGGGCCGCTCGCCCGGCCGGATCGTGTCCGTCGCCCCAAAAAAAAGCGCCACCCGTTGCCGGGTGGCGCCAATGCAGCATGGGTGAGGCCGGGGCACCGCCCCGGCCTCCGCCCGCACGATCAGAAATCGTACGAAGCGCTCAAACGCACGTAGCGCGGGGCCTCGAAGAAGATGCCCTGGTTGTACGTGTTGGAGACCGTGTACCGGTCGTCCTCGAACGTTGCATCCGTCTGCAGCGCCTTGGTCTCGTTCAGGACGTTGAACACATCCAGGCCGAAGGCCAGCTTGTGGTCGGCGAACGCCGGACGGTAGGTCACGTTCAGGTCCAGCTTCTTGGTCCACGGGTTGCTACCTGCGGCGCCCGGAGCGGACGGCTGACCTGCGCACCAGTGGTAGTTCGCGTAGTAGCCGGACGGATCGCCCTCGTTGGTGCCGTAGTAGCCGATGCAGCTCTTCGGCGCGCCCGACTGCACGCGCAGGGCGCCGGACACCATCCACTCCGGCGACACCTGGTAGCTGCCACGGACCTTCAGCTGGTGACGACGGTGGTTGGCGAGCAGGCCGTAGGAGTTCTCCATCAGCGCCGCGGTATCCCAGTCCGAGGTCTTGGAGACGTCGGTCTGGCCGATGTCGGACTTCACCTGGCCCTCGGTATTGCCGTAGCTGCGCGAGAAGGTGTAGTCGACACGCGCCTGCCACTTGCCGTCGAACGGGTGCTCCAGGTACAGGTCGAGCGCGTAGTACTTGCGCTTGGCGCCCTCGGTGAAGCCCCAGTCGGAGTTGCGCATGGTGACGTCGGTGAAGCCCGAGCCGTCCACATGGTTCAGGCGGAACGTGTTGGTCTCACCCGGGTTGAAGATGTAGCAGCCGCGGATTGCCAGCGTGTCCGGATCGACACCCATGGAAGCCGCCTTGGCCGCCAGGGCGTCGGTATCGCAGACGTCGTCGATGGCGGTCTGCAGCTGACGGTAGGTCGCCTTCGCACCGGTCACCCAGCTGTCACCCAGCGACTTGTCGAAGCCCAGCTGGACTTCGTCCTGGTACTGCGACTTGAGGTTGGTCGCGGCCACCGTCTTCGGGTCCGGCGCGGTGCCGTACTCGTTGTTGGTCGAAACCGGGCCCGGGCCCAGGGCGGTCAGGCCGGTCGGTTCACCGTTGGCGTCGACACCCGTGTAGGTGAAGTACTCGTAGGTGAAGGTCGAGGCGGAGGCACCGCGGATCGCCACGCTCGGCGGCAGCGCCAGGTAGTAGCGACCCAGGTTGCCGTACACCTTCAGCGAGGAATCGCCGAACACGTCCCAGCTCACACCCAGGCGCGGCGCCCACTGGTTGTCGTTGTTGATGTACGCCTGGCCAGCATTGTTGTAGTTGGTGAACTTGTCGTTGCGCAGGCCGAGGCTCAGCAGCACGTTGTTGCTGACCTGCCACTTGTCTTCCAGGTAGTAGGCCTTCTGCTTGACCGACATGCTGGTGACGTTGTCGAACACGTAGCGACGCACGTAGTAACCGTCACCACCCGGGGCAGCGATGCCGAAGGTGGTCGAAAGCGGCTGGTTCGGCTGCGAGGTCTTGCCGTAGAGCCAGGCATAGTTCGGACCGGTCAGCTGCTGGCCTTCGTCCGACGAATAGAAGTACATGTTGTCGATACCGGCGCTGAGCGTGTGGTCGCCCAGGCGATACTCGGCATCCAGGCGCAGACCGTGCGTCTTGTTGTTGGCGTTCGGGTTCTGCGTGTAGAGCTGGGTCTGGTCGTTGCGGATGATCGCACCGCCGGTGGCGGCCGGATCCTGCAGGTCGGGCCGCGACAGGTACGGGTTCGCACTGCCGCCCGGAACCACCTGGTAGTCCTCGGTCTTGCTCCAGCCGTAGAGCGCGCTGACGGTCAGGTCATCGGTGATATAGCTGGTGTACTTGCCGATGTAGTAGTCGGACGAGCTCTTGTTGGTCGTATCGTGACCGATCAGATCACCGGTGGCAGTGCCCGTGCCGTAGTCGTAGCCGTACTGGGTACCTTCGTACTCGTTCTTGTCGTGGACGACGCTCAGCTCGAACACGTTGTTCTGGTTGATGTTCCAGTCGAGCTTGCCGTAGACCTTCGGGCGATCGTACGAGTAGTAGGTGTTGTTCGTGTTGGCAGCGAGAATGGACGAGGTCGACTTGCCCTGCTCCTTGTCCGCCTCGGCGGCCAGGAAGAAGAACAGCTTGTCCTTGATCAGCGGGCCGCCGACATAGGCACTGTAGGTGGTCTCCCACGACGTGTTGCCCTTGCGAGAGCGATACAGCGTGCCCGGCAAGGAGGGGTCGGTGTAACCGTAGCCGGCAGGCAGGTTCCGCTTGGGGAAATAGATGTCAGCCGGGTCGGCGGCCGCGAAAGCCGGCGCCCACTGCACCTGTGCACCGAAGTGCCACTCGTTGGTGCCGCTCTTGCCGATCTGGTTGATCACGCCACCGTCGGAACGACCGTACTTGGCGCTGTAACCGCCGGTGAGCACTTGCTGCTGGTCGATGGCACCGTAGGGCAGGCCAACGCCACCGGTCGCGTTCAGCGGATTGGTGGTGTTGTAACCGTTGATGTAATAGGCGTTCTCAGTGACGCCTGCGCCGCCGAACGAGACGGCATTGTTGAAGTAGCCGCTGCCCGAGACGGTGCCCGGTGCGAGCAGCGCGATGGACTCGGCGGTGCGGTTGAGCGGCAGGCGCTGCAGATCCTGCGAGGTGATCACCGTACGCGAGTCGACCGAGGTGACGTCGATCGAGGGCAGCGCGTTGGCCGACACCGAGATCGCGCTCAGTTCCTGCGCATTGCTTGCCGAGGCGCCCAGGTCGACTTCGACGCCGCCGCCAACGCGCAGTGACACGTTGTTGCGCGAGTCGACGGTCTGGCCATCCTTCAACAGGGTGACGGTGTAGGTACCCACCGGCAGCGAGCTGGCCGAATAGCGACCCGATGCATCGATCGCGACTTCGCGGGTAAAGCCCGAGCCGCTTTCGATCTTCACTGTCTGACCGGCACCGTTCGGCACCTGGCCGAAGATGGCACCCGTGGTGGCCTGGCCAAACGCGGCGCCGGCCAGGCTCATGCCCACGGCCAACGCCAGGGCCGAGCGGCGGTTAAACAAGATGTGCTTCATTGTTATTGGAACTCCAGACAAACAATCGCCGCCGGCCAGCACCTGCGTGCTGGGCCATTTGGCTTGGAGACGGAACGCCGACCTCGGGGAAGGCGGCGTGCCACGGCATCGTCCAGCTTGGGGGATCGACGATGTAATTCCGACGTTAAGTGAACGCGAGACTGCTCCGCAACCCAGCTAAAGACATGCTTCACGCCAGCCAAGCGAGAGTGCAAGAACCTGCCGCACTACATCGCCTTTCTCAGCGCTGAAGCCAGCGCGCCGCTTGCCGCCGTGCTCGCGCCGGTTTCGCGCGCCTGGCTGCGTCCCGTGCTCGGACGTTGTCGATATCCCGGCGAGCAAAAAAGAAGAGGCGCGGTTGCCCGCGCCTCTTCGGTGCCTCATGACGGTGGCCGAAAGGCGGCTCAGGCCTCCAGCAGCGGCTGGTCTTCGTCGCTGGCCTGATCGGCGTGGTGGTCGGTAGACAGCAGCATGTAGAACGCCGGCACCACGAACAGGGTGAACAGCGTGCCGATGGCCAGGCCGGTGGAGATCACCAGGCCCATGTTGAAGCGGCCCGCGGCGCCAGCGCCGGAGGCGATCACCAGCGGCAGCACGCCGAGCACCATGGCGGCAGTGGTCATCAGGATCGGGCGCAAACGCACGGCGGCGGCGTGTTCGATCGCCTCGCGCTTGCCCATGCCGGCCAGCTGCGAGTGGTTGGCGAACTCCACCATCAGGATGCCGTGCTTGCTGATCAGGCCCATCAGGGTCACCAAGCCCACCTCCGTGTAGATGTTGAGGCTGGTGAACAGGTTCACGAAGATCAGCGCGCCGAACAGCGCCAGCGGCACCGACACCAGGATCACGATCGGGTCGCGCAGGCTGTTGAACTGCGCAGCCAGCGCCAGGAACACGATGATCACCGCGAACAGCAGCGTGCCACCGAACCCGCCGGACTCCTGGGTGAACTGCCGCGACTGGCCGGCGTAGTCCACGGTGTAGCCGGTGGGCGCGACCTCCTTCACCAGGTCGCTGAGGTATTTCAGCGCATCGCCCTGCGACATGCCGGACACGCCGGAAATGGTCGCCGAGTTCAGCTGCTGGAAGTGGTTGAGCGAACGCGGCACCACCGAGTGCTTGATGCTGGCCACGGTGGACGCCTGGATCACCTCGCCGCCTGGCGTGTTGATGTAATAGTCCAGCACCTGGTGCGGGTTGAGGCGGTCGGCCTGCAGCACCTGCGGGATCACCCGGTACGAGCGCCCGGAGATCGAGAAGTAGTTGACGTAGCCGCCGCCCAGCGCCGCGCCCAGCGAGGCACCGACGTCCTGCTGGGTCAGCCCCAGCGAGGTGATCATGTCGCGGTCGAACGACACCGTGGCCTGCGGCTTGTCCACCTTCAGGTCCGAGTCGATGAAGTAGAACTTGCCGCTGGCCTGGGCCTTGGCCAGCACCTGGCTGGCCACTTCGTTGAGGTTCTCGAACGGCTCGGTGGTGGTGATCACCATCTGGATCGGCAGGCCCGAGGCGCCCGGCAGCGGCGGGAACTGGAACGCCGCCACCTGCGCACCGGCGATGCCGTTCCAGGCACCTTGCAGCTCCTGCTGCAGCTCGTGCGCCGAGCGCGTGCGCTGGTCCCAGGGCTTGAAAAGCACGCCGCCGATGCCCTGGCTGGTGGTGGGCACGCCGGTGAGCTGGAACATCTGCTCGTACTCCGGCAGCTTCTTCGCCGCGGCGAACATCTGCTCGGCGTACACGTTCATCTGCTGCGCGGTGGCATTCGGCGCGCCGACGATCTGCCCGGCGACGATGCCCTGGTCTTCCTCCGGTGCCAGCTGCGACTGGGCGGTCATGCCCAGTGCGATGGTCGCCAGCAGCAGCAGGGCGGACATCACGATCACCACCGACCAGGTCGACAGCGTGCCGTGCAGCATGCGCTTGTAGCCGCGCTGCACGCGCTCGAACTGGTGGTCGATGAACTTCACGAAGCGGCCTTCGTCCTGCTCGGAGCGGAAGAACTTCGCGCACATCATCGGCGACAGCGTCAGCGCCACCACCGCCGACACCGTGACCGCGCCGGCCAGGGTGAACGCGAACTCGGTGAACAGCGCGCCGGTGAGGCCCTTCTGGAAACCGATCGGCACATACACCGCGATCAGCACCACGGTCATCGCGATGATCGGCCCGCCCAGCTCGCGCGCCGCCAGCAGCGCCGACTGCAGCGGGGTCTTGTGCTCCTCCTTCATGTGGCGGTCGACGTTCTCCACCACGATGATCGCGTCGTCCACCACCAGGCCGATCGCCAGCACCAGCGCCAGCAGGGTCAGCAGGTTGATCGAGTAGCCCAGCGCCAGCATCACGAAGAACGTGCCGACCAGGGACAGCGGCATCGCGATCACCGGGATGATCACCGCACGCAGGCTGCCCAGGAACAGGAAGATCACCACGGTGACGATCACCAGCGCCTCGACCAGGGTCTTGACCACCTCGTCGATCGAGCTGTTCACGAACTCGGTGCCGTCGTAGACGATCTCGCCGGTAAGGCCGCTGGGCAGCTGCTTCTGGATGTCCGGGAAGGCCTCGCGCACACGCTTGGCCACGTCCAGCACGTTGGCATCCGGCGCCACCTTGATGCCGATGAACACCGAACGCTTGCCGCTGAAGGCCACGTTGAAGTCGTAGCTGTCCGAACCCAGCGTCACCGTGGCGACGTCCTCAAGGCGCACGATGGCGCCCTTGTCCTGTTTCACCGCCAGCTGCTTGAACTCGTCCACCGTGTGCAGGTCGCTGGCAGCGGTGAGGTCGACGGTGACCGCCTGGCCCTTGGACGAGCCCACTGCGGCGAGGTAGTTGTTGGCCGCCAGCGCCTTGTTGACGTCCGCCGCGGTGACGCCGTGGGCGGCCATCTTGGCCGGGTCCAGCCACGCGCGCAGCGCGAAGTTGCGCGCGCCGAGCAGCTCGGCGGTCTGCACGCCGGAGATCGAGTCCAGCTTGGGCTTGACCACGCGGGAGAGGTAGTCGGTGATGTTGTTGGTGGGCAGCACATCGCTGTAGAAGCCCATGTACATCGCATCGACCGTCTCGCCGGTCTGCACGGTGAGCACCGGCTGCTGCGCCTGCTGCGGCAGCTGGTTCTTCACCGAGTTCACCTGGGTGGTGATCTCGGTGAGTGCGCGGTTGGCGTCGTAGTTCAGGCGCAGCGTGGCGGTGATGGTCGACACGCCCTGCACGCTGGTGGAGGACAGGTAGTCGATGCCCTGCGCCTGCGAGATCGCCTGCTCCAGTGGCTGGGTGATGAAGCCGGCCATGGTCTGCGCATCAGCGCCGTAGTAGGCGGTGCTGACGGTGACGGTGGCGTTCTCGGTTTCCGGGTACTGGCGCACCGTGAGGCTGGTGACGGCCTTCAGGCCGAGCACCAGGATCAGCAGGCTGACGACGATCGCCAGCACCGGCTTGTTGATGAACAGGTCGGTGAATTTCATGGGCGCTCGCTCAATGCTCCTGCGGTGACGGGCTTGCGCTATCCGCCGGCTGCACGCTGTTGTCGACGGTGATCGGGGCGTCGTTCTTGAGCTTCATCTGGCCGCTGCTCACCACCTCGGTGCCGGCGCTGACGCCCTTGAGGATCGCCACCTGGTCGCCACGGCTGTCGCCGGTGGTGACAAAGGCCTGCTTCACCGTGGGCGGTAGCGGCTTGCCCTTGGCGTCCTTGCCCTTGGACGGCTGCACCACGTAGACGGTGTCGCCGTAGGGGTTGTAGACGATTGCCGCCTGCGGCAGCGTGAGCTGCGAGCGCTGCTTGCCGACGTCCACGCTGACCTTGGCAAACATGCCCGGGGTCAGCGTCTGGTCGTGGTTGGGTACGGTGGCTTCCACCTGCACGTTGCGCGTGCTGGCATCCACCTTGGGGTTGATCGCGCTGAGCTTGCCGCTGAAGCTGCGGCCGGCGTAGGCATCCAACGTCAGGGTCACCGGCTGGCCGACCTTGAGCCGGCCCAGCTCGCCCTGCGGCACGTTGAAGTCCACGTACAGCGGATCGAGCTGCTGCACCGTGACCACCGACGTGCCGGCGGCGAGGTAGTCGCCGGGGCTGATGGTGATGATGCCGGCGCGGCCGTCGAACGGCGCGCGCAGCTGCTTCTTGGCGATCACCACCTGCTGCTGCGCCACCGCCGCCATGCGGGCCTTGGTGTCGGCCTGTGCCGTGTCGAAGTCGGCCTGGCTGATCGCCTGGGCGGCGAGCTGCTTGCGCGCGCGCTCCAGGGTGATCTTCGACAGCTCGGCGTTCGCCTGCAGCTGCTGCAGCTGCGCCACCTCGTCGCCGTCGCGCAGCTGCACCAGCAGCTGGCCCTTCTTCACTTCCTGGCCGGACTTCAGGTTCACGTCGGTGACCAGGCCGGCCACTTCGGCGGCGAGATCGGCGCCGTTGGCCGCGCGCAGGCTGCCGACCGCATTGAGCGCGGGCTGCCACGCCTGCTCGCTGGCCTTCACCGTGCTCACGGTGACCGGCGCCGGCTGGGGCATGGAATGGATCATGCGCATGACCAGCAGCACCTTGATGCCGACGATTACCGCAATCAGGGCGAGCGTGCCCAGGATCACCCAGATCATCCGCTTGAGCGTGCTGGGCTTCTTGTCTGCGCGCGTCGTCATGCGCGATCTCCTTATCGGGAAACGTTGGAAGGGGAAGCGGAGGTCGCCATCGGTGCGGCGGCGTCCTGGCGCCAGCCGCCGCCGAGCGCGGTGTACAGCGCGGCGGTGTCGGACAGCCGTGCGGCGCGCGCCTGGATCAGCGTGATGTGCGCCTGCTGGTAGCTGCGCTCGGCATCGAGCAGGTTGAGGTAGCCGGTGGCGCCGAGGTGGTACTGCTCGCGGGTGAGATCGAGCCGCTGCGAAGCGGCCTGCTCGGCGGTAGCCTGCGCGGCCAGCGTCTGCGCGTCGTACTCCAGCGCCTGCAGGGCGTCGGCGACATTCTGGAACGCGGTCAGCACGGTCTGCTGCCAGTCGGCGGCGACCTTGTCGAGACCGGCCTGCGCGGCGCGCTTCTTGTGCAGCAACTCGCCGCCGTGGAACAGCGGCTGGGTGAGGCCCAGGCCCAGCGACCACGCGCCGGTGCCGGCGGAGAACAAATCGCCGCGGCTGAATGCCTGCGAGCCTGCGCTGCCGGACAGGGTGATCTGCGGCAGCATCGCGGCGGTCGCCACGCCGACCTGGGCCGAGGCGGCGTGCAGCGCGGCGGAGGCGGCGCGGATGTCCGGGCGCTGGTCCACCAGCTGGGCGGGCAGGCTGACCGGGATGTCCTGCGGCAGGTGCACGGCGTCGAGCGTCAGCGCCGCCGCGTCCAGCTGCGCCGGCGTGGTGCCGAGGTAGGTGGCCAGCCGGTTGCGGGTGGCGGCGAGCTGGGCGCGCAACGGCGGCAGGGTCGCCTCGGTGGTCGCCAGCTGCGCCCGCACCGCCAGCGTGTCGGACAGCGACTTTGCGCCGATCTGCTGCTGCTTGTCGGCGATGTCCAGCGTCTTGCGCTGCCAGTCGACGATCTGCTCGGTGGCACGGATCTGCTCGCGCAGCGAAGCCTCCTGCAGCGAGGCGGTGACCACGTTGCCGGCGAGGGTGAGGTAGGTGGAGTCGAGCTGCGCCTGCTGGTAGTCGCGCTGCGCCAGCTGGGCCTCGATGCCGCGGCGCACGCCGCCGAACAGGTCGAGCGTGTAGCCCACGCTGACCGAGGCGTTGTACAGCGTGAACGGGCCCGCGCCGCCGGGCACGCCGGAATCGACCGCGGACTGCTTCTGCCGCGTGGCGCCGAGGTTCGCATCGACGGCGGGGAACAGTCCGCCGCGCGCCGCGCTGGCGTTCTCCTGCGCCTGGCGCAGCGCCGCCTGGGCCGAGGCGATCGACGGGCTGTGCTGCAGCGCCATCTGCACGCGTCGGCTCAGTTCGTCGTTGCCATAGGTGGACCACCAGCGCTGCGGCACGTCGCGCCCGGCGAGGAAGCGCTGCGCATCGCCGTCGGGGGTGTCGGCCGTGACGGTGGCAGCGGGCAATGGCTGGGTGGTGTAGCGGTCCACGCTCGGCGCGTCGGGGCGCCGGTAATCGGGGCCGACGGCGCAACCACCGAGCCACACGACGGTGGCGATCAGTGCGAGCCGTTGCGCGCCGCGACCGAACAGACGCGGCGCCATGAAGGCAAAGTGTCGAGACAAGGGAAACGACCTGGCAGGAGAATTGGCCGGGCGAGACATTACCATACCCATTGGTTTAGATATCCGTGTCGCCAGTCATATTGTGGAAAAAAGCGAAGTCGTGACCGCTCGCCGGATGCCACGGGCGCGGGCGGCAACGCCGGGAGCGACTGGGGACGACGATCCGCTGCCGCCGATTTCGACATCGCCCCGGGCCTTCCCCGGTGTGCTTGGCTATGATCCGGGCGGACTGCTGCGGAGGTATGAATGTTTCTGTCGTCACCCGTTCCGGCATCGGCTCGCCGCGGCCCCGTTCCCTGCGCGGGCGCATCGCGATGATTGCCGCCGAAACCGTGATCACCTTCGCCACCCCGGTGTTCTTCGCGCTGATCGGCGTGGAGCTGCTGGTGGCGAAGCTGCGCGGCCGGCGTGCGTATCGCAGCAATGATGCGGTCACCAGCATCGGGCTGGGGGTGATCTCGCAGCTGGCGGGCGTGTTCCTGAAGGTGCTCACGGTGGGCGTGTACGCCTGGTGCTTCGAGCACCTGGCGCTGTTCGCGCTGCCGGCTGGCGCCTGGTGGGTATGGGTGAGCGCGCTGCTGCTGTACGACTTCCTCTATTACTGGCTGCATCGCATGGGGCATGAGGTGAACATCCTCTGGGCCGCGCACGTGGTGCATCACCAGAGCGAGGACTACAACCTCTCCACCGCGCTGCGCCAGACCGCCACCGGCGGCCTGCTGGGCTGGCTGTTCTATCTGCCGATGGCGCTGCTCGGCTACCCGGTGAGCGTGTTCGTGGCGGTGGCGCTGATCGACCTGCTGTATCAGTTCTGGGTGCATACCGAGCAGGTCGGCAAGCTGGGCTGGTTCGATCGCGTGTTCTGCTCGCCTTCCAACCACCGCGCGCACCACGCGGTGAACGATCGCTACCTGGACAAGAACTACGGCGGCATCCTGATCCTGTGGGACCGCCTGTTCGGCACCTTCGTCGAGGAGGACGACAGCGATCGTCCGGTGTACGGCACGCGTGCGCCGCTGCGCAGCTTCAACCCGCTGTGGGCGAATCTGGAGGTGTACTGGGCGACCTGGCAGGACGCGCGGCGCGCGACCCGTTGGCGCGACCGGCTGCAGATCTGGTTCCGCCCGCCGGGCTGGCGGCCGGCCGACGTGGCGGCTCGCTTTCCCAAGCCGGCCTTCGAGCTTGCACGCGAACGCTTCGATCCGCCGCTCACGCGCCGTCGTGCCATCTACGGCCTGGTGCAGTTCGTGCTGCTGCTGGGCATGACCACGCACTTCCTCGGCCTGGCGGCGCAGGCCGGCCTGGGCGTGCTGCTGGGCTACGCGCTGGTGATTGCGCTCAGCCTCACCGTGCTCGGCGCGTGGTGGGAAGGGCGGCCCGGCGCGGTGTGGCTGGAGGCGGCGCGAGTGGTCGCACTCGCCGTGGTGCCGGCGGTGCTGGGGCGCTGGTTCGGCATCGAGGGGGCGGCGATCGGCGCGGTGTTCGCGCTGCTGTTTGGCGCCAGCGCGCTGGCGCTGGCGTGGGTGACGCGCGGTGTCGACGGCACCTCCGGCTCGGATGCGTCGGCAGGAAATGGTGTGCATGCGGCTTCTTCCAGATAGCCGTCTATACGTCCAAATGATTTGCCTTGTTAGATGCCCGTGAAGGTTTTCGCGGGCATCGTTGTTATGATCGTCCGCTGTTACACGTCGGTATCAAGGGGATGCATGATGGGTTTTCTAGCCAAGTTGGTGCGCCACAAGTCGATCGAACAGCTGCAGGCCGAGGCCGGCTCGCGCGGTGATTTTCGCCGCGTGCTGGGGCTCTGGCAGCTCACTGCGATCGGCGTGGGCGCGATCATCGGCGTGGGCGTGTTCGTGCTCGCCGGCCAGCAGGCCGCCGCGAACGCCGGCCCGGCGGTGGTGCTCAGTTTCATCATCGCGGGCCTGGGCAGCGCCTGCGCCGCGCTGGCCTATGCCGAGTTCGCCGGGATGATCCCGGTCACCGGCAGCGCCTACACCTACGGCTACGCGGTGCTGGGCGAGCTGTTCGCCTGGATCATCGGCTGGGACCTGCTGATCGAATACGCGCTGATCGTGGGCGTGGTGGCGATCGGCTGGTCCGGCTACGTGCAGGCGCTGATCGAGCAACTGTTCGGCGTCACCTTGCCGGTGTGGGCGCAGGGCGCCTACGACCCGCAGCATCCGGACAGCGGCAAGGTATTCAACGTGATCGCCGCGGCCATCACCTTGCTGATCGCCTGGATGCTCACGGTGAAGACCGAGTGGGGCGCGCGCGCCAACACCGTCATCGTGGCGATCAAGGTGATCGGCGTGGCGCTGGTGATCGGCGTGGGCGCGTTCTACGTCAACACCGCCAACTGGCATCCCTTCATTCCCACCGCGGTGGTGAAGGACGGCATCACCACCTACGGCTGGGGTGGCGTGCTGGCCGCATCGAGCATCGTGTTCTTCGCCGTATTCGGCTACGACACGCTGACCACGGCGGCGGAGGAATCGAAGAACCCGCAGCGCGACCTGCCGCGCGCCGTGCTGCTGTCGCTGGCGGTGTCGATGGCGCTGTACCTGGCGGTGTCGCTGGTGCTCACCGGCATGGTGCCGTACGACCAGCTCAGCGGCGCGGCGCCGGTGGATGCGGCGTTCAAGGCGCTGGGGCTGGACTGGGTGCGCGGCATCATCTCGGTGGCGGCGATCGCCGGCATCACCAGCGTGATGTTCGCCTTCATGCTGGGCGCGGCGCGCATCTGGTTCGCGCTGTCGCGTGACGGCCTGCTGCCGAAGTGGTTCGCCAAGATCCATCCGAAGTACGGCACGCCCGCACGTCCCACCATGATTCTGGGCGTGTTCACCGCGCTGGTCGCCGGCTCGCTGCCGATCGGCGAGGTGGCCGAGCTGGTCAACATCGGCACGCTCGCCGCCTTCATCATCATCTGCGGCTCGGTGCTGATCCTGCGCGTGCGCCAGCCGAACGTGGAGCGCCGCTTCCGCACGCCGATGCTGTGGCTGGTGGCGCCGGCCGGCATGCTGTTCTCGCTGTTCCTCATCATCGGCTGGCCGTGGTTCGCCGACGGCCACTTCCAGCTGCTCGGCGGCCTGCCGATGATCACCATCTGGCGCTTCATCGCCTGGATGATCCTGGGCCTGGCGATCTACTTCGCCTACGGCATCCGCCACAGCGAGCTGGCCAAGTCGTAAGCCGCGCTGTTTGCCCTCAATGAAACGCCCGCGGAGCCGGCTCGGTTCCGCGGGCGCATTGTTTTTGATGCAAGCGCAGGCGGTTCACCGCTGCAGCGTGTGTCCTGTTGCCTGCAGCTGGTCCAGTGCCTGTGCCGGGGGTGCCAGCGCAGCGGTGGGTGAGGCGGGCAGGCTGGCTGCCTGCGCCGAACTCTGCTCCAGCGGCATGCGCACCGCCTGCGCGGTATCCACCACGGCGTGGCGCTGGAAAGTGCGGCCCAACACCTGCTCGGTAGCGATGGCATGGCTGCCGTCCTCGCTGAGCGTGACCGCGTCGATGCGCGTCATGCCTTGCGCCTTGCAGGCCGTCACCAGCGCGCCGGTGAGGTTGGCGCTGCACTGATCGGAAGCGCGACCACGCTCGGCGTCGAGCCGCTGCACCTGGCTCCAGCCCTGCCGGTACATCGGGTGATCCGGATGGCGTGGATCGTCGAGGCGGGGCGTGCCCTGGAGGTTGTCCTCAAGCGCATCATGCGCCTGGGTGGAGGCCAGCCCGTCGACGGCATGCTGCACACGCTGGCCGGCGTCGTGCCATTGGCGTGCTGCCCATGACGCGCCGTCGTGGAGGGCGGTTCCCGCCTTGTGCAACTCTTGCGAGGCCCACTCGCTCGCGCCGTGGAACAGGGATCCGGCGGCGCTGGCCTTGCTGGCCAGATCGTCTGCCGCCATCTCGCCAACCGCGCCGACGATCCGCGCACCCAGGCCCACCGCGTCGGCGGCAAGCGGTGCGACAGGTCGCAGTTCTGTCGCGGTATCGGCAGCGGCACCACTCGCCTGATGCCAGGCCCGCCCGCCGTCATGCAGCACACGGGATGCGGCATGCGCGACGCCGTCCACGGTCTCGCCCGTGGAATGGATATTCGCCGCCGTTGCATCGACGTTGGCCTGCGCCGCGCTGCCGAATACCTGCGTGAGGTTGCCGACGACCTGCATCCGCGCTCCGGTGTCGTCCAGTCCCGTCACGTACTCCAGCCCGCGCACCGCCACCTTGTAGCGCATCACGTCGACGGCATCGTCGAGCTGGTCGGTCAGGTGGGCCTTGTTGGCTGCCCGGTTCGTGTCGTTCAGCAGATCGTGCAGCGCCACCCGAGAGGTGAGCACGTCATGACGGAAATGGTCGAAGGCGGCCTGGTGCTGCTCGTAGCGCGCTTCATTGGCTGCGGTTAGGACGCTTTCGCCTTCGCCGGATTCCGGCGCGAAGTTCGAGATGAAGTGCGCGCCGAGCTGGCCCGCAATCATCGGGTTGGCCGGATGCCGTGGGTCCGGCGCATCGAGGTAGCGCCCCTCCCTGAGATCGGCCACATCCTGCTCGGTGGCATAGATCTTCACCGTGCCGTAGTGGCGACTCGCGGCACTGACGATATCGGTTGCCTTGGCGTGGTTGATGAACGGGGGAGCTTCTTTCGGCTGCCCCTGAGGGACGCCGTAGTCGAGATCGACCGCCCCGTAGCCGTTGAAGGCTTCGCCGCCCAGGCCGTGGCGGTATCCCATCACCTCGGCAAGGGTGCCTCCCAGCGAGTGCCCACCAACGGTGACTTCAACAGGGTGGTGATAACGCGGTTCCAGTTCTTTCGCCTCGGCGAGCACTTTGAGTGTGAATGCCTCGGCCTCGGGCATCTGGGCGTTGAGCCGCGAGCGGACCATCTCGAGGTCGACCTTGTCATCGCGAAATCCGTCGCCCATGGCCTCGGTGCCGCGATACATGATTTCGACCTTGCCTTGGTCGACGTCCAGGTACGCGGTTGCCTGGAACCCCGTGGCTGAAGATCTCACCGAATCCAGAACGGCATAGCGGACGCCATGAATGAGCACGCTATCGTTCTTTGCCCGGTCGGTGTAGGCGTCTGCAGCCAGGCCGGCCTTTTCATTCCATGGTGTGCTCATCGTGCCGCTCCTTGGCAGTCAGTTCCATTGCGAAGAATTTCTCCGGGTGCTGCGCGACCTGGACATCTGAAGGGCCTGCCGGATAGTTGAGGTTGTCCATTGGCGCAGGTGCGTAGAGGTCCTTGGGAACGTATTGATCGTGGGTGCCCTGCGCACGGATCTGGTCAGGGGTGAAGTTCGCGCCGAAGGTCCGATTGAAGGCGCTTGCCGTCACGATCAGGCCATTGAAGTGCCAATGACAGGTGCCCAAGCCGAAGTAATCGTCATCCTGCAGCAGGTCGAGATAGATGGTGCCGCGATATCGGCCACCGCCCAGGGCCTCAAGCGGAACGGGTGGATAGCGGGTCGGAACCTTCCGTGCGCCGCTGACCAGATCCTGCGGAACGCAATTGCTGTTCTCGACCTCGAAAGCCATTTCGCCTTTCACGGAATCGAACGGCCCCGGGGCATCCCGGATGGTCACGGTGATCTCGTACGCCTGTTTTGGATGCGGGTTCTGCTTGATGTCGGAGTCGTCCATGGTTCGGCTGCAGGCAGTGAGGAAGAGCAGGGTGAGGGCGGCGGCAACGGGAAGTCGCGGCATCGGAGTTCCATGTCCTCGGGCAACGAGTGGGGAACCTAGCACGCGTGTTGTGCTGCGTTCTGTCGGCCTTTGCCGATCCTTGATGGTTCTGCCGCGCCGAGCGTGATGCGGTGCACGGCGGTCTCCCATTTGCCTCGCCGGGCCATGGCCGATGGTCGACGTCGTGACCTCTGGCAGGGGGCCGGGCGTGACCTTCGACCTACCATCGAGCCCTTGTCCCATGCCAGGCCCGCACCACAGGACGTGACGGGTCGCCGGCATGGTTGCGGCCGGGGGAGGTGAGGCATCGCGTTCCCGGCGTCTGTCCGGAGTGCGTCCTGTGCCACGTGTATCCCGCCTGTGTTCCGCCCTGATCCTGGCCCTCGCACTGCCGGCCGCGCATGCGGCCGCGCTGCCCGCGCCGCTTGACCAGCCGTATGCCGGCACGCTGACGTTGGCGGTGGATCTGGCCGATGCGCCGAAGAAGATCTTCCGCGTGGCCGAGACCATCCCGGTCACACCCGGCGCGCTCACGCTGTACTACCCGAAGTGGATTCCCGGCGAGCACGCGCCGTCCGGCCCGATCCAGAACGTGGCGGGGCTGGTGATCAGCGCCAACGGCAAGCAGTTGGCTTGGCGGCGCGACCTGCGCGAGATGTACGCGATCCACCTGGACGTGCCCGCCGGCGTCAGCCAGCTCGATCTCGCCTTCCAGTTCCTGTCGCCGGGCGACGGCGGCGAGTTCGGCGCCAGCGCGTCTTCCACGCCCAAGCTGGTGGACGTGGAGTTCAACCAGGTGGCGTTCTACCCGGCCGGGCACTACACGCGGCAGATCACCGTCGCGCCCAGCGTCACGCTGCCGGCCGGCTGGAAGTTCGGCAGCGCGCTGGAGGTGGCCAGCCAGTCCGGCGCCACCACCCAGTTCAAGCCGGTCACCTTCAACAACCTCGTGGACTCGCCGCTGATCGCCGGCGCGCACTTCAACCGGGTGGATCTCGATCCCGGCGCCGAGGTGCCGGTGCACTTGAACGTGGTGGGCGACGGGGCCGACGACGTCAAGCTCACCGACAAGCAGCTCGCCGGCCAGCGCGCGATGGTGCAGCAGACGCTCAAGCTGTTCGGCGCGCACCACTACGGCCACTACGACTTCCTGCTCACGCTGTCGGACCACACCGGCCACTTCGGGCTGGAGCACCACCAGTCCAGCGACGACCGCCTGCCGGCCAACTTCTTCACCGACGACACCATGCACATGCTGGCGGCCAGCCTGATGCCGCACGAGTACGTGCACTCGTGGAACGGCAAGTTCCGCCGCCCGGCCGACCTGTGGACGCCCACCTTCAACGAGCCCATGCAGGACGATCTGCTGTGGGTGTACGAAGGCCTCACCGACTACTGGTGCGGCGTGCTCACCTCGCGCGCGGGCCTGTGGAGCGCGGCGCAGTACCGCGACTCGCTGGCCTCGATCGCCGCGGCGATGGCGCACCGCACCGGCCGCGGCTGGCGCTCGCTGCAGGACACCGCCGACGCCGCGCCGCTCACCTATTTCGGCGGCGGCGGCTGGATCAACTGGCGTCGCGGCACCGACTTCTATCCCGAAGGCCAGCTGCTGTGGCTGGACGTGGACACGCAGATCCGCGAGCTCTCGCACGGCAAGCACTCGCTGGACGATTTCGCCCGCGCCTTCTACGGGCAGGACAACGGCAGCTACGTCACCAAGACCTACACCTTCGACGACGTGGTCGGCACGCTCAATCAGGTGCAGCCGTACGACTGGGCGCGCTTCCTGCGCCAGCGTCTGGACTACACCGGCACCGAGCTGCCCGAGCACGGCATCGAGCGCGGCGGCTGGAAGCTGGTCTACACCGATCAGCCCAACGACATGGACAAGGCGATGGAGAAGGTGCGCCACGGCGTGAACCTGGGCTATTCGCTGGGTTTGTCCGCCGGCAGCAACGGGCAGATCTACGATGTGCAGTGGGACGGCCCCGCGTTCAAGGCCGGCCTCGTACCGGGCCTGGGCATCGTGGCCGTGAACGGCAAGGACTACTCGCCCGACGCGCTGAAAGACGCCGTCACCGCGGCCAAGGGTGCCAACGCGCCGATCGAGCTGCTGGTGAAGAACGTGGACACCTACAGCACCTACCGCGTCGACTACCACGACGGCCTGAAGTATCCGCACCTGGTCCGCGCCAGCGGCAAGGATTTGATTGGCGACATCGCCACCGCCCGCAAGTAATCCCCATCCGCCTTCATCCCCACGGCCGGCGCGCGCCGGCCGGGTCCACCGACCACCCCGCATCGAGGAGATGCCTCTTGAAGAACACCGCTCTCGCTTCCGCCCTCCTGATCGCCGGCCTCGGCCTGCTGGCCGCACCGGCCCACGCCGACAGCGTGCCGCCCGTGCAAGACACCCCGTACACGCCGGGCACGCTGAAGATCCACGTGGACGCCACCGACGTGGCGCATCGCGTGTTCCGCGTGCACGAGACGATTCCCGCCGCGGCCGGCCCGCTCACGCTGCTGTACCCGCAGTGGATTCCGGGCAACCACTCGCCCACCGGCCCGATCGACAAATTCGCCGGCCTCACCGTGAAGGCGAACGGCAAGACGCTCACCTGGACGCGCGATCCGCTCAACGTCTACGCGTTCCATGTCGACGTGCCGGAAGGTGCCAGCGCGGTGGACGTGGACTTCCAGTTCCTCTCCGCGCAGGAGCGTGACCAGGGCCGCGTGATGATGACGCCCGAGATGCTCAGCCTGCAGTGGGACAAGGTCTCGGTGTACCCGGCCGGCCACAACATCCGCATGATCAACGCCGATGCCAGCGTCACCCTGCCGGCCGGCTGGGAAGGCGCCACCGCGCTGGAGCTCGCCTCCAAGAACGGCGACACCCTGACCTACAAGACCATCACCTACAACGCGCTGGTCGACTCGCCGATGCTCGCCGGCAAGTACCACAAGCAGGTCGATCTCGACCCGGGCGCCAAGGTGCCGGTGCACATGGACCTGTTCGCCGACGCGCCGAAGTACCTCGAGTTCACCCCCGAGCAGATCAAGCCGCACCGCGAGCTGATCCAGCAGATGTACAAGCTCTACGGCGCGCACCACTACGGCCACTACACCTTCCTCACCTCGCTCAGCGACAAGCTCGGCGGCATCGGCCTGGAGCATCACCAGTCCAGCGAGGACGGCGTCAAGGCCGACTACTTCACCGAGTGGAAGAAGAACGCGCTCTCGCGCGACCTGTTCTCGCACGAGTACAACCACTCCTGGGACGGCAAGTACCGCCGCGGTGCGGACCTCACCACGCCCAACTTCAACGTGCCGATGAGCGACACGCTGCTGTGGGTGTACGAGGGCCAGACCCAGTTCTGGGGCTACATCGTCGCCGCCCGCGCCGGCCTGTGGACCCCCGAGCAGACCCGCGACATGCTCGCCTACGCCGCCGCCACCTACGACAAGGGTCGCCCTGGCCTGGCCAGCTGGCGCAACGTGCAGGACACCACCAACGACCCCACCATCGCCCAGCGCTCGCCGCTGCCGTACCGCAACTACCAGGCCAGCGAGGACTACTACGTCGCCGGCGCGATGATCTGGCTCGACGTGGACGCCAAGCTGCGTGCACTCAGCGGCGGCAAGAAGAGCATCGACAACTTCGCCAAGGCCTTCTTCGGCATGAACAACGGCGACTGGAAGGTCAACACCTACACCTTCGACGACGTGGTGAAGACGCTCGACGGCATCGCCAAGTTCGACTGGGCACCGTTCCTGCGCGAGCGCCTCGATGGCCACGGTCCGCTGATCAACGGCATCGCCGAACACGGCTGGAAGCTGGTCTACACCGACAAGCCGTCCGACGCGATCAAGGCGATCGAGGCCATCCGCGGCAACGCCGACCTCACCTACTCGTTGGGCGTGTCCGTGGGCAAGGACGGCTCCATCGGCGACGTGCTGTGGGACGGCCCGGCCTTCAAGGCCGGCCTGTCGCCGGCAATGAAGATCGTCGCCGTCAACGGCACCGAGTACTCGGCCGACGCGCTCAAGGACGCCGTCACCGCCGCCGCGAAGGACAAGAGCCAGCCGGTCGAACTGCTGGTGAAGAACTTCGACAGCTACAAGACCGTGCGCGTGGACTACCACGACGGCCTGAAGTACCCGCACCTGGAGCGCGACGACAGCAAGCCGGACACCCTGGCCAAGCTGATCAAGCCGCTCTGAGTTGCGCCACACCCTCTTCCCGCCGGGAAGAGGGTTCGCCCTGCCTCGCGCTCTCTCCCCGCCGGGGAGAGAGCAGGCCCTGACGTGATTCCGCGGGCGGGAGCGAGGCAAGCCGAGCGTGCGGCCATCGCATCACCAAGCACCGATCCAACTCCGCTATACTTCGCGTCCGCCGCACCCCGGACACCGTCCGCACCGCGGCTGGCAGCACCAACACGCGCCTGTAGCTCAGCCGGATAGAGTAGTGGCTTCCGAAGCCATTGGTCGGGGGTTCGAATCCCTCCAGGCGCGCCACTTTCCCGTCGGTCAAGGCAGACTGTGCGTTAAAGCATAACTTTGCCGAAACGGCAGATTTATGCTTTAGCGTCAAGCATATACCTACCGCCCCTTGGCGACCTGAGTGGCCCACCGCTACGCGTGGTCTTGCGCCAGGCGTGCTCTGGCAAGGGGCGGCTGACGGCAATCGGCAGATTGCGGTCCTCAAGGCCGGTATGGCCTCTGCCCCCCAATCACCTAAAGCAGCTGTCCAATTTGCGTTGGGAGGTTCGCCGAGCGATGGATGTTCTCAACCCCTGCGCTTGCGGATTCCTTGGAACAACGCATTCACCGCCTCGATGTCCTGCAGTAGCTCGGCTGGCTGCGTCACCGCGCGTTGCTGGCCCGCGGCATGGGAATGCGCACGGACGTTTCGGCAGCACCTATCGTGAAGGCGTTGAACCTCGCGGTACTCTGCATCCTGCACGATCATCACTCCGTCGAGCCGGCCGACCGAGATGTTGTCCCGGAACCGCACGACGGTCTCATTAAGAATTGTGTCCTCGATTCCGACCTCGATCGTCACCCGAAGGTCGTCGTAGGCATTGCGGATTGCGAGCCGCTCTTCGTCTCCCGGAGGATTGTTGAAGTTGGCGACGATCCTCTGGTGATCAGCGCGATGTTGCGCGATACGCTCGCGGTGGCGTCGCATGTCGTAAGGCAATCCCGTGTCGATGTATCCGGGACCCTCGGCGCGATAGCTGATTGACTTCACGCAGGGCGCCTGCCGGATATCACCGCAAAGCGTGGTCAGTTCTCCAAAGAAGACTGCGTCGTGGGTGAAGACAATGACTTGCCGGACAGCAGATTCCTCGACAATTCTTCGTGCGACGGCAGTTCGATGGTTATGGTCGAGGCTGGAGACAGGATCGTCGAACACAATCCCGGAAGAGGATCCTGATTGGTAGAGTTCTGCGAAGAAGTACGCGAGCGCGCACATGCGCTGCTCGGCCTCGCTGAGCACGAGGTGCGGGTCGAGTCGACTGTCAGCAAGGAGGATGCCGAGGCGTACCGACCCCGCGTCGCCGCTTGAGCTGACCCCAGCTCGGATATGGTAGAGATCAAGTTTCCTGAGCTCATCATTCATCCTGCCGGCTAGCGCCTCGCTGATGTAGGTCTTGGCAAGTTGGCCCGCGAATAGGGTGATCGGACGCGTGTTTCCAATATCTTCTAGGCATTTCTGAAGCTTCAGCTTTTGATCGAGATTACCAATCACCTGAGCAATGCCATCAATGTGCTCCGACAGAAGACACCGCGCTTCAAGTTCTTTCAGGCGTAGCCGCTTCGCCGCGAGAGCCGCCGCATCAAGGTTCGCTCGCAAGGCGGTCGCCTCGGCCCGTAAGCTGTCTGCAATCTTGCGAATCGAAGCGGTTGGAATCGCACCACTGTAGGTCGGCCGATCCTCCCAATGCCCACCTTCCACAGCGGCTCTGAGCCACTGAAGGCGATGGAGCAGGTCCTCCTGGAAGATCTGGATATCTTCTGGCAGGGTCTCAATTCGCCCCCGCAGGCTCTCGGACATGACCTGGGAAACGTTGAACGTAACTGTCAGCTTCCCGGTGTCATGGACGATCTGTTGCCAAGCCTTACGCGCAGCCTGTGCGGCTTCTGACGCCGTGTCCCTGACATAGCGATCGAAGCGCTGCAGACGGTCCTTTGCCGCCGGAGTGAGCTCCTGCTGGCAAAGCACGCATTGCGCGCGCTCGCTGGTGACCGGGAAGGCCTGCTCTGGGTATGCTGCGCCGGTCGAATATTCGCGCGCTGCGTTGAACAGGAGCGCCCAGGGGCCTTGGCCCGTGCCGGCAAGCAGCGGCGTGTCATCCCCGGCTTGCAGAAGGGCGGACGCGGCCCGTTCTGCTGCCTCGGCGGCCAGCAGAGTTTGATGCGCCGACCGCGCGGTATCGATGGCTTCATCAGACACAAAAGCAGCGGCGGTACCGATGGCGTTGGCAAGCTCATCGACCCTGGTCGCGGCGTTGTCCAGCAGCGCAGCGTTGGCTGTTGGATCTTTTTCGCTAATTTCCTGAGGCAGGCGCGCGCGCTCTGCTTGTTCGTCCGTGCTGATCACGGCAAGCGCGCGTGCCCCCGCCAGATCCGTTGTGGCGCTGATTGGATGCACAGCCCGACCAGCGTCGGTATCTGCGGGAATGGCGTTGAAAGGCGTCACATCCACTGCGAGGCCATTTATCTCTGCCTGAAGCCGCGGACGCAGCATCTGACTGAGGCCGTTGGCCAGTTGCTGAAGATAGGTTAGGGCGGTGGGCTGGAAAGTGGCAGTTTCCCGCGCCTGAAGGTAGTGGCGGGCACAGTCGCCGTCGAAGACGGAAATGCCCCTGAGTTCGGACCGAGAAACGTGGCCACGTTGACCGCTCCATAGCGCCTCATCTGGGACGCCGTCCATCTCGAAGGCGATGGTGGCGCTCGGCGTGAGTTGCGTGAAATTGGGGTCGTAGGCATTGGCATAGACGGTGCCGGGGCTTCTGGCGCGGCACGCCTGCTTCAGCACGCGCGCATAGCCGGACTTGCCGGTGCCGTTTCCACCGTACGCGATGGTGAGACCCTGCGACTGAAACCCCAAGATCTGGTCGCTCGGAATTTTCCCGACATTGACCAGCGTATGCAGGGACGTGAGTACAACAGTCGTGCCCTGGTTCGCCTCGGCGGGAAAATGATCTCTGGCGAACGGGATTGGTCGAGGCGTCGGGTCTAGCTTGGTGCCTATCGCGTGATGTTGCTTGGCAAGATCGAGAATCTCGTCAAGATCGGAATCGCTCCATTCTCCCTGAACACATAAGCGTCTCAGAGCGTCCTGACGCCACAGCGGCAGCCTGTCAGCCCACGCCAGCACTTCCTCATAAATCGCCATGCGCCAGCCTCCGAATTCCCTGGTGGCCAAATACTAGTCACCAACCGACCCGCTCAATTTGCGCTACAAACGAGCCAACGTTATAAAGCTTGCGTCCGTCGGGGGAGGCCCCGACGGACGCAGCTTTCGAAAGCCTGCCACGACCTCTGCCAGTTAGGCCGTCAAACTTGGCTGGCAGCGGGTCTTATTCTGTTGCGCTTGGCGGGCAAACTGCACCAAGCGCCAAATCTGTTGTCGTCTTCATACGGCCTCCTACGTGTGTTGGGGTGGGCTAAGTCTTTGCCTTCGGTCGACTGATTCGCTTTTTGCGTGCAGCAGATCCCGTTTCCGCAGGCGGTGGTGGTACTCGCTGTTTCTCCGCAGCTTTTTTCGCGGCTTCAGCAGTCTCTACGCAAAACGCTTTGTAGGCATCCATTTCGGCGCTCGCGCCAACCTCAGCCAGCCGATCCTGGAATCGACCATACAGTTCGTCTTGGACCCTCCTGTCCTGCCGTAGGTATTCGACAGCAACGTTCGGATTGAGTAGGAGAACGTAGTGGAAGTCTCCGGAAGGGCCCTTTTTTGGGATCAGGAACTGAAGGTCACGGAGCACCTTCATTCGGCGACGCCAGGTGTCCACTGCGCGCGCTCCCGTAAAGCCTGCCTCAGCAGCAAACGTCGCTGGATTCTCGATCACCAGAAGGGGGCCGTCGGGAGCGCGAGCCCAAAGACAGAACAGGGTGTGCCCTGCAGGCTGGCCTTTTGATAGGTGATCAATCGCCTCCATGGCCAGCGGCAAAGTACGGGGGACAGTGGTGAACCCTTTGGCTTTTCTGCGCTGCCAGAGCCACGCCTCTGGGAAGTTGGGAAAGTGGATCGCCATGAGCGCCGCAGCACGTTCAGCCATGCCTGAGCGGCGAGCCATCGCTTGTTTCAAGTTCATCATCTCGCCTCCTTCATCGGTTGCAGCCGGGTCGTGGTGAGAAAGTATCGACGCTGCACACTCCTAAGACCACGATTTGATACGCGCAATAAATCGTCATGTTTCAAGGACGCGAACGGGCTCTTTGGGAGAGTGTAGATTCACCATATAGTGCCTTTGTAGGTCTGTGAAATGCGCGTTTCCGCACGGAAATTATGGCGCAAAGCCGCATCGCTGAGCCATTTCTCTCACCTAAACCTGTCCTCCACGTTATCCCGTCTTCCGGGTTATCCGTGTGCTCCACGTGCTCCAGGGGTTCTCCAAGGGGGCAAAGGAGGGGGCTCTCACTCTGGCAACACCACCTGTGGATTGGTGTGCTCACCCCGCGAACGTCACCTCGAAGGACTTTGGCGCCAACTGCCTTGCCGCCAAAGCGTCCGCTGGACATGAACCAGCTACCGCGGCTTCGTCTTGCGGCTGCTTCGTGTGACGACCGGATGGGCGGTTCTACGAAGTACGGAAACTCTCTTCCTTGCGATGTAGATGCTGACAGACCACTGTCGAGCGACGAAGTGTGGGAGCTTGTGCCATCCAATTGCCTGCATCTCTGGGGTTAGCAGATCCTCGAGCGTGATAGCGGCTAGTCTGGCGAGATCTAGCTCCCTCTGCCTATCTCTCAGCTCAGTCTGGTGTTTCACCAATGACGCGACTATTGAAGGAAACCAGCGAGATGGGCTCGACTTGCAAACGCCGGCTTCCCTGCATATCTGAGCAAGGGACTTCCCCTCCGGACCCTGCTGAAGTGCAACCTCCAGCTCTTGGCGAACCCGTTCTCTGACCAGGTGGTCATGCGCCTTGTTGGCCGGGTGGAGATTCAGCGGCTTCGGCTCCATGCCATTGAGGGGTCGGGCCGCGGCGGCCTGCCTTGGGTCGACGAGTAGGTCTGTGAGGGGAGTTTGGAATCGCTGAGCGATGCGCAACAGAGATCCGACGAGCTTTCTCGTGGGGATGTCGCGCTTGTGGAAGTAGTCGCCTGCGCTATTGGCAAGCCGCTTGCCATCCAGTTCGTGCTTGATGGCATGGAAGAATCGGTGCGGACTGTCCCGCCTAAACACGTAAGAAGGATTCGTCGCGCAGAAAGCCAGCACATCGATTAGATCCTTCTCGCCCGGTGCAGCGGTCAGCGAGATCGTCCAGCGGCTGCTGTCGTTGCACAGGGGCTTGAAGCATTGGCTACAGCGAAACCAGGGATGGTCGCCCCTACGGGTTTGCCCTCCGCCGCAATGGGGGCATTGATTCTCTAGGCGGATCCGATGGGTAGGACAGCGTGAGATCGGCTTGAGCCGCCAGAGAAGCTTCTCGTACGCCGGGGCGCCACCTTGCTCCCATTCCTGCATGCACGCAGGGCACCAGTGATGAACATGGCGAAGAACCTCGCCCACATGGCGCCCGCTGACCTCTTTGAAGGCGAGCAGGGTCATGCTGGCCAGTCCGCGGAAACCTGTGCCGGTTTCAAGCACCTTCACGAGCTGCTCTATATCTCGCCCAAAGCCACACTTTGGAATGTGGCCGATGTATCGGCCGAGGCTCGCTTCACCGACAGGTTTGTCGTGCTCCCACCAATCATCGAGAAGCCGACAAAAAGACGAGAGGGCGATGCCATGCGCGGCGGCTAGACGATCCAAGTATGAATCCAGCGCCTCGACGTCGCTGGTGCCTGCCCCCTCGGGGGGCACGGGTAGGAGGAACGTGCTCATGTGTCAGCACACCTCAGTGCGGTCCCGGATCCCGCTTGGGCTTTCTCTCGAATGGACGCCGCGCCGCGTTTCGAGGCGGCGCTTGGGCTTCTTCATGCTGGGCATCATGGCTGCCAGCGATGCCCCACTGGGACGATAGGTGTCTCCCAAGCGCAATCTCGTCTCGGATCGGACGGATCTGCTCGACAAGCCGTGTAGCAAGAAGATGGGAGATAGTCAGGCGAACTTCACCCTGTGCAGCCATCTCGGCAATCCCGCTGGCGATCCATCCGGCCAGTAGGCCAATGCACCCCAGAGAACCCTCAAATATCAGCTGACGGTGTTCTCGAAGTGCAGCGGACCTTTCCAGAGGCAGCATCTCCTCGAAAGTCGCCAGAATCCGATCAAACTCGGATGCAGAGCCCGGCTCCAGTCCATAAGGCGGGAAGTCGATAACCGTTAGCCGCCCATTGAGGTGAGCTGACGAGAAGCAGGTCTGTAACAGCTCGTATCCGCCGAACAAGATGATCACCAACCCGGTGCTGTTGCCCAGGCATTTCAGGGTGTCCAGGATCTCTCCTGCCCGGGTTTGGCTAGGGGTACGAAGCAGGTGGTGCGCCTCGTCGATGAGCAGAAACCTGGTCTTGCGGTACTGAATGCACCTCTCAAGCTGCAAGCGAAGATGAGTCTCGGACTGGCTTCGCCGGAACGGTGACCAACCTTCGATATTTACTGGATCTCTCAGCTCCTCCAGGGCTCGCAGCGTGAAGTGTTTGGTCGAAAACTTGCCCTGATTTGTCGTCGCGGCTTCGATCCTTATCAGCGGTATGGTCCGTTCATCCTTGTCTGTCCTCTCCTTCACCAGTTCGGCTGAGAGACGCCGGCTCAGGGTGGTCTTTCCTACTCTGGTCGGCCCGACAACAGCGATCACCTGGCCAGGCGAAGCAAGCGCCGACTGAGCGTAAAGACGGCGGTATGCGGTCTTGAAATTCCGATGCTCGAGCTTGAGTGCCCGAACCTGATCGACAAGCGCTTGGGCCTCCATGTTATGCCTCGTCCCAGGTCGTAGCTGGAAGGGGTAGGGCTTTGAAGGATGAAGGTGACTGAGGTGAGCAGGTCACCACATGAGTCATTGCATCTTTCCGCCTATTACTTCCTTGAGGGATGCGAGATTCGACCCTCTCCATATGGCTGCGCATTTCGTGCGTCGCAACCAATCGGTCGAACTTGGCATCGTGGCGGAGTGAGGCGCTGTCCAGCCATGTGACAGCTTCACAGATGGCGTTGGGCGTAATGTTCGAAGGTGATGGTCGCGGTCCGTTGAAACATGGATACCAATGCTCCTTCACCAAGACGTAGAGGCAATGGTGATCCCAGGGTTCTTCCCGCGCCTCGACTCGAGCACGGTGGTGTAGCGATCGAAGTACGGGGTTGGAGTAGAAGATGCCGTTGTGTCGTACTCCGCGCTGGTGGTCGACCACAAGTTGCTTGCCCACCTCGATCGCCGTCGATACCAGAAAGGGTCCATCGAAGGCGGTAGGGATTCCGGAAAAGCCGAAGCGCTTCAATCCCGCCTCGGTTGCGGCGTTGGGTGACAGGAGCCGGTTGCCGGACGCGTGGCAATTGAACAGCTGGAAAAAATAGTGAGAGAGATCCTCATGGAGTTCGAGCAAGGACATCTTTGAACGCTTCCAGCCCTTGTGGCTGCTCGACTTCCCTCGATCCTCTCGCAAATTGGCGGCATTGCCGGGAAGCGTCATAACCAGCTCTTCCTTGAGAACACCAAAGGTCCGTTCAACGGAAGACCCATAGCGGGCGTGACCAGGCGGCCGTGACTGCTTGTGTAGCCCCATTCTGGCCAAGCACGCCTCGAAGTAGACCGATTCGAATTCCTTTCCATTGTCGACCACGATGCATTCAGGGAGTCTCTGCTGCCTTCGCACGCAGTCTCGAAGCACCAGGGCACAGGCCCGGCGACTGGGTGCGCGGAAGCTCAGGGACATTGCGAGCACTGCGCCGGTGCACTCATCGGTCATGATCGTCAACCAAGGGCGTTCGGTTAGACGCTTTCCGCCTGTCTCCATAACGGTCAGGTGGACATCGAGTTTGGCATGATCGATATGCGCTCGATGAAACGGGCGTGTCGCCAGCAGTGAACGCTGGCGAGGATCGGCGGGTGGTGCAGCTGCGTTACCTGCACGCTTCCCTCCACGCGCTCTGGCGGCAACCTCGGGATCGAGGTTGCGTATGCGGGCTAGGAAGGCCGGAAAGGTGATCGGCCTCTCCCCAACTTCCGACTCGGATCCTGCCTCGGCGAAGTCATGGAGGTAAGCGCCGTAGCATCGGAAGGGCTTGGGACTCTCTGCGGTCAAGAATGTACGAGCGATACAGGCTTGAAGTAGTTCTTCGTGGGCCATGGAAAGCCGGGAAACGCGGTTGCCTCGCCGATAGGTCATCGGTACAAGCGCTGCTGCACCACCAGTCCTTCGCTTGGAGCGCCATTGGCGCATTGTCCTGGGGCTAACCGACTGTGGCGAAGTTCCCTCCAAGATGCCTATGCGCTGCATCAGCTCGATCGCCTGACTCGCCGATACGGCGTCGCTTCGTGCAACCGTCGAATTACCCGGCAACGCTATAAGTGTCGTCCCTTCGCGTACCCTCCGAAGCGTGATGGCGTCGAGCGCCACCCAACTGTCTTCAATGTTGGTAAGGCGCTCCTCCGCGAGATCACAGGCGACCTTTCCAGAGTCGATGAGACGGATGACCGTCGTTGCATCAGTCTGGCCTATGGCCCTCAAGAGGGCTCCGATCGTCAATGCGCTCTCTTTCACCAGGAGCTTGAGGATCTTTTGCTCCTGCTCACGAAAGTCGGCGGGCGTAGATGCAGATCGCGCCTTCAGCAAGAGCTCGTAGTTGGTGAGCTCCACGCGGTTGAGGCGTCGGTCAGTGACGACATGATGGGCGATACCAAGCTTCGCAAAGGCTTCTTTGGCGGGGCGGTACACAAAGCCATTTTTTGTTTCTAGCCAATCCCGCGGACGTGTGGTGCACAGCTCGGCGCATCGTTCGGCGGGTTTGACCTCATAGGCTCGTATGCCATCAGCGTGGATGGTGAGCACGTCTGCAGTGTACGAGGCGCGGTATCCATGGCCGCGTGCGTTGGTTCCCTCGATCGGGACGCTGTTCGGTTGCTCCCAGTACTCGAGAATCTCGTCGAAGCCGAACTCACATTGGAGAAGAAAGAGGTACTCAAGATGGCTCTCCGCCATGACGGAACAGCCCATGCGTGCGCTCGCGTACCGATAGCAACAATTCGGTACAGAGATCGATCGCACACGGCGCGCAGGGGGAGAAGAGCGAACCGCTGCCAGATAGGCAGCACCGGAGCTGGGGATCTCGAGCTTGTGCAGGAGTTGACCAAGCTGTTCTTGGCTGCAGAGCATGATTTGACCTCCTCATCAGCAAGGGACGCAATCGGCCGCACGGGACCGCGGAAAGGCCGTGACCGATTGATTTTTCGAGTGGGGCGAGCTGGAATGGAGGTGCCCGGCGAGACCAAATGTCGGCACACCTTCGAGAGCCTCGTGTTGCAGCACGGGGCTCTCGTCATTTCAGCGCTGGCTATGCGCTATGTCTTCATCACGTGCCTCCCGTGTTGGATGTTCGATAGCCCAGATGGGCACGGGTGGACTCTTCCGCCCAGCCGATTACCGCCCGCGTGGCTGCGAACCAGCCGCGCCGGCCGGGTAGTTGAAACATCTCTATGGGCAGCAGCCCTCTGCGCCTTGCGCGCAAGAGCGAATTTACGGAGGCGAACCCGAGCCACTGGGATGTTTCTGCGGCCGTCATGATGGGCTTGGTGACGAGGAGGCTCGCGAGCAGCCCATCAGTGGGGGAGGGAGCAGACATCGTTGATCCTCGAATTCGCCGCTCAGTCATCGAATTCACGCCTTCAAACCCGCATCAGAGTCTTTGACGGTTGTAGGCGGCTTGGACGTGGTCAAAGATGCCATATCCTTGAACTAGGCCACAAGTGGCGGATGCGTCTTAACTATATGTTTTGCAAGGATATGTGCGCATGAAAAAGCACACTATTTCGGCAGCAAAAGTTATCAATGCGGATGCCGAAATGGTGCATGTTTGCTGGCGATGACGAACCATTTCTACCCACAAAGCTGACAAGTTTGCACGCAGAAACTGCTACTCAATTTCGCGTTGGCTTTTGCGTTCAACAAGTTCCGCAGCTGTCGCGCCGTACGTTCGCTCCGCCGAGCTCACGGCAGATGTGCGCAGTAGCTCTCTCAGGCAAGGAGGTTGGTTATGCCCTCCATACAGAAGTTGAAACAGGCAGTTCTTCCTACCGAGCAGGACGTCGCGCTCGCTCGAGAGAGCGGCCGTAGGCTTGCGTCCCTTCTCGGCAAAAACGATGTGATCCAACTGCATGTCGGCGGGAGCAGCGACCAGCCGATCGAGGTGCCGTCCAGGGCACTTAGTATGCTGGTTGATGTACTCAGCTACATGGGGAGCGGTGATGCTGTTGGGCTGGTAACCGTGCCGGCGGACCTCACCACCCAGCGGGCGGCCGACTTTCTCAACGTGTCGCGCTCGTATCTCGATTCGCTGCTCCAGGCCCAAGCAATTCCATTCCACGCATCGGGCACTCATAAGCGCATCTCCTTGCGCGACTTGATTCGCTACAAGGCCCAACTGGATGTAGAGAGCAAAGCTGCACTCGATGCACTGGCCACGCAGGCCCAAGAGCTAGACCTCGGGTACTAAACTGCGGAAGGGAGGCTGCGCAGGGGACTCAGCGATGGGGCTGGTCCACCGGGGAGTCGAGCCGCGAGTGACCAGAAACCAGCCTGATGTTATAGACAGACAAACGAAAAGCGGGTCGGCATGTTTCGGATGTCTAGCTAATCCAAAGCTGGTTCGCATTGTCGCGGCTTTCGGCCGCCGCTATCCTGAAAAGCAGTCGGCGCCGTTCTCTTGCGGGCCAAACCTTGGAGATGTGCGCTACACGGAGAGGTGAGTCGCGTGGGGGACAACGAGAAGACAGACGCCGAAATCGTTCAAGGCGCGCTGGAGAAGCTGCTTGATCAGTCGCCGCTCGGGAAGTACGTCAGAACTGCAACCCGTTCCGTGGATCCGACTCCTCCCTCGACCACACTGATGTATGTCGGGTTTAAGGAGAATCTTGGCGACACACTAGCGCTGGCCAACTTTCTGTGGACCCAGGCACTGAACTACGCATTGACTAGGAAGCGTCGCGATCAGATCCGGACAAGGATGCAGAGCGCCCCGCCGGGCGACATTAGCGCGATGGCCGCCCCTGTAAACGCTGTGCGCGATGCGTTTATCGAGTTCCACCAAGATTATCCAAGCCGCGCAAGCGAGGTCGGAGAGGTGCTGGCTTACTGCATTGCCGTCAACGATCTTGGCGCTGCGCAGGTGGCTGCGAAAATGTCTCTTAAGACCTCGGGGAATATGCCTGTGCATGGACTCGACGGTATCCATGCCAAAGTAGAGGATGGCGCACTCTACGTATTCTTCCTCGAGTCGAAGTTGAGCCAGAGCGCGAACACGGGCGTCAAGGACTATGCCGAATCGATCGCCGGATTCGGCAACAATCTGAAGCAGTATCTGCTCGAGTACTCAATCGTTAAAGATCTGGGAAATCTGGACACGCTCGCCGGGTCTGAACGTGATCTGGCGCTCGCGTGCTTCGACGTGATGGACAGTCCGGGCACGGTCGAACGACGTGAGCGTTCGGTTGGGGTGATCCTGTACAAGGAAGGCCAGTTCGGCAACCTCCCTCCCATACAGGCTAAGCAGCCCGTTGGATATCACGAGGCCGAATTCTCAGCGGCCTACGCTGCGCAGCTGGCCCACCACCAACAGGCGGCGTTGAAGCACCTCAGCGCTGGGAACGTGGACCCCAACAAGTGTCATGTGTACTTCGTCGCTGTCCCCAACATCGATGAACTGCGTGAGCAGTTCTATACGCGCATGGGTTACAAGCCCAAGGTCAAGGAATGAGTACGTTTGCACACGACCTATCCACGCGCCTCGCCGGTCATACGTCCTTTTGGGACTATCTCGGGCAACTCCAGGGCGCCGGGGCCGCGCGCACTCTGGCAAAGCCGCTGTCCGACGCTCCGACCTTAGAGCTCGAAAAGTTGCATAAGCTGCTTTATTGCGCTTCGGTCTTCGCGCAGACCGAAAAGGACGAACTTAAGCGCCTCGCACAGACAATCGTCTTGAACACGTTGCTGTTGCATGAGGACGGAGAACTGCGGGAACGAAGCCTTGACGTTCTTACAGAACTTGGCAACTTTCCTGGGCTGTCACATGCCGAGCGCACCTACGGTGTTGGCGACCAAAGTTTACTCGGTAGGATAAACCGCAAGGTTGCGCAGGCTTTGAATACGGTGCCCATCAACGGACTGCCTGTGGCGCTCACCGACTATCAGAAACAGGTATGGGACAGCTTGCCCACATCCCGGGCGCTTGCTATCTCGGCACCTACTTCCGCGGGAAAATCTTACGTCGTCATCGAGCATCTTTGCCAGCAGGCCGAGAGGCATTCAAAGTTTGCCGCTGTCTATATCGCGCCGACACGTGCACTTCTTTCGGAAGTGCATCAAAAGATACAGCTCCGCCTTAATAACCGGGACGACATCCGGGTATCGACCGTGCCCTCGCTAGATCCGCTGCAGCGAACCTGCCAGATCTTCGTGCTAACCCAAGAGCGGCTGCAAGTACTGCTATCGATATGGAACGGGGCCTTTGACGTCGTGGTCGTGGACGAGGCTCAGAACCTGTCGGATCAGGCACGAGGGATGATCCTGCAGGACTGTCTCCAGACAGTGATCTCTCGACGCAGCACAACTCAGTTGGTTCTGCTTGCTCCGGGAGCTACAGGCCTTCTGGAGGTGGTCCGTGCTATCGGAGTGGAGGCGCTTCGTCCCGAGTTCACGGGTGTTTCTCCAGTGCTTCAGAACCGTATCATCGTAGGCAAAGTCAAAGGCCGTCCTAAGGAAATGCGGCTGCAGTTACTTCGCGGACCTAATGAGCGCGTTGAGATTGGCAACCTCGTGTCCACCCTTGGGCTAGACAACAAGTCCACGAGGCTGGCCGCTGCGGCACTCGAGCTTGGTTGTGGTGGTGGCTCGCTGGCGTATGAAACAGGCCCGCGGGAGGCAGAGAAAACTGCACTGCAGCTCATGAACGAACTGCGGCGCAGGCACCCCAATCCCCAAGATAAGTCTTTGCTGGACTTGTCGGCCTTCATCAGGCAGCACATCCATCCCGAGTATCAGCTCGCTGCGATGGTAGTCCACGGCGTTGCGTATCACTACGGCCGCATGCCCAGCTTGCTACGCGAGGCGATCGAGTCGTCGTTCAAACAACCCCAAGCGGGGCTGCAGTATCTGGTTTGCACAACTACCCTCGCGCAAGGGATCAACCTACCGGCACGCAACGTATTCATCGACACGCCCAAGCGGGGACGGGGAGTAAACCTTGATCCCGCGTTGTTGTGGAACTTTGCGGGTCGTGCTGGTCGCCTCAGCCAAGACGTTGTCGGCAACGTTTTCTTGGTGGATTACGATGAGTGGGACTCCAGGCCGTTGGACGAGTTTGTACCTTTCGAGGTGACATCGGCCATCACGACAACACTCTCCGAGCAATTCGACCGCGTGATTGAAGCTGTACAGGGCGACATGCCTGCTGTACGGCCGTGGGACGGGGAAGTTACTCAAATCAGAGCGTGTGCCGGCCTGCTGATCGCCAAGGCAGCGGCAGGGTTATCCGAAAGTTTCCTCGCGGCTGTTCTCCCGGCAGAACGCTTAACCTCCAAATTGGAAATAATGGAGGCCGCTGTTGCGGCTGCACAGAGAATTGGTCTGCCCGCGTCACTCCTTCATGCCAATTGGACCATCGATCCCTACGGATTGCGGCGTCTTTACAACAGGCTTTTAGAGAAAATCGACGCCGGTGATCTCGACGAGATTCTTCCGATGAACCCCCGCGAAGCGCCTGAGGGGCTTTACCAGAGCATCTTTATGCGCATTCTGCGCGAGGTAGACCAACAGCAGGGTAAATTCGGTGCACTGGTGGCTGGCTTGGCGCTGCAATGGATGAGGGGCGTTCCTTATCCAGTAATCCTTAAATATTGGGTAAAGCGGGCGCGCGCAGCAGAGGAGCGCAAGGCGCAGGAAGCTGCGAAGACGGGTTCTCGCTCGAAGAAGCCCAAGACCGTCGATGCGCTGATCCGGGAGGCATTCGATCTCATCGAGGAGGTTGTTCGCTTCCGCTTCGTTCAGCTGGGGAAGGCTTATCGCGACCTCCTTATATTTGCGCTGCAGGAGAAGGGCCTGCAGCATCGTGTCCCAGAGGTCTACGACTTTGCGCTCGCACTCGAACTCGGCGTTTCGACAGAGACGGGTACTGCTTTCGTCGAACTAGGCCTGTCACGGATTGCCGCATCTGCACTGGAGGATCTATTTCCAGATTCCAGCATGACGGCCGCCGAGGCTCGCCAGGCACTTCGTACTCTCGACGTAACAGCAAACGAGTTGAGTCCGGTCATAGTGGCCGAGCTCGATCGGCTCGGCCTTAGAGAGCTTGCAGCGGAATAGCCAGGTCAGATCGCGGTGGTCGGGAAGCCCGGTGCTTACACGTAGCTCCCCACGACTAGTCGGCCGGTATCCAGCTGTCAGCAAGATCTTCCGGGTCATCGCCCGCTGTTCATCGCGGCCCGAGAGTATGCAATCACCGTTACCAGGACATCTTGGCCACGTAGCGCTCGAAGCTTTTCACAAAAAGCTCCAGAAAGCGGCGACTTTTCCTGGCGAATCCTGCATCGAGTAGCGCAGCAATGGTCGCTTCGGACTGGAGCTCGTGAATAAGTGTCGTGGCTGATGACGAATGCCACCCCGCACGCCCGACCGGCATCCTTGCGAATAACCCTTGCGGTGTGTTCGACGCCGCTTGCTCCAGGCTCGCCTCGTCAGTCTCCTCAAGAAATGCCAGCGCTGCCACGGTCTCGAAGCGTTCGAATACCAATTCAAAGTCCGGCGACACGCCAGCAAAGCTCGAGCGCCAGGAAGACATGACATCAAGGAGGTGATCGCTAAGTGGCGTCTTGCGCTGCCCGAGGCCGTCAAGTTGCTTCCAGACGTCCTGCTCGTCTCCTTTCCATGACCATAGAAATAGCGCCGATACCAACCTGCGCGGTTCTCGACGCTCTCGGGGCCACGAGGCCACCAGGAGCTCGTGTAGCGTTTGCCAGCGTTGCGCGCGTGTCAGCCCAACGCCGTACGCAGTAAAGATCAGTACGGCGGGATAGGAGCGCAATCCGAGCCACACCTTGAGACCGCCTCCGACTTTTTCCGCGTGGTGATAGATACCTTTGATAATCTCGAGGAGCAACAGCAGTTCGTTACCGTCCCCCCATCGTCCAAGCGCCCCGGCCATGCGCGCCAGGGGCTCTGCAAGTGCTTCATATCGCGAAACTCGGGATCGAAATTCGTCTTGATTCCATTGTCCGTGGGGCGCGAACGAATGGTCATCTAGCTGCGCCACCAGTCGCTCGGCTTCTTGCGAAAACAGTTCGTCCAGTTGAATGCGGTATTCCGGCTTGGCTAGATACCGCTTCGTACTATTGACGAGCAGTTCGACGCCGAGTGGGTTCTGCCGTTGGCTTTGTTCAAGCGTTTCCACACGCTGCTGCAACGTCTGAAAAAATTCGTCCGCTCCTGCGATCGGAATGATCTTGGCATCACGGTGTTCCGCCAGTTCGGTCGCGCCAGCTCCGAGAGAGCCGCGTGCAGACCAATAGACAGGGTAGCGCCGATTCGGCGCGCGAAGAAATGCAGCGCGCAACGCGTGGTCCCATTCGCCCGACCAGCCACAAACGATCAGTCCATGCTCGTCAAAGATTCGATCGAGCAACCTGTCGTAGCTGCCGGGGTAGGTACTCAGCTCCTGATCGGTGTTTAGGATGCGTGCGTCCTTGTAGTCGCCGTGAAGCTTGAGCAGGTAGCAGCGGCTGTGTACCAGCGGTTCGGCGCCGGCAAGCGCATCCACCGATGCAACAACGGTCGGCTCGACACCCTGCTCTCGCAGGGCATTCTCCATGAGTCGATCGAAGTTGGTCGTAATGATGACCCGAATGTGACCCGAGCGAACCAATCGAGCGATCGCATGGTGCGCTTTGGTCGGAACCTTCCGGCCTTCCTCACGGTCCTCCGTGCTGGGTTCAATGTAGCGATGCAAGATGGCTCGCCGTTCCTCAGGTGAGCTAGCTATCTCCTCAAGCAACGCAGAGTAGTTGGGCTCCTGGCCCGTCTTGTCCCGATACCATCTTGCCCAGTCCGCTTGCTCTTCGGTTCCTTGGGCCATTGCGACACGCCGTACCAAATCCAGGGTGATTTCCCAACCGGTCGGGATTTCCGCTGAGCGGGAAAGCCCCGAGCCCAGGAGGACGGCAAATACCCCCTTGTTTTCGTAGACGGAGAACGCGAGTTGAGTGATAGGGTCGCTTTGAAGTAGCGTCATGTATGAGGGTCTCAATTCAGTGATTTGGTTTCCTACGGGCCTGGGCCAGCAGCCGCTACGTCCGTTTGCGCCTTTTCATTCATACAAGGAGCGGATCATGACGACAAGGAAATTTACGATGGAAGGGGGTCTTCATATTTTCTCGAGTCTTCCGTCGATATTGACGCCGGCAGATATCTATCGAGTTGCGCGCAGCCCTGATGCTAGGGCTCACTTGGTTGGGTCTAACGTCTATATCATTGCGTGTAGACAGAGAATATTATTTGATCAGCGTGAATTCCATCTGGATGGTGAGTTTTTTTGCGGATTTTTACTTGTAGTGAGAGATGGTGGCTGGCAGCAAGTGGCTTTTCGTTATCGATTAACCTTCGGGCATCATCAAGGTAGCCCCGATCAATGTGGTGTTGCTATTTCCGTTAATGGAACTAGTGCTTTGATTAGTAATCACATTGGGCAAGTTCTAATTGCTGTGCATGTGGTGGTGTCCGAGGGCGAGTGCGGCCTCTCCGATGATGAGAGAGATCTGAACGTCTTGTACGTCGGCCAGGGGCTTGGCCTTCGCGGGCAGAAGCTGGCTGTCGATAGGCTTTCTCGCCACTCAACGTTTCAGAGAATTTTGGCTGATTTCCATACTCATCATCCTGAGATGGAGATACTGATTCTTCTGTACAGATTCGAGCACGCACGGAACTTGATTAGTTCTGGAGGGAATATGGCGCTGGTTCCCACGGCTAACGAGCGTCAAGACGTTGAACATCTTCGTAAGATGCAAAAGGCTCGTTTTGATCGAAGGAAAAGGATTGCCCTGGCAGAAGCAGCTCTAATTAATTACTTCAAGCCGGCCTACAACAGTATCTTCACGAATACGAATTTCGCTTCGAATAGGAGACTGAAATTCCTAAACTCCATTGTCACCGAAGATATGGTGGGCCTCGTGGTTGAGCTCTCCACTTCCAACCTTCGTTTGAGGTTGCGATCTGAAGCGCAGCCGCCAGTTAGTCTCGATCAATCGACGCTAGAGCTGATGCGTGGTTTCGTCGAGAGCCCAGCGTGTGACGGAGAAGCGCGGTCCGAAATCGAGGGGATGATGATGAGTCACCGCATCAGCATACCCCTTACAAACGTGGATGAGCGGGATTCCTTTCTCCACGGGACTCGCTGGCCAGGCGACGACGACAGAATGCCCTACTTTTCGGGCTCCCCTAGAAAGGCCCAGTCGGCGCAGGACTGAGACGCCCACGCTTCCCCAAAGGTTCTGATGGAAGTCTGCGAGCAGATAGCAGAAGTGGGCTTCTGGCACGGGTCGCGCAAAGTGTTTAGTCAATCGATCGAAGTGCACTCGATTGACCACGACACTGCACCCAGGGGTCAGCAAATCCTCAAATGCGATCGCGTCGAGTCGGGCGAAATCTAGCTCCCCTGTTTCTCTCGCAGTCCGGTTTGGTGCTTCATCAATGCGGCAACTATCGAAGGAAACAAGCGGGACGCGCTGGAGTGACAAACGCCGACTGCCTGTATAAGAGGAAGTAAGCACCTTCCATAGGGGCACATCTAAGCGCGGGCGGAGTTGACCTTAGACGAATTGTCAGTCCTCGCCTTCGCGTATCGCGACGATGCGCTCTTTAGTCTTCTGGCCGCGCTTGAAGTACTCGAATGCCACCCGGTTTTGCTCGCGACAAATCTCCATGAAGATGCCAACCGCATAACCACAGACGTGCTCCGGGTGACCGTCCTCGAAGTTCCAGACACCGTTGTATGGCTCGCTTGTCATCGCGATCAAGCGATCAATGTCATTCGCCTTCTCGTGGGCGGGGCGGTTGGCCTTCTTAGCCTCAATGGCAATGAGGTTGTCCTTAGGCGCTGCGACCTCTCCGCGAGAGTGAACGATAAGATCAGCGGTGATTGATACGACTCGAAGCTCTCTGTTGATAATCGTCTTGACCTTCCCCCGTTGCTTTCGGTTGTACTCCGTGTCAGCGTAGTAACCCACTACGCCCTCGAACTCCAATTGCCGCTCGATGAAGTGAGCAAGACGCCCACAGGTATTACGCTCGCTTACGTCCGCTAGAAGCGTGTGTCCCTCACGGGCCAAGAACGAGTCGAACGCGTCGTTGAAGATTAGTTCTGGACGTCGCATACGGAATTGCCTGAAGAGGCCTAACGCTGGAGTTAGACAGTCGTTGCTTAGCGGCCCTGCTCTAGGGCGAAGACAATATTTGTGACTGCCTGATCGAACGCCTCGTGCTGATCGGGCTTGTTAAAGATTGCCCTTACAGCTTCAAGGCGCTTTGGGTTGAACGGCTCCCTTGGCTCTCCTTGCGCGAAGAATAGTCGAGGGTCTGGCAGAAGCTCCGAATATGGACGGTTATAGGTTTGCAGCAATGGCCAATATTCGATGAGCGAGCCGGCATATCGAAAGGCTGCAGTCACCCTCGGGTATGACTCTTCATGCGATAGAACCAATCGCTCATTGATTTCTGTCAATTCAATGGTGAAAAGGACGTCGTCCTTGTAAACGAACATCCGGTTTCCGTGAATGAGCCAATCTTCTCTATTAGAATGGCTCATGATTTTTTGCAGTTCCGCGTATTTCACGTATGCCTCCAAAAGGCCGTCTAACGTTGGAGTTAAGCGGCGCGCGTCAGCGCGTCCGCCTTGAACGAGATGTTATGCCCGCGCGCGAGCCACCAGTACCGCGATGAAGGCTAGTTGTAGCAGAACCACGCAAGCGTAAAACCTCCAGCCAGGCGGAGATGAATTGCGTACAACCACCACAGCGTACGCCTTGCTGTAGAGGAACGAGTAAGGGATGAGCGCAACGAATGCGAGGAGGATGGTCCAGAGTGCACCCATAGTCATGGAGCAAGCGACAACAACGACGAACATCGGTATCCCGAGCAGCTGCATGCGCCGGGTCTCTTGCTTGCTTAGCTCCGTGTAGACAAGCATTCGTGAATCTTCCTTGCGGGCCTAACTATCGAATATGCGGACAAGGCTGCCCGGGTATACATCCTTGGTCGTGCAATAAGCTCCTCGAGCAACCTCTTGTTCTTGCTGAATGCTATCTTTGCTGCGTTCAGCTAACAACCGAGCGTAAGCTCCCCCGCTAAGCAGACATCTCGAAAGTAGAACTTTCTGGCATCGTTCCCTAGCCAGGAGGTTCCATGAAGAAGTCGAAGTTCACCGAGACGCAGATCGTCTCGATCCTCAAGCAAGCCGACGCCGGGGTGCCCATCAAGGACATCTGTCGCCAGGCCGGCATCAGCGTGCCGACCTATTACCAGTGGAAG
>NZ_JADIKM010000007.1:0-46633 GCF_044904665.1 Dyella ginsengisoli
GGCACCCCGGCGTCGGCTTGCTTGAGGATCGAGACGATCTGCGTCTCGGTGAACTTCGACTTCTTCATGGAACCTCCTGGCTCGGGAACGATGCCAGAAAGTTCTACTTTCGAGATGTCTGCTTAGCGGGGGAGCTTACGCTATCATCAGAGACGGACAGTACTTGTTGCTTGAACATGGCAAACTCATCCGCGAACTCACGGCTTCTGAATACCGGGCGTTGCAAACGAATGAGATCCGCGGGTTTTCGGGGCATTGGCTTGTGTTTTTCTTCGTCCCTGCCGCCTACTTCCTAGGCAATAAATCTAACAAATCGTTCGAGGCGGACGGCTGCGCCGCCGCTCAACGCAAGCGTTAGGTGTCGACTGACAATGGACCTTTCACAAATCCGGACTTGGCTCACCGCCGCGCTCAGGCCGCACTTTGTTGACGGTAGTTGGGTAGGCGACGAGCAACTCCTTCCTTAACAAATCAAAATCAGAGTCAGAGTGCCCTTTACCTTATAGAGAGTCAGATTGACATGGTGAAGGGCGGATTCTCAAAGCAGCTCATGCGGACCCGGCGTCTTCCGTGGCGCCCCGGAACGTAGCGTCCGCCTTGCGGCGTTTCTTCTCGAACCAGTGGTGCGCGTAGGGGTTCTGGTTGTAGGCGGAAATCTCGCGGTAGCCGTTGCGCAGGTAGAGTGCGCGCGCTTCGACCAATGAGCGGTTCGTGTCCAGTCGCAGCGTGCGCAGGCCAAGTACTACGGCCTGTTGCTCGATTGCGTCAAGCAGGCGCTGGGCGATGCCCAGGCCGCGGGCCGATGGATCGACCCACATCCGCTTGATCTCGCCGACGCTGCGCGGCCCGGCCTTCAACGCACCGCAGCCGATGGCGCGACCATCGAGGCGGGCGAGCAGCAGCACCCCGGCCGGCGGGGTCAGTTCATCGGGAGTGGCCGATACGGTCAAGGCCGGATCGAAGCCGCTGTCGAAGCGTATCTTCAGTTCGGCGAAGTAGGCATCGAAGCACGCGCGTGCGTCGCCACTGGCGGGATCGGCGGGCGCGATGGCGACTTCGGATGCGCGCATGAGTCGCTCGACCTCGGCCATCGCGGCGAGCATGCGGGTTCGCTGGGATGAGCCGAGCGGTGTGATCATCGAGGTCGCCATGGCCTGCGATTGCCGGTCGAGTGCCGCCCACTCCGCCAGGCCTTTGCGGGTGAGGGTGGCGCGACGGACGCGTGCGTCGCCGGGTGCGGGCCTGGAGGTGACCAGGCCGCGCGTCTCGAGCGAGCGCAGCAGACGGCTGAGGTAGCCCGAATCCAGGCCAAGTCGCCCGCGCAGATCGCGCAGATCCGCGCCGTCGCGGCCGATCTCGAACAGCAGTCGCGACTCGCCCAGCGGGCGGCCGCGGCCGAGATAGTCATCGCTCAGCACGCCGATGCGGCGCGTGACGGCGCGATTGAAAGCGCGCACCTGTTCAATGTGATTGGCGTCCATTGTCTGACTTTAGTCAGGAAATGGACGAGCGGTCAACATGCGGCCCACACTGGCGGGTGAGCAGGGAATCGGTAGACCGACGGTCGAGAACGCAGAAGGCGCCCCGTGGGGCGCCTTCTTTTTGCAGAGCCTGCAGCTCAGCGGTTGCCGCTGCGGTTGCCGCCGCCGCGGTTGCCACCACCGCCACCCGCGGGGCCGCCGCCGGGACGGTTGCCGCCGCGGCCGCCGGGGCGGGCGCCTTGCGGTTTACCGGAGCGGTTGCCGCTACGTGCCGGGCCACCGCCGCCGGGGCCGCGGGATTCACCGCCGCCGGCACGATTGCCGCCGCCGAAGCCGGAGTAAGGGTTGGCGTTGCCGTGGCCGGCCGGACGCGGGGCGCCGGGCTTGCCGCCACCGCCGCCGGGGCGACGCTTGCCGCCGGGACCACCGGGACCGCCGGCGGGCTTGCCGCGCGGGGCCGAGGGGCCGCCAGCGTAGCCGTCGCGGGTTTCACCGGCGAACCAGGTGCGCACCGAGGGCAGTTCCTGCCCCGGGGCCACGCCGCGCTTGCCGCGGCCGCCGGCGCCGCCCTTGCGCGGCGCGCCGCTGCGCTCGGGGCGGGCGACGTTGCCGTTCACTTCGCGGCCGGGCGGACGGGGACGCTTGCCGCGGGTGGGTTCGTCGCGGATGCGGTCGAATGCGCGCAGCTCGCGCGCTTCGTCGGCGGCGCCGCTGCTCCAGGCGGTGGCGCTGCCGCGCTCGGGGCGGTATTCGGTGACATTGCGGTTGGCGCGGCGCTGGTGCAGCACCGGGCTCAGCGTGAGCACGGGCTGGGGTGC
This sequence comes from Dyella ginsengisoli, assembly GCF_044904665.1. Taxonomy (NCBI): domain Bacteria; kingdom Pseudomonadati; phylum Pseudomonadota; class Gammaproteobacteria; order Lysobacterales; family Rhodanobacteraceae; genus Dyella; species Dyella ginsengisoli. The sequence goes on from NZ_JADIKM010000007.1 coordinate 2,300, forward strand.
GCCCAGGCCGGTGACCTTGCGCAGCTCCTTCACCGCATCTTCGCCGAGCGCTTCGCAGTCGCCGCGGCGCAGGGCGCGCGGCAGCTGCACGGTGCCGTAGCGGATGCGCTTGAGGCGGCTGACCAGGAAGCCCTGGGAATCCCACAGGCGGCGCACTTCGCGGTTGCGGCCTTCGCGGATCACCACGCGGAACCAGCTGTGGCTACCGCCACGGCTGATGATGGCGATCTCGTCGAAGCGGGCGGGGCCGTCTTCCAGCTCGACGCCGGCCTTGAGCTTTTCGATGATCTCGTCGGGCACTTCGCCGTGCACGCGGCACAGGTACTCGCGCTCCAGCGCGCTGCGCGGGTGCATGAGCGCGTTGGCCAGCTCGCCGTCGGTGGTGAGCAGCAGCAGGCCGGTGGTGTTGATGTCCAGGCGACCCACGGCGACCCAGCGCGCACCCTTCAGGCGCGGCAGCTGCTCGAACACGGTGGGGCGGCCTTCCGGGTCGTCGCGCGTGCTCATGACGCCTTCGGGCTTGTGGTAGATCAGCACCTCGGTCTCGTCGCGGTTGTCGGTGGCGACGACGAACTGCTTGCCGTCGAGCACCACGCGATCGCCGGCGTGCACGCTGGCACCGATGCCGGCGGGCGCGCCGTTGAGCTCGACCTCACCGGCCTGGATGCGCTGTTCCAGCATGCGGCGCGAGCCGAGGCCGGCGTTGGCCAGCACCTTGTGCAGGCGCTCTTCGAGCTGCGGCTCGTTCTCGTCACGGGTGGCGCGTTTGAGGGTTAGTACGGATTTCTGCGGCGCAGTCATGCGCGTGACTCCTTAGGAATGCTTGTCGGCGTCGCCGTGATCGGCGTGCGCGGGGTTCGCTGCCTCGTCGGCAGTGGCAGGGCCATCGGTGTGCGCCTCTGGCGCAGCGTCGTCGGCCGTGTCGGTGGGGACGTGGTCGGCGGGCTCGGTGGATTCATCGAGTGCGGCGACGGTGTCGGTGTTGGGTTCGTCCGGGTCGGTGGACGCGGCGGGGTGATCGTGGTCGCCGTCGTGCAGTTCGGCCTGCGCGGCGGCTTCGGCTTCCGCGTCGGCTTCCGGGTCGATCGACAGGTTCTTGATGACGCGGGCCGGCAGCGGCTCGGGTTCGAAGCGCAGCTGCGGGTCTTCCATGTCGCGGATTTCCGACAGCGGCGGCAGCTCGTCCAGCGATTTGAGGTTGAAGTAGTCGAGGAACGCGCGGGTGGTGCCGAACAGCGCGGGCCGGCCCGGCACGTCGCGGTGGCCGACGACGCGGATCCAGTCGCGCTCTTCCATCGTCTTGATGATGTTGGAGGACACCACCACGCCGCGGATCTGCTCGATCTCCGGTCGGGTGATCGGCTGGCGGTAGGCAATCAGCGCCAGCGTTTCCAGCAGGGCGCGCGAGTAGCGGCTGGGTCGCTCGGTCCACATGCGCGACAGCCAGGGGTGCACGTCCTGCTTCACTTGGTAGCGGAAGCCGGAGGCGACTTCCTTCAGCTCGATGCCGCGGTCGGCGCAGTCTTCGGCCAGCGCTTCGAGCGCGCGTGCAATGAGCTCGCGTGTCACCTCGTGCTCTTCGCCGAACAGCTCCACCAGCTGCGCCACGGTCAGCGGATGGCTGGAGGCGAGCAGGGCGGCCTCCACGATCGGCTTGAGCTGCACGGGCGTGAGTGGCTCGGCGCGCACGGCGGCAGCGATGGCGGTGTCCGTGTCGATGGCAGTGACGTCTTCGTGTTCATTCATAGGCGGAGGCTTCTCCGGCAGATGCATCGTTGGGCTCGTCATCGGCGGCTTCGGCAGCGTCGTCGCCGGTGAGCGCGGCCTTGGCCTTGAGGTAGATCGGCGCCAGCGGCGCTTCCTGCACGATCTCGATCAGCATTTCCTTGGCCAGCTCCAGCATGGCCAGGAAGGTCACCACCACGCCGAGCCGGCCTTCGGCCGGATCGAACAGCGTCTCGAAGCGCTGGAAGGCGCTGCCTTCGAGCCGGCCCAGCAGTTCGCCCATGCGCTGGCGGACGCTGAGGGCCTCGCGCTTGATCGCGTGGTGGCCAAACAGTTCGGCGCGGTGCATCACGTCCTTGAGCGCCAGCAGCATTTCCTTCAGGTCCAGCGGCGGCGGCAGGCGGATCACCGTGCGCTCGCCGGCATCGACCTGCACCGGCACCGTGTCGCGCTCGACGCGGGGCAGGGCCTCGATGTCCTCGGCGGCCTTCTTGAACCGCTCGTATTCCTGCAGCCGGCGGACCAGCTCGGCGCGGGGGTCGTCTTCCAGCCCTTCCTCGCTGGGCGGCCGCGGCAGCAGCAGCCGCGACTTGATCTCGGCCAGGATCGCGGCCATCAGCAGGTATTCGGCCGCCAGTTCCAGTCGCATCACATCGCGCATCAGCTCGATGTAGGTCATGTATTGGCGGGTGATCTCGGCGACCGGGATATCGAGGATGTCCAGGTTCTGCCGGCGGATCAGGTACAGCAGAAGGTCCAGCGGACCTTCGAAGGCTTCCAGGATGACTTCCAGCGCATCCGGCGGGATGTACAGGTCCTGCGGCATCTGCAGCATCGGCTCGCCGCGCACGATGGCCAGCGGCATTTCCTGCTGCTGCGGCATCGACGCGAACACGTCCGGTGCGGTGCTGTTGCTGGTTGTCTGAGGCTCGGTTGGCTCAGTGCTCATCAATGCATGTCGTTGGGCCACCACCGAAGGCCGGCGGGGATTGCACACGATCGGAACCGGACCCGTCCTTGCGGCTCGCGCCGAGGGATGCGGGGCTTGTCTGCGCGCCGATAAAGCCGCGCCACGAGGAAACGCTCCTGCTGCAGATGCCCTGCCTGGCCGGTGCCTTGGTCGCGGTGGCGCGGGATGGGCCGGTCGGCGGCATCATCATCGCGATCGCTTCCAACCGCTGGGCGTCCGGTCCGGGAGGTGAGCCACGGTCGAGGCGCGCATGCCGTGGGGCGTCGGGGACGCTACGGTCGTATCAGTCGGTCGGCGGAGAGCATCGAATGTGGCTCTCGGGACACTCCCCACTGCCTCGCCGGCAGGATGGCGTCCGTTCTTAACCCCATGAATGACCCACAGGGTAGCGGCTGGGCGGGGGCAAGTCCAGCGCGACCGCGCACGGGCAGCACAGGCACGGGCGGAACGGGCGCGCGGCCGATCGTGTCGCAAACTGTCCCTGTGCGGCACCGCGTGCCGACAGCGCGCGACGCGCGTGAGCCGGACTTGTGCGCGAGTCGGCCATTCTGCACTGCCTGCACGGCACTCACTGCGTGGCATGGCTGTTGCTTCGTGATGCTTGTCACTGCGGCGGGCTTCGTGCGCCAATACATCGCGCCATGCGAAGCCCGGATATGCAGCAGTGGGGTAATCTGCCGGCGTCGCTTCGAGGGGATGCTGCCGGCGTGCATCGACAGGCTCCGCGGCGCGGGTTCAAGCGAGGGAACATGATGGCGATCGAGAAGAATGTGGCAGCGTCCGGACTGGAGCATCTGCGTCCGGCCCGCATGCGCATCGAGACCACGGTGCTGATGAGCCACGGCGATCAGTCCCACCCCACCGAACTGGTGGACATTTCCGCCACCGGCCTGCTGGTGCGCCGACCGCTGGGCTGGAAGGGCGAGCTGGGCGAGCCGTGGGTGCTGGACATGATCTTCGGCAACGACCTGCACATTCACCTGGAAGCGACGGTGGCGCGCATCTCCGATCACCACATTGGCTATGCCTACTCGCGCATCCCCGAGGACAAGCAGGTGCCGCTGTGGAACCTGCTGGGCGGCTACGCCGACATCCTGGAGCAGTGGCGCAACTGATCGCGCGCCGCCGTGACCCAACGAAAAACGCCCGCTTGCGCGGGCGTTTTTGCATCCGGCAGCCGCGGCTTCAGTGGGCGGCGGCGGGGACTTTCTTCTCGTCGCGCAGTTCGCGGCGCAGGATCTTGCCCACGTTGGTCTTGGGCAGGTCGGTGCGGAACTCGATGAGTTTCGGCCGCTTGTAACCGGTGAGGTTCTCGCGGCAGAACTCCCGGAGTTCCTCCTCGCCCAGGTTGGGGTCCTTGCGCACCACGAAGATCTTCACCACTTCGCCGGAATGCTCGTCGGGCACGCCGACCGCGGCCACCTCGGAGACGCCCGGGTGCTGCATCACGATGTCCTCGACCTCGTTCGGGTACACGTTGAAACCGGACACCAGGATCATGTCCTTCTTGCGGTCGACGATATAGACGTAGCCGCTGGCATCCATGCGAGCGATGTCGCCGGTGTGCAGCCAGCCGTCGGCGGTGAGCACCTTGGCCGTCTCGTCCGGACGCTGCCAGTAGCCCTGCATCACCTGCGGGCCGTGCACCATCAGCTCGCCCACTTCGCCGAGCGGCAGCGGCTGGTTGTCTTCCGACCAGATCGCCACGTCGGTGGAGGGGATCGGCAGGCCGATCGAACCGTTGTACTCCTTCAGGTCCAGCGGATTGATGCACACCGCCGGCGCCGTTTCGGTGAGGCCGTAGGCTTCGGCCAGCGTGCAGCCGGTGATCTTCTTCCAGCGATCGGCCACCGCGCGCTGCACGGCCATGCCGCCGCCCAGGCTCAGGTGCAGGCGGGAGAAATCCAGCTCGGCGAAGCCCGGCGTGTTGAGCAGGCCGTTGAACAGCGTGTTGACGCCGGTGATCGCGGTGAAGTTGGATTTGGCCAGCTCCTTGACGAAGCCGGGCATGTCGCGTGGGTTGGTGATCAGCCAGCTCAGGCCGCCGAGCCGGGTGAACACCAGGCAGTTCGCCGTCAGCGAGAAGATGTGATACAGCGGCAGCGCCGTGATGATCACCTCTTCGCCCAGCTTGGTGTTGCGGCCGATCCACACGCCGGCCTGCAGCATGTTGGCGATCATGTTGCCGTGGCTGAGCATGGCTCCCTTGGCCACGCCGGTGGTGCCACCGGTGTATTGCAGGAAGGCGAGATCCTGGTGGGTCAACACCACCTTCGGCAGCGGGTGGTGCGCGCCGCGATCGAGCGCGTCGGCGAAGCGCACCGCCTGCGGCAGGTGAAACTCCGGCACCATCTTCTTGACGTGCTTGGTGATCGTGTTGACCAGCATGCCCTTGAGGCCGCCAAGCAGGTCGCCCACGCCGGTGGTGACGATGTGCTGCACGTGGGTATCGGCTACCACCTGCTGCACCGTGGCGGCGAAGTTGTCCAGCACCACGATCGCCTTGGCGCCGGAATCCTCCAGCTGGTGCTTCAGCTCGCGCGCGGTGTAGAGCGGGTTGGTGTTCACCACCACCAGCCCCGCGCGCAGCGCGCCGAACAGGGCAATGGGGTACTGCAGCACGTTGGGCATCATGATCGCGATGCGATCGCCCTTGGCGAGTTTCAGTTCACCGGTGAGGTAGCCGGCGAAATGCGCACTCATGGCGTCGATCTCGCCGTAGCTGAGCTTCTTGCCGAAGCTGGCGAAAGCCGGACGATCCTTGAACCGCCCGAAGGCCTCTTCCAGCACCGCGACGACCGACGCATAGGCGTCCATGTCGATCTGTGCGGGGACGCCATCCGGATAGTGGTCCAGCCACGGACGCTCGTTGCTCATGGTGATCCTTGTGCTCCTGTGGAAGAGGATGATCGCTGCGGTGATCGGCCATCGACACGACGAGGCATTGGAGCATACGCTCGCGTATAGCGGCAAGCCGCGCCGCAACGAGATCGAGGCCTTGTCGATGCGACTCCGGAACGCCCTGTGGATGACCGTCATCGCGATCGTTTGCATGCTCGCGACCGGGTGCCATCGCACCCCCGACGAGGTGGCCGTGAAGCAGGCCGTGGCCGCCGCCGAGCGTGCCGCGGAGCAGACCGACGCAGGCGCTTTTGCCGATCATCTGACCGACGATTTCACCGGTAACGCTGGCGAGGTGGATCGCGCCCAGCTGGCCAACTTGCTGCGCCTGGCGCGCCTGCGCCACGAGAGCATCCACGTGCTGATGGGACCAGTGACGGTGGCGCAGCGCGGCGATCGTTACGTGGCCAGCTTCACGGTGACGCTGACCAGCGGCGGCCGCCTGCTGCCCGAGGACATGGGCGTATACGACGTGGAGAGCGCGTGGCGGCGCGAGGGCGGCGAGTGGGTGTGTTATTCGGCGACGTGGAAGCGGCCGCTTTAGCGCGCAGTCGTGTCGTTTCGCACAAAGAAAAACGCCGCCCCGTGGGCGGCGTTTTTCATCGGGCGTCTTTCATCGGGCTTGGGTCGGTGAGACTCAGGCCGCCTTCTTGCCCGCCAGCTGGCGCAGCACGTATTGCAGGATGCCGCCGTGGCGGAAGAACTCGCGCTCCTTCGGCGTCAGCAGCATCACGTTGACGGTGAAGGTCTTCTTGCTGCCGTCCGCCGCGGTGGCGACCACGGTGGCTTCCTTCGACTCGCCGCCATGGAGGCCGGTGATGTCGAAGCTTTCCTTGCCGGTGAGGCCCAGCGACTGCGCGTTCTGGCCTGCCTTGAAGGTGCACGGCAGCACGCCCATGCCCACCAGGTTGGAGCGGTGGATGCGCTCGAAGCTCTCGGCGATCACCGCCTTCACGCCCAAGAGCAGCGTGCCCTTGGCGGCCCAGTCGCGCGACGAGCCGGTGCCGTATTCCTTGCCGGCCATCACCACCAGCGGCGTGCCCTCGGCCTTGTACTTCACCGCGGCGTCGTAGATCGCCAGCTGCTCGCCCGACGGCACGTGCAGGGTGTAGCCGCCTTCGACGCCGTCCAGCATCAGGTTCTTGATGCGGATGTTGGCGAAGGTGCCGCGCACCATCACGTCGTCGTTGCCGCGGCGCGAACCGTAGGAGTTGAAGTCCTTCGGATCGACGCCCTTGGAGATCAGGAAGCGGCCCGCCGGGCTGTCCTTCTTGATCGAGCCGGCCGGCGAGATGTGGTCGGTGGTGATCGAGTCGCCGAACACGCCCAGCGCGCGGGCGCCGTGGATGTCCTCGACCGTGCCCGGCTCCTTGCTCATGCCGTCGAAGTAGGGCGGGTTCTTGATATAGGTGGAGTCGTCCCAGCGGAACAGCGCACCGTCCGGCGAGGCGATCTGGTTCCAGCGGCTGTCGCCCTTGAACACGTCGGCGTAGTTCTTGTTGAACATCTCCGCGTTGATCGAGCCGGCGATGGCGTCGGAGATCTCCTGGTTGGTCGGCCAGATGTCCTTCAGGTACACCGGCTGGCCGTCGCTGCCGGTGCCGATGGCGTCCTTGGTGAGGTCGATGTCCAGCGTGCCGGCCAGCGCGTAGGCGACCACCAGCGGCGGCGAGGCCAAGTAGTTCATCTTCACTTCCGGATGCACGCGGCCTTCGAAGTTGCGGTTGCCCGACAGCACCGAGGCCACGGCCAGGTCACCCTCGGCGATGCCCTTGCTGATCTCGGCCGGCAGCGGGCCGGAGTTGCCGATGCAGGTGGTGCAGCCGTAGCCGACGATGTAGAAGCCGACCTTTTCCAGCTCCTTCATCAGGCCGGTCTTCTCCAGGTAGTCGGTGACCACCAGCGAGCCCGGGCCGATCGAGGTCTTCACCCACGGCTTGGCCTTCAGGCCCCTGGCGGCGGCTTTCTTGGCGACCAGGCCGGCGCCCAGCATCACCGCCGGGTTGGAGGTGTTGGTGCAGGAGGTGATCGCGGCGATCACCACCGAGCCGTCCTTCAGTTCGAAGGTTTCACCGTCCTTCGCGACGCGCACGGTGCCCTCGCTGACGCTGTTGGCCTCGTTGCCGATGGCGGTGGCGCCGCCTTCGTTGGCGAAACGGGCCGAGTCGCCGTTCTTGGTCTTGCGGTTGGTGGTGAGGCCGCCGACCACGTCATGGAAGCTCTGCTGCACGCCTTCCAGCAGCACGCGGTCCTGCGGGCGCTTGGGACCGGCCAGCGACGGCTTCACGGTGGCCAGGTCCAGCTCCAGCGTGGTGGTGAACACCGGCTCGACCGAGCTCTCGTCGTGCCACATGCCCTGGGCCTTGGCGTACGCCTCGACCAGCGCGATCTGCTCGGCGCTGCGACCGGACAGCTGCAGGTAGTTCAGCGCCTCCTGGTCGATCGGGAAGATGCCGCAGGTGGCGCCGTACTCGGGCGCCATGTTGGCGATGGTGGCGCGATCGGCCAGCGGCAGATGCTTGAGGCCCGAGCCGAAGAACTCGACGAACTTGCCCACCACGCCGAGCTTGCGCAGCATCTGGGTGACAGTGAGCACCAGGTCGGTGGCGGTGACGCCTTCGTTGAGCTTGCCGGTGAGCTTGAAGCCGACCACCTGCGGAATCAGCATGGAGGACGGCTGGCCCAGCATCGCGGCCTCGGCCTCGATGCCGCCCACGCCCCAGCCCAGCACGCCGATGCCGTTGATCATGGTGGTGTGCGAGTCGGTACCGAACACGGTGTCCGGATAGGCCCAGTTTTCGCCGTTGGCGTCGTTGGTGAACACCACGCGGGCCAGGTGCTCCAGGTTCACCTGGTGCACGATGCCGGTGCGCGGCGGCACCACCTTGAAGTTGTTGAAGGCCTTCTGGCCCCAGCGCAGGAAGCTGTAGCGCTCCTGGTTGCGCTCGAACTCGATCTCGACGTTCTGCTCCAGCGCGGACGCCGAGCCGTAGGCGTCGACCTGCACCGAGTGGTCGATGACCAGCTCGGCCGGCGCCAGCGGATTGATCTGGGTGGCGTCGCCGCCGAGCTTCACCACCGCGTCACGCATCGCGGCCAGGTCGACCACGCACGGCACGCCGGTGAAATCCTGCAGCACCACGCGGGCCGGCATGAAGGCGATCTCGGTGTCCGGTTCGGCCTTGGCATCCCACTTGGCGATCGCCTCGATCTCCTTCGCGGTGACGTTGACGCCGTCCTCGTGGCGCAGCAGGTTCTCCAGCAGGATCTTCAGCGAGAAGGGCAGGCGCTTGAGGTCGAACTGCCGGCCCAGCTTGGTCAGGCTGGCGAACTGGTAGGCCTTGCCGTTGGCTTGGAGGGTGTCGCGTACCGAGAATGAATCTTTCATGGGGAACTCCTGGCTGGAACCTGCGGCTGGGATGGGGCCGATCCGCCGCAAGCGGTGGATCAAAGACGATCGATTATCGCGCAAACGCCCAATACCCGCGAAATAGACGGCCAGCGGCAAGGGGCGCGACGTGGATCGCGCCGCATAGGATGATGGACGCCTCCGGGGCGGACAAACGCATTTGACGACATGCTGCATTCGATGATTTCGACCACCCTTGCGGCGGTCTCGCTGCGCGACCTCGCGCTGGTGCAGGCGGTGCATCGGCACGGCAGTTTCAACAGCGCGGCGCGGGCCATGCACATCAGTCCGTCCGGCCTGTCGCACCAGGTGCAGAAGGTGGAGCAGGCGCTGGGCGGGCCGGTGTTCGAGCGCGGCGGGCGGAAAATCGTGCCGACCGCCGGCGGTCGTCGGCTGCTGGAGCAGATCGACGCCGTGCTGGCCGCGGCCGAACACCTGCAGCAGGTGGCGCGCGCCGGCAGCGTCGCCTTCGGCGGCGAGCTGCGCCTGGGCGTGCCGGCCTCGCTGGGGCCGTACCTGCTGCCGCACCTGATCGCGCCGTTCCCGCAGCATTTCGCCGGTGCGCGCCTGAGCCTGTCCGAAGGCAAGCCCAGGGGCCTGCTGCGCCGCCTGCACGAGGGCGAACTCGATGCCGTGCTGGCGCCGCCGCCGGCCACCGCACCCAGCGGCATCGCCAGCCGGCCGCTGTTCTTCGAGCCGTGGGAAATCATGCTGCGCGCGGATCATCCGCTGGCCGGCAAGCCGACGGTGGCGCTCAGCCAGCTCGATGCCGGCGAGGCCACGGTGATGGCCGAATACCACCCGGACGGCGAGCCCGCTGCGGGCCAGGTGCAGGACGTGAGCCTGGAGAGCCTGGCCGCGCTGGTCGAGCTGCGCGGCGGCTACGCGCTGGTGCCGGCGCTGGCGCGCGACCGGCTGGCGTCGATTCCGGCGGTGACCCTGGCGAAGATCCGCGGCCCGGCGCCGGGTCGCGAGATCGCGCTGTACTGGCGCGAGGCGACGCCGTGGCATGACGACCTGCAGGCGTTCGCCGAACTGCTGCGCCAGATCGCCCGCCGCCGGCCGGGACTGCGCCTGCTCGATTGAGCCGGCTCAGCCGTTGTCCAGCGTGGAGCCGGTGAGCAGGCCGCGCGCCAGCATGGCGCACTGCTTACGATGCAGCAGCAGTTGCCACTGGCGTCCGCCGACCTGCTGCCACAGCACGGCCGAGCGCACCGCGGCGAGCAGGCAGGTGCGCACGCGTTCGACGATCGCCTCCTGCTGCAGCATCTGCGGGTTGCCGGTGACCATCACGCGCGGCTTCAGCGTCGACAGCGTGGAGACGTAGAGCGCGGCCAGCCGGCTGATCACCTGGGGGGAATACCGGCCGAAATGCTCCACTTGCCGCTGGGCGGCGAGCAGGCCCTGCTGCAACTGGTCGCGCTGGGCGACGTGACGGGCCAGCGAGCGCTCCAGCCGCATCACGGTGATCGCCATGCGGGTGATCGCCATGTCGCTGGTGCTTTCCTCCAGCTGGGCGATGAGGGTGCGCAGGCCCAGCCGCAGCGACGAGGTGCGGCCGTACACGCCCACCACCGAATCGGCGTCGATGCGGAACACGCTGTCCACGCTGGCCTCGAAGGCGGCCTCGTCGCAGCGGCCCTGGTTGGCCAGCTGCTGGGCCAGCGAGGTGGCCTGGAACAGGCCGGCGAGGCCGAGCACGCGCTCTTCGGTCATGGCAAACAGGCTGGGCACGACTTACGACTCCGGGGAAACAGGGGAAAGGCCGCCGAAGGGCGCATCGGTCGCGGCAATCACCGCGCCACCGAGGCAGGCTTCGCCGTCGTAGAACACCACCGACTGCCCCGGCGTGACGGCGCGCTGGGGCTGGTCGAACGTCACATCGAGCCGGCCGTCGCGGCAATGCACTTCGCAGGCCTGGTCGGTCTGGCGGTAGCGGGTCTTGGCGGTGCAGCGGAAATGCGCGCCCGGTGCCTGGCCGGCCACCCAGTGGGGATCATCGGCCAGCAGGCGGGTGGACTGTAGCCAGTGGTTTTCGCCGCCCTGGGCGACGATCAGCACGTTGCTGGCGACCTCCTTGCCGACCACGTACCACGCCTCGCCGCTGGCGCCATGGCGCCCGCCGATTCCCAACCCCTGGCGCTGGCCCAGCGTGTAGTACATCACGCCCTGGTGCTCGCCGACCTCCAGCCCCTCAGGTGTGCACATCACGCCTGGCCTGGCGGGGATGTACTGGCTCAGGAACTCGCGGAAATCGCGCTCGCCGATGAAGCAGATGCCGGTGGAATCCTTCTTGGCGTGGGTCGGCAGGGCCGCTTCGCGCGCCATCGCGCGCACCCGCTCCTTCGGCAGGTGGCCGATCGGGAACAGCGTGGCGGACAACTGCGCCTGCCCCAGCGCATGCAGGAAGTAGGTCTGGTCCTTGGCCGTGTCGGCCGCGCGCAGCAGGCGGAAGCGGCCGTCGCATTCGTCGACCCGGGCGTAGTGGCCGGTGGCGATCTTCTCGGCGCCCAGGGCGCGCGCCTCGGTCAGGAAGGTCTTGAATTTGATCTCGCGGTTGCACAGCACGTCCGGGTTCGGCGTGCGGCCGGCGCGGTATTCGGCGAGGAAGTGCTCGAACACGCCGTCCCAGTACTCGGCGGCGAAATTGCGCGCGTGGAACGGGATACCCAGGCGGCCGCAGACAGCCACGGCGTCCTTGCGGTCGGCGTCGGCAGTGCAGGGGCCGGAGCGGTCGTCCTCCTCCCAGTTCTGCATGAACAGGCCTTCGACCTCGTAGCCGGACTGTTGCAGCACCAGCGCGGCGACCGAGGAGTCGACGCCGCCGGAGATGCCGAGCATCACTTTCACGGGTAGGGATCCCCGTCGAGCAGGCTGCCCACCAGCGCCAGCGGATGGCGCTGGCCGCCGAGCCAGGCGTCGATGCTCTTGAGCACCAGCGGGCTTCGCAGGCGCTCACCGAGCGCGGCGATCTCGGCCCGGGTGAGCCACAGCGCGCGGCGAATGCCGCTGTCCAGCGGCCGCTGCGGATCGTGCGCCAGCGCCCGTGCGGCGAAGCTGAAGCGCACCACGCCCTCACCGTGCTCGTGGCTGCGCCATTGGTGCACGCCGATCAGGTGTTGCAATTCCACCGTCCAGCCGGTTTCCTCCAGCGTCTCGCGCACGGCAGCGGTGAGCAGGCTCTCGCGGTCGTCCAGATGGCCCGCGGGCTGGTTGTAGGCCAGCCGGCCGCCGACTTCCTCTTCCACCATCAGATAGCGATCGCCGTCAGCGACCACGCAGGCCACGGTCACGTGCGGGCGCCAGGCGGCGTCGGAGCTTGCGGAGGAAGACATCAGGCAATCGCCCTGCGGCACTGGAAAAGCGTTCATTGTGCCATCACCTCCCGAAGGGTCGCCAAAGCCGCATCCACCGCGGCGTACAATCCGTATCAACAGGCAAGCGCATTCCTCCTATGGCAAATCAACCCGAACACGAGCAGGGCACCGGACACGGTCTCGCGCTGGAACCCTCCCGGCCGGAGGTGGCACGACCACCGCTGTATCAAGTTCTGCTGATGAATGACGACTTCACTCCCATGGATTTCGTGGTAGAGGTGCTGCGTGGCTTCTTCGGCATGGACCAGGAGAAGGCGGTGCAGGTGATGCTCCACGTGCATACCCGCGGACGCGGTGTATGCGGCGTGTTTACCCGGGAGGTGGCCGAGACGAAGGTGACCCAGGTCAACGAATATTCACGAGCGCATCAGCACCCGCTGTTGTGCACTATGGAAAAGCTCTAGGCGACCCCATTTTGGCGTCATCGCGGCACTTCAGCCGCTTGCCATCTACTCGGGAGACGGTCCGGATGTTCAGCAAGGATCTCGAAGTCACCATCGGCCAGTGTTACAAGCAGGCGCGCGAGCAGCGTCATGAGTTCATGACCGTCGAGCACCTGCTGCTCGCCCTGACCGACAACCAGTCCGCCGTCGGCGCCCTGCGCGCCTGCGGCGTCGATCTCCCGCGGCTTACCGCCGAGCTGCAGAAAATCATCGCCGAAACCGTGCCAGTGCTGCCGCACGGGGACGAGCGCGACACCCAGCCCACGCTCGGTTTCCAGCGCGTGCTGCAGCGCGCGGTCTACCACGTGCAGTCCTCGGGGCGGAAGGAAGTGACCGGCGCCAACGTGCTGGTGGCGATCTTCGGCGAGAAGGACTCGCACGCCGTGTATTTCCTGCACCAGCAGGAGATCACCCGGCTGGACGTGGTCAATTACATCTCCCACGGCATCGCCAAGATCGGCGAGGAGCCGTCGGCGGGTACGAGCGGCAATACCGATCGCGAAGCCGAGGAGGGCGGCGAGGGCAAGGGCAATCCGCTCAGCGAGTACGCCAGCAACCTCAACGAGCTGGCGCTGGAAGGCAAGATCGATCCGCTGATCGGCCGCGCCGACGAGATCGAGCGCACCATCCAGGTGCTGTGCCGCCGCCGCAAGAACAACCCGCTCTACGTCGGCGAAGCCGGCGTGGGCAAGACCGCGCTGGCCGAGGGCCTGGCCAAGCGCATCGTCGACGGCGAAGTGCCGGAAGTGCTCGAAGGGGCGACCATCTGGTCGCTGGATCTCGGCGCGCTGGTGGCCGGCACCAAATATCGCGGCGATTTCGAGAAGCGCCTGAAGGCGGTGATCGCCCAGCTCAAGAAGCAGCCGGGCGCGATCCTGTTCATCGACGAGATCCATACGATCATCGGCGCCGGTTCGGCGTCGGGCGGCACGATGGACGCGTCGAACCTGATCAAGCCGATGCTGGCTTCGGGCGAGCTGCGCTGCATCGGCTCGACCACGTTCCAGGAGTTCCGCGGAATCTTCGAGAAGGACCGCGCGCTGGCTCGTCGCTTCCAGAAGATCGACGTGGTCGAGCCGACCGTGGCGGACTCCATCGAAATCCTCAAGGGCTTGCGTTCGCGCTTCGAGGAGCACCACGCGGTGGCCTATACCAACGAGGCGCTGAAGGCGGCGGTGGACCTTTCGGTCAAGCACATCCCCGACCGGCTGCTGCCGGACAAGGCGATCGACGTGATCGACGAGGCCGGTGCCCGCCAGCGACTGCTGCCGGAAGACCAGCGCACCACCACTATCGACGTGCCCGAGGTCGAGTACATCGTGGCCAAGATGGCGCGCATCCCGGCCAAGCAGGTGTCCGCGTCCGATCGTGACGTGCTGAAGAACCTCGAGCGCAACCTCAAGATGGTGGTGTTCGGGCAGGACCAGGCGATCGAGGCGCTCACCGCGTCGATCAAGATGGCCCGCTCGGGCCTGGCCGATCCGTCCAAGCCGATCGGCAGCTTCCTGCTGGCCGGCCCCACCGGCGTGGGCAAGACCGAGGTCACCCGCCAGCTCGGCATGCAGCTGGGCATCGAGATGATCCGCTTCGACATGTCCGAGTACATGGAGGCGCATTCGGTGTCCCGCCTGGTCGGCGCGCCTCCGGGTTACGTCGGCTTCGATCAGGGCGGCCTGCTGACCGAGGCGGTCACCAAGCATCCGCACTGCGTGCTGTTGCTGGACGAGATCGAGAAGGCACACCCGGATGTGTTCAACATCCTGCTGCAGGTGATGGACCGCGGCGTGCTCACCGACACCAACGGGCGCGAGGCGAACTTCAAGAACGTCATCGTGGTGATGACCACCAACGCCGGCGCCCAGCAGGCGTCGCGTCGCGGCATCGGCTTCGTCAAGCAGAACCACACCACCGACGCGATGGAAGTGATCCGCCGCATGTTCACGCCGGAGTTCCGCAACCGCCTGGACGCGATCATCCAGTTCAACTCGCTGGACTTCGACCACATCCTGCGCGTGGTGGACAAGTTCCTGATCGAGCTGGAGGCGCAGCTGAGCGAGAAGCACGTGGCGCTGGACGTCGACGCCGACGCCCGCCGCTGGCTGGCCGAGCATGGCTTCGACCCGCAGATGGGTGCCCGTCCGATGGCGCGGGTGATCCAGGAGAAGGTGAAGCGGGCGCTGGCCGACGAGCTCTTGTTCGGCAAGCTGGCCGACGGCGGCAAGGTGAAGCTGGGCGTGCGCGACGGCGAGCTGCTGGTGGAGACCGAGGCGGCCGAGAAGCTGCCTGCCGTGGTGGAGTGAGGTGTTGCCCGGGCGGCCCTGGCTGCCCGGGCAATGGACACGAAAAAAGGCGACGCCGCGGCGTCGCCTTTTTACTGCTCCATGCCTTCGTTTCCGGCGCGGCGCCAAGGCAGCCGCAAACGGAAGGTCCGATTACTTCATGCGGTAGGTGATGCGACCCTTGGTCAGGTCGTATGGGGTCATCTCGACCTTCACCTTGTCGCCCGTGAGAATGCGGATGTAGTGCTTGCGCATGCGGCCGGAGATGTGGGCGATGATCACGTGCCCGTTCTCCAGCTGTACGCGGAACATGGTGTTGGGCAGGGTCTCCTGGACCGTGCCTTCCATTTCAATGACGTCGTCTTTGGCCATGCTTTCCGTCGTTCGGTCGGCGACCGATATGGTCGCGTAAGCCGACGATTATGCCACGTCCGGCGTTCTGGTTAAACATTCGTCAGGCGAACTGTTCGGCCAGCTTGCGCCGGATCTCGTCCTCGACCATCCCCTTGAGCGGTGAAAGCATCAATCCCAGCTCGGCGTGCACCTCGACGGCCGCCGCGCTCACGGCGATGGAGCCTTTCACGCCGGAACGGGAAAAGCGCAGGGTGTCGCCGTCCCACTGGCTGTCCATGTCGAACTTCTCGCGCATGCGAGTCGCGACGTGGTCGACCTTGGCACGGGCGTCGGCGAGGGGGAGCTGGTGCGGCTGGCGGATATCGATCTTGGGCATGGTGCGATTGTCCGGCATGCGCGCGGCGGCTGTCACGCGCAGGCGTGGGCACCGTGCGGCCGCGGGCCGTGCTTCTGCTAGAGTCCCGCCGTCCGTCGACTGGTTCACAGATGCGCATCGAGTTTCCCCACGCCGCCCGCGAAGACGTCCTCTGGGACGGTCCCGTGCTCACCATCGGCAGCGCGCCCGACAATGCGGTAGTGCTCGGTTCCCACCAGGCGGCGGCGCACCACCTGCGCCTCTACAGCGATCGCCGCGGTTGCCTGCTGCAGGTACTGCCGGGCGGCAGTCGCATCTACGTCAATGCCCGGCCGGTGCGCGAGCGCGCCCTGCTGCGCGCCGGCGACGTGCTAAGCGTGGGCGACTGCCGCATGCTGCTGAAGGCGGATGATTCGCCCGATGCGCGTGAGGTGCTGGTGATCCCGGAGCACAGCCGCTGCCCGGTGGCCCTGCGCGCCGTGGCCGGGCCGCTATCGGGCCGGGTGTTCGCGCTGCGCGACCAGCTCGAGCTCGGCCCGCATTCGGCCGTGCCGCTGGAATTGCCACAGGGCGAGACCGCCTCGTTGCGGCTGTACTGGCAGGACGGTCAACTGCGCCTGTCGCAGCAGCAGGTATCGAGCCGCTATCCGCTGCGGATCAACGGTCGCGAGGTTGCCGAAGCGGCGTTGCATCCCGGCGACCAGCTGGGTCTGGCCACGCACCGCTTTGTGGTCGATGCGCCCGGCATGCAAGCGGAGCCGGAGCTGCTGGCGTTTCCCGCGGCCGATCCGCTGCCGGAGGAACTGGCCGGTCCGCGCGGCGAGGTGTGGTGGCTGATCGTCACCGCGGCCGTGCTCGCTCTGGGCATCGCGCTGGTGTTGCTGGTCCGGCTTTGACGATCTCGCATTGACGTCGCCTTGCTGCGCCGCGCCATAATGCGGCGGTCCGTCAGCAGGCTATCGAGCGAGGTCCGGCCAGTGAGCAGGGTGTGGAATTTCAGTGCGGGACCGGCGGCGCTGCCGCGCAAGGTGCTGGAGCAGGCCCAGCGCGAGCTGCTGGACTGGAACGGCTCGGGCATGTCGGTGATGGAACAGTCGCACCGCGGCAAGCCGTTCATCGCGATGGCGGCCCAGGCCGAGGCGGACCTGCGCGAACTGATGGCGATTCCCGCCGACTACGCCGTGCTGTTCCTGCAGGGCGGGGCGACCCAGCATTTCGCCCAGATCCCGATGAACCTGGCCGGCCCGGACGACTGCGCCGACTACATCGTCAGCGGCCACTGGAGCGAGAAGGCGGTGCGCGAGGCGGCGCCCTACCTGCGCGTGAACGTGGCGGCCAGCAGCGAGACGGAC
This sequence comes from Dyella ginsengisoli, assembly GCF_044904665.1. Classification (NCBI taxonomy): domain Bacteria; kingdom Pseudomonadati; phylum Pseudomonadota; class Gammaproteobacteria; order Lysobacterales; family Rhodanobacteraceae; genus Dyella; species Dyella ginsengisoli. The sequence continues at coordinate 19,465 of NZ_JADIKM010000007.1, forward strand.
GGCTTTCGCCGGCTGCCCGCGCGCGAATCGTGGGTGCTCGATCCGGCGGCGTCCTACGTGCACTACACGCCGAACGAAACCATCCATGGCGTCGAGTTCCACGACGTGCCCGAGGTGGGCGAGGTGCCGCTGGTGGCGGACATGTCGTCCAACATTCTCTCCGCTCCGCTGGACGTGTCGCGCTTCGGCCTGATCTACGCCGGCGCGCAGAAGAACATCGGGCCGTCGGGTCTGGTGGTGATGATCATTCGCCGCGATCTTCTGCTCCGCAGCGGCCGACCGATGGCCAAGGTGCTGCGCTATGCCGAACAGGCCGCGCACGACTCGATGCTCAACACGCCCAACACCTGGGGCTGGTACCTGGCCGGGCTCACCTTCCAGTGGTTGAAGGCCCAGGGCGGCGTGGCCGCGATGGCCGAGCGCAACCGCGCCAAGGCCGAGCTGCTGTATCGGGCGATCGACGATTCGGACGGCTTCTATGCCAACCCGATCGAGCCCGCCGCGCGCTCGCGCATGAACGTGCCGTTCACCCTGAAAGACGGCGCGCTGGACGGTGCCTTCCTCAAGGAATCCGAGGCGGCCGGGCTGATTGCGCTCAAGGGTCACAAGGCGGTGGGCGGCATGCGCGCCTCGCTCTACAACGCGGTGCCGCTGGAGGCGGTGCAGGCGCTGGCCGCCTTCATGGCCGACTTTGCCCATCGTCACGGATGAAACCATGGAAGGCGCCGCGAGGCGCTTTCAGGCACCATGACGCTCCGTCGTTTGGACGTCTATCCATCCAGGTCGTTTTTTCATGTCTGATTCGAAGAACCCGCTGAGCGAAGTGCGCGAGCGCATCGACAGCATCGACCGGCAGATTCAGGAGCTGATCGCCGAGCGCGCCATGCGCGCCCGCGAGGTGGCCAAGGTGAAGGGCGAGGGGCTGTCCGCCATCGACTACTACCGGCCGGAGCGCGAGGCGCACGTGCTGCGCATGGTGGTCGATCGCAACAAGGGGCCGCTGTCGGACACGGAGATGGTGCGGCTGTTCCGCGAGATCATGTCCTCCTGCCTGGCGCAGGAAGACCCGCTCAAGATCGGCTACCTCGGCCCCGAGGGCACCTTCAGCGAGCAGGCCGTGCGCAAGCATTTCGGCCACGCCGCCTACGGTCTGCCGCTGGGCAGCATCGAGGAGGTGTTCCAGGAGGTCGCCGCCGGCCATGCCGATTTCGGCGTGGTGCCGGTGGAGAACTCCGGGCAGGGCATGATCCAGGTCACGCTCGACATGTTCCTCACCTCCGACGCGCGGATCTGCGGCGAGGTGGAACTGCGCGTGCACCAGTGCCTGCACGCGCTCACCGGCCAGCTTGCCGACGTGCGCCGCGTGTACGCGCACGCCCAGTCGCTGCAGCAGTGCAAGACCTGGCTGCGGCTGAACCTGCCGGGCGTGGAGTGCATCGCCGTCGGCAGCAATGCCGAAGCGGCGCGCCTGGCGCGCCACGACGAGAGCGCGGCGGCGATCGCCGGCGAGATTGCGGGCAAGATCTACGGGCTGAAGACCCTGGCCACCGCGATCGAGGACCGCGCCGACAACACCACGCGGTTCCTGGTGATCGGCCGCTCGCTGTTCCCGCCCTCGGGCAACGACCGCACCTCGCTGCTGGTCACCGTCAACGACAAGCCTGGCGCGCTCTACGACGTGCTCAGCCCCTTCGCCAAGCACGGCGTCAGCCTCAACCGCATCGAGTCGCGCCCGGCGCACACCGGCAAATGGCAGTATGCGTTCTTCATCGACGTCTCCGGCCACATCCACGAGGGCAACCTCAAGGAGGCGGTCAGCGAGATCGAGTCCAGCGTTGCCAGCCTGCGTGTGCTCGGCTCCTATCCGGTGGCCCTGCCGTGAGCGGCGGCCAGCGTGTCGACTGGACCAGCCGCCCGGCCGGTCCGCTCAACGGCGTGGTGCACGTGCCGGGCGACAAGTCGGTGTCGCACCGCGCGATGATGCTGGGCGCCCTCGCCGAGGGCGTCTCGCATATCCACGGCTTTCTGGAAGGCGAGGACACCCGCGCCACGGCGGCGGTGATGCAGCAGCTTGGCGTGCGCATCGATGTCATGGCCGACGGCGAACGCGTGGTGCATGGCGTGGGCCTGCACGGCCTGCGCGCGGCGGCCGGCGCGCTCGACTGCGGCAACGCCGGCACCGGCATGCGCCTGCTCACCGGCCTGCTGGCGGGCCAGGCGTTCGATAGCATCCTGATCGGCGACGAGTCGCTGTCGAAGCGGCCGATGCGGCGCGTCACCGATCCGCTGGCGCAGATGGGTGCGCGCATCGACAGCCAGAATGGTCTGCCACCGCTGCATGTGCGCGGCGGCCAGCCGCTGCACGGCATCCGCTACACGTTGCCCGTCGCCAGCGCGCAGGTGAAGTCCGCGCTGCTGCTGGCCGGCCTGTACGCCGAGGGCGAGACGGAAGTGATCGAGCCGCATCCGACCCGCGATTACACCGAGCGCATGCTCGCCGCATTCGGCTGGCCGATCGAGTTCTCGCCCGGTCGCGCCCGCCTGAGCGGCGGTCACGCGCTGCGCGCCACTGACGTGCGCGTACCGGCGGATTTTTCCTCGGCGGCGTTCTTCCTGGTCGCCGGTAGCATCGTGCCCGGTACCGAACTGCGCCTGCCGGCGGTCGGCCTCAATCCGCGCCGCACCGGCCTGCTGCAGGCGCTGCGCCTGATGGGGGCGGACATCCGCATCGAGAACGAAGGTGAGAGCGGTGGCGAGCCGGTCGGTGACCTGGTGCTGCGTCATGCGCCGCTGCACGGCATCGAGCTGCCCGAAGCGCTGGTGCCGGACATGATCGACGAGTTCCCCGCGCTGTTCGTGGCGGCGGCCGCGGCTACCGGTGCCACGGTGGTGCGCGGCGCCGCCGAGCTGCGGGTGAAGGAATCCGACCGCCTGGCCAGCATGGCCACGGGCCTGCAGGCGCTGGGCGTGAACGTCGAGGAGCGTGCGGACGGTGCGACGATCCACGGTGGTCCGATCGGCGGCGGCCGCATCGACAGCCACGGCGACCACCGCATCGCGATGAGCTTCGCGGTCGCCGGACTGATCGCCCGCGGTCCGGTGCATATCGGCGACTGCGCCAACGTGGCGACGTCGTTCCCGGGCTTCATGGAGCTGGCCAACGGCTGTGGATTCCATCTGGCGCCTGCCGCGTAGGAGCGCACCCCCGGATCGAGGCCGGGGCAGGCTCTGTGCGCGACCAGCTCTTGCACAGACCACCAGGTGTCGCGCACAGGGTGCGCTCCTACACACGGGCGCGGCCTGCGGGTTAGGCTTGCGGGCCCGTAATCGAGGTCGCCATGTCCTGTCCTGATTTCATCGTCGCCATCCCCGCCCGCTACGGCTCCACCCGCCTGCCGGCCAAGCCGCTGCGCGCCATCGCCGGCGTGCCCATGGTGGTGCGCGTGGCGCAGCGCGCGCTGCTTGCCGGGGCCCGCCAGGTGGTGGTGGCTGTGGATGACGCACGCATCGCCGAGGCGCTGGCCGGGCAGGGCGTGGACATCTGCATGACCCGTGCGGACCACGCCTCGGGCAGCGATCGGCTGGCCGAATGCGCCGTGCACTACGGCTGGGCCGACGACGCCATCGTGGTGAACCTGCAGGGCGACGAGCCGTTCGCGCCCGCCGCCGGCATTCGCGAAGTGGCCCGCGCGTTGGCCGAGGACGACGCGCCGATGGCCACGCTGGCCACGCCGCTCGCCGACGCGCACGAACTGTTCGATCCCAACGTGGTGAAGCTGGTGCGTGATGCCCGCGGCCGCGCGCTGTACTTCAGCCGCGCGCCGCTGCCGTGGGCGCGCGATGCGTTCGCCGCGAGTCGCGACGCATTGCCCGCCGACGTGCCGTTCCTGCGCCATATCGGCATCTATGCCTACCGCGCCGGTTTCCTGCGCCAGTACACCGGATTGACGCGCACGCCGCTGGAGCAGGCCGAATCGCTGGAGCAGCTGCGCGTGCTGGAGCACGGCCATGCGATTGCGGTGCGGCTCACGCCCGAACCCTTCCCGCCGGGCATCGACACCGAGGCTGACCTGGCGCGGGCCGAACAGTGGCTTGCCGCGCAGCGATGAGTGGCGGCGATTTCCTCATCGTCTGCCTCGGCAACATCTGCCGCTCGCCGGTGGTGGCGGAGGTGCTGCGCCAGCGCTTCGCGGCGGCCGGGCGAAGCGTGACGGTCGATTCGTGCGGCACCGGCGGCTGGCACGTCGGGCATCGCGCCGATGCGCGCATGCGCGAGGCGGCGCGTGCGGCCGGTTACGAACTTTCCGCGCACCGCGCGCGGCAGATCGAGGTGGCCGACTTCCAGCGCTTCGAGCGCGTGCTGGGGATGGACCAGGCCAACCTGCGCGATCTGGCCGCGCAATGCCCGCCGGCGTTGCGGCACAGGCTCGGCCTGTTCCTGCCGGCGGCCGGCATCGACGACGTGGTCGAGGTGCCCGACCCTTACTACGGTGGTCCGGAGGATTTCCGCCAGGTGATCGCGCTGGCCGAGCGCGGCGCGGACGGACTGCTGGCGCAGCTGGGCGGCTGAACCGGACGGTGCAAGCCGCGGCGGCGCCTTCGGCAGCGGCTACAATTCATGCCATGTCTCCCGCTTCCGAGCCGGCCTTCGACGGCAAGGCCTTCGTCCGCACCCTCTCCACGTCGCCCGGCGTCTACCGCTACTTCGATGCGGACGACGAGCTGCTGTATGTCGGCAAGGCCGGCAACCTCAAGAAGCGCGTCGGCAGCTATTTCCTGAAGCCGCGAATGGAGCCGCGCATCGTGGCGATGGTGTCGCAGATCGCGCGCGCCGAGATTACCGTCACGCGCACCGAGGGCGAGGCGCTGCTGCTGGAATCGCAGCTGATCAAGTCGCTCAAGCCGCGCTACAACATCCTGTTGCGTGATGACAAAAGCTATCCGTACATCTACCTGTCCGGCGGCGAGGATTATCCGCGGTTGGCCTTCCATCGCGGCGCGCGCAACCTGCCGGGACGCTTCTTCGGGCCGTACCCGAGCACCTACGCGGTGCGCGAGAGCCTCAACCTGATGCAGAAGCTGTTCAAGGTGCGCCAGTGCGAGGACAGCTACTTCCGCAACCGCTCGCGACCCTGCCTGCAGCACCAGATCGGCCGCTGCACGGCGCCCTGCGTGGGGCTGATCGGTCGCGAGGACTACGCCGTGGACGTGCGCCACGCGCAGATGTTTCTCGAAGGACGTTCCAGCGCGGTGATCGACGAGCTGGCCGGATCGATGGAGCAGGCCGCCGCGGCGCTGAACTTCGAGCGGGCCGCCACGCTGCGTGACCAGGTGGCGGCGCTGCGCCGACTGCAGGCGCAGCATCACGTGCAGGGCGCCAGCGCCGACATGGACGTGATCGCCTGCCGCATCGAGTCCGGCATTGCCTGCGTCAGCGTGCTGTTCTTCCGCGACGGTATCAGCCTGGGCACGCGCGACTTCTTCCCGCGCCTGCCGCTGGACGCCGAGCCGGCCGACGTGCTGGCCCAGTTCATCGCGCAGTACTACCTGGAGCGTCCGGTGCCGCGCGAGCTGGTGGTAGGCGAGGCGCTGGAGGACGAGGCGATCCTCGCCGAGCTGCTGGCGCAGCAATCCGGTCATGCGGTGGAGATCAAGACCCGCGTGCGCGGCGAACGTGCGCAGTTCCTGCAGATGGCCGAGCGCAATGCGCAGGCTTCGCTGACCCAGCGCCTGGCCAGCCGGCAGACGCTCGGCGCACGCTTCGACGACCTGCAGAAGGTGCTGGGCCTGGATGAGCCGCCCAAGCGCATCGAGTGCTTCGACATCAGCCATACGCGCGGCGAACTCACCGTGGCCTCATGCGTGGTGTTTGGTCCGGAAGGGCCGGACAAGTCGCACTACCGCCGCTTCAACATCAGCGGCATCACGCCGGGCGACGATTACGCCGCGATGCACCAGGCGCTCACCCGGCGCTTCCGCAAGGTGGCCGAGGGCGAGGGTGCCAAGCCCGACGTGCTGCTGATCGATGGCGGCGCCGGGCAGGTGGCGCAGGCGCTGGACGTACTGCGCGAGCTGGGCGTCACCGGCATCGAGGTGGTCGGCGTGGCCAAGGGGCCGGGCCGGCGTGCGGGCGAAGAGACGCTGGTACTCGCCGACAGCGGCCGGGAGATCCATCCCGGCTCGTCCTCGCCGGCACTGCACCTGGTGGCCGCCGTGCGCGACGAGGCGCACCGCTTCGCCATCAGCGGCCATCGCAAGCGGCGCGAGAAGGCGCGCGAGCGCAGCGTGCTGGAGGACGTGCCCGGCATCGGTGCGCGTCGCCGTGCGGCCCTGCTCAAGGCGTTCGGTGGACTGGCCGGGGTGGAGGCCGCTGGCGTGGAGGAGCTCATGCAGATCAAGGGCATCGATCGCGGGCTCGCCGAACGCATCTATGCGGCGATGCATCCTTAACCGCCCGGTGACCTGGGCGCGGCGATCACGTGGCGGCGTGCGACACTTGGCGGCAGAGTCACCCGAGGAAGCAATTCGTGATGCGTATCAACCTGCCCACCTGGCTCACCCTGTTCCGCGTCGCGCTGTTGCCGGTGATGGTGGTGGCCTTCTACCTGCCGTTCCGCGGGCACAACATCGTGGCGGCGGTGGTGTTCCTGCTGGCTGCGTTGACCGACTGGCTGGACGGCTATCTCGCCCGCCGCATGAAGCTCACCTCGGCGTTTGGCGCGTTCCTCGATCCGGTGGCCGACAAGCTGATGGTGGCGGTGACGCTGTTCCTGCTGGTGGAGTCGCACCACCGCGTGGTCGAGTCGCACTACGGCGCCGCATTGCCGGACCACGACTGGTTCGGCGTGGTGATGGCGGTCACGGCGGCGATCATCGTGGGCCGCGAGATCAGCATCTCCGCCCTGCGCGAGTGGATGGCCGAGATCGGCATGCGCGCGGCGGTGAAGGTGGCCTTCATCGGCAAGCTCAAGACGGTGATGCAGATGGTCGCGCTCACCGTGCTGATCGTGCAGCACGATGCCGAGACGCTGCGGCTCTACCATGTGGGCGAGTTCCTGCTGGTGGCCGCGGGCGTGCTCACCATCTGGTCGGGCCTGTACTACGTACGTGCGGCGTGGCCGGCGCTGAGCGGCGACCTCGATCGCCGTCCGGAGGAACGCGACGATTCCTGAAGCAGGGGGTTGACGGGTCGCGATCAGACGCTAGAATGCGCGACTCCGATGCGGGAATAGCTCAGTTGGTAGAGCACGACCTTGCCAAGGTCGGGGTCGCGAGTTCGAGTCTCGTTTCCCGCTCCAAGTTATGATCTACAGACTTCTACTGACGTCTGTAAGTCGTTGAAAAGAGGGGCTTCGGCCCCTTTTTTCATTCCAGCGAGCGCCACGGAAATCCACCCACAGCCAGCCTTTTTTAGGCGCCAATTTAGGCACAGGAATACGGGTGAGGCGGCTTCCGTATAGTTGCTGGGGCTGAGCGGGAACCATGACGAGCATAAGGCCTAAGTCATCACTTAGGAGCCTCGAAATGGCACTCTCTGATCTGATCGTCCGGCAGGCCAAGACCACCGGCAAACGCTATACCCTCCACGACAACGACTGCCTGAGCCTGATGGTCTCTGCCGCAGGCGGCAAGTCATGGATCTTCCGCTATTCCTGGCTGGGCACGCAAAAGCGCATGTCCCTGGGCAGTTATCCCGCCCTCAGCCTGCGGGAGGCCCGTGCCGAGCGGGACAAGGCCCAAGCCCTGATCGCCAGGGGGATCGATCCCCGGATCGAGCGTGATCAGCGCCGGCACGCGGCCAGGCTGGCAGGCGAATACACCTTCAAGAACGTCTTCGATGCCTGGGTCGAGCATCGCCGCAAGGAACTCAAGGAAGGCCGTCAAAGCACGCTGTCGCAGATCCTGCGCATCTTCAACAAGGACGTGCTGCCTACCTTGGGAAAGATGTCGATCTACGACATTCGCCGGCCCCAGCTGGTGGGCGTGGTGGCGGCGATCGAGAAGCGCAAGGCGTTCACCACCGCCGAGAAGGTGCGTACCTGGTTCAACCAGATGTTTCGCTATGCCCTAGTCATCGCCGAGGGGCTGGAAGTCAACCCGGCTGCGGACCTGGACGTGGTGGCCGAACCTAAGCCCCCAGTGGCGCACAACCCCTACCTGCACCTGCCCGAGCTGCCCGAGTTCCTTCAGAAGCTCCGGCGCTACAACCCCCGCGGCTGGCAGACCCAGCTTGGCGTCCGGCTGCTGTTCCTGACGGGGGTGCGCACGGGCGAACTGCGGCTGGCCGAGCCTGAGCAATTCGACCTCGACCGCGGTTTGTGGATCATCCCGCCCCAGGTCGTCAAGCAGCTCCAGGACGAAATGCGCAAGGCCGGCAAGCGGCCGCAGGACGTGCCGCCTTACATCGTGCCCCTGTCCCTGCAGGCCATCGAGATCGTCCGCTATCTCCTGGGCGTGATGCGGCCGGCGCAGAAGTACCTGCTGTCGCACCGCAGCGAACTCAAGAAGCGCATCAGCGAGAACACCCTCAACAAGGCCGTGCAGCTCATGGGCTACGAGGGGCGCCTGACCGGCCACGGCATCCGCGGCACCATCTCGACCGCACTCAACGAGATCGGATACCCGAAGATTTGGGTGGACGCGCAGCTTTCGCACTCCGATCCAAACAAGGTCAGCTCGGCCTACAACCACGCCAAGTACGTGGAGCCGCGCCGCCGGATGATGCAGGACTGGGCCGATCGCCTGGACCTGCTCGAACAGGGCGAAGTGGAAGCTGCGAGCGCGCACCTGACCATTCGTATCGACGGGGTGCCGGTGATGGCAGAAGCGGAGGATGTGGTGAGTGCGGCCCCCACGGTGGCCGAGCCTGTTGCCTCCGGTGTCTCGCCCGTGGTGGCCACGCCCATCGTCGTGACCCCCAACAGCGGCGGAATCACGTTCCAGAGGCTGTCGCAGGTGCCGCCACCCCCGACGCATGCCCCGGAGCCGGAAGTCTCCGCCATTCAGCGCGAGCGCGAGGAAATGCTGGCGATGTACGAGTCGCCGAACAACCTGCCGGTCCCGCTGTTCGGCAAGCTGGCTGGGAAGTCCAAGGATCAGATCAATCGGGAGCTGAAAGCGGGCAAGCTGCTGTCCATCAGTCTGGGCAACCGGGGGCAGCGGGTTCCCGACTGGCAACTGGTGCCGCTCAAGCACAAGCTGGCCCAGGTGCTCATGAACCAGTGCCCTCGCGCGGATTCGTGGGAGCTATACCGCATGCTGACCCAGCCACACCCCGATCTGGGGGATCGCGCGGCCATCGATGCGGTCACGCCGACCAATGTGCCCACAATCATCCGGGTCATCATGGGCGACTACCAGCGCCATGCGGATGCGCCCGAGGCCGTTGCCATATGGCCCACCCCCGGCGATGTGCGGCAGAGCGTGCGTCGGCTGGTGGACAGCGCGGTAGTGTTTGAGGGGGCCTGATCCTGCGCGTCAGCTATGGCCGGGATGATGGCCCCGGCCGTAGGTGCCACTATGTGACGCCAGCCCCGGTGACTTGCAGCGCTCTGCGCTCGAACCGCTCCGAAGTGGAATTGGCATGCGCGTGGGGCCGCTGCAGGTATGTCGCGATCTCGTAGGGACCGCCGGCGAGCGGTCGCACGGTGATTCCCCATTCATGGGCACGCTCAATGCGCGATCGCGTAGATACCCCGACGCCATAGCCCGCTGCGACCCATAGCGCCATCATCTCGAAGGAAGTCACCCGTTGGAGGTTCTCCTGGTCCACTGGCATGAGGGAGGCCAGCCTCTCATCCAGCAGGGGGCAGGCTTCTGCCTGCCAGCGATAGACGGGATAGTCCCGAAGATCGGCGATGGCGAGCTTCGCCTCGTCGAATAAGTGGAACCGTGTCGGCATGGCGACAGCCATGGTCTCGGTCCATAAGAGCTGCGTTTTGAGAGCGGGGTCGCTATACCCCTGAAGCGACATCCCGACGTCATAGCGGCCTTCAAGAAGCCCCTCAAGCAGGACGTCACCTGCAACCTCGAAAACCGCGAGGGTGACGCCCGGCTCCTCTGCGCGTTGACGCGCGAGAAGCGCCGAGAGTTGAGATGACGATACGCCCGGTGCTACCGCAAGCCTAAGACGGGGGGACGGGCTGGTGGCATCGTGCATAAGAGCCCCCAAGAAGAGAATTGATCAAGAAACCAATCCGACATGATACCCATGAGTTAAATTTAACGTGGTTAAATTCTAGTGACTGCCTGACGCTTCTGCCGATGCAGAGGCGTACTGTTCAACGGGGGCGTCCCCCTGGCACAACCAGATATGAAGCCGAGCCAGCCCAGGCTTTTGGCAAGGCTGTGCGCGCGTTCCGCATGGACCAGGGCATCGCTCAGGAGGAACTGGCCGGGCTGGCTGGAATAGAGCGTTCCCACATGGGCAAGATCGAACGAGGGGAGCATTTGCCCTCCTTGGCCCTGATACTGAAAATCGCCACTGCGCTGAAGATGAGTGGGACCGATCTAATGGCCGCCACAGAGCGCAATATGGATTCCACTGTCGAATCTTGAGCCAGGTTAGTTACCCAGCCCTTCGCGCAGGCGCGCGATAAACCGCTCCAGAGAGGCCGAAGAGGCGCTATTGTCGGGCCGAAGCACGTAGGTCGTAATAATTGCGGATTCAACAGCCAACGGGCGTATTACGACATCAGGCCGCTGTGTGGCTGGAGTTCTGTTCGCGGCCATGAAGCCAACACCATAACCGGCACCGACCAGCGTGAGCATCATGTCCAAAGAGGTTACATGCTCAACGACGTTTTTCTGGTGTCCCAGAGGTCCTAGAAGGCGCGCCAGCTCGCGGCAGTAACCCTCGCAGACTTGCGGATCGCACAAGACAAGCGGGTGACCGCTAAGTTCATGAAGTGGCACTTCCTTGTGAGCGAGTAGCGCGTGCCGTGCCGGTACGGCAATTACCAGCGGGTCTCGCCATATTGGTTCGGCAACGATACCGTCGTTGACATCCGCGGTGTGTGCGAAGCCGATCATGAAATCGCCGGATCGAAGCCCCCGCATCTGTTCGGCCAAGGGTACTTCGGACAGGCGTATTTCGATCTCTGGTTCTTCGGCGCGGCAACGGGCCAGGAACGATGAAAGCCTAGGGTCGATTGCTCCATCAGACACCGCGATACGCAGGCTACCCCGCAAACCCGCCGCGACGGCCTTGACGTTCTCCCGGGCTTGTTCGAGAACGGTGAAAAGCCTGCGAGAGTCTTGCAGGAAGGCAACTCCTGCGGCGGTCAGCCGCGTTCCTCTGCGATCACGATCAAAGAGTACGACCCCTAGTTCGTCTTCCAGCTCTTTGATCGCCCGAGACAAGGGCGGTTGTTCGATATGCAGCCGCTCCGCGGCGTGCGTGAAATGCAGCTCGTCAGCCAAGACGACAAAGTAGCGAAGATGTCGCAGTTCCATGTCCCCAGCCCCTTCTGCCGCCTGGGCGGCCTGTTGCTATGATCTGATATAGACCCATCCTGTCCGCTGCATGCGCGCGATTTCGATCACGGCTGGGCCTGCCATCACCTGGAGCGGCGGCCGGTTCTCCCTGCCGATCCGGGTCAGCGTCGTCGGGCACACCCAGGTGTGGATGTCCACCTCGGCATGCGCTTGATCGAGTGCTGCCTTGACAGCCTCTGCATTGAGAATGATGCGCAGCTCGGCATCAGGCGCTTCGCGCAGGAGATTGACCGCATTCTTGCGTGCGCGCTCCAGTGCTGCGGGAGTTGGCGCATGCAGGATCACTTTCAATGCTTGGTTCTGGATGTTTTGGCTCATGATGGTTCGGGCGTGATGGCGGAAAGAAGGAGTCCGTTTACGGGTTGAGTTGCTGGGATGCCGACTTCAAGGCGCTCTGCAGCATCTCCTCGATGGATGGGTGGTAGAACGGCATCGTCAGCAGGTCATTGACGGTCTGCTTGGCCTGGATTGCCCAGGCGAGCAGGTGCGCCAGATGCTCGCCTTGCGTCAGCAACATGCTGGCCCCAAGCAACAAGCCAGTGCCGGGTTCGACGTAGATGCGCAGCAGGTTGTCCTGGGCACCGAGAATCTTCGAGCGCCCGTTGCCACTACCTTCCGCGATGCCGACCACGGCATCTTTCTTCATTGCGGCCTGGTAGGACATGCCGACAGCGCAGACGTCGGGATCGGTGAACAGGATGCTGATCGGCACCCGACGCGGCGCCCCCTGCCATTGTTCGCCACGCAGGCGCGTCAAGGCGGCCTGGGCCGCCATCTGGCCTTCGTCGGCGGCCTCGTGCATCAGCGGACGATCCGGCTGCACATCGCCCGCGAAGAAGATCGGTGCATCCGATGCCTGCATGGTGGAGGCGTCGATGTTCGGCCGGCCTGCCTTGTCCAATAGGATGCCTGCCGCTTGCAGATTGAGCGCTTCGGTATTGGGCTGGCGGCCAGTCACGACCAGCAAGCGATCCACGAGCGCTTCATGTTTGTCGGTGCGCATGCGCACCTTGTCGCCTGCCAGGGTAACTTCGACGGGTGCTCCCAGCCACATGGGAAACTCGCCGCCGAACCTCGAAAGCGCCCGATCCTGCACCTCGGGATCTTGAATACCGCCGATCGTGTCCTGTTGGTCGGCACCGATCACCTGCACGTCAAGCCGCGACAGGGCCAGGCCAAGTTCCAGGCCGATCGCTCCCAGTCCTAGAATCCCCAGGCGCTGCGGCAGTTCTTTCTGCTCGAAAAGGGTGTCGGTGGTGAGGATGTGGGAGGCCGCGCCGTCCAGCGACTTGGGCACCACCGGATGCGAGCCCGTGGCCACGATGAAAGCCTTCGCTTCGATACGCTGGTCGCCGACTTCCAAGGTGCCTGGCGCGACAAAGCGAGCCTCGGCCATGATCAGGTTTTCGCCGACGGCCTTGCGCGTGCGCTCCGCGGCAGCACCGGCCAGAGCATCCCGCGTCTGGCGGGTATGCCGCCACAAAGCCTGCGGCCCTTGTGCGGAGAGCGTGACGCCCGCGGGCAACTCCTTGGCCGTCGTCCAGCGCATCCCCGCATGCAAAGCGGCCTTCGACGGCATGCAGCCTACGCGCGCGCAGGTCGTCCCCAGCGGTCCACGATCGATCAGGACGACATCCTTTCCTGCCGCCTTGAGTGCATGAAATGCCGTGATGCCGGCGGTTCCAGCACCGATGATGGCGATATCTACTTTCCTTGCCTGCATTGGAAATCTCCGTCCAATCAATTAACCAAATAGCGAATCTCTAGCCCACGTTGCGCATGAGCATGAGAGCCGCCACGGACACGCAGGTGATCGAGAACACCCGCTGCAGCATCTTTGAAGGAATCCTTAGCGCCACAGCGCGACCACCCGCCATGCCCACCAGCGCGGTGAGTACGAATGCCCAAGTAGGCGCGGTAAGCAGCAGGCCATGACTCCATGCGATGAACACGGTCACGGCGGACAACAGCGCGATCACCATGAGCGAGGTCGCGACGATGCTGTGCATGCGCAGCTCGCTGAAATGCGCCAAGGCTGGGACGATAATGAAGCCGCCGCCTACGCCCAGCATGCCCGTGGCCAAGCCGGACACGACGCCGATACTCCCCAGCGTGGTCGCGGTTCGCAGGTTCCAGAGAAAGCGCCCCGTGTCTTTGGAGACCTTGCACGCCTTGGCCTGCTCGTCGCCCAAGTCGCTATCGGCTTGGGGGCTGCGCGAGGACAGGAACATCCGGTACGCGATGATGAGCATGATGGCCACGAAGACCATGTTCAGCCACCGCGGCGAAAGCCAGTGCGCGAGCTGAACACCCAGCGGGGCAGTCACGGTGCCGGCGGCCGCCAGCACCATCGCGGCCTTGTACCGGACAATACCCCGCCGCAGTCCCTGTACAGCGCCCAATGCCGCCGCCGCACCCACCGCAAGCAGCGCCACGGGTGCGGCACTACGTATGTCCATGCCCAAGCCGAAAACCAACGCCGGCACCGCGAAGATGCCGCCGCCGGCGCCGGTCAATCCCAGCACGGCTCCGATGATGAGGCCCAGCAGCCCACCTGTCAGTGAGAGCATAGTGAACGCCCCTTTCAGCTATTTTCCTTGTGCAGCCTCGGATGCAATCCGAGAGAAGCGAGCATCGAGTTCCTCCGCCTCCTGACGCAGCATTTTTGCGTCATCGCTGCTGCCAACGTCCTCGATATATGGCGCGAAAATATGACTGGGTTCGACCCACGACAGCGTTGCATGCCCGTCATCCCGCTCAGTCACATAAAACCGGATTGGTGCCTCGATCATCGCCGGCACACTGAGGCGCAAAATATCGACGGCAAACTTGTTGTTGAAGACCCCCACCACCCGGTTTCCCGGAATGTGGATGCCGCGCTTTGCAGCAGCCTCCGTCGGGCCAACATCAAAGACAACATTCAAGTCGTTCGCGGAGACCGCTTTCTTGAGATTGGCGAGCAATTCCGAATAGCTCTGGCTCGTCTCAATCACCCTCCAGCCATCCTTGGGCCAATCGACTCCTGCGGCCGACGGAGCGGCGACAAGCAGGCACACCAGGCCAAAAAACAAGCCAGCAATCAGGCGATGGTTAGTGGACATGATTCACCTCCTTGAATTGCAGTTGGTTAGCCCAGTAGGTGCAGCTCTGGCGCGCGATGCGGCACATATCGCATTCGCGCGCCAAAGGATGGGTCTCAGCGTGGTCCCAGCACCTCGGCCAACTGGGGCCCCTGAGGCATGCCGTTATATTTCTTGAGTACGCCATCGGGGCCACGAACGACGATGCCAGGAGTTCCGCGGAAGCCCATGCTCAACATCAGCATCTGGTTGTCATCGAGGGTCTTCCGTACATTTGCTGGAATGCTCTTGGCCGGTGTAATCCCGCCCTGGGAATACTTCCGCTCGTTTTCCAGCAACGCTGCCGAGGGATCAGCGGCACCCAGGATTGCCGCAGCTTTGGCGGGACTGTCTTCCCTGATGATTCCGACCATGATGTGCCGAATCTGGACCTTGCCAGCATCGACCCAAGGACGTGCGGCTTCCCAGAAGCGATGGCAATAGGGACAGTTGGCGTCGGAGAAGGCATACACGATGCGCGGGGCATTCGCTTGCCCGTCCCGGACAGAGGTTGCAGATTGGAGCTGCGCCCATTCCTTGTCGCTGAGCGGCTTGGCCGCCAGATTGTTCAGGGCTGCCTCATCGATCGGCTCTCCCTTGGCATTCAGGCGTGTTCCCACGATGGCATTGCCATCGCTCGTGATGTAAATGGCGACGGGCCTGTCACCGGCAACTGCCGCGAAAGCGCGCAGTCCGCCTCCGACCTTGAATTCCTGCATGACGGTCAGGCCCTGATCCTCCAGCGCCTTCAGGGCGGGCGGCTGGTTGGCGGTTTCCGCCTGGCTGCAGCCGGTGACCAACAGCAGGCTGGCGGCCAAAAAGAGGGAAATGCGAGAGCGTTTTGCAAACATGGTTATTCCTTTTCTGTCTTGATCTGTTGGGATTGCGCGAAACGGCGCGACACCGTGTTTTTGAGGCTGGCCATCGAGAGTTCGCCCAGGTGCGTATCCACCAGGCGTCCGTGCTCATTGAAGAACAACGTGGTGGGCAGGCCTCGCGAAGCAACCGCCTGCATGGTTTGGGAAGCCGGGTCGAGCAACACATCCTTGAGCTGCAGGCCTTGGGCTTCGAGAAAAGCACGCGCCTGCTGGGCGCTTTCACCCTGGTTGACCATGACGAAAGCGATCTCGGGATACTGCGCTTGCGCCTGCTCGAACACCGGCATTTCGCGACGGCATGGCGGACACCATGAAGCCCAGAGGTTGAGCACGACTGGCCGTCCGATATAGGAGTTCAGGACAACAGGCTTTTCGTCGAGCGTGGCGAGCGCCAAGGCTGGCAGCGGCGGTGCCGAGCGCTGCAACAGCTCAAGCACGCCACCTGCGGCAAACCACGCCAAAAGTCCGGCTGTAACACCTACCAGTACAGGGCGGCGCAATGCCCGGGTCGAACGGGTGCGCCACCAGATGAACACCAGCGTTGCCGCGACACCTATCCACCAGGTGAAGCCTTGGTCGCCGATGAAGAACATGGACATTGGCGACTGCGCGTACTCGTCCCACCACTGCGCGATATAGCCCAGGCGAGCTGCTACAAATCCCAGGAACACCGCGTCCATAAGCATTCCGCCGGCCGCCTTGTACGGCGAGTCGGGCAGTCGCTTGGCAACCATGCGAGCTACTGCCCAGGCCAGCAGCACGGCAGCGAAGACAGCCACGACCTGGACGGAGAAAGGCCCCACGCTGATCATCAGGAGCCCGCCTTGTCCAGATGATCCAGGAAGGTGCGAGCATCGATCTCACCCACCACGCGCAGATCCCGGCGTTCCTTGCCGTCCGGGCCAACCAGAATGAGTGTGGGCGGTCCCATGACGCCCCAGCGCTTGAGCAGAGCCTGGTCGGTTGCATCATTGCGCGTGACGTCCGGCCGCACCACCTGCATGCGCGCCAGCCGGGACGCGACAGCGGGGTCTCCGAATACGTTGCGCTCGATCACATGACAACTGACGCACCAGTCGGCGTAGAAGTCGATCAGGGTCCATTGGTCGCGCGAAGCCGCCTGGGCCAAATGCGCATCCACGTCCTCGACCGATTTCGCCTGGACGAAAGCGACACCAGCCTCAGCGGATGCGGCCGAAGTCGATCCACCGCGCAGATGCGCCAACGGCTGCAAAGCGGATTCGCCCCCGGATGCAGCGCCGACCAGCATCAGGACGGACCACAAGCCGGCGAAGACAGCACCGGACCGCAGCGTCCATGCCAGCCGATGCTTCGCCGCCACGGCCTGACCCCAGGCGATCAGGCCAATCGCCACGGACAAGACCCAGGCCCCCCAAAGCACCAGGCCCACGGTGCCGGGCAGGAAGCGCGTTAGCATCATCACGGCCATGCCGACCATGACGTAGCCGAATGCCACGCGCACGCGATCCATCCATGCGCCCGGGCGAGGTAGGACCCGGGCACCGAACACGGCGATGGCCAACAGGGGCAATCCCATGCCCAAACCCAGCGCGAACAATGCCATTCCGCCATAGACCGCGCTGCCGGTCTGTCCGATGTACAGCAATGCACCCGCCAATGGCGCGGTCATGCAGGGGCCGACCAGGAGCGCCGAGAGGAAGCCCAGTGCTGCAGCGCCGGGGATGCTGCCGCCCGAGCGGTCTCTGCCGGCAGACTCGACACGATTGACCAGGGCCGAAGGCATCTGCAGCTCGAACAGGCCGAACAACGAACTCGCCAGGACGAGGAACAGGGCCGCGAACGCTCCCAGCAGCCAAGGCGATTGCAGGGTGGCCTGCAGGTTGGCACCGGCCATGCCAGCGGCCACACCCACCACCGCGTAGGTGCCCGCCATTGCCACGACATAGGACAGCGAGAGGAAGAAGGCCCGTCGCGGCTTGGCTTGGCTGCCTACGACCATGGAGGAGACGATGGGGATCATCGGCAGCGAGCATGGCGTGAAGGCCAACAGCAACCCGAAGCCGAAGAACAGCAGCGTTCCCCATACGGGGCCGAGTGCGGCAAGCCGCTGCGCTGCCGCTTGATCCTCGGCGATCTCGGTCGCCCCCGCCACGCTGCCTTGGCTGGCGGGTGCCGCGGTTGGGCTCTCGTGTGTGGAGCCATTGCCTGCGGTAGATGTGCCTGCTGCCACTTCCGGCAGTGCCAGGTTCACGGTCTGCGGCGGATAGCAGATGCCTGCTTCGGCGCACCCTTGCCAATGGAGTGTCAGCGGGCCGGCGGCAGTGACGGGAAAGCGCAGATTGAGCGCATCACCCTTATAGATTTCCGTGTCGCCAAAGAACTCGTCGTGCTTGGCAGTTCCTGCTGGAAGGGTCAGGCTGATCTCATGGCCCCGCGCATCGACCAATTTGATGGCATGGCGGTAAACGTAGTAGCCATCGGCGATATGTCCTGCAATTAAGAACGAGTCGCCTTGTTGCTGCGCTGGGTCCAGCTTGAATACTTCGGCAACGTCCAAAAACTGCCGTTCGCTACTGCCCCAGGAGGGAAGAAGGCCATTCGCCCAGGCGCTGCCGACCATGCAACAACACAGTAGAAAGATCGCAACTATGCGCCGATAAAAAGCCAAATCCGAATCCTCCAAGCAAAGCTGCTTGAAGGATGCGCTCGCTCGATTAAGCGAAACTAAAGTGCCGTGAGGGCCTATCTTTTCGCTGACGTGAAAGGGATTTCTGTCCTACCATGAGCATTTGATCGAGGCAAGGTGAAGCGGAAATGCGGGTACTGCTGGTAGAGGATGACGAGTTGATCGGCAAGGGAATCGTCGCCGGTTTGCGAAAGCACGGCATTTCCGTCCAGCATGTCCTCACGGCACAGGACGCGGAAACCGTGCACGCAGAAGAAACCTTTCATGCCTTGGTACTCGATCTCGGTCTGCCCGACCGGGATGGCATGGAATTGCTGGCCAGCATGCGGGCGGTCGAACCGCAGTTGCCCGTCTTGATCCTCACCGCACGCGACGCCATCGAGCACAGGCTCAAGGGGCTGCATGACGGTGCCGACGACTACATGGTCAAGCCGTTCGACCTGCGGGAACTCGCGGCCCGGTTGCACGCGCTGGTCAGGCGCACGCAAGGTCGCGCTGCCCAGGTCATCTCGGCCGGCCCTTTGCGATTGGAGCCGGAGAGCGGGCTGGCCTGGTTCCAGGGCGAGGCCGTCACCTTGTCGCGCCGCGAAGTCGATTTGCTGGCCCATCTCGCCAACGCCGATGGCCGGTGGGTGCCCCCCGACATGCTTAACGAACGCCTGTACGGACTCGGGGAAGAAATCGGCAGCAATGCGCTCAACGTGCATATCCACAACATCCGCCGCAAGCTCGGGGCCGAGGCGATCGAGACGGTTCGCGGACTCGGTTATCGGCTGGGCTGGAGGCTTACGTCATGAGCCTGCGCCTTCGCGCCGTTCTGATCGCCGGCATTTCGCTGCTGGTTCTGTGGAGCGCTGCCGCGGGCTGGATGATGCGCGGCGTTCATTCCAATCTCGACCGAACGCTCGACGGTCGCCTTGCCATGTCGGCACGCATGGTGTCGGGGCTTCTTGAACGCGCGGCACTGGCCCCCAACTCGGCCTCCACCGACTTCACCGAGGCCGTGCGCGTCAGCGGCAAGGAAGGCATCGCATGCGAAATTCGATCCCTGCGTGGGGAGATCCTGGCACGCACGACCACTGGACCTCATTCGGAATTTGAGTCGCTGCCGACAGGCTTCAGTACGCGGGAGGTTCTGGGGCACCAGTGGCGGGTCTACGTTCTTCGTGCCGATGGCTATCAGATCACTACGGCCGATCGCGTGGATCAGCGGGACATGCTGATCAACGAATTGCTGAGCGTGGCTGGCGTACCGTTCGTGATCGCCTTCCTCGGCGGCTTGGCTGCGCTTTGGATCGGCATCGGCCGGGGGCTGTCCCCGCTGAAGGCGCTTTCACAGCAGTTGCGCGACAAGCATGCGGACGATACATCCCCGATCGCCGTCAACCACTCGCCCTCCGAACTGCGTCCGGTTCTGGATGCGATGAATGGGCTTCTCAGGCGCTTGGCACGGGCGCTCTCCAGCCAACGGGCATTCACCGATGCCGCGGCGCACGAACTGCGCACGCCGCTGACCGTAATCGACACGCACCTGCAGGTAGCCAGGATCAGCGAGGGCGACGAGGTGGCGTCCTCGCTTTCCAGTGCAGAGGAAGGGGTGAAGCGACTGCGGCGCACGCTGGACCAGATGATGACCCTGGCCCGTGCCGAGGCACCTGCCGATAAAGCGGACGGCTGCACCTGCGTGGCCGATTGTGTCCGTGGCGTGCTGGGGCAATGGAACGCCGACGAAGGCAAGCGCCTGTCGCTGACCGTCAACGGCGAAAGCATCGGAACTCCAGTGCCCAGGTCGATGCTGGAAACGGCGGTTCGCAACCTGGTTGACAATGCGATGCGCTATTCGCCCCAAGATGCCGTGATCGATGTCAGCGTGCTCTTGGAACAGGATGCGCCGCGGTGCTTGATCACTGTATCGGACCGTGGCCCTGGCCTCACTACCGAGCAGGCAGCGCAAATCGGCCAGCGCTTTTGGCGTGGCGACCAGGGCCGGAACAGCAAGGATGGGTCAGGCCTGGGCATTTCGATCGTGCGTGCGATTGCGGCGCGTTTCGGTGGCAGTCTTGAATTGAGGCCAAGGGATGGAGGCGGCCTGATCGCGGAGATTTCCCTGCCGGGAACAAACGCACCGAGGGACAGCACTTTCCCTGGATAGAGGCTCGATGCCTCGATGCAAGGGGTTGATCGCCTGCCTCTCCATCCGGCCATGGCGCGTTCCTTATCGGACAACGGCCGAGTCGAGGAATCGCTCCGCGTCCAGTGCCGCCATGCAGCCGAAGCCGGCCGAGGTAATGGCCTGACGGTAGTGCTGGTCGGCCACGTCGCCGGCGGCGAACACGCCTTCCACCGAGGTCTGGGTGGCGTTGCCGCCCAAGCCGGAACGGATTTCCAGGTAGCCGTTGTTCATCGCCAACTGGCCCTTGAACAGCTCGGTGTTCGGGCTGTGGCCGATAGCGACGAAGAAGCCGTGGGCGTCGATGTCGCGGGTGCTGCCGTCCAGGGTGGACTTCACCCGCACCCCGGTCACGCCCATGTCGTTGCCCAGCACCTCGTCCACCTCGTGGTGCCAGACGGTCTCGACCTTGCCGGCGGCGACCTTGGCGAACAGCTTGTCCTGCATGATCTTCTCCGCGCGCAGGGTGTCGCGGCGGTGCACCAGGTAGACCTTGCGGGCGATGTTGGACAGGTACAGGGCCTCCTCGACCGCGGTGTTGCCGCCGCCGACCACGATCACGTCCTGGTCCTTGTAGAAGAAGCCGTCGCAGGTGGCGCAGGCCGAGACGCCGCGGCCCTTGAACGCCTCCTCGGACGGAATGCCCAGGTACTTGGCGGTGGCGCCGGTGGCGATGATCAGCGCGTCGCAGGTGTACTGCGCGCTGTCGCCGGTCAGGGTGAACGGGCGCTTGGACAGATCGGCGGTGTGGATGTGGTCGAATACCACCTCGGTCTCGAAGCGCTCGGCATGGGCCTGCATGCGCGTCATCAGGTCCGGCCCCATCAGCCCATGGGCATCGCCCGGCCAGTTGTCCACCTCGGTGGTGGTCATGAGCTGGCCGCCCATTTGCAGGCCGGTGAGAACCAATGGCTTGAGGTTGGCACGGGCGGCGTAGACCGCGGCGGTCCAGCCGGCCGGCCCGGAGCCGAGAATGATGAGCTGATGGTGTGTTGCCATGGTCATGATGAGTGTCGGTTGATCAATTGGAAGGCGGGTCGGCATGCTCAGATCGCAAGGGCGACCAAGAAGCGGGACACCATGTTGTAGGCGGCGACCGTCGCGACCGCCTCTACCGTCTGCTGCTCTCCGAAGAAGGCCTTGAGCTTCTCGATGACGGCAGCATCGACTTCGACGTTGCGGGTGGACTGGTCCGTCAGTTCCAGCAGCGCTCGCTCCTTGCCGTCGAAAAGCGAAGCGATACCGTCGGCGCGCATCGCATCGCATTTTTCTGGCGTGCCCCCGGCCTGCAGGTAGGCGGGCTTGTGGACATTCCACTCGAATTCGGCCCGGTTGAGCACGGCAACGCGGCACATGATGAGTTCTCGGTATTCGAGGGGCAGCTCAAACTCTGCCCGCACGCGACCGAGCAAACCGTTCCAGCCGGTCGCCAGGGGAAAGCTCTTGAGCAAGACGCGATCGATACCGATCAGCTCGCCGTTCGGGCGACGGGCTTGCATGTTTTCCAGAAGCTCGGGGGGAGCGTTATCGCCGTCCTGCCAAGGTTTCACTCTTACATGGGTCATTGGTGTTGTTCTCTATGGGCGGTCGGGGGGCTGCAGGTGCGCTACGGCCGACGCGGTGATGCCGAGCGGTCGCACCGTCCGGTTCAATCGAGGTGGTTGTTGATGAAGCGAAGGACGTTGGGCTTGGGCGCTGCGCCGGTCATCCGGTCGATCACCTGGCCATCCTTGAACAGCACCACCGTTGGGATGCTCTGCACGCCGAAGCGGCCAGCCAATTCCGGGGCCTGGTCGATATCGACCTCGCCGAAGTGCGCGCGATCCTGCATGTCGCGGGCGACGTCCTTGAAGATCGGGGACATCACCCTGCACGGGCCGCACCATTCGGCCCAGAAGCGGACGGCATAGACGCCGGGCACCTGGCCGAGCGTCGTATCGAAATTGTCGTTGTTCAGCTCTTGAAGCATGGGGGGTCCTGAAGTTGGAAAGGAGTCACTGGCGCAGCCAGTGCGGATCGCTGCAAGCAGAGAGGCTTGGTTGAGCAGCGGATGGGAGGGATGGCTGCCGGTTGCGGCAGTCGTGCGCGGGCGGGGATATGCTTTGCAATATACGTTCAATTATTTGATTGAATGATAGTGCGATGGTATCGTGGCGTCAATGAACCCGCCCGCCCACATCGACGGCAGCAGCCGTCTGGACCCATTGGCCGAAGTCGCCAAGACCTTGGGGCATCCGCATCGCCTGGCGCTGCTGGAGCAGATCGTGCGAGGGGAAAGGTCGGTCGAGAAACTGGCCGAGTTGACCGGGATCACGGTGGCGAACGCCTCTCAGCACCTTCAGCACCTGAAGCGTGCTGGCTGCGTGCAGACGCGGCGCGATGGCAAGCACATGCTCTATCGCCTCGGGCCGGGACCGTTGGCCTCGGTGGTCGTGGCGCTGCATGACTACGTGGAGTTCCAGCATTCCCGCATCCGCGAGGCCATCGCCGATAGCCGTCAACGGCCCCAGGAGATGGAATCGGTCTCGATCGACGGCCTGCTTGATCGCATGGATGAAGGGGCCGTGGTGCTGCTGGACATTCGCGGCGATGAGGAGTTCGCGCAGGCTCATTTGCCGGGCGCGATCAATATCCCGCTGGAGCAACTGGCCGACAGGATCGGTGAACTGTCCCGGGATACGGAGGTCGTGGCCTACTGCCGCGGTCCGTACTGTGTGCTATCCATGCAGGCCGTGAGCATCTTGCAGGCTCACGGGATGCAGGCCACGCCACTGGCGGGGGGCGTGCCCGAATGGCGGGCGGCGGGCCTTGCGCTGCAAGGCAGCACCGGCCCCGTCTCCTGAGCAGTACCGGGCAATCCTCACGCCCGGCTTGCTTCCCGAATCAGGAAACTGGTTACCTGAAGCGCGCGCTCGGGGCTGCCGGCGGTTTCTCCGTCCGCGTACCAACGTCCGGCGATGCCTAGCGCCGGCACACCCGCCACCTTGAAATCACTGGTCGTCTGCGTTGCGCGTTTGGCTCTGGTCATGGTCGAGAACGAGTGATACGCCTCGGCGAACTTCTTGCCGTCCAGTCCAGGTTGCTTGTCGGCCCAAGCTAAGATGGCATCGTCGCCGAACAGGCGTTGGTGCTCTTGATGGATGGCCCGGAAGATCCTGGGTCGGAATTCGTCCTCTTTGCCCAGAGCCTGCAGTGCGTAGTACATGCGCTGTTTGGCTTCCACGTCACTGCCTACAAAGGGCACAGGAACGCGCCGGAAGGATGCGATGGAGGGAAGTTGCCTCGTCCAGATTTCGAGCTGCGGCTCGAAGGCAGCGCAGTGCGGACAGTTGTACGAGAAGAACTCAATGACCTCCACCTTGCCAGGCGGCGCATCGACCGGCACGGGTTTGTCCAGCTCCAGGAAATCCTTGCCCGCTTTGAAAGCCTCTTGGGCGGAAACGCTATTGGCCAGCGGCGCCAAGGGCACCATCGCAGCGGCAATCAGAAAATGACGTCGTTTCATGCGGGGGGTATCTCCAGGGTCGGGACTGCTCCGATACCACTGTCGGTCTGGTGAAAGGGCCATTCAGAAGCTGTAGCTTTCGCCATCATCGGGAACGAGGACTCGCTGAGGGTCGAGCGATTTCTCCTTGATGTAATCCTTCAGTTCCTGCCGGCTTTGCGTCGCATGGTTCAGGGATTCCAAGTGCACCGCCACGATATAAGCGCCAGGGGCGGCTTGATTCACTCGATATAGATCCTCTTTGCCCATGATGATGGCGCCATCGATATCGTTGAATCGCACATAGCCCGCGTTCAGGACGATGACGTCCGGGCGGTATGTGGCGAGAGCGTCCTGGACGTGGGTATTCCAGACGGTATCGCCAGCCACGTAGAGCGACTTGAAGCCTGGGCGCTGGAAGACCACGCCAGACACCGTGCCCAGAAGTTTCCCGCGGACGGCCATTGCAGCGTCGCTGCCATGCTGGCCGCTTGTCTTGATCAGGCGGACTCCCTTGAATTCGGTTGCCTCATTCAAGACGCGCACGTCCCGAAAGCCGGAGCCTCGGATCGTCCTGGCATCCTCATCGTTCTGCGCAAAGATCGGCATGTCTTTCGGGATGCGTTCTTTGGCCTCGTTGTCCCAATGATCGAAGTGCAGATGCGTGACGATTACCGCATCCACGTCGATCACTTTTTCAAGGGGTATGGGAAGGTCTACGGTAGGGTTGCGGATTTCGCTGTTGAAGCTTCCCGGTGCCGCGGGATATGAGCCTTTTTTCGCCAGCATCGGATCGACCAGAAACCTGACGTCGCCGTAGTCGATCTTGATCGTCGCGTTCCTTATCTGCTGCAGCACAAACGATTTCGTTCCAGCACTGGACGCTGGTGCCGATTCGGCGGACGCGCTGGCAGCAGCTCCTGCGGCGATAAAGCCCGCAATGAGCAGGCTTGCATATTTGCGTATCAGTTCTTTCATGGACATGGATAGGGTTCTCCTGAAGTAATGGCTTGGCGAAGTGAATTGCACAGCCGCGAGCCCGGATATTTGCCGGGCCCACCAAGCCGAAAAAGTGAACGAAAGCGGTTTCCCGGCAAACATCCGTGCCCAGTTCAATAGGAACTAGATGTGCAAGGTGTTGTATCCCTTGTCCTTAAGCTCAAGCAGATGGATGGTTCCGCTTCGGGTTGTGCTCAGTCTCTTGTCCAGTTGGTCCTTCGTGACCCCGAACACGGCCATCGCGTTCTCGCAGACAACGATCTTGGCACCGTAGTCCTCGCTTTTTGCAAACCACTCGGCCAGTGAATGGTCGTTTGCAAGATCCTTGACCACCGCGCCTACGGCCACGATTTCAAAGGTCAGTCCTTTCTTCTTCACGTCCATTTGCTTGGCGGTCAACACCGCGGCCTTGAAGTGCAGCACGTCCGAAACCATCAGCGCGAACTTGGTGGAGGTGCCTTCATAGGGAATTACGATGTCCGGCATCTTGTTGATGTCGGGCATCTGCGGGCCTTGGGCAAAGCCGTTCGTTGGGGAGGCGAAAAAAGCCAGTACTGCAAGAAGGAGGGAAAAGACTGTTGTTTTCATTTTTCGTTTCCTCGCGTGGTGAAAGAGAACTGGCCAAAAGCCGGATGCTGGGCTGGTCCGATTAAGCGAAAATAAAGCCGTGCCTGGGGGGCTGGACCGCCGGCCATCTTCATCGCTGTCCCCCGGTAGCCCGTTGCGGTGTGTCCTTGCTTGTAATGAGCAGGTGGACCGTCCGTATGACCAGGTAGCCGATGAACACGTTGGCGCCGACGAAAACCGGCACGGCCAGAACCTGTGCCGAATGGATGCCGGCCTGTGCCAGCTTCAGGCCGCTGACGGTTGCAGCGGCCACACCGAACGTATAGGCCCAGTAGGCGGGGATGAAGGGCTGCACGCCCAACCAAAGGCCAAGGCGCAGGCCAAGCAATAGCTGGAAAAGGCCATAGCCCCACAGCATGAGAAGCCAGTGGTCCGTGCTGCCGGGAGACAGGGCCAGCCAGGCCATGGCGCAAACGACGGGTGGCGCGAATTGAATACCAATCAGCGGACGTTGCGGCGCCGGTATCGATGTCGAGTGCCATAGGCGATGGATGACCAGGGATTCGAGGGCCAGCCACGAGAAGAATCCCGCGCCCAGGAAAATCCATCCCCAATCAGCGCTGCCTAGCGCGCCCAGCGCGGCCGCCGTGGTGAGATTTCCTGCGACCGTGGGCAGGTACAAGGTCGGAAGCATGTCCTCCGAGTTCCTCCCGCCTTGCCAGAGCGTGCCGGTGTGCCAAAGCGCGAAGCCGATATTCCAGGCAATGCCGCCGATCGTCAGGAGCCACGCAAGGGCCATGGAATACGGGATCACCGCGATGGCGATGAGCAAGGTGGAAACCGCGATCAGTGCGGGCGTTCCACCCTGGACCGGATGCAGGAACTCGGCCTTTGCCGCCTCGAAATTCCGAATCGACTGCCAGACGTAGCCGATGATGAGCGCAGCCCAGATCAGTCCGGCCATCGCGAGCAGGGCTTCGCCAATGGCAGAAGGCAAATGCCAGAGCTGCACAGCGGAGCGCCAGGCCTGTCCCAGGCCGGCGACTCCAAGGACGACCCCAAAATACGATGCCGGAATTTGCCTCCGCTTGATGCGATGGGCTTCCATCTCCAGACCCCTATCGTTCACAGGTGGTCTAGGCCCGCTGCGCAGCGCCGCCGAGGAGTCGGCGAGCCTGATGACGGTCAAGCGGTGTCACTTGCCGCCGCCGCAGCAGGTCTTCGCCGAAGCCGATGCGGCGGCGCGGTTTTGTTCGATCAGGACGGGGGTATAACCCGCATCGGCGATGGCGTCCTGGAGTTCCTTCGGATCAGCGCTACTCGATTCGATTTGCACCAGGCTCTGGCTTTGATCGATGGTGAACTTGGCATCCTGATCCGCTGCCTTCAGCGCCTTCGTGATCATGCTGACGCAGTGCCCGCAGGTCATGTCCTTGACTTCAAAACTGATCATGAGATTTCTCCAATGGAGTTACTGGTAGGGAACTGGCACTGTGGGCCTTGTCACGGTGGGAAGGTCAAGGGGTATTTTTTCTCGGTAATCCATGCCGCCAGATGCCGCGCGTCGCTGGTCCAGAAGTGACCTGCGGCACGATATGCAATGGTTTCGGATCATCCGATCCGCTGCTTGCGCACGGGGATCACGGTGGGGCTCTGTTGCAAAAATCGTGAAGCTTGAGCATGCTTGGCGGAGATTGGACGGACGGAACGATGACGGATTTCAAGTGGCGCCATTTCCAGGGTGATGTGATCCTGTGGGCGGTGCGCTGGTATTGTCGCTATCCGATC
>NZ_JADIKM010000008.1:0-16969 GCF_044904665.1 Dyella ginsengisoli
CTGCTGGAGCTGGTCGAGATGGAAGTTCGCGAGCTGCTGTCGAAGTACGACTTCCCGGGCGACGACACGCCGATCATCAAGGGTTCGGCGCTGAAGGCGCTGGAAGGTGATCAGAGCGAGATCGGCGTGCCGGCGATCATTGCGCTGGTGGACGCGCTGGACAGCTATATCCCGCAGCCGGAGCGCGACATCGACAAGCCGTTCCTGATGCCGGTGGAAGACGTGTTCTCGATCTCGGGCCGCGGCACCGTGGTGACCGGTCGCGTGGAGCGCGGCATCATCAAGGTGGGCGAGGAAATCGAGGTCGTGGGCATCCGCGACACGCAGAAGACCACCGTGACCGGCGTGGAAATGTTCCGCAAGCTGCTGGACCAGGGTCAGGCGGGCGACAACGTGGGTCTGCTGCTGCGCGGCCTGAAGCGTGACGACGTGGAGCGCGGCCAGGTGCTGGCCAAGCCCGGTTCGATCACCCCGCACACGGACTTCGAGGCCGAGGTGTACGTGCTGTCGAAGGACGAGGGCGGTCGCCACACCCCGTTCTTCAAGGGCTACCGCCCGCAGTTCTACTTCCGCACGACGGACGTGACCGGTGCCGTGACCCTGCCGGAAGGCGTGGAGATGGTGATGCCGGGCGACAACGTGAAGATGGTGGTGAGCCTGATCCACCCGATCGCGATGGACGAAGGCCTGCGCTTCGCGATCCGCGAAGGCGGCCGCACCGTCGGCGCCGGCGTGGTGGCCAAGGTCATCAAGTAAGCAGTAAAGTGGCAAGTCGCCCGCTGGGCTGACTGCCGGGTGGGAAGGTGAGGGCGGCCATGCCGACCCTCTCCTTTCAGGCGCGAAAGGCGCCGCCCTGCAGTTGGCAAAGCGTGCGGCTTTGCTCGTTTTTGAACTTCAGTACGCCAGTAGCTCAATTGGCAGAGCAGCGGTCTCCAAAACCGCAGGTTGGGGGTTCGAGTCCCTCCTGGCGTGCCATCTTTGCGAGGAGCGATGGCGGATAGCGCGGGATCGGTCGCCATGACGGTCGTCGCCGCATCCGTCGGGTGCGCATGAATACCAAGGCAGAACAATCCCGGGGCACGAGCGCCGGAGACATTGGCAAGTTGGTGCTGGCCGGGCTGGTGCTCGTCGCCGGCATCGTTGCGTACTCCTGGTATGACAATGACGGCAGCGTGCCGCAGTCGGTACTCGTGCTTGGCGTCATCGCGGCGATCGTTGCCGCCCTGGCCATTGCCGCGTTCACCGCGCCGGGCCGCCGCGTCAAGGGTTTCGTGGCCGAGTCGCAGTTCGAGTTGCGCAAGGTCGTGTGGCCTACGCGCGACGAGACGGTCAAGACCACGGCGGTCATCATCCTGGTGGTCGTCGTGCTGTCGCTCCTGTTGGGTCTGATTGACCTGATCCTTAAGTCGGTCGTGCTCGACTGGCTGCTCAAGCTGGGTTCGTGAGGTGTGGGCATGAGCAAGCGTTGGTATGTGGTGCACGCCTATTCGGGCTTCGAGAATCAGGTGAAACGGGCGCTCGACGAGCGCATCAAGCGCGCCGGCATGGAGGAGAAGTTCGGCGAAGTGCTGGTGCCGACCGAAGAGGTCATCGAGATGCGCGCCGGCCAGAAGCGCCGCAGCGAGCGCAAGTTCTTTCCCGGTTACGTGCTCGTGCAGATCGAGACCAACACCGAGGGCAAAGGGCCGCGCATCGATGACGAATGCTGGCATCTGGTGAAGGAAACCCCGAAGGTGATGGGTTTCATCGGCGGTACCGCCGACAAGCCGCTGCCGATCCGCGACAGCGAGGCAGACGCCATCCTCAGCCGTGTCCGTGAGGGCGTGGAGAAGCCGCGTCCCAAGGTGTTGTTCGAGCCGGGCGAGATGGTCCGCGTCACCGAGGGTCCGTTCAACGACTTCAACGGGGTCGTCGAAGAGGTCAACTACGAAAAGAGCCGCCTGCGCGTGGCCGTGCTGATTTTCGGTCGTTCGACGCCGGTAGAGCTCGAATTCGGGCAGGTGGAAAAGGCCTGATCGGCCTGGCGCATTCGCTGCCGCGGATGCGTCGCCTTCCTCTCGGGGCACTTCTGGCTGGCTTATGGCGCCTTGTTGGCGCGTCGCTTGCTTAAAACGTGATCAATCTCTAAACTACGCGGTTCACGCCGGGGCTTTCCAGTCCCTGCGCGTCCGCGTTTTCAGATGCCCGCCGGACAGCGGGTATTCCATCGTCAAGGAACGACATGCTGCGAGGAGCCGCAAGGCGCCTGCACTCGCGAGGAAAATCCCATGGCAAAGAAAGTTACTGGCTACATCAAGCTTCAGGTCAAGGCCGGTCAGGCCAATCCGTCGCCGCCCGTCGGTCCCGCGCTCGGTCAGCGCGGCCTGAACATCATGGAATTCTGCAAGGCGTTCAACGCCGCCACGCAGAAGATGGAGCAGGGTGCTCCAGTGCCGGTGGTCATCACCGCGTACTCGGATCGCAGCTTCACCTTCGTGATGAAGACCTCCCCCGCCACCTACTGGCTGAAGAAGCTCACCAACACGCCGAAGGGTTCGCCCAAGCCGAACACCGACAAGGTGGGTAAGGTGACCCGCGCCCAGTTGGAAGAGATCGCCAAGCAGAAGGATGCCGATCTGACGGCAGCCGATCTGGATGCGGCGGTTCGTACGATCGCCGGTAGTGCCCGTTCCATGGGCCTGGTAGTGGAGGGCTAAGACATGGCAAAGCTGACGAAGCGTATGAAGGCGGCCCAGGCCGCGGTGCAGCCGGGCAAGGTGTATGCCCTGGACGACGCATTGAAGATCATCAAGGACAACGCCAAGGCGAAGTTCGCCGAGTCGGTCGACGTGGCCGTGCGCCTCGGGATCGACGCGAAGAAGTCCGACCAGGGCGTGCGCGGCTCCTCGCTGCTGCCGCACGGCACCGGCAAGACCGTCAAGGTCGCCGTGTTCGTGCCGGCTGGTGAGAAGGCCGAGGCTGCCAAGGCCGCCGGTGCCGACGCGGTCGGCATGGATGACCTGGCCGAGCGCATGCAGGCGGGCGACCTCGACTTCGGTCGCGTCATCGCCACGCCGGACGCGATGCGCGTGGTCGGCAAGCTGGGCCAGCTGCTCGGCCCGCGCGGCCTGATGCCGAACCCGAAGGACGGCTCGGTCACCGCCGACGTCGCCACCGCGGTGAAGAACGCCAAGGCCGGCCAGGTCAAGTTCCGCAACGACAAGGCGGGCATCATCCACGCCACCATCGGCAAGGCCAGCTTCGAGGCGTCCCAGCTCGCGGACAACCTCAACATGCTGATCGCCGACCTGCTGAAGGCGAAGCCGTCCTCGGCCAAGGGCCAGTACCTGCAGAAGGTCGCCCTGTCGAGCACGATGGGCGTGGGCGTGCCGGTCGACACCTCGTCGCTGACCATCGCGGCGAAGTAAGCAAGTTCAAGTCCTGTCGGCCTTCGGGCCGGGCAGGCAGTTTTTGAAGGTAGCCCCGGTCTTGGCCGGGGCCGCCGTCAAAGACCGCAGGCGCGTTCGGCGCGTGACGACGACGGGCAGGGAGCTCGTGCTGGCAGGGAATCGCCGTCGTCGCAAGCGGGGCCGCTTAATCGAAGTCCCTCGGGAGTTCGGCCTGCGCAGATGGTGCTGCCCCTTCTGGAATCGTTTTCTGGAAAGGCCACCACCCGGGACCCATCGGGTCCCCGACGTCACGGATGGCGTCGCCCAGGACCGCAAGCGGCAGGAGCCGTGAGCGGAGTTCATTTGGAGGAGTGCAATGGCTCTCAATCTGTCCCAGAAGCAAGAAGTAGTCGCCGAGCTGGCAGAAGTCGCCGCCAAGGCCCACTCCTTGGTTGCAGCCGAGTACGCAGGCACCACGGTCGCGCAGATGACTGCGATGCGCCGCAAGGCTCGCGAAACCGGCGTTTTCTTGAAAGTTGTCAAGAACACGCTGGCGTCGCGCGCCGTGGTCGGCACCGACTTCGAGGTCGTCAAGGACGTCCTCACCGGTCCGCTGCTGTATGCGTTCTCGACTGAGGAACCCGGTGCTGCCGGGCGCCTGATCAAGGAATTCGCCAAGGGCAACGACAAGCTGAAGGCGAAGGTCGTTTCCGTGGAAGGCAAGCTGTACCCGGCCGAGCACGTCGAAGTGCTGGCCTCGCTGCCGACCCTGGAGCAGGCACTGGGCATGCTCGCCCGCGTGCTGGCCGAGCCGGCTTCGATGTTCGCCCGCGTCGTCAAGGCCGTGGCGGACCAGCAGGGTGGTGGCGATGCCGCCGCCGCGCCCGCCGACGCCGAAACCGCCGCTTAAGCTCGACGCCTTTTCAAACCGATTTTATTTCCAGAGGTAATTCAAAATGTCCCTGACCAACGAACAGATCGTTGAAGCCGTCGCCGCCAAGTCGCTGATGGAAGTGATGGACCTGGTGAAGGCCATCGAAGAGAAGTTTGGCGTCACCGCCGCTGCCCCGGTCATGATGGCCGCCGGCCCGGCTGCTGCCGGCCCGGCTGCTGAAGAGCAGACCGAGTTCGACGTGATCCTGAAGAGCGCTGGCGACAAGAAGGTCGACGTGATCAAGGCGGTCCGCGCCATCACCGGCCTGGGCCTGAAGGAAGCGAAGGACCTCACCGAGGCGGGTGGTGTGGTGAAGGAAGCGGCATCGAAGGATGACGCTGCCAAGTTCAAGAAGGATCTGGAAGCTGCCGGCGCCACGGTCGAACTGAAGTAATTGGCGCTCTTGCGCGCCATCAGTCTGATCTAGCGTCACGCAAGCCTGGGGGCGAAAGCCCCCGGGCTTCGCCTGTTGCAAGGCCTGTTGCAGTTCGACGGCCGGTTTCACCGCTGTACCGCGTCATCCGGGAAGGCAGTAATGAGAGGCCGCGGGCCGACCTCTGACTCCTGTCTTTTTGATGTCCCGTCGGGCCCGCACGGCCAGCCGGAGCGTCACCGCTTTTCATCATTCAGCCGGTGTGTGCACCACCGGCGCCACTGCGAACCGAGGCGTCACCGACCATGACCTACTCGTTTACCGAGAAGAAGCGCATCCGCAAGGATTTCGGCAAGCGTCCGCCCGTGCTGGGCGTGCCCAACCTGCTGACGATCCAGACCGACTCCTACCGTGAGTTCCTGCAGGAGCATGTTGCGCCCAAGCAGCGCGAGGAGAAGGGTCTGCATGCGGCCCTCAAGTCGGTGTTTCCGATCACCAGCTACTCCGGCAATGCGGCGCTGGAGTACGTGGATTACCGCCTGGGCGAGCCGGCGTTCGACGAGCGCGAGTGCCGCAACCGCGGCATGACGTTCGGCGCGCCGCTGCGCGTGACCGTGCGCCTGGTCATCTACGACAAGGACAGCCCGGCGTCGAAGAAGGCCGTCAAGTACGTCAAGGAGCAGGAGGTCTACATGGGCGAGATCCCGCTCATGACCGACACCGGCACCTTCATCATCAACGGCACCGAGCGCGTCATCGTCTCGCAGCTGCATCGTTCGCCGGGCGTGTTCTTCGATCACGACCGCGGCAAGACGCACAGCTCGGGCAAGCTGCTGTTCTCGGCGCGCGTGATTCCTTACCGCGGCTCCTGGCTGGACTTCGAGTTCGACCCGAAGGACGCCTTGTTCACCCGCATCGACCGTCGCCGCAAGTTGCCGGTCACGGTGCTGCTGCGCGCGCTGGGCTACACCAACGAGGAGATGCTGGGCATCTTCTTCGAGCACAACGTGTTCCACCTCGGCAAGAAGGGCGGCACCACGTTGGAGCTCGTCGCCGAGCGACTGCGCGGCGAAACCCTGACCTTCGACCTGATGGTCGGCGACAAGGTGCTGGTGGAAGCCGGCAAGCGCATCACCGCGCGCCACGTGCGCCAGCTGGCGGCCGAGAACATCACCGCGCTGGAAGTGCCGGACGACTACCCGGTCGGCCGCATCCTGGCGATCGACGTGGTGGATCCGAAGACCGGCGAGCTGCTGGCTTCGGCCAACGACGAGATCACCGCCGAGCAGCTGGAGGCCTTCCGCAAGGCCGGTATCGAGACGCTGCCGACGCTGTACGTGAATGACCTCGACCGCGGCGCCTACATCTCGCACACCCTGCGCATCGACAACACCAAGACGCCGCTCGAGGCGCTGGTGGAGATCTACCGCATGATGCGTCCGGGCGAGCCGCCGACCAAGGACGCCGCGCAGAACCTGTTCTTCAACTTGTTCTTCACCTTCGATCGCTACGACCTGTCGGGCGTCGGCCGGATGAAGTTCAACCGTCGCGTGGGTCGCCAGGACATCCTCGGCCCGGGCGTGCTGTACGACCACAAGTACTTCGCCGAGCGCAAGGAAGAGGCGTCGCAGGAGCTGGTCAAGTCGCTGGGCGAGTCGTCCGACATCCTTGACGTGCTCAAGGTGCTGATCGACATCAAGAACGGTCACGGCACCGTCGACGACATCGACCACCTGGGCAACCGCCGCGTGCGTTCGGTCGGCGAGATGGCGGAGAACACCTTCCGCATCGGCCTGGTGCGCGTCGAGCGCGCCGTGCGCGAGCGCCTGAGCCTGGCCGAGTCGGATGGCCTGACCCCGCAGGACCTGATCAACGCCAAGCCGGTCGCGGCGGCGGTGAAGGAGTTCTTTGGTTCGTCGCAGCTGTCGCAGTTCATGGATCAGAACAACCCGCTGTCCGAGGTGACCCACAAGCGCCGCGTGTCGGCGCTTGGACCGGGCGGCCTGACCCGCGAGCGCGCCGGCTTCGAGGTGCGCGACGTGCATCCGACCCACTACGGCCGCGTCTGCACCATCGAAACGCCGGAAGGCCCGAACATCGGCCTGATCAACTCGCTGGCCGTGTACGCGCGCACCAACTCGTACGGCTTCCTCGAGACGCCGTACCGCAAGGTCGAGGGCGGCAAGGTCACCGACAAGGTCGATTACCTCTCGGCGATCGAGGAAGGCGACCACGTGATCGCCCAGGCGAACTCGCCGCTGGACAAGCACGGCGCGTTCATCGAGGACTTCGTGTCCTGCCGTTTCCGCGGCGAATCCGAGCTGCGTCCGGCGTCCGAGGTCGATTACATGGACGTCTCGCCGATGCAGACCGTGTCGGTCGCGGCGGCGCTGGTGCCGTTCCTCGAGCACGATGACGCGAACCGCGCATTGATGGGTGCCAACATGCAGCGCCAGGCCGTGCCGACGCTGCGTTCGCAGACTCCGCTGGTGGGCACCGGCATCGAGCGCGCCGTGGCGCGCGACTCCGGCGTCATCGTCACCGCCAAGCGCGGCGGCGAGATCGAGCAGGTCGACGCGGCGCGCATCGTGGTGCGCGTGAACGAGGAAGAAGTCGGCGACAACGACGCCGGCGTCGACATCTACACGCTGACCAAGTACACCCGCTCCAACCAGAACACCAACCTCAACCAGCGCCCGCTGGTGAATGTGGGTGACGTGGTGGCCAAGGGCGACACGCTGGCCGACGGTTCGTCGACCGACCTGGGCGAGCTCGCGCTCGGCCAGAACATGCTGATCGCCTTCATGCCGTGGAACGGCTACAACTTCGAAGACTCGATCCTGCTCTCCGAGCGTGTCGTGCAGGAAGACCGCTACACCTCGATCCACATCGAGGAGCTGTCGTGCATCGCGCGTGACACCAAGCTGGGCGCCGAGGAAATCACCGCCGACATCCCGAACGTGGGCGAGCAGGCGCTGGCGCGTCTGGACGAGTCCGGCATCGTGTACATCGGCGCGGAAGTGAAGGCCGGCGACATCATGGTCGGCAAGGTCACGCCGAAGGGCGAGAGCCAGCTCACGCCGGAAGAGAAGCTGCTGCGCGCGATCTTCGGCGAGAAGGCGTCCGACGTGAAGGACAGCTCGCTGCGCGTGCCGCCGGGCATGGACGGCACCGTCATCGACGTGCAGGTGTTCACCCGCGACGGCATCGAGAAGGACAAGCGCGCCAAGCAGATCGAGGAAATGGAGATCAAGCGGATCCGCAAGGACCTTGACGACCAGTTCCGCATCCTCGAGGGCGCCATCTACAACCGCATGCGCACCCAGCTCGTCGGCAAGTCCGCGATGAGCGGTCCGGGCGGCCTCAAGCGCGGCACCGAGATCACCGACGCCTACCTGGACGGCCTGAAGAAGGACGACTGGTTCAAGATCAACGTGAAGGACGAGGACGTCACCGAGTTCCTCGAGCGCGCCGCCGACCAGATCAAGCGCCACAAGGAAGAGTTCGACAAGCGCTTCAAGGAGAAGCAGGGCAAGATCACCCAGGGTGATGACCTTGCTCCGGGCGTGCTGAAGATGGTCAAGGTGTTCCTGGCCGTGAAGCGCCGCATCCAGCCGGGCGACAAGATGGCTGGTCGCCACGGCAACAAGGGTGTGGTGTCGAATGTGGTGCCGGTGGAAGACATGCCATACATGGCGGACGGCACCTCGGTCGACATCTGCCTGAACCCGCTGGGCGTGCCCTCGCGCATGAACATCGGCCAGATTCTGGAAGTCCATCTGGGCTGGGCCGCCAAGGGCCTGGGCAAGAAGATCCAGAAGATGCTCGAAGCGCGCGAGAAGGTGGCGAAGATCCGCGAGTTCCTCGACCAGATCTACAACCACCACGTCTCCGGTGCCGTGCAGCACGTCGACCTGAAGTCGCTCACCGATCAGGAAATCCTGACTCTGGCGACCAATCTGCAGGAAGGCGTGCCGATGGCGACGCCGGTGTTCGACGGCGCCGAGGAGTCCGAGATCAAGGCGATGCTGAAGCTGGCGGATCTGCCCGAGTCGGGCCAGACCACGCTGTTCGACGGCCGCACCGGCGAGGCGTTCGATCGTCCGGTCACCGTGGGCTACATGCACTACCTGAAGCTCAACCACCTGGTCGACGACAAGATGCACGCACGCTCCACCGGTCCGTACTCGCTCGTCACCCAGCAGCCGCTGGGCGGCAAGGCGCAGTTCGGCGGCCAGCGCTTCGGTGAGATGGAAGTCTGGGCGCTGGAAGCCTACGGCGCGGCTTACACCCTGCAGGAAATGCTGACGGTGAAGTCCGATGACGTGCAGGGCCGCAACCAGATGTACAAGAACATCGTCGACGGCAACCACGAGATGACGGCGGGCATGCCGGAGTCCTTCAACGTGCTTGTGAAGGAAATCCGTTCGCTCGGTATCGACATCGACCTGGAAGAGATCAAGTAACCGACGGGTTACAGGAGCTTATGCAATGAAAGATTTGCTCAATCTGTTCAATCAGCAGCGCGCGACGCCGGATTTCGACGCGATCAAGATCGCGCTGGCTTCGCCGGAGCTGATCCGCTCGTGGTCCTTCGGTGAAGTGAAGAAGCCCGAGACGATCAACTACCGCACCTTCAAGCCCGAGCGTGACGGCCTGTTCTGCGCCGCCATCTTCGGTCCGGTGAAGGATTACGAGTGCCTGTGCGGCAAGTACAAGCGCATGAAGCACCGCGGCGTGGTCTGCGAGAAGTGCGGCACCGAGGTCACCCTGGCCAAGGTCCGTCGCGAGCGCATGGGCCACATCGAGCTGGCCAGCCCGACGGCGCACATCTGGTTCCTCAAGTCGCTGCCGTCGCGCATCGGCCTGATGCTGGACATGACCCTGCGCGACATCGAGCGCATCCTGTACTTCGAGGCCTTCGTGGTGATCGATCCGGGCCTGACTGCGCTTGAGCGCGGCCAGCTGCTCAGCGAGGACCAGTACCTCGAAGCGGTCGAGGAGCACGGTGACGAGTTCGACGCCCGCATGGGAGCCGAGGCCGTCTACGAGCTGCTGAAGTCGCTCGACCTGCCGGGCGAAGTCATCCGCCTGAAGGAAGAGATCGCCTCGACCAACTCCGAGACCAAGCTCAAGCGCCTGACCAAGCGCGTCAAGCTGATCGAGGCGTTCCTCGAGTCCGGCAACAAGCCGGAGTGGATGGTGCTGACCGTGCTGCCGGTGCTGCCGCCGGACCTGCGTCCGCTGGTGCCGTTGGACGGTGGCCGCTTCGCCACCTCCGACCTGAATGACCTGTACCGCCGCGTCATCAACCGCAACAACCGCCTCAAGCGCCTGCTCGAGCTCAATGCGCCGGACATCATCGTGCGCAACGAGAAGCGCATGCTGCAGGAGTCGGTCGATGCGCTGCTCGACAACGGCCGCCGCGGCCGTGCCATCACCGGCACCAACAAGCGCGCGCTGAAGTCGCTGGCCGACATGATCAAGGGCAAGCAGGGCCGGTTCCGCCAGAACCTGCTCGGCAAGCGCGTGGACTACTCCGGTCGTTCGGTGATCGTGGTCGGTCCGACGCTGCGCCTGCACCAGTGCGGTCTGCCCAAGAAGATGGCGCTGGAGTTGTTCAAGCCCTTCATCTTCGCCAAGCTGCAGGCACGCGGCGAAGCGACCACCATCAAGGCCGCCAAGAAGCTCGTCGAGCGCGAGGAAGGCCAGGTGTGGGACATCCTCGAGGACGTGATCCGCGAGCATCCGGTGCTGCTGAACCGCGCGCCGACCCTGCACCGCCTGGGCATCCAGGCGTTCGAGCCGGTGCTGATCGAGGGCAAGGCGATCCAGCTGCATCCGCTGGTCTGTACCGCGTTCAACGCCGACTTCGACGGCGACCAGATGGCCGTGCACGTGCCGCTGTCGATCGAGGCGCAGCTGGAA
This sequence comes from Dyella ginsengisoli, assembly GCF_044904665.1. Lineage (NCBI taxonomy): Bacteria > Pseudomonadati > Pseudomonadota > Gammaproteobacteria > Lysobacterales > Rhodanobacteraceae > Dyella > Dyella ginsengisoli. The sequence goes on from NZ_JADIKM010000008.1 coordinate 10,604, forward strand.
GCGCGCGCCCTGATGATGTCGTCGAACAACATCCTGTCGCCCGCCAACGGCGAGCCGATCATCGTGCCGACCCAGGACGTGGTGTTGGGCCTGTACTACATGACCCGCGAGCTGGTGAACGTGAAGGGTTCGGGCATGGTGTTCTCCGGGCTGGGCGAAGTGCGCCGCGCCTACGAGAACCGTGCGGTCGAGCTGCACGCCAAGGTCAAGGTGCGCCTGAAGCAGGTGCACGTGGACGACGAGGGCGCGCGCACCACCACAACCTCGCTGGTCGAGACCACCGTAGGCCGCTCGCTGCTGGCTGAGATCCTGCCGGAAGGCCTGCCGTTCGCGCTGGCCAACACCGAGCTGACCAAGAAGGCCATCTCGCGCCTGATCAACTCCAGCTACCGCCTGCTGGGCTTGAAGGAAACCGTGGTGTTCGCGGACAAGCTGATGTACACCGGCTTCCGCTTCGCGACCCGCGCCGGCATCTCCATCGGCATCGATGACATGATCATCCCGGCCGAGAAGAAGCCGATCCTGGAAGAGGCCGAGAAGGAAGTGGTCGAGATCCAGGAGCAGTACCAGTCGGGCCTGGTGACCGCCGGTGAGCGCTACAACAAGGTGGTCGACATCTGGTCGCGCACCAACGAACTGGTCGCCAAGGCGATGATCGACGGCATCGGCACCGAGAAGGTGAAGGATGCCGACGGCAAGATGGTCAATCAGAAGTCGATGAACTCGCTGTACATCATGGCCGACTCCGGCGCCCGTGGTTCGGTGGCGCAGATTCGCCAGTTGGCCGGCATGCGCGGCCTGATGGCACGTCCGGACGGCTCGATCATCGAGACCCCGATCAAGGCCAACTTCCGCGAAGGCCTGAACGTGCTGCAGTACTTCAACTCCACCCATGGCGCCCGCAAGGGCCTGGCGGATACGGCGCTGAAGACCGCGAACTCCGGTTACCTGACCCGTCGACTGGTCGACGTGGCGCAGGACGTGGTGATCACCTCGACCGATTGCGGCACCGAGGAAGGCGTGATCATGCAGCCGATCGTGGAGGGCGGCGACGTGGTCGAGCCGTTGCGCGATCGCGTGCTGGGTCGCGTGGTGGTCGAGGACGTCTACGCCCCTGGCGATGACGACGAGGCCATCGTCACCCGCGATACCCTGCTGGACGAGGCCCTGGTCGAGAAGCTCGACAAGGCTGGCGTGCAGTCGATCAAGGTGCGTTCGCCGATCACCTGCGAAGCCAGCCACGGCGTCTGCGCCCTGTGCTACGGCCGCGATCTGGCGCGTGGTCACCTTGTCAACATGGGTGAGGCGGTCGGCGTGGTCGCAGCGCAGTCGATCGGTGAGCCGGGTACCCAGCTGACCATGCGTACCTTCCATATCGGTGGTGCCGCGTCGCGTGCGGCCGCCGTGGACAACGTTTCGGTGAAGACCACCGGCACGCTGAAGTTCAACAACCTCAAGACCGTGCAGCACAATCAGGGTCACCTGGTGGCGGTGTCGCGCTCCGGCGAAGTGTCGGTGATCGACGCCAACGGCCGAGAGCGCGAGCGCTACAAGGTGCCTTACGGCGCGACCATCGCGGTCAAGGACGGCGCGGCGGTGAAGGCCGGCCAGACCGTGGCCAACTGGGATCCGCATACCCACCCGATCGTGTCGGAAGTGGCCGGTACCGTGCGCTTCATCGATTTCATCGATGGCGTCACCGTGCAGAGCCAGACCGACGAACTGACCGGCCTGGAGTCGGCGGTGGTGACCGATCCGAAGCGCCGCGGTACGCAGGCGAAGGATCTGCGCCCGATCGTGCGCCTGGAAGACAGCAAGGGCCGCGAGCTCAAGCTGCCGGGCACCGACATTGCTGCGCAGTACTTCCTGCCGGCCGGTGCGATCGTGTCGATCCAGAACGGTGCGGAAGTGGGCGTGGGCGACGTGGTGGCACGTATCCCGCAGGAAACCTCCAAGACCCGCGACATCACCGGTGGTCTGCCCCGAGTCGCCGACCTGTTCGAGGCGCGCAAGCCGAAGGAGCCGGCGATCCTGGCCGAGCGTTCGGGCATCGTCAGCTTCGGCAAGGACACCAAGGGCAAGCAGCGCCTGATCATCAAGGACGTGGACGGCAACGAGCACGAGGAGCTGATTCCCAAGTGGCGTCAGGTCATCGTGTTCGAGGGCGAGCACGTGGAGAAGGGCGAGACCATCGTCGACGGCGAGCCGAGCCCGCACGACATCCTGCGCCTGCTGGGCGTGGAGCCGCTGGCCTCGTACCTGGTCAAGGAGATCCAGGACGTCTATCGCCTGCAGGGCGTGAAGATCAACGACAAGCACATTGAAGCGATCATTCGCCAGATGCTGCGCAAGGTCGAGATCACCGAGCCGGGCGACAGCCACTACCTGCGCGGCGAGCAGGTGGAGCGCGTGCGCATCAACGAGGAAAACGATCGTGCGGTCGCCCGTGGCGAGCGTCCGGCCGAGTACGAATCGGTGCTGCTGGGCATCACCAAGGCGTCGCTGGCGACCGAGTCGTTCATCTCGGCCGCATCGTTCCAGGAGACCACCCGCGTCCTCACCGAGGCGGCGGTCCGTGGCACCCGCGACACCTTGCGTGGCCTGAAGGAAAATGTTATTGTCGGCCGTCTGATTCCGGCAGGTACGGGTCTGGCGTACCACGCGCAGCGTCGTCGCCAAGGCGGTCTCACCGCCTCGGAGCTGGAAACCCTTTCCGGTTCGACCCACTCCTTCGCAGAAGCGCCGGTCAGTGACGGTGGTGTCGAGTAAGTCCCTCGCGGGCTTCACTCGTTGACATACGAAATGAGGCGCACGGAGGCGCCTCGTGTTCGGGTCATGGATGCGCGGTGTCCGTTTGCCCTGTGCAGATGGCCCATGTTAAATTTCCGCTTCTTGGCAGGCCGAACGTATCGGTCTGCCTTTATGTTTCTCAGGAACAGTTCCGCATGACGACAGTCAATCAGTTGGTGCGCAAATCCCGCAGCCCGAAGAGCTACAAGAGCGCTTCGCCGGCCCTGCAGAGCAGCCCGCAGCGCCGTGGCGTCTGCACGCGCGTGTACACGACCACCCCGAAGAAGCCGAACTCGGCGTTGCGCAAGGTCGCCAAGGTGCGCCTGACCAACGGCTACGAGGTCATCAGCTACATCGGTGGCGAAGGCCACAACCTGCAGGAGCACTCGGTGGTGCTCATCCGCGGCGGCCGCGTCAAGGACCTCCCGGGCGTCCGTTACCACACCGTGCGCGGCAGCCTCGACTGCGCCGGCGTGACCAAGCGCCGCCAGTCGCGCTCCAAGTACGGCGCCAAGCGCCCGAAGAAATAAGAGTCAAGGACACCCAACATGTCGCGTAAAGGTTCACATCCCGCCCGTCTGGTCCTGCCGGATCCCAAGCACGGCAGCCAGCTGATTGCCCGCTTCATCAACATGGTGATGAAGAGCGGCAAGAAGTCCGTCGCCGAGAGCATCGTGTACGGCGCGCTCACCCAGCTGGGCGAAAAGAATCCGGAGCCGGTGGCTCTGGTCGAGAAGGCACTGAACAACATCGCTCCGGCGGTCGAGGTGAAGTCCCGCCGCGTGGGCGGTGCCACCTATCAGGTGCCGGTCGAAGTCCGTCCCGGTCGCCGCATGGCGCTGGCCATGCGCTGGGCGATCGACGCGGCGCGCAAGCGCGGCGAGACCTCGATGCCGCGCAAGCTGGCTGCCGAGCTGCTGGAAGCTTCCGAGAATCGCGGTGGCGCGATCAAGAAGCGCGAAGAAACGCACCGCATGGCGGAAGCCAACAAGGCGTTCTCGCACTACCGCTGGTAAGTGTGACTAGCAAGGCAGTGGGCGGGCCCAAGGCTCGTCCACTGCCTTCTCGCATTTCAGAGGTCAGCATCGTGGCACGCACGACCCCGATCGAGCGCTATCGCAACTTCGGCATCATGGCCCACATCGATGCTGGAAAGACCACGACCACCGAGCGAATCCTGTTCTACACCGGGGTGAGCCGCAAGATCGGTGAAGTGCACGATGGCGCGGCCACGATGGACTGGATGGAGCAGGAGCAGGAGCGGGGGATCACCATTACCTCCGCGGCGACCACGGCCTTCTGGAAGGGCATGGATCGCTCGCTGCCCGAGCATCGCTTCAACATCATCGATACCCCCGGTCACGTCGACTTCACCATCGAGGTGGAGCGCTCCTTGCGCGTGCTCGATGGTGCGGTGTTTGTCTTGTGTGCCGTTGGCGGCGTGCAGTCGCAGTCCGAGACGGTCTGGCGACAGGCCAACAAGTACTCCGTGCCGCGCCTGGCCTTCATCAACAAGATGGATCGGGCGGGCGCAGATTTCGACAAGGTCGTCGCGCAACTCAAGCTGCGTCTTGGCGCCAACCCGGTGCCGATGCAGGTGCCGATTGGTGCCGAAGACGATTTCGAGGGCGTCGTCGACCTCATCAAGATGAAGGCGATCTACTGGGACGATGAATCCCAGGGCATGAAGTTCGAATACCGGGACATTCCCGAGGACTTGCTGGAGTCCGCGCGCCGCGCGCGCAGCTTCATGATCGAGTCGGCGGCCGAGACCTCCGATGCGCTTATGGACAAGTACCTCGAGCAGGGTGACCTGAGCGAGGAGGAAGTGTTGGCCGGGCTGCGCGCAGGAGCGCTCGCCAGTTCCCTGATTCCGGTGTTCTGCGGCTCGGCCTTCAGGAACAAGGGCGTGCAGGCGCTGCTCGACGCGGTGATCCGGTTCCTGCCGTCGCCGGCCGATCGCCCGCCCGTGAAGGGCCTCGACGAGCGTGATCGCGAAGACTCGCGCACGGCCGCCGATGACCAGCCTTTCGCAGCGCTGGCCTTCAAGATCATGATCGATCCGACGGTCGGGGCGCTGACGTTTTTCCGCGTGTATTCCGGCACGCTCAATTCCGGCGACGCCGTGTACAACCCGGTGAGAGGGCGCAAGGAGCGGATTGGACGCATCATGCAGATGCACGCCAACGAGCGCGACGAGATCCGCGAGGTCCGCGCCGGAGACATCGCCGCGGCGATCGGACTCAAGGACGTGACCACCGGCGACACGCTCTGCGCCAGCGATCACGTGATCACGCTCGAGCGAATGAGCTTCCCCGAACCGGTCATCGCCATGGCGGTGGAGCCGAAGACGGCGGCCGACCAGGAGCGGATGGGCGTCGCGCTCGGTCGCCTGGCGGCGGAGGATCCGTCTTTCCGGGTGCGCATCGACGAGGAGTCCGGGCAGACCATCATCGCCGGCATGGGGGAGTTGCACCTGGATATCCTGGTTGACCGCATGCGCCGCGAATTCCAGGTCGAGGCGAACGTTGGTAAGCCCCGGGTCGCCTACCGAGAAACGATTCGCAAGGCGGTTCGGCAGGAAGGCCGGTTCGTGCGTCAGTCCGGCGGCAAGGGCCAGTTCGGTCACGTGATCATCGAGATTCTTCCGCAGGAGCGTGGCAGGGGGTTCGAATTCCAGAATGCGCTGGTCGGCGGGGCGATTCCCAAGGAATACATCCCCTCGATCGAGAAGGGCATCCAGGAAGCGATGACTGTCGGGCCCCTGGCCGGGTTTCCGGTGGTCGATGTCAGGGTTCGGCTGATCGACGGCTCGTACCACGAGGTCGACTCCTCCGAGATGGCTTTCCGCATCGCCGGGTCGCTGGCATTCAAGGAGGGCTTCGCCAAAGCCGGCCCGGCCCTACTGGAGCCGGTGATGCGCGTCGAGGTGGTCACGCCCGAGGAGCATATGGGTGACGTGATGGGCGACCTCAGCCGGCGTCGCGGTATGCTGCGGGGTTCCGGCGACGCCACGTCCGGCAAGGTGATCGATGCACTCGTGCCACTGGGCGAGATGTTCGGGTACGCCACCAGCCTGCGATCGCAGACCCAGGGGCGGGCCACCTACACGATGGAATTCGATCACTACGCCGAGGTGCCGGCGTCGATTGCCGAGCAAGTCACCAAAAGGGCCTGACAGGGCCAACTTTCGTTATAATTACGGTTCTTTTTTTCAGAGGTTAGAGTCATGGCAAAGGGTAAATTCGAGCGCACCAAGCCGCACGTCAACGTGGGCACGATCGGTCACGTGGACCACGGCAAGACGACGCTGACGGCGGCGCTGACGAAGATCGGCGCAGAGCGCTTCGGTGGCGAATTCAAGGCGTATGACGCGATCGACGCGGCGCCGGAAGAGAAGGCGCGTGGCATCACGATCTCGACCGCGCACGTCGAGTACGAATCGCCGAACCGCCACTACGCGCACGTGGACTGCCCGGGCCACGCCGACTACGTGAAGAACATGATCACGGGTGCGGCGCAGATGGACGGCGCGATCCTGGTGTGCTCGGCCGCCGACGGCCCGATGCCGCAGAC
>NZ_JADIKM010000009.1:0-10104 GCF_044904665.1 Dyella ginsengisoli
GATCGGATAGCGACAATACCAGCGCACCGCCCACAGGATCACATCACCCTGGAAATGGCGCCACTTGAAATCCGTCATCGTTCCGTCCGTCCAATCTCCGCCAAGCATGCTCAAGCTTCACGATTTTTGCAACAGAGCCCTTGACTGCACTGCACTGTGCAATGTATGTTTTGGAGACTGCACGGTGCAGTGCAAACGAGGAGATAGGGCATGTCAGTCGTAAATTCCAGCGTCGCTTTGCCTGCTGAGGTCTCAAAGGACCGTTTCGCCAGGGGATCTGCTACATTCGCCGCAGTCACCGGCATTCCCACGGAGGCATACCTTGATGGATTTAAGGATAGCTCGCCTGATTTTGGTCGCTATGTGATTGAGTGGGTCTTCGGCGATGTATACAGCCGCACCGATTTGGATTTGAAAACCCGGGAACTCGTTATCATCGCAGCCGGCGCGGCGTTGGGCGCAACGGGAATTGATGTCATCAAATTTCATGTCCCCACTGCGGTACGCGCGGGTGCAACCCGAGACCAGATTTTCGGCGTTCTTACCCAGGTAGCGATTGTTGCAGGTGTTCCCACAGCAATCGCCGCAATTTCGGCGGCGGCACAAGTCTTGGGGCCACACTCTCAGGTCGCTGATGGTGCCAAGGCATGAATATCAGGTCCGAGGATCAGCTCAGCGGATTAGCGATAAGCCTAATGGCTGTCGCGTCCGCATTGACTGTGGCAAACGTGTACTTCAACCAGTCCATGTTGCCCGTGACGTGCTCCCCTGATTGTTACCAGTCAGAGGTAGAGTCCGGCTCCTACATGATGGTTAGTTGAGGTGATGGCAACCTGTCTGGGGGCATGCTCCCAGACAGGTTTACCGGCTTTCTCGGCGGGGGTTCTCCCGCCCAATTTCGAGTGCGGCCTTACGTGGTTGTAGTCATGCCGCCAGGCATCAAGCACGAACCGGGCATGCGGCAGCGACGTGAACAGCGTCTCGTTGAGGCATTCGTCGCGCAAGCGCCCGTTGAAGCTCTCGACGAAGCCGTTCTGCATTGGCTTGCCCGGGGCGATGTAGTGCCACTCGACCCGCCGCTCCTGCGACCAACGCAGGATGGCCGACGAGGTCAGCTCGGTGCCGTTGTCGCTGACAACTGTATGCGGCTTGCCGCGCATGCCGATCAGCCGCGTCAGCTCCCGCGCGACCCGCACGCCCGAGAGCGACGTGTCCGCCACCAGCGCCAGGCATTCCCGCGTGTAGTCGTCGACCACGCACAGGATGCGGAACCGCCGGCTGCAGGTCAGGGTATCGGAGACGAAGTCGAGCGACCAGCGCTGGTTCGGTCCATCCGGCAGCACCATCGGTGCCCTAGTGCCCAAGGCGCGCTTGCGGCCACCGCGGCGGCGTACCCGCAGGTTCTCTTCGCGATATACCCGCAACAGCTTCTTGTGGTTGGGCGTAATGCCCTCGCGCGCCAGCAGATAGCCCAGACGCCGATAGCCGAACCGGCGACGCTCCGCCGCCAGTTCGCGAAGACGCTGCCGCAGCGGACCATCGTCCGGCCGCGACGATCGATACCGGATCACCCGCCGGCTCACACCGACCAGGTTGCACGCCCGACGCTCGCTCAGCCCGTGGTGTTCACGAGCATGAGCGACGGCTTCCCGCTTAGCGCCGGGCGTTACCATTTTTTTGTGGCTAGATCCTTCAGCACCACGTTGTCCAGCATCGCCTCGGCCAGCAGCTTCTTCAGCTTCGCGTTCTCGTCCTCGAGTGCGCGCAGTCGCCGTGCCTCGGACACCTCCAGGCCGCCATACTTCGACTTCCATTTGTAGAACGTCGCCGAGCTGATCCCATGGCGGCGGCACACGTCCGCCGTCGCCATCCCAGCCTCCTGCTCCTTCAAGATCGCAATGATCTGCTCTTCGCTGAACCTGCTCCGCTTCATATCCGTCCGACTCCTTCGCGTCGGACTCTACTCAAAATCGGTCACATTTCAGGGGAGCACGTCACCCGCCATAGCGGCAGAATTTGGAACCAGTCCTCAAGAAGCGGGATCAATTGCGACGGTTTCTCAGCTTGGTTACGCGCTGGGCATCGTTCTAGTTGTTCCTCTCGGGGATCGAAATGAACCACGGTCGCTGGTTAGGTACCTCCTGGCTGGTGTCGCGCTAGCCCTCTTTGCCGCTTCGTTCTCACCCTCTCTTGGTGTCCTGGCCACTCTGAGCTTCGTGATCTGTATGGGTACATGTGTACCCCAAATCGTGTTACCGCTTGCAGCCGGTCTTACCCGGCCTGAGAGACGAGGACGAGTAATAGCAGCGGTACAGACCGGTCTCGTACTCGGCATCCTATTTTCCCGAATGCTCGCTGGCATAGGCGCCAATTCGCTGAGATGGCGGAACGTATACCTCATCGCTTCAATCCTAATGGTGATATCAGCGGTTATCCTTCCGGTTATATTACCCCGACGAAGGTCAGCAATTAAACCTATTCCTTATCTTTCACTTATTTCGTCGCTCTTGCACTTGTTCGGTAGAGAAAGAGACCTCCGCCTTTCTTGTCTTTTGGGTGCCGTCGTTTTTGCCGCGTTTTCGGCATTCTGGACGACAATCAGCTTCAAACTAGCGCAGGCCCCCTTCAACTTCGACTTAGCAGAAACCGGTCTGTTTGCGCTTTGGGGCGGCATTGGCGGCCTAGCCTCCCTTTTGGCAGGCGGACTTATAGATCGGTTTGGCTATGATAGGGTGAATGCATTCTCGATAGCGTTGACTGCATTCTCATTCATCATCGTATTAGCTCTTCGCGACAGTTATATCGCCTTGGTCGTCGGAGCTAATCTTGTAAGCTTCTCTCTTTCGACCGGTCAGATCGCAAATCAAGCCCGAATTTTGGGGTTTGGGGAGCAACGGAACAGAAAGTGCACTTAAGCCCAGCGCCTGCCCGCAAACCCTTGTGGCGTCTGGTTAGTTCGGGAAAACCATCCTTTTGTCGAACCCTGGCAGGCACTGACGCCAGGCCGTCCAAACGCATGAAAAGCAGTGCAGAAAAGTCGTTCAGTAAAACAAAGTCTGGATAACCGCCCCTATTTTCGGCAGCGGTGAACTCTAGCTAAGCCTTACGTTGGTTTTTGGTTCCACTGCTCCCCAAACCCCAAGCTCATCATGCGCTGAAGCGGGCAATCAGCTTCCACCGCCGCGGTGAAATCCGCGACCGTTCCGCCGAAGGCCAGCATTACCGCATCGCCGGCATGAATCTGCTCGCCGCCATCATCATCTTCTGGAACACCATGAAGCTCGGCGAGGTCGTTGCAAACCAGAAACGCGATGGAAAGCTGCTATCGCCCGATCTCTTGGCCCATGTTTCGCCGCTCGGATGGGAACACATCAATCTCACCGGAGAATATCGCTGGCCAAAGCCTTAGCGTAGGATTCCGCCCCCTCCCGCAAACGACCCCTTGGCCGCCGGCACATGGCAGCCCATGCAGTCGGCTTCGTAGCTGACGGCGACATTCTTGGCGGGGGCGTCGGCCTTGAACAGCGCCCAGCCCCAGCCGTCGCCCCACAAGGGGTTGCTGGCGAAACGGCCTTTGGCGTCCTTGACCATCACGAACCACACGGCCGCATCGGAACCCCAGACCACAGGGTTGCCAGTGGTCATGGCGCTGGTTTCGAGCTTGCGGATCTCTTTCACCAGCGTGGCGCCGTCCAAGAACTTGCCGGTCTTGCGGTAGTGCTCGGCCGAGGCCTTTAGTCGCCGGCCGTGACGGCCAGTGGCAGGACGAGGGCGCTGGCGAGCAGAGCGCCGGTGAGTGCGATTTTCATCGTGTTCTCCTTATATGCCTATGGAGATCAGACGGCGACCACGGGGAAATCCACCGTGGGGTCGGCGATGTGGTTGGTGTAGTTGGTGAGCGTGTTCAGCGCGACGTTGGCGATCACTTCCAGTATCAGGCCGTCGTCGAGCCCCGCGCGGCGGTAGTTGGCCATGGCGTCGGCCGACACCACGCCGCGTTGCTCGACCAGCGCGCGGGCAAAGCCGGCGATTGCATCGTCAAGTGCGTTGGCCGCCTGGCCGGTGCGGGCCGCGGCGATGGCCTCTGCCGACAGTCCGGCACCTTTGCCGATCAGGGTGTGTGCGCTCAGGCAATACTGGCAGCGATTGGCTTGACCGGCAGCGAGCGCAACGATCTCGCGCTGGGAGGCATTCAGGCGGCCGGTGCCCAGCGTTTCGGACAAGCCGAGGTAGCCATTGAGCGCCGCCGGCGCGTGGGCCAGCGTGGCGAACAGGTTCGGCACCATGCCAAGCTTGGCTTTGACGGCCTTGAGTGTGGCAGCGGTAGCGGCGTCAGCGGTGTCGATGGTCAGGGGGGCGATTTGGGTCATGTCTATCTCCGTAGTGGGTGAGGTGCAAGAGCACGTGGGCATGATCGCCCTTTGTTTGGTACGATATGGCACGTAAAGTATCAAATACGTAACCTATCGTCTTATATGGAGAGTGGAATGGCGGATCGACTGGCCGGCTTGCTCCGGCACTACTCGCTTTCGGCGCGCGTTTTTCACAGCGGCGCCTTCTGTGGGCAGCATCATTACGCGGCGCCGCATGGCTATATCCATCTGGTGCGGCGCGGCCCGATTACGGCGCGTTCGCCCGTGCATGAAGATCTGCTGGTTACCGAGCCGAGCCTGCTGTTTTATCCGCGCGTGGCGTCGCATCGTTTTGTCGCCGCCCCCGGCGATACCGCTGAGCAGTTGTGTGCGGAGGTCGACCTGGGCGCTTCGACGGGCAATCCGTTGGCCATGGCCTTGCCGTCGATGCTGCTGATTCCGTTGGCGGACTTGCCCGGCCTCGGGCCGACGCTAGAGTTGCTGTTTGCCGAAGCCGAGCGCGACCAGTGCGGTCGGCAGGCCGCCATCGACCGCTTGTGCGAGTTGCTACTGATCCAGTTGCTGCGTTATCTGATGGATGGGCGGCTTGGCGCCACCGGACTGCTGGCGGGCCTGGCCGACCCGAAACTCGCGCGCGCCATAACCGCCATGCACGATGCGCCGCAGACCGCGTGGTCGCTCGAGGCGCTGGCGGCGAAGGCGGGCATGTCACGCGCGCGCTTCGCCGCCGCGTTCAAGGACGCGGTGGGCGTCACGCCGGGCGACTATCTGGCCGACTGGCGGATGAACGTCAGTTGCACCCTGCTCAAGCAGGGGCGGCCGGTGGCGGTGGTGGCCGACCGCGTCGGCTACGGCAGCCCGAACGCTCTGGCGCGCGCCTTCCGCGTGCGCATGGGCTGCGCCCCGCGCGACTGGCTGGCGCAGCAGCGCGGTGACGCGGCGCTCAGCGGTTCGTGAGTTTGAGTTCGATTCGCCGGTTCTTGGCGTAGGCGGCGCCGGTGTTGCGCTCGTCGAGCGGGTGAAATTCGCATCACGCCGGAACAACTGGCGGAACTCCAGGTGGCGATCCGTCAACGGCTGGTCAGTCTGTTCGTGCGGCGCGGCCGGCTGGACAAGGCTGAGTCAGTGGCGCAGGTAGCTGGATGACGCTGTCCCGCCCTGAGCCGACGCTCACAGGCGGGGATTTCCAGTGTCGTCATTGTCGGCTATTGGCCGGCAGCAGCCCGTCGTTGCCTGATGGATCCAACCCCTCCGCTGCTATAGTGCAGTCGGCTTCTGACGTTCAGTGCAGCCGTCTTCTGAAAACGACACGTGCGCAGGCAACCGGCCACGTCATCGAAACGGATTTCGGCGCGTTGCACCTTCTCGCCGTGCGGGCCATCGGCGCGGGTGCGCTTGTAGATCGTGCCGACCTGGCGGCCACCGGCTTTCTTGGCGGCTTCAACTTTCGCCAGGTTTAGCGGGTTCATCATGCCGAGCAGCTTCTTTGTTTCGGCGGCCGTGTGCCAGGTGACGCCGTGCGGCTTATCTTCCACCAGGTCGGCAAAGATCGACGTGCGGGCCGGAGGCGCCGGCAGGCGCCACCATTCCCAAGAGCTTTGCGCACGCTTCGAGAGCTTGCCGTAAGCCTCGACCAGCGCGGACGGATGCCATTCCCCTTCCGGGCCGCTGGCGACCAGGGCGCGAGGAATTGGCGAGGATTTGCGCACGCCGATGATGAACAGCCGTGGCCGCGACTGCGGCAGGAAATGAACGGCGTTAATGACCACGGCACCGAACCGATAGCCGTTGTTCGACAGGGCCGAGCTGATCGCGGCAAAGTCTTTGCCATCGTGCGAGCTAAGGGCGCCGCATACGTTTTCCAGCACCACCAGGCGCGGCGCTCGATCTTCATCCCCCAGGGCTTTGATGAGCTGCCAGAACGGCCAGAAAGTGCCGGAGCGGTCGCCTTTGAGGCCAGCACCGGCACCGGCTAGGGAAAGGTCTTGGCAAGGGAACGAGGCCCAAGCCAGGTCAGCGCCGGCCGGTAGGTCGGCCGTAGTCAGTGCGGCCACGTCGCCGACGCGCAGATGATCGGTGCCCCAATTCGCGGCGTAGCTGGCCGCCTTCTTTGGGTCGAAGTCATTGGCGAGCAGGCATTGCCAGTCGGGGCCAAGGCCAGCGCGGGCCATGCCGCCACCGGCGAAAAATTCATAAAAATTAGCCATTGGCTCCCCCTGCACCTTGCGGGTGCGATGACGAAGCGAGACGCCCCAGGCGTTCCGTCACGGCTTCGGTAATCCAAGTGTTGCGCGATACGCTGCCGGCCCGGCGCGAGCATTCGGCATCAATGGCTTTCAGCACCTCGGGAGTGAGGCGCAGATTGATACGTTCCAGCGCACTAGAGCGCGAATCTTTGCGGTCGGCTTTCATGGGCGCCATTGTGGCGCCATCGTGGCTCAAGGCCAAGGAATTTATTGTAAACGTCGCATAAGTCCTAAGTTGTGCGACAGCTTGCCGCTGTCGTTTTCAGAAGACGACCGCACCATCTGACTGGATGTAACGCCTGGTGTGCATACGGCTCCTGACAGCCCAATATCAGGAGTCGTCTGCACCAATCTCGACTATGCTCAATACTCGTGTGCACCAAAGCGAGATGAGCATGGCGACCGATACCGCACCGATTACCGAGCACGGCGTGGCCACCCTGCCAGAACAGGCATGGGAGCGTGCGCGTCGTCGCGCGGAGATCATTGGGCCGTTGGCGCAGTCGGAGACGGTTGGGCATGAAGCGGCCGACGCGGCAGCCCAGGCATTGGGGCTGTCCCGGCGGCAGGTCTACGTCCTGATCCGCCGTGCCCGGCTAGGATCGGGGCTGGTCACTGACTTGGCTCTTGGGCAGTCGAGCGGTGGCAAAGGTAAAGGCCGCTTGCCGGAGTCGGTCGAACGAATCATCCGCGAGTTACTGCAAAAGCGCTTCCTGACCAAGCAGAAGCGTAGCTTGGCGGCGTTCCACCGCGAAGTTGTGCGGGCGTGCAAGCTGCAAAAGCTGCGGGTGCCGGCGCGCAACACGGTGGCTCTGCGGATCGCCGGCCTCGATCCGCGCGAGGTCACTCACCGCCGGGAAGGACAAGATGCCGCCCGCGACCTGCAAGGTGTTGGTGGTGTTCCGCCACCCGTCTCCGCGCCGCTGGAGCAGGTGCAGATCGACCACACAGTCATCGACCTGATCGTGGTGGACGAGCGCGACCGGCAACCGATTGGCCGTCCGTATCTGACCATCGCCATCGACGTGTTTACCCGCTGCGTGCTCGGCATGGTCGTCACGCTGGAAGCGCCGTCATCTGTTTCGGTCGGCCTGTGCCTTGTGCATGTCGCCTGCGACAAGCGTCCCTGGCTGGAGGGTCTGAACATAGAAATGGAGTGGCCGATGAGCGGCAAGCCCAGGCTGCTCTACCTGGACAACGCGGCCGAGTTCAAGAGCGAAGCGCTACGCCGAGGCTGCGAGCAGCATGGCATCCGGCTTGACTATCGCCCGCTCGGGCAGCCGCACTACGGCGGCATCGTGGAACGGATCATCGGCACGGCGATGCAGATGATCCACGACGAATTGCCAGGGACGACCTTCTCCAACCCTGACCAGCGCGGCGACTACGATTCCGAAAACAAGGCCGCCCTGACGCTGCGTGAGCTGGAGCGCTGGCTCACATTGGCGGTCGGCACCTACCACGGCTCCGTGCACAACGGCCTGCTCCAGCCGCCGGCAGCGCGCTGGGCCGAAGCTATCGCGCGGACCGGCGTGCCAACCGTCATCACTCGCACCACGGCTTTTCTGGTCGATTTTCTGCCCATCATCCGCCGCACGCTGACCCGCACCGGCTTCGTCATCGACCACATCCATTACTACGCCGATGCGCTCAAGCCGTGGATAGCTCGGCGCGACCGCTTGCCTGCGTTCCTGATCCGGCGCGACCCGCGCGACATCAGCCGCATTTGGGTGCTGGAGCCGGAGGGGCAGCACTATCTGGAAATTCCATACCGCACCTTGTCGCACCCGGCTGTCACCCTCTGGGAACAACGACAGGCGCTGGCGAAATTGCGGCAGCAAGGGCGCGAACAGGTGGATGAGTCGGCGCTGTTTCGCATGATCGGCCAGATGCGCGAAATCGTGTCCACCGCGCAGAAAGCTACGCGCAAGGCGCGGCGCGACGCGGATCGACGCCAGCATCTCAAGGCAACGGCAGTTCTTTTCAAAACCACGCCACCACCGGACGCGGACATGGCTGACCCGCAGGCAGACAACCAGCCACCTGCCAAACCGTTCGACCAGATTGAGGAGTGGTAGCCGTGGAAGAATATCCCATCATCGACTTGTCCCACCTGATGCCGGTGGCCCAGGGCTTGGCCCGTCTTCCGGCGGACGAACGCATCCATCGCCTTCGCGCTGACCGCTGGATCGGCTATCCGCGAGCAGTCGAGGCGCTGAATCGGCTGGAAGCCCTGTATGCGTGGCCGAACAAACAACGCATGCCCAACCTGCTGTTGGTCGGTCCAACCAACAACGGCAAGTCGATGATCGTCGAGAAATTCCGCCGCACCCACCCGGCCAGCTCCGACGCCGACCAGGAGCACATTCCGGTACTGGTCGTGCAGATGCCATCCGAACCGTCGGTAATCCGCTTCTACGTCGCGCTACTTGCCGCGATGGGCGCGCCATTGCGCCCGCGCCCACGGCTGCCGGAAATGGAGCAATTGGCGCTGGCACTGCTACGCAAGGTCGGCGTGCGCATGCTGGTGATCGACGAATTGCACAACGTCCTGGCCGGCAACAGCGTCAACCGCCGGGAATTCCTCAACCTGCTGCGTTTCCTCGGCAACGAGCTGCGCATCCCGCTGGTCGGGGTCGGCACACGCGATGCCTACTTGGCGATCCGCTCGGACGACCAGTTGGAAAACCGCTTCGAGCCGATGATGCTGCCGGTGTGGGAGGCCAACGACGATTGCTGCTCACTGCTGGCCAGCTTCGCGGCTTCGCTCCCGCTGCGGCGACCCTCGTCGATTGCCACGCTGGATATGGCCCGCTACCTGCTCACGCGCAGCGAGGGCACCATCGGCGAGCTGGCGCACCTGTTGATGGCGGCGGCCGTCGCTGCCGTGGAGAGCGGTGAGGAAGCGATCAACCATCGCACGCTCAGCATGGCCGATTACACCGGTCCCAGCGAGCGGCGGCGGCAATTCGAGCGGGAACTGATGTGAAGCCAGCGCCACACTGGCCACTGCATCCGGCTCCCAGGGAAGGCGAAGCCTTGTCTTCGTGGCTCAACCGCGTGGCCCTTTGCTATCACATGGAGGTGTCCGAGCTGCTGGAGCACGATCTTGGTCACGGCCAGGTTGATGACCTGGACACCGCGCCACCACTGGCGCTGCTGGCGATGCTCTCCCAGCGGAGCGGCATCGAGCCGGACCGGCTGCGTTGCATGAGTTTCGCCGGCTGGGTGCCTTGGCTACTGGACAGCCTTGATGATCAGATTCCAGACGCATTGGAAACCTATGCGTTCCAGCTCTCGGTGCTGCTGCCGAAACTCCGCCGTAGGACGCGATCCATCACGAGCTGGGCTCTGTTGCAAAGATTGGCGGCAGTCAGAGGTAGGCTGTCGCTCTGCGCCGATCAGGCGGCTGCTGCGAAATGGTGGTTGAGCATGCCCATGGCCTCCGTCAGCGCCGAGGGCCCAATGCCAAAAGCTCTCTCCAC